>CAVPYM010000011.1:0-25076 GCA_963709935.1 uncultured Actinomycetes bacterium | reverse complement strand
CGCCATGCCGTTCTCGCGGGCCATGAGCTGGACGCCGGTGCCGGCGGAGCGGGCGAGCTGGCCGCCACGGCCGGGCTCGAGCTCGACGTTGTGGATGACCGTGCCGATCGGGATGCGGGTCAGCGGCAGGCAGTTGCCCGGCGTGATGTCCGCTGCCTCGCCCGACTCGACCGTCATGCCGACGCGCAGGCGCTGCGGCGCGAGGATGTAGGCCTTCTCGCCGTCGATGTAGTGGATCAGCGCGATGTAGGCCGACCGGTTGGGGTCGTACTCGATCGCGGCGACCTTGCCGGGCACGCCGTCCTTGCGCCGCTTGAAGTCGATCTTGCGGTACAGGCGCTTGGCGCCGCCACCGCGGTGGCGGGCGGTCTTGCGCCCGCGAGCGTTGCGCCCGCCGGACTTCGTGAGGCCCTCGACGAGGGTCTTCTCGGGCTCGTCCTTCGTGATCTCCGCGAAGTCGGGATACGTGGAGAAGCGCCGACCGGGGCTCGTGGGCTTGGGCTTGCGAATGGCCATATATCGTCAGTCCTCGAGGGACTCGAGGCCCTGGAAAATGGGGATGGAGTCGCCCTCGCCCACATGGACGATGGCCTTCTTCCACTGCCGCGTGCGGCCGTGGATCTGCCCGCGCCGCTTGGGCTTGGACTTGACGCTCATCGTGTGCACCGAGATGACCGAGACGTCGAAGAGCGCCTCGATGGCCTGGCGGATCTGCGTCTTGTGCGCATCGGCGTGGACGCGGAAGACGTACTTGTTGGCCGTCGCGAGCACGTAGGACTTCTCGGAGACGACCGGGCGGATGACGACCTGGCTGGGATCCATCAGGGGTTAGTTCCTCCGCGGGGCATCCGGCCCCGCGTCGTGGTCACCGAGCGCGGAGCGGGCATCCTGCCTCTGTTGAACGGGGCTCCGCCCCTCCTCGGGCTCGGCATCGGCGCCGCGCTCGCCCTTGGCGCGCGCGGTCAGCGCGTCGAGCGCCTCCTGCGAACAGATGACCGAGCGGGCGCCGATGAGATCGGCGATCCCGACCATCGACGTCGACAGCACGGAGATCCGCTTCATGTTGCGAAACGACAGCGCGGCCTGCTCCTGGTCGTCGGCGAGGATGACCAGCGTCGGGAGGGCCAGGCCGGAGTCGGCCAGCAGCCCGAACGCCTGCTTCGTCGAGGGCGTGTCGAACGGCTTGGGGTCGAAGACCGCGATCGAGTCGCGGGCGGCATGGACCGACAGCGCGCTGCGCAGCGCGGCGCGGCGCTCCTTGCGGTTGACCTTGAAGGTGTAGTGGCGCGGCGAGGGGCCGAAGGTCGTGCCGCCGCCCGTCCAGATCGGCGAGCGCGACGAGCCGGCGCGAGCCCGGCCGGTGCCCTTCTGGCGCCACGGCTTGGCGCCGCCGCCGCGGACGTTGCCGCGCGTCTTCGTCGCGTGCGTGCCCTGGCGGCGGGCGTTGAGCTCGGCGCGGACGGTCTCGTGCACGAGCGCCTCGTTGAACGAGGCGCCGAAGGCGGCGTCGTCGAGCGTGGCCGACTTCGAGCCGCCGAGGATCTTGGCGCTAGGCATCGGTGCGTACCTCCACGAAGCCGTTGCGGGGGCCCGGCACGGAGCCGCGCACGAGCATGAGGTTGTCGCCCGGGTCGAGGCGGACGATCGTCAGCCCCTTCTGCGTCACGCGCTTGTTGCCCATCTGGCCCGGTCCCTTGATGCCCTTCATCACGCGGGCGGGCCACGCCGAGGCGCCGATCGAGCCGGGAGCGCGGACGTTGTGCGAGCCGTGCGACTTGGGGCCGCTGGCGAAGTTGTGGCGCTTGATCGTGCCCTGGAAGCCCTTGCCCTTGGAGGTGCCCGAGATCTTCACCGTCTGGCCCACCTCGAAGTGCTCGACCGTGACCGTCTCGCCGACGAGATGCTCGCCGGCCTCGTCGCGAAACTCCTTGACGAGCCGCATCGGGGGCGCGCCGGCCTTCTTGAGATGGCCGAGCTCGGGCTTGGTGAGGTACTTCTCCTTCACCGAGCCGAACGCGAGCTGCACGGCCTCGTAGCCGTCGACGTCATGGGTGCGCACACCCGTGACCGGACAGGGTCCGGCTTCGAGCACGGTGACGCGCTCGACCGTTCCGTCCTCGAGGAACAGCTGCGTCATGCCGAGCTTCTTGGCGAGAATCGCGGGCATCGCGTTAGGTCGCCAGGCGGATTTCGATGTCGACGCCGGCGGGCAGGTGGTCGAGGCGCTGGAGCGAGTCGACGGTCTTGGGCGTGGGCTGATGGATGTCGATGAGCCGCTTGTGCGTCCGGATCTCGAAGTGCTCGCGCGAGTCCTTGTCCTTGAACGGCGAGCGAATCACGCAGTACACGTTCTTCTCGGTCGGCAGCGGCACCGGCCCAGAAACGGTTGCACCGGTCCGCGTCGCGGTGTCGACGATCTCCTTGGCGGCCGTTTCGATCGCCGAGTGGTCATACGCCTTCAGGCGGATGCGGATCTTGTTCTCTGTGGTGGTAGCCATGGTGTGTGCGTGCGTGCCGGAAAGCCGCAGAAAGGGCGGAGCCGGAGAATCCGGACCCGCCCCGTCGTGCTGCTGAGAACCCGCGTGCTCCTTACTCGATGATCTCCGTCACCACGCCAGAGCCGACCGTGCGGCCGCCCTCGCGGATGGCGAAGCGCAGGCCCGGATCCATGGCGATCGGCTGGATCAGATCGATCTGCATGGTGACGTTGTCGCCCGGCATGACCATCTCGACGCCCTCGGGGAGGTGCGCTGAGCCGGTCACGTCGGTCGTGCGGAAGTAGAACTGCGGCCGGTAGCCCGTGAAGAACGGCGTGTGACGGCCGCCCTCCTCCTTCTTGAGGACGTAGACCTCGGACTTGAACTTCGTGTGCGGCGTGATCGACTTGGGCTTGCACAGCACCTGGCCGCGCTCGATGTCCTCGCGCTTGGTGCCACGCAGCAGGCAGCCGACGTTGTCGCCCGCGCGACCCTCGTCGAGGATCTTGCGGAACATCTCGACGCCCGTGACGACGGTCGTCGACGACTGCGGGCGGATGCCGACGATCTCGACCTGGTCGCCCGTGTGCACGATGCCCTGCTCGATGCGGCCGGTCGCGACGGTGCCGCGGCCCGTGATCGAGAAGACGTCCTCGACCGGCATCAGGAACGGCTTGTCGAGCGCACGCTCGGGCTCCGGGATGTACGTGTCCAGCGCGTTGGCGAGCTCCATGATCTTCGCCTTCGCGTCCTCGTCGCCGGCGAGCGCCTGGGTCGCCGAGCCGGTGATGAACGGGATGTCGTCGCCCGGGAAGTCGTAGGAGGTCAGCAGCTCGCGAACCTCGAGCTCGACGAGCTCGAGCAGCTCGTCGTCGTCGACGATGTCGGCCTTGTTGAGGAACACGACGATGTACGGCACGCCGACCTGGCGGGCGAGCAGGATGTGCTCGCGCGTCTGCGGCATCGGGCCGTCGGCGGCGGAGACCACGAGGATCGCGCCGTCCATCTGCGCGGCACCGGTGATCATGTTCTTGATGTAGTCGGCGTGACCCGGACAGTCGACGTGGGCGTAGTGCCGGTTGTCGGTCTGGTACTCGACGTGCGAGGTGGCGATCGTGATGCCGCGCGCCTTCTCCTCCGGCGCGTTGTCGATCTCGGCGAAGCTGCGCGCCTCGCCACCGCCGTGCTCGGCGAGCACGGTCGTGATGGCAGCAGTCAGCGTCGTCTTGCCGTGATCGATGTGACCGATCGTGCCGACGTTGACGTGCGGCTTGTCGCGCTCGAACTTCTCCTTTGCCACTTTCGATTCGCTCCTCTACGTCTGTCGAATGAACTGGATGAAACTACCGAATCTCTTGCGATCAGGCGGCTTGCGACTTTTCGCCCAACCGGTGCTCCACGAGCTTCTCGGCGATGTTCGGCGGCACTTCCTCGTATCCGTCGAACTGCATCGTGTAGCTGGCCCTGCCCTGCGTGTTGGATCGCAGGTCGTTCACGTAGCCGAACATCTCGCTCAGCGGCACGCGGCCGGTGACTGCGAGCGCGTTGCCGCGCCGTTCCTGCCCCTCGATCCGTCCGCGTCGCCGGTTGAGGTCGCCGATGACCTCACCGAGGAAATCCTCTGGGGTCACGACCTCGACGGCGAACACCGGCTCGAGCAGGACGGGCTTGGCGCGCCGTGCGGCTTCCTTGAAGGCTAGCGAGCCCGCGACCTTGAACGCGATCTCCGAGGAGTCGGTGTCGTGGTACTTGCCGTCGACGAGGGTCACGCGCACGTCGACCATCGGGTAGCCGGCCTTCACGCCTGTGGTCAGCGCTTCCTCGACGCCCTTCTCGACGGCGGGGATGAACTCGCTCGGCACGGAGCCGCCGCGGATCTTCGAGACGAAGTCGAAGCCCTCGCCGGGCGCCGGCTCGATGTTGATGTAGACGATGCCGAACTGGCCCGAGCCGCCGGTCTGCTTGACGAAGCGCCCCTCGACCTTCTCGGCCGTGCCGCGGATGGTCTCGCGGTAGGAGACCTGCGGGCGGCCGACGTTGGCTTCGACCTTGTACTCGCGCTTCATGCGGTCGACGAGGATCTCGAGGTGCAGCTCGCCCATGCCGGAGATCTCGGTCTGGCCGGTCTCCTCGTTGGTGGCGACCTGGAACGTCGGGTCCTCCTCGGCGAGGCGCGCCAGCGCGACCGACATCTTCTGCTGGTCGGCCTTCGTCTTGGGCTCGACCGCGACCTTGATGACCGGCTCGGGGAAGTCGATCATCTCGAGCTTCACGGGCCGGTTGGGGTCGCAGAGGGTGTCGCCGGTGACGATCTGCTTGATGCCCACCGCCGCGGCGATGTCGCCCGCGTAGACGGTGTCGACCTCTTCGCGGTCGTTGGCGTGCATGACGAGCAGGCGGCCGACGCGCTCCTGGCGGCTGGTCGAGACGTTGAGGATCTTCGACCCCGCCTCGAGCTTGCCGGAGTAGACGCGGAAGTAGGTGAGCTTGCCGACGAACGGGTCGGCCATGATCTTGAAGGCCAGCGACGTGAAGGGGTCGTCGTCGTTGGGCTCGAGGATGATCTCGCCCGTTGACTCGCCGTGCTTGTCGACGAGGTGGCCCTCGATCGGCTTGACCTCCAGCGGCGAGGGCAGGTAGTCGAGCACGGCGTCCAGCAGGGGCTGGACGCCCTTGTTCTTGAAGGCGGAGCCGCAGAAGACCGGCGTGATGGCGATCGACAGCGTCGCCTTGCGCAGCGCGGCCTTGATCATCGCCGTCGGGACGGGCTCCTCGGCGAGGTACAACTCGGCGATCTCGTCGTCGAGGTCGGCGAGCTGCGTGAGCAGGCGCTCGCGCGCGTCGGCGGCGGCGTCGGCGAACTCGGCCGGGATCTCGACGACGTCCTGGTCCTTGCCGAGGTCGTCGAGGTAGATGACGGCCTTCATCTCGAGCAGGTCGATGATGCCCTTGAACTCGGACTCGGCGCCGATCGGGATCTGCACCGGCACGGCGTTCGCGCCCAGGCGCGTCTCCATCGTCGTCAGCGAGCCCTCGAAGTCCGCGCCGATGCGGTCCATCTTGTTGATGAACGCGATGCGCGGCACGGCGTACTTGTCGGCCTGGCGCCAGACGGTCTCGGACTGCGGCTCGACGCCGGCGACGGAGTCGAACAGCGCGATCGCGCCGTCGAGGACGCGCAGCGAGCGCTCCACCTCGACCGTGAAGTCGACGTGGCCGGGCGTGTCGATGATGTTGATGCGATGGTCGCGCCATTCGCAGGTCGTCGCGGCCGACGTGATCGTGATTCCGCGCTCCTGCTCCTGCTCCATCCAGTCCATCGTGGCGGCGCCCTCGTGGACCTCACCGATCTTGTAGGTGCGTCCCGTGTAGTACAGGATGCGTTCGGTGGTGGTCGTCTTGCCGGCGTCGATGTGCGCCATGATCCCGATGTTCCGGGTCTTCTCGAGCGAGTGTGTACGTGGCATGTCGTCTCTTGTCTCTTCTCTCCGGTCCCGACCAAAAAAAGCGGGCCCCTGGGGCCCGCGCGCGCGTCTGATCGTTGTCAGGCCCGGCGCGCTATGTGGTCGAGAAATCCATCGTGGTGCGCACTGCGTCCCGGGGCGGCCGCGGATGAGCACATCGGCCCTGGGAACGATCGACGACTATAGCAAAGGCCCCCTGGCCCACCCGGGACTTTCGTGATCGTCCGGCGGGTCGCCGCGGGGCTCGCGATCGTGGCGGCCCTGCTGCTCGTGGCCGCCGAGTTCTCGACCGTGTACGAGGTCACCGTGGGGTCGCTGGAGGTCGTCCAGCGCGCTGCGACGGGCGGCGAGAACCACGGCTACGCCCTGCTCGTCGTGGCGCTGTTCGCGGTGGCGGTGACGGGCCTCGGGCTGCGCCTGCGCGGTCCGGCGCGTACGGCCGGGCTGGCGCTCGTGGCGCTCGGCGCGGTCGCGCTCGTGGTGGCGCTGGCGGTGGATCGGCCGGATACGCGCGGGAGTGGGCGGCTACCGGAGTCGCTGGCGTACGAGGACGCGCGGGCGCGGGCGGGAGTGGGGCTCGGCTTGGAGATCGCGGGCGGGGTGCTGCTGCTGGTGGCGGGTGGGGTGCTGGCGGCCGGCGGCGGGGTGCGGCGGGTGGGGCGCGGGCCGGCGTGATGCTGCTGAGGGGCGGCGAACAGCATCGTTGGGGGGTGGGTGGGCGGCCTGGCCGGCCGTGTTGGAGCGGTTGTGGAGGCGCGAGCACGACGTGTGGCGTGCCGTCGCGGCGCGCGGGTCATGGCGAATCTGGTGCGCATGCCAACCGACGCCCCGGCCGCCGCGGCTCGATCGCGCGCAGCCCGTCGTGGCGAATCTCGGGCGCTCGGCGCGTCATTGACGCCACGACCGCGACCTCGGCCAGCGGAGCGGGCGGCGGCGAGCGGCGAGCGGCGAGCGGCGAGCGGCGAGCGAAGCATGGCGCGAAGATGTTCGTAGCGAACATCAACCCGCCACGCTCACCCCGACCCGCCCGACCACGACGAAGCATGGCGCGAAGCTGTTCGTAGCGAACACCAACCCGCCACGCTCACCCGACCCGCCCGACCACGACGAAGCATGGCGCGAAGCTGTTCGTAGCGAACATCAACCCGCCACGCTCACCCGACCCGCCCGACCACGACGAAGCATGGCGCGAAGCTGTTCGTAGCGAACACCAACCCGCCACGCTGACCGCGATCCGGCACGCGCCGGCGAGGGGGCCGCGGTTCTTCCCTCATCCGGGGCGCTCGGGCACCGGCCCCCTCCCGCGGCGAGCGCTCGCGCAGACGCCGCCGCGCCCCGCGTCCGTCTCACCTTCAAAGATGGCGTTGACGACGCCGGCACTCGGCCCGCGGCCGGCCGCGACCGCAGACCGGAAAATCGCCGCTACCTGACTGCGGTCCAGTCCACGACGCGCAACGGCACGGTCAGCAGGGCCTGCCACGTCGCGGCGTCCGTCTCGCCGGTCGCGGCCAGGCCACGCGATGACTGGAAGGCCTGCAATGCGGTCTTCGTGGCCGCCGTGAACTTCGCGTCAACCGCGACCGACGGGTCGGCGGAGGCGAGGTGCTGTTGGAGCCAGATCACCTGGTCGCCGGTCGAGCCCTGGTCGAGGGCGGGCCAGCCGGGATCGGACGGCACGACCGCTGCGGGCGCGGGCTCCGTCAGGACCGCCCATGCGGGGTCCTGCGTCGCCTGCCAGCTCCACCACGACAGCCCGCCCGCGCCGTAGCCGGCCCACAGCGCGCGGAAGCGGCGCAGGTCGCCGGCCTTCGGGGTGTCGTAGGACTGGCCGAGCGGGGCGATCGGCGTGCCGTAGATGCGGTTCTGGGCGACGGTCTTCGCGCTGACGGCGTCGACCGAGCCGCCGATCGCCTTCCAGTACACCTGCGGCAGGTTGGCCTGCGCGCCGCCGGGACCGAGGAAGACCGAGTAGGGCAGCCGCGGGTGGTAGTCGACGTAGGGAAACGACGTGAAGCCGATCGGGTAGCCCGGGCCGACCGCGCCGCGCAGCGCGGCGACGTAGCGCTGGGCGGAGGCGTAGCGGCCCTCGTACTTCGTCTCGGCGTCGATCACGAAGCAGTCGGCGCCGGCGGCGACCGAGGCGGCGGCGGCGCTTGCCTCCGCCTGCGGATCGGCGCCGTAGACGAACTGCCAGGCGCAGGCGCGCAGCCCGCGCGCGTGCAGCTCGGCGACGAGTTGAGGCGTGAACTGCTCCCAGACGTCACCGCCGTCGGCGCTCTTGACGAAGACGGTGCTCATCCCCGCCGCACGGGCGCGCGCGGCGATCACGTCGAGGTTGCCGCCCTCGGACTTGTCGACGTACCAGATCCACATGCCGTCGCCGGCGAAGACCGCGGGCAGCGCCCCCGGCTTGGCCGCGTTCAGCGAGGGCAGCGGCGCGAGCGCGATGACCCTGATGGTGCGCCTGTTCGAGCGCCGGCCGGCGCCGTCGCGCACCGTCACGCCGACCGTGCCGAGCGCCGTCCCGGCCGGCACGCGCACCGTCCAGCCGCCGCGCGAGCGGGCGAGCTTCGTGGCGAGCGCTCCGCGCGACCAGCGAAACGTCACCCGCATGCCGCGCTTCAGCCCCCGCCCCTGCAGCTGGATCTGCTTGCCGACGGCGACGCGCACGCTGGACCGGCAGGCCTTCGCGGCGACCGGCACACAGCGCAGGCCCGTCAGGCGCGGCGCCTTCGACGCCGCCTGCGCGCCGCCGGCCACGCCGAGCAGGGCGAGCACGAACACGAGGCCGCAGAGGATCGTCGCGACGCGCAGCTTCATGGGAGGTAGCAACCGATCAGCGGCACGCAAGTAGCGTCGCAGCGCGACACCCGGCACGCTGCAACAGGCAATTCAGCGTCAGGCGACGCCACCGCCGCGGCGTGCTACCAGCGGTAGTGGGCGAAGGCCTTGTTGGCCTGGGCCATGCGGTAGATGTCGTCCTTGCGCTTGTAGGCGCCGCCCTGCTGGGACTGGACATCCATGAGCTCGTTGGCCAGGCGCTGGGCCATCGTGCGCTCGCGACGCTGGCGGGCGAACTCGACGAGCCAGCGCACGGCGAGCGTGCGGGCGCGGCGCGAGGGGACCTCGACCGGCACCTGGTAGGTCGCGCCGCCGACGCGGCGGGAGCGAACCTCGAGCACCGGGGTCAGCGCCTTGATCGACAGCTCGAGCTGCTCGACCGGGTCCTTGCCGGTGCGCTCGCCGATGATCGCGAGGGCGTCGTAGACGATCTTCTCGGCGACGGACTTCTTGCCGTCGAGCATCACGCGGTTGATGACCTGCTGGACGATGCGCGAACGATGAAGGGGGTCCGGCTCGATCGGCCGGATCGTGGCGGCAGAGCGGCGCGGCACTACTTCTTCTTCACGCCGTAGGAGCTGCGGGCCTTCTTGCGGTCGCTCACGCCGGCGGCGTCGAGCGTCCCGCGGACGACCTTGTAGCGCACGCCCGGCAGGTCCTTGACGCGACCGCCGCGGACGAGCACGACGGAGTGCTCCTGAAGGTTGTGGCCCTCGCCGGGGATGTAGGCGGTGACCTCGATCGAGCCGGTGATCCTCACACGCGCGACCTTGCGCAGCGCGGAGTTCGGCTTCTTCGGCGTCGTCGTGTAGACGCGCGTGCAGACACCGCGGCGCTGCGGGGCAGCGACCTTCTTCTTGCGTCCCTTGCCGGACTTCAGGCCGGGGGTGGCGAGCTTCTTCTTGGGCACTTTTCGGCCCTTGCGGACGAGCTGGGAAGTCGTAGGCATGCGGGCGGTGATGCTAGCAACCCTCGCCTGCCCTCAGCGCGCGGCGGGCACGGGCTTGACGGCCAGGCCGGTGCGGCGCTTGCCGCCGGCGCCCGGATACGTGAGCCGGTAGGACGCGCCGGCGCGATGCGCGAACGTGCGCTGAAACGCGTGGCGCCCGTCGATCGCCAGGCGCCCGAGGCGCTTCCACTCCCCGCCCTTCACCTGGCGCTGCAGCACGATGACCTTCGGGCCGGGGCCGAGCCGCAGGCGCCCGTAGACGAGCACCTTGCGCTTGGGCTGCAGCTGCGCGAAGAGCCCGGCGATGAACGTCCGGGCGACGACCTTCTCGGAGCCGTCGACGTGCAGCAGGCCGGTGGAGTACTCGCCGAACGGGCGCTTGTCGCTCTGCGAGACGCGCACCGGCGCGGGCGGCTGGTCGCGCAGGAGGAACTGGGCGAAGGAGCGGACGGTCGGCACGCTGTCGGCGATGTGCTCCGACCAGGTCATCCAGCGCGCCTGCTGGGTCTCGTTGACCCGCGGCCGGCCGGGGATGCCCTTGGTCTCGTAGCCGAACTCGGTCAGGTGGATGTTGCGGTTGCCGGGCGCGAGCCGGCCGAGCCGGACGAGCCGGTCGAGCGTCCTGGCGAGCACGGGCGTGTCGGCGAGGCGCAGGTCGCCGGGCTCCTTCTTGGGGTCCGAGACGCGCTCGGGGCGCTCGTTCTGGGAATACGGATGGTGCGCCCAGCCGTCGCCGGGCAGCTGCGTGAAGCCCGCGCAGTCGCCGTCGGTGCGCGGCTTGAGCCGGGCGTTGACGCAGGCCAGCTCGCGCAGGAACTCCAACGGCGCGACCGGCCCCTTGCCGCGCTCGCCGCCGGTGCTCGACGTGTTGCCGATGAGGACGGTCGCCGTACGGCGGACCGCCTTGACCGCCGCATAGGCCGCGCGCAGCATCGCGCGGTAGACCCCGGGGCTGGCGGGCGTCCTCCCGTCGGCCTTCCACTGCGGCAGCAGCAGGCCCTGGTGGTTGGGCTCGTTCCAGATGACGAAGCGGTCGACGCTCGGCAGCGCGCCGGCCGGGTCGGCGGTGGCCGGGGCGGGCGCGGCCTGGGCCGCGGCGCGCGCCTGGGCCGCGGGCAGCGGGAGCGGCGGGAGCGGCGGGATGTCCAGCGGCGGATCGGGGATCGGGAAGGGGACGAGCGGCTGGATGTACTCGGCGATCAGGCTGGCGTCCTCGGTCGGTTCGGGTATCGGCGCGCCGTCCGTTGCGGGCGGCGTGAACGCGCCGGAGTAGCGCAGCGCGATCGCCGTGGCGAAGTCGGCGTAGGCCTGCGGATCGATGTTCGAGCGCGCCCGCGGGCCGGGCGCGTCGTCGGTTGCCCAGTGCGGCGCCCAGAAGCCGATGTCGACGAGCGCCTTCAACCCGGCGGCGCGGATCGTCCGGATCGCGGTGTCCAGGCCGGCCCAGCGCGCCTGCTCGTAGGCGCCGGGATCGGCGGCGTCGAAGCCCGCGGGCTTGGTCTCCTCCTCCGGCGCGCGCGTCAGCGAGGACCAGCTGGCGGTGATGCGCACCCGGTCGATGCCCAGCTCGCGCATCCGGGCGACGGCCGCCTCGACCTCGGCCTGGGGGCGGTAGAGCAGCAGCCCGTCGTCCTGGATGATCGTCTCCAGGCCACGGCTCGACGCAGGCGGGGCCTTCGGCTTGGCGGGCTTGGGCTTGACCGTCGGCGCCTTGGCCTTCGTCTGCGCGGGGGCGGCGGGCGCGAGCGCGACGGCCAGGGCGAGCGCGAGCAGCACGACGATCGGGACGCGGCGCCTCATGCCGGGCAGTCTGACCGGTGCGCCGCGGTCGTGCGCCGTCGCACGCGTGCGACCACTACTGTCGGCGCGATGAGCGAGCGCTTCACGATCCGGCCGGCCACGACCGCCGACCTCGGGACGATCGCCGACAGCCTCGTCGCCGGACTGTCGACGTACCGCGGCTGGACGCCGATCGGCTGGAACCCGCCGGGGCGCACCGAGATGCTCATCGGCCTGCTGCAGCGCTTCCCGCACGACGGCTCGTGGGCGCACATCGCCTCCGAGGGCCCGCGGCCGGCCGGCCACATCAGCCTGCGCCCCGACCGCGACGCGGCCGACGCGCCGCGCGGCGACGTCGCGCTGCTCACACAGCTCTTCGTGCGCGAGGAGTACTGGGGCAGCGGCCTGGCGGCGCAGCTCAACGCGATCGGCGCCGCGGACATGCAGCAGCGGGGCTTCGCGGGCGGGCGATTGCTCGTCGCCGCCGGGCACCAGCGGGCGCGTGCGTTCTACGAGCGCGAGGGCTGGCGCGCGACGGGCGAGCTCGAGACGTCGGGCGAGCTCGGTTTGGAGCTTGCCGAGTACCTGCTCGACCTGAGCTGAACGCGGAGTGGGCGGCTACGCGCCGGCGGGCGCGGTCGCCGGTGTGCCCGACGCCGTGCTGGCGGCTACGCGCCGGCGGGGGCGCCCGGTTGCCCGAGGCGACGCGGCGGCTACGCGCCGGCGGGCGCGGTCGCCGGTGTGCCCGAGGCGACGCGGGCGGCCCGGACCGGCGCCGGCGTCAGCGCCGAGGCCACGATCACGAGCACGAAGGCGAGTGCCTGCAGCGCGATGCCGAGCGCGTTGTTGGGCAGCGGATCGCCGAAGACGATGATCCCGCCGGCGATCGTCGCGATGTTCGCGGCGGTGCCGGTGATCGCGATCACCGGGACGGCGTCGCCGTCCTGCAGGGAGCGCGCGGAGGCGTAGAAGGCGGCGGCCGAGGCGCACAGCGCGACCCACGTCCAGGGGCTGAGCATGACGCCCACCGCGCCGCCGTCGCCGACGACGCCGGTCAGCGCCTTGACGGCGAGGTTGCAGACGCCGAACAGGATGCCGGCGGCCGCGGCGAGCATGATGCCGTGGTGCTCCGCGGGGCCGCCGAGGCGCTTGCCCATGATGAACAGGGCGCCGAGCCCGAACAGGCCGGCCTCGAAGGCGATCATCGCGGTGGACGAGAAGCTCGAGTGCGCGCCGTGCGTCTTGGGCAGCGTGATCGCGAGCAGGATCAGCCCGACGCAGGTCATGCCCAGGCCCCACCACTGGCGCGGCCCGATCTTGAATCCGAAGAGGCGGTCGGCCATGACGGCGAGCAGCACGAGGCCGCCGGAGAGCACCGCCTGCACGACGGAGAGCGGGGCCAGCGAGATCGCGGCGACGTGCAGCAGCCACGCGATCAGGCCGACGCCCATGCCGATCGCGAACCAGCGCTGGCTCCAGAGCGAGCGGGCGGTGCGCAGCGGGTGGCGGATGTCGACCGTGCAGGCCGTGCCGCAGCCGCGGTGCTTGTAGAGGAAAGCCAGGTTCGACGCGAACGCGCAGAGCATGGCTATGAGGATTCCGAGGTAGAGGCTCATGAATGGCAGCGCAGCGCGCACGTCGAGCAAGTGTCTCGGCGCCGGGCGACACCCCTACCATCGACAGCCCGGTGAACTTGCTTGACGCGCAAAGCGTGCCCCGGGGAGGCTAGCGTGATCCCCGGCCAAGCGCGCCGCGAGTGCCGACTCGTTGCAAAGATGCCGCAAACCCTGGACAAACCGCTGCTCTTCGTGGACATCGACGGCGTCGTCTCACTGTGGGGATCCGCGTCCGACACCCGTCCAGCGGGGGGCTGCCACAACGTAGACGGGATCATCCTTTTCCTTTCGTCCGACGCCGGAAACCACCTGCTCGCGCTCGCGGCAGGCTTTGAGCTCGCGTGGTGCAGCGGCTGGGAGGAGAAGGCCGACGAGCATCTGCCGCACGCGCTGGCTCTACCCCGCGGACTGCCGTTTCTCTCGTTCTCGCGAACTCCGGGGCGCCGGCATGGGCACTGGAAGCTCGCGGCGATCGACGCCCACGCCGGGCCGGGGCGCCCGCTCGCCTGGATCGTCGACGCGCACGACGCGGCGTGCCACGTCTGGGCCGCGGTGCGTGGCGCGCCGACCCTGCTCGTCACGACGACGCCCGCCGTCGGGCTGGGCGCGGCGCACGCCGACGCGCTGAGCGCCTGGGCGGCCGGCGTGGCGCCCGCGCCGTGACGCCCGCCGACCGGCTGGCGGGGCTCGAGCGGCGCGCGCTGCCCGGCGATCTGACGCTGCTCGTCGCCGGCGACCGGCGCGCGCGCCGGCGCGGGCTCGCCCACCTCGACCGCGACGCGCTGCCCGCCGGTCATGCGCTCCTGTTCGAGCGCTGCCGCTCCGTGCACACGATCGGCATGCGCTTCGCGCTGGACCTGCTCTGGATCGATCGGGCGGGCGCGATCGTGCGCGTCGACCGAGCGGTGGGGCCGCGGCGCCTGCGGACGTGCCTGCGCGCGCGGGCCGTGGTCGAGACGGCGGCGGGCGACGGGGAGCGGTTCGCCGCGGCGCTCGCGGCGGATGGGTGGCGGCCCGGGAGTCGCTGAGGGCGCGCGGCGGCGGCGGCGGGGGTGTGGCGGATCATGCGTGCGCAGTGATGCGGATTCGCCACGCCCCCGCCCGCGCCGCCCGCCGCCGACGCCGCCCGGGGCTTGTGCGCCCGGCCCCCGGATCGGGGACCATGTTGCGCGATCGCCGTCAAGGACGGGACGCCTTGCGTCGATAGACGAGGGATGGATCGCGATCGTGCAGACAGCCGGTGGCCGGGAGGGTCCGCCACTGAGGCGATCGACAGCCTGCGCGCCGGGGTCGTAGCGGCCTGCCGGGAGCTGGCGCAGTCCGGTCTCGTGGTCGGGTCGGCCGGCAACGTGAGCGCGCGCAGCGGCGATCTCGTGCTCGTCACGCCGACGGGCGCGCGGCTGGCCACGCTGACGAAGGCCGAGCTCGCGGTCGTCGACCTTGGCGGCGCCCTCGTCGACGGGCCGCTGCTGCCCACCTCCGAGCTGCCGCTGCACCTCGCGGTCTACCGCAACTTCGACGCCGGGGCGGTGGTCCACACGCACCCGCCGATGGCGACCGCCGTCGCCTGCGTGGCCGACGAGCTGCCGTGCATCCACTACACGCTGCTGAGCCTCGGCGGCAGCGTCCGGGTGGCGCCGTACGCCACCTTCGGGACCGCGGAGCTCGCGGCGACCGTCGTCGCAGCGCTGCAGAGCCGCAGCGCGGCGCTCATGGGCGGCCATGGCGCGGTGACCTACGGCGCGGACGTGACCGCCGCGATGGCCGCGACCCAGCTGCTCGAGTGGGCCTGCGGCGTCTACGTGCACGCCTGCGCGTGCGGCACCCCCCGCGTGCTCGACGAGGACGAGCGCCGCGCCGTCGCGGAGGCGCTCACCAGGTATGGCGACCCCACGCCCGCGCCGGCCGCGAACCAGGCGGCGCCCGCACCGCGAGCGAGCGCGACCACCACCCCCGCGACCCCACACCGAGCCACCGCCGCCAGGGCGGCAGCGCCCCCACACCGAGTGACCGCCGACGCCACCCGGGCGCCCTCACCGCGAGCCGTCACCGCCACGGCGGCAGCGTCGCCGCGCCCGCACGTCGCACCGGTGTCGTAGCTCCAGCCCGCCGCGCAGCCGCGCGGCGCGCGGCCGTCGTCGCTCAGGCGCGCCGCACCGCCGCCCGCTTCGCCTTCGCCGTCGCCGCCCGCTTCGCCCGTGCCCGCTTCGCCGCCGCCCTCCTCCTGCGGTCGGGCGGGGTCGCGGCGCGCAGCGTGCGCGCGATCACCGCGCGCGTCCCCGCCGGCCCGATCGCCACGATCCGCAGCCGGTGCCGGCCGGCCCGCCGCGGCACCCAGGCGACGCTGTGGCGCCCGTGCGGCAGGGCTCGCAGCCCGCGCGACAGCTCGACGCGGCCGCGGCGGTCGCGGACCTGCAGCAGCACGTCGGAGATCTTCGACAGCGTGAAGCGGATCGTCGCCGGCTTGCGCACGCGCGCCTTGCGCAGTGTGCGCACGTGGACCCGTGGAGGCTCGCGGACGTAGCGCTCGAAGCGCCGGGCGGCGGCGCAGTACGTCGATGCGCCGGTCCGCCGGCACAGCCCGCCGAGGAAGCCGGCCACGAGGCGGTGGTAGCCCAGCGTGGACTCCCTGCCGGCGGCGCTGTAGAGCGACCAGGCGCCGGTGTCGAAGCCCCGCACGGAGCGCCGCGCCGCCGGCTCGCCGCGTTCGAACAGGCGCCGGGCGCGGCCGCTGCCGGAGATCCGGGCGACGTCGCGCAGCCCGATCAGCGTCTGCAGCTCGCCGTTGAGGATCCGCAGATCCGGCGCGAAGGAGTACATCGCGTAGCGCATCCCCCGCCCCGCCCGCACGGCGACGCCCAGCGGTGGCGGCGCGTCGAACGCTCCCAGCGCACGCCGCGCGGCACGCTCGTAGCGCGCGCGCCGGGCCCCGAGCGCACGCCGGCCGCGGGCGAGCGCCTGCGCGCCCGTCGCCTGCGTCATCGCGCTGATCCATGGCGGCGCGCCGCTGCCGAACGCGAAGAAGTGCTCCCAGGCGAGAAAGCCGCCGCGCTCGCTCGCCAGCGCCACCATCCGGTCCAGCAGCCGGCGCAGCGCCGCCGGCCGGCAGCGGTAGCGCGATCGCGCGCGCAGGCAGGACGCGGCCAGCGCGTTGGCGCGGCCGAAGCTCGCCAGCGGCTGGATCGCCAGGCCGCGCCCGGCGTAGTACTCGAAGACGACGGGATCGCCGCGGAAGCTCAGCCGCGAACGCGGCGCGGGCAGCGGGCGCGTGGTCCAGAACTCGCGGTTGCGGCGGATCGTGAGGAACACGGGCTCGAGGCGGCTGGCGGACAGCATGCCTCCGCGCGCCAGGCGCTCGGCCATCGCCACGACCGCCGCGAGCTCCGCGCGGCGCATCCCGCCCAGCCGGGCCACGTCACGCCGGGCCAGCCACCACGTCCGCCGCAGCGCGTCGTAGCGGCGGCGGCTGATCGCGCGCGACAGCCAGGCGCGGCGCAGGGCGCCCTTCACGGTCGTCGAGCGGCGCAGCCGCCGCGCCTCGGCGTGGCGCGCCGCCTCCCGTCGAGCCCGCGCGCGCGCCGTCGCCGCCGCGCGCGCCGCGACCACCCGCGCCGGGTCCTGCGCCGAATGTCCCGCCGAGGCGGCGCGGGCCGGCGGCGCCGGGCGCGGGTCGCCGGGCCCCGCGACGGCGATCGCGACGAGCAGGGTCAGGGCGACGAGCCAGCGGCGGCGATCCACATGACGCGAATCGGCTCGCCGCCCGGCGAGCTGGATGAACGGCGCCTCGCCCTACGCGACCGGACGACCCAGAACGACGAAGGACCGGCACCGCCGACCCGTAGGCCGGCGGCACCGGTCCGAAGACCGTCGTCGGGCGAAGCGCCCTAGGAGTTCTCGGGCACGTCGAGGTCGGCGAGCTCCTCGGCGAAGCCGGTGTCGCCACCGCCCGTGCCGATCTCCTCCAGCGAGGCGATGTCCTCGTTGAAGGCGGTGCCGAACCCGCCGAGGCCGTCGCCGTCGCCGCCGAGCCCGAGCTCCGCGGCGATCTCGTCGTGGTCGAGCAGGCCGACGTCGTCCATCGCGCGCGGCAGCGGCTCCGAGGGCTCGATCTCGATGCGCCGGTAGCGCTTCAGACCGGTCGCCGCCGGGATCAGCTTGCCGATGATCACGTTCTCCTTGAGACCGTTGAGGCGATCGATCTTGCCCTCGAGCGCCGCGTCGGTCAGGACCTTCGTGGTCTCCTGGAAGGAGGCCGCCGAGAGGAACGAGTCCGTGTTCAGTGAGGCCTTCGTGATGCCGAGGATGATGTCCTCGAACTGCGCCGCCTCACCCTTCTTGCGGATGATCTCGTTGTTGATCTTCGCGAACTCGAAGCGGTCGACGAACTGCCCCGGGAGGTAGTCCGTGTCGCCCTTCTGGTCGACGCGCACCTTCTTCAGCATCTGGCGCGCGATGAGCTCGATGTGCTTGTCGTTGATGTCCACGCCCTGGGACACGTAGACCTCCTGTACCTCCTTGACGAGGTACTGCTCGGTCTCCGTGCGCCCGCGGATCGCCAGCAGCTCGTGCGGGTACAGCGACCCCTCGTTGAGCTGCGTGCCGGCCTCGACGCGCTGGTCGCTGTCGACGAACAGCCGCGTGCGGCGCGGGAACGTGTGACGGTGCTCCTCGCCGGCGTCGTCGGTGATGACGACGGTCAGCGCCTTGTCGGAGTCCTCGATCGTCACGTTGCCGTCCTGCTCGGCGATCTTCGCCAGGCCCTTCGGCTTGCGGGCCTCGAAGAGCTCCACGACACGGGGCAGGCCGTGCGTGATGTCCGCGCCGGCGACGCCGCCGGTGTGGAACGTCCGCATCGTCAGCTGCGTGCCCGGCTCGCCGATCGACTGGGCGGCGATGATGCCGACCGCGTCACCGATCTGCGCGGTCTTGCCGGAGGCCATCGAGCGGCCGTAGCAGGCCTGGCAGACGCCGCTCTGCGCCTCGCACTTGAGCACCGAGCGGACCGCGATCTTCACGTGACCGTGGTTGTCGGTCTTCAGCTGATCCTGGCTCTCGAGCAGGTCCGCGATCTCGGGCCGGTCGATCTCGGCGCCCTTGGCGATGATCACCCGACCGCGCTTCGTCGCGATCTCGGCCGCCGCGACGCGCCCGAGCAGGTTGTCGTTGAGCGACCCGTCGTCCTTGAGCAGGCTCAGCTCGATGGACTCCTCCGTGCCGCAGTCGGGCTCGCGGATGATGACGTCCTGCGCCACGTCGACCAGACGGCGCGTCAGGTAGCCCGAGTCCGCGGTCCGCAGGGCGGTGTCGGCCAGTCCCTTGCGCGCGCCGTGGGTGGAGGTGAAGTACTCCAGGACGTCGAGGCCCTCCATGAAGTTCGCCTTCACCGGACGCTCGATGATGTCGCCCTTCGGGTTGGCCATGAGGCCGCGCATGCCCGCGAGCTGGCGGATCTGCTTGAACGAGCCACGGGCGCCCGAGTTGGCCATCATGAAGATGGGGTTCAGGACATCGAGGTTCTGGACCATCGCCTCGGCGACGACCTCGGTGCACTCGTTCCACTGCTCGACGACCGCCTCGTGGCGCTCCTCCTGCGTGATGAGCCCCATGTCGTACTGGCTGGTGAGCTCAGCGACCTTCTCCTCGTACTCCTTGACGATCGCGCCCTTGGTCGGCGGGATCACCACGTCGTTCTTGGAGATCGTGATGCCGGCCTTCGTGGAGAACTCGAAGCCGAGGTCCTTGAAGGCGTCGAGCACCTGCGAGATCGTCGTCGCGCCGTAGGTCTGCACGAGCTGGTCGACGAGCTCGGTCGTGTCGCGCTTCTTCATCGACTTGTTGACGAACTCGTACTGCGTCGGGTCGAACTCGTCGCCCATCGCCTCCAGCAGCGCCCGCTCGATGCGGTCGTTGTAGATGATCCGGCCGACGGTCGTGAGGACGTGGCCGCCCTCGCGCCCGAGCGGGCGGAACTCGGCCAGGTCGTGCAGCTTCACGCCACCGAGCTCGTAGGACAGCTCGGCCTCCTGGGCGGTCCGGAACACGTGCGGCCGCGGCTCGAACGTCGCGCGGTCGACCTGTGAGAGCTCGTCGGACTCCGGACCGTAGGTCAGGTAGTAGGCGCCGAGGATCATGTCCTGGGTCGGCGTCGCCAGCGGCTGGCCGTGCGCCGGGGACAGGATGTTGTTCGACGACAGCATGAGGATGCGGGCCTCCGCCTGCGCCTCGGCCGACAGCGGCAGGTGGACCGCCATCTGGTCGCCGTCGAAGTCGGCGTTGAACGCGTGGCAGACGAGCGGGTGGACCTGGATGGCCTTGCCCTCGACGAGCACGGGCTCGAAGGCCTGGATGCCCAGGCGATGCAGCGTCGGCGCGCGGTTGAGCAGGACCGGGTGCTCGTGGATGACCTGCTCGAGGACGTCCCACACCTCGGGGATCATCGAGTCGACCATCTTCTTGGCGGCCTTGATGTTCTGCGCCGCCTTGCGCTCGACGAGCTGAGCCATGATGAACGGCTTGAAGAGCTCCAGCGCCATGAGCTTGGGCAGCCCGCACTGGTGCAGCTTCAGGTACGGGCCGGCCACGATGACCGAGCGGCCCGAGTAGTCCACGCGCTTGCCGAGCAGGTTCTGGCGGAAGCGGCCCTGCTTGCCCTTGAGCATGTCGCTCAGGGACTTCAGCGGCCGGTTGCCCGGACCCGTGACGGGACGCCCGCGGCGGCCGTTGTCGAACAGCGCGTCGACGGCCTCCTGGAGCATGCGCTTCTCGTTGTTGACGATGATCTCCGGCGCGCCGAGGTCGAGCAGGCGCTTGAGCCGGTTGTTGCGGTTGATGACGCGGCGGTACAGGTCGTTGAGGTCGGACGTCGCGAAGCGACCGCCGTCGAGCTGGACCATCGGGCGCAGCTCCGGCGGGATCACCGGCACGGCCTCGAGGATCATCTGCTCCGGGCGGTTGCCCGACTGGATGAACGCGCTGACGACCTTCAGGCGCTTGACCGAGCGGGCCTGCTTCTGGCCCTTCGCGGTGCGCACCATCTCGCCGAGCTCCTCGGACTCGTCCTCGAGGTCGACCTGCTGGAGCAGGTCGCGGATCGCCTCCGCGCCCATGCCGCCACGGAAGTACTCGCCGAAGCCGTACGGGGAGCCGAAGCGCTCCTTGAGCTCGCGGAAGATCGTCTCGTCGTGCTCGATCTTCTTGGGCTCCATGTCCTTGAAGAGCTGCCAGACCTGACGCATGCGCTCGGCCGCGTCCTCGATGTAGGCCTCGGTGTCGGCGATGTCGGACTCGAAGGTCTTGCGCAGGTCCTTGAGCATCTTCGCCCGCTCGTCGTCGTCGAGCTTCTTGACGTCGATGTCCAGCGCCTCGGCCCAGAGGTGATCCTCGTCGTCGAAGTCCTTCGTGCCTCCGGCCTGGGCGGGCGGGTCCGATCCGAGATACAGCTCGCGGCGCGCCTGCTGCTCCTTGAGCTCGAGCACGCGCTCCTCACGCTCGGCGGCGTAGGCGTCGAGCACCTCGTTGACCTTGACCTCGAGGTCGGCGGTGTCGCGCTCGCGCGCCTCGTCGTCGACCCACGTCACGATCGACGCGGCGAAGTACAGGACCTTCTCGAGCTCCTTGGGAGCCATGTCGAGCAGGTAGCCGATGCGCGACGGGACGCCCTTGAAGAACCAGATGTGGCTGACGGGCGCGGCGAGGTCGATGTGACCCATGCGCTCGCGGCGCACCTTGGAGCGCGTGACCTCGACGCCGCAGCGCTCGCAGACGATGCCCTTGTAGCGAACGCGCTTGTACTTGCCGCAGTAGCACTCCCAGTCCTTCGTCGGACCGAAGATGCGCTCGCAGAAGAGGCCGTCCTTCTCGGGCTTCAGGGTGCGGTAGTTGATCGTCTCCGGCTTGGTGACCTCGCCGGAGCTCCAGCCGCGGATCTGCTTCGAAGAGGCGAGGCCGATCTCGATGGCGTCGAAGTTATTGATGTCGATCAAGGTGAATCCTTACGTCAGTGGTGAGGCGGGAGGTCCGTCGACCCCCCGCCAGAAGCGGTGTCGTTCGGTGATCGCGGTGCTGCGCCGCGATCACGTCTCCGCAGGTGCTTCGGCGTCGATCTCGATTCCGGCGATGTCCGCGTCCTCGTCGTCGTCGTCGATGACCGGCGCGACGAGCGCGTCGGCGTCGACGATCTCCTCGACGTCCTCGTCGGCGGCGTCCGCCACCGAGTCCAGGGGCGGCGCATCGGCCTCGGCGATCGGCTCGGCCTCAGGCGCGACGGTGTGGGCGCCGTTGCCGGCGGCCCGCACGCCCGAGAGGTCGATGCCGAGCTCCTCGGCGGCACGCAGCAGGTCGTCGTCCTCGTCGCGCATCTCGGCGCGGGCGCCCTCCTCGGAGACGACGTTGACGTCGAGCGCCAGCGACTGCATCTCCTTGAGGAGCACCTTGAAGGACTCCGGGATCGACGGCTCGGCGATGTTCTCGCCCTTGACGATCGCCTCGTAGGCCTTCACGCGCCCGACCGTGTCGTCGGACTTGATCGTGAGCATCTCCTGCAGCGTGTACGCCGCGCCGTAGGCCTCCAGCGCCCAGACCTCCATCTCGCCGAAGCGCTGGCCGCCGAACTGGGCCTTGCCGCCCAGCGGCTGCTGCGTGACGAGCGAGTACGGGCCCGTCGAGCGCGCGTGGATCTTGTCGTCGACGAGATGCAGGAGCTTGAGGATGTACATGTAGCCGACCGTCACCTGCTGCTCGAACGGCTCGCCGGTGCGCCCGTTGTAGAGCGTGAACTTGCCCGACGCGCGGATGCCCGGGCGGCGCGACTTGTCGATGTCCATCCGGATGCGGCCCTTGTGCTCGTCCTGCCACTTCACCAGGGCGTTGTCGACGTCCTCGACCGAGGCGCCGTCGAACACCGGCGTCGCCGTGTAGACCTTGCCCGGGCGGCCGTCGGCCGTCGTCTGCTGCTGGGCGAGCCTGTAGGCCTCGGTGCCGTCGTCGTACCAGCCCTCCGCGGCGGCCCACCCGAGGTGGGTCTCCAGCAGCTGGCCGACGTTCATCCGGCTCGGCACGCCCAGCGGGTTGAGGATGACGTCGACCGGGGTGCCGTCCTCCATGAACGGCATGTCGGCCTCGTCGACGATCTTCGAGATGACGCCCTTGTTGCCGTGGCGTCCGGCGAGCTTGTCGCCCTCGGAGATCTTGCGCTTCTTGGCGACGAACACGCGCACGAGGTGGTTGACGCCCGGCGGCAGGTCGTCGCCCTGGTCGCGCGAGAACGTCATGACGTCGATGACGACGCCGCCCTCGCCGTGGGGCACCTTCAGCGACGTGTCGCGGACCTCGCGCGCCTTCTCCTTGAAGATCGCGCGGATCAGCTTCTCCTCGGCCGTCAGCTCGGTCTCGCCCTTCGGCGTGACCTTGCCGACGAGCAGGTCGCCCGAGCCGACCTCGGCGCCGACGCGGACGATGCCGCGGTCGTCGAGGTTGCGCAGCGACTCCTCGCTGCGGTTCGGGATGTCGCGGGTGATCTCCTCGTCGCCGAGCTTCGTCGTGCGGGCGTCGATCTCGTACTCCTCGATGTGGATCGAGGTGAGCTCGTCGTCCTTGACCAAGCGCTTGGAGAGGATGATCGCGTCCTCGAAGTTGTAGCCCTCCCAGGACATGAAGGCGACCTTCAGGTTCTTGCCCAGCGCCATCTCGCCGTGGTCGGTCGCCGACCCGTCGGCGAGCATGTCGCCGGCTTCGACGGCCTGACCGGCGCTCACCATCGGCTTCTGATGGATGAGCGTGCCCTGGTTGGAGCGGCGGTACTTGTCGAGGATGTACTCGTCCTTGCCTGCGCCCGTCACCTCGACCTCGATGCGCTCGGCGTCGACGTAGGAGATCGTGCCGCCGTTGCGGGCCAGCAGGACGTCGCCCGAGTCAAGCGCGGCACGGCGCTCCATGCCGGTGCCGATCACCGGCGCGTCGGTGCGCAGCAGCGGCACCGCCTGGGCCTGCATGTTCGAGCCCATCAGCGCGCGGTTGGCGTCGTCGTGCTCGAGGAACGGAATCATCGCCGTGGTGACCGACCAGATCTGCTCGGGCGAGACGTCCATCAGGTCGACCTCGCTCGGGTCGACCGTGACGTACTGGCCGGCGAGCGTGCGGCAGACCGCCGCGTCGCCGAGCAGCATGCCGTCGTCGGCGACCGGGTGGTTGGCCTGGGCGATCTTGAGCTCCTCCTCCTGCGTGGCGTCGTAGTGGACGACCTCGCCGGTGATCTTGCCGTCCTTGACGACCCGGTAGGGGGTCGTGACGAAGCCGTGCTCGGACACCTCGGCGTAGCTCGACAGCGAGCCGATCAGGCCGATGTTCGGTCCCTCCGGCGTCTCGATCGGGCACATGCGGCCGTAGTGGGTCGGGTGCACGTCGCGCACCTCGATCGGCGCGCGCTCACGCGTGAGGCCGCCCGCGCCGAGGGCGCTCAGGCGGCGGCGATGGCGCAGGCCGGCCAGCGAGTTCGTCTGGTCCATGAACTGGCTGAGCTGCGAGGAGCCGAAGAACTCCTTCTGCGCGGCGACGACCGGGCGGATGTTGATGATCGTCTGCGGCGTGATCGTGTCGGCGTCCTCGGTGGTGAGGCGCTCGCGCACGACGCGCTCCATCCGGTACAGGCCGATCCGGAAGGCCTCCTGGATGAGCTCGCCGACGGTCCGCAGGCGACGGTTGCCGAAGTGCTCGTACTCGTCGAGGTGCTCGGCGACGGCCTCGCGCGGGTAGGTCTGCGCCTCGGCGGCGTAGTCCTTGATCTCGACGTCGGGCTCCTCGGGCATGCCGAGGATCCGCGGCAGGGAGACGAGCTCCTTGACGAGGGCGAGGATGTCGTCGTGCGTCAGCGTGCGGGTCTCGAGGTCGATGTCGAGGCCCAGGCGCGCGTTGAGCTTGTAGCGCCCGACGCGCGTGAGGTCGTAGCGCTTGGGATCGAAGAAGAGCTGGTGCAGCAGCGCGCGGGCGTTGTCGACGCTCGGCGGCTCGCCGGGACGCTGCTTCTTGAACAGCTCGACGAGCGCGCCCTCCTCGGTCCGCGTCGGCTCGGTGTCGGCCTCGATCGTGTTGCGGATGTAGAGGCTGTTGTCGAAGAGGTTGATGATCTCCTCGTCGGATGCGTAGCCCATCGCGCGCAGCAGGACGGTGACCGGCAGCTTGCGCTTGCGGTCGATGCGGACGAAGACCTTGCCCTTCTTGTCGATCTCGAGCTCCAGCCACGAGCCGCGAGCCGGCATGAGGTTCGCGATGAAGACCTGCTTCTCGCGGTCCTTGGCCTCCATGAGGTAGGCGCCCGGGGAACGGACGAGCTGCGTGACGACGACGCGCTCCGTGCCGTTGATGATGAACGTGCCCCGCTCGGTCATCCACGGGAAGTCGCCCATGAACACGGACTGCTCGCGGATCTCACCGGTCTCGCGGTTGACGAACGCGACGGTGACGGTCAGCGGGCGCGCGTAGGTGAGGTCCTTCTCACGGCACTCCTCGATCGACGCCACCGGGTCGTCGAAGTGAAACTCGCCGAAGTCGACGGCGAGGTTGCCGGTGTAGTCCTCGATCGGCGAGATGTCCGAGATGGTCTCGCGCAGACCGCCCTTCTCAGGGTCGGTCAGCCAGGCGAACGAACGGCGCTGGATGTCGGTGAGGTTCGGGACATCGTGGACTCGGTTCAGACGCGCGAAGGTCCGGCGCGTCCGGGGGGCGTCAACAAGGGGCAAGGCGGCGACTCCTCAAGGGGTCGGAGAGGGCGTTCATACGGGGGGCGGCGCCGCGGCCACGGGCCTTCAGGCGCGGACTCGCCAGGATAGCACAGCAAAGTGCGGCCCCCGCTGGGGGGCTGTCGACGCTCACGGACCCCGCCTCAAGTCTGCGCTATGTGGGCGCAAAACCGTGCTGAAGGCGGCTACGGCTATCGGTCGACCGGCGCAGCGTAGCG
>CAVPYM010000010.1:0-248007 GCA_963709935.1 uncultured Actinomycetes bacterium | reverse complement strand
CGCGTCCGCGTGAAGGTCGTCAAGAACAAGGTCGCGGCGCCGTTTCGCCAGGCCGAGTTCGACATCGAGTTCGGCAAGGGGATCTCGACCTCGGGCTGCCTGCTGGACCTCGGCGTCGAGCACAACGTCGTCAGCAAGTCCGGCTCGTTCTTCTCCTACGACGGCGAGCGCCTCGGCCAGGGCCGCAACAACTCCAAGGCCTTTCTCGACGAGCACCAGGAGGTCGCCAAGGAGATCGAGGCCAAGGTGTGGGCCGCGCTCTGGTCCGGGCCGGACCTCGTGGTGCCGATCGAGCGCGACGACGCGATCGCTCCGCCGGTCATGGCCGGCGCCGGGGCGATCGAGGCCGCGTAGCTCGACCCGGACCGATCAGCGGCGGGATCGGGCGCGAGCGAGATGGAGAGCGACGAGCACGCGCTCGAGCTGGCCGTCGGCCATCTCGGCAAGCGCGACCGCACGGCGGCGGAGATCCGCCGCCATCTCGCCGGCAGGAACATCGCCGAGCCGGCCGCCGACGCGGCCGTCGCCGAGCTCGAGCGGATGGGCTACCTCGATGACGCGCGCTACGCGCGGGCGTTCGCCGAGGACCGGCGGGCGCTGGACGCCTGGGGGGCGGAGCGCATCGAGCGCCGGCTGCTGGAGCTGGGCGTCGACCCCGAGCACGTCGCGGTGGCGATCGGCGAGCGCGACGGCGAAACGGAGCTCGATGCCGCGCTGCAGCTGCTGCGCCGGCGCTGTCGCGCGGTGCCGTCCAACGAGCGCGAGCGCGAGCGGGCGCTGGGGATGCTCGTGCGCAAGGGGTATGACCTAGAGCTCGCCTACGACGCGGTGCGCGCGTTCGAGGGCGCGAGCGCGGCTTGAGGGCTCGTGACGCAGTGCTGCGAGTCGCCGGTCTGGTGTTCCCGGAGGGGGTTCGAGGACGAAGCGATCACGGCGCTTCTGCACGACGCTGCCGAGGACCACGCCGGTAACCGCGCCTGCGCGAGATCCGCGCGCGTCAGGGCAACGACGGCGCCGCGATCGCGGACGCCTGCACGGAGTACCGACGAGGACGTCTTCCCACGCAGAATCCAGTGATGTATCGGTTCGGCCGGTCCGCCCGGCCGGTCGAGGTTGAGCAGCTTCGTTGCTGTGGCGTGGGCGTCAGCGACGACGCGCGAGTACCCGCCGGGTGCCGGCACGGCGTGATTGTAGAAGGTGGTGCCCTCGCAGAGTGGTCCGAGGATCCACAGGCGGGGGTCTGCGCGGCCGCCCGGCCGCAACAGGGTGCTGATCGGTGTCGATGTCTGCGGAGTGCACGCTGACACTCTGTGGGCTGTGGCGGCTCAGCCACCCTTTCGCGAGCAGGCGGCGTATGAGCGGGCAAGCGGATGAGCTCACGGATGGCGCGCGGATGTTCGCAGAGCAGATCCAGTCGACGCCGCACGCGAACGGAGTTCCAAGTCCGGTGGACGCGATCGTCCACTGACGTGCGGAGGCATTCCACGTCATCTGCGGTGCCGGCCCGAACGGAACGTGCAGAACGCCAGCTTCGATAAGGGCAAGGAGTTCCTGGTGTTGCTCACTCTGCGGTCCGACGACCGCCTTGTTCATCAACGGCACCCTGGCGTGCATGAACGCGTCCAGGGACTCGCTGGTCAGTCCGCCGAAGTCGACTGCGCGCCGCATGGTGTCGCGCAACTCTCGAACCACTTCGATGGCGGCCTTCTCGCAGCTGCGTTCGAGACCCTGTGCCGCCTCGACGAGGTCCCGCCGAATCTCGTGCGTGACCCAGCGCTGGTAGGCGGCGCTGTCCGTCACGACCATGCCGAGCGAGCGGTCCCAGGCAACGTCTGCGTCAAACGAACCGTACCTCCGATCCAGCTGGTCGAGCCGGGCCACGGCTGCGCCAGCCGCTGCGGCGCGGGACAGCTCGGCCACCAGGCGCTGCGCGCCGCGCTCTCCCCCTGTCAGCGCGGCACGGCACCGGTGATACGCGACGCGCATCTCGGTGAGCAGCAGCGGAAGGACATCCGCATCAAAGTTCAGCGGTCCGGCTGTCTGCCTGAGCATCTTGATCCGGTCATACGTCAGTACGATGGGGATGTACGGAGTGCGCTCGCGTTTGAGTTTCGGCCGTGCCCGATACGGACTTCCGGAGCGGGAGAACAAGTAGATCTGCGGCTCGGCGCCTGCACGGACGTATTGCAAGACCCCGCCCAGCGAGATGAATCGCCCGCCGCGCCCCACGGTGCACGCGGCGATCATGTCCATGGCCGACAGTCCGAAGCCGTTGATGGCGACTGACTCTGCCGGGCTGACCGCGTGCAGCTTGTCGGGGAGGGGGTACGGGTCTGAGATGATGCGCTGCGGGAGCGCGGCGGCGATCGGCGGGTCGTTGCTCGTGTGCCCGGTGGTCAGGACGGCGTTCTGCGTCGTGACCGTCGAGCCGTCTTCGACATTGTCACCAGCTCGTCGTCGGCGCCGGATCGTATGTCGACGGCGCGCTGGCGATGGAACCTGATGTCCACGCGCTCTGACGCCTTGTCTACAACGGCCGTCTGAAGGAACCACGCGAGATACTCGCCCAGGATTCTGCGCGGCAGGAAATCACCGATGCGGATCGGGCGACCCACCGGGCCGATCGTGAAGCCGTCGGTGGCCAGGCGCAGGTCACGTTCCCTGGCCCATACGTACAGGTTCGGGCCCGGCTCGTCCGCATTCGTCCCGGTGGACGCGGCTTCGGCAAACATCGTGACCTGCGAGCACACGGTGTTCAGCAGCAGGTAGTCTGGCTGATCTCGGGTATGGATGCCCGTGCCCGCGCACGTGGGGTCGATGACTTCGATGCGAACGCGGTCGTACGAAGACGCGCGCTCAGCCATGGCAACGAGCCTCTCGAGCACGCCGAGGCCACGCGGTCCGAACCCAACGATCGCTACGGAGACCTCTCGATGTGGGCCCACGCTCGCGTCCGAGCGACTACCCGTCATGCACGATGTGCAGCGTTCGATTGCGTCTGCGGGTGCCGCCGGCTCCAGGTCACCCTTTGCGTATCGTCGCGATCAGGCATTCGTGCTCGTGCTCGTAGTCGCGGTAACCGACGTGGGGAGGCTCCGACCACCGACGCAGCTCGATCGAGGTCGGCGTCATGTCGACGGACCTGAGCAATGCCTCGAGAGCATCCTGGTCATAGAACTTGATGTACCAGCCGAAGTGGTCGACGTACTCCATCGGTGCGATCTTCCGGATGTTGGGGTCGTAGGGTTGGCAGTCGCCCATCGTCCACATGTTGACGACGATGTGCCCGCCCGGTTTGCAGATGCGGTGCAGCTCCCGCAAGGCGTCCTGCGGATTCGTCAAATGACCGAGCATGTCCCAGCAGAAGATCCCGTCGAGCGCGTCGTCGAGGAAGGTGGTCGCGAAGATGTCGTTCTTGACGAAGACGGTCTTGTCGGCGATGCCGGCTTGTGTCGCAACGTCACGGGCTATCGCCATCGCGTTGACGGAGGAGTCGGCGGCCACGACGATGGGTGCGGACTTCGCCAGCGGTGAAAGGTTGCGACCGTCACCGCACGGTAGGTCCAGGATCATCGCGGCGGAGTGCTCCGCGAACAAGGCAGCCGCGGTCTCGGCGTACGGGACGGGAGGGTCGCCCCATAGGTTTGCACCCTTCAGTTGCGACGGGTCGTACGCTGCGTCCCATAGCGGCACCGCGGCATCGTCTTTGGGATGGACATCGCCTGGCATGGTCGCCCTCTCGATCGTTCTCGGCGGTGCGGACTTGTCGCGTCTGAGCATGCCATGCTTGCTGTCCTGAGCATTGCCCCGAAGTCAGGCTGTCAGAATGGCGGCTGCGCACGCGCTGCGCAAGGGGCAAGCAGGTCCGGTGGTGGGGTGCTTGACCCTGTGGGGCGCCTAGGGTAGGTTCGAGGCAGGAGCGTCAGTGGCTGCCTTGCGCGAGGCCGAGGGGCAACACGCACTGTAACGCCGAAGCGACAGTGCGGTGATCGTGCGCGTTGAGCACCGGACCGCAGCAATACGTCACGTTTACACGCCGGAGGGGGATGCTGTTCGTGGGGTCTGACCGCGGGGTGGGGGCTGGCGCGACGGGGGGACACGCGTCCGCGCCGGCGCGTGGCGATGCAGTGGTTGCGACGGGACGCTCGCTGGGTCACCACGGCGAGATACTTCAGGGTGCATTCCAGGTCGGACCCACGATCCAGCGCGCACTGGTCAGCATGCCGTGCCCGACATTCTGGAGCGAGGTCACGATTGTCCTTGATTGTGTAAATCATCGCCGGAGCTTGCGCGTGCAGCCCGAAACCAAGACGAAGGTCCGGCGCGCGGTGGAGTTGGCCCTCGACGCGATCGGTGCCGCCGACGTCAGCGCGAGCATCGTCGTCAGAAGCAACATCGCAGCATCCCGCGGGTACGGATCGTCGACGGCGGATGTCACTGCCGCGATCAAGGCGGTGCTATCGGCCTTGCAGCATTCGCTGCCGATTGAGCGGGTCGCCGAGCTTGCGGTGTCAGCAGAGGGCGCGAGCGACGGCACGCTGTGGAAGCGCCCTGTGCTGTTCGCCCACCACCGTGGCTGCGTCGTCGAGGACTTCGGGGAACCGCTGCCGCCGATGCGCGTGCTCGCGTTCGAGACCGTCGCGGGCGGAGAGGGCGTGGACACGCTTGCGTTGACGCCGGCGCGTTACGACGAGGCGGAGCTTGCGCAATTCGGGCTGCTGCGCTCGCGCCTGCGTAGGGCGCTTGAGACCCGGGATGTCGCTGCGCTTGGCGCCGTGGCATCGGCGAGCACGCGGATCAACCAGCGCCACCTGGCGATTGCGGAGCTGGCGGACTTCGAGGGGCTGGCCCATCACTGTCAAGCGGCTGGAATGCAGGTGGCGCACTCAGGCGACGTGGCGAGTTTCCTGTTTGACTGCGACCCGCGTCGTCAGCAGCACATCGAAGTCGCCGAAGCAGAGCTACGGTCGCGCGGCCTGAAGCCGTGGCAGTTTGCGGTGGGCGGCGAGGGGTGACCATCACAGCTCCGTTTCCTTCGGCCGTCGCGGCGTTCGAACTGCCGCGCGTCGTGAGGCTAGAAGGAATCTTCGCCGCCGTGTTCTCGCTCATGAAGCTCCTGCCGGCGAGGTTCATCGTCGATGAGGCCGAGCGCAGTGGCGCGCTTGAGCCCGGCGACCGAGTGATCGAGACATCGTCCGGAACGTTCGGGCTCGGCCTGGCGATGGTCTGCCGCGCGCGCGGCTACGACCTCAGCATCGTCGGCGACCCGATCGTCGATGCCGCGCTTCGACGGCGCCTGGGCCTGCTCGGCGCCGAGGTGACCATCGTCTCTGGACCGGCACTGCAGCGCGGTGTGCAGCGGGCCCGTCTGGAACGCCTCGAGCGGGTGTGTGCACGGTATCCGCGTCACTTCGTCCCTCGTCAGTACGACAATCCGTCCAACGCGCGCGCCTACCGTCCGGTCGCCGATCTCATCTCGGAGTCGCTCGGCGAGGTTGACTGCCTGGTCGCGACGGTTGGGTCGGGCGGCTCGAGCTGCGGAACCGCGGCGGCGCTGCGGGAAGCTCACCCGCACCTGCGGCTGATCGGGATCGACACGCCCGGCAGCGTCCTGTTCGGGACAGCGGAGCGCACGCGACTGCTTCGCGGGCTCGGAAGTAGCATCCATCCCCGCAATGTCAACCACCGAATGTTCGACGAGGTTCATTGGGTCGGGGCGCCCGAGGCATTTCACATGACCCGCTCGCTGTTCGCCGACCATGGTCTGTTCATGGGTCCGACGAGCGGCGCCGCGTACCTCGTAGCGCGATGGTGGGCGGCACGTCATCCCGATGCCCGCGTCGTGGCGCTGATGCCCGACGAGGGCAACCGCTATGAGCGCACGGTCTACGACGAACGTTGGCTGCGCCGTGCCGGCGCCTGGCGCGGTGAGTCTCCGAGCTCTCCGGTCGCGGTCGAGCATCCCGCCGACGTGCGCGATGGCTGGAGCCGCCTCGCCTGGGGCCGGCGGTCGCTCGGCGAGGTGACCGGCGCTGCCGCATGACCCGGCGCGTCGTCTTCGTCGAGAGCAACACGACCGGTACGGGTGAGCTCTTCGCCCGCCGGGCGCTCGCTCTCGATCTCGCTGTCAGTGTGGTAGCGGCCGACCATGCCCGCTACCGGTTCGGGGATATCGCCGGGGTCCAGACGATTACCGCAGATACCGCCGACACCGCAGGACTCACCAGCCTGGTCGGAGCGCTCGGTACGCGCACGGCCCCGGTAGCGGCCGTCATGTCCACCTCTGACCACTTCGTTGGTGTCGCCGCAGCCGTCGCGACGCGGCTTCTGCTCGATGGTCCACGTCCCGACGCGATCGAGCGCTGCCGCGATAAGCGGTTGCAGCATCGCTGTCTGGCGGCGGCCGGCGTGCCGACGCCGCAGTCGCAGTCGGCGACCTCCGTGCGTGATGCGCTCGCGGCGGCGGAGGAGCTGGGATACCCCGTGATCTGCAAGCCGAACGTCGGCAGCGGTAGCGTCGGCGTCCGGCTTTGCGCGCACCGCGAGGAGCTGCGTGGCCACGCCGGGCGGTTGCTGGCCTCGGCGACCAACGAGCGCGGCGCGGCGATCATGCCCGTCGTACTGCTGGAGGAGTTCATCGCCGGCGACGAGTACTCGATCGAGATCGTCGACGGCGCTGTCCAGGCGGTGATCCGAAAGCACCTGGGTGCCACCCCTCACTTCGTAGAGATCGGCCATGATTACCCAGCGACACCGGGCGAAGGTGTCGCTGAGAGGCTCTGTGCTGTAGCGCAGGACGCCGTCGCGGCCCTCGGCCTGACGTGCGGGCCCAGCCACGTCGAAGCGCGCACGGCACCCGGCGGCGTGCGGATCATCGAGGTCAACCCGCGTCTCGCCGGCGGGCGTATCCCGGTGCTCGTGCACCGCTGCGGTGGCCCCGACACGATCGAGGCGACGATCCGAGCGGCGCTCGGCGAGGCCCCGCGGTCACCAGTGCGTGCGATGCTGCATGGCGCGTTGCGATTCGTGGTGGTGTCGCAGTGCTCCGTTGCCGGGCGGGTCGCGCCTTCTCGGCTCGGCGAGCATGGCGGCTGGGAAGCCGAGATGTACGTGGCAGCGGGCGCCCGGCTGCAGCCCCACGGCGACTTCCGCGACAGGGTGGGTCACGTGCTCGCCTGCGGCCCGTCCGGCGAGCAGGCCCAGCACATCGCGACGCAACGGGCCGCAGATCTCGCGGCAACGCTCGTTCCGGCGATCGACCCGGCGATCGACGCACCCGTGACTGCACTGGAGGTGGGGACGTGACCGACACGGGACGGCTGCGAAGCTCGGTCGCTCCGGAGATCGCAGCGATCCTCTTCGCGGCTCGGTCAGACGACGGCGCGGGCGTACGCGCGGAGCTCGAGCTGATCAGCGAGATCGACCGCGCGCATCTCGTGATGCTCTGCGAAGTCGGGCTCGTCGCAGCGCCGGTCGCCGCCGCGCTCCTGCGCGAGATCGGACGCCTGCGCCAGGAGCGCTTTGACTCTGTGGTCGCGGCGCCACGCCCGCGAGGGCTGTTCCTCGCGTACGAGAGCGAGCTCATCGAGCGTCTTGGAATGGACGTCGGCGGTGTGCTGCACACCGGCAGATCACGCAACGACCTGAGCGGGGCTACCCAACGTCTGCGCGCGCGTGCCGCATGCAACCAGCTTGGGGGCGAGCTTCTCTCGCTCGTAGGAACCCTGTTCACACGCGCTCGGGAGCACTCCGGGACCGTGATGCCCGTGTACACCCACTACCAGGTCGCGATGCCGATCACGCTAGGCCACTACCTGCTCGCGGTCGCGTGGGCCGCGCTCGGCCACGTCCGTGGGCTTCTGCATGCGGGCGAGGAGGTTGACCTGAGCCCGCTCGGCGCGGGCGCGGGCGGCGGCACGACGCTGCCTATCGAGGTCGACCGGACGGCGAGTCTGCTCGGCTTCGCGGGTGTCGTGCCCAGCACGCTGGAGTCGGTCGCCTCGCGCGACTACGTGCTAGCGCTGCTCGGCGTGGCCGCACAGATTGGGGTGCTGCTGGGTCGGGTGGCGACGGACCTGCTGTTTTGGACCACCGAGGAGGTCGGCTTCATCTCGCTGCCGGACGAGCTCGTCGGGTCTAGCTCGATGATGCCCCAGAAGCGAAACCCGTTTGTGTTGGAGCACGTGCAGGGGCGGTCGTGCGCCGCCGCCGGTGCGTTTGTCTCCGCGGCAGGCGCAATGGCCGGTGCGCCGTTCACGAACTCGATTGCCGTCGGGACGGAGGGCACGAAGAATCTCGCTGCGACGATCGGCGAGACCAACGACACGGTACGGCTGCTCGCGCTCGTGATCACGGGCATGACTGCGAACGCCGAGCGGATGCTGGAGCGCGCGATCGGCGGCTACTCCAACGCGAGCGCGGTGGCCGAGGCGCTCGTCGAGTCCGGAATTCCGTTTCGCCGCGCCCACGGCGAGGTCGGGACGTTGGTGCGCAAGGCGTGCGATGCCGGTCGCGTCACATTGGAGAAGGTCCCGGGGCTCTCCGAGGAGATGGACGCGGCTGTCCGCGCTAGCCGCTCACCCGCGAGCGTCGTCGAGCGCAGCGCGGTACCGGGTGGTCCGTCGGGGGCGTCGGTTGCCGCGTCGCTCGAACAGGCGATGACCATCGCGCGGGTGCGCGGCACGGAGATTGAGCGGCGCGCGGCACGCTGGCGCGCGGCTCGCGATGAGCTCGACCGCACGTGTGCCGCCCTGCAGCGCGATCACGAGGCCGGCCGCGATGGCTGACAGCGGTGCGCCTGCTGGTCGCACGGGCTCCGCTGGCCCGGCCGACACGCTCATCTTGCTGCCTTCGATGAGCTACAGCGAGGGCCTGCTTGACGCCGTGCCGTACGTCCGCTACTTCGGTGAGCGCAGCCTCTGCGACCTCCCGGCGCTGCGCGACCCCCGGATGCGGGTCGTTCTCGTCACCGCAGAGCAGATCGATCCCTGGATCATCGACAACGTGCTCGTCGAGCTCAGCGACGCCGACGATCATCTGAAGCGGGACATGTGCCGCCGGCTCACATGTGTGGTCCCGCAAGCGGGAGGACGCAGTCCACTGGCCGACGCGGTGCTCGCCGACCCGCACGCCATGCAGCAGCTGCACGACGCCGTGCGACACGCGGGCTCCGCGGTACTCGTGAACTTCGCGGCGTCCGCCATGACCGACGAACTCGCCCGGCGCCTTGGCGTGCCGGCCGAGGAGGGCCCCGCCGATCTGGCCGACCGCTGGGGCACCAAGGCGGGCAGCAAGGCCCTGTTTCACGAGAGTGGTGTGCCGTGCGCGCGCGGGGGACTCGATGTTGTGACGAGCGTTGCCGCGGCGCAGGAGGCCGCGCAACGGCTGGCCCGCGCAGATCCGCCGCCGGAGCGCGTCATGGTGAAGCTCAACGCATCAGACTGGGGCGACGGCCTCGGCAACGCCGTGGTCCGCTGCAGCAGACTGCTCGAGACGGGCGATCTGCAGCGGTCCGTCGAGACGCTGCTCCAACCTTGGGACACGTACTGCCGCGAGCTCCAGGACGGAGGAGCGATCGTTGAGGAATACGTCGACGCGGCCACGTGCTGGCCGAGCGCGCAGGGCCGTGTGGACGGCGACGGCGTGCTTCACCTGCTCGCCATCCACGAGCAGATCCTCGTCGCGGGCGAGTACCGAGGCTGCGCGTTCCCGGTGCGCCCGGACCTCGCGCACCCGCTCGCCGATGCGATGGCCCGCATCGGCGCCACCCTCGTGGGTCACGGAGTCCGCGGATCGTTCGGGGTCGATTTCATCGCGGCAAACGGCCGGATCTACGCCACCGAGGTCAACCTCCGCAAGGTTGGCCCGAGTCACGTGATCGCGACCCTCCACGCGCTGTTCGCCCACCGGGAGGGCGCGCCGGGCAACGGGGGGATCATCGGCTTGCCGGTTGCGTACGTGCATCGCCGGCTCTACCGTCCCGAAGTCCTGAAGACGCTCACTCCGCAGTCGGCGCTCACCGCGCTGCGCCGCAACGGTCTCGCGTACGATCCCGCGACGCGCACTGGCGCGCTGCTGCACATCATGGGTGGGCTTGCAGACGCTGGCTACGTGGAGACGACCACGCTCGCGACTTCGATGCCGTTCGCTACGGCGCTCGACGAACAGGTTGAGGCCGCACTGTGCGCCGCGGCGCGCGAACACGCCCGCGAACCGTTACGGCCGGGGCTAGGGGCCGGATCGTGAGTGCTGCCCGATCAGACACCGCCTTGGGCGACATCGCCTTCCCCGGGCGCCGAGAAGTGGATCGAGTTCGGCCTGCCGGGGGAACGGACGCGCGTCGCATTTCATGACTACGCAGCGCTGTACGCCGTGCCGGGCCTGTACGAACGGTCTCGTACGACGAGATCGGCATGCGCTCGGCTCGGCGGATCGTCGACCTGTACGAGGGCGTCCTGCGAGAGCTCGGCCGCGCGCCCGCCGACGAACGCGTGCTCGACCTGGGCGCGGGAAACGGCCTCGGTGCAGAGCCGTTGCGGCGGATCGCCGTAGGGCGTGTGTTCGGCGTAGACGTCGAGCCGCAGGCGCGGGCGGCCGCGGACCGCGACCCGTCCGGGCGTGTATGACCGCTACCTCGTCGGTGACCTTGCCCTTCTGCCGAGGCCATGCTCGCGGCGCTGCAGCCGACTGCGGTGCTTGCACTCTCCGCGCTCGGGCCCGGGCATGCCCCGCCGCGGGTCCTCGACCGCGCGCTCAGGCTGCTGCCCGCCGGCGGGCTCTTCGGATTCGCCGTGACTCCGACGCTGCTCATGGGCAGCGACGATGCCGCCGGGCAGGCAAGCGGCTACCCCGTGTACCTCCGCAGGCTGTTGGCGAGCGAGCCGACGAGCTCGTGCGCCGCGCCTACGTCCATCGCCGCCGGACCGACGGCTCCGACGACCTGGGTGTGGCGTTCATCGGGCGGATGCGATGACAACGCCGATCGAGTCGACCGACCTGAAGCGTCGAGAGACGCTCGTCGTCGTTCTCCGGCGAAGTCGGCACCGCGATCGACCGGCATGTGTCACGCCGCAGCAGGCGATCCGAACCAGGTCGTCAGCGCTTTCGGGAGTCCGCGTCGGGTTCGCTCCCCGACCCAGGCGACGTAGCCGTCGGGCCGGATCAACACGGCAGTGGGAGCCGTGACCGCGCCGAGCACGGGCAGCTCCCACTCCCCCTCGTAGCTCGCGTCGACCAGCTGGACCCGGTCAGCCCATGGCGTGATGTCGATGCCGCCGGGCCCACCGAAGTCGAGCAGCACCGGCCTGGCGTCGTGCAGCAGCTCGAAGACGCGGACCGGGCCGTCGGCGGTCTCGAGGTCCAGATCGGGCATCCGGCGGCCGAGCAGCGGATGTCCCTCGCCGAGGTCGTAGTGGATGTCCAGCCCGCACCTGATCGCGGCGAGCCGTTTGCGCGGCTCCTCCATGCTCGCGAGCTCCGACACGACATCGACCACGGCCTGCATGCGATCGTCACGGCGCTGGAGCGCGGTCAGCGCCATCGTGTGCTGAAGGACGCGGGCAACGACCGGATGTCGCTCGGCGTGGTAGGTGTCCAGGAGGCTCTCCGGGGAGGTCCCGTCGACCACCTGCGCCAGCTTCCATCCCAGGTTCACCGCGTCCTGCACGCCCAGGCTGAGACCCTGCCCGCCGGCGGGGTAGTGCACGTGCGCCGCATCGCCGGCCAGGAGGACCCGTTGCACCCGGTAGGCCGCGGCCTGCCGCGTCATGTCCGTGAACCTGGAGATCCACGCCGGATCGTGGCTCCCGAAGTCGGTGCCGTACACGGCGATCAGCGCCTCGCTCAGATCACGCAGGGTGGGCTCGCTGCTCGGCCCGATCTGCTGCTCGGTCACGACGACCCGGAACGTCGCGCCGTCCTCCATCCTGTTGAGGCCGTGGATGCCGGTGGCGTCGTGACGCACGCCCTGCGGCGGCTCCTCGGTCAGCTGCACCTCGGCGATCAGGTTGCTCCTCGTCGGATCCCACCCGGGGAACTCGATGCCGGCTGCTTTGCGGATGACGCTCCGTCCGCCGTCGCACCCGACGAGATACCGCGCCCGCAGCGTCTGGCCGTCCGACAGCTCGACGTCGACGCCGGCGTCGTCCTGCGCGAAGCCCGTCACCTCGCTTCCGTGATGGATCCGCACGGGCAGCTCGGCGAGCCAGGCGGCCATGATCCGCTCGATCTGGTTCTGCCAGATCCCGAGGAAATACGGGTGACGCGTGGGCAGGTCGCTCATGTCCAATAGGGTCGTCCCGAACGGCATCGCCTCATGCACCTGCCCCTCCGCGAGGAAGCGAGCGGCGATCCCACGCTGGTCGAGCACCTCGATCGTGCGCGAGTTCAAGCCGCCGGCCCGTGAGCCGACGAGCCCGTGGTCGGGACGCCGTTCGACGATTGCGACAGCGACCTTCGCCAACGCCAACTCAGCCGCCAGCATCATCCCCGCCGGACCTCCGCCGGCGATCACCACAGCATGCTCGGTCATACGCATTTCGCTCCTCCCAGTTGCCTAGGTTCTGGCTTGCGGCGGGCGATTATGCGGCACGATCCGAGGCCTCATGAAGGCCTCGTCGGTGGTATAACTTGGAAGTGGCGAGGGGCGGGTGACGTCTTTGCCTGGCGTCGCAGCGCGCCAGCCCGAGGTGCTACGGCGCCTGGCAGCCGCAGCTGGCGGGCGCGACGCCGTCCGGCTCCGTCGCACCGCAGCAGTCGCTCTTCGCCGCCGGCTCACAGCACGCGTCGAGCGTCTGCGGCGAGCAGCAGCCGCCCGCCGCCGCCGGCTTGGTCGCGCGGATGATCGCGGCGGCGGCGTGCTCGTGGACGCGGTGCGTCTCGCGGATCTCGACGTCGGCGAGACCGGCGCCGGCCAGCACCGACGCGAACTCCTCGCGCGTCAGCGCACCGGCGATGCAGCCCGTCCACTGCGCGATGTCGGCGCGCGTGGCGTCGTCCATCTCCGGGTCGGCGATGACGTCGGAGACCGCGAAGCGCCCGCCGGGGCGCAGGACGCGCGCGACCTCGCGCAGCACGGCGGCCTTGTCGCCGGACAGGTTGATGACGCAGTTGGAGATGACGACGTCGACCGAGGCGTCGGCGAGCGGGACGTCCTCGATGTGGCCCTTGACGAACTCCACGTTGGCGACGCCGGCCTCGGCGGCGTTGGCGCGAGCGAGCTCGAGCATCTCGTCGGTCATGTCCAGGCCGATGACCCGGCCGGTCGCGCCGACGCGCCGTGCGCTGATGAGCACGTCGGCACCGGCGCCCGAGCCGAGGTCGAGCACCGTCTCGCCGTCGTGCAGGTCGGCCACCGCGGTCGGGACACCGCAGCCCAGCGACGCGCCGACGGCGTTCGCGGCTCCCTGCGCCTCGGCGTCGTCGTAGAGCGCGTCGCCGAAGACCTGGGCGCCGGAGGCGTCGGTCAGCGCGACCTCCGTGGGGCCGCAACAGGAGGGCGGCGCGGTGGTGCCGGCGGCCGCGGCGCGCGCGGCGGCGGCGTACTTTTCGCGCACCTGGTCGCGGATCGTGTCGGGCGCGGTCAGCTCAGCCATCTCGTCAGTCCCTCCAGCCCGCCGGGGCGGGTGTAGTAGTAGGTCCAGGTGCCGCGCCGTTGCGACGCGAGGATGCCGGCGTCCACGAGCACCCGCAGGTGCTTGGCCAGCGCCGGCTGTGACATGTCAAAGAGCGGCAGCAGCTCGCACTGGCAGACGGCCTCCGGCGCGGCGCTGCGGACGGCGTCGACGATCCGCAGCCGGGTCGGGTCGCCCAGCGCCTTGGCGACGGTGGCCAGTGCCACCGCCTGCGCGGCGTCGACGTTCGGCTGCGCGATCGTGGCGCAGCACCTGCCGGACTGCCGGCGGCGAGGGGAGAGGACGGGCGTGCTGGCGCTCATGCAGCGCAGCATGACATAACTGGATGGTGATGGCAATACCGTTTGGTTATGTCCGATCGGCGGCGGCCTGCCACGGTTGCCGGACGCAGGCGCCGGTCCTATGATCCGAACGGTCAGACCGAGCCCACACGGGCGACAGCAACCCGAGCATTTCGCGCAGTTCCGAAACACCCAGGCAGCTTCGACGACAGGGACGCACCAGGGCGGCCGATCCGCCCGTCACCAACTTCCTTCGACCCACCTTCATCCTTTCTGAGAGCACGGCGGCGAGCGCTGCCGGCTGCCGCCTGACGCACGCCCGGTCCGACCCCTGACATCGATGCATCGCGCGGCCCGGCAACCACGCCGGAGCGCGGGGAGAGGAACGGATCGGCATGGAACTGATCGTGGCAGCGGCGATCCTCGGCGCGGCGATCGTCGCCGCGTTCGCCCTGCGTCGCCGCCGGCCGGGCGATCAGGCGCCGGGGTCCGCCGCCACGCGCGAGGAGCTCGCGCGCCTGGAGGAGCGCGTCAGCATCCGCGCCGAGGAGCTCGACCGGCGCGCCCGCGAGCTCGACGACCAGACCCACGCGCTGGAGGCCGAGCGCGATCAGCTCGCCCGCCGCGCGCGCGAGCACGAGGAGGCGCTGGAGCGAATCTCGGGGCTCAGCGCCGGCCAGGCCAAGCAGAAGCTGATGAGCGAGATCACCGACCAGGTCCGCCACGAGTGCGCGCGCCACGTGCGCGAGATCGAGGAGGAGACCAAGCGCGACGCCGAGCGGCGCGTGCGCTCGATCCTGTCGGTGGCGATGCAGCGGCTCGCCGCCAGCCACGCGGCCGAGACGACCGTGTCGGTGGTGCAGTTGCCGTCCGACGAGATGAAGGGCCGGATCATCGGCCGCGAGGGGCGCAACATCCGCGCGCTGGAGCACCTCACCGGCGTCGACTTCATCATCGACGACACCCCCAGCGCCGTCGTGCTGTCGGCCTTCGACGGCGTGCGCCGGGAGATCGCGCGGATGACGCTCGAGAAGCTGCTCGCCGACGGGCGGATCCATCCGGCCCGGATCGAGGAGACCTACTACCAGGCGAAGTCCGAGCTTGAGTCCAACCTCGTCGAGGCCGGCGAACAGGCGGCCTTCGACTGCAACGTGCAGAGCCTCGACGGCGAGATCATCCGCACGCTCGGGCGCCTGAAGTTCCGCACGAGCTACGGCCAGAACGTCCTCGCGCACTCCGTCGAGTGCGCGCGGCTGGCGGCGATGATGGCCGAGGAGCTCGGCGCGAGCCCGAAGACCGCTGCCCGCGCCGCGCTGCTGCACGACATCGGCAAGGCCGTCTCGCACGAGGTCGAGGGCCCGCACGCGCTCGTCGGCGGCAACATGGCCCGCCGCCACGGCGAGTCCGAGGCCGTCGCGCACGCGATGGAGGCCCACCACAACGAGGTCGAGCCGCAGACGATCGAGGCCGTCATCGTGCAGGCCGCCGACGCGCTGTCGGGCGCGCGGCCCGGCGCCCGCGGCGAGTCGCTGGAGCACTACGTCAAGCGCCTGCGCGCGCTCGAGCAGATCGCCGCGCGCCACGAGGGCGTCGAGAAGTCCTACGCCATGCAGGCCGGCCGCGAGATCCGCGTCATCGTCACGCCGACGTCGATCGACGACGACGCGGCGATGCTGCTGTCTCGCGAGATCGCCCGCGAGATCGAGCGCGAGCTCGAGTACCCCGGTCAGATCAAGGTGACCGTGATCCGCGAGTCGCGCTCCGTCGAGTTCGCCAAGTAGGGGCGCCAACGCGCAGCGCGCGCGAGCACCGGCGTCAGTGATCGTCTCCGCTGCGCAGGCGATCGAGGATCGCGCCGATGCGGCGCTGCGCATCCGCCCGGCCGGTACGGGCCAGCGGCGGCTGCTCGCGGGTGGCGGCCCACGGCGCGAGCACGTCGAAGTCCAGGTCCCGCATCAGCTCGAGGCTGCGAATGTAGGCGGCGCGGTCGCTCGACGAGAGCACCGCTGCGACCCACTCGCCGTCGCGGAGGTAGATCGTGTCACCGGTGAACAGGACGCGATGCTCACCGCTGTCCCACAGGTACGCCGTGGCACCGGGGGTGTGTCCCGGCGTCGGGATCACCTCGAAGTCCTCGTCGAGCATGTGGCGCCGGGAGAACGTGCCGCGGATGCGCAAGCGCTCGGCGACGGAGGCGCGCTCGGCCTCGTGCACGAAGACCGCGAGGCCCACCCGGTCGGCGGCGAACATGGCCTCGTGGCCGTGGTTGAGGTAGTGGCGCGCGACGCCCCCGAGCCGCGTCACCGCCGGCGTGTCGGCGCTGGCCCCCGTCGTGCTGTAGATCAGGAGATTGCCGCGTTCGCGCTGCAGGAGAAAGGTCCGGATCTCGTGCGACGGTGCGAACGGCAGCGCCTCGGCGGCCAACGCGTACAGGCCGTCGACCTCGATGAGCTCGATTGGGGCGGACTGCTGGGTGGTATCCATGGTCGCTCCTTGGCGCGCGGGCGGGAACTGCGTACGCCGCAAGCTACAAGTTCAAGTGAACTTGAAGTCAAGCCCGCCTCGTGCCGGTCAGACCGGCGCCGCCGCGGCGCCGTCGCCACCGCCTCCGTCGGCGAGACCGCGTGTAAGCTCGTGACCACGGAGCAGTCGGCCGGCGTCTCACGACCGGTCGCGGCGCGTCCCCCACGCGCTCAGCGCCGTCCACCCACACGCAGCAGCGGAGGTAGCCCAAGGATGACCGGCTCGGTTCCTCGTCGAAGCGCTCACGCGATCGTCGCGTCGGGCGCCGGCCTGGCCGTCATGTTCGCGGCCGTCCCCGCGGCCCCGGCCGCGCAGTCGCGCCCGGCGTGTTCGAAGATCCGCCAGAACCAGATGCTCGACGTGCCCGTGGCCTGGCGCTATCGAGAGCAGCTCTCGCGTGTCGACAACGGCCAGCTCAGGACGCGGGTGCTCAAGGACCAGACCCGGGTCTTCGGGCGGCTGAAGATCGCAGCGGCCACCTGCAAGCGGCCCGGCGGCAAGTGGATCGTGATCAACCCCGCCGGCGTGGGCTACGACTCCGTCGGCATGGACGCCGTGGGCAACGTCAGAAACAGCGGGCTGATGCGGGGCTGGGGCCTGGGCATTCGCGGCGGCGCGGGCGGGTCGAGCCCGCGCATGGCGCTGCAGCTCATGCATTGCGGGCAGGACAACTTCTTCAAGACGCTGAAGGCGATCACGGGCGTGCCCATCCCGCGGGTGCCGTTCAGCGTCACCACCGGCCTCTGGGCCGCCGGCAAGTTCCTGCCCAAGGACAAGGTGCGCTGCGGGAACGTGGGCGTCAAGCGACTGATCGTCTACGCGACCAGTACCGGCGCGCTGCGCATGCGAGACCTCACGGCGACCGATTGCTGCACCGAGCAGGCACATTTCCCCAGCCCGAACGGCGGCTGGAACTTCACGCGCAGCTACGTCGTCGGGCCGATCACCGCGCGCGCCTCGTAACCGGCGGCCGCCCGTGACGGCCGGGGTTCGGGGCGTCGCATCGCGGGAGTCTGCGACGCCGGGGAGATCAACCGGCCGGCGCGTCGCCCGCGCCGAAGAAGTTCGTCGTGTAGACCCGTGCGCGGCCTCGATGGCCCCGTTTCGGCGCATCGAAGCCGATCCCGACCCCCACGTGCGAGACCTCGACGCGCAGGATGTTGCGGCGATGACCGGGGCTCTTCATCCAGTCGCGCATGATCTCCTTGGGGGTCCCGAGATAGCCCGTGCCCCAGTGGATGTTCTCAGCCACGGTCGTCGCGTACGGCGCCAGGCCCTGGGCGTAGACGCGGTCGGCGGGCTCCAGGCCGTCCGGATTGCGGTGCGCGTAGAAGTCTCGCTTGCCCATGTCGTCGGCGTGCAGCTGCGACGCGTGCGTGAGCCGAGCATCCATGACGAGCGCGGGCAGCCCCTGGCCGGCGCGCTCGCGATTGAGGAGGCACAGCGTCGCCGTTCGCGCCAGCTCGACGGCAGCGGGCGTGGGGATCCGGTCGCTCGCGCTGCAGCCGCCGTCGCCTTCGGCAAAGGCCCGCAGGCGCTGCGGTCCGCCGAGCGCCGCGACGACCATGATGAGCGCGACGACCGCCATTGCCACCACATGTCGTCGGGAGAGCGCCACCAGTCGATGCGTCGGGCGTTCGCCGCATCAGCTTGACCCTCCGCCCCGCGAGCTGGACGCAGCGGGGGCTGGCTCAGCGCGCGGTCATCGCGTCGAGCGCGACGTCGGGCAGCTCGCGCTCGAGCTGCGCCAGCCCGTACTCGTGGCGGAACACGACGAGCAGCGTGCCGTCGGCGCGCTCGAGGATCTCGCCCCAGCGCGAGGCGCGCACCGCCGCCGCGTCGCCGGGCGAGACGCGGCGTGCCACCGACCAGTCGCGCGGGTCGATGCTGACCGTGACGCCGAACTCGGTGGACAGCCGCTCCAGCGCGACCTCGAACTGCAGCGGGCCGACCGCGGCGAGGATCGGCGACGGCTCGTCGCCGCGGCGCAGCACGTGCACCACGCCCTCCTGGTCGAGCTGCTCCAGGCCCTTGTGAAACTGCTTGCGCCGCCCGGGATCGCGGTTGTGGATCGTCACGAAGTGCTCGGGCGCGAGCGTCGGGATGGCGCCGAAGCGGACCGGCTCGTCGAGGTACAGCGTGTCGCCGACCAGCACGTCGGTGGCGTTGACGATGCCGATCACGTCGCCGGGGTAGGCGTCGTCGACGACCGTGCGGTCCTGGCCGAAGAGCTCGTGCGCGTAGGCCAGTGCGATCGGCTTGCCGGTGCGCGCGTTGATCGCGCGCATGCCGCGCTCGAAGCGGCCCGAGCAGACGCGCATGAACGCGATCCGGTCGCGGTGGCGCGGATCCATGTTGGCCTGGACCTTGAAGACGAGTGCCGAGAACGGGGCCTCGAGCGCGCGCGCTGCGCCGTCGGCATCCGGGCGGCCCGGCGGCGGCGGCGCGATGTCGATGAGCGTGTCGAGCAGGTGGCGCACGCCGAAGTTCGACAGCGCCGAGCCGAACAGCACGGGGGACAGCTCACCCGTCGCGAAGCGGGCGGGATCCCACGCGGCGCCGGCGGCCTCGAGCAGCTCGAGCTCCTCGACGGCGGTCGTCCACGACTCGCCCTCCTCGCTGCGCGCGCGGTCGGGCGAGACCACCTGCTCGGGCGCCATCGTCGCGCCGCGCGCGGTGCGGGTGAAGCGCACGAACGTGCCGCCCTCGCGGTCGAGCACGCCGCGGAAGTCGCCGGGGATCCCGACCGGCCAGGTCAGCGGGACCGCGGCCATTTTCAGCGTGGACTCGACGTGGTCGATGAGCTCCAGCGGCTCCATGCCCGGACGGTCGTACTTGTTGACGAAGGTGATGAGCGGGATCCCGCGGGCGCGCGCGACCTGAAAGAGCTTGAGCGTCTGCGCCTCGACGCCGCGCGCCGCGTCGAGCAGGATGACCGCGCTGTCGGCGGCGGCGAGCACGCGCAGCGTGTCCTCGGAGAAGTCGCGGTGGCCGGGGGTGTCGAGCAGGTTGAAGACGATGTCGCGATGCTCGAAGCGCAGCGCGGTCGAGCTGATCGAGATGCCGCGGCGCTGCTCGACCTCCATCCAGTCCGAGCGCGCCTCGCGGCGGCCGCTGCGGGCCTTGACCGAGCCGGCCTCGGTGACCGCGCCGCCGTAGAGCAGCAGCTTCTCGGTGAGCGTGGTCTTGCCCGCGTCCGGGTGGGAGATGATCGCGAACGTGCGGCGCCGCGCCGCCTCGGCGACGATGTGTTCGGCGCCGGCCGCCAGGCCGGGCCCGGAGCTTGCGACGGCGGCCTGCACGACCGGTGAGGCTAGTACACCCGGCCGGAAGTTCTGTGCGGTTTCCCGGATGCCCGGCCGTGATCTGACGGTCGCCGGTGACCCGCCTTCGTGCTGGTGGCACGGGGGCGGGCGCTGGGGGCCGTCAGGCACGGATCGGGCGCCGGGAAACCCGCAGAACTTGCGGATGGGTGTACCGGCGTCCTGCCGCGCGCGGCCCCCGGATACCCTTCGGGGCGCGATGAAGCGCTACCACGTCACCACCTTCGGCTGCCAGATGAACGAGCACGACTCCGAGCGGATGAAGGGCATGCTCGAGTCGCTCGGCTACGCCGAGGCCGCGGCCGCCGAGGACGCCGACGTCATCCTCTTCAACACCTGCTCGATCCGCGAGAAGGCCGACACGAAGTTCCTCGCCCATCTCGGCCACGCCAAGCGGCTGAAGCGCGAGGACCCCGCCCGGATCATCGGCGTCGGCGGCTGCTGGGCGCAGTCGGTCAAGGACGAGGTCTTCGCGCGCTTTCCCTTCGTCGACGTCGCGTTCGGACCCGGTCAGGTCCCCAAGCTCGCCGAGTTCCTGACGTCGGACTCCCTGACCGCGCAGGGCTTCTTCGAGTTCGAGGGCTTCACCGGCCACCTGCCCGGCAAGCGCGCCCGCGACTTCCAGGCCTGGGTGCAGATCTCCGTCGGCTGCAACTCGAAGTGCTCGTACTGCATCGTTCCCTCCACGCGCGGGCGCGAGGTGTCGCGACCGGCTGACGAGCTCGTCGAGGAGGTCCGCGCGCTGGCGGCCGACGGCGTGCGCGAGGTCACGCTGCTGGGCCAGAACGTCAACTCCTACGGGCGTGACCTGCGGCCCTCGCGGACCTCGTTCGCCGAGCTGCTGGAGCGGATCGACGCGATCGACGGCATCGAGCGCATCCGCTACACGAGCCCGCACCCGAAGGACATGAAGGAGGACGTGATCCTCGCGCACGCGCAGCTCGAGTCCGTCTGCGAGCACATCCACCTGCCGTTGCAGTCCGGCTCGTCGCGGGTGCTGAAGGCGATGCGCCGCACGTACACGCGCGAGCGCTACCTCGACCGCGTCGCGCTGATCCGCGAGCACGTGCCCGATGCGGCGATCACCACCGACATCATCGTCGGCTTCCCGGGGGAGACCGAGGCCGACTTCGCCCAGACCCTGGCGGTCTGCGAGGAGGTCGGCTACGACGGTGCGTTCACGTTCGTCTTCTCGCCGCGGCGCGGGACCGAGGCGGGCGCTCTGACCGAGGGCCTCGTCGCGCACGAGGAGAAGGTCGCGCGGATGCAGCGGCTGGTCGAGGTCGTCCAGCGGCGCGCGACGGAGCGCGCCCAGCGTTTCGTGGGACGGTCGTTGGACGTGCTCGTGGAGGGCACGTCGCGCACCGATGCCGCGCGCCTGCGCGGGCGCTCGCGCCACAACAAGGCCGTGAACTTCCGCGGCCTGGCGGCGCCGGGCGAGATCGTGCCGGTCCAGATCACCGGCGCGACGAGCCAGACGCTGATCGGCGAGCTGTCGCTGCTCGCCGCCGCCTCAGGCGGGCGCTGAGCCTCCGGGCGAGCGCTCCCGCTCGAGGCGCTCCAGGCGCAGCGACAGCCGCTGCACCTCCGCGACGAGGTCGCGCTCGGTCGGGCGGTGGACGAGCTCGAGCTTGATGTTGTCCGGGTCGTAGAAGAAGACGGCGTAGTACCCGGGGGAGTAGGAGTACTCCTCGGGCCCGCTCTCGATCTGCGCGCCGCGCTCGCGCAGCCACGCCGCGCGCTCGTCGACGGCCCCGCGGGAGCTCGCGGCGAGCGCGAGGTGGTGCAACCCGACGCCGTAGCGGTCGTAGGGAACGGCATGGGCGTCCGATTGCGCTTCGCGCAGGCTGACCGAGCCCATCCCGTCGACCCGGCCGAGGTACAGCACGCGCTCGCCGCGCTCGCCTTCGATCTCGCTGACGCGCACGTAGCCGAGCGGCTCGAGCAGCCCGCGGTAGAAGTCCAGGCTGCGCTCGAGCGACGTCACGACGAGGTCGAGGTGGTCGATCGCGGACACGGCCTGTGGATGCTAGCCCGGCCGGCGCATGCCATCCGACCGCTATGCGAACATGCGTTCGTGCGCTGGGACAACCTGACCATCGACGAGGACGATGCAACGCGCCTTCCGGGCTACCGCGATCCGGCCACGGTGCGTCGCTTCGACGCTCCGGAGGCGCTCGACATCCGCTTCTACGAGATCCACGCGAAGTCCGCGATCAACCGCGTGCCGGCGGCCTCGCAGATGCCGTTTCGCTGGACGATCAACCCGTACCGCGGGTGCACGCACGCGTGCACGTACTGCCTATGGGGCGATACGCCGATCCTCATGGCGGACGGAAGCCACCGGCGGCTGGACCGGCTGCGGATCGGCGACGAGATCTACGGCACCGAGCGCCGGGGTGACCTCCGGCGCTACGTCCGCACGCGGGTGCTCGACCACTGGACGAGCATCAAGCCGGCCTACTGCGTGGTGCTCGCGGACGGGACGGAGCTCGTCGCGAGCGGCGATCACCGCTTCCTCACGCGGCGCGGCTGGAAGCACGTGGCGGGCGCTGATCAGGGCCGCCACCGGCGGCCGCATCTGACGACCGGCAGCGTGCTGCTGGGGACGGGACGCTTCGAGGCGGGCCCGCGGCACTCCGGTGACTACGAGCTCGGCTACCTGTGCGCGATGGTGCGCGGTGACGGCAACCTCGCGAGGACGTTCACCCAGGGCCGCGCGGCGCGGGGGTCGCCGGATGTGGGGCACCGCTCCGGGCTGGCGCTGTGCGACGAGGCGGCGCTGGAGCGTTCTGACCGCTACCTCTCGGCCCATGGGGTGTACGCGACGCCGCTGGCGTTTCACGCCGGCGCCGATCGGACGCGGCCTGCACGGGCGATCCGGTCGCAGTCGCGGTCGCGGTGCGAGCGGGTTCGCGAGCTCTTCCGGTGGCCGCTGGACCCGAGCGACGAGTGGCGCAAGGGGTTCCTGGCGGGCGTGTTCGACGCCGACGGCACGGGTGGCGGTGCGTTGCGGATCAGCAACGGCGACGAGACGATCCTGCGCTGGACCGTCGCCTGCGTGGAGCGCTTCGGCGTTCAGACGGTGCTCGACAACGATGTGGCAGACGGGTGTCGGACCGTGCGCCTGCGCGGTGGCCTGCGCGAGCGCCTGCGCCTCGTTCACCTCGTCGATCCCGCGCTGCGCCGCGCGCTCGACATCGAGGGCGTGGCGCTGCAGTCCGATGCGCGCACCGCCGTGGTGTCGATCGAGCCGCTGGACAGCGCGATGCGCCTGTACGACATCACGACCGGGACCGGCGACTTCATCGCCGATGGCGTGGTCAGCCACAACTGCTTCGCCCGCCCGACCCACACCTATCTCGACTTCGACGCCGGCCGGGACTTCGAGCGCGAGATCGTCGTGAAGGTCAACGCGCCGGAGGTCGTGCGCGCGGAGCTGGCCAAGCCGTCGTGGAAGCGCGAGCACGTGGCGATGGGGACGAACACCGACCCCTACCAGTGGGTGGAGTCGCGCTACCAGCTCATGCCCGGCATCTGGGCGGCGCTGCGCGACGCGCGCAACCCCTGCTCGATCCTCACGAAGTCGCCGTTGCTGCTGCGCGACATCGAGCTGATGCAGCAGATCGCGGCGGTGACCGACATCCACGCGAACCTCTCGATCCCGACGCTCGACGCGAAGGCCTGGCGCGCCACCGAGCCGCACACGCCCCATCCGAAGGCGCGGCTCGAGGCCGTCGCGGAGCTCAACCGCGCGGGGATTCCGTGCGGGGTGCTGATCGCGCCGCTCATGCCGGGGATCAACGACGCGCCGGAGCAGGTCGAACCGCTGCTCGAGGCATGCGCCGCGGCGGGCGCGACCGGGATCGGCGGGATCGCGCTGCACCTGCGCGGTGACGTCAAGGCGCTGTTCTTCGCCTGGCTGCGCTCCCATCGCCCCGACCTCGTCGCGCTCTACGAAGCGCTGTACGCGCGCGGCGCCTACGCGCCCCTGCACGAGCGCAAACGCCTCGCGGCGCTCGTGCGTCGCGAGCCCGAGCAGACGTGGCCGAGCCGGTTTCGCGAGCGCGTGCGCGAGCCGGACCGCGAGACGGAGCCCGGGCGCGCGCCGGGGCCGCGGGCGGTGGCGCAGGAGTCGCTGTTCTGATGCGTTCGCGGTGCGCACATCCGATGACGGTCTCCGGCCGGGAGACCGATGAGTGCAGGCCGTCGCGGCGGTCCAAGCCACATGTTCAACGCAGGCTCCACTTACTCGGTCTCACCATCTCCGGCCTCCCGCGAGGTCGCGCCTGCGCCGTCCCGTGGTCAGGGCGTCGCCATCGTGTCCCACACCTTCGTCACGCCCGTCGTGCGCGAGGTCAGCCGTCCCGCTCCAGAGCGGCTGGCGTTCACCGCGACGTGGTGAGACCCCCGGCCGGTCAGCGGCGGCCCGGCCGCCGCAGCGCCACCCGCGGTGGAGCGCCGCGGCGTCCGCTGCCGCCGCAGCGCCACCCGCGGTGGAGCGCCGCGGCGTCCGCTGCCGCCGCAGCGCCACCCGCGGCTGAGCGTCCGTTTCGCTACCGGTTGGCCATGTGCGCGTCCTCGTGCGCCTTGGCGATCTCGTCGCCCCCCGAGCGCCGGCTGACCGCCGCCGCGATGTCGGGCGCCAGCGGGCCGAGGATCGCGCCGACGCGCAGCCCGACCGGGGCGACGTCGAGCTCGGCCTTGTTGCGCTCGATCGCCTTGCGAGTGGCCACCGCGACCTGGCGCGGCGACTTCGTCCCGACGCCGAAGGGCAGCTTCGCGCCGGTCACATGGAACATCCCCGCATCGCGGATGAAGCCCGGGAAGATCGCCGACACGCCGACCCCGCTGCCGTGCAGCTCGGCGCGCATCGCGCCCGCGAAGCCGCGCAGGCCGAACTTCGTCGCGTTGTAGAGGGACGATCCCGCAGTCGGCGTCTTGCCGGCGAGCGAGGACATGAGGACGACGTGGCCCTCGCCGCGGGCCACCATGTGCGGCACGAGCATGCGGGTGAGGACGATCGCGGTGCGCAGGTTGACGTCCAGCGCGCGGTCGATCTGCTCCTCGGTCCACGTGTCGATCAGGCCCGAGGCCGACAGGCCGGCGTTGGAGACGAGGATGTCGACGTCGGTGTGCGCCGCGGCGAGCTCGCGCACGGCGGACCGGTCGGTCAGGTCGGCGGGGGCGACGTCGCCGGAGATCTCCTTGGCGAGGTCGGCGAGCACATCGCCGCGGCGGCCGGAGAGGATCACGTGGGCGCCCGCGCTCGCCAGCTCGCGGGCGATGGCGTGGCCCAGGCCGCCGGTCGCGCCGGTCAGCAGGACTCGTTTGCCCGATACGTTCATGACGCGAAGACTGTCACGCCGCCCGGCGTCGCGCCGACAGCACGACGAAGGGTCGATTCCACGACCGGCGCCGCCGTCTGAGACGTCTACGGCGCCGGCCGCGGAATGTCACCATGTTCAGGGCTTATCCAATAATGAGTGTGAGTGAAACCACGCGGTCCGTCGCGGACATCATGTTCACCAGACCTGGAACGCCCGGTGTCACCGTGCCCTCGTGGTGCGGGCGGGCGGCCACCACCACGCCGTGGTGGCCGCCACCGCCGCTACCTCACGCGCCGTCTGCCGGCGGCGGGAGGCGCCAGTAGGACGTCTCAAGGTTCGAGCCCGCCAGGTTCCATTTCGCCGGAGCCCAAATGGCGACGTTTGGAACCATCGTGGGGACTCCGGGCCGTTGGACCCGCCGCGCGAGACGGGCTAGACTCGACCTCAATCGGGGGTACGCCCCCGGTGGAGTCGTTCTAGGCGACTCAGCAAAGCGAGGTTAGCGGCGACCAACGACAGCGCAACTGATGGTGTCGGGCTCCCGAAGGCGCCAGTCTTCGAGAAGCGGACTGTCTACATCGCGCGCAGTATCCTCGTTCTGCAAACCAGTAGCCCGGTCGATGATCGAAATGCCTCTTCTGATCTGAGAGGCATTTCGTGTTGTCGAACGAGCGTCATTCGATTCGCTACCGCTTGGTTGGCCCACGCGTCGGACGCGGGTGCGTTCCGACGCCGCCATCTCAGACTCGCAACGGCGTCGTTCAGGATCCGCCAACCTACGAATGGGGATCCGCCAAACACTACGACGCGAAGACCGCCACGGTCGCCGTGAAGCCGTGCAGGAAGTTCTCACCGCCGACGGGGCCGATCTCGCCCGCCGCGAAGAATCCGGCCGTCGGGATCTCGCCGAGCGCGCCCGCGACGGCGCTCGCATCGTGGTCGGGCAGGCCGAACATCCCGCGCCCGCGCCCGTTGCAGGTGAACATCAGCGCGCCGGCCGGCGCGTTGTCGCCGAGCGCGCGCCGGCGCAGCCGCAGGGCCTCGTCGAGGTCGCGGTCGGCCGATGCGGCGTCGCGGGCATGGATGCGGACGACCTGCCCCTCTGCGATCGTCGCGCCGATCGCGATCGTCCCGGTCTCGGGGTCCCCGCCCAGGACGCTGCGCACGAGGAAGTCGCCGTGGCGGTGCTCGTCGCCGTCGCCGAAGCCGCTCTCGACGACGATGCCCAGCAGCATGCCCTCGGCGAGCATCTCGCGCTCGGCGCCGTCGAGGCCGTCGAGCACGGCGCGCAGCGCGCCGAGCGCGGGGCGGCCGCCGAGCTGCTTGATCAGCCGCCCCTCGCCGGAGGTGATCTCCAGCTCGGGGCCGATCGGCGTCGCGCCCTGAGAGACGCACGGCAGCAGCTCGACGCCGTCGAAGCGCACGCCGATCGCGCCGCCCGGCACGACCCGCTCGCCGAGGAACAGCGCCGCCTGACCGCGCAGCGTGCGTGCGCTCGAGACCCCGCCGAGGACGGGCACCCCGGGTGCGCGCTCGGCCATCTCGGCCAGCACGGCATCGGTCGGGAAGGAGTAGGGGTCGGGCAGCAGCAGCGCGCCGCCGGCGCCGCGCAGGTCGGGCACGCCGGCGACCGCGACGCCGTCCTCGACCTCGGTGACCTCGGCATGGAACGTCGAGACGAAGCCGCTCTCGAAGGCCGCCGCCCAGACGCTCACCGCCGTGCCGGACTCGATCTCGCGGCCGTCGCCGACGACGCCGCCCGCGCCGCAGCCGATCAGCACGTCGGGGGCGAGCGCGTCGTGCACGCCCTCGAGCGTCGCCTCGGGGTCGGCGAGGTGCGCGCCGGAGGCGAACACGACCGCCAGATCGATGCTCGCGCCCTCCAGCTCGGCGGCGACCTTCGCGGCGGCCTCGACCGCGCCCGTCCGTGGATCCGGCGCGGTGGACAGCCCACACGCGATGCGCACGCTCACGCCCTCGGACGATACTCGCCGCCCGCCGCAGCCCATACTGGCCCGGATGGCAGAACTCCTCGCGCTGTTCGGCCCCACCGGGGTCGGCAAGACCGACGTCGCGCTCGCGCTGGCGCAGAGGATCCGCGCGCGCGGCGGGCACCCCGTCGTGGTCGCCGCGGACGCGCTGCAGGTCTACGCCGGGCTGGAGCTCCTCACCGGCGTCCCCGACGCGCAGCAGCTCGAGCGCCTCGAGCATCGGCTCGTGTCGTTCGTGCCCGTGTCCGAGCGCTTCTCGGTCGCCGAGTACGCCGTCCTCGCGCACGCCGAGATCGACGGGCTGCTCGCGGCCGGCGCCACGCCGATCGTCGTCGGCGGCACCGGCCTGTACCTGCGCGCCGCCCTTGCGCAGCTCGACCTGCGCCCCCCGCCGCCGGCCGGCGCCCGCGAGCGCTGGCAGGCGCAGATGGACGAGCGCGGGCCGGCGGCGCTGCACGCGCAGCTCGCGCACGGCGCGCCGCGCAGCGCCGGGCGGATCGACCCCAACGACCGCCACCGCATCATCCGCTCGCTCGAGCTGCTCGAGCAGGGCGCGCTGGACGATTCCGACGCCGGACCGAACCGCCTCTGGACCGCCGACACGCGCCATCCGACGCGCGTCGTCGGCCTCGTCCGCGATCGCGAGGAGCTCTACGCGCGCATCGAGCGCCGCGTCGACGCCATGGTCGCGGCGGGCGCGATCGAGCAGGTCCGCCGGGCCGACGCCGCCGGGGCGTCGCCGACCGCGCGCGCCGCGCTCGGCTTCGAGGAGCTGCTCAGCGGCGACATCGACGCGATGAAGCGCCGCACGCGCCGCTACGCGCGCCGCCAGCTGACGTGGATGCGCAAGCTGCCCGCCGTCGAGTGCCACGTCCTGACCGGCCGCGACCCCGAAGACGTGGCGGCGCTCATAGACTCAGCGACCCCATGAGCCCGACCGGTTTTGAGAAGTGGCAGGCGCTCGGCAACGACTACCTCATCTTCGAGGAGCGCGCGCTGCCCTTCGCGCTCACCACGGCCCGGATCGAGCGCATCTGCGACGTCCACACCGGCGTCGGCTCCGACGGCATCCTGCTGCTGTCAGCGCCCGACGAACCCGGCTTCGCCGCGCGGCTGCGCATCTTCAACCCCGACGGCTCGGAGTCCGGCCTGTCGGGCAACGGCGCGCGCGAGGCCGTCATGTACCTGCGCCGCCACGGCTGGACGGACGCCGACCGCTTCTCGATCCAGACCGCCGCCGGGGAGATCCGCCCGCACATCACCGGCGCGGACACGTGCACCCTGGACATGGGGCGCGCGCGCATCTCGTCGGAGGACTTCCCGAGCGGCGACGCCGACGGCGCCGCCCAGCTCGAAACCGCCGATGGGCGCACCTGGCGCTTTCAGCACGTGCAGGTCGGCAACCCGCAGTGCGCGATCCACATGGCCGACGTGGCCGAGCTCGACGGCCTCGACCTCGGCGCGATCGGGCGGCCGATCATGGAGCACGCGCTCTTTCCCAACCGCACGAACGTCTCGTGGTTCGCCGAGCTCGCGCCGGGCGTGATCCGCGCGCGGATCTACGAGCGCGGCGTGGGTGAGACGATGTCCTCCGGCACGGGCGCCAGCGGCGCGGCGATCGCCTACGTCCTGCGCGGCGGCGACGCGCCCGTCACCGTCCGCCTCGACGGCGGCGACCTGCTCGTCGACGTCGCCGAGGACCTGCACTTCGACCTGACCGGATGGGCGCGGCCCGTGTACCGCGGCACGCTCGCCGACGACTTCTGCACCGAACTGGAGAACCTGTGAAGCCCAGCCAGCGCCTCGACCTGATCCCGCCCTACCTGTTCGCCGAGCTCGAGCGCAAGATCGCCGCCAAGCGCGCGGAGGGCATCGACGTCATCTCGCTGGGCATCGGCGACCCCGACCGCCCGACGCCGGCGATCGTCGTCGACGCGATGCAGGCGGCGGTCACCGAGCCCGAGACGCATCAGTACCCCTCCAACCGCGGTCGCCCGGACTTCCGCCAGGCGGTCTCGGACTTCTACATGCGCCGCTTCGACGTCGAGCTCGATCCCGGCACGGAGATCATGCCGGCGATCGGCGCCAAGGAGTGCATCTTCAACCTCAACCTCGCCTTCCTCGATCCGGGCGATGCCGCGCTGAGCGCCGATCCGGGGTACCCCGTCTACACGGGCGGGCCGCTGATGGCCGGCGCCGACCCGGTGCTCATGCCGCTGCTGCCCGAGCACGGCTTCACCCCCGACCTGTCCGCCGTCTCGCAAGCCGATCGCGCCCGCGCGAAGCTCATGTTCTTCAACTATCCGAACAACCCGACGGGCGCGGTGGTGCGGCCGGGGTTCTTCGAGGAGGTCGTCGCGTTCTGCGACGCCAACGACATCCTCGCCGTCCACGACAACGCCTACTCCGAGACGACCTACGACGGCTACCGCGCGCCGTCGTTCCTCGCCACGCCGGGGGCCAAGGACATCGGCGTGGAGGTCTTCTCGTGGTCGAAGGGCTACAACATGACCGGCTGGCGCTGCGCGGCGATCGTCGGCAACGCCGCGGCGATCGCGGCGTACTGGAAGCTGAAGACGAACATCGACTCGGGGCTCTTCGAGGCCGTCCAGCTCGCGGGGATCGCCGCGCTCAGCCCCGACGCCGACGGCGACGTCAAGGAGATGAACGCGCTCTACACCCGCCGCCGCGACCTCGTCGTCGAGGCGCTGGAGAAGATCGGCGTCGACGTCATGCCGCCGAAGGGCACGATCTATATCTGGGCGCCGGTTCCCGCGGGCTTCGCGAGCGCCGCAGCGTACTGCGAGCACGTGCTCGAGCAGGCCGCGGTGGTGATCTCGCCGGGCGGCGCCTACGGGCCCAACGGCGAGGGCTTCTTCCGGATCTCGCTGACGACACCCGACGACCGCCTGCTGGAGGCCGTCGCGCGGCTCGGCCGGCTGGCGGGCTGAGACCGGCGTGTCCGCCCGCACCCGCACCCGCACCCGCGCCCGCGCGGCCGTCGCTCTCGCCGTCGCGCTGGGCGGCGCCGCGGCGCTGCTCGGGTGCGGCACGTCGGAGGAGGACGAGGTGCGCGCGGTCGCGCAGGAGTTCCGCCGGGCGCTGCGGGCCGAGGACGGCACGCGGGCGTGCCGGCTGCTGACCGCGCACGCGAAGACCCAGCTCGGCGGCGCGTGCGCCGCGCGCGTGCTGAGCGTCGATGCCGGCATCCCGGAGACCGACGGCGCGTTGACGCTGCGCGACGATCGAGCGTCGCTGGCGACGCGCAGCGGCGGCCGCACGCGCGGGATCGCCTTCATCAAGACCGGCGACGGCTGGCGCCTGGAGAACCTGCCGCTGTCGACGACGATCGTCGAGGAGTCCGACCGGGCGGCGTTCTACGAGCGCTGCTGGCGTGAGGCGGGCGCGAAGATCGCCACGCGGGCGGCGGATCTCGCGTTCGCCGCCGCCGACACTCCGACGACCGCCGTGCACAAGGACACGGTGTCGGCCAAGGGCGGCGACTGGCGGATCTTCTACACGTTCGCCGGCAGCCGGGCGGACCCCGGCCTCGCGGAGGTCATCGCCGATCCGAGCGTCGCGGGGGCGGTCGCCTACGTCGAGGGGGCGCGGTCGCAGCCGGACGTCGTCGCCCGGGCGCGGACGTGCGCGGCCGACGGATGACGTCGACACTAGGCTGAGGATCATGCGCTACTGCGGCATCGACGTGTCGGCCTCGGCGACCAACCAGCAGCTCTGCACGCTGCACGAGCGGCGCGCCGGCGAGGGCGGCGGGCGCGAGCTGGTGGCGACCTTCTACGTCCCCGGCACCGTCGACGCGGTGGCCTCGACCGTGCTCGGCTTCGGCGGCGAGGCGGTCGCCGCCGTCGACGCGCCGTCGGGCCATCGCCTCGACCTGCTCGCGCCGGGCGCGCCGCTGCGCGAGGAGCTCGGTCTGCCCGAGGGGCGCTACGAGCGCCACCGCGTGTGCGACGCGCTGCTCTTCCGCCGCCGGCTGCCGCTGTATCCGGTGCCGTCGGCCAGCCAGGCGCTGGCCGCCTGGGAACGCTGGATCGGCGTCGGCTTCGAGATGTTCGGCGCGCTCGCCCCGCTCGGGCTCTTCCGTCCCGACGACGCCGACGTCGTGCAGGGGCGTATCGAGAGCGGCGCGCTGAGCTTCGGGCGCCTGTGCGAGACCTACCCCGACGCCGTCTTCTGCTCGATGATCGGCCACCGCCCGCCGCCCAAGCGCACGCCGTGGGGGCTGCAGCAGCGCATCGCCGCGCTGCGCGCGCGCGGCATCATCGACGCCGACGGCGGCCTGTGGCACCGCACGCTCGACGAGCTCGACGCCTGCGCGGCGGCGTACGTCGCCTACACGCTGGCCAACGGCGGCGGGATGTGGACGGGCGACGTGCGCGAGGGCGTCATCGTGCTGCCCGTCGACGACCTGCTGCCGCGCTACGACCCGCTGCCGCCGCCCGCGCGGGTCCCGCTGCTGGCCTGAGCGGCCGGCTCGCTCCAGCATCCGCTGCGCGTCGACCGCGGCGAAGCCGACGCGCTCGCAGAGTCCGTGCGCGCCGGCGGTCGCGAGCACGGATCCGCAGCGAGCCTAGGCCAGCCCCGCGCGCACCATCGCGTCGCTCTCGAACAGCTTCATCAGCGTCTCGTCGTTGCCGAAGACCGCCCGCCGCGCCGCCTTCCAGCTCGCGATCCGCTCCGCGCCGTACATGTAGTCGAGCTTGTCCGGATCGATTCCCGAGTTCTTGGACCAGTGCATCGTGAAGCGGATCCCCGCGTCCCGCAGCGCCGCGTCCATCCGCTGCTCGAACCTGGGGAACGTGTCGTCCTTGATGAGGCCGAACTCGAAGATCGCCGTCTTCGGCTCGTGCTGGGTGAAGCCGAGGGTCGCCTGCGAGCGGTGGACGAGCCGGACCTGGCTGATCGAGGGCAGCCGCAGCGTGCGCGCCACCTCCGAGCAGATGTCGATCACGTGCGGCGCATCGTTCACCGAAACGCCGAACGCGCTCTCGGTGTAGCCCTCGAGGTAGTAGATCGACGACGTGTAGAGCTGGCCGGGCGTGCCGCGCACGCCGTTGAGCAGCGCGAGCTTGCGATATTGCTTGAACTGGAGGCCCGTGGGGATGCGGGGCGGCAGGAAGCGCAGCATGCCCAGGACGCGCAGGACGTTGATGCCGGGGGCGTAGCCGTTCTTGTCACGGATGATCCAGCGCGGCGTCGGCGTCGGCAGGCCCGGCTGGAACGGCACCCGCGGCGCGCTCGCCTCCATCGCGATCTGCTTGCGGCCATGGGGATCGAAGATGAACTCGTAGTGGTAGAGGTCGGCCGGATCGGCAGTGCCGAACTCGAGGAGCTTCGTCTTCAGGTCGTCGTGGTGGATGTCGGCGATCGCCGGGAAGTCGAGCTGGTAGACCGGCGCCGTCTCCAGCGCCACCGCGGCGATGATCCCGAACGTCCCGAAGCTGACCACGGCCGCGTTGAAGATGTCGTCGTCGCGGATCAGATCGGCGCCGAGCTTCGTGGCGAAGTCCTGGTTGAGCACGGGCTTGGACGCCCGCTCGATCCACAAGGTGCGGCCGCTGCCGGTGGCGATGTGCAGGCCGACGACGAAGTCGGGCATCGCCCCGAAGTTCAGCTGCGAGCCGTGCGTGTTGCCGGAGACGGCGCCGGCGATGGTCTGGCCGTTGCCGATCCCGGCCGCCTTCAGCGCTCGCATCTTGGCCACGTCCTGCGGGAGCAGCTCGAGGTAGGCGTTCAGCTCGGCGATCTGCATGCCGCCCTGGGCGAGGACGACGCAGCGGCGGTCGGCGGCGGCGTAGCCCGGCTCGAAGTAGCGGTCGCCGATGTCGTAGCAGCCGTTGAGCAGCTTGGTGTTCACCAGCCAGCCGTCGGTGATGTTGATGTCCGACAGCGCCCAGCCCGAGCCGATCGCCAGGATCCGCTGGCCGGCCTCGCGGGCTTTGCCGATCACCTCGTCGAGGCATTCGCCGGCGTGGCGGAACATGTCAAAGCCGGCGAGCAGGGTGCCCTCGGGGCCGACGTTGTCGACGTCGACGAGCTCGGCGACCGTCGTCGTGTGCGTGACGTGGACGCCGCTCCACGACTGCGGGCCGCGATCGTCTGAGTGGATCATCGCCGTCCCTCAGTCCAGCGTGCCCGATTGCGACGGCGGGCGGCAGCAGCGCCAGCTGACCCGCGTCGGCGCCCAGATGCCGAGCGTCAGGAGGGTGGCGAGCACCTGCAGCACGTTGCGCCCGATCCGGATCTGCTCGATGCCCAGCCGCTGGCCGTTGGCGAGACGGCAGTTGGTGATCGGCAGGTCCTGGCGGACCAGGCCCCAGAAGAAGCTGTTGAGGTTCTTGGACTTCCACTCCGTGCCGGGCATGTTCTGCGGCTGGGAGTCACCGAGGCCGCCGTCCTGGTAGATCAGGTAGGTCGCCGCGGCAGACAGAAGGCCGGATTGGCCGGCGGGCCGGTCCATTTCACTTCCTCCACTTCAAATCGCATGGTCACTCCTGACCAGTGAGGAGTACCACCACTGAGCCCGCGATGGGGGTCGTGATGCGCGCTCTGTGTGCAACGTCACACCTGCTCCGGACCCGCGCACGCCGGGACGACGCGGGTTCGAACCGGCTTTGGGACGGCCGCAGCGGCCTCTAGACTCAAAGCCATGCAGCAATCGCGAAACGGCCGGATCGGCGAGCGTCGCAGCGACGACGAGGCGGGGCAGGGACGCGCCAAGCAGCGCGCGTTCTGCATCGCCGCGCTCGAGGCGGGCGAGGACCTCTCCGAGCTGCGCGAGCTGCTGCGCACAGCGGGCGTCGCGGTCGTCGGGCAGATGATCCAGCACCGCGAGAAGCCGCATCCGAACTCGTACCTCGGGCCGGGCAAGCTGCTCGAGGTCAAGGCGGCCGCGCAGGCCGCCGACGCCAACGTCGTCGCCTGCGACGACGAGCTCAGCCCGCGCCAGGAGCGCAACCTCGAGGAGGAGCTCGGCATGCCGGTCGTCGACCGCACGTCGGTGATCCTCGACATCTTCGCCGGCCACGCCCACAGCGCCGAGGGCAAGCTGCAGGTCGAGCTCGCCCAGCTCGAGTACAACATGGCCCGGATGCGCGGCCTGTGGACGCATCTGGAGCGGCTCGGCGCCAGCGCCGCGCAGCCCGGCATCGGCGCCCGCGGACCGGGTGAGTCGCAGATCGAGACCGACCGCCGGCTGGCCCGCAACCGGATCACCGCGCTGCGCCGCAAGCTGACCGGGGTCGCTGCGTCGCGCGCGACGATGCGCGCCGAGCGCGAGCGCGCGCACCTGCCGCAGATCGCCCTCGCCGGCTACACGAACGCCGGCAAGTCGACGCTGCTCAACCGCCTGACCGGCGCCGAGGTCGGCGTCCGCGACCGCCTCTTCCACACGCTGGACCCGACGACCCGCGAGCTGCGCGTCAACGGCCGCCCGTACCTGCTCTCGGACACCGTCGGCTTCATCCGCAAGCTGCCCCACCAGGTCGTCGACGCCTTCGCCGCGACCCTCTACGAGACGCGCGAGGCCGACCTGATCCTGCACGTCGTCGACGCCTCGGCGCCGCAGGAGGAGATGACCGCGATGCTGCGCGCCGTCGACGAGACGCTCGAGGCGGTCGGCGCCGGCGACCGGGCGCGCCTGCTCGTCCTCAACAAGGGCGACGCGATCGACGCCGAGCGGCGCCTGGAGCTGCTCTTCGCCCACCCCGACGGGATGCTCATCTCGGCCGCGACGGGGGAGGGGCTGGAGGCGCTCGGCGATCGCATCGAGGAGGAGTTCCGTCGCTCGCTGCGCTCCGTCGACCTGCTGCTGCCCTACGCCGAGGGCGCTCGCCTGGCCGAGTTGCACGACATCGCCGGCGATCTCGAGCGCACCGACACGGCCGAGGGCGTGCGCGTGCACGCCCGCGTGCCGGCGACGCTGGCCGAGCGCTACGAGCGCTTCTCGGTCAACGGCACGCCGGCCTAGCGGCGATGAGCGCGGCGCCGCTGCGCGTCCAGCGGCTCGACCCGGCGGCGCGCCTGCCCGTCCGCGCGCACGACGACGACGCCGGCTACGACCTGCACGCGCTGCAACCGGCGCGCCTGGAGCCCGGCGAGCGCGCGACGTTGCGCACCGGCATCGCGATCGAGCTGCCGCCGGGGCACGCGGGCCTCGTCCTGCCGCGCTCCGGCCTCGCCGCCCGGCACGGTATCGCGCTCGTCAACGCGCCCGGGCTGATCGACGCGGGCTACCGCGGCGAGCTGAAGGTCCTGCTGCTCAACACCGACCGCAGCGCGGCGTTCGAGGTCGCGGCGGGCGACCGGATCGCCCAGCTCGTCATCGTCGCGGTCGCGGCGCCTGCGGTGGTCGAGGTCGACGCCCTCGCCGCGACGGTGCGCGGCGAGGGCGGCTTCGGCTCGAGCGGCGTCTGACGTGTCGCCAGACGTCGCCCGTGACGTACTAGCTCGTGAACCCGAAGTTCCTCAGGTACTCGCCCGCGACGGCCTTGGGCTCCTGCTTCTCGAGGTCCACGCGTGCGTTGAGCTCCTGCATGACCTCCTGGGTCATGTACTTCTGAACGTCGGTGATGACCTTCTGGCCCTCCGTCCCGAGCTTCTCGGCCGCGGGGTCGCGGATGGTGAAGCTGATGTTGTAGGGCGGGAAGAACGCCTTGTCGTCGTCGAGCGCCACGTACTTGCCGGACGCGAGGCCGCCGTCCGTGGTGAACACGAACGCCGCGTCGGCGTCGCCGTTGTCGAGCAGCTGGAACTTGTTGTCGCCCGACAGGAAGCGCTTGAACTTGAAGCCATACTCCTGCTGGACGCCGATCAGGCAGTCCACGCGCTGGCGGCACTCGGGGTGGCCGTTGACGACCATGTTCTTCGCGTAGGGCTTCAGGTCGGAGATCTTCGTCAGGCCGCCGTTGTCGGCCGCCGTCTTCTTCGTCACGCCGAGCCGGTAGGTGTTCTCGAAGGGCGTCGGCGCCAGCGACGTGATCTTGACCTTGGCGTACTCGGCCTTGGACTGTTCGTAGGCCTGCGCGGCGTCGCGCGGGACATCCTTCGTCTTGACGCCGAAGAACGACGTCAGCGAGGTGCCGGTGTACTCGGGGTAGGCGTCGACATCGCCCTGTTTGAGCGCCTTGAAGGCGATGACCTCGGAGCCGAGGTTGAGGTCGGTCTTGACCGTGTAGCCGGCGGCCCGCAGCGCCTGGGAGTAGATCTCGCCGAGGACGTACTGCTCGGTGAAGTTCTTGGACCCCACCTTCAGCGAGACGCCGGAGGCCCCGTCGATCGGGTCGATCTTGTTGGCGGCCTTCTCCTCGGCCGTCGGCTCACCGTCGCCGGACGTCGCGGTCTGCGGGGTCGTCGACGCGCTACCGCCGTCGTTGTCGTCGTCTTCGCCACACGCGGCGAAGCCGAAGCCGAGCGCCAGCACGGCCAGCAGCCCGATCAGGATGCGGAGGGGATTTCGATTCACGGGAGTTGCACTCTCCTTGTGGATGGAGGCCAGAGTCGGAAGCGCCGGCGTTCGCCGCGATTGGCGATCTTCAGCCCCTCCGGGGTGGCGAGCCGCTGGACGGCGGCGAAGCCGCTGTCGGCGGCGATGGCGAGCGTGGCCACGACGATCGACGCGCCGAGCTGGCCCGCCGAGCCGTAGACGTTGAATGAGATGATCGGTGTGCCCAGGGTGTCGTAGCCGGCGTACGGCGCGATGATCGCCGTCGCGATGACCGTCACCGCCGAGATCCGGATGCCGGCGAAGATCGTCGGCAGGGCGAGCGGCAGCTCGATGCGACGCACGATCTGCGCTTCGTTGTAGCCCTGGCCGCGCGCGGCGTCGACGAGGTCGCGATCGACCTGGCGCACCCCGACGTAGGAGTTGGTGAGGATCGGCGGGATCGCGAGCAGGACGAGCGCGAAGCAGAGGTTCGTGAAGCCGGAGCCGAGGAAGGCGACGAAGAAGGCGATGATCGCGAGCGAGGGCACCGCGCGGCCGACGTTGGAGATGCTCACCGCGATGAACTGGCCCCGGCCGAGGTGGCCGAGCCAGAGCGCGAGGGGGAGGGACACGACGCACGCCACCAGCAGGGCCACCCCGCACACGAGCAGGTGGTTGGCCGTGAGATGGCCGATCTCGTCCAGCCCGCCGACGCGGACCGTCCCGGCGCGCGACTCCTTCTCCTCGAAGATGAACTCGATCGCATCGGCGAACGACGAGAACACCGAGGCGATGACCATCACGAGGCCGCCCGCTGCCACGGCGTGACGGCGCGCTGGAAGCCGAGCACGAGCAGGTCGAGCGCCGCGGCCATGAGCGTGGCCAGCCCGCCGGCGACGACGACGTTGGACTTGAACGTGATCTGCGCCGCGATCTGCTTGCCGAGGCCGCCGGCGCCGGCGAGGAACGCGAACGCGGCCAGCCCGACCGTCGTCGCGGCGGCGATCCGCAGGCCCGCGAGGATCTCGGGCATGGCGAGCGGCACCTCGACGCGCAGCAGCCGCTGGGTCGGCGCCATCCCCATGCCGATCGCGGCATCGACCGCATCGGAGGGCACGTTCGCCAGGCCGTTGACGACGTTGCGGAAGATGATCACCTGGGTGTAGGCGGTCAGCGCGATGATCGCCGTGACGTTGCCGCGGCCGGTGAGCGGGAGCAGCAGCAGAAACGCCGCCGGGCTCGGGATCGTGTAGAGCACGCTCGTAAACCAGGTGATCGGCCCGACGAGCCAGCGCCGGCGGTGGGCGAGCAGCCCGAGCCCGACCGCGATCGCGAAGCCGAGCCCGACGGAGATGAGCGTGAGGTACAGGTGCTCCCAGGTCGGCGTGAGGTAGCGGTCGAGGTTGTCCCAGATCCAGTCCGGGCAGAAGCCGTCGTCAGAGACGCAGTTCGACTCGCCCGTGCGATCGCGCACGAAGCCGCCGCCCTGCGCCATGACCGGCACGAGGCTCACTCGTCGTCGGCCGCCCGCTGTGCTGCCTCGACCGCGTCGGCGGCCTCGGCGTCCGCCTCGCGGGCGGCCAGCTCGGTCGCGCCGAGCACCTCGGCGCGACTGCCGACGGCGTGCGAGATGACCTGGATCGAGAGGACCCCGACCGTGCGCCCGCCCGAATCGACGACCGGGCCGTAGAGCGACTGCGCGGCCAGCAGATCCGACAGCGCGTCGCGCAGGATGTCGTCGAGCTCGACGATCGGGTCCGCGCGCGAGCGCAGCTCCTCGCGCACCCGCTCGCCGAGCAGGGCGCGCTCGCTGAGCCAGCCGACCGGCCGCTGGCGGTCGTCGACGAGCAGCGGGATGTCGAGGTCGGCCTCCTCGACGCGGGCGCGGACCTCGGCGGTCGACTCGCCGGCGCGGCAGGTGGCCACCTTCCAGAGGTCGATGTCGCGCACGCGCTGCAGTGCGAGCCGCTTGAGCGCGCGGTCGGCGCCGACGAAGTCCTCGACGAACTCCGACGCCGGCGCCATGAGCAGCTCGGCCGGAGGCGCGTACTGCGCGAGCTTGCCGCCGACCTGCATGACCGCGATGCGATCGCCCATCTTGATCGCCTCGTCGATGTCGTGGGTGACGAAGATGATCGTCTTGCGCAGCTCGGCCTGCAGGCGCAGGAACTCGTTCTGTAGCCGCTCGCGGTTGATCGGGTCGATCGCGCCGAACGGCTCGTCCATGAGCATGATCGGCGGGTCGACGGCGAGCGCGCGCGCCACGCCGACGCGCTGACGCTGTCCGCCCGAGAGCTGCGCCGGGTAGCGGCCGCGCATGACGTGCGGGTCCAGGCTGACGAGGTCGAGCAGCTCGTCGACGCGCTTGGCGACCCGCTGCTTGTCCCAGCCCAGCAGCCTCGGCACCGTGGCGATGTTCTCGCCGATCGTGCGGTGCGGGAACAGGCCGACCTGCTGAATGACGTAGCCGATGTTGCGGCGCAGCTCCTCGGGCTTGCGGTCGCGCACGCTGCTCCCGCCGAGCAGGATGTCGCCCGAGGTGATGTCGATCATCCGGTTGACCATCCGCATCGCGGTGGTCTTGCCGCAGCCGGAGGGGCCGACGAGGACGCAGATCTCCCCGGCCGGCACCTCGAGCGAGAGCCCGTCGACCGCCGGGGCGTCCGTCCCCGGATAGCGCTTGGTCGCCTCGCGGAATTCCAGCGGCTCAGCGGTGGAGCGGTCTGGCTGGTCCGACACGGGGCGATCCTACCTGCGCGGAGATCGTTTCATGCAAGGGCGGCGCGGCGAGCCTCGGCATGCGCGGCGTCCTCGAGCCCGTCGTCGAGCTCGGCCAGCGCCTCCAGGCCCAGCGCCCGGCGGATGAGCCAGTCCGCGAACCAGGCGTTCTTGGGCAGCAGCGGGCCGTGCAGGTACGTGCCGATGACGCCGTCGCGGCGCACGCCCTCGGCGCCCGAGGAGCCGCTGTTGCCGTGGCCCTTCAGCACCCGGCCGAGCGCCTCCTCGCCCGCGCCCAGGTGCGTGCGCCCGGCGTGGTTCTCGAAGCCGGCCAGGACCCGGCGCCGGCCGTCGTCGTCGAGGTCGACCTCGATCGCCACGTTGCCGATCAGCCGCGGTCCGTCGGAGCGGACGGTCTCCAGGTCGACGAGGCCGAGCCCCGGGATGACCTCGTCGGCGAGCGCGTAGCCGTGGCCCAGCAGCTGGTAGCCGCCGCAGACGCCGAGCACGATCGCGCCGCGTCCGGCGGCGGCGTGCAGCGCCGCGCGCTTGGTCTGCACGAGGTCCAGCGCGCAGAGGCGCTGGTCGCGGTCCTGGCCGCCGCCGAGGTAGAAGAGGTCGTGCGCCGCCGGGTCGACGGCGTCGCCGAAGCCCGCCGCGGTGAGCTGAAAGCCGATGCCGCGCCAGCTGCAGCGGCGCTCGAGCATGAGCAGGTTGCCGCGGTCGGCGTAGATGTTCATGACATCGGGATACAGCGCACAGATGCGCAGCGTGGGCTCAGCCACGCAACATCACCACGCTCGTGCCGACGTGCTCCTCGGTCTGGTCGATGAGCCGCGCGGGCAGGACCTCGAGGCCCGCGGCGCGGCCCTCGGCCTCGACCTGCGCGCTCGCGACGCGGTCGAGGTGCAGGATGTCGTCGCTGGCGCTGCGCCGGCCGCGCGCGGGGACGATCTGGCGGATGCGCTCGATCGTGACCGTGTCGCCGTGGTCGCGCAGCGCGACGGGCTGGCTGGAGTACAGCGTCCCGTCGATCATGAGCTGGTCGGGCAGCGGCAGCTCGGTGTGCTCGTCGTCGAACGTCTCCAGCGTGTCGACGAGCGCGATCGCGACGTGCCCGCCCGGCGCGACGTGCCCGCGCGCGCAGCGCAGGAACCCCAGCCGCCCCGCGGGGCGCAGCAGCTGGACGGTCTGCATCGGCGCCATGACGAGGGCGAAGTCCCGCCGGTGCAGGGCGAAGTCGCCGGCGTCGGCGACGACGCTGTGGACGTGCAGCCCCGCGGCGCGGGCGCGCCGCTCGAGCTCCGCCAGCAGCGCCGGGTCGATGTCCAGCGCGACCACCTCGTGGCCGCGACGGGCGAGGTCCAGGGTGATCCGCCCGGTGCCGGCGCCGACGTCGAGGATCGGCCCCGGCGCGGCGGCGGCCAGCTCGCGCCACAGCGCCACGTCCGCGTCATAGCGGCCGCACTCGACGTCGTGCCAGACCACGTGCTCGGGCGGTGCGGTCATGCGAACGACCCCTGCGCCGCGCCGCGCGCGACGAGCAGCTCGCGCAGCGCGAGCATCGCGGTGTACGTCGGCAGCGCGATCAGCCGCCCCTCGCCGTCGGCGAGCGCGGCGTCGAGCGCGCGCGCGAGGTCGGGCTCGACGCGCAGGCGCTCGGGCGCCACGCCCGCGTACTTCAGCCGCACGGCGAGCTCGGCGGCGCGCGTGCCGCTGCACGTCACGCGCCGCACGCGGCGGGCGATGACCTCGAAGTCGGCGTCCCACACCCAGGAGACGTCGCGCCCGTCGGCGGTCTTGTCGTTGAGCACCGCGAGCACGTCGTGCGCGCCGGGGTCCAGCGCGAGCGTGCGCAGCACCTCGTTGGCGCCGGCCGGGTTCTTGACGAGCAGGATCGCGAGGTCGCGGCCGGCGATCTGGACCGTCTCGGCGCGGCCGAAGGCGGCCTGCGTCGACCCCAGCCCCGCGACGATGTCGGCCAGCGAGGCGCCCAGCGCGCTCGTCAGGGCGGCGGCGCCGAGCGCGTTGTAGACGTTGTAGAGGCCGGGGAGGGGGAGGGCGACCGTCGCCCGCTCGGCGCCGATGTGCAGCTCGAAGCGCGCGGCGCGGGTGCCGTCGAGCGTGATCGCGGTGGCGAAGACGCCGGGGTCGGGACGGTGGGTGTCGCCGTTGGGGCAGTGCCAGCGGCCGAGGTGGCCCATGTAGACGGCGTCGTAGGTCAGGGGCGCGCCGCAGCGCCGGCAGTGCTTGGAGTCCGAGGCGTGCGCCATGCCGTGCAGGGCGACGGCGTCGTCCTGCACGCCGAAGTACGTCACGGCCGCCGCGCCGGGGCCGCCGGCCGCGGTGCGCACGCACCCGAGATCGGCGACGAGCGGGTCGTCGGCGTTGAGCACGAGCTGCGTCGCGGGCGCGGCGGCGACGGTCGCCGCCCAGCGGTCGGCGATCGTCTCGAGCTCGCCGTAGCGGTCGAGCTGGTCGCGGAAGAGGTTGGCCAGCAGCAGCGCCCGCGGCCGGAGTTGAGGCACGACGCCGTCCAGCCAGAACTCGTCGACCTCGAAGAGCCCGGCGTCGCCGTCGATGCCGTCGCCGCGGGCGGCGCCGAGCAGCACGCTGGCCAGCCCGCCGGCCATGTTCGCCCCGGCGCGGTTGTGCACGAGGCGGGTGCCCGAGCGCTCGAGGATCGCCGCGACCATGGCGGCGGTGGTCGTCTTGCCGTTCGTCGCCGAGATGACCGCGCTGCCCTGCGGCAGGCGGCTTGCGAGCCGCGCGATCGCGTCGGGCTCGAGGCGCATGAGCACCTTGCCGGGCAGGCTCGTGGCGCCCCGCCCGCTGCGCCGCGACAGCGCGCCCGCGGCGCGCGCGACGGCGATCTTCGCGCCGAGCATCACGCCGCGGGCACCAGGACGCGCAGGGCGTGCGGGATCACGCGGATCGTCACCGGCGTCTCGCCGATGGGATCGCCGTCGGCGTAGACGGTGAAGGGGCGGTCGGCGGCGACGTGCAGCTCGCGCCCGCGCAGCACGCGCACGGCCGGATGCTGGACATGAGCGCCCGTGAACACCCGCGGCAGGTTGCGCAGGAAGCCGCGCTTGGAGTGCTCGGCGATGAGGACGACGTCGAGCAGGCCGTCGTCGAGGCTCGCGTCGGGAGCGAGCAGCATGCCGCCGCCGTATCGCCCGCAGTTGCACGCCGCCACGGAGTAGCCGGTGCAGGTCAGGGGCTCGCCGTCGAGCGCCAGGGTGAAGGCGGCCGGCTTCCAGGCGGCGAGCGCGCGCATCGCGCCGTAGACGTAGACGAGGCGCCCGAGCCGCGGCGGCGCCGCGTTGGCGATCCGGTTGGCGTCGGAGTCGAAGCCGAGGGAGGCGATCCCGATGAAGGAGCGCCCCTTGACGTCGCCGACGTCGAGGTCGCGCTCGGCGCCGTGCGCCACGACCGCGCAGGCCGCCTCGATCGTGAGCGGGATGCCGAGCATCCGCGCGGTGTCGTTGCCGCGCCCGCCCGGCAGGATCCCGAGCACGGAGCCGGGAACCTCGCGCAGGACGCCGACGACGGCGCCGACGAGGCCGTCACCGCTCAGCGTCACCGTCGCTTCGCCGGCCGTGGCGGCGCTGCCGGCCAGTGCGCGGGCGTGCTCGAGATCGCGCGTGACCTCGGTGTGCAAGCGCACGCCGAGGTCGCGCAGCGCGCGCTCGGCGCGGGGCAGGAGCTTCGCCGCGCGCCCGCCTCCGGCGGACGGGTTGCACAGCAGGGCGACGTCGCGATCCATCGAGTGACTATGCCAAGACGAGCGTCTCGAGCCGCTCGGCGATCGCGACCGGGCTCGGATCGCGGGCCGCCTCGGCGGTCGCGCGGTCCGACGCCCCGGTGAGCACGATCGCGCCGTCGATGCCGGCCTTGTGCGCGGCGCCGAGGTCGGCGTCGACGCGGTCGCCGACCATGATCGCCCGGCCCGGGCCGAGGCGGTCCAGGGCCGTCTGCACGAGCGTCGGCTCGGGCTTTCCGAGCGTGGGGACCGTCCGGCCCGAGGCGTACTCCACGGCGGCGATGACGGCGCCGGAGCCCGGCCACAGGCCGTCGGAGCTGGGGAAGGTGGCGTCGCGGTTGGAGCCGATCAGGAAGGCGCCGCGCAGCGCCGCCTGCGTCGCCTCGCGCAGCTCGTCGTAGTCGAACTTCGGATGAAACGCGACGACGACCACGTCGGCGCGGCTGGCGAAGGCCGTCCGGTTGACGACCCGCATCCCCGCCGACTCGACGCAGCGGTGCAGCGCCGGCGAGCCGATGACGAACGCCGAGCCGCCGTCGAAGCGCTCGGCGAGGACGAACTGCAGCGCGCCGCCGATCGTCACGACCTCCTCCAGCGAGGCCTGAAAGCCCAGGCGCCAGAGCTTCTGCACGTACTCCTCGGTGGACAGCTGCGAGTCGTTGGTGACGAAGGCGACGCCCTTGCCGGCGGCGCGCAGGGCCGCGACCGCGTCCAGCGCGCCGGGCGTCGGCACGTCGCCGAGCCAGACGCAGCCGTCGAGGTCGAGCAGGATGTGGTCGTAGCGATCGATGAGGGGGCTGAGCGGCACGGCGCGAAGTCTGACCGGTGGCCGGGCGGCGGACGTCGCGGCCTTCGCCCGCAGCCTTCGCGCGGGCGGTTCGCGGGCCGGGCGGCGATGTCGCCGCCGGCCGCTTGCGAGCGTGCGCCGGACGGCGCGACGTCCGAAGCAGACCGACTAGTACATCCGGCCGGAAGTTCTGCGAGGTTTTCCCGGATGCCGGGCCGTGATCTGACGGTCGCCGGTGACCCGCCTTCGTGCTGGTGGCACGGGGGCGGGCGCCGGCCGCCGTCAGGCACGGATCGGGCGCCGGGAAACCCCACAGGACTTGCGGATGGGTGTACTAGGCTCCCGAGCCGTGCGGCGCTCGGTCGTCCTCATCGCGATTCTCCTGGCGGCCCTCGTCCTCGTGGCGTGCGGCAAGGACGACCCGCGCGCGGTCGTGACCGATCCCGCCGAGCCGCCGACGCAGACGGCGGCGACCGCGACGGCGCAGGCGACGACCCCGGAGGTCAAGCCGCGCAGCGCGAAGGACGGCTGCCAGGCCGTCCCGGCGCCCGAGCCGTCGGCGCAGCCCGATCGCCGCCGCTCGCGCCTGAAGCTCAGCAGCAAGCGCGTCTACACCGCGATCCTGCGCACGAACTGCGGGACGATCCGCATCCGCCTCGACGTGCGCAACTCGCCGAAGACGACCGCCTCGTTCGCGGGCCTCGCGCGCAACCGGTTCTTCGACGGGCTGACGTTTCACCGCATCGCCAAGCCGGGCGGCAACGACTACGTCATCCAGGGCGGCGACCCGCTGGGGACCGGCAACGGCGGTCCCGGCTACACGGTCGTCGAGCCGCCGCCGTTCGACACGCGCTACCGCCGCTACGTGGTCGGGATGGCGAAGTCCCAGGACGAGCGCCCGGGCACGTCGGGCAGCCAGTTCTTCATCGTCACCGCAGCCGACGCGCCGCTGCCGGCCGAGTACGCGCTGCTCGGCCGCGTGACCGGCGGCCAGACGGTCGTGCGCCGCATCGCGCGGCTCACCACCGACCCGGCGACGGAGATGCCGATCGATCCTGTGGTGATGAGCTCGGTGCGGGTGCGGTCCGCGCGGCCGTAGGCCGTCGGGCGCGCGGTCTGCGCGCCGTCAGAACAGCGAGGCCTGCTCCGGCGGGCCGAGGCAGTCGGGCTCGTCGTGGCGCGCGTCGTTGACCGCGCGGCTGACCGGCCGGTACTCCAGTGACGCCGCGGCGGCCGGCGCGCGCATGAGCTCGTGCAGCTGCTCGGCGGGGGCGGCCGGGTCGGTCCAGGCCGCCTCGTCGGCCGGATCGAGGATGACCGGCATGCGATCGTGCAGCGCGCGCACGGGGCCGGCGGCCGCGGTCGTGACGATGGCGCAGGAGCGCAGCGGCTCGAGCTCGCGCGACGCGCCCTTCGGCCGCCACGACGACCACAGCCCGGCGAACGCGAACGGCTCGCCGCCCGGGCGCGTGATCCAGTGCGGCACGCCGCCGGACCACTCGTAGAAGCCGTCGGCCACGATCAGGCAGCGGCGGCGCTCGAACGCGTCGCGGTAGGCCGGGCGCTCGGCGACGGTCTCGGCGCGGGCGTTGATCGTCTTGGCCGCGAGCTCGCTCGGGTCGGCGGCCCAGAACGGCACGAGGCCCCAGCGCAGGAACGCCCCCTCGGCCTGCGCGTCCTCGCCGCGGCGGATCACCGCCGGCACGTCGTCGCCCGGCGCGACGTTGTAGCGCGGGCGGACCTCCAGCGTCTCGAGCAGGGGGAAGCGCTCGCGCAGGCGGCCCAGGTCAGGCGACGCGAGCGTGTAGCGCCCGCACATCAGCCTGCGCGCGCGGCCCGGGCTTTCTCGCGCGCCCGGCCCTGCTTGCGTTTGCCGACGAAGGCCAGCACGGCCAGCGCCACGATCACGATGACGACGCCGAAGCCGATCGCGCCGAGCGTCGAGCTGCCGCCCACCGGCAGCAGCAGCAGCTTGGCGATCCCGAAGCCGATGACGAGCAGCGCGACGACCATCGCGAGGATGATCAGGCCGCCGCGGGCGCGCATGAGCTTGCTCGCGCCGGGCGCCGGCGAGATGAGGCCCATCAGGCGCAGGACGAAGAGCTGACGGCTCGACGGCGCGGCCTGGCCGAGCTTCTCGACGGCGGCCTTCAGGTCGTTCGGCCGGCGCTCGGCGAGCGCCAGCGAGGCCTCGGCCATGCGCCGCAGCTGCATGCGCTCCTGGGGGCGGGCGGCGGCGATCGCCTTGCGGAAGTGCTCGCGCGCACGCTGCGCGTCGTAGCGCTCGGCGGCGCGGGCGCCCAGGATCGCCTGGGCGGCGGCGCGGTACCTCGTCTCGCTCAAAAGCTCCTCGTCGGAGCGCTCTTCGAGCTGGGACATCGCGGCCAGCGCGCTCTTCTGCTCGATCCGGACCTGCCGCTGCTTTGCCATGGCGCAGAGTGTATGTCGGCACGCGCCCCGCGCCATGGATTGCGCGTAACCTCGGCGCCCATGCATCGCATCCTCCTCGTGCTCGCCGTCCTCGCGCTCTGCCTCGCGCCCGCCGGGGTCGCGCAGGCGCAGCTCGGCGGCCCGAACGTGCCCGAGCCGCTGACCGGGCCGCCCCCTCCGCCGGAGGTCGTCGACAACGACCCGGGCGAGGAAGGGCTGAGCGGACTGCAGCAGCTCCTGATCTTCGGCGCCGCGGTCGCGATCCTGGGGCTGATCGGCCTCGTGATCATGCGCGACGCCAGGCGCGCCGCGCCACCCGACAAGCGCTCCGGCCACCGCGGCGGCGGGTCCGGCGGCAAGCCGTCGGGCAGCAAGGGCAAGGGCGCCACCGCCGCGGCGGCGGCCTCTGGCGCAGGTGACGCGAGCGCGAGCGCGATCCGCGCCCGTGAGCGCCAGCAGGCCAAGCGCGCCAAGGCCAAGGCGAAGGCCGTGCGCGAGCAGCGCAAGCGCAATCGCCCCCGTTGACGCGTTGGCCTGGCCGCGTACCGGGTAGGTCAGGCCGCCATGGAGCTTGATCTCGACGACCCGCCCGGCCCGCTCGCCCGCCTGCTCGACAACGCGGAGGAGACCGGCTGCGTCAACCTCTCCGAGCTCGACCAGCTCGCCCGCCGGCTCGGCGTCCCCGACGACGACCTCTGCGAGCTGCACGAGGCGTTCGAGGCGCGCGGGATCGACGTCACCGACGACTGCGGGCGCAGCAACGTCCCCGCCACGGACTTCAGCAACGGCGGCCTCGCGGTCGCGACCACCGACGCGCTGGGGCTCTTCCTCAACGAGATCCGCCGCCACCCGCTGCTGACCGCCGACGAGGAGATCGAGCTCGCCAAGCGCATCGAGCAGGGCGATCCCGCGGCGAAGGAGCGGATGATCAACTCCAACCTCGCGCTCGTGGTCTCGATCGCCAAGCGCTATCCGCAGAACGAGCTGCCGCTGCTCGATCTCATCCAGGAGGGGATCTTCGGCCTCATCCGGGCGGCCGAGAAGTTCGACTGGCGCCGCGGCTTCAAGTTCTCGACCTACGCGACCTACTGGATCCGCCAGGCGATCCAGCGCGGGATCGAGAACAAGGCCCGCACGATCCGCGTGCCGACGAACATCGCCCAGCGCGAGCGCAAGATCCAGCGCACGCGGCGCGCGCTGGCGAGCAGGCTCGGCCGCGACCCGACCGACGAGGAGATCGCCGCCGAGGCCGAGCTGGCGCCCGAGCAGGTCACGGCGATGGCCGACCTGACCCGCACCGTGACGAGCCTCGACCGGCCGGTCGGCACGGAGGGCGAGACCGCGCTGCGCGATCTGCTCAGCGACGAGCGCGCCGGGCCCGCCGAGGAGGTCGAGGTCGCGCTCGTCGAGGAGACGCTCAGCCGGGCGCTGGAGGGGCTGCCCGACGAGGAGCGCGCCGTCGTGGCGCTGCGCTATGGCGTCAACGGCGCGGAGGGCCCGGTCGGCATCCGCGAGGCGAGCCGGCGCCTGGGGATCACCCAGCCCGAGACGCGCAAGCTCGAGGAGCGCGCGCTGGAGCGGCTGGCGGGCCTGCGCGAGATCGAGGCGCTGCGCGAGGCGGCGTAGCCGCAGCGCGCCACGCCGTCACTTCGCGACGGTGATCTCGCCCTTCATGAAGGCTCGCCGGATCACTCCGGCCGCCTCCGATCAGCGCGTGCGACTATGGGCGCGGCTGCAGGTCGCGGAACGTCCCCGGCGTCACGCCGGAGGCGCCGTAGACCGTGAACGCGTTGATGACGCTGACGTCGGAGTGGATCGCCGAGCCGTAGCTGGACAGCTGCGACGTGATGCCGCCGATCACCGTGTTCAGCCCGAGGCCGGGCAGCGACACCGTGCAACCGAGGATCGGCAGCGTCAGCAGGCAGCGCCCGTTGATCAGCGCGTCGACGACTCCCGAGACACCGAGCGCGCCCAGCAGCCCCGTCACCGTGGGCGCCAGCGGGCACAGCACGCCCGGGCACAGCAGGCCGTTGACCAGGGCGTTGGTGTCGAAGTCCGGCGCGACGATGTTCACCGAGCCGGCCTTGCCGTCGGCGTGGACCGCGCCGGTGACGCGGGCGCCCTGCTCGATCCTGATGAGCTGGCGGACGGGGTTGGTCGTCGGGTCGACGTTCGCCGCGTGATTGGCCGTCTGCAGGTTCAGCGCGTAGAGGACCCCGGTGAGGCGGTTGCTCGCCGTCGTCGCGTAGGGGGTGATCGCGTTGCTGCCGCGGATGATGACCCGCCCGCTGCCGATCACGACCGCCTTGTAGGTCTTGCTCGCGGCGACGCTGATGTAGCAGTACTGGTCGCCGTTGCCGATCTTCTCGATGAAGACGACCGTGTTCGGGCTGGACGCCGGCAGCCCGCTGCAGGCGGGGGCGGCCGCGGCGGACGAGGAGCCCGCCGTCGTGGCGATGTAGCCGCCGGTGGCCTGGGCCTTCGTGCGCATCTGGCCGATCGCGACGGGCGTGGCCGACGTCGCCGTCGGGAACTGCTCGAAGCGGTCCTGCGTGACGAGCGCGTTGACCAGCGGGACGCTGCTGATGGCGCCGATCGCGCCGGTGACGCAGGTCTTGACCGCGGCGACGTTGTCGAGCAGGCCGCAGCGCACGCCGGTCACGCCGGACGCGGGCACCGGGTGCGCAGCATCGTGCAGCACCGGCGGATTGGTGTTGATCAGGCCGTTGGTGAGGGCGGACACGACGGCCGAGTTGGTCACCGCCGCGGTCGCCGGGCCGAGATCCTCGGCGAGCTGGCCGGACACGAGCCCGTACTTCGGGTTCAGCGCACCCGTCTCGCGGACCTTGACGAGGCCCACGACCGTACGGGTCTTGCTGGCGACCGTGGCCTGTGCGCGGACCCACAGCTTCTCGTTGTCGTTCGCATCCCAGGTGGCGTTGCCGAGCAGCGCGTCGTTCCAGACGGCCGTGCCGTCGTCGTCGCAGACGTTGACCTGCCAGGTCGCGCCCTCGTAGGCGGCGTCGGTGTAGCTGACGTTGAGGTTGGGCCGCAGCCGCGCCGTCGGGACGCTCGGCGCGGTGGTCGAGCCGATCGTGTCGCCGAAGCCGGCCACCGCCGCGTTGCAGGCGGGATTGGGGGAGGGCACGAGGTCGGGCCAGTTGCGCCCGAGGACGAAGGCCTCGCTCGTGAGCACGCTCTCGGCGAGGTTGAAGCCGCGGTCGCGGGTCACCTCGTCGGTGGACTCCTTGGCCTGCGTGTCGACGATCGACAGCAGGGCGAGGCCGAGCGCGAGCATCACCATCGTGCACAGCAGCGCCGTGATCAGCGCCGCGCCGCTCTCGTCGTTGCGCAGTCGCCGCATCAGTTGCATTCGACGTCCTTCTCGATCGTGTTGGTCACGCCGGCGGCGTCGGTCACGGTGGCCACGATCCGCGTGATCCCCTCGGGGATCTGCAGCGTGGTTCCGGTGGGAAGCCCGAGCGAGACGCCGCCGTCGTCGGCGTACGTCACCGAGAGCGAGTCGAAGCCGGGGATGTCCGCGCTCAGGCTGAGCAGGGCGCCGCCGGCGTTGCAGTCCGCCTCGAGGTCGTCGTTGGTGACCGGCAACGTGCCGGCCGAGCGCCGCGCCGCGCTGGCCCGCAGCGTGCTCGTGGCGGTCCGGCCGCCGCCGTTGGCCTCCATCCCGAAGGTGAGGCCGACGTTCCTGACGAGCGCGGGCGTCGCCGAGGACGACGCGCCGTCGTAGGTGAAGCCCGTGGTCGCCGCCGACTTCAACGTGGCGATCTTCGTGCCGGTCGAGCAGGCGGCGGTCGGTGCCGACAGGGTGCCGGTCACCACGGCCCTGGACCCGTAGAGCTCGCCGGACGAGACGCACAGGCGCTCGACCCGCGCGGTCGTAGAGGTGACGGGCACGGCGTAGGCCAGGTCGGTCGCCTCGGCCTTGAGGATCGCCGATGCTCCGCGCAGGTCGGTGACCGTGCTGTCCATGACGGTCCGCACCTGGGCGTTGGCGTCGGTGACCCGTGTCTGCTGCGCGGTGTTCGACGAGAAGGCATCCAGGCTCGTCAGCGTCGCCAGCAGCACGATCATCGAGACCGTGATGCCGACGAGCAGCTCGACGAGCGTGAAGCCCTCGTCGCGGTTTCGGATGTCAGCGGGGATGGGCATCTCAGCTCTGGAGGGGGTTGGTGAGCAGGGTGGTCTGGCTGACGCTGCCGGTGCCGCCGCGCGTCCAGGCGACGTCGACGCGCACGCGGCGCAGGTCGTCGGGTCGGCTGTCGTACTGCACGGTGCCGCCGCCGGCGCCCGTGGGGCAGACGCTGAGCGGCACGACCGGGCTGACGGCGGCCGTCAACTGGCTGAGGATCGCCGGCGTCCCGACCGCATTGCAGACGGTCTCGAGCAGGCTGCCGCCCAGCCCGACGCTGATGCCGAGCACGTTGACGGAGGCCGCCAGGCCCGGGGTCGGCGCGCCCGGCACCGTCGTGGCGTCCGGCGCGGCGCAGTACGTCGCGTCGCCCCGGCCCGCACCGTCGGTCGGATCGTCGATCGAGCACGCGAAGACCGTCACCGCGTAGTCGACGTTGCGACGCGTCACCGTGAACGTCGACCCCGACAGCGCCGTGGCGCCGTCGGAGGCCGGCAGCATCGCTCGCAGCGTCGCCGGCGCCGCGGCGTAGGTGACGTTCTTGTAGTCGGCCTGCCGGCTGCGCTCGACCAGGTCACGGGCGAGGTTCGTGGCCTGCTCGCGCGCCGTCGTGCGGTCCGTGCTCGACAGGCCACCCTGCACGATGACGAGGGTGCCCATCACGCCGGCGATGAGAATGACCATCGCGGCCATCACCTCGACGAGCGTCATCCCTCGCTCCTCAGCGAGGCGTGTGCGCAGCGGCATGTCCGTCTGTCCTCAGTTCTTGCAGGCGTTGCGGTCGAGCAGCGCGTCGCCGCGCTCCATCGCCACGAGCTTGCGTGCCAGGCACGAAGCGGCGCTGCGTGCACTCGCAGAGGTCGCCCTCGTGCTCGAGCCCGCCTTGCGCCGCTTGACGCGGACGACGTCCAGGCGCCGGCTCACGATCGTGCGGTTGGCGGTGACGGTCGTGATCCACGTGTGCGCGCCGGCCGGGATGTCGATGTAGCGGCAGGAGCCGTTCATGACGCGGCACTTGACCGGACCCGTGATGTGCAGGCCGGGGGCGAGCGCGAAGACCGCCGCCTTGCGGCTGGGGGAGTACTTCACGAAGACCGCGACGAGCTTGCCGTGGATGTAGAACGCCTTCTGGCGCGGGATCGCCCGCCGCAGGCGCGTGTCGACCTTGGGGCCGTAGCGGATGTCCACCGCGGCGTTGGCGGCCGTCAGCTTGGGCGCGGTCGAGCCGGAGCTCGTACCGTTGCCGGCGTTGTTCGTCGTCGTGCTCGGGGTGGTGCCCGGGTTCGTGACGACGACCTCGACGGGCTTGTCGGACGACGACTCGCCGCCCGTGGTGGCCTTCGGCGTCTCGGTCTCGGTCTTGCCGGCGGCCGCAGTCGCCGCGCCCTTGCCGGCAGCGGCTGCCGCGGCGCGGTAGGACGCCGGCGGGGCGAACGGATCCTGTGCGGACCCCTTCGCCCGACCGCCCGGGGCACCCGGGTCGGTCGTGGCCAGCAGCCGCGCGGCACGCGCCGGCAGCTCGGCCTCCTCCGCGGCGGCGGGCGCCGCCGAGTTGGCTGCCGGCGCTCCCTCCGGCGCGGCCTTCAGGAACAGCAGCGGCAGAGCCAGCGCGACGAGCACGCCAAGGGCCGCGAGCGCGAGGATGCGCCGGTTGCGGACCTCGTCGATCAGGTTGCGAAGCATCATGATCCTCCGGTGGGGGTGGCCGGGGTGACCGCCGCAGCGGTGGCCGGCGGCTGGGGTGTGGCGGCCCCGTCGGGGGCGATGTAGGCGGTGGCGCTGAGCGTCGCCTTCGTCCGGGTGGAGCCTGGGTCACTGCGCGTGAACGAGAGCTTGTCGATCGTCAGCAGACGACCGCTGACCTTGATCTTGTCCTTGCGCACGCTGACCGACCGGCGCACCGTCGCGAGGATGTCGCGCAGGTCGAAGTACTCGCCGGTGAACTCGAACTCGAACGGCAGCGCGGCCAGGCCGTTGGGGCCGACCGTCGCCCCCGGGGTGCTGACGGTGCCCGCACCGGTTGCCGCGGCCCCCGTGGTCAGAGCCACGAGGCGCAGGTTGGCGTGGCGCACGTTGGCCCGACGCTGCAGCTGGCGCAGCAGCGACGAGATGGCGCCGCGAGCCGGCACGGCCTTGTCGAGCCGCTTGAGCTCGGCGAGCTTGACCGGGAACTGCTGCTTGGCGGCCTCGAAGGAGGCGAGCTGCGTCTGGGCGGTGGCCAGACGCGCCTCCTGCGCGGTCACATTGGCCTTGACCTGCGTGCGCTCTTCGCGCTTCGGGCTGATCGCCAGCATCCACAGCGCCGCCAGGATCGCGATCCCGGCGAGCACCACGACGGCGATCGTCCGTGTGTCGTTCGTCGTGGTCATCGTGAGCCTCCGCTCGTTACCGCGGCGGTCTGGGTGGGGGGTGCCGTGGCTGGGGTGGTTCCGGCCGCCGGAGCGGGCTGGCCCGGCGTGGTGGTCGTTGCGGCCGGCGTGGCGCTGGCGCCCGGGACCGGCTGCTGCTTGAAGAAGGTCGACAGCTCGAACTTCGCGGCCTTCGTGTCGTTGTTGAAGCAATCGCCGCCGGTACCGGCGCCGTCACCCTTCTTGTCGAGCTTCTCCGCGCGGCTGAAGCCGACCTCGGTGACGCCCGTCATGAGGTGCAGACGGTCGATGTAGGCAGGGACGTTGCGCTCGTGTGCGGCGCAACCGGCGAGCTTCATCGATGGCGTGAGCGAGCCCGTGGCCGTGCCGGGAACTGCGCCGGCGTCGGGCGCGAGCGTGCCCTCCATGGAGGTCAGCCAGACGTTGTCCGGCGCCACACGCGCGATCTCGGTGAGCGTCCGATCCCACTTGAAGCGGGCCTTGGCCACCGAGGCGACCGCGTCATGGCGCACCGCGGCGGCCTTGGCGAAGTCGTCGTAGGGCTTCAGCGCGGCCGTCTTCTGCTCGGCGCTGACGATCTCACCGGCGATCTGACCGAGGCGCTCGCGGTCCGAGCTGACCTGGTTGGAGATCACGACGAGGTAGACGATCATCGCGATGACGAGGGCGAGCATCCCGCCGCCGACCTGGGCGATGAGCGGCGGACGGCCCGAGCTGGTCGCGCCGCTGACGCGGCGTTCGCGGCGGCCGTGGCCGGCGGTCGACTTCGTCTCGGCCGGACGCAGATCCGGGCGCAGCGCATCGGTGGCGCGAGACAGGCCGACCACGACGTCGAGACGCTCGGGGACCGCCCCGAGGCCGTCGATCTGCGGCCAGCTCTTGCGGTCGGCGACGATCACCGGCAGGTGCAGCTCGTCCTCGAGCGCCTGGGCGACGCCGGGCCATGTCGTCATCGAGCCGGTCAGGACGACCCCGCCGATGGCGCAGGCGTCCGGCCGTGCGGCGTAGACGCCGCGTGAGGACTGCACTTCGGCGACGACGCGGCGCAGGCCCTCGCGGACCTGCTGGGAGACATTCGCCTCGAGCTCGTCGGGGGTGCCCGCCTGGGCCCCCGTGCCGAGTCCGATCGTGGCGACGTGGACGCGGGCGGCCTCGTGGCTGATGCCGGCGCGCTCGGCGAGGCCGGTGGCGATCGCCTCCGAGCCTGCCGAGGCGGCACGCACGAGCAGCGGCTGGCCGTCCTCGGTGATGACGACGTTCGTCAGCGCACCGGCCTGGACGTAGAGGATCGCCTCGCCCGGCAGCAGCGCGTGGTCGAGCGCCGAGACCATCGCCAGGCCCGAGAGCGCGATGCCCTGGGCCCGCAGGCCGGCGGTGCCGAGCGCCTGCATGAGGCGGTCGATGCCATCGACGCGCGCAGCGGCCATGAGGATCCGCTGCAGGCCGTCTCCGTCGGGACCCGGCACGCGGCCGAGGCGCCGGAAGTCGACGACGAGCTGGTCGAGCCCGACGGGCAGCAGGTCGGTCGCGAGATGGCGAACGGCACCATCGAGGTCGCTTCCGTCCAGCGTCGCGGGCAGCTCGACGAGCCGCACCATGAGCCGCGGATGGGCGAGCCCGATGCGAACATCGCGCGGCAGCCCATGCTCCTGAACGAGCGAGCGCAGCTCCTCGGCGAGACCGTCGGGGTCGACGACCTCACCGTCGACGACGAGGCCGACTGGCAGTGGGTGGACAATTGCTTGGCGCACACGACGCGCGTCGGAGCCGCCGGGTGGCAGAGCTACGACGGCGTCGGCACCGATGTCGAGGGCGACGGCCGAGGTGGACCGGCGCGTTCCGAGACGGACACGTCCGCTGGAAGGCAAGTTGGGAATCCGCACGTCCCGCTGATCGGCCCTTTAGGGGATCTCGAAGAGAGCGTTGGACGCGATTGGACACATAGACGATGCGTCCAACCGGGAGGCGGGGCCGGATGTGCGATCGTGCGCGCGCCCGCGTGGAGGAGTACGTTTGCGCCCACGCCACCGCCCCGCGCGGACCGCTCACCCGAGGAGGACCACGGATGCACCCCATCGGACCGCGATCGATGCTCCCCATCGCCGCTGTGCTGCTGTTCTGCGCCGGCGTGTTCGCGCCGGCGGCCGCCGCCGCGGCCGCCGCCGACGAGCGCGTGCGGACCTACCGCGTCGAGGGCGTGCGCACCGCCAAGGACCGTGCCGCGGTCGCCCGCACCGGCGTGGCGATCGTGGGCAGCGACCACGGCGCGCTCGTCGTGAGCGCCTCGCGATCGGACGCGCGCCGGCTGGCCCGCCTGCGCTTCCGCGTGCTGCGCGGCTCGCAGCCGCGGCTGCCGGCCCGGACGCAGGGCCTGCGGGCGCGCGCCGCGGCGTTCCCCTCCGCCGACGCCGGCTACCACGACTATCAGGAGATGGTCAACGAGACGGCCGCCGTCGCGGCGGCCAATCCCTCGATCGTGAGCCGCATCGCGCTCCCCGGGACCACGTACCAGGGGCGCACGATCTACGCGCTGAAGATCTCCGACAACGCCGCCACCGACGAGCCCGAGCCCGAGGTGCTGTTCACCGCAAACCAGCACGCCCGCGAGCACCTCACCGTCGAGATGGCGCTGTATCTCATCAACGAGCTGACGAGCCGGTACGGCACCGACACGCGGGTCACGAACGCCGTCAACACGCGCGAGATCTGGATCGTGCCCAGCATCAACCCCGACGGGGCGGAGTTCGACGTGTCGACCGGCTCCTACGCGATGTGGCGCAAGAACCGCCAGCCCAACGCGGGGTCCAGCGCCGTCGGAACCGACCTGAACCGCAACTGGGCCTGGCAGTGGGGCTGCTGCAACGGCTCGAGCGGGACGTTCTCGTCGGAGACCTACCGCGGCACGGCGCCGTTCTCGGCGCCCGAGACGCAGGTCGTGCGCAACTTCGTCAACTCGCGCGTCGTCGACGGCGTGCAGCAGATCAAGGCCGGCATCGACTTCCACACCTACTCCGAGCTCGTCCTGTGGCCCTACGGGTACACGACCGCCAACACCGCGGCGGGGCTGACCGCCGACGACGAGGCGACGTTCCGGACGCTGGGGACCAACCTCGCCTCCACGAACGGCTACACGCCCGAGCAGGCCAGCGACCTGTACATCGCCGACGGCACGATCGACGACTGGCTGTGGGGCCAGCACAAGATCTTCGGCTACACGTTCGAGATGTACCCGAGGACGTCGAGCCCGGGCTTCTACCCGCCCGACGAGGCGATCGTGACGCAGACGACGCGCAACCGCGAGGCGGTGCTGCGCCTGCTGGAGACCGCGGACTGCCCGTACCGCGCGATCGGCAAGGAGACGCAGTACTGCGGCCTGGCGAGCTCGACGGTCTTCGCCGACGACTTCGAGGTCGCGCGCGGCTGGACGGCGAGCACCACCGGCGCCACGAGCGGGCGCTTCGAGCGCGGTGACCCGGCGGCTACGAGCTCCGGCGGCACCAAGCAGCTGGGCACGACCCCGAGCGGCGTCAACGACCTCGTCACCGGCCGCCTGGCCGGCGCCTCGGCGGGCGACCACGACGTCGACGGCGGCGTGACCGCGATCACCTCGCCGGCCATCACCCTGGCGGCCGGCGGGACGTACACGCTGAGCTTCTCGTACTACATGGCGCACGGCAGCAACTCCTCCTCGGCCGATTACCTGCGGCTGCGGATCGGCGGCACGACCGTGTTCCAGGAGCTCGGCGCGGCGAACAACGACAACGCGGCCTGGGCGACGACGAGCGTGAACCTCAGCGCGTACGCCGGCCAGACGATCCAGCTCGTGGTCGAGGCGGCCGACCTGTCGACGGCGAGCCTGGTCGAGGCGGCGGTCGACGACGTGCGGGTGACGCGCGGGTAGGGCCGCGGTCAGGCCGCGGACAGTGCGCGCGACGTGCGCGAGCCGACGTCGCCCACGCACAGGATCTGCTCGTCGGCGAGCACGATGCGCGGCGTCGCCCGCAGCGCGAGCGTCTCGACGGTCGCCAGCGGCAGCGGCGCGAAGAGGTCGACGGCGCGCAGCGCCCGCAGCTCGCGCTCGGGCACGACGGCGCTCGCGTCGAGGCGCTGCACCGCGCGCCAGCGCGCGATGACCACGAGCGGCACGACGAGCGCGGCCGCCAGCAGCGCCCCGCGGACATCGAGCGCGGCGATCAGCAGCGGCGCCGCGACCGAGCCGAGGGCGACGGCGAGCTGCGAGCCGGCTTCGGCGACGCCGAAGACGCGCGCGAGGCTCTCGTCGGAGGCCAGGCGCGCCAGCAGCGTCTGGCCGGTCGTCTCGGCGATCCCCCAGCCCAGCCCCAGCACGGCGAACGCGGCGATCGCGACCGACGCCGCCGGTCCCCAGCCCGACGAGCTCGACCGCGACGACGACCATGAGGATGTCGAGCACGCCGTAGACGAAGCCGATGGTGGCCAGCACGCCGGTCGCGTCGCGCAGCGCGGGTGCCGCCCGCACCTCGCGCAGCCCGAGCAGCAGCTCGCCGGCCACGCTCGCGCCGGCGCGCGGCGTGCGGTGGGCGGGCAGCCCGTCGGCGATCATCGCCGCCAGCGCCAGCAGGGCGGCGGCCGAGGCGAGCGCGGCGACCGCGAAGCCGGCCGCCACCGACAGCCCGGCGGCGGCTGCGCCACCGGCCAGCGCGCCGGCGCAGTAGGCGCCGTTGGCCGCGGCGAGGCGCAGGCTGTTGACCACCGCCAGCTCACGCGGGGTGCGCACGAGGCTCGGCAGCAGCGCGGCCTGGGCGGGTCCCTGGCCGCTGGCCAGGACCGAGAAGGCCGCGGCGAGGACCAGGATGATCGCCAGCGATGTGCCGAGCGCGGCGGCGATGACGAGCGCGGCGAGCAGCGCGGTGGCGCCGCCGGTCAGCGCCAGCAGCACGGCGCGGCGCGAGCGCCGGTCGGCCAGCAGCGCGGTGCCGGGACCCGCGATCGCGCCGGGCAGCACGCGGGCGATCACCGCCAGCGTGACGGCGCTCGTGCCGCCGGCCTCGTAGGCGGCGATCGCCAGCACGACGGTGAACGCCCACAGAGCGAGCGACATGGCGGCGCCGGCGACGACGTAGAGGCGCAGCGCGCGGGTCGCCAGGCCCTCCCGGAGTGCATCCCCGCCGCGCACGTCGCGACACTACAGCGCCGGAGCGCCGCCTCCGCGGCCCGCACGAACGCCGGTCCGGCCGCGCCGCGGTGGCAAGCAGTGTCCGCAGGATGGGCCTCCTCGGCGACGTCGTCGGCGACGCGCTGGGCAACCTCTTCACCGGCGGCCGCAGCGACGCGGAGCTCGAGCGTCTGCATGAGGAGGGCGAGCTCGTGCCCGCCACGATCTACGCCATCCGCGTGGTGAGCAAGGGCGACGCCGCCGACGAGTACAGCTACGGCCTGGACCTCGCAACGAGCGCGGGCCCGCTGCGCGCCGCGGTTCGCCAGCGGCTGATTGCCGACCCGTGGCGCGCTCCGCTCGGCGGGCGTGTGCTCGCCCGGCACCGCGCGGGCGCGGTCGCCATCGACTGGCCGGCGACGCTCGACGCGGCCGGTGTGCCCCAGCAGGCCGGCTTGATCGCGATCAAGACGCTGAAGACGCCGCTGCCCCCCGGCGTCGACGACGAGCGGATCGCCCGGCGGCGGTTGCGCGACGCCATCCGCGCCGACGCGCAGATCCTGTCCAGCGAGCCCGTCGAGGTGATGGGCATGCCGACCGAGAACCGGCGACTGCAGCTGCGCGTCGACGACGACGCCGGGCCGCGGACGGTCCTGCGCGAGCGCGAGCTCGTGCCGCCCTACGCGAACGCGCTCGCCGTCGCCGGTGCGCGGGTGCCGGTGGCGATCGATCCCAAGCGGCCAGGCCGCGTGACGATCGACTGGCCCAGCGCCGCCGAGGCCGCCGCCGCCTCGCTCTCGGGGGGTACGCCCCCAACGGGCGGGTCGACGGCCGAGTGAGGGTTCACTGCGCCCGATGGGGGGCGGCGCGAGTCCCGGCGCTTCCGGGAATGCCAGAGGGGGAGACGGCGGTTGTGGCCAGGGCCTTACCTGGCCGGTGCCCCGGCCGGACGTCCCACGGCGTCGACGATCGCGGCGGTCGGCATCAGGCGCACGCCGATGTTCTCGAGCTCCTGTCGACCACGTTCGTAGAGGCCCGAGATCGCGTCGTCGGCGAGCACGACGCCGAAATCGCGTTCGCTGGCCTCGTAGATCGACGTACGCGGGCAGTTGGGGAAGTTGCAGCCGCACACCACGACGGTGCGCACTCCGTGCCCTCGTAGGTGCGCTTCCAACGAGGTCTCGTAGAACGCGCCCCAGCGCGGCTTGTACATGACGACCTCGCCCGGCCCGACCTCCTGCGAGCGTCCCGCGAGCAGCATCTGCGCTTCGAGTGCGACGTCGGCTCGACGCTCGATCAGGCCGGGCGCCAGCTGCGAGCCGCTGGACCCGGGCGCGAACATCTGCGCTCCCGCCTCCACGGCCGCCCGGCGACAGAGATCGACATTGCTGCCGTCGGTGCGATAGAGGCGAACCATGTGGACGATCGGACGGCCGGCCGCTCTGAACGCCGCGGCGAGCGCGGCGATCTGTGGAACGACGGCCGATGTCCCCGGCACCTCGACCGGCTGACCGTCCAGTGTGTCCACCTGCACATCGATCGTGAGCAGCGCCGCCGAACGGAAATCAGGCGACAGGTAGTCCATTGCGACGCGATCTTACTGGCGCCACCCGCCCGCCGCAGGCCGTGTGCGCACGCGCCACCGTGACGGAAACGTGGCTCCAAGCCGACGGTGGCCCGCAGGGGTTCTCGGGTGTGGCGAGGCAGCGCAACCATTCGCCACCCGCGCTCGTTGCCGGTACATGAAGCCAGCGCGCGGCGTCGTGTTGTGCGGGTTGAGCATGGCCGCGCTCGCCGCCTGCGCCGGCGATGTCGCTGCGCCGCGCTGGGGGAGCCCCACCGTCGTCGCCGACGGCATCGACGCCCGCTCGCGGCCCACGCTGGCGTTGACCGGCGACGGCCACGCGGTCGCGACGCTCTCGGGCACGGCCAATGGCCTCACGCGCGTCCTGCGGGCCGAGCCGGGCAGCGCCGCCTTCCGGCACGTCGGGGAAGCACGCATGCTCGCCGCCCCGGCGCCGTACGGTCGCGACGGGGTCGCCTACCTGCTCGCGCCCGCTGCCGCGCGATCTGGTCTGCCGATCGGCGACGGGGCAACGACCAGCGTCGGCGTCTCGCTGGCGACGGCAAACGGCTCGTTGGGTCGTGCGCACCCGCTCGCTCGCCTGCGCGCCGCCCCGCGCGACGTGCAGGCCGCGCTCGCCGGCAGCCCGCGCGGCGATCTCGCGATCGCGTGGGTGCAGCCGCTGGGCGGTCGCAGCGCGGTGCGCCTGGCGTTGCTGCGGCCGTCCGGACGCGGATTCACCGCGCCCACGACGATCGCGGCGGCCGCTCACGTCTCGGCGATTCGCGCTCGCGTACGGCGACCGCGGCGATCTCGTGCTCGCGTTCGCACGTTCCGCGGGGAGCGCCGGCAGGCTCGACATCGCAGCGCGCGTCACGCGCGCTGACGGTCGTGTCAGGCCGGTCCGGTCGCTGGGGCCCGCGGCGCGGGACGTCTCGCTCGCGGCCGCGGTATCGCCCCACTGCGACGCTGTCGTCGCGTGGGGCACGCCGGACGCCGGCGCCGAGACGACGCCGTGGACGCTGCATGCCGGCCCTCGCTGTTGACGGTCGCCTCGCGCGGCGCCAGCGCTTCGGAGGGCGCAAAGCGCGCGGCGCCTGCGGGTCGCTGCGACGCGCGCATCTGATCGAGCGACTCGACGTAGTCGTCGAGCTCCGGGAGCATCGCGTTCGATCCACGCAGCCGCCGCTACGGAGCGCTGTGGCTCGCCGCGCCCCAGAACGCGGCCGAGGAGGGCCTGTAGGACACCTACGAGTTCAGCGCCCGCTATGTCCGCGGCCCGCATTGACGCACCGTGACGACCGTGGCCCCGCCCCGGGGCGCACTGCGCCCGCTGGCCCACGAGCCGGCGCGTTCGACAGCGGAGCCCGTGAAACGCCGATGAACCGTCCGCGCGCCCGGCGAGCGCGCCCGGCGAGCGTGCCCGGCGAGCGTGCCCGGCGAGCGTGCCCGTCGCGGCGGAGCAGTGCGAATTAATACAATACGCGCTGACCGACCGAATTTCGGTCAGTCGGAGCGGGTGCGCGAGCCCCGCAGCGATCTCCCACATGAGACTTGATCATGGGCGCCCTGAGCCGCGTTCCCACCAAGCCGCCGATGCGCGCTGACTGCCTCGGCTCACGGAAAGCGCTGTGATGGTTAGTCTGGTGACATGGCCCGGCGCCGGTGGAGGACGATCGTTGTACTCGTGGTCGCGGTCGTCGGTGGTGCCGCGGCGATCGCGGGGAGCCAGTCGCCGGCGGTGGTCTACTCGGGCCTGAGCGCGCAGCGGTTGGCGTTCTCGTTGACGGCGGCCGCGGGTGACGAGACGTTGTCGCTGGACGTCTTGTGGATGGCGAGTTGCGGCCGCGTCGTGCGCACGAGCCGTGCGGCGGTGACGACGATCGCAGACAACGGGGAGTTCGCCTGGTCGGGCACCCACGTCAATGAGCTTGATGACGGCGACGAGGATCGCCAGCGGCTGAGCCTGGTTGGACGACGCGAGGGCGACGGCACGTTGACGGGCGTGTGGCGGGGCGAGCGCGACGCCTACAACGGTCAAGGCCAACGCGTGGACCGCACCTGCAGCAGCGGTGACGTGGCGTTTCGCGTCAGCCGTGACGGCAGCACGCGCCAGCCCGCCCCGCAGCTCGACGGCGCGGGGCACCTCGTTGTCGGGCTCGCCGAGGAGCCCGACCTCGTGGCCGTTGGTGGCGGCAGGACCTGGGTTCGCGGCCGGACGGCGTCGGGCGGCCCGAGTCTTCGGCCCGCGACGATCGTGACGGCGGTCGATCAGCAGACCGGCCTGGCGACGCCGACGCAACTCGACGACGTCGGCGACGCCACCGTCGACCTCGCTGCGGGGGAGGGCGCGGCGTGGCTCTTGCGGCGCGATCGGGCGGACACGCGGCTGCTGCGCATCGACGCGGGCACGCGCCGCGTCGTGCGCGGGCCGCGGCTGCTGGCCCGCGGCGACGACGCATCTCCCACCGGGCTCGCGGTCGCGGGCGGCGGCGTGTGGGTGCTTCTCGTCGACGGACGTGTGCTGCGTGCCGATGCAGGGGACGGTGGCGTGGTGCGCTCGATCAGCGTCCCGGTCGATCGCCGGATGCCGGCCCAGCGCAGATGCCGTCGCGGCCGCTACGCGCCGCTCATGGCGAGCCATCGCCACGCCATCTGGGTCATGTCGCGCACGCTCATGAGCTGCCGATCGCATGCCTCACCGCGCGCCTTCGCGCTGGCGCGCAAGGGCCCGTTCTTTTCACTGACACGTATCGATGCGCGCACGAACCGTGTCACCCGCACGGTCGCGCTGACCCGCGAGTACAGCTCGCTGGCCGCCGGTCCGAGCGGCGTCTGGGCGATCGGATGCCTCAAACCCGCGGAGACCTACCGATGCCGGCGCGCCGCGGTGCAGCGCATCGATCTGCGCAGCGGCAAGCCGGCCGCCGTCGTGGCGCTGCCGCCCGCCCACAGCTCCCTGCGAACCGCGCAGCTGATCGGCCCGATCGGGGTGGGCCGCGGCGCGGTCTGGGTCGTGCAGCCGGCCGATCCGGGATCATCGCGGGGCTACTTCGACGAGCCACCCGGCGTCCTGCAGCGCATCGACGTCGCCGATCCCCGACCGAAGACCGTCCGCGCGATCGCCCGCCTACCCACCGACCTGACGGTGGACGAACGCGGCGCCTGGATCCTCGACGGCGTTGACCGCGCCCTGATCCGCATCCAGCCCTGACGCGCGCGTGCACCGCGCGTGCGAGCGCTGACGTCCGCAACGCCCTGCGAGGACATGCGCGGGCCGGTCAGCCGGGGTCGCACCACCGCTTGACGGTGTCGGTGAGGACTGCGCGAGCCTCGTCGGCGAGTTGCACGACGAGCTCGGCTGCGGGCAGGGCGTGGGCGAGGGGGTAGGCCTGGCCGGCCCAGAGATTGAAGCCGTCGGCGTCACCGCGCTGCCGAGCCGCGGCGCGCAGCGGCGCGGTCAGATGATGAACCTCGGGGTAGGCGCTGGGCGCGGTCTGCGAGTGCTCGCGCTGGAAGCGGTTGGCGATGCCGCGCGCGGCGCGCCCGGTGAACGCGCGCGTCAGCCCGGTGCTCGCCTCAGCATCGTCGATCGCGGAGCAATGCGCGGGCGCGGTCGCCGCCTCGGGGCAGAGCATGAACGCGGTGCCCAGTTGCGCAGCCGCGGCACCGGCGGCGAGCACTGCCGCGACGCCTCGACCCGTCGCGATGGCGCCGGTCGCGATCAGCGGTGTCGCGTCCCCGACGGCGCCTCGAACGAGTTGCAGCAGCGCCATCAGCCCGACGTCGCCCGGGCGTGCGTCGTCGAACGTGCCGCGATGGCCGCCCGCCTCGATGCCCTGCGCGACCAGCCCGTCAACCCCGGCGGCGTGCGCCGTGCGCGCTTCGCCGGCCGTTGTCACGGTCACCCAGACCGCCGCACCGGCATCCTGCAGTCGCTCGATGTCGTCTCGCGGCGGGCACCCGAACGTAAACGAGACGACCGGGACGTGCTCGGCGCAGACGAGATCGAGCTTCTCGGCATAGCGGTCGTCGTCCCAGCGCGGCTCACCCAGCCCCGCCCCGCTGCGCACGGCCTCGGCTCGCAGCGTCTCGGCGTACGCGGCGACGTCCGCAGCGCCCGCTCCCTGCCCAGGCGGCGCGAAGAGGTTGATCCCGAACGGGACGCCGGCCGGCACCAGCCGCCGAAGCTCGTCCAGATCGCCACGGACCGCCGCGATGGTCTTGTAGCCCGCGGCGAGGAAGCCCAGACCGCCCGCGCCCGATACCGCGGCGGCCAGCGCCGGCGTGGACGGCCCGCCGGCCATCGGCGCCTGCACGATCGGGTGTACGAGCATGTCCAGCGCGAACGCCATGCCCCAGTATCGCTCGCAGCGCCACATCGGACCGACGATCCGCCGCCGGCGAGCCTGGCGGGCGCTCCACAGCCGAACGCCTCGACCCCGCCCACCGTTTCACTGAATTGCGGTACGACGCACCCGGGTGCCCGCAGGCGGCTTGCGCAGTGTGTCGCCAATCACATTAGGCGACGAGGAGGCGTGATGTACTGGCGGTGTCACTGCAACGAGGGCTCGCGCCCCTGGTTCCCACCCCACGGCACGAAGACCTGCCAGGCAGGGGCCCGGCGCACCGACTGCGGCGTCGTTGCCGGGCGCCCGTGTCGCGCATCACCACCGAACCCGCCAGAGGCGTTCGTCCCCAAGGAGAGAGAACCATCGTGGCTCAACCAGGAACGTCGATCGCCGAGGAAACCGCGCTCCTTCCGACTGGGATTCCAGAGCTGGAGGCGGGTGCGATCACCGCGCCGAAGGCCAGGAAGACGCTCAGCAACCCCTATCTGCACCGGTTGCAGCGACGCCATTTCCTGCTCTTCGACGTCCTCCCGATCCTCGGCACCGCGGCCGCCGTCGCGTTCCTCGCCGTGCACCCGATCGGCATCCCCGAGATCGCGGTCTTCGTCATCGGGTATCTCGTCACGGGGCTGGGCATCACCGTCGGCTTTCACCGGCTCTTCACACACCGCACCTTCAAGGCCGCCCCGTCCGTGGAAGCCACGCTCGCGGCCTGCGGGTCGATGGCCGCGCAGGGCGGGGTCGTCTCGTGGGCTGCCCTGCACCGGCGCCACCACGAGTGCAGCGATCGGGAAGGCGATCCGCACTCCCCGAACCTCTCCGGTGACGGCCTGCGCGGCGCGCTGCGCGGGCTGGTCCACTCGCATTTTCTGTGGATGCGCCGGCACGAGTATCCGAACATCGCTCACTACGCGCCGGACCTCATCAGGAACCGCCCGCTGATCCGCGTGGCCCGCCTCTACTACTACTGGGTCGGCCTGGGCCTGCTGATCCCCGCGGCGATCGGCGCCGTCGCCTACGGAAGCTGGCAGGGCGCGGTCAGCTGCCTGCTCTGGGGCGGCTTCGTGCGGATCTTCGTCCTCGAGAACATTATCTGGGCGATCAACTCCTTCCTGCACATGGTCGGCACGCGGCCGTACGAATCCAGGGAGAACAGCAGAAACGGCGGGATCTTCGCCCTGCTGACGCTGGGTGAGTCGTGGCACAACAACCACCACGCGTTCCCGTCGTCACCCTCGTTCGGCCTGCAGTGGTACCGGCTCGATCCGGGCTACTGGCTGATCCGGCTGCTCTCCGCCGTCGGGCTCGCGTCGGACCTGCGGCTGCCCACGCAGGAGCGGTTGCAGGCAAAGCGCATCAACAACATCGCGACCTGAAAGGAGCTCAGAGATGCCGACAGATCAGGACCTGACCACGGCCGGCGCCGACACGATCATCCGGGCGTGCCAGGAGTACATCGCAGACTTCCTCGGCACGTCGGTCGAGAGCATCGATCCGAGCGCCGACTTCGATCGGCTCGGGGTCGACTCCTCCCTTGCCGTGGCGCTGCTGGCCGAGCTCGAGGAGCGCTACGGCGTGGACCTGCCGCCCGAGGCGCTGTTCGAGAACCCGACGATCAACGCGATCGCCGAGCACGTCCAGCATCAGCCGCGGCCGCACGCCTAGCCGATGCCGGCGACCACGCAGAGCCGGCGAACCGCCGAAGCCGCGAGCTCCATCCGCCACCACTACGACGTCGGTCATGAGTTCTACCGCCTCTGGCTGGACGACTCGATGACCTACTCGTGCGCGATGTGGGCGGGCGAGGACGACACGCTGCGGGCCGCCCAGGAGCGAAAGCTGCGGTTTCACCTCGACGCGATCCGGGCCGAGCAGGCCACCCGGGTGCTCGACATCGGTTGTGGCTGGGGCTCGATCCTCAAGCGCGTGGCCGGATGCCAGGGGGTGAAGCACTCGGTCGGCCTCACCCTCAGCGACGACCAGGCCGCCGTCGTGGAGCGCGCCGGCCACCCCGGCGTGGAGGTGCGCACGGAGAGCTGGATGGACTACGCACCGGACACGCGATTTGACGGCATCATCTCGATCGGCGCCTTCGAGCACTTCGCGACGCTCGACGACTCGCCCTCCGAGCGAGCGCGGGTCTATCGCGAGTTCTTCACGCGCTGTCGCAGCTGGCTGACCGACGACGGCGCGCTGTCGCTGCAGACGATCGCCTACGCGAACATGTCGCGCGCGGACGCGAGCACGTTCATCCAGCAGGAGATCTTCCCGAACGCCGAGCTGCCGACCCTCGCGGAGATCACGACGGCCGCGGAGGGCATCTTCGAAGCGCGGTCGATCCGCAACGACCGGCTCGACTACGCCAGGACGCTGGAGGCGTGGGCCCACGGGCTGCGCCGGCATCGCGACGAAGCCGTCGATCTCGTCGGGCGCGACATGGTCGCCATGTACGAGCGCTACCTGAAGCTCTCGGCCATCGGCTTTCGCATGGGCAAGCTCTGCCTGCTGCGGCTGGTCTTCGACCCGTACAAGAGCACGTACTTCACCAGCGGCCGGCGCGCGCTGCGATGACGGCGCAGACGGTGCCCGCGGCGGCCGAGCGTCCCGCGCCGGCCAAGGTCCGGTTCAACCCCTTCGGCGCGGAGTTCCGGCGCGACCCGTACGCGGACTACCGGCGATTGCGCGAAGCCAAGCCCGTCCACAAGACGATGGGGATGTGGGTCCTGACGCGCCATGCCGACGTGATGAGCGTGATGCGCGATCGCAGCTTCAGCGTCGGGCTGATCCCGCGGCTGGTCACCCAGCAGGTGCAGCGGGTGGCGCCCGAGGACCGCTCGCGCGTCGACGTCGACCGGTTTCAGACGCTGGCCAGGAAGTCGCTGGTCTTCACCGACAACCCGGACCACGCGCGCCTGCGGCCGCTGGTGAACCGAGCGTTCACGAGTGCCGTCGCCGGGCTGCGCCCCCGCATCGCGCAGATCGTCGACGAGCTGCTGGAGCAGGCGTGGGAACGGGGCGGGATGGACGCGATCGCCGACTTCGCGGGCCCGCTTCCCATCCGGGTCATGTGCGACTGGATGGAGCTCCCGCAGGAGCTTCACGATCGCGTCGGCCCGTGGACGCACGAGCTGCGGGGCCTGCTCGAGCCGGGGCTGCTCCGCGCCGACGAGCTGACGCAGGTGTCCGACGTGCTCGGCGCGTTCGTCGACTCCCTGGCCGGCGTGATCGACGCGCGCCGGGCGCACCCGGGCGACGACCTCATCAGCCGGCTCGTCGCTGCGCAGACGAGCGGCGGCGACCGGCTGAGCCCGGAGGAGCTCGTCTTCGTGTGCATCATGTGCTTCGTCGCGGGCAACGAGACGACGAAGTCGCTCATCGGCAACGGTCTGCTCGCGCTGCTGCAGCATCCGAGCGAGGACCGCCGCCTCCGTCGCGACCCCGAGCTCGCGGACGGCGCCGTCGACGAGGCCCTGCGCTACGACTGCCCGCTCCAGATGACCAAGCGCGTCGCCACCCGCGACGTGCAGATTGGCGGGGAGCTGATCCGCGCGGGCGATCAGGTACTCCTGTGCATGGGCGCCGCCAACCGCGACCCCGCCGTGTTCGACCGGCCCGAGGAGTTCGACATCGCCCGCGGCCCGACCCCGCACCTCGCCTACGGCTACGGGATGCACGGCTGCCTCGGCGGCCGGCTCGCCACGCTGCAGGCGCAGGTCGCGTTCGAGCACCTCTACCGCCGCGCCGAGCGCCTGGAGCTGCTGGGCGACGACCTCGAGTGGCAGCACCACAGCTTCATCGTTCGCGGCCTGAAGGCGCTGCCGGTCGCGGTCCGGGGCGCCGCCGCATGACCATCGCGCTCCCGACGACGCCGTGGCTGCGCGACGCGCGCCCGGAGGCAGCCCTGAAGCTCCTCTGCCTGCCTCACGCGGGCGGCGGCGCCGCCTCGTTCACCCGCTGGCTGGGCCTGTTACCGCCGGAGATCTCACCGGTCCGCGTCCAGCTGCCCGGCCGCGAGGACGTCGCGTCCCAACCGCCGCTTCGCCGGGTGCACGAGGTGCTCGCGGAGCTCCTGCCCCAGACCCGGCAGCTGCTCGACACGCCCGTGGCGCTGTACGGCCACAGCATGGGGGCGCTCGTCGCGTTCGAGCTCGCGCGAGCGCTGACGGTCGAGGGCGCCGCGCCGGTGCATCTCTTCGTCTCCGGACGCCGCGCGCCGCACCTGCCGACTCGCAAGGCGACGATTCATCATCTGCCCGACGCGGAGTTCGCCGCCGCGCTCGCGGACGCCGGGGGGCTCGGGGCGTCCGCCAGCCCGACGTTCCGCCGCTACGCGCTGCCGATCATCAGGGCCGACCTGGAGATCGCGGAGGAGTTTCGCTATCGAGCGCAACCGCGGCTGCACTGTCCGATCACCGCGTTCTACGGGTCCGAGGATCCGATCGTCGACGTCGACCAGGTCGAGGCATGGGCAAACGAGACCGACTCGACCTTCGACATCCACGGGTTCTCGGGCGATCACTTCTTCAACCAGCGCCATCGCACGGCGATCGCGGCATTCATCGCCGCGGCGCTGCAGGGCGGGGGGGACGAGCATGTCGTCGGTCGCTGAGGTGCTCCAAACCCGCGCCGCCGAGCAGCCGGCGCAGACGGCCTACGTGTGGATCGACGAGCAGCTGCACGAGGAAGCGTCGCTGACGTACGGCGAGTTGCACGCGCGGGCGCTCGCGGTGGCCGCGCAGCTCGCCGCGCAGTGCCGGCCCGGCGATCGCGCGCTGCTGGTCTTCCCGCCGGGGCTGGACTTCATCGTCGCGTACTTCGCATGCCTGTACGCTCGGGTCATCGCCGTGCCGGTCTACCCCCCGCGCCGGCAGGCCGTGCAGGGCGCGACGCGCAGCGTCGTGAGCGACTGCGCGCCCAGCGCGGTGCTCACGCTGGGCGCGTTCGTCGACTTCATGAAGCCTGCGCTCGAGCCCGTCTGCGGCGAGCTGCGCTGGCTCGCGGTCGACGAGGTCGCCAACGAGGACACGGGCTTCGAGCCTCAGCCGTGCCCGGCGGACGCGATCGCCTTCCTGCAGTACACCTCGGGCTCGACCTCCGACCCCAAGGGCGTGATGGTCACGCACGGCAACCTCACGGCGAACGAGGAGACCATCCGCCGCGGGTTCGGCCACGATCGGAACTCGACGGTCGTGGGTTGGGCGCCGTTCTTCCACGACCAGGGCTTGATCGGCAACGTCCTGCAGCCGCTCTGGTGCGGGTCGACCGGCGTCCTCATGTCACCGCTGGTGTTCACGCGCTGGCCGCTCGCGTGGCTGTCGGCGATCTCCCGCTACCGCGCCCATACCAGCGGCGGACCGAACTTCGGGTTCGAGCTCTGCGTCGCGCGCGCCGCCGGCGGTCAGAACGTGCCGCCGGACCTCGACCTGAGCTGCTGGAAGACGGCGTTCAACGGGGCTGAGCCGATCCGCCCCGACACGCTGCGCCGGTTCACCGAGACGTTCGCGCCGTACGGCTTCAGCGAACAGGCGTTCTACCCCTGCTACGGCTTGGCCGAGGCGACGCTGGTCGTCACCGGGAGCGTGAAGGGCCGCGGGCCGCGGACCGTCGAGGCAGATCGCGATGCGCTCGCGCGCGGGCGCTTCGCCGAGGCGCCGGCCGGCGGCGGCCGGACGCTCGTCGGGTCCGGACGCGTCCTACCCGAGCTCCAGCTGCGGATCGTCGACCCTGAATCCGGACACCCGAGCGCCGCGAATGAGATCGGCGAGATCTGGGTGTCCGGACCGAGCGTCGCGCGGGGCTACTGGAGGCGTCCCGATGTGACGGCCGACGTGTTCGGCGCCGCCTACGAGGGCGAGCCCGGGCGCAGCTACCTGCGCACCGGCGACCTCGGCATCGTGATCGACGACGAGGTGTACCTCGTCGCCCGGCTGAAGGACCTGATCATCATCCGCGGCCGGAACATCTACCCGCACGACATCGAGCTCACGGCGCAGTCGGCGCATCCGGCGCTGAGGAAGGGGGCGTGCGCCGCGTTCGCGGTGCCCGGCCCAGACGGCGAGCGGCTCGTCGTCGTGCAGGAGGTCAGGCCCGATCAGACAGCGCATCCGGCAGACCTCGCGCAGTCGGTCCGGGCGGCGATCGTGCGCGAGCACGATGTCACGCTGGGCGACCTCGTGCTCACCCCGGCGCGCGAGCTCGCGAAGACCAGCAGCGGCAAGATCATGCGCGCCGCGGCGAGGCAGCGTTACCGGCAGGATGGGTTCAGACGGTGGGCGCCCGACCCGCCCGCATCGCCTAGCAACCATCGACCGTCAGAGAGGGTTGGCGCATGACGACGCTCACAGCGACAAATCCGGACTTCGAAGCAATCGTGAAGGCCGCGGTGCTGAGCATGCCCGCGGCGAGGCACCTGGGCTTCGACTTCGGCCGGGTGGCGCCGGGAGAGGCCGAGATCATCCAGCCGTACCGTGAAGAGCTCACACAGCACAACGGCTTCTTCCAGGGGGGCATCGTCGGAGCACTGGCCGACTTCGCCGGGGGATCCGCGGCGGGCACGCTGCTGCCGCCCGGGTGGGTGAACATGACCGTCGACTACACGGTGAAGCTCCTGGCCGCCGCCAAGGGCGAGCAGCTCATCGCGCGTGGCCGGGTGATCAAGCCGAGCCAGGTCATGACGGTCGCCGCGGCTGACGTCTACTCGGTCAGCGGAGGCGAGGAGAAGCTGTGCGCCACCGCGCTCGTGACCATGCGCAACCTCAAGTTGTCCCGGGACTGACGGCACGGCGACCGCGCTTGGCATGACGACCGCCGCCGCGCTCGACGGGTTCTCACCCCAGCACCGCAGCAGCCCGTCGACGTCCGAGGTGTGGGCCGGCGCCCGGCCGTCTCCAAGTGCCATCTCACCAGCGGCGCCCGGCGGGTGGTTCACGCGAGCGCCCTGTCTGCCAGTGCGGCCCAGCGGAGCATGATGAGCAGTCTCGGTCCGGCCCGTCCTCCCGCCGTCCGGGCGCGCTCCCGTCTGAGCCGGTGGTTCTGCGGCGAGCGCGAGGAGGTCGCCGACGGGGTCTGGCTGCTGCGCGGCGGACTGACCCGGACGACGAACGTGTACCTCGTCCGCGACGACGAGGCCGGCCAGGCCGTCGTCTTCGATGCCGGCGAGAAGGGCATGGCGGCCGGCATCGTCGCCGCCGCCAAGGAGCTCGGCGGGATCTCGCAGGTCGTGCTCGGCCACGGCGACACGGACCACCGCGGCGCGGCGCCCGCGCTGCGCGCCTACGCCGACGTCCTGTGCCACCCCGCAGCGGCGCCGCAGGCCGAGGGCTCCGGGGGCCGTGACTACTGGAAGCCCGAGCAGCTGCCGCTCGACGTGCGCCTGCTTCACGGCTTCATGCACCGCTACATCTGGGACGGCGGGCCGGTGAAGATCGACGCAAGCGTCCGCGAGGGGGACACGGTGGCGGGCTTCGAGGTCGTCGAGCTGGGCGGGCACGCGCCCGGCCAGATCGGCCTCTGGCGCCAGCGTGATGGCGTGGCGCTCGTGTCCGATTGCATCTATTGCACCGACCTGCACGGCAAGCCACAGCCCCCGGCCGTTCCGGTGGACGCCTACAACCTCGACACCGAGCAGGCCCGGCGGTCGGTCGCGAAGCTCGCCGCGCTCGAGCCACGGGTCGTGTGCCCGGGGCACCTGGGACCGCTCGAGGGGCCCGGCGTCGTGGAGCTCCTGGTCGCGGCTGCCGCGGGTTGAGTGGGGTTGCCGCGGCGGGCAGCGGTGATGATCGAGGCGATCCTGCCGCCGTGCGTGCTCAGCGCGCACACGTACGCCCGACGTGCCGCTGCCGGCGCGGATGCTCGCGGTCAGCGCGTCGCCCCGACGAGCGGACGCAAGGTCGCGCAGCTGCTCGACGAGCATCCGGAGGTGCGCTGGGACCGGCTGCTGTTCTGTGCCAAGGAGGCCGTGTTCAAGGCCTGGTGGCCGCTGGCCCGCCGTCCGCTGGGCTTCGACGCCGCGGCGGTGACGCTCGACGCCGGCGGCCGGTTCGAGGCCCGGCTGACGGATCCGGGCGTGCTGCCCGGCGAGGTGCGCGGGCGCTGGGGCGCCGGCCGCGGCGCCACGCCCACGCCGGCCCGCCTCCGGGCAGCTGTCAGACGCGGTCGCATTCGGCGCTCGAAGCGACCTCGAGCAGCGGGCGGCGGCGCTTGGCGGCGCGGCGATGCCGGGGAGCGGCGGTGAGCCGCTACCCGCGAGTGACGCCCTGCGCTGCTCGCTGGCCCTTGGCAGCGAGCACCGCCACCCCGCTCAAGCTGCGCCAGATCGCCGCGTTGGGCGCGGACGTGCGCCTCGATGGCGAGGACATCGAAAGCGCCCGGCTGCTCGCGCGGGAGATTGCGCAGGCGGATGGCGCCCACCTCGTCGAGGACAGCTTGGACCTGGCGACCTGCGAGGGCGCTGCGACGATCGGGCTCGAGCTCGTCCGCGACGATCCGGGGCTCGATGTCGTGCTCGTGGCCGTCGGCGGCGGCGCGATGGCCAGCGGCGTGGGCTACGCAGTGCGCTCGCTCGCCGAGCACGTGGAGGTGATCGCAATCCAGCCCTTCGGTGCGCCCGCGATGGCACTGTCCTGGCGTCAGGGAACGGTGGTCGAGACCGACAGCATCGAGACGATCGCCGACGGCGTCGCCGGGCGCTGTCCGATCCCGAGGTGCTCGACGACCTGCTGGTCCTGCTCGACGATGTGGTGCTCGTGCGCGAGGACTCGATCAAGGCCGGCATGCGCGCTCTCTATCAGCACGCGGGGCTCGTCGTCGAGCCATCCGCAGCGCTCGGGATCGCCGCCGTCCTCGAGCCGCCCGGCGAACCGCTCGGGTTGCAGGTGACTACGATCCTGTGCGCAAGCAACGTGGGCCCTGCCGACTTCGCACGCCCGCGGCCCTCTCGTGCTAGGCGAATTTTGGGCGAGTTGCCATTGCTTGCGGCGGTTGACGAGAGTAGCGTCGCTGCGACGAGGCGGCAGGCTTGGCGCGGCGTATATCGCTGCGGGATTCGCGCGCCGCGTACGTCAACTGTCCGCAACGAACGCCGCCCCAAGGAGAGCCATGCCAGTCACCTCTGTCGGAACGACACCCTTCCGCGGATCCGAAGCCGCGCCGGCTGCGGCCGCGGCGGCGCCGGAGGTCGCGGCGATGCCGACCGACGGCGTCGGACACGGCGTGACCCGCCTCATGGCGCGTCCGTCGGGGGCCGGCATCAACGCGCCATTCATCCCGGGCATCGCACCGCCGAAGGGGGAGACCGCTGGCGCCCACGGAGCCCACAGGGGTAGGATCTCGATCCGGTAAGCGCCGAGTTCAGCCGCCCTTCGGCACCGGGGACACCGGCGCGGCAGCGACCGGCCCACAGCGGACCGCTTGCGGCACGGTCGCCGCGTCTGCGTCGAGAGATACGCGCGTTCGTGGTTGTCTGCCGCGTCGAGTGGGTCATCCAGAAACGTCTGACCGCAAACTCGCCTCGGGCGGCGAACAGGGATGCATGTCCCCGAGTCTGGAGGTGGCGATGCGTCCCCGGAGGTGTTCGTGCGCAAGTCCTCGCCCGAGGAGGGCGCGCGGTTGAAGTCGATCTCGCGACGTGCGAGGCATCAGTCCAAGCGCGCGCGGGCGGTGGTCTTGTTGGCGTCTGCGACGGGCATGAGCGCTCCGCAGATCGCCGCGATGGCGCGTACCGACGAGTCGCATGTCCGATGCGTGTGAGCAGTGCGATCGCGGCCGACCTGCCGCTGGAACCCCGGATCGGTACCTCGCCCCGCGCCCCGCGCCGGGATCGCCGTGCGACTCAGTCGGCGTCTGTGGGATCGCCGGCGACGACTCGTCTCTGCGCGTCGAGCGCGACCAACCGCAGGCCCTGTTCCTTGAACCGCGTCGGTTCGGGGACCGCGAGCGCGAAGATGTGCCCTTCTGCGACCGGAGCGCTGCGTCCTGAGTCGGGGTCGACGACGCGCACCGGCGTTCGCGCACCGTCGACGACCCCGTAGTAGAGGTGCCAGACGTCCCGGCCGCGACCGGGCTTGTTGACGATGACCTCGTTGCAGTCGAACCCGGTGATGACGAAGATCGGCGAGTCGGGTGCGGCGTTGTTGGCCTGCCGGCGCGTGGCCTGGCAGCCCGGTCCCGTACCTCCGCCGTCCAGCGGGCTCTCCAGAGCGCCCGCGTGTATGTGCCCGCCCACTCGCCGTCGGGCAGGCGGATCGCCGTGCAGAACCCCCCCTGGCGCGATGTTCCGAACCACAGCTCGGCCTTGCCCACGTTGGAGCTCGTCGTGCTCGGGCAGCGCCTGCTCGCACGATGCAGGCGCACGCGAAACGCGACCGCGCTGATGCCCAGCGACACGGCGGCCTGCGCCGGGGTCAGCTCCTCCCAAGCCACGAGAAGCAGCGCCTCGCGATCGGCAGGCGACAGTGCTAGGAGCGCCGTCCTGACGTCTGCATCGACATCGCCGGCGATCACCGCCGGACCGAGATCTCCGCCTGCCAGATCCTCCAGCCGATCTGGATCGACCGAGCTCATACGGCGCACGCTGCGCGCCTGCGCATACGCCAGGTTCCGCGCGGTCGCGTACAGGCACGGGCGAGCGTCGTCGCGCGGAACGTCGGCAAGCCGACGCCAGGCGACCGTCATCGTCTCCGCGGCCACCGCATCGGGATCGGGGCAGCCCCGGCGGCGCGCGTAGGGCGGTCACCGCACCCAGATGCGCGAACACCGTCTGAAAGCGTGCCTCCAAGGCGGCGGGATCGGCGATCGTGCTCACACCCACCACTGTCACAGCAACCCCGTTTCGTTACATGCACCCAAGTCGCCCAGCAAGCGACGACCGGCCAGACAGTCCGGTTTCCGGTGGTGCGCTTCCATTCGCCTTCCGCCGGCGCTCAAGAGGGCTGGCGCCGGCCGCGAACCGTCAGCGGCGTGCGGTGCGGCGGATCGTGAGCGAGACCCGGCTGGTCAACCGGGATCGGCCGTTGACCGTCGTCCGGACGGTCATCGTCGCGCGCAGCGAGCGGCGCAGCGCGGCGTGGCGGGCGGCGCGCGTCGCGCGCACCGTGACGGTGCGAGCGCTGCCGGTGGGCAGCACGAAGTGGCGCGTGCCGAGCCGGATGCTTCTGCCCGCGGTGGCCCGCACGTCGATCCGCAGCTCTCCGCGGCACGGTGACGCCGACACGCACCGCAGTTGCGGGCGGACGGTGTGGTCGGCGCGGATCCTCAGCCGCTGGCCCAGGGGCGCGATCGCGAGGTCCGGCAGCGGCGGCGTCGGCATGGCTTCCAGCGGTGCCTGCGCGACGATGCTCGATGCCGCCGAGCCTGCCGGCGAGAAGGTTGTCGCCACGACGCGCTGCGACGCGCCCGCGTTTGCGGTCGCCAGCCACGCGGCGACGACACGGCCGCTGCCGTCGACGGCGAGCGAAGGCTGCCCCGCCGTGCCGACCGTGCTGTCGCCGAGGCCGAGCGAGGGCGAGAACGACCTGTCGCCGAACGCGACGGAGAGGCGCACGGAGGTCGACGAGCGCTCGCTGTCGAGCCAGGCGACGGCGGCGGTGCCGTCGGCGCCGAGCGCGAACGTCGGCGCGGCGACGAGCTGGTGACCCGGCTCCGTCAGCGTCACGGCTTCGGCGAACGGCGCCGCCGTGGTGCCACGCAGGAGCACGAGCGGCGAGGTCGCGGCGATCGGCCCGCTCGCCGGCAGGACCGTCGTCGTGCGGCCGGTCGCGTCGACGCCGACCGCGACGACCGCCACCGGTGACGGCGAGCGAGGCGGAAGCGCGCCCGCGGCGCCGAAGCTGCCGCCCGGCGGCCGCGACGCCCAGTGAAGCTCGCTGCCCGCGGGCCAGACGGCGAGCGCGTCGCCGCGCGGCCCGACGCCGAGGCGGACGCCCAGGCCGGCGGTCGAGGGCCCGTCGAGTAGCTGCGGCGCAGCGAAGGAGCCGTCCGGTTTGCGCACGACGGTGGCCGGCCGCTGCGCGCCGTCGACGCCAGCGAACGTGGCCGCGCCCGTCTCGTCGAGCGCGAACTGGTGCAAAGTCGCCATCGGCAGCGCGATAAGAGCGCTCGGCGGTGTCGCGCTACGGCCGGCACCGACCACGGTCGTCGTGCCGACGTTCATCGCGAGCACCCAGTCGCCGGCGCGGTTCATCGCCAACCGCGGGGCGGCGCTCATTCCCGGCTGCGCCTGTGCGAGGCGCACCGGTGCGCCGAAGGCGCCGCCTGCCGGGCGCAGCGCGACGAACACGCCGAGCGAGCTCGGCCGGCAGGAGCCGTACTTGTCGCACCCGCCGAGGACGTAGGTCTCCCACGCGACCACGACGTTGCCGGCGGCGTCCATCCCCAGCGACGGACCGGTCGTCGCCGACCCGCCGTCGGCCAGCGTGATCGGGGCGGTGAAGGGGGAGCCGGGCGTGCCGATCGCCGCGTGCATGCCGCCCGTCCGCGTGCGCCACACGAGCGCGGTCTCGCCGTTGTCGGCGGTGGCGAGCTCAACGCTCTGAAACGGCCGGATCATGATTGGCGCCGCGACAGCCGCGCCGGTGCCGGCGGCGCCGGTCCCGAGGGTGGCGATGCAAACGGCGAGTGCTGCGCGCCCCCGCCGTGATCTGCTCATCGTCGGGGTCGGCTGTCGCGCCGCGTGTGCCTCATCCACCTAGGAACGCCTGCGCGACCTATGCGATGCGCGGTGCGTACGACACGCCGCGTCCGGCCGGTCTGTGGTGATGGGGCCAGTTCGCAAAGGGCGCCCGGGAGCACTGGTCGGCAAGCCGGTCCCTCAGCGGGAAGCGATCTGGGATGCCGTGTTCGTCCTTGGTGTCCTACGCGGCCCAGCGGAAGCCGGTCGCCGCGGGGCGCGGCGCCAGCGGGCTGGCCGGCAGGCCGCCCGGCGGGTCGTCCTGGTTGTAGGCGCTCGGCGCGACGTCGTTGGGCGCGTCGGCGTGAAACAGGGCGGCGAGCAGCTCGATCTGCCCGCGGCCCACGCCCAGTTCGCCCATGCCGCCGCCGTACATCGGCCGCTGCTCGCGCGCGCAGCGTGCGTAGACCTCCAACAGCGCGCGCAGGCTGCCGATCCGCGACGGCTTGACGTTGACCACGCGCGCGGCCAGCGGCGTCGCGCCGATGTCCTGGGCACTGCGGATCGGCGCGTCGTAGGACACGCGCTCGAGGTGATCGGCGAGTCGCTGCGCGATCTCGGGCAGGTCGTGCGGGTCCTCCAGGTAGGCGTGCGGGAACGCGGCGAGCACGTGGTCATACAGCGCAGCGAGCGCCTGCGGATCCTCGACCTCGATGCCGTAGTGGCCCTTGAAGTCGATCGTGTCGACCGCGCCGGTCGCCGCGACGTCGTCGACGAGCGCCGGCGCCCAGGTCGCCTCGGCGTCGAGCTTGAAGCGCACGCCGGGGGAGCGTGCGAGCCGCCGGCGCAGCGGCTCGATCGAGGGCTCCTTGCCGAGACCGAGCGAGTTGACGAAGCGCACCGGCTGCGGGTCGAGCCCGAGCACGTCGTGCAGCGAGCGGCCGGCCTGGCGCAGCGCGAGGTCAAGCGCCGCCGACTCGAACGCCCAGTGACGCAGGCGCAGCGCCCCGTCCCATTCCGGCGGCTGCGGCCACAGCTTCAGCGTGGCGAGGTGCTGGCAGAATCCGGCCAGCGTCCACTCGCCTTCGAGCGGCCACGAGGGCCGGGTCTCGTGCAGCGTCGTGCCGTCCTCGCGATACGCCGAGACGTCCTCGCCGAGCCCGTCGGCAGCGGCGCCGAGCAGCCGCACGTGCGTCGTGACGCGCTCGAACTCTTCGGTGAAGACGGCGTGCAGACGGTCGTACTCACACGCCTCGATGACCAGCGGCAGCCCCTCGAGCCGCGGCCACAGCGACTCGTCGTTGGTCGCCGAGCTCGCAGGGTCCACCACCGCATTGTGGCCCACGACCAGGCCCGCCCGTGCCGGCACGGGTGGCAATCGGGCAAGTGGGATGCGCGCGCAGCGAACGCGCGGCGGGCGTCGCATGCGGCGATCCGGTGCCCGAGGGGGTCGTCCAGCGGAAACGTCGTCGAGCGGCACGCCGGCGTCCCCCAGCCGAACGCCCACAACCCTCGCCCGATTGCCGGTCCCTCAGCGGGCTCGCGACCGACCGCGACGGCGCTGGCCCTGCCGGGCCGCGTCCCGCGGCCATTAGGCGGATGCCGTGGCGCACTGGCCCGCGGGGTCCGCGTGGCGGCCGGCGAGCTGTGGATCCGGGGGTCGCTCGTGTGGGCGCGCGCCGGGCACGCTGCGGAACCCCAACAGCGGCGCATCGAAACCGCCGGCCGCGCGTTGTAACGGACGTGCGCATGCTCCGGCTCGCCGTCCTCACGGCCATAGCGCTGGCGGCGATGACCGTCCCGGCGAGCGCCGCGTGGACCGAACAGCGACTGCCTGGTGCCGCGGGCCTGTACGTCCAGCCGGACGTGGCGGCAAATGCGCGCGGCGACGCCGCCGTCGTCTGGGGCGCACGACCGCACCGCTTCGTCGCCGTCCGGCCTGCCGGCCGCGCCCGCTTCGGGCGGCCTATCGCCTTGCCCAATCGCGGGAAGGCCGACCGCGTCGCCGTTCTGTCGGACGGGACTGTGCTCGTCGGATGGCTCAGCCTCGATGGGACCGCGCGCAGCGGCCCCGGCGTGCGCGAATGCTGCCTGGTCGCCTACCTGCAGCGGCTGCGCCCGGGATCCCGGCGACTTTCGGCGCCGCGGGCCGCCACGAAGCGCGGCACGGACCTGTACGGCTGGTCGCTCGTCGCCGGGCCCGGCGGGCGCGTGGCGCTGATCGGCAACTCGATCGAGCCCGTGGCAGGCATCTACGGCGGCAGGCGCGGCGCAATCACGCTCGTGACGAGCCGGCCGGGCGGCAGCTTCGGGACACCGATCAAGACGACCGCGAGCGCCTGGCAGCACCGCTCGCCGTTCGTGGGCTTCGGCGGTGACGGGCGAGGCAGCGCACTGTGGTTTGAGGAGGCCCCGACCGGGCAGCTCATCGGCGCGCAGATCGCGCGAAACGGCCGTCTCGGCGCCGCCCGGACCAACGTGCTCACCAATGTCGGCGGCTTCCTCGGCTTCGATGCGGGTCTTGACCAGCGCAGCCGCACGACCGTGATCTGGGCTTCACAGCCCCCGGCGGCTCCCTTCTCGTCGCTGATCGCGGTCGCATCGGCGGATGCCGGCGGCCGACTCACCGGTCCGCAGGTGCTCGATTCCGCTCGTTCTGCCTCCGACGCCTTTGTCGACGTCGCGCCGAGCGGCCGCGCGATCGCAGTCTGGCGCCGCTATGACGAACGCGGACAGGAGCTGACCGGGCTGGCGATCCGCCGGTCGGCCCGCGGGCGCTTCCGCGTGCTGGCGCCGCTTGCCGGGCCCAGCAAAGGCGTAGGCGTGACCCTCTCCAGCGGACACGGCGTGGTCGTGAACGGCAGCGGATCGCTGGTCGCGCGCCCTGTGGCCCCCGATGGTGAGATCGGCCCGATCCGCCGCCTGGGGGGCGCCGCCTTCGGCGTGGGCGGGAGCGCGGTCGACGCTGTCGCTGCGGCAGGACGCGTGACGCTTGCGTGGGGCAGGGCCGACGGGCTGCGCATCGCGACGTATCGACGCTGAGCCAGTCCCTGATATGGGGTCTGACGTCCTGATCGGGTCCGCGGGGCACTCGACGTTCTGGTTCTGACGCGGGTCCGAAACCCCGGGGCAGCGGGTCACCAAGGGACCCGGCTCGCGGACCGCCGGGATCGCGGTGGCGTTCAACCCCATCGAGTCGGCACCGCACCGCTTGGCGTGGCGTCGCGTCCGCCCATCTCGTCGCGCTGGTCAGATCCAGAGCCGGCGCGAAGTTCGAACGGCTTCCTCTCAAGCGACCCGACGCATCAACAACCTTGACCAGTCCTCTCGGGGCATGCGGCGATTTCTTTAACTCGCCGGGTGAGGCGGATCGATGTCACAGATAGCGGTAGCGCCGCATGGGAAGATCGCTACGCGGGGAAATCCCAATTAGGACAGAGCCGCGGCAGCGCTACGGTGTGTCCCTGGTGCGCTTCGCGCGCAACCATCGGAGGTCGAAATGAGCACAGCCACACTTAACGTCTGGGTCACCAGGGTCGGCGACCCATGCCACATCGACATGGAACACCAGTGGTACGTCCATGTCCTCGATTGCGACGGCCGCATTCTGGACTGGTGCGGAACGAAGTACACCAACATTCCCACCCGTTGCGGGCACGTCGACGTCGGCCTTCCGCCTGGCTGCTACACGGTCTGCGCGACGTGGTCGCCCGGCGACGGCTCGGGCTCTCTCGGCAACCACCTCACTCACATCAGTGTCGTGCGTGTCAACTGCAGCGGCGATGCGTGCGTCACGCTGTTCACGCCCACGCTGCACCATTGCGGAACCTGGTTCCTCCGGGCGCTCGAAGAGCACGCCGAACGGGGCCGGGTCGAGAAGAGGGGGGTCGCCGGCGCCGTCAAGGCGGTGCAGGCCGTCCTTGCCGAAGTGAAGCGCGACCCGTTCACTGAAGCGATGGAGGAGATCAACACGCCCGAGAACAAGGCGAACGTGTTCTTCCAGGACGACGACCGCCAGTAAGCCACGGGTTGTGAACTGCGCGGATCGCGCAGGTTGCGCCTAACACGCCAGCCAAGCGCGCCCACGGCCGAACCGCCGCGGGCGCGCTCCACGCCGTGCAGCGTGCAGCGTCAGCGATGTCATCTTTGCCGGCGCCGGGCGGGAAGTGGCAGACACGGATCGCATGGACTCTGGATCTCCCCCGCTTCGGTGGACACGGGGATCTACCCCGGCGTTCTTGCAGTCGGGGTTCTGGAGTCAGGCGGCTTCGTGGGTGGGGTTGTGAGGTTCTCGTATTCGGTCGGGGTGAGCATCCCGAGTAGTTGTGTCGTCGTCGGGTGTTGTGGAAAGCTCGATCCAGTCGTGGGTCGCGGGGTTTCCGCATGCGAACCGTCCGGGTCTGCGGGCCAACGGCACCAGCGATCTCGCCGCACCACGGCGCCACCGGCATCGGCTGAGTCCGGTCGCTACGCCGCCCTTCATCTCGTACGCGCGCGTCGACGTGGCCAACGCGCAGCGCCTCCGCGCGCACTTGCGCGCGCGCGACATCGAGACATGGCTCGACGTCGAGGGGATCGTCGGCGGTGAGAAATGGAAGGCGACGATCAAGCGCGCGATCGAGTCCTGTACGCTGGCGTCCGCCGGGTCCGGTGGTCGTGTGCGGTTGAGGAACGTCGCGAGCCGGCGTGCGGCCGCGCAGCCGCTGGCGCATGATCGCCCGGCGGCGGTCCTGGGGCTGGCCTTCAGCGCGGACGGCACGTCGCTGGCGTCCTACGGCACGGACCTCCAGGTGCGGTTGTGGGACCCGTTGCTGTGGCGCGGCGACGAGGGCGCTCAGCGCGCGCGAGCCTGCGCTGCCGGGCGGCGCAGCCTCCGGTTGCTCGCGTCGGCGACCGCGGACGCGACGGCTCGCATCTGGGACGTCGCCACGCGCTCGCAGGTGGGAGCGCCGCTGCGTGGTCATGCGAAGGCCGTGTTCGGGGTCGCGCTGTCGGCCGACGGTTCGCTCGTCGCATCCGGAGGACGGGACGGGACGGTGCGGCTGTGGAGGAACGCGCGCCAGCGCCAGATCGGCGCGCCGCTGCGCGGGAGCGGCAGCCGTCACGAGCGTGGCGTTCAGCCGTGACGGCACGAAGCTCGTCTCTGCGGGGGACGACGCGACCGTGCGCGACTGGGACGTCGCGAGCCGGCGCGCGATCGGCTCGCCGATGCGCGGCCATGCCGGCACGATCACCGCCGTCACTTTCAGCCCCGGCGGCGACCTCGTCGCATCCGCCGGCAGCGACGGCACGGTGCGGCTGTGGGACCCCCAGCGTCGGCGGCAATCGGGATCGCCGCCGCGGGGCCATGCGGGGCCCGTCCACGCCGTCGCCTTCAGCCCCGACGGGCTCGTCATCGCCTCGGGCGGCATCGACCAGACCGCGCGGCTGTGGAGCGTCGCCACCCACCGCCAATCGGGCGAGCCGCTGCGCGCGACGAGGCCACCGCTGACGTCTGGGGTGTCGTTGCCCCTCTACGTCGCCGCTGTCGCGTTCAGCCCCGACGGCCGCACGCTCGCCTCCGCGGACGTCGTCGCGATCCGCCTGTGGGACGGCGCGACGCACAACGCCGTCGGCCCGCCGCTGCGCGGCGCCGGCAACCTCGCGCTGGCGTTCAGCGCCGACGGCCGCACCCTTGCCGGCCAGGGCGTTGCGGATCGCAGCGTGAAGCTCTTCGACGTCGCGGCAGCGTCGGCCGCGCCGACGCTCCTGCTTGCGCGCCAGCCGCTGGACGCGCTGAGCCCCGGCGTCACCGATGCGGCCTTCAGTGCAGACGTCAAGACGCGTGTGTCGGCCGGCGCCGACGGCAGGATGCGGCTCTGGACCGTCGCCCGCAACGCGCCGATCGGCGCCCCGATCGGCCCGGCTGGGATGTCGCTGACGGGCGTGGCGATGAGCTCCGACGGCAGGCTGCTCGCGTCAGCCGGTGACGATGGCACGGTGCGCCTGTTGGACGTCGCCACGCGCCGGCAGCTCGGTGCGCCGCTGCACAGCGGTGACGAGCCGGTCCTGTGCGTCGCGTTCAGCCCCGACGGCAAGACTCTCGCCGCGGGCGGCGACGATCACCTCGTGCGCCTCTGGGACGTCGCGTCAGGCCGCCCGCTCGGAGCGCCGCTGCGCGGCCACGTCGACGCAATCGACGCTGAAGCGCTCGTCGACTCGATCCTCTGGCGTGGCGACGACGCTGCCCGCCAAGCGCGCATCTGCGCCGTGACGCGGCGCGACCTCAGCCGCGCCGAATGGCGCGAGCTGCGCCCGGACACGCCGTATCGCAGGACGTGCTCCCACCCGTAGCCGCAACCCCACCCATGAGCGGCTCGCCGGCGTGCTGATGGATCGTCAAGCGCGAGTGGTTGGCCCGAGCGCCAGCGCGGCGGGGGCGTCCGTCAGGGCTTGAGGTCCTTGAGGCCCTTGCGCGCCCGAGGAGCGGCCTTGACGAGGTCCGTCCACGTGGGCGGGTTGTTGTCGTCGAACACGGGTCCCGGCTTCTCGTCGGGCGCGTCGGCGGCGGGCTGGTACCGCGGCGGCGCCGGCGTCACCTTCTTCGGGTCGTATGGCATGACCTACGCGTACCCGCTGTGGCAACGCTTACGCGCAGGATCGCGACGTAGGCGATCGGGTCGCCGGCCATCGTCAGGCGATGGCGGAAGCGCGCGCGCGACGACCTTGCCGACGTCAGCGCCCCGCGAAGCCCGCGAGGCGTCCCCGAAGTCGCTCGCGCCGGGTTCGAGGGGCTGGGAGCCGCTTGAGCTTCGCCCGCGGCGCGTTGGCCTGTGGCGCTGCGGTCTGCGTCCGTACGGGACGCGCCATGATCGAAGCCGACGTGCCGCGCGTTCCAAGTCGAACCTCTACCGGGGCATCCGCTCGGCGCCGGCACTCTCTGTCGCCTCAGTGCCGGCTTGCGTGTTGGACGAGCAGGGCGATCTGGACCCGGTTGTCGACGTCGAGCTTGTCGAGCAGGCGCGAGACGTGGGCTTTGACGGTCGCGACGGAGAGATGCAATGCGGCTGCGATCTCGGCGTTGGCTTGGCCTTGGCCAACGGCGAGGGCGACGTCGTGCTCGCGTGGGCTGAGCGTGGCGAGGCGTTGGCGGGCGTTGTCGGTGCGGGCACCGGCGTCGGAGTCGCCGGCGACGAGAGAGATAAGCCTGCGGGTGACCGTGGGGGACAGCATCGAGTCGCCGGCGTGGACGAGCTCGATCGCGCGGACGATCTCCGCCGGCGCGGTGTCTTTGAGCAGGAAACCGGCGGCGCCGGCCTGCAGCGCGCGTAGGACGAGCTCGTCGTCGTCGAAGGTGGTGAGGACGAGAACGGCGGGCGGGTCGGGCTGCGCTGTGAGCAGGCGGGTCGCCGCGATGCCGTCGAGCTGTGGCATGCGGATGTCCATGAGGACGACGTCGGGCCGGTGCAGGTCGACCGCCGGGAGTACCTCGCGGCCGCCGGCGGCCTCGCCCACCACGTCGAGGGCCGCGGCGCCGGCGAGCATGATCCGCAGGCCGGAGCGCACGAGCGGGTCGTCGTCGACGAGCAGGACGCGGATCATCGTGGGAGCCGGGCGCGCAGGACGAACGCGCCGTCGGGCTCGACGCCGTGCTCGAGCTCTCCGCCGGCGAGCGAGACGCGCTCGGTGAGGCCGATGAGGCCGGTCCCCGCCCCGGGTAGCCGGGCGTCCGCGGCGACCGCGACCGCCGCGAGGCTGCGTACGTCGATCTCGAGGGCGCGGTCCGCTGCGCGGAGCGTGAGCGTGACGGCCGCTCCGGGCGCGTGCTTGCGGGCATTGGTCAGCCCCTCCTGGACGACGCGGTAGGCGGTCCGGCCGAGCGCGGCGGGCGCGGGCTCATCCCCGAGGTCGATCTGCGTGGTGAGCCGCATCCCGGCCGCGCTCGACGCGGCGATCAGCGCCGGGAGATCGGCGAGCGTCGGCTGGGGCGGGTCGATCGGCCGCTCGCCGCCGTCCTCACGCAGGACGCCGATGACGTCGCGCAGCTCCTCGAGCGCGGCCTTTGCGCTCTCGCGGATCACGCCGGCCGCCTCGGCGACCTCCGCGGCCGGTGCGGCGGGATGGAACTCGAGCGCGCCGGCGTGCACGGAGAGCAGCGAGAGGCGGTGGGCGAGCACGTCGTGCATCTCGCGCGCGATGCGCCTTCGCTCCGCGGCCCGGGTCTCGACCTCGGCGTGGGCGGCGCGCTCGCGCAGCGTGCGCACCAGCTCACGCCGCGCGCGCACGAACAGGCCCCAGCCGAACGCGACGCCCGTGCACAGCAGGCCGACGCCGACGTCGCCCCAGAGGTCGGGGCGCGGGGAGTAGGCCAGCGGGATCGTGAAGCACGAGGCGATCGAGAGTCCGGCGACGACGGCCAGCGCGCCGCCGCGAACTCGGATCGCCGCATTGAAGATGGCGACGAGGCTTGCGCCGGAGGCCGTGATGACGATCATCGCGGTGGCCGCGGCGAAGATCCCGACGGCTGCCGGGTGGGTGCGCCTCCAGCGCAACGAGACGAGCACGACGATCCCGGTCACGAGCGCCGCGACGCGCCACCACGGCGGGTGTAGCTCCCACGTCTCGGCGATCGTTATAGCCCCGCCCGCGAACGCGAAGAGGTACATCGCGCCGTCTACGAGGCGGTCGCGGCGGCCACGGTCCTGGTTGTCGGCGTCGATCAGGTCCGCGGGCAACGCGGAGCGCAGCCAGCGCGGCAGGTCCGAGGTCCGTGCGGTCGTGGAGGGTGCCATCGCGTGCGAGAGAGGCTAAGCGACCGCGGCGGTGCGCACCCCCTACCAAAGTCGCGACCCGCCACCACCCGCGGGCGCTCGCGCCGTAGCCCAGCGACCGTGGCGGGGACCGCGTCTGGCCAGCAGTCTGGCGGCATGATCGAATCCCAAGGCCTCACCAAGCAGCTCGGCGGGCGCACCGTCGTCTCCGACGTCTCGTTTCGCTGCGAGCCGGGCACCGTCACCGGTTTCCTCGGCCCCAACGGGGCCGGCAAGACGACGACGATGCGGATGCTCGTCGGCCTCTCCGACCCCGACTCGGGGAACGCGCGGATCCTCGGCGGGCGCTACCGCGACCTCCCCAACCCCGGCCGTCGCGTCGGGATCCTGCTCGACGCGTCGGCGCAGCACGCCGGGCGCCGCGGGCGCGAGGCGCTCGCCGTCTCCGCCCAGACCATGGGCGTCGCGGAGGAGCGCGCCGATGCGCTGCTCGAGCGCGTCGGGCTCGATGCGGTCGCCGCGCGGCGGCGAATCGGCAAGTACTCGCTCGGCATGCGCCAGCGTCTCGGTCTCGCCCACGCGCTGCTCGGCGATCCGGAGGTGCTGATCCTCGACGAGCCCGCCAACGGCCTCGATCCGGAGGGCATGCGCTGGATGCGGGTACTGCTGCGCGACTTCGCCGACCGCGGCGGCACCGTGCTGCTCTCCTCGCACCTGCTCGCGGAGGTCGAGGCGATCGCCGACCGCATGGTGATCATCGGCGGCGGGCGGATCATGGCCCAGGGCACGCGCGCCGAGCTGCTCAACGCGACCGGCACATCGGTGCACGCGCAGGATGGCGCCGGACTCAGGCGCGCGCTTGCCGCGGCCGGGCTCACCGCCTACCCCGCCGACACCGGCGGCCTGCTCGTCGACGCCGAGCCCGAGGCGGTCGCCCTGGCGGCGATGGCCGAAGGCGTCGTCCTAAGCCGCCTCGCGCCGTCAGAAGGCGCCGGCCTGGAGCGCCTGTTCTTCGAGCTGACCACAACGCCCGCGTCACACCCCGACACGATCTCTCCCGAACTCGAGCTGGCAGGAGCAACCGCATGAACGCCGCCACCCTCACCGCTCCACGCCCGTCCAATCACCCCACGTCGGCCTTCGCCCCGCCCGGTCTGGCGCGCCTCACCCGCGTCGAGCTGCGCAAGATGGTCGATACGCGCGCCGGCTTCTGGCTGCTGATCGCGGCCGTCGTTCTGACGTTCGTCGTGGTGGCCGTCCGCGCCGTCGTCGGAGACGCGAAGGACCACACGTTCCTGTCCGTCTTGAACGTCGGGCTGCAGCCGGTGGCGATCCTGCTGCCGATCGTCGGCGTCCTGCTCGTCACCTCGGAGTGGTCCCAACGCACCGCGCTGATCACGTTTGCGCTGACCCCGATGCGCTCGCGCATCCTCGTCGCCAAGCTGCTGGCCAGCGTGGCGCTCGTCAGCGCGATGCTGGTCATGGTCCTCGTCACGGTCGCCGCGGCGGTGTTCATCGCGGCGCCGGGCGTCGAGGGAACCTGGGAAGGCAGCGCGACGATGCTCGGCCAGTCGGCCGTCTACCTCATCACGGGCATGATCACCGGCGTCGCCTTCGGTGCCGCGCTGCTCGCGTCGGCGCCGGCGATCGTGGCGAACTTCGCGCTGCCGACCGCGTGGGCGGGCGTCGTCTCGCTGCCCTTCCTCGAAGCCGTCGCGCCCTGGATCGACACGCTCCGCTCCATCGGCCCGATGTCCGAAGAGGTCTACAGCGCCACGCAGTGGGCCCAGGCGGGCACCAGCCTCGCCCTGTGGATGGTCGTGCCGCTTCTGATCGGCATCTACCGCGTCACCCGGCGCGAGATCAGCGCGTGACCGCTCGACACCGATGAGCCGCGCCGCCGTGCAGTGGCGCCGCCGAAAGGGAACCTCGTCAACCGTGCGCTCGGCCGCCGACGGCACCGGCGGGCCGGCGCGCGCACGAACAACCTCATCCAAGCGCGCACGTTGACGAGGCGCCCAATGCTGCCTTCCCGGCGCCGACCATGGCGGCCAGAGCTTCGAATGAACGCCCCGCCCGCTGACGCATCCGCGTAGTCGAGTCTTCTACGGGCAGCGCAACCGACTTCCGCGCGCGGACGCCTCCGGACCGTCTCAAGAGCGGAACAGCAGCCGGGACGTCGCGCCGTCGGCATGACTATCGCGCCTCAAAGCAGTAGCGGACGACGTACGCTTCGCCTATGCGGATTGGGGAACCAGACCCCGACCTGGCGGCGCTGCCGGACGCTGTTCGCGCAACGGCCCACGTGTTTCACAACGGTGAGGTCGCCTGGCCGAACGATGCGACGCAGACCGCAATCAGTGCCCTCGCGGCCAGCGGACAGGTCATCCTGGGCCTGGATGCCCGCACGCTCTTCGCCGATGGCGGGGTATGGAAATCCCGGTCAGCGCGTGGGAACCAGAACCGAACGAGTCAGACGAAGAGGCTGTCGAGCGTGCACGGCAGGAGGCGCTGTTGGCGCTTCCATTCGCGCAGTCGGAAGGCACCCACGTTCTCGTCACTTGGTAGCCGGGCGAGTGCTCCTTTCGCCTGAACTCGGTAGCGCGTCGCGCTAAACGCGTGGCTCGATAGTGGGTCCCTCAGCGGACTCCGCCGGGCGGCATCCGGTTACGCTCGATGTCGCGCATCCAGGCGCTGGACCTCTTATGGCGGATCCTGCTCGGATATCCGCTCCGGCGTGGGTCGCCACCCGCGACGCGCTCGGGTTGCTAGCGCGCAGCCGGGCTGGTGAGGCACCAACCGGGGCTCGTCCCCAGGAGGAGCCAATGTCCGCGCTGATGGTCGGCTATGCCCGTGTCTCAACCCAGGATCAGGATCTCACTGCGCAGCGCGATGCGCTGGCGGCGCTCGGCGTACCGGTCGAGCGCACCTACGTCGATCACGGCCTGACCGGGACCAATCGCGATCGTCCGGGGCTGCGCGAAGCGCTGGCGGCGTGTCGTAGCGGTGACACGCTGGTTGTCACGAAGCTCGATCGGCTCGCGCGGTCGCTGCCCGATGCGCGCGACATCCTCGAGGACCTCACGAGGCGCGAGGTCAAGCTCAGCATCGGCGGGTGGGTGCACGACCCCACGGACCCCGTGGGGCGGCTGCTGTTCAACGCGCTGGCGATGGTCGCCGAATTTGAGTCTGATCTCATCCGGATGCGAACGAAGGAAGGGATGCGCGTCGCCAAGGCCAAGGGGCACCTGCGTGGTCGTCCACCGAAGCTCAACCCTCGCCATGAGGCCCATCTCGTCACGTTGCACCGCGCGGGCGAGCACAGCACCGCCGAACTCAGCGACCTGTTTGGGGTGGGACGCTCAACGGTCTACCGAGTCATCGAACGCGACGCCAGGCGTGAGAAGCACGCAAGCCTTCCAAGCACCAGGAGGCCAGCTCGCTAAGCGCCGTCGCTTTGGGGAGGTTCGCTTCTCGCGCGGTCAGGCCGCGTGCGCGCCGGCTCGCAACGCGTCGGCCGCCGCGGCGCTGAGGTCGGTCCCTTTGGCGGCGGCGCGTTGCTCAAGCTCGTGCAGCGTGTCGGCGTCGACCGCAACGTACAGCCGCACCTCGGTGCTGTCGGCGGGGCGGTCGACGCGCAAAGTCTCGGCCTTGTCGAGGCGCTCGTCGAGCTCGTCGGAAGTGATGTCATCGTCGTGCATCGCTACATGATGCTCATCTAGGAGGGATTGGCGAAACCCGCCACCGTGCGCGGGCGCGGGGCCGATTGCTTGGCGAAACTCACGCGCCCGACGGTAGACGAGCGCGCGGTGAGCCGTCGTGACGCGGCGTCGCTCAGGCCGCTGGCAGTTGCTCGACGGGCTAGATATAGGGCTGAAACCGTCTGAGTATCTCGCCCACTGTCTCGCCGATGCGCATGAGCGTGTCGGCGATTTCCCAGTGACCGCCGATAGCTATGTAGCCGGGGAAATCGGGTTCAAAATTGAGGTCTGGGTGTGGGCCGATCGGTGTGACCTTGATCCGCATTGCTTCGTCGCCGACGTTCGGCGTGATGTTGATCACGCGCACAGCGTTGATGAAGGCGAGGTCGCTGTCAGGTCCGGCCGGGGGCAGGCAATCCCGGTATGCACTGGCGGGGGGAACTCGGAGGCCCAGGCCACTGGGCGCGTAGAACGCGGGCTGAATCAGTCGATGTTTGTCGCGATTCGACAGGAATTGGAGCATGTGCAACTCATCCCGTCCGCTGTAGGGCTGGAATGCCTGCGCTTTGTCGGCGAGCTTCCTGTCGACGTGTTTGAGGAAGCGATTCGACTTCCAACCCGCCGGGTTGCTGACGATCGGGAACTGGATGCCCTTCGCTTCTTCGTCGGAGGGTTCACGGGCAAGCTTCGTGATCGCGAGTTGCCACCACAGATGGTCGAGTGCGCAGCGGAAGTTGTGAATGGCGTCGCCGACGTAGAGGCCCCAATCTTCGCTGATCTCCGGAACGCGCTGGGCTTTGAACACGATCTCCGCGCTTTTTGCGTCGTACTCCCGAGCGAACTGGATGGACGGTGGCTCATCACCGTGGGCGCGCCTCATGTCGGCGAGAAGGTCGTCTACGTGGGCGTTGCCCCACGCGAGCTTGGCGCGAGGGCTGCGGAGTGAAGCGCTCATGGCGAGGCTCCTATGTGGTTGGGGTGACCGCGTGCTGCGGTCGCGAACGGGTCAGAGCGTTCGCGTACCAGCCGTTTTACAGCGCGCGGTCACCCGAACGCACATGGGAGGCCCGCTTTTTGCGCGCCTCAGACGCGCGCGAGCGTGGTTGCGAGCTTCGCGAGGATGGTGAGGTCGGCGTGAAGGCGCACGCGCTCAATCCCGCGCACACGCAAGGGCAGCAGCGACCACTCGTGCTTGAGCCTGCCGAACTCCCGCTCCACTGCCCCACGGCTGCTGTACAGCGCGCTGGACCGCTTCGTGTGGCGCGGGATCAGCGGATGCATCCGGTCGGCCTTGACCCAAGTCGACTTGGGCCGGCATTCGCCGGTCGGGCAGCGCCACTTCGTTGCTTGGCGCTTGTAGTCGGTCCCGGCGTACGTCCACTCGCCGTGCTCGCAGACACGCGGCTTGTGGTCGCCACGCTTGACGCCGGGAGTCTGGCGCAGCGGCGTCACGGGGCAGACGCCGCGAGCGTTGCAACCGTCGTGGAACGGACCGTTGTCGTAGCCCTTGTCCGCGATGGCGTTACGCACCGCGAACCCGGCAGCCTTCACGGCGTCCAGCAGCGGCAGCGCGACGGTTGTCTCGGCGGCGCTCGCGGTGTGAACCTCCCACGCGACCGGGAGGCCGGTGAGCGTGTCCACGGCGGCGTGCAGCTTGTAGCCGTAGTACCCGCCGCCCTTGCGTGTCGAGACCGCCGAGCGGTGCCCCCACGTCGCATCCGGATCGGAGAACCGCAGTCGCTCCGCGCCGCCCTTGGACACGAACCGCTGGCCGTTGGCGTACGCGGGAAGGTCCGATCCGTCGATGGCGATGCTCTCGCCCATGCCGGGGTTCGCGTCGCGCAGCCGCGCGAGAACGGCAGCGATGCAGGCGTCCAGCAGCGGCTTGTACGCGCGCAGCTTCGTCGTGAAGCGGTAGCACGCCCACTCGCTCGGCGCGGCGTCCTCGCAGCCCAGCGCGGCCTTGAGCGCGTCGTGCTCAGCGACGAGCCGCACGGTACGCGTCCACGTCGGGATGGCGTACATCGACTTGGCGAGCGCCATGCCGACCATGCAGCGGATCGGGTAGCCCGGACGACCCGTCCAGCGCGTCGCTTCAAGGTCGCGGATCAGCGCCCCGATTTCGGTCGAGTCCAGCAGTCCAGCGAGGTCGCTCGCAGCCGAGCGCGGTGCTACCTTCGAAACGTCCACGGAGCTACACCCTTCGTGGTCCAGGCCCCCGGCGACGCCAATCGCGCGGGGGTCACTTATTGGCGATGTAGACCAGAATCTATCAGCCGGATCGGACGGAAAAGCCCCGTAAACACTGGGGTTTTTCGCCATGTAGACTCGCGGTCGTGCGAATTGACAGACGCGTCGGGGCGTGGGGAGCAATGACGCTGGCCGCGCTCGTGGGCGGTGTTCAACTCGCGTTTGGCTCCCCAGTTGTCGGCCTGCTCCTGATCGCCCTTAGCGTTGTTACCGGCGGACTGACTCTGCGTGCGCTGACGGCGCAACACTTGGGGGGCGAAGAGGGGCTACGGGCGACCCTCGCGGAGCTACAGGCAGAGGGGCAGGCGCTCCATGCGCGGGTTAATTCGGTGCCCCGTGAGGAAGCGGGGCGACTACAAGCGCCCTGCGAGGCGTGGGCGACAAGTGTTGTCCGCGCTCTGGAGGACGGCGACGCGGCCTTCCGAGTCGGCCACTTCCGTGACGAGCAACCCCACGGCGACACGTTCTACGCGAGTCAGCACGCGGACCACAGCAACATCAACGGCTGGATGCAGCGCCGCCTTTCGCGGCTGGCGGAGATCATCCGTGACCTCTAGCAAGCGTGGGGTAAGCCTCTCGGAATCGGTGGGGTACGCTCCCTCGCATGACCCCGTTATCCCCCGTGTTTGTTGGGCGAATGAGTTTCGCCAAACCCTCCTAGGAGGCCGGTGCCAAACGGGCCCTTTTCGGCGAACCTCGGCCGCGAGAACAGTTCGCAACAAGCGACCCCTCTGCAAGCCCGTCTCCGGGCCCTCCGGGCGACCACGCCTTGTGAATTGATCTCGGAGATCGCCGCCTCGGAAAACCGGATGTCGATCGACGCGAAAAACACCAGCCTCCTAGCGATCGCGGCGGTAGCGATCGATCTGCGCCCTGCTCGCCTCCCACGCGGTGCGCACATGCCAAGCACCCAGATCGACACGCTCTGGATTGAGCACGACGGTGAGGATCCGGCCGCCGTGCGTCGGACCGATCATCAGCACCGAACCCTCGACGCGCGGCCGCGGATTCGCGATCACGACGCGGTCGCCGTCATTGACCTGACGCACCTCCTCCGGCGTGATCGTGCCGGCCTGCTGGAGGGCCGCCGGCTGGATGCAGGCGCCGAGCGCGTCCTGCTTGGCGGTGTGCGTCGCGGCCTTGCGCTTCTTGGCGGCCGTGGCCGGGCTGGGCGCGAGCGCCCCGAGCGCGAGGCACCCGACGAGCGCCATCGCCGCGACGCGCGGTGCCCGCGTCGCCCGGTGCCCGCGAAGCGCGCGTGGGGCTGTCAGCGATGCGAGACACGGATCCCCCTCTTCTTGCTCTTGGCGGCCTTGCTCCTGGCCGCCTTGCTCTTCGCGGCCCTCTTGCTCGCTTGACTGGGTGACTGCACCCAGTGATAGATCGGCATCGCGCCGAACGTCGCCTGCGCGCTGCGCACGCCGCCGAACGTCGCCTGCGCGCTGCGCACGCCGCCGGTCAGCCCCGCCGAGGAGCCCGCCGGGCAGGCACAGCCCGCGCTGCCCGACGACGGCCGCGATCGCCGCCGCATGGGCTCCCTTGAGCCGGCCGTCCGTGACGAACGCGTTCAGCCGGATGCCGCCGCCGAGCGGGTCGGTGCTGAGATCCACGGTGAACGTGCTCGAGGTCCCGTCGTTCCAGAAGATCTGGCTCTGGCCGCCGGTCATCCTCAGGGGCAACGGCCAGCAGCCGCTTGCGATGAGGTCGTTGGTATTGAAGACCGTGCCGGACTTCAGCGTCGGAAAGTGCCCGTTGGGCGACGCGCAGTCCGACAGCAGGCCAAGCCCCGACGCCTTGACCGTGTTGTTGTTCAGCGCCGGCGTGAAGTTGTATTCCACCGAAATCAGGCAGATCAGGTCGATGGACTGCACCTGCCTCGCGGCGGCGGAGCCGGGAACCAGCAGCCCGCCAACACAACAGCTCGCAGCCAGCAGGCAGGCGATGCGCCTGCCCGTAACGACCGCGCCGTCCGCCCAGCACGGATGATCCTCATCGACAGCTCCCCACATTGGTCCAGAAACGGCAGCGCACGTCACCCACCGGGTGCGCGCTCGGTCGCACCCATCGCGGCCACGATCCGACCTGCCCACGCCTCGCATGGGCAATCCCCTCAGATCCCCGGCCGGGACCCACCATAACCGGCACGGGCCGCTGTTCCGGCGGGCGTCGCACCTTTGCATCGGATTGGCCCCGCGAAGCGTGAGATAGACGCGCATTCATTATCGATAACATCGCAGGCGGTCGCCGCCGGCGGGACGTTCAGCCACGCCGCGCCGCCAAGCCGGCCCCAGGTGTGTGCCGGTGGCACCGTGTGGGTGCGGTGATCGCTGCGGAGGCGTTCCCGCGAACTTCTCAGTACACGTCAGCGTTTCTTCTACAACGACGGAGATGGCCATGCCAGAATTTCTTGATGTGAAGCGCCGTGAGATCGACGAGCGGTTAAAGGAGCTCAAGCCGCTGGTCACCGAGTACTCGCGACTCGAAGCGGCCGCCGCCGCCCTGGACGGCATAGCGATCCCCACTCCCGCAACGCCGGCACGCAGCCGTGCAACCCGGCGAACGGCGACCGCCAAGGCCACCGCGCCGCGTGCACGCGCCGACAGCAGCGCCAAGCGCCGCGGCCGCCCGAAGGGCACGGGAACCCGCGCCAAGGAGGCGCTGAACGCCGTCACCGCGAGCCCCGGGATCACCATTCCCGAGCTCGCCGAGAAGATGGGCATCAAGCAGAACTACCTCTACCGCGTGCTCCCCGGGCTCGCAGACGAGGGACTGGTGACCAAGAGCGGTCGCGGCTGGCACCCGAAGGTCGCCGCCTGACGTCGTCGTTCGTCCGATCGAGGATCCGGCCCATCCACGATTGACCACAATCCAGCTCGTCGACCCCACCACAATTCGGCCCCTGACCTCCCGCCGCTCGTGCGTTCTCATGGCAGAGCGGGAGGATGTGTGGGAAATCTGGGGGCGCCCGATCGCTCGGTCGCCGACCATCCGGACGGCCATGCCGTCCGCTTCGATGTTGGGGGGCGAATGACTGAGCAAGCAGCGGGCGGGGGAAACACGCCGAGACTTTCTGGAGAAGGTCGGCGCGTGGCGGTGCCGCCGCGTTGTACGAGACGATGACCGCGATGGGGCTCATCGGCGTCCCCGACGCCTGGGCCGGTCCTCCGAAGCTGCCGCCTGGCAACGGCAAGAAGGTGCTGATCCTCGGCGCCGGCATCGCCGGGCTCACCGCGGCGTACGAGCTCAGCCGAGTCGGCTACCGGTGCAAGATCCTCGAGGCGCAGCATCGTGCCGGCGGGCGCAACCTGACCGCCCGGCGCGGCACGCGGATCACCGAGTACAGCAGGGAGCATGGCGTCACCCGCCAGCACGCCGACATCGACGAGGGCCTGTACATCAACATGAGTCCTGGGCGCCTTCCCTACCACCACCGCAGGGTGCTGCACTACTGCCGCACGCTCGGGGTCGCGCTGGAGCCCTACGTCATGGAAACGTCGGCCAACCTCTATCACACCAACAAGTCATTCGCGGGCAAGGCGCAGCCCAACCGCCAGATCACCCACGACACGCGCGGGTACATCGCGGAGCTGCTGGCCAAGGCGGTGAACGAGCACGCGCTCGACGAGCGCCTGCACGAGGGCGACCGCGCGAAGCTGCTCGACCTGCTGGCGAATTTCGGCGACCTGCGGCCGAAGGGCGCGGCGGACGCGTTCACGTACGCCGGTTCGACGCGCTCGGGCTACGAGCTGCCGCTCAAAGTCGACCAGCAGGTCAACCCGAAGACGCCGTATCCGTTGACGGACCTGCTCAACGGCGAGTTCTGGCGCAACCCTTCCATCAGCCCCAGGATCGCCTCTGGCAGCCGACGCTGTTTCAGCCGGTGGGCGGGATGGATCATGGATCAGATCGTCAAGGGGTTCCTGCGCAAGGTCGGCACACTGATCGACTACAACGCCGTGGTCAAGGAGATCGGGCTCGTCGAGAACGGTGTCGAGGTCACCTACCACGATCAGCGCGGGCGCGACCGGCGCGAGCGTGCCGACTACTGCATCAGCAACATCCCGATGCCGGTCCTGGCACGCATCTCCAAGCCGAACTTCTCCACGGAGTTCAAGGATGCCGTCGTTCACGTGCGCTAGACCAACGGCGTCAAGGTGGGCTGGCAGGCCAACCGCCGCTTCTGGGAGAACGACAAGTACCAGATCTTCGGCGGCATCTGCTGGACCGACCACCTCATCGCGCAGATGTGGTATCCGTCCAACGACCATTTCTCCAAGAAGGGCACGCTCACGGGTGCGTACATCCCCGGCGCCCACAAGGCCAACGGGCTACCGCCGGTCGGCGATCCGGCGCAGGTGTTCGGCCGGCTGAGCCTGGCCGACCGCCTGACGACCGCTCGCGAGGGGGCAGGCAACTGCACCCCGAGATCGGCGACGAGCGCATCGTTCCGACCAATCGCGGCGTTTCGATCGCCTGGCAGAACGTGCCCTTCCAGCGCGGCCAGGCCGCGGACTGGGATCCGAACGATCTCAAGGACCAGGCCGTCTACGCCCGCCTGGTGGCTCCCGAAGGACGGTTCTTCGTCGTCGGAGACCAGGTCTCGCCGCTGCCCGGTTGGCAGGAGGGCGCGATCATGTCCTCCCTGCACGTGGTGGCGATGGTCTCCGACAAGCGCCTGCGCGCTGTGGCCGCCGACAGGCGCAGGCCGGCGCAGGCGCCGTCGAGCCGCGACGTCTCGGATTACTGACATCGACGTGGCCGGTCTGCCGTCCGGCGGTGCCGGACGGCATGATCGACGAACGGCACGCTCGCGTGCGTCCCCGCTCGGTCGATGCCGGTAGGTTCGCTGACCCCGCCGACGGGTGGCTCCGGCGCACCCGGTGCTCTCTCGACCAGGAAGGATTGCGATGAAACTGTCTCCGGCTGATCAGGACAAGGTGCTGTTGTCGGTGGTCGGGATGCTGGCGCGAGAGCGTCGCGCGCGGGGGGTGTTGCTCAATCACCCAGAGGCGGTGGCGCTGCTGTCGTGCTGGGTGATCGAGGGAGCCCGCGACGGCCGCTCGGTCAAGGACCTCATGGAGGCGGGCCGGCACGTCCTGGACCGCAAGGAGGTGATGGAGGGAGTGGCCGAGATGGTCGCGGAGGTGCAGGTCGAGGCGACGTTCCCCGACGGGCGCAAGCTCGTGACCCTGCACGACCCGATCGCGACGAAGCAGCCACGCGAGCCGCAGCCGTGATCCCGGGCGAGCTGGACTGCGGCGACGGCGAGCTGGAGCTCAACGCAGGTCTGAAGAAGCGCAGGCTCAAGGTGCTCAACGAGGGCGATCGGCCGATCCAGGTCGGCTCGCACTACCACTTCGCCGACGTCAACGACAGCCTGCGCTTCAGGCGGGCTGACGCGAAGGGGTATCGCCTCGACATCCCGGCGGGCAAGTCGTGGCGCTTCGAGCCGCAGGCCTCCGCCACGGTGCCGCTGGTCGCGCTGGCGGGCAACCGGCGGGTGCCCGGTCTGCGGCTCAGGAAGGAGAGGTCACGATGAAGATCTCGTGCCGCGACTACGCCGCGCTGTACGGGCCGACGACCGGCGACCGCGTGCGCCTGGCCGACACCGATCTGTGGCTGGAGGTCGAGGAGGACCGCTGCTTCGGCGGTGACGAAGCGATGTTCGGCGGCGGCAAGACGATCCGCGAGTCGATGGCGCAGGGCAGCACGACGTGGGCCCAGGGCGCGCCGGACCTCGTCATCACGAACGTGATCGTGCTCGACCACAGCGCGATCGTGCGCTGCGACGTCGGCATCCGCGACGGGCGCATCGTCGCGCTCGGAAAGGCCGGCAACCCCGACATCTCCGACGGGATCGATCCCGCGCTGCGGATCGGCGCGACCACCGACGTGATCGCCGGCGAGGGCCGCATCCTGACCGCCGGCGGCATCGACGGCCATGTGCACTTCATCTGCCCGCGGGTGGTCGACCAGGCCGTCGCGGCCGGGGTCACGACCCTGATCGGCGGCGGCAACGGCCCGACGGAGGGCACGCGCGCGACGACGTGCACGCCGAGTCCGCGCGCGATGGGCGAGATGCTGATCGCGCTGGACACGCTGCCGGTCAACGTCCTGTTGCTGGGCAAGGGCAACACGATGTCGCGCGACGGGATGCTCGAGCAGCTGCGCGCGGGCGCCGGCGGGATGAAGCTGCACGAGGACTGGGGCGCGACCCCGGCGGCGATCGACGCCTGCCTGCGCGTCGCCGACGAAACCGGGGTGCAGGTCGCCCTGCACAGCGACACGCTCAACGAAGCCGGCTACCTGCAGTCGACGGTCGAGGCGATCGGGGGGCGCTCGATCCACGCCTACCACACGGAGGGCGCCGGCGGCGGCCATGCGCCGGACATCATCGAGCTCGCGTCCTACGACAACGTGCTGCCGTCATCGACGAACCCGACGCGGCCGTACACCGTCAACACGATCGACGAGCACCTCGACATGCTGATGGTCTGCCATCACCTCAACCCGCAGATCCCGGAGGACTACGCGTTCGCGATGAGCCGGATCCGACCGACGACGATCGCCGCCGAGGACGTCCTGCAGGACCTGGGCGCGATCTCGATGGTCTCGTCGGACGCCCAGGCGATGGGGCGCGTGGGGGAGACGATCGTCCGCACCTGGCAGACGGCGCATGTCATGCGCGGCCGGCGACCGCCGGCGGAGGGCGCGCGGGCTGACAACGACCGGCTGCGGCGGTACGTCGCGAAGTACACGATCTGCCCGGCGGTGACCCACGGCATCGACGACGAGGTCGGCTCGGTCGAGGTCGGGAAGCTGGCCGACCTCGTGCTCTGGGACCCGGCGTTCTTCGCGATCCGTCCGCGCCTGGTGATCAAGGGCGGCGCGATCGCGTGGGCGCCGATCGGCGACGCGAACGCCTCGATCCCGACCCCGGAGCCGGTCCTGTCATCGGCGATGTTCGCCGGCAGCGGCCGCCTGGCGGCACGCTGCTCGATGGCGTTCGTCTCGCCGCTCGCGGTCGCCGAGGGCAGCCTCGACGAGCTCGGGCTGGAGGCGCAGATCGTGGCCGTGAAGAACACGCGCAACGTCCGCAAGCGCGACATGCCGCAGAACACGGCCTGCCCGACGATCCGCGTCGAGCCCAAGCGGTTCGGCGTGTGGATCGACGGCGAGGAGGTCACCCCCGACCCCGTCGCGGTGCTGCCGCTCGCGCAGCGCTACGAGCTGTTCTGACGATGGTCCTGGGCATGCTGCTCGCCGACGGGCGCTTTCCGGCCGGCACCTACGCGCACTCGCTCGGCCTCGAGCACGCCGTGTCGAGCGGCTTGAATGCAGCGCAGGTCCCGGGGTTCATGCGGGCGCGCCTGCGGCTGGTCGCCGACCCGGAGGCGCGCCTGGCGGTCGCCGCCCGCCGTGCGGCCAGCGCGGGCGGAGCGGCCGCCGCCCTCGGCGTCGAGGCCGAATGGGCCGCGCGGTGCCCGAACCCGGTCCTGCGCGAGAGTGCGCGCCGGCTCGGCGCCGGGCTGCTGCGCTCGGCCGCGATCGCCAAGCCGTCGGCTCTGATCGACGGCTACCGCGCTCTCTCGCCGGCCACGCCGAGGACCGTGGCGCTCGGCGTCGTCGCCGCCGCGTGGGAGATCGACGACGAGACATTGGCGCGGATCGCTCTGTACGACGATGCGGCGACGGTGGCCTCGGCGGCGCTGAAGCTGCTCGCGCTCGATCCCGCCGAGGCCAGCGGCTGGGTCGCCGGCCTCAGCGCATCGATCGCCGCCGCCGCGGCGGCGATCGCCGCCGACATGCGCCCGCCCGCGGAGCTGCCGAGCCCAGCCGCCGTCGGGCTGGAGATCGCCGCCAGCATCCACGCCGACCGCCGGGAGCGACTCTTTGTCACCTGAACCTGAACCCTCACAGCGAGCGCTGCGCATCGGCATCGGCGGGCCCGTCGGCTCGGGCAAGAGCAGCCTGATCGCGGCGCTCTGCCGCGAGCTGGCCGCCGAGCTGCGCCTCGGCGTGGTCACCAACGACATCTACACCACCGAGGACGCCGAGTTCCTGCGCGCCACCGGCGTGCTGGCCAGTGAGCGGATCGTGGCCGTCCAGACCGGCTGCTGCCCCCACACGGCGATCCGCGACGACATCGCCATGAACCTCGAGGCCGTCCAGGAGCTCGAGCGCGAGCAGGGCCCGCTCGACCTCGTGCTCGTGGAGAGCGGCGGCGACAACCTCACCGCCGTCTTCAGCCCCGCGCTGGCCGACGTGCAGATCTTCGTCATCGACGTCGCGGGCGGCGACGACATCCCGCGCAAGGGCGGACCCGGCATCGCGCGCGCCGACCTGCTGGTCATCAACAAGACCGACCTCGCGCCCTACGTGGGATCCGACGTGGAGCTGATGCTCTCCGACGCTCGCGCACGGCGCAGGCGCCTGCCGGTCCAGGCGCTGTCGCTCGTCGCCCCCGAGGCCGCCGGGTCCGTCGCGGCCTGGGTGCGCGAGCGCCATCGGCAGTTCGCCGCCGGCGCCGCGCCGCCGTCCAGCGCCGCCGACCTCGCCGATGACCATCACCATCACCACAGCCACGCTCACTGAACCGTCGACCGCCCTGCTGTGCGTCGAGCGGACCGCGGGCGGCGGCCACTCGGTCACCGAGCTGCGCCGCGGAACGCGCCTCGCCCCGCGGGTCCTCTCCAAGGACGGCCGCGCCGTGCGCGTCTGCCTGGTCGCGACGCAGGCGGGCCCGCTCGCCGGTGACCACGACCGCGTCGCGATCGGGGTCGGCGCCGGCGCCACGCTGATCGTCAGCGCGATCGGCGCCGCGCACGCGCTGCCGGGCCGCTCGCCCACCCTGCTCGAGCTCGACGTCGAGCTCGGGAGCGCCAGCCGGCTCGTCTGCGAGGACGCCCCGCTCATCGTCGCGCGGGGAGCGAACGTCACGCGGCTCACCACCGTCAGGCTGGGCGCCGGGGCGGTTGCCGCGTTGCGCGACGTCGTCGTCCTCGGCGACGAAGGTCACGGCGCGGCCGGCGTGCGGCTCGTCAGCTCGCTGCGGATCACCGACGCCACGGGGCCGCTGCTGCACGACGAGCTGCGCATCGACCCGGCCTGCGTGTGCGACGACCGGCATGTGGCACTCGCGCCCGGTCACCGCGTCGTGGGCACGCTCTGCCTGCTCGGGGTCACACCTCCCGAAGGCGATCGCGCGGCGCTGCGGCTGGCGCGTGACGGGACCCTGCGGCGTGCGACGGCACCAGGGCTCGCCGCCCTGTACGACGAGCTGGAGGACACGTGGGCGCGGTGGAGCGGCACGGCCCTGACCGGCACTCCCGCTCCGCCTCCTGCTGCCCGGTTGCGCTGACCCCCGCCAGCCGAAACGCCCGTGCGCCCGGGCGGGGGAGACGCGATGATGCGCCTGTGGCCCATCGCGTCAGTGACACGAGTGCGGATGGCGCGCGGACATGACCGATCCGAAGATTGGTGAGCACGTGATCGTCGTCGGCGCGAGCGTCGCGGGGCTCCTGGCCGCACGGGTCCTGTCGGACTTCTACGAGCGGGTGACCGTCCTGGACCGCGACGTGCTGCCCGCGGGCATCGGCGAGAGCCGCCAGGCCGTGCCGCAGGATCGCCACATCCACGGCATGCAGCCGGGCGGGCAGCGGGCGCTCGAGCAGCTGTTCGCCGGCTTCTGCGCCGAGGCGCAGGCGGCGGGAGCACCGCGGCTGGCGTTCGGCCTCGCGATGCGCTTTCGCCTCAGCGGCCATCTCCTGGCGCGCGTGGACCTCCCCGGGGAGTACTGCCTGACGAGCCGCGCGCTGCTGGAGGGCCTCGTGCGACGCCGGGTCCGCGCGATCTCCAACGTGGCGCTGGGTGAGCGCTGCAGCGTGGAGGGGCTCGTCGGCGACGGCCCGCGCGTCGTCGGGGTGCGCCTGCACGACCGCGCCGGCCCGGCGCGGGAACCGCTGCGCGCCGATCTCGTGGTGGCCGCGACCGGTCGCGGCGCGAAGCTGCCCGCCTGGCTGGAGGAGCTGGGGTACCCGCGGCCCGTCGAGCAGCGCGTGGCCGTCGACATCCACTACGCGAGCCGCTACCTGCGGCTGCCCGCGGGCGCGCTCGACGGTGACCGGGTCGTCCTCGACGACGCCTACGCCGGCCGGCCGCGCGGTCTCGCCGCGCAGGTCGTGGAGGGCGATCGCTGGATCGCGACGCTCCAGGGCTACGGGCCCGCGCACCGCCCTCCGACGGACGACGCCGGCTGGATGGCGTTCGCGGCAACGGTCGCCGACCGCGAGGTGCTCGACGCGTTGGCGCGGGCCGAGCGCCTCGGCGGCATCGACACGCACGCCTTCCCGGCGGGCGTTCGCCGCCGCTACGACCGTCTGCGGCGCTTTCCGCGGGGCCTGCTCGTGATCGGCGACGCCATGTGCAACCTCAACCCGATCTACGGCCAGGGGATGTCGGTCGCCGCGCTCGAGGCCGTCGCGCTGCAGCGCACGCTGAGCGGCGGCGGCGAACGGCTCACCGAGCGCTACTTCAAGGCGTCCCGGCCGCCGATCGAGAACGCGTGGAAGCTGGCGGTCAGCGCCGATCGGGCGCTGCCGGAGCTCGGCCTGCGCGCGCCGCTGGCCGACCGCGTCGTCAGCCGCTACCTCGATCGGCTGGTCGTGGCCGCCGAGCACGACCCGGTCCTCGCCCGGATCCTTTACGACGTGTCCGGGATGCTGGCGCCGCCGGCGCGCCTGCTGGCCCCGTCCACGATCCCGCGCGTGCTGCGCGGCGCGTCCGGCCGACCGCGCCGATCGCCCCGAGACCAGCGGCCGATTGGCGTACCGTAGAGCTCGCGGCGTCCGGTCCTACGCTGCTGTGCACGCTCATCGCCGAGCACGCGGGGGTCGCGCCGTCGCTGGTGAGCATCGTCCGCGGCAGCCACGGCCGCGACAAGACCGTCGAGGTCGTGGGCCTCCACGCGGCGGCGCTCGCCGACGCACTCAGCGCCGGATGACTATGTAGGTTGTGCCTCTGATGGGGGCGGCTGGGCACGGGGGCACGGGCGATCCGCTCGGCATGGATGCGGAGGCGATGCGCGCGCTCGGCTACCGCACCGTGGACATGCTCGTCGCGCGGCTGACCGACCCGTCGATCCCGCCCCTGCGCCGCGCCACGCCGGCCGAGATGCGCGCCCGCCTGTCGGGCCCGCCGCCGCAGGACGGCCAGGACTTCGAGGCGATCGTCGAGCGCCTCGAGCGCGACGTCCTGCCGTTCATGAGCCGCGGCGACCACCCCGGGTTCTTCGCGTTCATCCCGTTCTGCGGCACGTGGCCGGGCGCGCTGGGCGACTTCGTCGCGAGCGCCTGCAACGTGTACGCCGGCTCGTGGATGGAGTCCGCCGGCCCGACGCAGCTCGAGCTCGAGGTGCTGAGCTGGTTCAAGGCATGGATCGGCTATCCGGCGGACGCCGGCGGGATCCTCGTCGGCGGCGGCTCGGCGGCGAACCTGACGGCCCTCGCGTGCGCGCGCGAGTCGCTCGTCGGGGCGATGTCCGGCGAGGTCGTCGGCTACGTCTCCGATCAGGCGCACTCCTCGCTCGGCCGCGCCGCCCGGGTGCTCGGGTTCGGTCCCGAGCAGATCCGCGTGCTGCCCCACGATGCGGACTTCCGGCTCGTTCCGCGCACGGTCGCCGCCGCGATGGACGCCGACGTGCGGGCCGGGCGCCGCCCGCTGTTCGTGGCCGCGACCGCCGGCACGACGAACACCGGCTCGATCGACCCGCTCGACGCGCTCGCCCAGCTCTGTGAGGAGCGCGGCGTGTGGCTGCACGTCGACGCGGCCTACGGCGGCTTCGCGGCGCTGACCGAGCGCGGGGGCGATCTGCTGCGCGGCATCGAGCGCGCCGACTCGGTGACGCTCGACCCGCACAAGTGGCTCTACCAGCCCTACGAGTGCGGCGCCCTGCTCGTTCGCGACGACCACACCCTGCGCGCGGCCTTTCAGATGACGCCCGACTACCTGCAGGACTGCGCGGAGGCCGACGGAGAGGTCAACCTGTCCGACCGCGGCGTGCAGCTCACGCGCAGCTCGCGCGCGTTCAAGGTCTGGCTGTCGCTGCAGTACTTCGGGGCGCGCGCGTTTCGCGAGGCGATCGATCGCTCGCTGGATCTCGCGCGCCACGTGTGCGACCGGGTGCACGCCAGCGCGGACCTCGAGCTCATGGCGCCGCCGTCGCTGGGGATCGTGTGCTTCCGGCGCCGCTTCGACGCCGTCGCGGCCGACGACGACGACGCCGACCGGCGCAACGCCGCGCTCGTCGCGGGCCTGGAGCGCAGCGGGCTGGGGCTGGTCTCCTCGACGGTGCTGCGCGGGCGCTACGCGCTGCGCATCTGCGTGATGAACCACACGACGACGCAGGCCGACGTCGATCGCGTCATGGACTTCTTCGAGACGAGCGAGCCCGCAGCGCTGTCCGCGGAGGCGGCCGCCGTGACCTACCGGCGCGACCGCGACATGCGCCGCGCGCCGCTGCGCCGGCGCGGACCACCGGACGAGGGGATCGGCGTCACCGCCGACGCGCTCGCCGGCCTGGCGCTGTTCGCCGCGCTCGACGACGCGGGGCGGGCCCGCGTCGCGTCCCTCGCGCGGACCGAGACCCGCGCTCCGGGCGAGACGATCGTGCAGCAGTGGGACGCGGCGCTGGACTTCTACGTCATCGTCGACGGCGACGTCGAGGTGCTGATCGACGAGGCGGCGGTGAACCGGCTCAGCGAGGGCGAGTTCTTCGGCGAGCTCGCCGCGCTGGACTGGGGCGGCGGCTTCGGCTACCCGCGCATCGCCTCGGTGCGCGCGCTGACGCAGGTGACGCTGCTCACCTTCCCCGCCGGCGCGCTGAACGAGCTGGCGCGCGAGCACCCGCAGATCGCGAGCGGGATTCGCCGGGTGGGAGCCACGCGACTGCACGGCCCGACCGCAGGGCCCTAGCGCAGACTACGCCGCTCCCCCGTCGCGCCCTTGGGAACCTGGCTCGGTTGGTTGCGCGACGATCCGAATGTAGGGTCGCGGCGCATCCCATCCTTCGGGATAGATTGCACTCGCCTGCTCGTCTGTAACCGAGGTCGCGATGATCACGTTGTCGCCTTGCTGCCACTGGGCGGGCGTGGCGACCCGGTGTCTTGCCGTGAGCTGTAGCGAGTCGATGACCCGCAGAATCTCGTCGAAGTTGCGTCCTGTGGTCATCGGATAGACGAGCACGAGCTTGATCTTCTTGTCGGGCCCGATGACGAAGACGTTGCGGGTGATCTGTCTGTCGGCCTCCGCGCCACACGACGGATCGCCGAGCATCCCGTACAGCCTCGACACACTGAAGTCCTCGTCTGCGATGAGCGGATAGGTGGGCGCGACTCCCTGGATCGATGCGATGTCGTTCGCCCATTGCGCATGCTTGGCCACCGAGTCGACCGTGAGCCCGATGATCTTGGTGTTGCGCTGGTCGAACTCCGGCTTGATCGAAGCCATGTAGGCGAGTTCGGTGGAGCCGACCGCTGTGAAGTCACGGGGGTCGGAGAACAGAATTCCCCACGAGTCGCCGAGCCAGTCGTGGAAGCGGATGCGTCCGCCGGTGGTATCCGCCTCGAAGTCAGGAGCAAGATCGCCGATGGTGAGGTGACGCCCCCGGGTTGCTCGGTAGCCGGAGTCATCGAAGAAGAGGGGCGACGACGCCGGCAGGCTCGCGGCTTCGTTCACGGACCCCCAGTATTCGTGGGCGCTACGCGACGGTGTCGTCGCAGCGGTTGCCTCACCTGGGAGGTCAGGCAGCGATGCCGCCGTCGCGGTGGCGGCTGCTCTGGACCGTGGTTCCAGCTGAGAGCCCAGAATCCAACACACGCTGGGCGAGGCGACCACCGCGGCCACCGCGAACCCCATTACGCCGAGTCCAGCCACGGCCAGGGCTAGTCCAAGCCCGGCGGTGCACAAAGCGACAACGGTTGTGCGAAGAAGCAGCGCGGGTTGTTGAGGTGCCAGCATCGCCTAGGTCAACAGAAGGTACATGCTTGCAACCATCGCCACGAAGAGGCCGACGATGAAACCAACCGCGGCTCCCCGCTGAAAGGCGCCACCGATCTCCGCGTCCGCTCCGTAGTTGACGTAGCTCCAGGTTCCCGCCGCCCCGCCGAACAGCGCACTGGTTCCCAGCCAGAGCGCGATGACCTCCAGGGGCTCCGTGAGCGCCGTTGCGATGACCGAGAATGCGGGCAACGGTCTACCCCGCCACCGAGACCGGTCCCACGGCGAGCGACCGGGGAAATACCAGCACTCGGACGCAAGCAAGCGGCATGCCGCGACCCTATGCCATGGTGCGGATCAGGACCTCGGCAACGTCCCGGGTGGGGTCCCCGTCGACGCGCACCGACTCGTCGCGTATTGTGTGCCATGACCCTCAGCTGTCCTCCGCGAGCACGAAGGCGAAGATCAACGGCGCCACGAGCGTCGCATCGGACTCGATCACGAACCGCGGCGTGTCGATGGCGAGCTTCTCCCACGTGATCTTCTCGTTGGGCACCGCGCCCGAGTAGGAGCCGTAGCTCGTCGTCGAGTCCGAGATCTGGCAGAAGTAGCTCCACAGCGGGGTATCGCCGAGCTCCATGTCCTGGCGCAGCATCGGCACGACGCAGATCGGGAAGTCGCCGGCGATCCCGCCGCCGATCTGAAAGAAGCCGACCCGCCGCTGCGCCGACTGCGCCTGGTACCACGACGTCAGGGCCATCATGTACTCCACGCCCGTGCGCACCGTGTGGACGTTGGCGATCGTGCCCTTCAGGCAGTGCGACGTGTAGATATTGCCGCTCGTCGAGTCCTCCCAGCCGGGCACGAAGATCGGCAGGTCGCGCTCGCAGGCGGCGACGAGCCAGGAGTCGGCGGGGTCGATCTGGTGATGTTGGTCGAGCCGGCCGCTGCGCAGGATCCGGTAGAGGAACTCGTGCGGGAAGAGGCGCTCGCCGGCGGCGTCGGCGCGCGTCCACTCGTCGAGGATCGCGTCCTCGATGCGGCGGATCGCCTCCTCCTCGGGGATGCACGTGTCGGTCACCCGGTTGAGGTGGCGCTCGAGCAGCGCCTGCTCGTCGCGCGGCGTGAGCTCGCGGTAGTTGGGAACACGCACGTAGTGGTCGTGGGCGACGAGGTTGTAGACGTCCTCCTCGAGGTTCGCGCCCGTGCAGCACACCGCGTCGACCTTGCCCGCGCGGATCATCTCGGCGAGCGACAGGCCCAGCTCGGCGGTGCTCATCGCGCCGGCCATCGTGAGGAACATGCTGCCGCCGGCGTCGAGCAGGTCGCGGTAGCCGCGCGCGGCGTCGATCAGGGCGGCGGCGTTGAAGTGGCGGTAGTGGTGCTCGATGAAGGCCTTCACCTCGTTGGCGTGCTGCATCGGGCTCAGCCTCCCTTCACGGCGTAGGTGATCGTCTTGTAGAGCAGCTTCGCGACGGCGAAGTCGGCGTGGTGCAGCCCCGGTTGCGGCGCGAGCTCGACGCAGTCGATGCCGACGATCGAGCCCTCCGCGGCGGTCGTGGCGATGATCCGCAGCGCCTCCTGCCAGCTCAGGCCGTCGGGCTCCGGGGTGCCGGTCGCCGGGACGACCGCCGGGTCGAGGCCGTCGACGTCGATCGTCAGATGGATCCGGCGCCCGCGCACGCGGGCGGCGAACTCGTCGCGCCAGGCGCCGCCGTGGACGTCCTCGGCGTACCAGACGCGCACGCGCCCCTCGCTGGCGCGGGCGAACGCGACCTCCTCGGCGTCGACCGAGCGGACCCCGAGCTGCAGGACCTGCTCGACGCGGGGGTCCTCGAGGATGCGCCGCGCCACGCAGGCGTGGCTGAACGGCGTCCCGTCGTACTCGTCGCGCAGGTCGCTGTGGGCGTCGAGCTGCACGACCGTGAGGGGCGTGCCGAGCGCGTCGAGCAGGCCGTGGTTGACGCCGGCGCTGATCGTGTGCTCGCCGCCGAGCGCGACGACGAGCCGTCCGGTCGCGGCCGCGTCGGCCACCGCCGCGGCGATCTCGGCGACGGCGACGGCGGGGTCGTGGCTGAGCGCGAGCGCCGGCAGCGTGTGGACGCCGTAGTCCAGCGCCGGCTCGCCGTCGTGCTCGCGGTCGTACAGCTCGACCTGCTGGGACGCGGCGATGATCGCGCGCGGCCCGCCCGCCGTCCCGCCGCCCCAGCTGACCGTGGCCTCCAGCGGCACCGGCAGGACCAGCGCGCGCGCACCCGCGAGGCTCCCGTGCGGAGCCTCCAGCGCCAGGAAGTTGTCCGGCGCGGGCGGGAACGCGCCGGTCATCCGCGCAGGCCCGCCCGCCGCGAGGCCGCGCGCGGCACCGGCCGCAGGATCGCCTCGATCTCCTCGAACTGCTGCGGCCCGGCGATGAGCGCGGGCGCCAGCGTGAGGACCGGATCGCCGCGCACGATCACGGGGATCTCGGCCTCGGATGAGTAGCCGCCCATCCGCGTGAAGTGCAGCCACAGGTGCGGCGGGCGGCGGCCTGCCGATCGGCGACGCCGGGAAGCGGTGCGCTCGCGTGACTGTCGCTGATCGCCATCGCGCGCCTATCGTCGCGCAAAGCCGGCCGCCCGTGCGAGCGATGTCACACGACGCCACCGCTGCGCCCTCTACTGTGGAACCGATGAAGGGCTTTGCTTCGGACAACAACGCAGGAGCGCACCCCGAGGTGCTCGCCGCGCTGGCCGAGGCCAACGACGAGCACGCCACGGCCTACGGCGACGACCCGTGGACCGCGCGCGCCGAGGAGCTGCTTCGCGGGCACTTCGGCGAGCAGAGCGTGTCCTACCTCGTCTTCAACGGCAGCGCCGCCAACGTGCTGTGCCTGCGCGCGCTCTGCCGGCCGTGGCAGTCGATCATCTGCACGGCGCAGGCGCATCTCAACGTCGACGAGGGCGGCGCCGCCGAGTCGCTCGCGGGCGTCAAGCTGCAGGCCGTCCAGACCCACGACGCGAAGCTCACGCCCGAGCACGTCGAGTGGCAGCTGCGGCGGCTCGGCGATCAGCACGCGGTGCAGCCGCGCGTCGTCAGCGTCACGCAGAGCACGGAGCTCGGCACGCGCTACAGCGCCTACGAGCTGCACGCGCTCGCGCACTTCGCCCACGAGCGCGGCCTGCTGCTGCACGTCGACGGCGCCCGCCTGGCCAACGCGGCGGCCGCGCTGGACGTGTCGCTGCGCGAGCTCACGACCGATGCCGGCGTCGACGCGGTCTCCTTCGGCGGGACGAAGAACGGCCTGCTCATGGGGGAGGCGGTCGTCTTCTGCGACCCCGCGCACGCGGAGGGCGCCCGGTTCCTGCGCAAGCAGACGCTGCAGCTCGCCTCCAAGGGCCGCTTCCTCGCCGCGCAGTTCGTCGCCCTCCTGGAGGGCGACCTCTGGCGCCGCGGCGCCGCGCACGCCAACGCGATGGCCAGCCGGCTGTCCGACGCCCTGCTCACCGTGCCGGGCGTGCGGCTGACCCAGCCCGTGCAGGCCAACGGCGTCTTCGCGATCCTGCCCCCCGGCGCGAGCGAGCGGCTGCGGCGCGACTGGTCCTTCTACACATGGGACGAGGCCACCGGCGAGGTGCGGCTCATGTGCTCGTGGGACACGGCGCCCGCCGAGGTCGACGCGTTCGCCGCCGACGTCGCGCGGGCCGGCGACACCGCGAGGGCCGGCTCATGACCGTCCCGACGCGCGGGCCGAACGCATCCGATCGATTCCGGACACTCGTACATAACGATGTGGACACCGAATGCCGATGATGCGGATATGGGTATGAGCGCCTTCATGGACCGCAGCTACCGGATCGCCCCGGCCGAGCGCAGCGTCGTGTGCGACGCCGTCGTCGATCGCGAGGACAACGCCGCGCTGGGCGACAGCCTGGCCTGGCGCCGCGAGCAGATCGGCCGCGAGGGCATCGAGGAGGTCGCCGCGGTGCTTGAGCTGCGCGCGCTCATGTCGCTCGACGACCTGCTGGCCGCGGTCCGCGACACCGGTCCGGACGCGACGCTCATGCTCAAGCGCGACCAGGCGTCGCTGCTGTGCCAGATCGCCGGCGCCTACGTCACCGACCGCGACGGCGACGACTACCAGTCGCCCGAGGAGCGCAACCGCATCGCGCGCCTGCGCGCCCTCGCCGGGCCGCTGATGGACCTCTGCTGCGAGTTCGCCGCCGCCGAGGACGAAGCGCGCGCGCAGCTGCTCTCCGTCTAGCCGCCCCTTCGCTCGCCGACCGGACCGACCGACCGCCCGCGCGCCACGGTCACGGGCCCGCGCCGGCCCGTCGCTAGATTTCCTCGCGGAGTTTCGCTCGCGAGGAGGAGTACGACGTGGCCCGAGGCAAGAAGACGAAGAGCCGGACGATCGCGCGCCAGGGCGGCAAGCCCGCGGGCGCCGACGCCGCGCCCGCGGCGGCGTCGCACGAGGCGCCCGAACCCGCCGTCGAGGAGACCGCGCTGTTCGATACGTCCGAGCCGGTGGCCGCCGAGCCCGCGCGGCGCGAGCGCACCGACCGGACCGTCACGCAGACGATCTTCGGCGGCGAGGACGCCGAGCTGCCCGACCCGCAGGACGCCAAGGAGGTCGCGAAGAAGATCGACACCGAGGCCGAGGAGGCGCTGGCGCGCCTGCGCCGCACGTACGAGCTGAGCCTCGAGCAGCGCGGTCCCGACGACCCGAGCACGCTGCGCGCCCGCGCGGACATCGCGATGTCGCTGTGGCAGATGGGTCGCCACGACGAGGCGATCGAGATCGAGGAGGAGCTCGTGACCGACAGCACGCGCGTGCTCGGTCCCGATCACCCCGAGGTGCTCACCGCCCGCGCGAACCTCGCGTCGTCGTACTGGACGGCCGGCCGCACCGAGGAGGCGATCGCGATCGAGGTGGCCGTGCTCGCCGACGCCGAGCGGATCCTCGGCCCGGACAGCCTCGCCACGCTGACCGCGCGCGCGAACCTCGCCTTCTCGTACTCCACCGCCGGGCGCAAGGAGGACGCCGTCGAGGTGCAGCGCCAGGTCGTCGCCGATCGCGAGCGCGTGCTCGAGGCCGACGACCCCGACACCCTCGACGCGCGCGCCAACCTGGCGTCCGCCTGCTGGAACGCCGACCTCGTCGACGAGGCGATCGAGACCGAGGAGCGCATCCTCGAGGAGAGCCGGCGCATCCACGGCGCCGATCACGTCGACACGCTGCAGGCCCGCGCCGCGCTCGCGTCGTCCTACCGGATGGCCGGGCGCATGGAGGACGGCGAGGCGCTGCAGGACGTCGTCGTCGCCGAGAGCGCGCGGCTGCTCGGCCGCGACCATCCCGCCACGGTCGCGGCGCGCAAGACTCGCGAGCTGAACCCGGCGAAACCTCCCGCGTAGGCAGACGGCGCGCGCGGCCGGGGCGCGCGCGAGATTCAGTCGCCGCCGGAGCCCGTCCCGCAGAAGCTCTGCATGTCGCCCGTGACGGCGACGACGCCGAGCAGGGTCCCGTCGGCGTCGACGACCGGGACGCGGCGCGAGTCGGTCAGCATGGCGAGGTCACGGCCCTCGGTCGCCGGCGCGGCGGGGGAGACGGTCGGCCCGTCCTGCGCCACCTCGACCGCCGGGCGGGCGGGGTCGGTGTCGCCGCCGACGTCCTGCGGCGTCAGCGATCCCACGTAGCGACCGTCGTCGGCGACGAAGGCCTGCCGCCGGCTCGTGCTGGCCGCAAACCAGTCGCGCACGTCGCCGATCGTCGCGGTGGCAGGGAGCGCGGTGAACTTCGCGTGGGTGATGTCCGCGACGGTGAGCGCGTCGGCCTCGTCGATCCTGATCTTTGGCATGGGTGCATGATGGCAAGCGCGACAATGGGGCCGTGCCGCCGTTCGCCCAGCTCGCCGCCGACCCCGTCGCCCAGCTCGACGCGCTCGCGCTGGCGCTCGCGGCGGAGCTGCGCCCGGTCGACGCGGAGGCGGCGCTCGCGCGCCTGGACGAGCTGGCCGCCGAGGTGCACGAGGTCGCCGGCGCCACCGGGGGCGAGCTCGCCGCGCTGTCGTTCGTGCTCGGCGAGCACCACGGGTTCGCCGGGGCCGAGGACGAGTACGACCACCCCGATCACTCGATGCTCGACCTCGTGCTGCAGCGCCGCCGCGGGCTGCCGATCGCGCTGTCGGTGGTCTACGTCGAGACCGCGCGCCGCGCCGGCATCGCGCTGGACGGCGTCGGCCTGTCGGGCCATTACGTCGTCGGCCAGTTCCGCGACGGCTGCGCGCCGCTCCTGCTGGATCCGTTCGGCGGGGGAGGCCCGATCGACGCGGCCGACCCGTCCGAGGTCCGGCCGTGGCCGCCGCACGAGACGGCGCTGCGGATGCTCAACAACCTCGTCGGCTCGTACACGCGCCGCAACGACCTCGGCCGCGCGATCCGCGCGGCCGAGATGCGTCTGGAGCTCTCGCTGGCGCCTGAGCTGCGAGAGGGCCTGGCGGCGGAGCTGCGAGGGCTCCGCGCGCGCCTGAACTGAACCGAACCGCTAGCCCGTCTGGCCGGTGTCGCCGAGGGCGGCGTTGGCGGCGTCCCACTTGCCCTTCGTGTTGTCGTCGGTGAGCTCGTCGGGGCTGTCGGCCGTCCGGCCGGTCAGGCCCTGCGTCGCGTCGGCGTCGTCGCCGCCGGACTCGTCGATCGCGCTGTCGTGCGGATCCTTGTCGGTGACCTCGCCCTGGACCGCATCGCCGAGCTCCTGGTTGTCGGCGGAGGTGTCGGCGGTGGGCTCGTCGATCATCTCGCGCGGGACGACGCCGTCGTTGCCCTTCTCGTCGCCGGACTCCTGGACTCCGCCGCGGTACTCCCTGGGATCCTGCTCAGCCATGGGTCTCTCCTCGTCGTGTCGGGGTGCGTGCGATCGGGCTACCCAGGCGGGCCGCGCGGTATGAGCGGCTACGGTGCGCCCGATGAACGCTCGTGACCGCTGGAACGAGCGCTACGCGCAGCCCGCGCGCGCGTGGCTGCCCGAGACGCCGGCCGAATGGCTCGTCGAGCATGCGGCCCTGCTGGGCGGCGGCGGGCGCGCGCTCGATGTCGCGTGCGGCGACGGGCGCAACGCGCTGTACCTCGCCCAGCTGGGCTACATGGTCGACGCGATCGACGTCTCCGACGTGGCGATCGACGCGCTGCGCGCCACCACGCAGGCCCGCGGCCTGGCGATGACGATCGCGCCGCGCGTCGTCGACCTCGAGCGCGAGCCGCTGCCGGCCGGGCCCTACGCCGTGATCGTCATGCTGAACTTCCTGCAGCGCGACCTCTTCGGGCCGATGCAGGACGCGTTGGCCCCGGGCGGGCTGCTGCTCTGCGAGACGCTCGCCCGATCGCACGTCGACGAGCTCGGTCACAGCTTCAACCCCGCGTACCTGATCGCCCCCGGTGAGCTGCCGCAGGCGTTCGGCGGCCTGGAGGTCGTCGCGCAGCACGAGGGCGTGGCCGAGCGCTCGGGCCGCCCCCGCGGGGTGGCCGGCATCGTCGCGCGCAAGCCGCCGGCCTGAGCGCGGCTTCTCCTGGCGCGTTGGCGCCAGCGACCAGCGCCGCCACCCGCGGGCGTCTGCGAGCATCATCGGCGTATGCGCGCGGACCACCAGACGGTCATCGGCGCCGTGGCCGCGCTGCTGATCTGTGCCGCGACGGCCTCCGCCCAGCTCGGCGAGTACGACGCATGCGATCCGATCGGCGATGCCGGCGTCGTCGCGGTGAGCGGGGTGGCGTGCCAGGACGTGCGACCGGTCGTCGCCGCGGTCACCGGCGCACCGCCCGACCAGGGCGCCGCGCTGCTGCGCGCCGCCGGCTGGACGCCGCTGCGCAGTGCCGACACCGGCACCGGCAACGGCGCCGCGTACGACCTCGTCGCGATCCGCGGGCGGTCGGCGCTGCGGATCCGCCGGCCGGGGACGGCGCCCGACCTCGACGGCTGGATGGCCGGCCGCGAGCTCATCTTCGCCCGCCCGCAGCTCGTCGGCGGGGCGCGGCCGCCGAGCGGCGCCGTGCTGTGCACGTCGGCGTACCTCGTCACGCTGCGCGGCCACCCCGGCGGGCTGAGCGCCGCGCACTGCGGGGGCCTGCGCCGCGACGGCACGACGAACCGCCGCAACGCCGCGATGCGCCGCCCGCCGCAGGCCGGGATCGTGCTCGGCCGCGTGCAGCGCAACGTCCGGCGCACGAAGCGCCTCGACGCGCTCGTCGTGCCCGTGCCGTCGGGCGCCAGCCGGCCGGCGTCCGCGGTCGTCAACCGCGGCGTGTCGCGCCCGCCGTGGTTCGTCATCGGCCGCGCGCGGGCGCTCGGCAAGCGCCGGGTCTGCTATACCGGCCGCACCAGCGGGGTCGACCAGTGCGGGGTGATCCTCTCCGGGGAGGCGCGCGCCATCAACCGGCAGGCGAGCCGCAGCGCCGGCACGCGCGTGGTCTGCACCTCGATCATCGCGCGCGAGGGCGACAGCGGCGGACCCGTCTACACGCGGCCGTCGGCGGGCGGGACCGTGCGCGCGGTCGGCATCACGACGCTCGTCTTCGGACTCTTCCAGACGATGTGCTTCACGCCGATCGAGCCGGTCCTCGACGCGCTGAACGCCCGGCTCGTCACTGCCGGCGGCGGCTGAGCCCGGCGTCGATCGTCGTCCCCTATGGGGCGACGACTCCGCCGCGGCGGATGCGCAACACCGCTCCGACCGTGGCCCCGTAGGCGACGTGGTCGAGGACCTGCGGCACCGCCGCCAGCGCCCGGATGCGGGGGTGGCGGCGGCCGATCACGCCGAGGTCGAGCGCGGCGATCGCCAGCCCGGCGAGCATGCCCCAGGCGACCGTGCGCCGGCGCGGCAGGACGGCCGCGAGCAGCAGCGCCCAGCCGAACGAGAGAGCGAGGTGGACCGGCACCGCGGCGAGCAGCAGCACGGCGGGCCGCCGCGCGCGGGGCGCCAGCAGCGTGCCGGCGGCGAGCGTCGCCTCGAGCGCGCTCGTCCGGGTCGCGAGCGCGTGCAGCGTCGAGGGCGCGCCGCTCAGCAGGGCGGCGACGGCGCCCGCGACGAGCCCGTCCTCGAGCGTGGCCGAGCGCGCCATGAGCGCAACGGTAACCGCCCCTGCCGCCCCCTCGCCTGGGCCCGGCCGGAAACCTGGACGCGAATGCAGGCAGATCGGGGCTGTCTATTGAATGCCACGGTACGATTGCGGTCCTACCAGCGGAGCATGGAGGCAGGTCTGTGCGCATCAAGCTCGTCTCGCTAGAAGACGGGATCACGTCTTGCGGGTTTCGGAAGATGGCCGCATTCGCGGCACGCATCAACGAGGACACGGAGTCCTGTTATGTGTCGACGAACCGCTATCGCAGCATTCGCAACGGCCTGCGCGGCACGCTTGGCAGCGCCGGCTCGCTCGAGGACGAGGACATCGACCTCGCCGCGCGTGAGCTGATCGGAGCCGATCTCGTCGGCTTCTCGTCGATGACCGGCTACGCGGAGCTGACGCGCCGGCTCATCACGCGCGTCAAGGAGCTCGACCCGTCGACGTACGTCATCTGGGGCGGCATCCACCCGATCATCCAGCCCGAGGATGCGATCCTCGCCGACGTCGACGCGATCTGCACGGGGGAGGGCGAGTTCGCCTTCGAGGAGCTGCGCCAGAAGCTCGTCGAGGGTCGCGACCCGACCGGCGTGAAGAACTTCTGGTTCAAGCAGCCCGACGGCGAGATCCTCAAGAACCACTTCCTGCCGCTCATGTCGGTGGACATGATGGAGTCGCTGCCGTTCCCGCAGTACGGCGACGGCGAGGTGATCTACGAGGCCGGCGTCGGCTTCCAGCCGATGAACGCCCAGCACTACATCGAGAACGACGGCCTCAGCTACACGACGCTGTGGTCGATCGGCTGCCCGTTTCACTGCACGTACTGCGGCAACACGAAGTTCATCTCCAACGACGCGAAGTACAAGCGCATCCGCCATCCCAGCGCGCGCTACATCGTCGACGAGGTCAAGACCGCCCGCGAGCGCTTCCCGCACCTCAGCCACGTCTCCTTCCACGACGACAGCTTCATGGCGATCCCGTACCGCGAGATCGAGGAGTTCGCCGAGCTGTGGAAGGCCGAGCTGGACCTGCCGTTCGCCGTCTACGGGGTCATCCCCAACTACGTCAAGCGCGACAAGTTCGAGCTGCTGACGTGGGCGGGCATGAACCGCGTGCGGATGGGCATCCAGAGCGGCAGCCGCAAGACGCTGGAGTTCTACAAGCGCCCGTCGCCGCCGGAGAAGATCCTCGCCGCGGGTGAGGTGAACGCGTCGTTCTCGCCGAAGTACCACATCCCGCCGGCCTACGACATCATCACCGACAACCCGATCGAGACGCGCGACGACATCCGCGAGACGCTGCAGCTGCTCTACGACATGCAGCGGCCGTACACGCTGTTCATCTACTCGCTGAAGGTCATCCCGAACACCGAGCTCGAGCAGGCGATGAAGGAGCGCGGGATCGACATCGAGGAGATCTCGGCGACGTTCATGTCGATCCCTCCGCGCCTGAACAACCTGCTGCTCTACACGCTGACCCTGTGGCGCCCGCCGGAGTGGCTGTGGAAGCAGCTGCTCAAGCGCGTCAAGGGCAGTACCGAGGAGCAGCGGATGTACCCGCGGCTCGGCCACGCGCTGCGCACGGCGTATCTGACGCGCCGCGCGCTGAGCCATCTCGTGAAGATGGACTTCTCGGCGATCCCGGGCAAGGCCGGCTACTACGCGTGGAAGGTCGGGCTCGTCGGAGGGTGGCGCAAGCACATGACGAAGCGCATGCCGCGGCCGGAGCGGCCCGAGCGCGAGATCGCGCGCGAGCAGCGCACACAGAAGAAGATCGCCGCCTGACCGTCCGCCCGCCGGGCCCGGGCCGGTCGCGTCAGCGGCGGGTCGGGCGCAGCGCGAGGCCGCCGAGCACGATCAGGACCCCGCCCGCCAGCAGCAGCGGCGTGCCGGGCCCGCCCGTGCTGTCGAGCAGCGCGCGTGCCGCGGCGCGCTCGAGCTCGCCGTTGCCGCGCGTCTCGAGCTCGATGACGCTGGCCATGTAGGCGAGCAGCAGCCCGCCAGCCCGGTCACGGTCACCCACGTGAGGAAGGCGGAGAGGACCGTCGCCGCGGCGCCGGCCAGGACGAGAACACGCGAGAGCACGTCCGGCCCCTACCCGCTGCGCACGTTTTCTGCCGCGATCGGGTAGGGGATCCACACCCGACGAACGGAGAGACGACACCATGCAAGACGAGCAGACTGACGAGGCCGTCGAGCCGACCGCCGAGGACACCACGACCGAGCCTGAAGCCGCCGCCGACGCCGACGCCGAAGCCGCCGCGGGCGACGAGGACGTCTCGGCCGACGACGCCGACACCGCCGCGGCCGTCGACATGTCGGCCGCCCAGTCCGCCGGCTCGACCGTCCTCGCGGCACCGGAGGTTCCCGACGACGCGAACGACAAGATCGCGGCCGCGCAGGAGCACATCAACAGCTTGAACATGGACAAGGAGCGCGAGGCCGCCGAGCGGGCCCAGAAGCAGACCTAGCTCGGTCGCGCGCGGGCCGGGACGAGGAGCCCGGCCCGCTACCGTTGCCGTCATGAGCAACTCGCCCCGGCCCGCCGGGGGCACGCACGACCCGATCGCGCTCCTCCAGCCGCTGCTCGCCGATCGCGAGCGGACGCTCGGTCCCGAGCATCCCGACACGCTGGCCAGCCGCGGCAACCTCGCCAACGCCTACCAGGCCACCGGCCGCCTCGACGAGGCGATCGCGATGTTCGAGCCCCTGCTCGCCGACCGCGAGCGGATCCTCGGCACCGAGCACCCCAACACGCTGGCGACGCGCTACACCCTCGCCGCCGCCTACCAGGCGGCACGGCGCACGCACGCGGCGATCGATGCCTTCGAACCGCTGGTCGCCGACCTCGAGCGGATCCTCGGGCCCGAGCACCCGAACACGCTCACCACCCGCGGCAACCTCGCCGGCGCCTACCAGACGGCCGGGCGCATCCACGACGCGATCGCGATCCTCGAGCCGCTGGTCGCCGACCGCGAGCGGGTCCTCGGGCCCGAGAACGCCGACACGCTGGCCGGCCGCGGCACGCTCGCCAATGCCTACCAGGCGGCGGGGCGCGTGCAGGAGGCCATCGCGATCTACCAGCCGCTGCTCGAGGTCCTCGAGCGGGTCGCGGGCGCCGAGCACCCGCACACGCTGAGCACGCGCGGCAACCTCGCCAACGCCTACCAGGTCGCGGGGCGCTCGCGGGACCCGATCGAGCTGCTCGAGGCGCTGCTGGCCGACCACGAGCGGACGCTCGGGGCCGAGCACGCCGACACGCTGCGCACGCGCGGCAACCTCGCCAACGCGCTGCTCGACGCGGGGCGAACCGAGGACGCGATCGGGCGCTACGAGCCGCTCGTGGCCGATCGCGAGCGGCTGCTGGGCGCCGAGCATCCCGACACCCTGACCAGCCGCGGCAACCTCGCCAACGCCTACCGCGACGCCGGCCGCACGAAGGACGCGATCGCGATCCTCGAACCGCTGGTGGCCGATCTCGAGCGCGTCCTGGGCGCCGAGCACCCGGACACGCTGGGCAGCCGCAACAACCTCGCCAACGCCTACCAGGCCGCCGGTCGCACCCACGACGCGATCACGATCCTCGAGCCGCTGGTGGCCGATCTCGAGCGGATCCTGGGCGCCGAGCACCCCGACACGCTGGGCAGCCGCAACAACCTCACCAACGCCCACCGGGCCGCCGGCCGCACCGACAACGCGATCGGGATCCTCGAGCCGCTGGTCGCCGACCTCGAGCGCACGCTCGGCGCCGACCATCCCGACACGCTGGCCAGCCGCGCCAACCTCGCCAACGCCTACCAGGCCGCGGACCGCAGCACGGACGCGGTCGCGGTCCTCGAGCCGCTGCTCGCCGACCTCGAGCGCACGCTGGGCGCCGAGCACGCCGACACGCTGACCACCCGCGTCACCCTCGCCGCCGCCCACCAGGACGCCGCGCGGCCGGACGAGGCGATCGCCATCCTGCAGCCGCTCGCGGCCGACCTCGAGCGCATCCACGGCGCCGAGCATCCCAACGTGCTGCGCACGCGCAACAACCTGGCGATCGTCTACCTCGACGCGGGTCGGGCCCAGGACGCGATCGCGCTCCTCGAGCCGCTGCTCGCCGTGCTCGACCGGGTCGTGGGCGCCGAGCACCCCGACACGGTCGGCGCCCGCCAGAACCTGGCCAACGCCTACGAGGCCGCGGGGCGCGGCGACGAGGCGGGCGAGGCCCGCGCGCGGGCGGCGCAGGAGAGCGCCTGGGGCGACGAGAACGCCGCCGGGGGCGACAACACCTTCATCGTCTGAGCGCTGTCGCCGCGCGCCGACCGACCACTGCGGCGGGGCGCGGCGCTGGCCGCGCTCGCCGCGCCGGCACAGGCCGCCACGCCGGCCCCGGTCGCCATGCAGGTCACCACGCTGTCGCCTGCGAAGAGCACCAACGGGGCGTGCTCGCTGCCGGAGGCGATCGCCAACGCGGCGCTCAGCAACCAGAGCGGATCGGCCGACTGCCCGGCCGGCGGCACCGCCACCGACACGATCACGTTCACCGTGGCGGGCACGATCAACTCGCCCGTGTACACCGGCGGCAGCGAGGATCTCGTCGTCGGCGGCGGCGGAGCCATCCGGCTGACGAACGCCGGCGGCCCGGGCATCGAGGCCGACGGCGGCACGCTGCGGCTCGCCGGCCTCGTGCTCGACGGCGCGCTCAGCACCACGGCGGAGCTCGGCGGCTGCCTGAACAGCCAGGGCACGGAGAGCATCACCATCGTCGACAGCACGCTGACGAACTGCCGGTCGAGCCGGTGGGGCGGCGCGATCTACGCGATGGGCGACTCGTCGACAGCCGCGGTGTCAACAACCGGGCCACGCAGACGGCGCCGGTCAGCGCGATCCCCACCGCGAGGACCGTCACGAGCTCGGTGAACCCGAGCTGGTTCGGACAGACGGTCACGTACTCCGTGCGCGTGGCGCCGACCGCCGCGACGACCCGCGTCCCGCGGGGGACGGTGACGCTGTGGTTCGAGAACGAGGGCCGCTCGCTCACGCTCGACGCCACCGGCCGGGCGAAATACAGCACGTCGACGATCGGCGTCGGATCGCGCGACGTGTCGGCCTCGTATGCCGGTGACGCGTCGTTCGGCACGTCGTCGGCGCGGCTCGGGCAGCAGGTCAGGCGCACGGCCACCACGAGCCAGCTCGTCGTGACGCCGATCCTGCCGCTGGGCAACACGCCGATCACGTTCCGCGTGACGGTCCGCGCGAGCGCCGGCGGCGGCATCCCGGCCGGCACGGTGAGGCTGACCTTCAACCGCACCGGCACCGCGCTGACGCTGAACCTCGTCAACGGCGTGGCGACCGTCACCCGGGTGCTGCCCCCGGGCCTGGAGTTCGTGTCGGCGCGCTACAACGGCACGGCGGGCTACAGCCCCTCGGACGTGCTGGGCCTGCTCCTGCGGCTGTGAGCCTGCCGGCGTCCTGGGCCGGCGGGCGGGGGCTGACGGTGCCGCTCTGCCGATGCCCGCCGGTCGCGGCAGCGGCGCGGAGGCGCGTCGTATCACGAGCGGGAGTAGCTGGCTCCTCCGTGCATGACTGCGAAATCGCCGCACGCGAGCTCCCCTGCGCACCCGCGCCGGGAGCGCGATCCGCTGCTCGCCGACGCACCGCTGCGTGATCCGGCGCTCGATCGCTTCGGGTTCGTGGCATTCGCCGACGCGCTTGCCCTGATCATCGATCACGAGCGCACCGCCACGCCGCTGACCATTGCCGTCAGCGCCCCCTGGGGTGGCGGCAAGAGCTCGGTGGGAGGGATGCTGGAGACGCTGCTCACCGACCGGGTCGCTCGCCGCCACGGCGACGACCCCCGGCTCGTCGTCTGGTTCAACGCCTGGGAGCACGAGGACGCCGCCCATCTCGGGGCGGCGCTCGCCGGGGCCGTCGCTCGCGCGGCCGATCGCCGTCGTCCGTGGTGGCGGCGGGCGGTCTCACCGCTCCCCGGCGCGATGCTCGGCGCCGAGGCGCGCCGCCGCCGGTCGGCGATCATCGCCGGCGTCAGCCTCGTGATCGCCGGGCTGCTCGCGTTGCTGCCGGGGGGCCCGAAGCTCGCCGGTGAGCTGCTCGGAATCCAGAGCCTGGCCGCCAGCGGCGTCGGCGTGGGCGCGACGGCCGCCGCGATGCTGCTCTTCCAGCGCGTCTTCGCCACGGCCAAAGGCGCCGCGCGCTTCATCGACGATCCTCGCTCGGAAGCCAGCCGCGGCTCGATGTCTGAGGTCAAGCAGCAGCTCGGCACGCTCATCCGCCACGCCACGCGGGACGGCCGCCTCGTGATCTTCATCGACGACCTCGACCGCTGCGAGAGCGGTCGATCGCTGGAGGTCTGCCGGGTCGCCAGCCAGCTGCTGGCCCAGGAGGGCGTCGTGACCATCCTCCTGGCCGACATGTCGCCGATCGCGGCGTCCGCGGCCGCCCGCTTCTCCGTCGGCGGCGAAGATGCCCGCGGCGACGCCGCCGTCGAGTTGGCGGATGACGTCGGCCGGCGCTACCTCGAGAAGATCGCCCAGCTCGAGCTCATGCTGCCGCCCCCCGACCCCGCCCACATGCGCGAGGTCGGGGCTGACTACGGCGCTGCGCTGCGCTGGACCTCGTCCTCGCCCGGCGCCGAGACGACGCGCCGTTCGCGGTGGCGCCTGGCCCTGCTCGGCGGGCGTGCGGGACGGCGCGAGCAGCGCCCCGTCGACGCGATGCAGTCGCGCTGGCGGATCATCCGTGGCGTCGAGCGCGCGGGGTTCTGGCCGCTGGCCGCCGGCTTCTTCTTGCTCATGATGAACTTCACCCTGATCGACACGGCCGACAACGACTACGGGTCCGGGCCGTTCTTCGACCTGTCCTTTGTGGTGCTCACGATCGGGTTCTTCGTTGGGCCCTGGGCGATGATCCTGCGGGCGCAGGCGCGCGTACGTCGCAGTCGCCTCAGGGAGAGCATCGAACACGTCAAGGAGAACACCGACCTGACGCCAGAGCAGGTGGCCGAGGAGGTCATCGGCAAGCACACGACCAGGGCCTGGCCCGCGCCGGCGCGCCTGAGCGCCGAGCGCGAGCTGATCAGCGATCTCGTGTCGAGCTGCTTTCTGGACAGCGAGGAGTTCCGCGCCGTCGAGCGCTACCTGGGCGGGCACCCGGCCCGCCTGCCGCGCCAGGGCAAGCGAACGTTCAACCACGCGCAGCTGCTGACCGAGATCGCCCGCTCGCGCCGCATGTTCGGCGGGTCGCCCTCGCTCGTCCCCGAGCACCTGGCCAAGTGGGTGCTGCTGCGCGAGCGCTGGCCGGCGATCGGTCGTGCCGTGCTGAAGGATCCCACCATCCTCGCGGGCCTCGAAGGCGCCGCCGCGGCCGGCGGGCTCCCCGAAGCACTGGCCGCACACCACATCGCGGTCTCCGACGTCGGCTCGTTGAACGCGCTGCTCGACAGCGCGCCGCGGCTCGGCGCGATCATCGACCGCCTCCTCTACTTCAAGATGGCCGAAGCCGTACCGCCACCGGCGAGCAGCGTGCCGGCGGCGAGCGCCGCGGCGACGGAGAACGGCGTGCCCGTCTGCGCTGACCCGCAGACTGCGATGGCTCAGGTCGCGCTGTAGTCGTGCAGCTGATCGCCCTGTGCGGCGTGGATGCTGGCATTGAAGGAGATGATGATCCGCTCCTGGTCGCCGTCGTAGGGCAGCGCCTGATGCGGCAGCCAGGACGGAAACAGCACGAGCTGGCCGGGCCGCGGCTCGATGTCCTGGTGGGGCGGCAGCAGGTAGGCGTTGCCGGCGTCCACGAAGGCGCCGCCGAGGGCGTTGGCCGGCGGGCCGTAGAGCCGGGTCACGCCGTTGGACGCGCCGTAGACGGGGTGGGTGACGCGCTGCTCGGGCTCGTCGATCTGCACGATGTAGGCCGACGACCACGAGCAGTTGCCGTGCGTGTGGACGTCGTGAAACGCCCCGCCGCGGCTGCACTGAAACCACATGCCCTCGATGCCGACCTTCAGCTCCATCTCCTGCCCGCCCCAGGCGACGGCGTTGGCCTGCTTGACGGTCTCGCCGAGGCTGGCGACGATCCAGCGCACGAAGTCCTGCCACTCGGGGATCTTCACGCGGTGCAGCAGGTCGTCGTCGCTGGCGAAGAACGGACCGGGCGCGATGCCGCGCTTGCGCTCCTGCGCCGCGCGGCCCTGCGCGAACGCCTCGACGAGCAGGGGGTTGAGCGTGGCCGCTTCGGCGTAGCGGTGGATGCCGATCGGGGTCGGCCACAGCCAGTGCGTTCCGGCATCCATGGTCATGCCTATGCGCTCCTTGTCGTCGCCTGGACGGCGGGCGATCGTACCGAAGCCCCCGCGCGCCCCCGGACCGATGAGTTTTCTGCCAACGGACCGTCTCAATGGTGGATCATCCGATCATGAGGAGGTGCAGCACCCGATGACAGAGCTGCTCGTTGGCACGAAGAAGGGACTGTTCGTCTACGAGGGGGAGCCCGGAGGGGAGTTCACCCAGGTCGCCCGCGCCTTCGCCGGCGACCCCGTCGACAACGCGATGCGCGATCCGCGCAGCGGCCGCCTGCTCGCGGCGGTCACCTCGCCGTTCTACGGCCCGAAGATCTTCTTCACCGACGACGCGGGCGGCGAGTGGACGCAGGCCGCCGGCATCACGCTGCCCGAGGGCAGCGACGCCGCGCTCGCGCGCGTCTGGACGATCGTGGCGGGCGAGCAGGAGGGCATGCTCTACGCCGGCGGCGACCCCGGCGTGCTGTTCGAGAGCCGCGACGGCGGCGAGTCGTGGACGATCAACGAGGCGCTCTGGAACGAGCCCAGCCGGCCGGACTGGACGCCCGGCGGCGGCGGGCTGTGCATCCACTCGATCGTGCCCTGGCCCGGCGACCCCGACCGCCTCGCGCTCGGCATCTCGGCGGCCGGCGTCTGGCTGACCGACGACGGCGGCGCGTCGTGGCGGCGCGGCAACCGGGGGCTCGTGGCGCGCTACGTCCCCGAGGAGGCGCAGGAGCAGACCGACGACCTGTGCATCCACGCCATCAAGCGCGCGCCGGCCCGTCCCGAGCGGCTGTTCATGCAGTTTCACGGCGGCGTCTACCGCTCCGACGACGCGGGCGAGAGCTGGCATGACATCGCCGCCGGGCTGCCCGGGGACTTCGCCTTCCCGGTCGCCGTCGACCCGGCCGACCCCGACAGCGCCTTCGTCATCCCGCTGACGGCAGAGACCGACCGTGTCACCGCCGGCGGGCGCGCCCAGGTCTTCGCGACGCGCGACGGCGGGGCGAGCTGGTCGCCCTTGGGCAACGGGCTGCCGCAGGAGAACGCCTACCTGACCGTCCTGCGCCACGCCCTCGGGCGCACGGGGGAGGGCGCGTCGCTGGAGCTGTACTTCGGCACGACGTCCGGCCACGTCTTCGGCACCGGGGACGCCGGCGCGAGCTGGGCGGCGGTGGCGTCGTGCCTGCCGACGGTGTACAGCGTCGTGGCGGTCAGCTGACGCGCGCGGCCCGCACGTGGGCCGCGAGGGGCTGGACCGCCCCCTCGCGATCCACGATGTAGATCGCGTCGCCGTACGAGAACGCCTCGGTGGCGTCCGAGCCGAGCGCCGCGGCGGCCAGCAGCGTGCCGCCGATGAGGTAGACGTCACGCACGACGCCGATCGCGAACAGCGCGCGCGTCTCGTCCATGACGTCACCGCTGCCGGCGCGCAGGACGGTCGGCAGGTCCTCGCGCACCGACAGGCCGGCGACCGCGGTGGAGATGTTCTCGATCTCGTCGGAGGTGACGGCGGCCAGCGCGCGGGCGCGCCCCAGCGACAGGCGGCTCAGCACGCCGCGGCTGCCGCCCCCGCCGATCACGACCGGGATGCCGTAGCGCTTGGCCCGCACGACGTTGTCGGCTTCCGGGTCGCGCTCGACGGCGACGACCGGCACGCCGAGCTCGCGCAGCAGGAGGCACAGCCGCAGGCCGACCTGGCCCAGGCCGACCACGACGACGTGGTCGCGCCGCGGCATCGTCCGGCGGCCGAGGATCGCCACGAGGCGCGGTCCCATGAGGCGGTTGATCAGCCCGGCGGTGAAGATCGCGGTGAACGCCAGCGCGGCGAGCATCGTCACCGTCGAGAAGGGCATGAGCCACTCGGGCCCGTGGTCGATGTCCTGGTTGGGACCGACGGTGACGATCGCCCGCGTCGCGAGGTAGACGGCCTTCAGCGCCGGCTCGTGCAGCGCCAGGCCGACGACGATCGCATCGGTGAGGAGGATCGCGACGAACCCGAGCAGCCCGGCGAGCAGGGTCTTCGCGCTCAGCTCGTAGGGGTGCAGCAGCGACGCGAGGTTGGCCCGCGCGCGATCGCCGAGGCGGTCGCCGCGCGCCGCGAGCGGCGTGACCAGCGGTCCGCCGTTTCCGCCGTCGCCGTCGCCTTCGCCGGCGCCCGCTGCGGCTCGCACGCCGCGCGGCGGCCCGCCGGGCTGCGCGGCGCGGCTGACCGCGATGAGATCCTCGCCCAGGCACGGTCCGGCCAGCGCCGGCGCGACGATCTCGGCCATCGACGTCACCCGGACGTTGCGCACCGCGCGGCGCACCTGGGCGGCGAGGTCGCGGTTGTAGATCGTCACGATGAGCCGCACGCCGGGACGCACGCCCTCGACGACGAGCGCGAGCCGCAGTGAGACGCGATCGTCGCGCGAGATGACCACCACCGCGTCGATGTCGGGCGTCAGCGCGCGGCGGATCTCGCGGTCGTTGGGCGCGCGCAGGTGGATCACGTCCGCGGCGGCGTCGTCGAGCACGCGCCGCACGACGTCGATCAGGCGACCCTCGCCGAGGACGAGGATCCGTTCCTGCGGGGTGTCGTGGTCTGCGTACACGTCAGCCATGCGGCCGCGAGTATGCGCGAGCGGCCGCTGCGGCGCGGCGCGGTTTGCCAGGCGGGGCGCTGGGCAGACTGCCTCGGATGAGCCTTCCCCCCGACCGCCCGACCGAGCGGCTGCAGCCGCAGCCCCCGCGCCAGCCGCACGTCGAGGAGCGCGCCGCCGGCCCGGCGGTCGACACGACCGCCGTCCTGCTGCGCCTCGAGGACGCGATCCAGTCGCTGCGGACCGGGCTCATGATCGTCGGCGTGATCGCGGTCGCCGCGCTCGGCGTGGCGATCTACGCATTGATGCAGGACGACGGCGGTTCGAGCGCTTCGAACGCCAACGCGGCCAGCGACTCGCGCGTGTCGGAGATCGACGACCGTGTCGACCGCCTCAGCCGCCAGGTGCAGGATCTGCGCAGCGGCGACGCGGGCGGCGACGACGCGGCCGCGCTGGGCGATCGCATCGAGGCGCTCGAGACGACGGTCAAGGAGCTGGCCGACCGGCCGGCGCCCGGTGACGCCACGCAGGCCGTCCAGGAGCTGTCAGATCGGATCGACGACGTCACCGCCGACGTCGAGCAGCTGAAGACCGCCCAGACGCCATAGCGCGTCGGGAGCCGCCGTCGCACGCGCGGGGCGCTCACGGGCCCGAGCGCGTGCGATCCCGGCCGAAGTCGGTCGCCAGGTTCGCGACGAGGTGGTACAGGCCGCGCTCGGCCAGCCGGCGCTGGTGCGCGGCCCCGGGCTCTTCGAAGAGGGCGCCGACGCGCGCGAGCTCCGCCGTGCAGCCGAGCTCGTGGGCGTGCGGCGCGCAGGCGAGGACGAGCTCGGCGGCGGTGTCGGAGACCGGTACGGCGTGGCCGCGGACGGGGTCGACGAGCTCGGCCTCGGCGCCGTCGCGCGCGGCGAGGAAGCGGTTTTCGTCGAGCACCTCCGGCGCGTGCACGAGCGCGGCGTCGGCGTGGCCCTCGACGAGCTCGAGGCGCACCAGCGACTGCACGAGCGCGACGAGCGCGGCGGTCGCGTCGAGCGTCGACTGCGCGTCCATGATGCGGATCTCGACCGTGCCGAGCCTCGGCTGCGGGCGCACGTCCCACCACAGATACGTCGAGTCGGGAAACGCGCCGCAGTCCAGCAGCAGGTCGATCGCGCGCACGTACTCGCCGTAGGAGCCGAACGCGCGCGGGATGCCGACGCGCGGGAAGGCCTGGAAGAGCGGCGTGCGCGCCGACGCGAGGCCCGTGTCGCGACCCTGCCAGAACGGCGAGTTCGCCGACAGCGCGAGCAGGATCGGGACGTGCGCGCGCAGGCGGTTGAACGCGGCGATGCCGGCCTCGCCGGTCGGCAGCCCGACGTGGACGTGCAGCGCGAACGTCGGCTCGCGGCGGGCGAGCTCGCGCATCGAGCCGTGCACCTCCTGGTGGCGCCGGCGCGAGGAGACCACCATGTCGTGCCAGACGGCGGAGGGGTGCGTCCCGGAGACCGCGGCGGCGAGGCCGAGGCCGCCGAGCACGGTCGCGAGCTGGGCGCGCAGCGCGCCGAGCTCGGCGATCGCGCCGGCCACGGTGGTGTGCACGCCGGTGCGCAGCTCGACGGCGGAGGAATGCGTCTCGGAGCTGGCGCTGTCGCGGGTCTCCTGCGGCCACGCGGCCAGGACCTCGTCGATCGCCGGGACCAGCGCCCACGTGCGCGGGTCGAGCAGCATGACCTCCTCCTCGACGCCGATCGTGTACTCGGCGCCCTGCGGGTGCGCCCACTTCGACCAGGGCCGCGCGACGGCGGCCAGCTCAGGCGGCACGGGCGACCCCGGCTCGGGCCGCGGAGCTCGCCGCCTGGGCGAACGCGCCCAGCAGCCGCGCCTGCTCGGGCGAGCGGTCCATGCTCTCGGCGTGCCACTGGACGGCGACCGTGAAGCGGCGGTCGGTCGCCTCGACGGCCTCGACCGTGCCGTCGGGCGCCCAGCCGACGACCCGCAGCCCGCTGCCGAGCTGGTCGACGGCCTGGTGATGGAACGAGTTCACGCGCAGCTCGGTCTCGCCGAGGCACGCGGCGACGAGGCTGCCCGCCTGCAGCCGCACGCCGTGCGTCGCGACCCAGCCGACCTCCGCCTGGCGGTGCCGGATCTCCGACGGCCGCTGGCTGGGCAGATCCTGCAGCAGCGTGCCGCCGCGCGAGACGTTGAGCACCTGCAGGCCGCGGCAGATCGCCAGCACGGGCAGCTCGCGCGCCTCGGCGGCGCGGACGAGCGCGATCTCGAAGCCGTCGAGGTGCGGCTCGGTGGGGCCGAGGCGGGGGTGGGGCTCGGCGCCGTAGATCGACGGGTGCAGGTCCGGGCCGCCCGACAGGCACAGGCCGCAGAGCCCGTCGAGCAGGGGCTCGATGCTGTCGACGTCCAGCGGCGGGATGACCACGGGCACCGCGCCGGCACGGCGGATCGCCTGCGGATAGGTGAGGCCGAGCGCGAGCTCCTGCTGGGGCGGCTCGCCGTTGGGGTCGTGGTAGACGCGCGTCGGCGCGCGCATCTCCGAGGTACTCAGGCCGATGATCGCGTGCGGGGCGCGCGGCGCGGCGACGGCTGGCGGGCTGTTGCGAAGCGTGGTCATCTCGGGCTCGGATGGTTGTATCCGGCCGCGGGGCGGCCCGACAGGTCGTGCCGTCCAAAGCGCGGGCGCCGAAACTGGCCCCGATGTCGGTACCGGGCGCCGCGCGGTCGCACCGAGACTCAGTCCCGGGGCTCTACCTGCCGTTCACGATCGGCGGGTCGAACCCCTGGACCACGCCGCCGACGCGTGGCGCGCCGGGAGCCCGCCGCGCTCGGCCGCTGACCGCCGCGTCAGGCGGTGGCGAAGCGGCTGAGCGTGAGCTCGGGCCGCACGCCGGCGAGATGCTCGCGGAAGATGCGGTAGTAGGCGAGCTCCTCGCGCGTGCGCAGCGGCGGCTCGACGAGGTCGCGCTCGAGCTCGAAGTCGGCTTCGGAGATCTCGGCCTCGATGACCGCGGTCAGGACGTCCTTGGCGCCGCTGCCGTCGCCGAACTCGGCCTTCTCGCGCCACAGCAGCTCGTCGGGCAGCCAGCCGGCGAAGGCCTCGCGCAGCAGGCGCTTCTCGGGCTGGCCGGGGCCGGCGAGCTTGAAGCCCGGCGGCAGGCGCAGCGCCCACTCGATGACCTCGCGGTCCAGGAACGGGACGCGCGCCTCGAGGCCGTGGGCCATCGTCACGCGGTCGCAGCGCTGGAGGTTGAGGTTGTGCAGGCTCTCGACGGTCCGCACGAGCTCGCGGTGCAGGGTCTCCGGGTCGGTGAAGTCGCGCAGGTACTCGTAGCCGGCGAACAGCTCGTCGGCGCCCTCGCCGGTGAGGACGACCTTGATGTGCTGGGCGGTGAACGCCGAGAGCAGGTAGTTGGGCACGGCGCTGCGCACGAGCGCGGGGTCGAAGGACTCGATCGCGCGCACCGCGACCGGCATGACGGCGAGCGCGTCGGCGGCGGTGTACGTCGTCTCGCGGTGCTCGGAGCCGATGTGCGCGGCGACCTGGCGCGCGGCGGCGAGGTCGGGTGAGCTCTCGGTTCCGACGGCGAAGGTCTGCAGCCGCTCGCCGCGCTTGGCCAGGACCTTCGCGGCGATCGCGGCGACGATGCTCGAGTCCAGGCCGCCGGAGAGGAAGACGCCGACGGGCACGTCGCCCATGAGCTGGCGCTCGACGGCGCCGATCAGCGCGTCGCGGGTGCCGCGCAGGACGTCGGCGGGGGCGGCGGCGCCGGGGGTCGTCGGGCCGGGCATCCACTCCAGGTCGTCGGGCACGGCGCGCGCGAAGCGGATCAGCCCGTCCTGCGGCGTCCACGCGCAGCCGGGCGGAAACGGCTCGACGACAGGCTGCCACTCCTCGTCGAAGGCCGCCATCTCCGAGGCGAAGCGGGTGCGGTCGCCGCGCTGCGCCCAGTACAGCGGCTTGATGCCGACCGGGTCGCGGGCCGCGACGAAGCGCCCGTCGGCGGCGGCCATGACGAAGGCGAACATCCCGTTGAGCTCGGCGAGCCCCAGCGGACCGCGCTCCTCGAGCACGTGCAGGGCGACCTCGTTGTCGGAGTCGGTGATGAAGGTGTGCTCGGGATCGAGCTGCGCGCGAACGTCGGCGTGGTTGTAGACCTCGCCGTTGCCGACGAGCCAGACGTCCTCGCCGTCGTTGACGAGCGGCTGGCGCCCGCCCATGACGTCGACGATCGACAGCCGGCGGTGGCCGAGCCACGCGCGCCCGACACCGACCCAGCCGCTGTCGTCGGGGCCGCGGTGCTCGAGGCGCCCGAGCATCCGCTCGAGGCCCTCCGGTTCAGTGGTGCCGTACTCGGCGACGATCCCGCACATGTCAGACCCCTACCCGCAACGCGGTCCGATCACCGCTCACCGCGCGCCGGCGGCGACGGCGGCGGTGGCGAAGCCGGCGGGAGACACGGACCCGGCCAGCCCGGCCACGCCGTACGCCTCGGGCCGGCGATCACCGAGGTGGTCGATCCCCATCCGCGACTCGCGCACGGCGGCGGCGGCGTCGATCTGCGCGAGCGCCATCCCGGCCGAGCCGCCGGTGCGGGCCAGCACGACGCCGTCGGGGTCGACGATCTTCGCGTTGCCCAGGAAGCGCAGCGGGCCCAGCGTGCCGGTCTGGTTGGCGGAGACCCAGACGACCTGGTTCTCGAGCGCGCGCGCCGTGTCGGTGAGGTTGAAGTGGCGCGTCTGGCGGTCCTGCGCGATGCGCCGGGCGGGCCGCTGGCGGCACACCGGCCAGGCCGCCATCGAGGCGATGATGTCCGCGCCGTCGAGCGCCAGCGCGCGCGACGCCTCGGGGAAGAGCTTGTCGTAGCAGATGAGCATCCCGATCCGGCCGACCGGCGTGTCGAAGGCGGCGAAGCGATCGCCCGCGCTGTAGGCGAAGCGCTCGCCGGGGGGAAGGTGGACCTTGCGGTGGCGGCCCAGCACGCCGCTGCCGTCGACGCAGACGGCCGAGGCGTAGCGGCGGCCCTCCGCGCCGGCCTCGGTGTAGCCCGCGCAGACGACGGTGTCGCCGGCCATCGCGATCAGGGCCGCGATCTCCGGCCCGTCGGGATCCAGCGCCACGGGCAGCTCGGGGCCGGTCGCGCCGCCCATCGGCTCGCGCAGGTAGCCGCCCAGCGCGCTCTCCGGGAAGACCACGAGCTTGGCGCCCTGCGCGACGGCCGCCGCGATCGAGCGCTCGATCGTGCGCAGCCCGGCCTCGACGTCGCGTCCGAACGGGGCGGCGACAGCGGCGATGGCGGGGATCGGCGGGTCCATGTCCGCAGTCTGCTCGCGGGGGGCGGGGTCTTCGCTGGACCGCTGTCCAATCTGCGCGGCGCGCGTATGGACATGTTGTCGGCGTCGCACGCGCCGCGCGCGGTCGGCTGACCGGGTGCGGCCGGTCGCGCACGCGCAGCGGCCCCGATTCGACAGACAGACCCCGGGCGACCGGGCGAGGGTGTGGGATCGCTCCACCTGGGGGTTCTTCGCGGCGGCGGGGATCGGCGCGAAGGTGGTGGCACCCCGATTCCACCCCACGTTCCAAGGAGTACTTCCGATGCCACGCCGCACCCTCGCAGTTGCCGTTCTCGCCACGCTCGCCTGTGCCGCCCCCGCCTCGGCCGCCGTCGCGCAGGCGCCGACGCTCGGCCCGGTGAAGACGTTCAAGGCCGGCCAGGCCACGCCGGTCGACATCGCCGGCAACCACCTGCACCACGGTCAGACGATCCGCAAGGGCACCCGCCTGCTGCGCTGGAAGGTCACGATGCACGGCAAGAGCAACGCCCGCGTCACGCTGAAGTGCCCGGCGGGCACGCGGCACGTCGGCCTGGGGACGCTCGATCACCCGAAGATCGCGTTCAAGGTCGCCAAGGGCTCCTCCTACGGCCGCCGCACGATCAAGGTGCAGTACTACACGGCCCCGGGCGTCGACGCCGACGGCGCGGCGGGTCACACGTACGCGCTCTGCAAGGGCTGAGCGTGGACCGATGCGGACACCGCGCCGGCGCACGACGCGCCGGCGCGGGGTCAGCTCGGAACGGGCTTGATCATCCGGTGCACGCTCGCCGCCGCGCCCACTGCGGCAGCGACGACGAGACCGGCGAGCAGCGTGCGCTTCATGGCCGCACCGTACACCGCGCGGCCATGCCGTACGCTCGCACGATGCCGGGCATCGCGGATCCCGACAAGATCGACGTCATCGCCGAGGACGCCGACGGCAACGCGCTGCTGTCGATCGTCCAGACCGGGCCGTGGCCGACCGACGGCTCGGAGCGCAACCGCCTCAAGCGCAAGCTCGGCACCTACCTGCGCTACGCGCGCGACGGGCAGATGGTCGCCACGTATCCGACGCTCGAGGGCCGCCCGGTCGTCATCGAGCTGACCTACGAGATCGCCCCGCCGCAGTCGGTGCTCGACTACTGGCGCCGGCGCAGCCAGACCGCGGCGCGCGACGGCGTCACGCTCAGCCTGCGCGCGCTGGACGACATCGTCTGGCGCGCGTAGCGCGGCCGACCCGGCCCGGCCCGCGGGCTGCCTACCCGTCGGTGCCCGTGGTCTTGCCCGCGTGCGGCGTGCCGAAGAGGCCGTCGAAGCTCGCGTCGGTCACCGACGGGTCGCCCATGACGATCCGCTCGCAGCCCAGCGAGGTCGCGATCGAGGCCTCGAGCGCGTTCTCGACGACGGCGGCGTCGTTGCCGGGGCCGCAGTCGAGGCGATCCGGGAGCGCGCCGCCGTAGAGCACGTCATCGCCGTCGCCGCCCTTGACGATGTCCGCCGCGCCGCCGCCGAGCACGATGTCGTTGCCCGCGCCGCCGTCGGAGACGCCGTCGCCGACTTGGTCGGCACCCTCGCGCACCGGGTTCTGCGGGCCGCCGCGGATGACGTCGTTGCCCGCGCCGCCGAAGATCTGGCGGTCGGTGCCGCCCGACGTGAAGATGTAGTCGTCGCCGCCGCCGCCGTCGATGTTCTCGATCTCGTCGGAGCGGCGCTCGAGGATGTAGTCGTTGCCGCTGCCGGCGACCACCTGATCGGACCCCGTGCCGCCGTCGATGCGGTCGTCGCCGGCCCCGCCCTCGATGCGGTCGTCGTTCGCCCCGCCCTCGAGCGTGTCGTCGTCGTCGCCGCCGGCGATCCGGTCGTTGGCGGCGTCGCCCTTGATCGTGTCGCGACCGATGCCGCCGCTCAGCGTGTCGTCCTGCGTGCCCCCGGTGAGGCTGTCGTCCCCGCTGTTGCCGCTGAGGCGATCCACGCCGGCGCCGCCGGTCAGCGTGTCCGCGCCGCGCTCGCCGCGAATCTGGTCGTTGCCCTTGCCGCCGTCGGCGCGGTCGTCGCCGTTGCCGGCGATGATGTTGTCGTTGCCGATGTTGCCGAGCAGGCGGTCGTTGCCGGGGCCGCCGCTGACGCGGTCGTCGGCGCCGCCGCCGTCGAGCCGGTCGGCGCCGCCGAGACCGCGCAGCGAGTCGTTGCCGCCCTTGCCGTACAGCCGGTCGGCCGCTCCGGTGCCGACGATCGTGTTCGGCTTGGAGTCGCCGCGCGTGGTGACGGCGGCGGCGCTGGCGGCGATCGTGAGGCAGAGCGCCGCCGCGATTGCGACGGGGGCGAGACGGTGAGCGGTGCGCTGCGAGCTGGAGGCCATGGGGGGAAGCTACCCCCGGCCGCGCGTGTCAACCAGCGCGCTCGCACGCCGCGCTCACGGATAGCGTGCGCGCAGCCCCGTGACGTCGCCCTTGCCCAGCGACCGCGAGTGCGTGGTGCCCGCGCGCACCGCGTAGTACATCGTCAGCGCATCGCTCGAGTTGGCGTGGTGCAGGCCGATGCTGTGGCCCGACTCGTGCGTGCCGACCGCCTGGTAGTCATAGGCCCCGGCGGCGCCGACGTTGGAGAACGTGACGGCGTCGCTGTAGCGCTGGTCGGACTCCACGATCGTGCCGTTGACGTCGGTGAAGACGAACGTGCAGGCCAGCGCGCCCGCGCAGTTGACGCTCGCCATGTTGCCGCGGTCGATGACCGACCGGCCGTCGGGAACGGTGTGGACCGTCTCGGCGGTGGAGCCGAGATGCCACGAGCTGAGGTTCGTCACGTCGGCGAGGCCGCACGAGTTGAACGTCCGATCCCAGTTCGTGTGGGCCACGATCAGCGAGGTGACCGTGTTGTCGTTCCAGTTGAAGCGGCCGCGGTTGATGGAGTAGCCGTAGTTGCGCGACGTCCAGGCGCCCAGCCAGAACGCGAACTGCGAGTTCGTGCAGGCGTCGCCCGCGACGGCGGCGCGCGCAGTGAGGCCCTCGCCGTCGGCGGGCGGGTCCTGGCGCCGGCCGGCCTTGGCCGCCGGGGGCCCGGGCGCGGGCTCGGGCAGGCTCGACGGCACGGTGGAGGGCGGCGTCGGCGACGGCACGGTCGGCTCGATCAGGTCGGCCTGGCGCGCCGCGCGCGAGGCACGGAAGTCCGCCGCCCAGCTGCGCTCGGTCGGATCGCCGTAGAGCGCCTCCACGACGACGCCGGGCTCCTCGCGGCGCGTGGTCACCAGCGTGACCCCGCCGTCGGGATCGAGCAGCGGGGAGACCGTCTGGCTGGCCTGCGGGCGGCCGTTGCGCCCGCAGCGGGTGACGCGGTACTCGCCGCGCGGCAGATACTCGGTGACCTCGGCCGTGCCGTCGGGTCGCGCGTCCTGCGTGACGGTCGTCGAGACCGGTGCGCCGAACGGGGCGCAGCGCGGCGCGGCGGCCGCGCTCGCCGGTCCGCCGCCGGCGAGCAGCAGCGCGCAGGCCGCCGCTGCGGCGACGCCTGCGCGGCGCGCGCGGCGCGCGGTCAGCAGGGACGGACGCAACGGCGAGACGGCGGGCATGGCGGCTCCTCTGAGCGCGACGGGTGGTCCGTGCCCCATCGCCAGCCGGTGCGCCCGGCGTGAGCGCCGGCGCCGAGAACCGCTCAACCGTCCAGCCCGCCGTCTCCCCGGGGAGCGCTCAGCCGTCGAGGGCGCGCAGGACGAACGGCCCCAGCGTGGCCGCGAACGTCTGCGTGAGGTGCGCCTTGTCGTGGCGCACGAGCGCGCCGCCGACGACGGAGAAGCAGCGCGTGGAGCTGCAGTACTGCCGCGTGAGGTCGATCGCCTTGATGCGGGAGGAGCCCAGCGCCCGGGCCGCCTCCAGCAGCGGGTCGGGCGGCAGCGCGGCGGCGCGCGCGAACGTGCAGGCGAGCTGGGCGCTGCGCCCGGCCGCGAGCGCGCGCGAGACGCAGCCCAGCTTGTCGGTGCGGGAGGCGGGCGCGTCGCGCACGACGACGACGTCGCGGCGCTGGCGCAGCAGCGCGCGCAGCTCCTCGCGGTAGCCGGCCTCGACCGTCTGCTGCGGCGTGCGGCCGGCGACCGGCTCCACGCGCGCGGTCGCGTGCGCCGAGAGGAACACGGTCTTGACCTCGGGATGCTTGGCCAGCCAGCGCAGCACCTGGCTGTTCCACTGCCGGCAGTCGCGCGAGATCGCGGGCGAGACGAGGATCGGCCGCGCCCGCGTCGTCGTGCAGCCCGAGCGCAGGATCGAGACGCCGCGCCAGCGCTTGGCCAGGGTCAGCACCGAGAGCGCGGCCTTCAGGTTCGCGGCGTGGCTGTCGCCGATGAGCGCAAACGTCCGGGTGGCGTCCGCGGGCATCGCGCCGAAGCTGCACGCGGTGATCAGCCCGTCGTGCTGGACCTTGTCGCAGAACGGGGTCGCGATGATCCTCGCGCGATCGGGCGGCGGCTCGACGCTGGTGCGCAGGTCGGGGTTGTCGCATGGCCGGGCGGGATCGCGCGAGGCGGCGCCGAAGCACGGCGGCGTGGCCAGCAGCACGACCTCGGCGTCGACCGCGCCGCTGTCGGGGGCGCGATCGCGGCACGTGGCGGCGCAGGCGGCGTGGTCGGTCCAGGCGCTGTCGGCGTACCACGCGTAGGGGCCGATGGCGAGACCCGCGGCGACGGGCAGGAACGTCATCTCGAGCACGGTGGGCTCCGGCCGCGAGGGGTCGGCGGCCAGCGGTCGCGGGGTTCCCGCCGTGCCGTCCTCGGCCAGCGGGATGAGCTCGAGCGCCGTGCGCGCCGAGCGCCGCGTCACGCACACCCGCGCGCGGGGCAGCGCGGGCTCGCCGTGGACGAGGCTGACGCACAGCTCGCGTCCGGCCACCGCGGTCAGCTCGCGCGAGTCCCAGACGCCGTTGCTCACCACGCGCAGCACCATCCGCACGTCGCGCTGGCCGAGCGACACCTCGGTGATGTCCAGCGGTCCGGCGCCGTCGACGGGGTCGGTGGTCGGGGCTGGGTCCACGTCAGGCGCGACCGCGGCGGCGGGCGCGGGCGCCGGGGCGGCGCCCGCCGTGACGAGCCCCGCGAGCGCGAGCACGAGCGCGAGGCGCGCGAGCACGGGGGGCCGGACGCCGCGACGGGTCGGGGCGCTCACGTCGCGCGCCTGAAGGCCAGCACGTCCTGATGGTCGTCCCAGCCGCGCGGCTGGTGGCTGACGAGCCGGACCGTGTCGCCGGAGGCCGCGGCGAACGCGCGGATGATGTGGCCCGGCGTGTGCCAGGCATGCCCGTAGTGAAAGAGGGCGCCGTCGTAGGGGATGTGGATGCGGCCGTCCGTGCGCAGGGCCGCAGCGATCTCCGCATGGCGCGGGGCGAACTCGCCGGTCGCGGGCGGCTCGGCGTGGATCGTGACGATCGCGATGCCGCCGGGGGCGAGCGCCGTCGCGAAGCTGCGCAGGAGCTGCCCGACGCGGGCCTCGTCGAGATGCGTGACGAGCGAGCCGCACCAGATCAGGTCGTGGCGACCGAGGTCCATGCGCTCCAGGCTCGGCGTCGAGCGCCGCGGCGTGACGCCGAACTGGGTGGCGCAGAAGCGGATCGCCTGGCGGTTGATGTCGCAGGCCGTGATGCGCTCAGGCGCGATCTCGCGCGCGAGCAGGCGCAGCACGCGGCCGTAGCCGCAGGGCATGTCCAGGCACGAGCCGACGTCGTCGAAGCTGCGGCCGGCGTCGGCGAGCGCGCGGCCGATCGCGTCGATCGCCGAGCGGCCGACGCGGGCGTAGTGCGCGGCGTCGGCGTCCTCGGGGTGCTTCATGTCGTCGTCGGGATGGATCGGGCCGGGGACGGCGGGGAACGTGAGCGGTGGCTGCGGCCGGCGCATGCGCCGGCGCAGCGCGCCACCGAGCCGCAGCGCGATCTCCGGGACCCGTGCGCGCCGTGCTGCTGTCGAGGCCCCTGGCACGGGCGCGAACGCTAGCGATCGCGGCGGCGCCCGGGAGCGGTTCGCGCGCCATTCACCACGGCGCGGGCGCGTAGTCCTTGAGGAAGACGCCGTGCAGGTCCTCGCCGGCCTCGCCGCGGACGATCGGGTCGTACACGCGGGCCGCGCCGTCGACGAGATCCAGCGGGGCGTGGAAGCCCTGCTGCGCGAGGCGCATCCGCGTCGGGTGCGGGCGCTCGTCGGTGATCCAGCCGGTGTCGACGCTGGTCATGAGGATCCCGTCGCGCAGCAGCTCGTGGGCGCTCGTGCGCGTGAGCATGTTCAGCGCGGCCTTGGCCATGTTCGTGTGCGGGTGGCCGGGGCCCTTGTAGCCGCGGTGAAACTGACCCTCGATCGCCGAGACGTTGACGACGTAGGTGCGCCGCGCGGGGGAGGCGGCGAGTGCGGCGCGCAGGCGGCCGACGAGGATGAACGGCGCGGTCTGGTTGCAGAGCTGGACCTCGAGCAGCTCGACGGGGTCGACCGCCTCGACGGGCTGGACCCAGGAGTTGACGGGGTCGAGGTCGGGGACGAGCCCGCCGGCGTCGATCGCCATCCCGGCGGCGATCCGCTCGGGTGATGCGCTGCCCGCGCTGAGCGCGAGGGCGCTGAGCGCGTGCGGCGTCGGCGTCCAGTGCGGGGTGGTGGTCGCGTCGGCCGGCGCGGGCAGGCCGCGCGTGACGCCCGCGGGGCCGAACGTGCGGATCGCCGGCAGCGGGCCGGCGGGCAGCGGCGCCGCCTCGGCCTGGGCGAGCAGGGCGTAGGACGCGGCGGAGCGGCGCACGGTCTGCGCGGCGTTGTTGACGAGGATGTCCAGCGGGCCGGCGGCGGCGATGTCGTCGGCCAGCGCGATCACCTGGCCCGGATTGCGCAGGTCGATGCCGACGATGTACAGGCGCTCGAGCCAGCCGGCGCTGTCTTGCATCGCGGCGAAGCGGCGTGCGGCGTCGCGCGGGAAGCGCGTGGTGATCGTCGTGTGGGCGCCGTCGCGCAGCAGCCGCAGCGCGATGTACATGCCGATCTTCGCGCGCCCGCCGGTGAGCAGCGCGCGGCGCCCGGAGAGGTCGGTGCGGGCGTCGCGGCGGGCGTAGTTGCGCGCCGCGCAGGGCCGGCAGAGCTGGTGGTAGAAGGCGTCGACCTCGGTGTAGCGCTCCTTGCAGACGTAGCACTGGCGCGGCTGCACGAGCGTGCCGGCGGTGGCGCCGCCGGCCTGCGGGCGCAGCGGCAGGCCGGCGGTCTCGTCGTCGATGCGCCCGTTCGCGCCGGTGGCCGTCGCGGCGGTCACGGCGGCGTCGGCGGCGAGGACGGCCGCGCGGCGCTCGGCGCGGCGGCGCAGCTTGACGTCCTTGAAGAGGCCGGCGGTCGCGCGGCGGACGGCGACCGCGTCGGGGTGCTCGGTGGGGAGGTCGTCGAGCTGCGCGATGACCCGCAGGCAGGCTTCGAGATCGGCGGGATCGATGCCGTTGTCGGCCACGGGGTGAGTCTAGGTCGGGTGGTTGGGTGGGTTGGCCGGCGCCGGCGTGGCGCCGGTCCCGTGCTCCCACCGCCGCTCATCGGCGCGTCGACCACGTCGCGTCGAGCACGGTCGGTGCGCGGGTCGACCACAGCGCGCGCGGGTCGCCGTTGACGTGCAGGGCGATGTCCATCGCGGCGTCAGGGTGCCCCCCGCGGCCCGTGCGCCTAACGGCGGCCAGGCGGTGGGGCGGATCGTTCGCGCCGGGCGCGATCCGTTCGCCACACCGCGGTCGATCGGCTCAGCTGGGCGCGAGCGCGTGCACGACGATGCCCGAGGCGAACGTCGTCGAGTCGATGAGCTTGAGGTGCGTGAGCGGGTCCAGCCCGTCGAGCAGCCGGTCGCCCTTGCCGGCGATGACCGGGAAGACCCAGAGGTGCAGCTCGTCGATCAGCCCCGCGTCGAGCAGCGCCCGGCTGAACTCGCCGGTGCCGTACTTCAGGAGGTTCTCGCCCGGCTGCTGCTTGAGCGCGGCGACGGCCTCGACCGCGTCGCCCTCGAGGATCGTCGCGTTCCAGGTCGTCTCGGTCAGCGTCCGCGAGGCGACGTACTTCGGCATCGCGTTGATCTTGTCGGTGAACGGATCGCCCGAGCGCGACGGCCAGGCCTCGGCGAAGCCCTCGTACGTCGCGCGGCCGAGCACGAGCGCGTCGCTGCCGTCCATCAGCTTGGCGCCGTAGCCGCTGTGCTCGTCGTCCCAGTACGGCCCGCCGTAGTGGTGTGGATTGCTGATGACGCCGTCGAGCGTGATGAACGTCGATTCGATGAGCTTGCGCGGCATGGTGATCTCCTCGGGTTGGTGGATCGGGGTGGGGTTGCAGCTCAGACGGCGACCGCCCGCGAAACTCATCGCTGCGGCGTCAGGCCTCCAGCCGCTCCGCGGTCTCCAGCCACGCCGCCTCGAGGTGCTCGCGTTCGGCGGCCTGCCCGGCCAGCTCGGCCTGCAGCTCGCGCAGGCGGCTGTGGTCGGTGGCGCTGGCGGCCATCGCCTCGTGCAGCTCCGCCTCGCGCGTGCCGACCCGGTCGAGCGCCTTCTCCAGGCGCTGGATCTCCTTGCGCGCGGCGCGGGTGGCACCGCCGCCGGCGCCGGAGCGCGTCGCGGGTGCCACGGCGGCGGCCGCGGGCGTGCGCGCCGCCGCGCCGTTCGCCGAACCACTGCCCGCCGCCGCCGCGGCCCGCCGCGAGTCGACGTACTGCTCGATCCCGCCGGGCAGGTGGCGCAGGCCGCCGTCGCCCGTCAGCGCGTGCACGTTGTCGCAGACGCGCTCCACGAAGTAGCGGTCGTGGCTGACGATCACGAGCGTGCCGGGCCAGCGGTCGAGCAGGTCTTCGAGCGCGGTGAGCGTGTCGATGTCGAGGTCGTTCGTCGGCTCGTCGAGCAGCAGCACGTTGGGCTCGTCCATGAGCAGGCGCATGAGCTGCAGCCGGCGCCGCTCGCCGCCGGACAGGTCCTTGACGAGCGTGCGCGCCTTCGCCCCGCGAAAGCCGAAGCGGTCGCAGAGCATGCCGGCCGTCAGCTCCTGGCCGTCGCTCAGCGTCGCGCGGCCGCGGACCTGCTCGAGCGACTCGAGCACCCGCAGGTGGCCCGGGATCTCCGCCGTGTCCTGCGACAGGTGGGCGAGGCGGACCGTCGTGCCGCGGTCGACGCTGCCCGCGGACGGCGCCAGCTCGCCGGACAGCAGCTTGAGCAGCGTGGTCTTGCCCGAGCCGTTGACGCCGACGAGCGCGACGCGGTCGCCGGGCCCGAGCCGCCACGTGACGTCGCGCAGCAGCGGCGCGTCGCCGAAGGAGAGCGAGACGCCGACGGCGTCGAGCACCTTGTCGCCCAGCCGCGTGGTGGCGAAGCGCAGCAGCTCGGCACGGTCGCGCACCTCCGGTTCGTCGGCGATCAGCGCGTTGGCGGCGTCGATGCGGAACTTCGGCTTCGCCGTGCGCGCGGGCGGGCCGCGGCGCAGCCAGGCGAGCTCCTTGCGCAAGAGCTGGCGGCGGCGGTCGTCGCGCGCGGCGGCCTGGCGGTCGCGCTCCGCGCGGGCCAGGACGTAGGCCGCGTAGCCGCCCTCGTACTGGTGCACGGTCTCGTCGGAGACCTCCCACGTCGCGGTGCAGACGGCGTCGAGGAACCAGCGATCGTGGGTGATCACGAGCATCGTGCCGCGCCGGCGGGCGAGGTGGCGCGCGAGCCAGTCGACGGCCTCGACGTCGAGGTGGTTGGTCGGCTCGTCGAGCAGCAGCAGCTCGGGGCCGCCGAGCAGGAGCTGGGCGATCGCGATGCGCCGCCGCTCGCCGCCCGACAGCGCCGCGATCGGGGTGTCCATCCCCTCCGGGAAGCGGGTCAGCCCGACGCCGCCGAGCAGCCCTTCGAGCACCTCGCGGAAGCGTGCGTCGGCGGCCCACTCGTGGTCGGCGCGGCGGCCGACGAGCTCGTCGCGGAGCGTGCGGGCGTCGTCGAGCTCGTCGCCCTGGCCGAGCAGCGCGAGCTCGAGCGTGCGCTCGCGGGTGATCGCACCCGCGTCGGGCTCTTCGACACCGGCGACGAGCCGCAGCAGCGTCGACTTGCCGTCGCCGTTGCGACCGACGATCCCGATCCGCTCGCCGGCGTTGATCCCCAGCGTGATGTCGTGCAGGACCGAGCGGCTGCCGTAGCCCTTGGCGACCGACTTGAGGTTGACGAGGTTGCGGGGAGCGGCAGCCATGTGCGCCCCATCTTGGCGAGTGACGCGCGCCCGCTCAGATCGGTGGCGCGCCGGGCAGCAGCACCGACGGGACCGTCGGGTCGTGCAGGCGCAGCAGGAACAGGCCGATCCCGGCGTCGCCGTCGAGCAGCGCGGGGGTGCGCCCGCCGCCGCCGGGCCAGCCGTCGAGGCTCGCCGCGTAGCGCCCGACGCCGATCTCGCCGGCGCGGCGGGCGAGCTCGCCGCCCTCCGGCAGCAGCGTGGCGCCGAGCGCCAGCACCTCGGCGTTGCCGGCCAGCCCGCCCGCGAGCGTGAAGTCCGCGCGCGGCGCGAGCAGCGCGCGCTCGACGCTCGCGGCGGTGGTCTGCAGCGCGGTGATGGCGGCGCAGCGCAGCCGCTCGTCGCCGGTGATCTGCCAGCCCCGCAACCGGCTGAGCGCGATGCCCGGCGCGCCGTGCGCCCAGGTCGTCGCGTAGGGCGGCCGGAACGCGCCGTGCGGCTCGCGGCGCTCGATGCCGCGCAGGTCGGGCCAGTTGGCCTCGTCGGCGTCGAACCAGTGGCGCTCGTAGGTCAGCGCGCCCTCGATGGTGGCGTGATGGCGGGCATCGCCGGTGGCGGCGAACAGCTCGAGCAGCGCCCAGGCGGCGCCGGCCGCGCCGTGCGCCAGCCCGGTGAGGCCGTGCTCGCTAGACGGTGCGCCGGCGGGCGCCCAGGAGCAGCCCGCGGGGCCGCGGCGGGCGGCGGCGGCGAGCTCGTCGGCGTGGCCGGCCGCGCGCGCCACGAGACGCTCGTCGTTCAGGAGCGGCGCGAGCGCGAGGAGCGCGGCGGTGGCGCCGGCGGTGCCGGACACGAGGTCGGCCGGGGCGGTGGCGCCGGCGGTGCCGGACACGAGGTCGGCCGGGGCGGTGGCGCCGGCCGGCCAGTGCACGAGCGCGAGCCGGGCCGCCTGCACCGTCAGGCGCTCGTCGCCGAGCAGCCGCCCGCAGCGGCCGGCGGCGTAGGCGATCCCCGGCCGTCCCGCGTAGAGCCCGCGCTCGGCGGCGGCGGGCACCGTGTCGGCGTGGGCGAGCGCCTGGCCGATCGCGCCGCGCGCCGTGCGGCCGATGGCCTGCGCACCGGTCGCCGCGTGCAGCTGCGCGAGAAAGAGTGCGATGCCGGCGGTGCCGTGGCCGAGCGATGGACCCAGCGCACGGTGGGCCGGCGCCGCGCCGTCGGCGCCGATCCAGTTGCACCGCCCGCGGTACCAGACCGCCTCGCGCACGAGCCGCTCGCCGATGCCCGACGCGGCCGCGAGCAGGTCGGTCGCGCCGGTGGCGGCGGCCGCCGCGGGCGGCGGCGCGATGCTACGCGTACGCATCGGTCGATCCGGGTTGCAGGTACGGCGCGTCGAGGTCGAGGCCGGCCGCGGCGAAGCGCTCGCGGACGGCGGCGAGCCGTTCTGCCGCGGTCGCCGCGCCGGCGGCGACGATCGCCTCGGCCACGAGCCGGCAGCGGTGCTCGCCGAAGCGCGTCGCTCCGGCGGGCTGCTCGGCCAGCGCGAGCCCGCGCGCGAGCGGCTTGGTGAAGGCCGGCGCCGGCTCGGCGAGATGCGGTCCGAGCGCGCGCAGCAGCGGGCGCAGCAGCTTCAGCGCCGCGGGGACGTCGCTGCGGGCGAGCAGGAGCACGGCGGCGTCGCCGCGGCCGTAGCGGGCCGGGTTGTCGCGCAGCTCGAGCGCGAACGGCAGGCCCGCGCCGTTGAGGGCGAACGTGACCCGCGCGACGAGCGTCACGGCGCCCGCGGGTGCGACGTTCCAGTACAGCCCGGCGAGGGCGTCGGGGTCCGGTGCTCCGCTGTCGCCCGGCGCGACGTAGAAGCCGGGGGAGAGGCCGCGCAGCTCCTTGGGCAGCAGCACCGCCGCCGGCGCCGCCGCGCCGGCGACGGCATTGCCCGTGGTGCGGGGCTGGTCGGCGGGCGCCTTGCCTGTGGTGCGGGGCTGGTCGGCGGGCGCCTTGCCCGTGATGCGGGGCTGGTCGGCGGCTGCATTGCCTGTGGCGCCGGGCTGGTCGGCGGCCGCCTCGCCTGTGGTGCGGGGCTGGTCGACAGCTGCATTGCCTGTGGCGCCGGGCTGGTCGGCGGCCGCCTCGCCTGTGGCGCAGGGCTGGTCGGCGGCTGCATTGCCCGCGGCGCGGACGTGCTCGGCGGGCGCCAGCAGCGCGAGGCCGTCGGGCCGGACCACGCGCAGCGCGCCGTCGCCGTCGGCGTCGGTGCCGGCCACGCGCCAGCCGCCCTGCCAGGCGCCGCGCCCGCCGTTGGCCTGCGACAGCGCCCGCACGAACGTGCCGCCCTCGTCGGGCGGGGTGGCCGGGCCGCCGCCGCGCGGCCGCGGCGCGCCGGCGCTGAAGCAGTCGCCGTGCAGCCGTGCGCCGATGGCCTGCACGAGCTGCTCGCTCGTGCCGTCAGGGCCGACAGACTCGCGGCGCCCGAACCACAGAAACGCGTCGGGCGGGCGCAGCTCGACGGCCCCAAGCGCCGCGGCCACCTGGTCCTCGTAGCGGTTCACGCGCGCAGCCCCAGCGCGTCGTGCGCGTCGTGCGCGACGAGCAGGTTCCGGGCAAGACCCACGACGCGCACGATCCGCTCGCTCATCGTCGTCGTCTCCTGGGTGTGCTCGTAGGCGCTCTGCACGAGCCGGGCGCCGGCGAAGCGCACCGAGCGCTCGAGCAGCCGCGCCGCGGCCGGCTCGTCCAGCCGCGCGGCCCGCACGTACGCGGCCCAGAACGCCGTGCTCGCCGGCCCGGTGGCGCCCGGCGGGCCGTCCAGCCCGAACGCGGCGTAGTCGCTCAGCGCCGAGCCGACGTCGAACGCGGGGTCGCCCCAGCCCGCCATCTCCCAGTCGACGAGCGCGATCCGCGTCGGGCGGACGCCGCCCGCCGGCGGGTGAGCGATGCAGTTGGCCCACTTCACGTCGCGGTGCACGAGCGCCACCGGGCGCCACATGTCGCGCAACTCGTCGAGCGCGGCGCCGAGGCGGTCGTCGCCCTGCAGGCGCCGGACGAGCTCGATGCTCGCCGCGCTGAGGTAGCGCAGCGCCTCCAGCGGCGGGCGATGCAGCGACAGGACCCAGGGCGCGTCCTCGCGCAGCGCCTCGTCGTCGCGGGGCGCCGCGTGGATCGCGGCCAGCGCGCGCCCCAGGGCGGCCGCGAGCACCGGCGCGGGGCGCCCGCGCCGGCGGTGCAGCGCATCGAGGTCCTCGCCGCCGGCGATCCACTCGAGGATGAGGATGCCGCGCGCGCGGTCGTAGCCGTGCAGCGCGGGGACGCAGCCGGCCGGCCCGGCCCCGCGGGTCAGCCGCCGGTACAGCGCCGCCTCGTTGCGCAGCGACTGCGCGCTGTCGGCGGCGATCCCCTGCTTGAGCAGGTAGCTCTCACCGGGCCCGCCGCTCACGCGGTAATTGCGGTTGCGACTCGACGCGTCGGCGATCCGCAGGGCGCCGGCGACGATCGAGCGCCGGCTCACGAGCCGCCGCTTGAGCAGGTAGGCGGCGACTTCGTGCTGTTCGAGCATCCGCGCAGCGAGTGTAGGCGCGCGCTGCTCAGGTGCGCGGGGCGTAGCGGTGGTGCAGCATGAGCGCGTTGCCGTCGGGGTCGCGGAAGTGGGACATGAAGCAGACGCCGGTGTCCATCGTGTCGCCGGAGAACGCGACGCCGCGCGACTCGAGCGCGACGCGCGCGGCCTCCATGTCCTCGACATGCAGCGCGACGGGCACCTCGGAGGCGTGGAACTCGATGCCGATGGCGCCCGGCGTGACCAGGCTCAGCGTGAGGTTGCCGGCCTGGAACTCCGCGCCGAGCGCCGGCTCGTCACCGCGCTGCCAGACGCCGCCGGCCGGGAGGCCGAGCACGCTGGCGTAGAACGCGCGCGCCGCGTCGAGGTCCTGGGTGGGGAGCGACACGAAGTCGACTCCGGTGACGATGGGTGGGTCGACGGTCATGGGGCCTCCGGGGTGGATGAGTCAGACGGTGCAATCCTCGCAGCGCCGATCACCGGCTGACGAGGCGAGGCGGGCGGGCGGCGGCGCGGGCGACCGTGCCCGCGGCGCCGTCTGCGATGCTTGACGGGTGGATCCCAACGCGGTACCGAATGGGACGCGCGTCCGCGTCGACGGGCCGGCGCGGGTGTCGGTGCGGGAACGGCTGCTCGTCGAATGGGTCGCACAGGCGAAGGTCGGCGACGAGCTGCCGCCGCCGTGGTCGTATTCGCGGACGCCGCTGTACTCGGTCGTCCGCACGCTGATGCTGATCGGCGTGATCGGCAAGCCCGATCCCGAGACGCCGCTGGCCACCGTGGCCCGCGAGGCATCCGTCGCCGCGCGCGCCTGGCTGGAGGCCAACCCGCCCGCGCCGCTCGCGGACGCCCCGCCCGCGCAGCAGCCCTGACCGGCGCGCGCGATCACGGCGGCTCCCCGAGGCATGGCAGCGGCGCAGATCGACTTCGTGAAGGGTGAAGCGCGCCGCTACCGCGCGGTGCTGCATCGACCCGACGGCGTGGACGTCGCGTTCGACGGCGGCGCCTACGACGCGGTCGGCGGCGGCGGCGCGGGCGAGTTGCCCCATGACATCGCCCACCTCGTCGTCGAGGAGGAGCTCGGGTTGCGCTCCGGGGTCTGGGGCGTGCTGGTGGCGGGCGGGATGTTCCGCCACGCCACCGTCATCGCGGGGCGCCGCGCGCCGCACGCGACGCGGCACGGGCGCGAGGTGATCGCTCGCGCGGGCGACCGGATCATGCAGGCCGAGATGCTGACGCGCGCGGTGTGCGATCTCTGTGCGGCGGACGCGCCGGCGGACCCGGCCGCGATCCGGCAGGCCGTCGGCGAGCGCTGGTGGGCCGAGGGCGTGACCCGGACGGCGCTCGAGCGTGCCCGGCAACGGCTGCACGACAGCGCCGAGCAGTGGGCCGAGCTGTTCCCGACGGAGATCCTGACCGGCGCCTGGCGCCTTCCGCCCGCGTAGGCGGGCTCCGCGGACGGACGCGGGTGCCGGGACCCCGCAGCGCTCGGTGGCCAACGTCGCCGGCATGGATCAGCGAACTCTCGGACGCACGGGCGTGCACGTCAGCCCGCTCTGCCTCGGCACGATGATGCTCGGCGCGTGGGGCGAGCCCGACCACGACGCGCGGGCAGCCGCGTCATCCACCGCGCGCTCGACGCCGGCATCGACTTCGTCGACACCGCCGACGCGCTCGACGCCGGCATCGACTTCGTCGACACCGCCGACGCGTACTCGCGCGGCGAGTCCGAGGAGATCGTCGGCAAGGCGCTCGCCGGCGGACGGCGCGTCAGCGTCGTCCTGGCGACGAAGTTCCACGGCACGATGGGCGACGACCTCAACGAGTGCGGCAACTCGCGGCGCTGGATCTTCCGCGCGGTCGAGGCGTCGCTCACGCGCCTGCAGACCGACTGGATCGATCTCTACCAGGTCCACCGCTGGGACCACCGGACCGACCACGAGGAGACGCTCGGCGCGCTGAACGATCTCGTCTCCCATGGGCGTGTGTCAACCCGATCGACGCGGGCTGGACGAACCCCGCGCTCGCGCCCGCGGCGCGGCGGCGGTAGGCAGGGGGGTCTTGCGCGAAGCGTCCAGCCGCTGGACGCAATGCGCAAGACCCCCCATCGACGGTCCGCACGCGTCGCCGCAACGCGTACGCGGACGAGCGCGGCGTCAGTCCTCGTCGTCGACGTGGACCTCGCGCAGCTCGTGCGTGTCGACGTCGTAGACGAAGCCGCGGACGCAGTCCGTATGCAGGAGAAACGGCGAGCGCCGCACGCGCCGCAGTGACTGGCGCACGTCCGCGTCGAGGTCGCTGAACGACTCGATCGCGAACGCGGGGGCGACGCCGCTGGCCTCCTGCAGCTCGGCGCGGAAGCCGTCGTCGGTGAGCGTCTGCATGCCGCAGTCGGTGTGGTGGATGAGCATCACCTCGCGCGTGAGCAGCCGGCGCTGGGAGACCGCCAGCGAGCGGATCACGTCGTCGGTGATGACGCCGCCCGCGTTGCGCAGGATGTGCGCCTCGCCATGGTGCAGGCCGAGCGCCGCGAAGACGTCCAGCCGCGAGTCCATGCACGTCACGATCGCCAGGCGACGCCGCGGGCGCACGTCGAGATGCTGGACGGGCAGCGAGGCGGCGAAGGCCTCGTTCTTGGCGAGCAGGTCGTCGATGACGTCCACGGGCGCGCAGGATACGGACCGCGTCCGGCCGGCTTTGCCCTCGCGGGCTCAAGCTCCGGCGCCGACGACCCGACACAGGTCTGGCAGCTCCCCCCGATCCGCTGCCCCGGAGGCCCTCGTGCTTCGTGCCCTGCTGCTCGCTGTCCTGACGTTCGCGCTCGTCGCCGGCACGGCCTCGCCCGCCGCGGCGGCGGACCGCGACTGCGGGGAGTTCCCCAATCGAGCCGCCGCGCAGGCCTGGCTGACCGCCCACCCCGGCGATCCGGACGGCCTCGACGGAGATCGCGACGGCGCGGCCTGCGAGACGCTGCCCTGCCCGTGCCCCGGCAGCCCCCCGGCGCCGGCTCCCTCACCCGCCACGCCGCCACCACCGACACCGCCGGCCGCCGCCCCCGCCTCGGCCGCGAAGGTGCTCAAGGCCCAGGCGCGGGTCACCTCGGTGATCGACGGCGACACCCTCAAGGTCCGCTTCGGCGACGGCACCCGGACGACCGTCCGCCTGATCGGGATCGACACGCCGGAGACGAAGAAGGCGGGCACGCCGGTGCAGTGCGGCGGGCGCGCCGCGACATCGCGGATGAAGCAGCTGGCGCTGCGAAACGGCAGGGGACGCAGCGTCACGATCCGCACCGACCCGACGCAGAACGTAACCGACGCCTACGGGCGGCTGCTGTCCTACGTCAGCGCTCAGGGCCACGACTTCGGCCGCATCATGGTCGGGTCGGGCTGGGCGAAGACCTACGTCTACGGCGGCACCGCCTTCCAGCGCGTGGGCGCCTATCGCAAGGCGGAGCGCGCCGCGCGTTCGGCCCGCAAGGGCGTGCACAAGCGCTGCGCCGGCAACTTCCACCGCACCGCGTAGCGGCTCCGGCGGCCCGCGATCAAACGCGCAGCCGGCCCGCTGCCCGCGGGTCGACCGACCGTGTGCGATTCTCGGCGCATGCGTCCCACGTTGTTCGAGTTCGCCGGCGGCGAGCCCGCCTTCCTGGCCCTCGCCACCGCGCACCACGCCCGCTGCCTCGCCGATCCCGAGCTCAACCACCCGTTCTCGCATCCCGATCGCCACCCGCAGCACGTCGAGCGGCTGGCGGCGCACTGGGCGGAGGTGCTGGGCGCGCCGCCCGCCTACTCGCAGGCGTGCGACGACCAGACCGGTGTGCTGCGGATGCACGCCGGCAACGGCGACATGGGCGACTCGGCGAGCGCTTCGTGCGCTGCTTCGCCGCCGCCGCCGACGATGCCGGCCTGCCCGCCGACCCCGCGTTCCGCGCCGCGCTGCATGCGTACATGCGCTTGGCGGTGGACGACGTGCTCGCCTATTCGGCCGAGGACGCGGTCGTCGCCGCGGGTGCGGCGATGCCGCACTGGGGGTGGGACGGCCTGCGGCCGTAGCCCGCGGGCTGAAGCCCCACCCCCGCCGGTGCGCCGACCGATCAGTCCGCCACGAGCAGCCGGTAGCCGATGTCCACCTCGGTGAGCCCGAGCAGGTCGCGGTGGCGCTCGGCCCACGCGCCGCTGCGCAGGTCGTCCGCGAGCCGCGCGAGCCCGGCCCGCACGTGCTCGGCGGGCGTCTTGGCGAAGACGCTCATGCCCCGGCGCACCGTGGGATCGAGGTAGCGCTCGGGCGTGCGCCAGTGCGCGCCGAGGAAGCCGTCGGTGCAGTCGTGGGGGACGAGCACCGGCTCGACGCGACCGGCGCCGAGCGCCCGCACCTGATCGGCCAGCGTGGCGGGAAACCGGCGCCGGTCCGTGTCGAGCAGGTCGGGCACGTACTCGGCCACGAGCCAGAACGACGTGGCCACCGCCGGATCCCACGTGAGCACCACGCAGCGCCGCGCGACCCGGCGCAGCTCCGCGCAGCCCGCGCGCCAGTCGCCCCAGTGGTGGACGGTCAGCACCGCCAGCGCTGCGTCGAACTCCCGGTCGGCGAAGGGCAGAGCCTCGGCCTGCGCAGCCACGCACGCCGCCGCGCCGGGCGGCCGCTGCGCGCGCATCACGGCCGAGGGCTCGACCGCGACGACAACGAGATCCGCCGGCTCGTAGCTGCCCGCCCCGGCGCCCACGTTGACGATCCGGCGCGCGTCGCCGAGCGCCCGGCGGATCTGCGCCGCGATCCGCGGATCGGGCCGCCGCTGCGCCGCGTACCCGCCGCCCAGCCGCTCGTCGTATCCGGCCACGCCGTCGTTCTACACGATGCCCCGAGCGGCGAGCGCTGACGCGTGATCGTCGCTCGCTCGGCATCGGCCGCCGTTCCCGCGGGGCTGGCGGGTAGGAGAGAGCAACGATGCCGGCGCCCGACGACGACCACGACGTCGACCTCGACCTCGTCGAGGTCCGCCTCGCCCTCGAGGACCACCGCCGCCTCACCCGCGACCGCGTCGCCGGCCTGGCCAAGCGGCCCGAGCGCGGCACCGCCCAGGGCTTCGGCAAGCGGATCGGCGACGGCACGACGGAGGCGGTCGGCCGGCTGACCGAGATCGGCGTCGGCCGCTCCCTGGAGAGCACGCTGGCCCGGACCGAGCGGGCGCTGGCCAAGCTCGACGAGGGCACCTACGGGACCTGCGACGCCTGCGGCGGGCCGATCGAGCCGGCGCGACTGAGCGCCCGGCCCGACAGCGTCCTGTGCCTGGCCTGCGCCGCCGCCGAGCGCCGGCCGGCCCCGCCGCCGCGGCGCTGAGGGCGGGCGGGGAGAACGACCACGAACCCCTCCCGCCGCAGCGGAAGGGGTCCGTCGATCAGCCGAGGCCGATGCCGAGGTCGTTCGGTCGGCTACGCGAGCCCGAGCGTCCAGCCCTGGGTCGAGAGCACCGACATCGCGCTGCCGGCGGCGTTGAGCTTGAGGATCTTCGCCACGCCGGTGGTCTTGTAGGCCAGGATGTGGCCGGTGGCGCTGACCGCGTACGGGGAGAGCGTCGACCACTGCGTCGTCCAGTTCGCCGCGCCGACGTTGACGATTGCCCGGCCGTTGGCGTTGACCCGGTCGAACGTCACCGCGCCCGTCGCCTGGCTGTAGCGCACGAGCCGCACCGTGCCGTCGTGCAGCACCGGCACGATGTGCGTGATCTGCGTCGCCCACGTGCCCTGCCAGACGTTCGCGATCGTCACGCTGTTGCCCGAGCCGGTGATCTTGTTGATCTTCACCTCGCCCGTGCTGCCGCGGTAGGTCAGGAAATGCTGCACGCCGCCGAGGGTGAACGGCACGAGCTGCGTCCAGCCCTTGGTCCACGTGCCGCCGTCCAGCGTCGATGCGCCCGTGCCGGCCGCGTTGATGCGGTCGACGTTCTTGGCGCCGGTCAGCGAGTTGTAGGCGACGTAGTACGGCTGGCCGCCGAGCGCGAAGGGCATGAAGTGCGTCCAGCCCTTGCCCCACGTGCCGCTCGAGAGCTTGGCCGGGCCCGTCGTGGCGATCTTTGCGAACTCGACCGCGCCGGTCGAGGACGCGTAGGAGATGTAGCGCGCCTCGCTGCCCGACTTGAAGGGCACGAAGTGCGTCAGGCGGCGGTTGCCGGCGTTGATGCCCCACGGGTTCACGACGCCGCTGCCGTTGTTGGCGATGCTCGCGATGCCGGCGGCGCCGCGGGCGGACTCGTAGGCGTACACGTGATGCTGGCCGCCCTGGTCGAATGGCAGGAAAGCGCGGCCGGGGCAGTTGTTGCTCGTGAGCTGCTCGCCGGTGCGCGTCGGCCACTTGCCCCACGACGACTCGTCGCCCTGGTGCGTGTCGATCAGCGAGCCGTTGAAGCGGACCCGCACGGCGACGCCGTCGGCGAGCTGCGTGTAGTGCAGGTGGAAGGCCACCGGCTGGATCCCGCTGTTGCCGGTGCGGCCGATCTGCTCGCCCTGGGCGACGCGCTGGCCGACCGTCAGCGGCGGGATCGACTCGAGGTGCTTGTGCTGCGTCGACCAGCCGTTGCCGTGGTCGAGGAAGACCTGGTTCTCGTTCTTGGCGTTCATCGTCACGGACGTCACGACGCCGTCGGCGGACGCGAGCACGGGCTCGCCGCTGGAGATGTTGTCGTCGTCGGCATCCCACCTGCCGAGGTCGATGCTGTCCGGATCGGGACCATGGTCGTCGTACGTCGTGGCCTCCCACATCTGGCCGCAGGTGAACGGCATCTGGAAGTTCGGGGCGGGCCCCGCGGCCTGCGCCGAACCGGCGGCGGCGAGGGTGGTCGCCGCGGCGAGCGCCGCCACGGCGGCGGTGCAGCGGCGGGTGGTGCTGCGCAGGCGGGCGAGGGGGCTGGTGGTGGTCATCGACGGTCTCCTTGAGAGGGGGTGAGCGCTGTCGATGGCACTCTGCGGCGCGGCCGCGCCAGGCGCATGAGGGGTGATCCCTCATCTTCGAGCGCGCAGCCGCGCCGACCGCCGACCCGCACCGCGCGCCGCAGCTACGCCCGCCACTCACATAACGCAAGTCCATTCGAAACCTGCGCTCGATGAGGCGATTCGGGAACTCGATCTTTTCGTGGCTATCAACCGAGCATGGTGCTCCGCGCGCCGCTGGCCTCAACCGGTTCGCGAGCCGCTGCCGGCGAGCCCGCACTCGTACGCCAGCACCACCGCCTGCACGCGGTCGCGCAGCCCGAGCTTGGCCAGCAGCCGCGAGACGTGGGTCTTGACGGTCGTCTCCTCCACGACGAGCGCCGCCGCGATCTCGGAGTTCGACAGTCCCTGGGCGACGAGTGAGAGGACCTGCCGCTCGCGCGGCGTCAGCTCCTCGAGCGCGGGCGGCGGGGTCGTGCGGCGCCGGCCGCCCTGGACGAACTCGTCGATCAGCCGCCGCGTGACCGCCGGCGCCAGCAGCGCGTCGCCGGCCGCCACCGAGCGGATGCCGGCGATGAGCTGCTCGGGCGGGACGTCCTTGAGCAGGAAGCCGCTGGCGCCCGCCGTCAGGGAGTCGAAGACGTACTCGTCGAGGTCGAACGTCGTGAGGATGAGCACCTTCGGCGCGGGCGCGCCAGCGCCGCCGCCCTCGCCCGCACGCCCCGCGCTCACGATCGCGCGCGTCGCCGCGATCCCGTCGAGCCCCGGCATGCGGACGTCCATGAGCACCACGTCGGGTGCCAGCCGCGCCGCGCTGTGGATCGCCTGGTGTCCGTCGGCCGCCTCGCCGACCACCTCGAGGTCGGGCTCGCTGTCGAGGACCATGCGAAAGCCGGTGCGCACGAGCGCGTGGTCGTCGACCAGCAGGACGCGGATGCTCACGGCGTCAGCGGGATCCGCGCCCGCACCACGAAGCCGCGGCCGTTCTCGCTGCGCGCCTCCAGCTCGCCGCCGTAGAGGCGCACGCGCTCGCGCATGCCCACGAGGCCGTGGCCGCCGCCGCCCTCGCTGCCGCCGTCCGGCGGGCCGGCGGGCGAGCCCGCGTCCACGATCTCCAGGCGCAGCTCGTCGCCGCCGTAGCGCACCGTGACCCGGGCCGGCACGAGCCCGGCGTGCTTGAGCGTGTTCGTCAGCGCCTCCTGCACGATCCGGTAGGCCGAGCGGTCGACGCCCTCGGCGAGCGCGCGCGGCTCGCCCTCGATCCGCAGGTCCACGGCGAGGCCCGCGCGGCGCATCTCCTCGAGTAGGCCGTCGAGGTCGCGCAGCGTCGGCTGCGGGACGAGCTCGGCCGCGGAGGACTCCTCGCGCAGCACGCCGAGCGAGCGGCGCATCTCGGCCAGCGACGTCTGGCCGGTCTGCTCGATCGCGCGCAGCGCGTCCCGCGCGCGCTCGGGGTCCTGGTCGAGGATGCGCCGGGCGCCCTGCGCCTGCACGACCATGACGACGAGCCCGTGGGCCACGACGTCGTGCAGCTCGCGGGCAATCCGCTGGCGCTCCTCGAACACCGCCGTGCGGGCGCGGCCCTCGCGCTCGCGCTCCAGCGCCTCGGCGCGCAGCGTGCGCGCGCGGCTCGTGCGCCCGGCCAGCCACGGCGACAGCGCGACGAGGCCGGCCGAGAAGAGGAAGCTCGCCAGGTCGCTGTGGTCGGACACGACGACGGTCGTCCACAGGCCCAGCACACCCAGCCCCAGCCCGGCGAGGCCGGCGCGCTCGCCGGCGTGGGCGCCGAGCGAGTAGAACGCGATCGCCCCCGTGACGAGCGCGGCCGCCAGCGGCGGCTCGCCGTCGAAGGTGCCCCCACCGAGCGCTTCTGAGGCCGCCGCCGCCGCGCCGTACGCGAGGACCACCGCCAGCGGGTGGCGGCGCCGCCAGGCGAGCGGGAGCGTCAGGGCGAGCCCTCCGAGCACGGCGATCGCCGTGGCGTCCGGCGCGCCGCCGAGGACGAGCTGCAGCTGCAGCGCCACCGTGAGGACGAGGGCGAGCAGGCCGTCGAGCACGCGCGGATCGTGCGCGCGCCAGCGCTCCGGCGCGGACAGGACGGTCATGCGTCCACGGTAACCCCGCCGGCCGGCCGGGCCGTCCTCCCCGAGGATGATCCGCCGTCCTGCGCGGGGCCGATGCACAGATCACCGGCCGGGCCACCCAGGCTCGCTCGCGCGGCCGACGACGCGCCGGCCGCGGCCGGCGATCCTGCGCTCACCGCCGATCCGCCAACGGGAGCTCGCAGCCATGACCACCACCACCACCACCACCGCCGCACCCGCCACGACGCACGCCGACGACGCCGGCCCCGAGGAGGAGCTCGTCATCAGCACGCGGGCCCTCACGAAGCGCTACGGCGACACGATCGTCGCCGTCGACGCGCTGGCGCTGCGCGTGCGCCGCGGTGAGGTCTACGGCTTCCTCGGTCCGAACGGCGCCGGCAAGACGACGACGCTGCGGATGCTCGTCGGCCTCGTGCGCCCGACGTCCGGCCGCGCGACCGTGCTCGGCGCGCCGCCCGGCGCGCGGGCCGGCCTGTCCCGGATCGGCGCCATGATCGAGCAGCCCGCGTTCTATCCGTACCTCTCCGGGCGCGACAACCTGCGCGTCCTCGCCCGCCACGCGGCGGTCGGCGACGGGCGCGTGCAGAGCGTGCTCGGCCAGGTCGGCCTGAGCGCCCGCGCGAGCGACCGCGTCGCGACGTACTCGATGGGGATGAAGCAGCGCCTCGGCGTCGCGGCCGCGCTGCTGAAGGACCCCGAGCTGCTCATCCTCGACGAGCCGACCAACGGCCTGGACCCCGCCGGCATGGCGCAGATGCGCGCGTTCATCCGCTCGCTCGCCGACGGCGGGCGGACCGTGCTGCTGTCGAGCCATCTCATGGGCGAGATCGAGCAGGTCTCAGACCGCGTCGGGGTCATCCGCGACGGGGCGCTCGTCGCCGAGGGAACCGTCGCGCAGCTGCGCGGCCGGGCCGGGCTGCGGGTGCGCGCCGAGCCGCAGGCCGAGGCGGCGCGCCTGATCGGCGCACTGTCGCACGTCGCGGCGGTGACCAGCGACGACGGCCTGCTCGAGGTCGTCGTCGACACCGCGCAGGCGGCGGCGATCAACCGGATGCTCGTGCAGGCCGGCGTCGCGGTCTCGGCGATCTACGCGCAGACGGCCTCGCTGGAGGACATCTTCCTCGAGCTCACCACCACTACCACCACCACCACGAACGGGAAGGGGCCGTCATGAGACACAACGTGCGCGCCGAGCTGCTGATCCTGCGCAGGCGCGCGGCGACCTGGATCCTGCTCGGGATCTGGACGTTCCTGGGCATCTTCTTCGCCTACGTCCTGCCGTACGCGCTGGACCCGGAGGACGCGCCGCTGGGCATCGGCGAGTTCCTCCCCGAGTCGCTGGCGGGCACGCTGATCGCCGGCTTTCCGTTCTTCGGCGGCGTCTTCGCGCTCATGCTCGGGGTGTTCGCGCTGGGCAGCGAGTACGGCTGGGACACGCTGAAGACGCTGTTCGTCCAGGGCCCCGGCCGGCTGACGGTGTTCGGCGCGAAGCTGATCGCGCTGGGGATCGTCCTGATCGCGTTCGTCGTCGCGCTCTTCGCGGCCGGCGCGGTCGCGAGCGTCGTCATCGCGACGATCGAGGCCGCGCCGATCGCCTGGCCGCCGGCCTGGCTGCTCGTCCGCGCGATGGCGGCCGGCTGGCTGATCCTCGCCGCGTGGGCGGCGCTGGGCGTGCTGCTGGGCGTCATGACCCGCGGCACCTCGCTGGCGATCGGCCTGGGCATCCTCTACGCGCTCGTCGTCGAGGGCCTGCTGAGCGCGTTCGCCGAGAGCGTCAGCGTGCTCGAGCCCCTGACCCAGGTCTTCCTGCGCGCCAACGGCTACTCGCTCGCGACCGCGCTGGGGGCGCCGGCCGCCGGCATCGAGTCCAACGGTCCGGGCGCGTTCGGCGGCCCGTTCGTCGACAGCGTGCAGGCGCTCGCGGTGCTGCTCCTGATCGCGGCGGGGTTCTCGGCGCTGGCGGCGTTCCTGCTGCGCCGGCGCGACGTGGCGTGAGCTGACCGGCGCAGCGGGGGGCGGGGCGTGCCTCCGTGGCGCCCGCGTCCTGACCGGTATGGTCCGCCGCGGCCTGTGACCACGGACGACGGCGGAAGCGAAACCCAGATCGGCGGCCCGCCGCCGGTGCTGCTGGCTGCGCTGGGCGCTGCCCTGCTCATCGCCGTCGGGCTGGTCTTCGCCTTCTCGAGCCTCGGCGGCAACGGCGAGACCGACCCCCTGGCCGACCGCAACACGGCGACCACCACGACGACCGACGACGACCGCGTCCTGCTGACCGTGTCGGTCGGCGGCAGCGGATTCGGGACCGTGGAGATCACACAGGGCGACGTCTCGTGCAACGCCTCGTGCGAGTTCAAGTTCACCGCGGGCACGCGGGTGACGGCGCTCGCGCAGGCGGCGAGCGGCTCGACGTTCGAGGGCTGGGGCGACTCCTGCTCCGGCGAGGGCAGCTGCCAGTTCGCGATGGACCGCCCGCGCACCCTCGGCGCGACGTTCGCCCGGGAGCGCCGGTCCGAGCCGTTCTGCGAAGGCGTCGCGCCCGAGGACCGCGACCCGACCTGCCCGCCCGAGGAGGAGCCCGGCACCACGACCCAGCCGGTCGTCCCGGGACCCGACTGCGAGGACTCGATCGACAACGACGACGACGGCCTGACCGACTCCGCGCAGGACCCGGACTGCGAGACGAGCGGCAGCGAGGCCGGGACGAGCACGCCGGGCGTGACGGCGCCCCCGCCGGACAGCACGCCGCCCCCGCCACCGGCGGCGATCGCCCCCAACGAGTGCACCGACGGTCGCGACAACGACGACGACGGGCTGACCGACCGCGCCCAGGACCCCGACTGCGAGAAGGGCCGCTCCGAGAGCGGCTAGAGGACGCGAAGGCGTCCGCCGGTTCGGCGCCGGGCGCGGCGGGGAACCCCTGGTGCGACAAGCAACCGAAGGGAACGCCATGCAAACGCCGACGCAGCTCGGCACCGCAGGCCTGCAGGGCTGGCGCGAGAAGGCCGCCAACGTCGTGGCCGAGCCGCTGGCCCAGCGCGGGCCACTGGACGAGGAGCAGGTTCGGGCGGCGATCGGCGCGCTGTTCTTCGTGCTGGCCGTCACGTACGTCGTCAAGACGATCGTCGTCGCCACGCGCGCGCTGCGCAGCGGCTGAGAAGGGATACGCTCAACGGGTCAAGTGCACGGGTGCGGGGCTCGACGAGACTCGCCGCCCTGGCAGACGGGGAAGCTGTGAGCGGGCAGTCGTCAGGCGATCGGCCGGTGGATGGCACCGGCGCGAAGATCGAGCAGTCCAGCGCCGCCTCGGATCCGGGGCTGTCCGACCGCGACCCCAGCCGCTCGGCGAGCGCGCCCGCACCGGGGCCCGCTGACACCACCGCCGTCGCCGGAGACGACGACACCTCGTCCTCCGAGCAGCGCGATCAGGCCGGCGACCAGCGCGACGAGGCCGGCGGGCGCCGGGACCGCGTCGGCCACCGGCGCGACCGGGCCGGCGACCAGCGCGACGAGGCCGGCGGGCGCGGGACCGCGTCGGCCACCGGCGCGACACCGCCGGCAACGCGCGCGACGCCGCCGCCGGCCGGCGCGACGCCGCCGCCGAGCACCGCGACGAGGCGGGGGCCGAACGCGACGAGGCCGGCGTGCAGCGCGACGCCGCCGGCGCCCAGCGAGATCGGGCGGGGGAGCGCCGCGACGAGGCGGCGGAGCTGCGCGACGAGATGGCGCGGCGGTCGGACTCCATGCTCGGCGCCACGATCACGGCGGAGATCCTCGAGCGATCGCTGCGGTGGCGGCGGGCGGCGGCGAGCGATCGCACGCGCGCCTCGCAGGACCGGCGCGCCGGGGCCGACGAGCGGACGATGGCGCAGCGCGATCGCGGCATCGCGGACGCCGACCGGCGGGCCGGGGCCGGTGAGCGCGGCGAGGCCGAGCTCGATCGCGGCGTTGCGCAGGCCGACCGGCGGGCGGGTGCCGGCGAGCGCGGCGAGGCCGAGCTCGATCGCGGCGTTGCGCAGGCCGACCGGCGGGCCGGGGCCGGTGAGCGCGGCGAGGCCGAGCTCGATCGCGAGACCGCGTTCGCCGACCGCGGGGCGTCCGCCGTCGAGCGCGAGTCCTCCTCGCTGGACGCGCTGACCGGCGCCTATCAGCGCGGCGCGGGCTTCGTCGAGCTCGAGCGCGAGATCCTGCGCGCGCGGCGCAGCGACCAGGCGCTCGTGCTGGCCTTCCTCGACGTCGACGGCCTCAAGGCGGCCAACGACTCGCACGGCCACGCCAGCGGCGATCGCATGCTGCGCGCGGTGGTCGACGCCCTGCGCGCGAACCTGCGCTCGCACGACCTGGTCATCCGCTACGGCGGCGACGAGTTCGTCTGTGCGGTGGCCGGCCTCAGCGTGGACGACGCCAGGGAGCGGCTCGGCTGGGTCAACCACACGCTGGCCGGCCTGCCCGAGCGTGCGTCGGTGACCGTGGGGCTGGCCGAGCTGCGCGCCGGCGACGCGGCCGAGGACCTGCTCGCGCGCGCCGACGACGCGCTCTACGAGCAGCGCCAGCGCAAGGGGCGGGGGCGCTGAGCGCCACGCACCACGCACGCCGCGGGCGGCGGCTCGCGGCGACGCGCACATGCGCGACCGACCGCCTCGGCTGAGGTCGCGTCAGCGCGCGCCCAGCCGTTCGCGCAGGCGCTCGAGCTGTGCGTCGGTGTCGCCCCAGTGCTCCACGCCGACGGCTGTCCGCACGTGCCCGAGCGGGTGCGGGAAGACGTAGCGCTGCGCCGGGTTGCTGAGGTTGGCGCGGTGGCAGAGCCAGAACGACAGCACGTGCGGCACGACCACCGCCGGGGTGCGCGCCTCGCGGCGGACGGCGGCGAGCCAGGCCGTGTCGGCGGCCCGCGCGCGGCGCTCGTCGAAGCGCACCGCCGCCAGCGCCGAGCGGCGCACGGCGAGGCCGTTGAAGAGCACGTTGCGCTGCGAGACGTGCGCGCGTGCGCGGGCGCGGGCGAGATCGACGAACCAGCTCTGCATGCCGCCGGCGAGGTCGGCCCCGCCGGCGAGGGCGGCGGCCAGCAGCGACAGCCGGCGCGGGTGCTGCCAGTCGTCGTCGTCGAAGAACGCGACGAGCTCGCCGGCGGCGGCATCGACCGCGAGGTTGCGCTTGCGTGCGACGCTCGTGCCCGGCGCACAGCGCACCAACGTGACGTCCGCGGGCCACGCCGAGGCATCGGCGCCGTCGCTGCTGTCGACGACCACCAGCTCGCGCGCCGGATGGTCCTGTTTTTGGTAACTCCACAGCAGCCAGGGCCGGAACGGCTCGCGCCGCTCGGTCACGCACAGGCAGCTCACGAGCGGGCCTGGTGGTGGCGAGGAATGTTTGCCGGTCGCGGCTTGCATATTCGACACCGGCAAGGTTATGGTCGGTGGCGCCACACCGCACCTGCTCAGGACAGCTCCGATCGCCCGCCCGACCGGGGTTCGTTCGTTCGACGAAGAACGGGAGGGCGCATGCCCACGCTGCTACATCCGGGCGTCTACGTCTCCGAGGTGCCCGGTGGGGCACGCTCGATCGAAGGGGCGCCGACGAGCACGACGATCTTCGTCGGGGAGTGCGAGCGAGGCCCGCTCGGCCCGGTGAAGATCAAGAGCCGGACCGAGTTCGAGCGGCTCTATGGTGGCTACTACCGCGTGCGCTCGGAGGACAGCCCACCAGGCACGCCGACGCGGGTCCTGATGGCGTACGCGATGGACGGCTTCTACCTTAATGGTGGGTCGACGGCATACGTGCTGCGGGCGATGGACACCGACGAGCCGGAGACGTCCGCCCGCGACGACCGCATCGTCGCCAGCTCACCGGGCGTGTGGGGCGACTCGGTCGCCGTCGCCATCCTCGCCGCTCGCAACGGCGACGCGGCCCGCTTCGGGATCGCGGTCGTCTACACCTCGCCGCAGACCGGTGTCGCGCGGCTCGTCGAGAGCTGGGACCGGCTGACGACCGACATCGACGACGAGAACTACGTCGCCGACGTGCTGCAGCGCAGCCTCTACATCCGCTGGGCGCAGGACGCCACGATCGCGCTGCCGGCCGATCTCGACGAGATGGGCTCGCCCCCGTCGAGCGACCCGCTGGCGCTCCGCGAGAGCGACATCGTCGACGGCGCGACCGCGCTGGAGGGCGGCGTCGGCGGCGGCGGTCGGCTCGATTCGGGCGATTACGGGCCGCTGCTGCTTGAGCAGCTGGCGGGCGTCGACGACGCCGCGCTGCTCGTCGCGGCGTGCGACGCGCTGCTGGATCGTCAGACCGCGGCGGCGGACTACGTCGGCTTCGTCAACCAGTTCATCGGCTTCGCGGAGGGGCGCCCGCGCCAGGATCTGTTCTTCGTCGGCGATCTGCCGGGCCTGCAGGCGCAACCCGATCCGACGTCGGCGACGAACGCCGCGGTGGGGCTGCTGACCGACCCGGGGCTGACGAGCAGCAACTTCACCGGGCTGTACTGGCCGAACGTGGTCGCCGGCGATCTCGCCGGCGTCGGACGCAATCCGACGATCTCGGTGCCGTCGTCGGGCTATGTGGCCGGCCTCTTCGCCCGCACCGACGCGCGCCGCGGCGTGTGGAAGGCGCCCGCCGGGACGGAGGCGACGCTCAACGCCACGCTCGGGCTCGAGCACCTGCTCAACGACCTTCACAGCGACGAGCTCAACCCCCGCGGCATCAATGCCCTGCGCCAGATCCCCGGCGCCGGGCGGGTGGTGTGGGGCGCTCGCACGATGATCCCCAACAGCGAGTGGCGCTACGTGCCGGTTCGCCGCACGGCGATCTTCCTGCGCACGAGCATCTACAACGGCATCCAGTGGGCGGTGTTCGAGCCCAACGACGAGCCGTTGTGGGCGAGCCTGCGGGCCACCATCGGCGGCTTCATGGAGACGCAATTTCGCAACGGGGCCTTCGCCGGGCGCACGAGCGACGACGCGTACTTCGTGAAGGTCGACGCCGTGACGACGACCGAGATCGACCAAGCGGCGGGGGTCGTGAACATCCTCGTCGGCTTCGCGCCCCTACGGCCCGCCGAGTTCGTGGTCGTGAAGCTCAGCCAGAAGACCCAAACCGCCGCGTGAGGAGGCCGTTGTGCCGCAGTTTTCGGTGAACACCCATCGGCTCGACCCCTACAAGAACTTCAAGTTCCGCATGAAATGGGACAACGTGTACGTCGCGGGTCTCTCGAAGATGTCGGCGATCAAGCGCTCGACCGAGGTCATCGAGTGGCGCGAGGCGGGCGGCCCGTCCGTCGTGCGCAAGCTCCCCGGGCGCACGAAGTTCGAGCCCGTGACGCTGGAGTCGGGCCTGACGCACGATCAGCAGCTCATCGAGTGGGCGGACCTCGTCAACTCGCCGCAGGGCGATGCCGCGATGTCGCTGAAGAACTACCGCAAGGAGGTCACCGTCGAGGTGCTCAACCTCCAGGCCACGCCGGTCATGGCGTTCACGCTGCATCGCGCGTGGGTCGCGGAGTTCCAGGCGGTCCCGGAGATGGACGCCAACGCCAACGCGGTCGCGATCCAGACGCTGAAGCTCGAGTACGAGGGCTTCACCGTCGACACGGCGGTGACAGAGCCGACCGAGGCATAAGTGCCCACGCGGGAGCGCATCCAGAGCCCGTTCGCAGCGGCTGCGCCCGCCGGCGGCTCGCCCGAGTCGCCGGCCGCGCCTGTGCCCGCGCCCGCGGATCCCGCGACGAGCAGCCCGCGCCTGGAGCTGCGCGCGCTGACGGGCTGGGAGGAGGAGTACCTCGAGCGCCATGCGACGCAGCCCAACACGGCTCGGCTGTGCAACGAGATCCTCGCCCGCTGCCTCGTCGCCCCGGGCGCCGACGCCGACGCCGCGCGCGCGACGGTGCGCGGCCTGCTCGTCGCCGAGCGCGACCGCGAGCTCGTCGCGCTGCGGCGGCTCTCGCTCGGGCCGGACGTCAGCGGGCAGGTGCCGTGCCGGGAGTGCGGCGAGGAGAGCGCGGCGGAGTTCTCGCTCGACGCCCTGCCGCTGGACTTCGAGCGCCCGTCGACCACCGTGCGCGTCGAGATCGGGGGCGCCGGGGAGGTGCTGCTGGATCTGCCGACCGCCGGCGATCAGGAGGATCTCGCCGACGCCGGGCTGGCCGGCGACGCCGAGCGCCGCAGCTGGCTGCTCGCCCGCTGCCTGCGACGTTACGGCGGGCACGAGGGTGACTTCGACGTGGCGTTCACGCGCGGGCTGCCGGTGGCCGAGCGCGCGGCGCTCGAGCGCGCGATCGAGCGCAGCCTGCCCGACCTCGACCTCGAGATGGCCGTCGAGTGCTCGCACTGCGGGGCCGCGATCGTGGCTCCGTTCGACGTGCCGGTCTTTTTTTTTCGAGTTGAGCGTGCGGGCGCGCGGGCTGCTGCGCGACGTCCACGAGCTGGCGCGCGCCTACGGATGGACCCAGGCGGACGTCTTCGCGCTGTCGCTGGGCCGCCGCCTGGCCTACCGGCTGCTGCTGGAGGAGGACGCGGACGCCGCGCTCCTGGCGAACCTGCAGGCGCAACCCGTCCGATGACTGCCGCCGGCGGGGCGCGGCGATGAGCCGCGGGCCGGGCGGGCTGACCCGGGTGCTCGGCGGCCCGCTGCGCCCGTCCGGCGCGGGCCGGGCAGCGGTCCGCGCGCCGGCCGCGCGGCGACGCGCGCTGCCGCTCCTGCCGGCCGATCCCGGGCTGGGCGGTCGTGTCGTCCCGGCGCGCCCGCGCGCGCTCGCCGACGGGCCGCTGCGCGGGCCCCGCCTGGAGCTGCGCCCGCCGCCCCTCGAGGTCGCGCCGGCGCCCGCGCGCCCCGCGGCGCCCGCGCCGCCGGCCGCCTCGCCTGCCGGATCACGGGACACGCCGCCCGCGCCGCCCGCGGCGGCGGGACCCGGCCCCGGCGCCGCGCCGCCGCAGCCCGCGCCCGCGCCCGCAGCGCCTGCGTCGCCGAGCGGTGGCGCGCCGGCGCCCGCGCCGGCCCGCGCCACCTCGCCCGCCCGCGATGCCGGCTCTCCGTCAATCGCCGGGCGCGCCGCGTCGCAGCCCGCCGCGGGCGACCGCGCCGGCGCCGGCGCCGCCACCGCCGCACGCGCCGGCGACGACGCCCGCCGGGGCGATCCCGCCGGTCCGCCCGCCGGGCGCCGGCCGATCGCCCCCGCCGCGCCCGGGCCGGCCCGCGGCGAGCGCTCCGGGCCCGCCCCGCGGCGGCGCGACCCCGGCGACGAGCGCGCGCCGGTCCGGCCGGGGACAGGGGAGGGTTCCGCCCGCGTCACGCCACGGCCACCCGAGGCGGCGGACTCGGGACGGACGCCGCCACCGGTGATCCGCGCGATCGTCGAGCGACCGCTGGTCGCGCCGCCGCGCGCGAGCGAGAGCGCCACCGCCGCGCGGGCTCGCGACGCCGCCGCGCCGGCGCCCCGCTCCGCGCCGCCGCCACCGCCGATCGCTCCCGCACCGGCGCCGGCCGCGGCGCCCGTCCGCAGCGCCGCGCCGGCGCCGCCCGCCCCGGCGCCGCCCGCCCGCCCGCGCGCGGCGGAGGATCGGCCGCTGCGCCCGGTCCTGCGCCCGGCGCCTCCGGCGCCCGCCGCGCCGCGGGCGCGCACCCCCACGCCGGCGCGTGCGGCTCCGCCGCAGCCGCCGCAGCCGCCGCAGCGAGCGTCCGTCTCGATCGAGATCGGGCGCATCGAGATCCGCACGACGCCCGCGCGCGCCGCGGCGCCGCCCCCGCGCCGCACGACCGCCGCGCGCGCCCATGTCATCGACCCGGGCTCGCCGCTCGGCGCTCGTCGCAGGTGAGGCGATGGCGGTGTTCGGCGACCTGCACGACGTCGCACAGGTGCTCACCGAGCACATCCGCGAGGAGGTGGGGATCGTCGACGTGCAGCCCGGCGCCCCGCGCGACGTCTCCGCGACGACCGAGGCCGGCGCCCGGATCACGCTGCTGTACGCGACCCCGCAGCCCGGTCATCGCAGCGACCCGGCCGAGCGCCAGCCCGGCGGCGCGCGCCGGCCGCCGCCCCTGTCGCTGTCGTGCGTGTACCTCGTCACGACGACCGGCGCCGACGGCGACGACCCGATGGCGGCCCACTTCGCGCTCGGGCGCATCATGACGCTCTACCACGACGGGCCCGCGCTGATGCTGCCCCTCTCCGACCAGCCGGGCGTGCCGCCCGGCGCGTTCAGCGAGATCGGCGAGGGGCACGTGACGATCGTGCAGATGCCGATGTCGCTGGAGCAGATCGACAAGGTGTGGACCTCGGTCGACGTGCAGCTGCAGCCGTGGGCGCTGCTCGAGGTGGCACCCGTGCAACTGCGCTCGCTGCTCGAGGATGCCGGGCCGGCGCCGGTGGTGCGCCCCGGCGGGATCGGGCTGGACGTGCGCGCCGGAACGCGCCCGCTGGTCCTGCGCGTCACGCCCGAGCCCGTGCGTCCGGGCGGGCGGGCCCGGATCGACGCGCAGTCGCAGGGCGCGCTGGAGGGCCTGAACGTCGGCGGCGTGGGGGTGCCCGCGGGCGACGCCTCGCTCGTGGTCGCCGCCGCCGGCTCGCCGATCGTGCTGACGCTCGACGACGGCGGCCTCGAGGCGCTGCGCGAGGGCGCGCACAACCTGTCCCTGCAGGCGTCCGGGCTCGTGTCGCGGCGCGGCGTGCTGCGGGTCGGGTCGGCGGCGGCGCCCGCCATCGACGCGCCCGCCGCGCTGCCCCACGATCGCGCCGACGACCTCGTCCTCAGCGGCGCGAACCTCGCCGACGCGCAGGAGGTGGTGCTGTGGCCCGACTCCGGTCTCAGCACGCCGCCGGACGTGATCAGCATCGTCCCCTCGGCCGTCGCCGCGGGTTCGCTGACGGTCCCGTCGGCCGGCGCTCCCGGGCTCGACGAGCTGCCGGCCGGCCGCGGCCCGTGGCGGCTCACGGTCCGCGTCGGCGAGCAGGTCTACACGCCGCACGTCGTCGTGGAGCTCGCGTCGTGATCGGCGCCGATCTCATGCGCGACGCGGCGCTGCTGGGCGCCGCCTGCCACGTCGCCACCCCCGCCGACAGCGTGCCCGGGGCCGACGAGGGCTGGGACGCCCAGCCGCAGGCGCGCGCCGCGCTGCTCGAGCGGCTGCAGGCGCACGAAGCGGCCGACGACCCCGCCCGGCTGCGCCTGTGCGAGGAGCTCGGCCTCGACGCCAACGCGTACTGGCTCGTCATGCTCTGCGCGGCGGTCGAGCTGCATCCCGAGGCGGCGGCCGCGGTGAGCCTGCTGACCGAGGACCCGCGGCTGCAGCTTCCGACGCCGACCGTCGTCGCGCGGCTGCTGCGCGGCATCCGCGACGTGCCGTTCGGGCAGGCCCTCGCGGGTGCGCTCGACGGCGGCGCGGCCCGCCGGATCGGGCTCGTGGAGACGCTCGAGCCGATACCGGGGCTGCCGCACGCCGCGCACGCGTTGCGCCTCGTGCGCGCCGAGCTGCTGGCCGCGCTCGAGGACCCCGCGGCGTTCGGCGTGCGCCACGACCTGCTCCCCGTGCTCGTGCCGCCGGCGCGAGCACCCGCGTTCGACGAGGAGCACGTGCGCCACGCCGCGGGCCTGCTGGCCCAGCGTCGCCTGCTCGTGCTGCGCGGCGCGTCGCGCCGCGGCGCGCGCCAGATGGCGTGCGACGTGGCGGCCCATCTCGGTCGTCCTGCGACCATCGTCACGGTCGCCGACGAGCTGCCGCGGCTCGCCGAGCTGTCGCGCATGCGCGACGGGCTCGTCGTGCTCGACCTGCACGCCGCGACCTCCGTCGCGCCGGCGGTGGTCGCGCGCCTCGGCGAGGCCCTCGGCTCGCTCATCGTGCTCGTCGACGAGGCCGCCGACACCGGCGAGCACGTCGCGCTCGCCGCGGGCGCCGTCGGCTATCCGGAGGCGCGGCGCATCTGGGCCGAGCTCGTCGGCGAGGACGGGGCGCACGCGATGGCCGCCCAGTTCCGGGTCGGCGCCGAGGAGGCGCGCAGCGCGATCCGCGAGGCCCGCGAGCTCGAGGCGGCGCAGCGGGCGGGCGCGTCCGCTGCCGACGCGGGGGACGCCCCGCCGGCGCCGTCGCTGGACGCCGTCGCGGCGCGGATCCGCGCGCAGGGGGCGCGCCGCATGGGACGCCACGTGACGGTGCTCGAGCCGTCGGCGCAGCTGTCGGATCTCGTCGTGCCCGCCGAGCTGCGCCGCCAGCTCGACGAGATCGTCGACTGGCATCGCAACGCCCACCGCGTGCGCTGGGCGATGAACGCCGCCCGCCCCGACCCGCTCGGCCGCGGCCTGACGTGCCTGCTGGCCGGCAAGTCGGGCACCGGCAAGACGTTCGCCGCGCGCTGCCTGGCCGCCGAGCTCGGCCTCAACCTCTACCGGATCGACCTCAGCCAGGTCGTCTCGAAGTACATCGGCGAGACGGAGAAGGCGCTCGCCCAGGTCTTCGACGAGGTCGAGGCGGGCCACGGGCTGCTGCTCTTCGACGAGGCCGACGCGCTCTTCGGCCGCCGCTCGGAAGTCAAGGACGCGCACGACCGCTACGCGAACATCGAGGTCGGCTACCTGCTCCAGCGGCTGGAGTCCTACGACGGCATCGCCGTCCTGACGACGAACCTGCAGGGCAACATGGACGCCGCGTTCCTGCGCCGGCTGCGCTTCATCCTGCATTTCCCGGCGCCCGACCGCGAGCTGCGCGGGCGGCTGTGGGAGCGCTCGCTGCCGGGGCCCGAATGGCGCGCGGACGACCTCGAGCTCGCCGCGCTCGCCGACCGCTTCCAGCTCAACGGCGGCGCGATCCACAACATCGGCCTCGCCGCCGCGCATCTCGCGGCCGCGACGCCGTCGGGCCTCGTGACGATCGCCCACGTCGTGCGCGCCACCCAGCGCGAGCTGCAGAAGACCGGCCGGCCCGCCGATCAGGCCGCCTTCGGCTCGCTCGGCGGCCTCGTCAACGGAGCGGCGCGATGAGCCCCGCCGCGCCGGCGCCCGTCCGCCTGCAGATCGACCGCATCGCCGTCGAGCTGGCCGACGAGCGACACGCCCGCCAGGTCGAGGCGACGGTCCGCGACGCGCTCGAGCTGCTCGCCCAGCGGCTGTCGCGGGGCCTGGGTGGCGACGGCGCCGAGGCGCCGCGGCGGGCGCTGGAGCTGCTCGAGATCGGGCCCGTGGACCCGCGCTGGCTGGCCGGTCCGGGCGCGGCGGCGCGGCTCGCCGACGAGCTGTACGAGCGTATCGTGAGGCAGGCGCGATGAGCACCGGGCTGAGCTACCTGCGCGGCGCGTTCGTGGCCTACGCGCTGGATCCGAACGACCGCGAGGAGACCCGCGTCCTGCCGTTTCGCTTCAACCCGGAGTCGCTGTCGCGCCAGCTCACCGTGGAGGCCGGACAGGCTCCCGCGGGCACCGAGGGCGCGGCCGCCCGGGCGCCGGCCGGCGGCTCGGGCGAGGCGAGCGCCGACGCCGCGATGGGGGCGCTGAAGGAGAGCTTCAGCGTCCAGATCCGGCTGGACTTCGCCGATCGCGACGAGTCCGTCAGCAACCTCGACCCGGAGTACGGCATCGCCCCGGAGATCGCCGCGATCGAGGACCTCGTCCACCCGGTCGAGACGGCGGCCGACGCGACGTCGGACGGCAAGGACGGGGTGCGCGCCAAGCGGCCCCGGCCGACCGTTCTCTTCGTGTGGGGCAAGAAGCGCGTCCTGCCGGTGCGGATCGCGTCGCTGCAGATCAACGAGTCGGTCTACAACACGCACCTCAACCCGGTGCGCGCCGAGATCGACATCGCGCTCGAGGTGCTCGGCGAGGCGGACATCCTCAATGTCGCCGACGCGCAATCGGCGCTCGAGCACACGCACACGAGCCGCCGCCAGCTCGCGCGGATGTACTACGACAACACCGCCTCGCAGGGCGGCAACTACCCGATTCCGAAGCAGTCATGATCGATCGCAAGAGCCGCTATCGCACGACGCCCGTCCTCACCGTCGACGACGGACGCGGCGCGACGCACTCGCTGCTGGACCTGCGCGAGACGCCGCAGACCGCCGCCGTCCTGCAGATCACGCCGAGCGACTCCGACCGGCTGGATCTGCTGGCGTGGCGCTACTACCGCGATCCGACCCGCTTCTGGCGCATCTGCGACGCCTGCTCGGAGCTCGACCCACTCGACGTCGTGGCGCCCGGCGACCCCCTCCCGATCCCTCCCGACCGCTAGTCGAACGTGCCCAGCCCGCGCATCAACGTCCTCGTCGCCGGCTCCGCGCTGGATCCCGGCATCCTGGCGCTGCTCGACCGCGCCGAGCTGCGCGAGTCCGACAGCGACCCGTCGGTGCTGGCCCTGCGCTTCCGTCTCGTCCAGCGGCCGGACGGCGAGTTCAGCCCGCTCGACGACGACGTCTTCGAGCCGGGGACGGGCCTGAGCTTCGAGGTCGAGCCGCCGGGCGGCCTCGTCCAGCGCCTGTTCGAGGGCTATCTGACCCACGTGCGCCCGCACTTCGAGTCGATCGAGTCCAACTGCTACGTCGAGGTGCTCGCGATGGACGCCGCCGTCCTGCTCGACGCCGAGGAGCGCATCGCGGCCTGGCCGAACATGAAGGAGTCCGACGTCGTGGCCGACGTGCTCGCCGGCTACCAGATCGCGGCCGCGGTCGACGACACCGCCGTCGTGTTCGACGAGGACCGCCAGCAGCTCGTGCAGCGTGGCACCGACTGGCGCTTCCTGCAGCACCTCGCGCGCCGCAACGGCGCGCGCCTGTACTTCGAGTACGACGCCGCGCAGCAGCAGGTGGTCGGTCACTTCGCGGCGCCGGACGTCGGCGGCACGCCGCAGCCCGACGTCGCGCTGTTGCAGGACGGAAGCTCGCTGAACTGGGCCGACCTGCAACTCGTCGCCACCGGCCCCGTGCGCTGGACCGCCAGCGCGCTGGACCCGATCGGCAAGCGGATCGTGCGCGGCGACGGCAGCCCAGCGCTGGATCTCATCGGCGCCGACGATGCCTCGCAGTCGATCGAGGACGGGCTGCTCGCCGGCGGCGCGCAGGGGTCGCTGGCCCTGCTGGCCGACCCGTTCCCGCTCGACGGCGCCGTCGGCGCCGAGGCGACCGCCGCCACCGACGACGCGCGCTTTGCCATCGAGCTGCGCGCGGAGCTCGACCCGGCGCTGTACCGCGGGCTGCTGCGGGCCCGCCGGCCGGTCCTCGTGCGCGGCGTCGGGCGGCGCTTCAGCGGCGTCTACTACGTCCGCTCGATCCGCACGACGCTCGACCAGGGGGCCCTGCTGCAGACGTTCGTCGCGGTGCGCAACGCCACCGGCCAGAGCGGCGACGAGAGCTTCGGCCAGTCCGCCGAGGAGGTGCCCGCCGAATGAGCGAGCACGACGACGAGCGCGCCGGGGTCGATCGCTTCTACGGCAAGTACGAGGGCGTCGTCACCGACGTCACCGACCCGCTGCAGATCGGCCGGGTGCGCGCGCGGGTGCCGGCGGTGCTCGGCGAGCAGCTCGACAGCGGGTGGGCGCTGCCGTGCGCGCCGTTCGGCGGCGGCAAGGAGCGCGGCATGCTGTTCTTGCCGCAGGTCGGCGACACCGTCTGGGTCGAGTTCGCCGGCGGCGACGTCAGCCGGCCGATCTGGGTGGGGACGTTCTGGGGCGCGCCCGACAGCACCGGCGGCGCCGACGACCTGGGCAGCGAGACCGGCACCGAGGTGCCCACCGGCGACGGCGGCAAGGCCGCGAGCGACACGCTCGGCCTGCTGAAGACCAAGAGCGGCCACGAGCTCGTGTTCGACGACGACGGCGAGGTCGTGCTGCTCGCCAACGGCAACGGCAAGACGTCGATCCGCTTCACGCAGGACGGCGGCGTCGTCATCACCGCCGAGACGATCAAGCTCTGCGACGGCGCGCAGGAGAAGGTCGTCCTGGGCGACGCGTTCATGACCCTGTTCAACCAGCACGTCCACCCGACGGGCGTCGGCCCGTCCGGACCGCCGAACCCGACGATGACCACCAGCCAGCTGTCGGCGAAGGTGACGACGGAGTAGCCATGGCCCTCTCGCCCAGCATGCTCGCCACGTCGCTGGAGAACGACTGGCTCGTGGCCGAGGGCGGCGAGTACCCGGCCAGCCCGATGCAGTCCGGCGACGCCTTCGCGGGCGCGGTGGCGAGCTGGTTCGGGCTGGCGACCGCCGGTCCGTTCCCGTGCTCGACGGCCTCGGCGCGCCGCTCGCAGCTCGCCGGCGGCGCCACGGGCGCGCTGCAGGCCGGCGACGCCAACGTCGCCGGGACGCAGCTCGCGCTCGCGCTGATGAGCTACATGGTCGGTCAGGTCTTCGGCGCCGGCGTGGCGTCGCCGCCGTCCGCCGTCAGCGCCGCCCAGTCGGCGATCGCCGGCGCGTTCAGCGACCTCGAGGCCAGCCACTCCGCCCGCGCGAACCAGATCGCCGGCGGCGTCCACACGCTCGCGCTCTCGACGATCGTGATCTTCCCGCCCGTCATCTCCCCGCCCACCCCGGTGTCCTAGGTCATGGCCGAGCACGTCTACCAGCCGTTCAAGTTGCGCGACGACCGCGGCGCCATCGCCGTGACGGGCGACGCCGACCGCCACCTGCGCGACAAGATCCTCGCGGTCCTGTTCACGTCGCCGGGCGAGCGCGTCAACGCGCCGCGCTTCGGCGTCGGCCTGAACCGGACCGTCTTCGAGGGGCTCGACGAGCTGACGATCGCCGCCGTCGAGTTCCGCGTCGCCGAGGGACTGCGCCGCGACGTCGGCGACGAGGCGTTGATCGACGCGATCGACGTCGAGACCGACCCCGTCGGCGGCCAGCTGCTCATCTCGATCGCCTACCGCCGCCGGGCCGACCGCCAGCCGCGCAACCTGGAGATCGTGCTGTGAGCGGCGCGCCGCTGAGCTGGGATGCCGGCCGCCTGGACGGGACGCCGTGGCAGGGGATCCGCTTCGTCTCGATCGCGTTCTTCGAGGGCGCCGAGTTCCCGGCCGTCGTCACCGTCCACCTCAACCAGCCGGCGACCGGCCTGACCGCGGCCGACTTCGACGTCCGCGGCGGCCGCCGCCTGCCACCGCCGGCGCACGAGATCCTCGTCGACCGGCCCGATCTCGACGACCACACCGCCGTCGTGCGCTTCCGCGGGATCGGCGATCACGCGGCCTACGCGATCGTGCTGCTCAGCGGCGGCAGCGCGCCGCTGCACCCGTTCTTCGCCAGCGGCGAGTTTCGCTTCACGATCGACTGCGAGGTCGGCGACTGCCGCGATCCCGTCGGCGCGGCGCGCCGCCCGCCGGCGCAGCCGCCCGCCGTCGACCTGCTGACGAAGGACTACAACGGCTTCGTCCGCCTGCTCGCCGACTGGGTGAAGGTCCGCAACCCGCGCGTCACCGACCTCTCGCCGGCGAGCTTCGAGCGCATGCTGCTCGACCTGATCGCGTGGGCCGGCGACATGTCCAGCTACTACCAGGATCGCGTCGCGAACGAGGCGTTCATCGAGACCGCGCGCCAGCGCTTCTCGCTGCGCCAGCACGCCGTCCTGCTCGGCTCGACCGTGGACGACGGGCGCGGGCCGACGACCGTGCTGGCCTTCGACGTCGGCGCCTCGGGCTTCGTGCCCGACGGCCTGCAGGTCCGGATGCGGACCTCCGCCGACGAGCTGCCCGTGACGTTCAGCGTCGCCCGCCGCACGCGCGTCCTGGCGGCGAACGACAGCACCGCGCTGCGCGTCGCGGCGTTCCCCGGCGCGCGCGACGCCGAGCTGCCGGCGGGCGCGACGACGATGCTGCTCTGGGGCCACGACGCGGAGCTGGCGACCGGCGACCGGCTCGCGTTCCTGCAGGGCTCGTTCTCCCAGATCGTCACGCTCGCGGCGGCGCCGCGGCGGATCGCCGCCGCCGGCTGGGTGGCGGATCCCGAGGACGAGTTCGCTGCAGGCGACCCGCCGTCGAAGGTCACCGAGCTGCGCTGGAGCGAGCCGCTCGCGCAGGCCGTGCGCCCGTGGTCCGACGAGCCGCTCACGCTGCACGCGAACCTCGTCGACGCCGTCTTCGGCGTTCCGCACCGCGCCGTCGTCGGCGCCCATCCCGGCAGCGACGCGGTGCCGCTCGTGCTGACGCGGCGCACGAGCATCGTCACGCGGCGCCCCGGCGGCGGCGAGCTGCTGCGCGCCCTGCGCGTGCCCGAGTGGCCGGTGGTCCACGACGACGACGGCGAGGGCGGCAGCCGGCCCGCGCTCGAGCTGCGCGTCTCCGACGTCGTCTGGACCGTCCGCGAGCACCTGCACGCCTCGCACTCCTTCGACCTGCACTACACCGCCGCCGCCGACGAGGACGGCAGCGTCTGGCTGCGCTTCGGCGACGGCGTCAACGGGCGCGAGCTGGCCATGGCCGGACCGGGCGAGCCGGAGGCGACGATCGAGCTGCGCTACCGCGTCGGCTCGGCGTGGGCGGGGAACGTCGGGCTGCGGACGCTCGTCGAGATCGTGCGCCCGCCGACCGGCACCGACGAGCAGGTGGCGCTCGACGCGCTCGGGGCGACCGCCGTGACGAACGTCGTGCCCGCGGCCGGCGGGCGCGCGCCGCACGATCTCGCGCGCGAGAAGCAGGAGCTGCCCGCGTCGCTGCGCCACGGCCCGCTGCAGCGGGCGGTCGCGCTCGACGACTACGCCACCGTGGCGATGCAGGTCCCCGGCGCCGGGCGCGCCGTCGCGCGCTCGCGCGGGGGGCTGTTCAACACCGTGATGGTGCTCGTCGACCCGGAGGGCGCCGACGCGCTCGGCGAGGAGCTGCGCGGGCGCCTGCACGATCACCTCGACGGGCTGCGCATGGCCGGTCGCGAGCACATCGTGCTGGCCGCCGAGTACGTCCCGCTCGAGGTCGAGCTCGTGCTCTGCGCGCAGCCCGGCTTCGGCCTGCACCTCGTCCGCGACCGCGTGCTCGCCGAGCTGCGGCCGGGCACCAACGATCGTCCCGGCTGGTTTCATCCCGACCGGCTGAGCTTCGGCGATGCGGTCCGGCTCGGCGACGTGCTCGCGTTCGTGCAGGGCATCCCCGGCGTTCGCTCCGTCCGTGCGACGGCCTTCCGGCCGCTCGGCGAGCGCGAGGGGACCGCCGTGCGCGACGTCATCCGGCTCGGCGGCACGCGCGTGGCGCGGCTCGACGCCGACCCGGACTTCCCGGAGTACGGCACGCTCGTCGTGCGCGTCGTCGGTCTGGACTGGACGGCCACCCGGCCGCTGGCCCCGCCGCCGCCCGCGCTGGCCTGGCGCATCTCCGGCACCGTGCGAGCGGTGGCCGGCCATCCGACCAGGCGGATCCTCGAGGTCGGCGGGATCCATCCGGACGGCACGCGCTGGCGCCTGAGCGTCGACGAGGCGATCGCGGCGATCCGCAGCGGACGGCGCTTCTACGTCGAGGCGCCGATCGGCGACTCCGTCGACGTCATGGTCTCCCGCACGGGCACCGGCCGCGCCTACCTGCGCACCGTCGCCGACGGCGACGAGCCCAACAACCTGCTCGCCCTCCCTCCACTGCCCGATGTCTGAACCGAGCCGCCAGCCGCTGCCATGAGCCGCCCCCCGATCCCGCATCCGTCGCAGTCGCCCGGCCGCGAGCAGACCGGCGACCTGCAGCGCCTCGAGTACCTGCCGCTCGAGTTCTCCGACCTCGTCGCGCTGCAGGACGAGCTCGCGGTGGCGCGCCTCGGCCGCCCCCGGGGCGAGCCGACCGAGCGGCTCGCCGAGCCCGACATCGCGCGCACCTTCATGGAGATGTCGGCGCTCGTGACGCACGTGCTCGCGGCCTACCAGCGCCAGTTCGCCAACGAGGCGTACCTCAGCACGGCCCAGGCGGCCTCGAGCCTCGTGCGCCACGCGCGCCGGCTCGCCTACGACCCCGACTCCGGCCTCGCCGCGAGCGGCTACGCCGTGCTGGTCGCCAAGGACGGCGTCAGCGGAACCGTGCCGGCGGGGCTGGCGCTCGCCAGCGTCCCGCTCGGCGAGCAGCAGTCCGAGGACTACGAGACGCGTGACAGCCTGCCGGTGGACGCGCGCCTGAACGCGCTCGAGCCGGTCGGCGCGACCCGCCCGGTCGTGCTCACGCCGGGCACCGCGGACATCCGGCTGGAGGGCGTCGGGCACGGCCTGGCGCGCGGCGACCTCGTGGCGTTCGTGGGGCCGCAGTGGAGCGGGTTCGTCGTCGAGGACGTGCAGGAGCGCGACGACGACACGACGCTCGTCACGCTCGACCGCGAGATCGCGCCCGGTGGCGCGGTCGCGGTCGATCCCGACCAGCCGCCGCGGCTGCTCGCCCATCCGGGGCGCACGCTGCGTCCGTTCGGGGCGACCGCCGACCCCGCGCTGTACCCGCCCACGGCAATCCGGACGGCCGACGCCGCGTCGGCGAACTTCTGGTACGAGGTCAAGCGGGCGGGCGCGGACACCCGCGGCTACGACCCCAACGAGGTCTTCCTCGGCGAGCAGCTGCGCGAGCCGCTGGCGGGGGCCTTCGTGCTGCGCCGCGACGGGAGCTCGAACTTCGTCCTGCGGGTGACGGCCGAGAGCACCGCCGCGGTCACCCTGCAGCGGCGCATCGACCAGGCGATCACCCGCCACGAGGTGAAGGTGACCCCCGTGACCGGCGGCGGCTTCACCACGACGGTCGTGCCCAAGCCCGACACCCAGACCGTCTGGACCCACATCGCGGCGACGGTGACCGCGATCGAGGTCAGCGACGGGCAGGCCGTCGTGCCCCGCAAGAGCCACCCGTTCCCGGCGGACTGGCTGACCGGCTGGGCGACCGAGGCGACGCTCGCCACCCGCGAGCCCAACCCGCAGGCGCTCGGCGAGACGCTCGTGCTCTCCGGGGAGCTCGGAGCCCTGACCCCGGGGCGGCCGCTCGTCTTCGCCACGCTGGACGAGACGATCGCCGAGGTCGTCACGATCCGCCGGGCCGAGCTCGTCGCGGGCGTCGAGGGGGCGGCGGGGGAGACGCGGATCGAGTGGGACCCGGCCGGGGTCGGCGCGGGCCCGGCGGGAGGCTGGCGGCTGGATGACCTGAAGGTCTTCGGCAACGTCGCGCGCGTCTCGCACGGGCGCTCCGTGCGCGAGGCGCTCGGCGGCTCGGACGGGGTGACGGCGTTCCAGCGCTTCGAGCTGCGCCAGTCGCCCGTGACCATCCTGGCGAGCGTCGCGGGCGGCGATCCCGCGCTGGAGGTGCGCGTCGAGGACGTCCTCTGGCAGCGCGTCGAGGACTTCTACGACAGCGGCCCCGACGACCGCCACTACCGCAGCGAGACCGACGAGGAAGGGGTCACGACGGTCGTGTTCGGCGACGGGCACAACGGCGCCGTGCCGCCGTCCGGCGACAAGAACGTGCGCGCGGTCTACCGCGTCGGCCTGGGTCGCGCGGGCAACCTCGAGCCGCGCCGGCTCAGCCGGCTCAAGCGGGCCCACCCGCTGCTGGCCCGCGTCATGAACCTCACGCCGGTGTCCGGCGGCGCGGAGCCCGCCGATCCCGCCGCGATCCGCGTTCAGGCGACGCGCTGGATCCGGACGTTCGACCGCGCCGTGTCGGTGTCCGACGTCGCCGATCTCGCCCTCACCATGCCGGGCATCGCGCGCGCCGCCGCGCGCTGGGAGCAGGCCCGCGGGATCGTCCTCGTCGTCGCGACGAGCACGGGCGAGGCGCCGCCCACGCTCGACGCCGTGCGCGCCTTCCTCGACGCCCGCCGCGACGTGACGGTCCCGCTCGTGCTGCTCGGGCCGCAGCCGCGCGCGCTGCGCATCGCCGTGGACATCGAGCCCGACCCCGCCTACCTCACGGAGATCGTCAAGCAGGCCGTCCGCGACGCGCTGCACAGCGCGCGCGAGGACGCGCCGGGGATGTTCACGTTCGCGGCGCGCGACCTCGCGCAGCCGGCCTTCCGCAGCGAGGTCTACGGACGGCTGGAGGCGGTGGCCGGCGTCGTCGGCGTGCGCGTGCACACCTTCCAGGCCGTCGACGCGCTCGACGCCGGCGCGGACCCCGTCGCCGACGTCGTCACCGCCGGCGTCGACCGGTGGCTGCATCTGGCCCCGCACGAGCTCACCCTCACCGTCCTCGGGAGCGCGACGTGAGCGACTACCCCTACGATCCCGACGTCCTCGAGCAGGTCGCCCGCCTGCTCTACGAGGCCGTGCCGGCGATGTACCGCGTGCCCGACGAGGCGGCGGTCGCCCCGAGCGGCGCCGGCCCGGGCGGGCAGGGGCGCGGCGAGCTGCGCAGCCTGCTCGAGGTCCTCGCCGGACCGCTCGCCGCCGTGCGCCAGAGCATCCAGGAGCTGCACGCCGACCTCTTCATCGACACGGCCGGCGACCGGATCGTCCCCTACCTGGCCGAGATGGTGGGCACGCAGCTCGTCTTCCCCGACGCGCCCTCGAACCGGCGCGACGTGCGCGGCACCGTGGCGTGGCGGCGCCGCAAGGGCACGCCGACGGCGCTGGAGGAGATGGGCGCCGAGCTCACGGCGCAGCCGGTCGTGCTGCAGGAGGGCTGGAAGCGCATCCAGCTCGCGCAGGACCTCAACCTCGTGCGCCCCGAGCGCGTCTGCGTCGATCTGCGCCCCGCGATCGTCGCCGAGCAGGCGAGCGGGCCGCTCGATGCGCTCTCGCACAGCGTCGACGTGCGCCCGATCACGTCGCGCAGCGGGCGCCGGCACCCGCGCCACGTGGCGCACTGGGTGCACACGACGGTGACGTTCCCGCTGCGCGGGGCGACGGCCTTCGATCGCAGCCGGCCGGACTCCGACGCGCGCTTCGCGTTTGCACCGCTCGGCGGGCGCCACGCCCTGCGCGCGGCGCGCGCGGCCGACGACCGCGCGCCGTTCGTCGACCGCATCGAGGAGCAGCACTTCGCGGCGCGCGCCGAGCGCTGGTTCGGCCAGGAGGGCGGGTTCACCGTCCGCGTCTGCGGCCTGCCGGCGGCGGTCGCCGGCGAGACCTCCGCCGGGCGCGTGGCGGCCGTCGCGCTGGCCAGCCCGCAGATCGGCCGCGGCGCGGTCACGCTGACCGCGCTCGAGCAGCCGTCGCGCGGCTGGCGCGGCGGCGTGCGCGTGGAGCTCGGCCTGTCGACCGTGACCGGCGCCGGCACCGGTGCCTGGCAGCCGAACCCGGCGACGTTCGTCACGCGCGCGAGCATCGACCTCGACGCCGGCGGCGTCGCCGCGAGCGCCAGCGCCGGTGGCGGCGGGCCGAGCGGTGCGCGCATCGCGGTGCTGCGCCTGACGCCGCTCGACGGCGCCCCCGGGCGCTTCTTCCCCGGCGCCACGCTCGAGATCGCCAGCGCCGCGCCGGGGGCGCAGGTCGCCGCGCGCGACTCGCAGCTCGCCCGCGAGGGCTTCCTCGACGGGGTGCTGCACGTCGAGATCCCGCCGCTGGACGTCCGCGGCACGCGGCTGCTGCACGTCGCGATCGACGGCAGCGTCTACGACGCCGAGCAGGACGGCGTCATCCGTGCGATGCCCGAGGCCGGCGGCGCGCCGCAGCTCGACCCGCGGGCGCTGCTGGCCACCGGCCCGGGTGCGGCGTGGCCGCCGCTGCCGGCCGAGGCCGAGCCGCGGATGATCAGCCGCGTGCCCGGCGCGCCGGGCTGCGGGCCGGCGGTCCTGCACGGCGCGCGCCCGCTGCGGCGGATCGCCGGCGGCTTCGCCGACGTCCCGCCGGCGGCGGCGTGCGCGCTGACGTTCGCCGTCTCGCTCGAGCGGCCCGGCGGCCCCGCCTACCGTCCGTTCCAGCGCCTGTCGTGGACCGGCGCCGACCCGGGTGCCGCGACGTGGCAAGCGCTCGCGGCGGATGGGGTGGCGGTCGCCGCCGGCGCGGCCGCCGGCGAGTTCGCCGCCGTCGCGCAGCTGCGCGCCGACGATCCCGACCGCGCCGCCCTCGCCGTGCGCTTCGAGTGCTCGCTCGACGGCGCGACGCTCTGCCCCGGCGAGGTCGCGTGGACCACCGACGACGGCCGGACCGTGCTCGTGCACCTGCCCCAGCTCGACGCCGATCCGCCGGCCGCCGACGATCCGTGGCCGGTCGTGGCGCCGTTCGTGCGCGTCAGCGAGGCCGTTCGCGCGGGCCTGGACGGATCGACCTGGGCCGCCGCCTCGACCGCGAATCGCCGGATGGCGGTCGGGGCCGTGGCGCCGATCGCGGAGGCGACGGGGCTGCGCCGCCGGCGCGTGCACTGGCGGCGGCTGTGCGCGTGGGATCGCGAGGACTGGGCGGCGTCGCCGCCGGCGACGCTCGAGCCCACGCGGGCCGGCCGGCTCGACGTCGACGTGACGCATGGCCTGTTCGCGCTCGCCGCCGGCGAGCCTCCGCAGGCCTGGCCGGCCGGGCCGGTGCCGGCGCCGCCGAGCGTCACGACCGACTACCGGGAGGGGGCGACGATGCACGTCGGCGCCCGCCCGGACGTGCGCGAGCCGGTCCTCGACCTGCGCCTGGAGCGCCCGACGCGGCTCGTCTCGCGCAGCGGCGCGCTGCACCCCGACGCGCCCGCCGACTGGCACGCGATCCCGCGCTACGACTCGCTGGCGGCCGCGCTGGCCGCCGTGTCGGCCCGCTGGCAGGCCCTGGCGCCCGGCGACTTCGCGGACTTCGCCGATCCGCAGGCCGTGATCGCCGGTGCCGAGGTGGTCCAGTTCGAAGACAGCGCCACGTATCCCGCCGAGGCCCCGGTCTGGCCGGCGGCGCCGGCCGACCCCGCCGTCCGCGATCGCGCGCGGCTGTCGCTCACGATCCAGGCCGCCGAGCGCATGCGCCCGATCGTGCTCGTCGATCCGGCCGCCGGCTGGACGACGCCGGCCGCGGCGCCGGAGTACGCGGCGATCACCGTGCGCGGGATCGCGCTCGGCGGGCCGGGCTGGGACGGGATGACGCTGCCGCCCACCGAACGCGTGGCGCTCGAGCTGTGCACGCTGCTCGAGGCGGCCAACGAGCTGCGCTTCGCCGACGTGCCCGAGGCCGCCCACGTCGTCGTGACCCGCTGCGAGACCGCAGGGCTCATGCTCGAGGGCGCCGGCGAGCTGCACGTGAGCGACAGCATCGTCGACGCGCATCCGGATGCCGCGCTGCGCGCGCCGGCCGGCGAGATCGCGCTGGATCGCGTCTCGGTCCGCGGCGAGGTGCGCGTGCGCGCGCTCGAGGCGTCGGAGGTCATCTTCGACGGTCGCGTCGAGGTCGAGGACCGCTTCCGCGGCTGCGTGCGCTACAGCCGGGTGACGCTCGACTCGCTGCTGCCGCGCATGCATCGCGTGGCCGCCGGCACACCGGTGCGCGTCGTCTCGCGCAGCCGCCGCGACCCGGCGTGGTGGCGGCTGCGCGAGGACTGCGACCCGGCGATCAGCCGGGGGGCCGAGAACGGCTCGGAGATGGGCGCGTTCAGCCAGACCATGCTCGCCGAACGGATGGCGGGCTTCGCTCGCCGCCTCGGCGAGTACACGCCGGCCGGACTCGTGACCGCAATCATCAGGATCGACTGAGGGGGACAGGGCAAATGCACGGCGACTACTCCCGCGGGCACGAGCCGGACCGCAAGCGCGGCCACAGCTACCGGCGGGTCCTGCTGCAGATGGGCCGGCCGGTGCTCGACAGCGACGTGGCGGCGTCCGTCGACGCGCTGCTGGGAGAGGTGCGCGCGGCGACGCGCGGGCTGAGCTGCGCGGCCGGCAGCCCCGATCTCGGGTTCCTCGTCACGCCCGGGCGGCTGCTGGGGATCTTCGCCGAGGCCGCCGCGGGGCTGACGGTCGCCGCCGGCACGCCCGACGTCTGGATCGACTACCGGGTCCGCTACGCCGGGCGCTTCCCGGCGCTGCGGATCGCGGCCGTCGGCGACGTCAATGCGGCGGTGACGCTGCCGATGCTGGCCGCGGCCGACCCCGCCGTGTCCAACCGCGCCGCGCTGTGGGCGCGCGTGGAGACGGCGACGACGATCAACGTCAACGGCATCGCGGTCCCGCTCAGCCCGGCCTCGCCCGACGCGCCGCGGCGGGTCGAGTTCGCGACGGGCGCCGCCACGCTGAGCCCGCTGCACATCACGCTGCAGGCCGGCGCCGAGGTCTGGCTGTTCCTGCTCGAGCAGGACGAGGCGGCCGGCGGCGACCCGGCGTTCTGGATCGCCCCGGGCAGCTATCACGTCGACGGGCTCGTCGTGGACGCCCGCGGCGGCGGTCCCTTCCCGTCATCGCCGTACCCCGAGGCGGCGGGCTTCCCGTGGGCCGAGAGCCCGCGGCCCGACCCGCCGCTGGACGGGCTGCTGGCGCCGCCGGGCCTGCCGCTCGGCGGCCGCCTCGTCGCCTACCTCGAGGTCTTCGAGCGCCACGTCACGCACGTCGAGGATCCCGGCATCCACGAGGAGGCGCTGGGCGCCGGCGACACGTGCGCGCGCACCGAGCTGCTCGGTCAGGTCAAGCTCGCGTCGATCACCGGCGTGGCCCCGAGCGCCGCGGCGCTGCGCGCGGCCTTCGACAGCGTCGCGGCCTCCGGCGGCGAGCTGACGATCCACGTGCCGGCCGCGACCCCGGTCACCGATCCCTGCGCGCTGCCCGATCCGGCCGGGTACCGCGGCGCCGACAACCGCCTGTACCGCGTCGAGGTCCACGGCGGCGGCGGGCTGTCGCAGGTGCGCCTGAAGTGGTCGCGCGACAACGGCTGCGAGCTGTTCGCCGCGACGGTGGACGCGGCGGGGCGGCTCGTGTTCGAGGCCGGCACGGCGCTCGCGTCGGGCGACATCGTCGAGGTGCTCTCCAACGTCGTCGACCTCGGCGACGACGCTCTCGCGCAGGTCAGCGCCGGCGGCTTCGTTCCCGCCCGGCGCGCGGTCGGCCAGCTCGGCCAGCTCGTCGCCGGCGACTCGTCGGGGCTCACCGACGACGTCGCGTTCACGCTCGTCGACATCGACGACGGCGTCACGCCGGTGGTGCTCGACGACCGCTACGGCACGCCCAGTGCGATCCTCAAGCTGCGGCGCTGGCACGGGACGCTCGACCCGCAGGGCGCGGCCGGCCCGCACCCGCTCGAGGACGCGATCACGGTGACGCTGTCGGAGACCGGCACGTTCCGGCCCGGCCAGTACTGGCAGTACGAGGCGCGCGTGCGGCGCGAGAACGCCAACGGCCCGTGGCGCAGCGCGCCGCACGGCCCGGAGCGGCGCTTCGCGCCACTGGCGCTGCTGGAGTACCGCGGCGCCGCCGAGCCGCTGGAGCTGCTGGCCTGGCTCGACGAGCGCTTCTCGCATCCGTGCGATCTCGACGCCGACGACGTCGCGTTCTACGGCGAGCGCGTGGGCACGGCGAACGACACCGTGCAGGAGGCGCTCGAGGAGCTCTACGAGCGCCTGCCCGCGATCGAGCAGTGGCCGGTCGTCGCCGCCGAGGGGATCAACTGGTTCAACGACCGCACGCTGCCGCTCGCGCGCTTCAACGAGGGCCTGCGGGTGACGTTCTCCGAGGAGATGCACCCGGCGAGCGCGTCGACCGACACGTTCGTCGTCTCACTCGAGGTCCCCGCCGACGACGACGGCGAGCAGCCCACGCGGCGCTCGCTCATCGTCGACGGGCGCGTCGACGTCGACGGGCCGACCTGGACCTTCGTGCCCACCGGGGTGGACTCCGCCAGCGTCGGGCGCTGGGTCCGCCATCTCGGCGGCCCCGTGCGCTGCCGCGTGCGCCTCGCGGCCGGCACGATCCTCGACCGCGCCGGCGAGCGCCCGCTCGACGGCGACGTCTTCGGGATCATCCGCTCGGAGGGCTACGACGCCTTCATCGACCTGCGCCTGCCCTCGGGCGACGGCGATCGCGGCGGCGACTTCGAGAGCTGGTTCTACCTGACCGGGCCGCCGCCGCTCGTTGCCATCGAGCACGTCAACCCGGCGGACGGGGTGCGCTTCAAGCCCGGCACGGGGCCGCTCACGATCCTCATGAGCTTCACCGACCACGTGCGCTTCGCGAGCATCACCGCGACGTCGCTGACGGTCGCGGTGCGCCACTCGACGGGGCCCGCGGGCGATGGCGTCCTGATCCCCGGCACGATCCAGCCCTACCCGTTCGAGACCGAGCCCGGCGTCGTGTCGCGCGTGACGTTCGCGCCCGACGACCCGGATGCGCTGCGCCCGGCCCAGGCGCCTGCCACGGGCGAGTGGGTCTTCACGATCCGCGCCCGCGGGATGGGCGCGGGGCCGATCGTCGACCTCGACGACCGGCCGATCGACGGCGCCGGGACGGGCGCGGCGTCGGACTTCGTGAGCCGGTTCTTCGTCACCACGGTCGTCCCGCAGTAGCCGCCGCGATGAGCGCTCTGGACCCGGTCTCCTCGCAGTACGCCTACGCCGTGCGCGACGCCCTGCTGGCCGAGCTGGGGGAGGAGCTCGTCGGCATGTACCTGTACGGGTCGGCCGCGACCGGCCCCTATCTGTGCGGCCAGAGTGATGTCGACGTGGTCGCGGTGGTGCGCGACGCGCTCGGGGCGGCGCGCGTCCGCGCGCTGCTGGACGGGGTTCGCGCGATCGCGCTGCCCAGCACCGTCAAGGGACTGGATCTGTGGGTCGTGCCGCTCGGCAGCGCGCGCGAGCCATGCGCCGCGCCGTCGTACGAGTGCTGGTTTCTGACGACGATCGACCGCGAGCTCGTGCGCGGCGAGGAGCACCCCGGCGACGAGCGGCTCGTCCTGCTGTTCGCGATGTGCCGCGACCACGGCCTCCCGCTCGCGGGGCCGCAGCCGCGCCGCGTGTTCGGACCGATCCGGCGAAGCTGGCTCGTCGAGGCGATGCGCGTCGACCTGGCGCTGGCCGGCGCGGCCGGCTGGTACCGCGTGCTCAACGCCTGCCGGACGCTGCACTTCATCGACAAGGGCGTCATGTGCGGCAAGCTCGTGGGCGCCGGCTGGGCGCGGTCCCGGGTCGCCAATCCGGAGCTCGTCGACGCGGCGGTCGAGTGGCGCCGGCTCGGCTCCGGACCGCCGCTGCCACCCGACGACGTCGACGTGTTCGTCAGCGCGATCGCCGCCCGCCTGGATGGCGGCCCGCCGGTGCCGGAGACCCCGCCCGGGCCCGAGCCGGGACCCGAGCCTGGGCCCGAGCCCGAGCCGCTGCCGGCGGCGGAGGCCGCGACGAACGGCTCGGCGCCCGGCGCGCCCGACGCGCCCGACGCGCCCGTCGCGGCGCCCGTGGCCGCTGCGGCCGCTGCCGCAGCCGCGAGCGCCGCCGACGGTCCGCTCGTCACCTGCGTGCTCGTCGCGCCGCTCGACGAGGAGCTGCTGATGCTCGCGGCGAAGCGCTTCGCCGAGCAGGACTGGCCCGCGCGCGAGCTGCTCGTCCTGCGCCCGCCGGACGGGCGGCAGGTGTCCGCGCTGGCGCGCGACGAGCGCATCCGGGAGGTCGTGCTCGCGCGCGAGGAGACCGGCCTCTGGCGCGAGCTCGCGCTCAGCCACGCGCGCGGCGCCGCGCTCGCGGCGTGGGACCCCGCGACGTGGTACTCACGCGACCGGCTGAGCCAGCAGATGCGCGAGCTGCTGTCGACGTCGACGCCGCGGATCGTCGCGCCTAGCCTGCTCGCGTACGACCCGTCCTGCAAGGTCGCGCGGCGGGTGCGCGACCCCGAGCTGCTCGAGCGCTCCACCCTGTGCGCCCGGCGCGACGCATGGACCGCCACGGGCTCGGCGACCCGGCTCGGCGAACGCCCGAACATCGCGGTCCTCATGGAGCCCGGCGTCGCCGAGTGCGGCAACGCCGCGGCGGTGGCCGACGCGCGCAACCTCGTGGGCGAGGAGTTCGGCGTGTACGCGATCGCCGTCCCCAGTGCGACCGCGCCCGTCGCGCGGCAGCCGGCCGTGTCCTGCCTCATGCCGACGTACAACCGCCGGCGCTTCGCCGAGCGCGCGATCGGCTTCTTCCTCGAGCAGGACTATCCCGACCGCGAGCTGGTCATCATCGACGACGGCGAGGACCCGATCGCCGACCTCGTTCCCGCCGGCGCGCCGATCCGCTATCACCGCCTCGCCGCGCGCGCGACGATCGGCAGCAAGCGCGAGCTCGCCTGCGAGCTGGCCGGCGGCGAGATCCTCGTGCAGTGGGACGACGACGACTGGTACGGCCCGGCCCGGCTGCGCCGGCAGGTCGCGCCGCTCGCCGCGGGCAACGCGGACATCGCCGGGATCCTGCGCGGCTACCTGCTCGACGTCAACACGATGCGCTTCTGGAAGGGACAGCCGCCGCTGCACGAGGGCCGCCTGCACGCGTTGATCATCGCCGGGACCCTGGCCTACACGCAGGAGGCCTGGCGCAAGACCGGCGGCTACCCGGACCGCTCGATCGGCGAGGAGGTCGCCCTCCTGCAGGCCGTCATCGACGGCGGCGGGCGCGTCGCCCCGATCCTCAGCGACGGCATCTACATCTGCGTCCGCCACGGCGCCAACTCGTGGCGCCTGCCCTACGACGCGGTCGAGGGCCCGCCGGGCTGGGCCGCGGTGCCGCCACCGGACTTCCTCACGGCCGAGGACATGACGTTCTACCGCTCGCTGTGGGAGGGCGCCCAGGCGGCGTGAGCGGTCGCCCGCGCCGGCGATCGGGTTCGACGACCGCCGGCGGCGGTTCGCCTACACGCTGGCGAGGTAGGCGAGGTAGCGCCGCAGATCGGCGTCCGGGTCGAACCCGAAGTGCGGGACGATCCGGTCGCGGACGCGGTCGAGCTCAGCCAGCGTGGTCGCGGCGGAGGTCGGGGTCAGCGCGCCGCCCGCGGTCCGCGGGGTGGTCATCACGAGGTCGGTGACGTGGCCCCAGCTCTGGAAGCGGCCGCCGCCGGGCAGCCGGGCCTCGCGGACGGCGACGATCGTCCGCGCGACCGTCGAGTCCATGCCGGTGACGGCGGTCAGGCGCACCTGGCCGTCCTCGCTGAGGCTGCCGATCGAGCGCGCGCCCCTGAAGTCCGGCCGCGGGTGCGCCTCGGCCTGGCCGAGCTGCGCGCCTCGACCGGACGTCGCGGCGTCCCAACGGCCGTAGGTGATGCGCAGCGTGTCGGCCCAGTGGGGTAGGGCCGCGTCGCTGCTCGGCGTCACGGTGGCCTCCCACCAGAGCATGTTGCGGCCTTCGTCGGCGGCCAGGAGATCGATCGCGGGCTGCTCGACACCGCGCAGCAGCACGCCGTTGTCGCGCTGTGACGTCGGGGTGAAGTTGCCGGCGGTGCTGGGTCCGTGCAGGCGCGCGCTGAGCATGTGGGCGGCCACCCACTCGATCGAGGCGTGGCCCTTGGCGCTGAGCCCGGCGCCGGCGTTGAGCCGCGCGATGTCGTTGCGCTGGTCGACGTGCGCGCCGGCGGTCGACGACGAGCCCTGCGTGTTGCCCGCCTTGCGCGTCAGCGGTCCCGCGGTCACGCGCACCCCCATCGAGGCGTCGTGGCCCTCGACGTGGGTCTCGGGGACGTCGGGGTGGCCGAGCTTGGAGTACAGGAGGCGCAGATGCGGCTCGAGGTCGGCGAGCGGTGCGCCGGCCGGCGCGGCCGCGCCGAGGATGGTTCGCGCGCCTTGCACGGCGGCGCGCGCCGCGATCTTGTCCGCGGGGATCGGGAGATCGGTCTCGACGCGCGCCGCGAGCGCGTCGAGCTCCGCGGCGACCGTCCGCCTCGGGTCCGGGTTGATCATCGCGGTCGCGTGCGCGGGGTCGGCGCCTTCGCGGAAGAGGCGGTGGCGGACGCCGTCGACCTCGAAGACGACCTCGCCCGGCGCGGCGCCCGGCGGCTGCTCGGGCTGCGCCGGTCGCTGGCCGAGGCCGAGCGCGTCGAGCGCCGCGCGCCCCAGCCGCAGCGCCCCGGCGATGAGCCAGTCCAGCGCCCGGTCGACGGGCTCGCGCAGGCGGCCGATGATCTCGACGACCTTCTCCGGGATGTTGCCGAGGCCGACCTGCTGGGCGAGGAAGCCGATCGCGATCGGGACGGCGTTGGCCAGGCCCTGCTCGAGCATCTGCGCCCCCGGGGCGACGTTGCCCGCCGCGACGGCGGCGAGCGTGTCGACGTAGCCGGCGACGATCTCGAGCATCTCGCGGAAGTACTCGATCGCCGACTGGATCGCGTTGAACAGCGCGATCGCGCTGTTGACGACGGCCATGATCCCAGTGGGGTCCAGCAGGCTCAGCAGCCGCGTCGTGACGGCGGAGATGACCCGCGTCATGATCCACTCCGTCGCCATCTGCACGAGCGTCGACCAGAGGTTGCCGAGCTGGTCGGAGATGAACCGCCAGATCGCCGCGAGCCCGTCGCGCTGCACCTCGACGATGAACGCCCAGGCGCTGCCGAGCATGTCGAGCGCACCGCGGATCATCGCGACGCGCTCGGGGCCGATGTGCTGGCCGAGCTTCTCCCACAGGTGCTCGACCGTGAGCCCGAGCACCTGGAAGACGAGGTTGAGGATCGAGCCGAGCGAGTAGTCGGGCGGGCGCTCGATCCCGAGCGCGCCGAGACCGCGGAACAGCCAGCTCGCCAGGCCCTGCGCGAGGTGGCTGAGGATGTGGTCGAGGAAGGACGAGAACCCGAGCTTGATCGCCTCGAGCATGTGCAGCAGGAAGCCGACCGGATCGGCGGCGATGTCGTCGATCGCCTGCGTCGCGCTGGCGATGACGCGCCCGAGCAGCTCCGTCGGGAAGTTCATGAGCCGCAGGACGAGGGTCACGATGACCTCGATCACGACGATCACGAACTCGACGAGCCGCGCGAGCGTGTCGCCGAACAGCGCGATGATGCGCTCGAACGCGCCGAGCGGGTCCAGCAGGTCGTCGAGCGACAGCGTGTCCCAGATCCCGAGGAAGAGCCCGGTGATGAGCTCGACGGAGATCCCGAGCCGCGCCATCGCCGACTCGATCCGCTCCGCCGCCTCGTCGATGACGCCCGACTCGGCGAGCTGGTCGAACGTCGCCTCGCCGCCGGGCAGGAGCGTGATGAAGCCGCGGATGAGGTTGCGCGCGGTGCGCTCGACGCGCTCGCCGGTGAACGGATCCTGCTCCAGGATCACGGTCAGCAGGCGGAAGCCCGGGATCGCGTGGGCGTGCTCGCTGAGGAAGCCCAGCAGCGAGTCCTTGACGAGCTCGAGGATCTTGAGGATCAGCGTCGCGCCGAACTCGCCGACGCGTTGCACGAGGTCGAACGCCCGCCCGGCGAGCGACTCGAGGTTCGTCAGCAGGTTGGGCAGGTTGGCCGGCTGGATCGCCGCCCAGGCGTCGCTGAACAGCGTTCCCAGCTCGCTGACGAGGCCGGCGAACGTCTCGAACTGCGTGTCGAGCCAGTCGGCGGTCTCCTGCAGCGTCCCGCGCTCCTGCATCTGCGCGAGCCGCTCCTCCTGGCCGATGAGCCGCAGGAAGTCGGCGATGATGTCGACGGTCGGCGCCTCGACGTCCTCGCCGCGCAGGGGGTCGTAGTGCAGGACCTTCTTCGTGAGGTCCCAGATCGGCTTGATCTGCGGGGTCTCGAGCAGCGGCTCGGCGACCTTGGCCACGATCGCGCGGACGAGCTCGATGACGCGATCGACGATCGAGGAGACGAAGCTCGCGACATCGCGCAGCAGCGCCCGGATGAGCCGCTCGACGATCGCGAGGTTCCCCGAGACGCCGTTGGTGACCGAGAACTCGTCCCACGCCGTCTCGATGTCGCGCCCGATCCGCGCGAGCGTGAGGTCGTTCGCCGCGAGGCCCTCCGTGATGACGGCGAAGACGTCCCCGAGCACGTCGATCGTCGCCAGCAGCGGCCCGACGGCGGCGCCGAACGGGCCGTACGTCAGCACCTTCTCGACGAGCTCGTCGCGGCTCTGCCGGGCCGGCTCGCCGGTCAGCAGGTCCTCGCCGGCGATCGTGCTGAGCAGCTCGTAGCCGGGCAGCGCGCGGACCGCCGAGCGGACGCTGTCGAGGATCCAGTCCGGGATCAGGTCGGCTGCGTCGAGGCGCTGCAGCGTCGCGCTCGCGACCGGGCTGGCGGCCTGCTGGGCGACGTGGGTGGCCTCGTGGGCCATGAGCGCGACGTCTGACGCCGACGAGCCGGCGGCGAGGAAGATCGTCGCGCCGGAGGTGAAGGCGCGCGCGCCGAGGTCGCGCGCGGCGGCGGGCTCGTCGCGGACGCGCACGTGCCCGAGGTCGAGGCCGACGTGCGGCTCGATGCGGCGGCGCAGCGTGGCGTCGAGCGGACGCCCGCCGCCGGACTGCAGGGCGCCCGTGACCGACCCGGGCAGGCCGGCCTGCGGTGGCCCGCGGGCATGCGGCGGCGCGCGCTGGAGGCGACCGGCGATCACGCCCGCGGCGGGTGGGTTCGGCGTCGTGCCGTGCATCACGCGCTCGGCGACGGCGTCGGCCTCGCGCTCGAAGGGATCGCCGGGCGTGCTGACGGCGAGCTTGGCCTGGACTACGGGGACGTCGCCGTGCACGGCCACGACGGCGCGTAACAACACCTCCGGGCGCTCGTGCGCGGCGGCCAGCTCGGCGGGTGTGGTCGGCGTCGGGGTCGTTCCGCCGGCGTGCGGGGGGCCGCGGGCGTGAGCTACCACGGGCCGGACCGGCGCCTGCGGAACGCGGGCGCGCCCCGGTGCGGGATCGATGCGGATGAGCGCGCGCGGCGGCGGGGCCCACCGGCGGTTGGGCGTCCGCGGGCCGGCTGCGGCGGCGCCGGCGGCGCTTGCGCCGGCGCGAGCCCGGCGGCGCCGGCGGGTGGCGCCCGGCGCCGCGGTGGTGGCCGCGTCCTGCTCGAGCTCCAGCTCGAGCTCGAGGTCGGGGTGGGGCTCCGGCGGCACCGGCGTGGCCGCCGCCTCGCCCGGCCGGGCGGTATGCGCGGTGATCGCCACGGGCTCGGCGGCCGCCGGGTCGGCCACGTCCGTGCCCGCGCCCGCGCCCGCGAGCGCCTGCGCGCGTTGCGCGATCCGCGCTCGTGTTCCCCAAGCGGTATCGGCCGGGGCCCCCGATTGCCGATCCGCGCCGCGCGCCGTTGCCGGCTCCGGCGCGGGCGCCGGTTCGCGCGCGTGCGCCGGCTCCAGCACGCCGGCCGGCGCGGGCGCGGGCGCCGGTTCGAGTGCGTCCGCCGGCTCCAGCGCGATCGCCGGTTCGAGCCCGTCCGCGGGTTCGCGCGCGCCCGCCGGCTCCAGCGCAGACGGCTCGGCGGCGTCCGCGAGCTCGGCGCCGGCGAGTGCGACCGCCGCGTCACCGGCGAACGCGGCCGCCAGCCGGTCGCGCGTCGTGTGCGCCGCGGCGCGCCCGTCGCGCGGCGCCGGCGCGGCCTTGAGCGCCGGGGCCGGACGCCCGCGCGCCGCCGGCTGGGCGGCACGCTGCGGCTGCGCCGTGACGCTCGCCCGCTCGCTCATGACCCGCGGCGCTCCATCAGCGCAGTACGAATCGCGCGGCGCGCGACGCGAGCAGGGTCTGGAACAGGTACGTCTTATGCGCCGGCAATCGCAGGACGAGCTCCATGAGGAAACCCTCGACGGTCCGTCGCGGCCGCACGGCGATGATCGCGTCGACGAGCTGGTGGATCTCGGGGCTCAGCTGCCCGCTGTAGGCGGCGAGGATCTCCGTCTTCGATGCGCTGTTGAGGTCGACGATGATCGTGGCGTTGCTGGGGTTCGGGAAGCTCCCGGTGTAGCCCTTCTGGGTGACGCCGCCGGTGGCGTCCAGCTGATAGAGGGTGCAGTCCGCGTCGACGGGGTTGGGGCGGTACTTGCGCCCTGGCTGCGTCGGGTCGTCGGGCGGGTAGTTCGGCGTGAACTGCATCGTCAGCAGCGCGCCCCGGTTGGCGGCCCGGGCGGCCTTGTAGTCGTTGGCGATCCCGGTCTCGAACGACAGGAACGTCGAGCCGTTGAGGGTCGTGTGCATCGGGACGATGTTGCCGTCGATCGCCAGACCCATGAAGCGGTCTCCGATGAGATGGCCGCGGACGTCGCCGGGCTCGTACGCCGCGACCCCACCGGGCAGCTTCTTGACCGCGGGGATCTGGTCGCGCGCCGCCCCGTCCTTCAGGCCTGCGATGAACCCGCCCGGCCCGCTGGCGCGCCCGACGGAGTCGGTCGGATACGTGGCGGCGGGGTGGGGCACCTTGCTCTCGAGGTCCTTCTGCGCGATCGCCGCCGCTCTCGTGCCGGTGACCCGCGTGGCCCTGCTGAAGCTGAAGACCTCGAAGGTCTGCGAGATCCGGACGGCATGCCCCTGCTCGACCGTCTCGTAGATCCACGGGCCTTCGACGGGCTCGGTCTCGGCCCCGCCGGGCGCCTCGTCGTGCTCCTCGGGCGCGGCCGCGACCGGGTCCGGCTGCGCGGGCACGCCCCGCGCCGGCTTGAGCGCCTCGGCCTTGCCCTTCGCCCATTCCTTGCCCGCCTCGACCTTGCCCTTCGCCCACGCCTTGCCGGCGTCGATCTTCTTCGTGACGAAGCTCGCGGCGCCGCCGAACGTGCGCTTGAACGTCCGCGCGATCCCCATCACGAGGAAGTCGATCGCCTTCTCGACCGGCCGGCGGACCGCGGCGATGATCGTCTTGACCTTCTCGGAGACGCCGCCGATGTTCAGCAGGCCCGCGAGGAAGCCGATCGCCAGCGGCAGCGCCTTCGCCAGCGAGCCCTCGACCTTCTCGACCGCGGCGCCGACGTCGCCCTTCGCGATCGCGCTGATCGAGTCGAGGATCGAGTTGACGAACTCCATGATCTGCTTCGCGCGATCGACGATGAACATCACGATCGAATAGATCGCCTTGCAGGCCTTGATGAAGGCGCCGACCGGTGTGAGCAGCCCGAGGATCCACTCGATCCCACCCTTGATGACCCGCTCGATCACCCACTCCTTGATCTTGCCGAGCACGGTCTCCTGAAGGTCGCCGACCTTGTCGCGGATGAACTCCCACAGCCCGCCGACGCCGACTGTCGCGAGCGTCTTGAAGACGTCGACCGCACCCTCCATGTGCGCGACCACCGGCTCGCCGACGGCGCGCGCGACGCGCGCGCGGATGTTCGCGTAGGTCAGCCCGAGGATCTGCGTGACGAGGTCGAGGATCCCGGCGCCGTCGAGCTTGTCGGGCAGCGTGATGCCGACGGAACCCAGCGTGCCGAAGAGCCACTCGACGAGCGCGTTCTGCAGATGGGTGGCGATCCGCGCGACGAAGCGCTTCAGGCCGCCCATGACGCCGTCGATGAGGTTGCCGAGGAAGCCGACCGGGTCGGCGATGATGTCGCCGACGACCTCCGCGGCCTTCGCGAGGACGCTCAGCAGCATCTCGCCGAGCGCGATGATCGTCTTGATGACGCCGACGACCGCGTCGAGCGCGGCCGCGACGAGGCCCTTGTTCGCGGACTGCAGCTCCTCGATCCGGGCGTCGAGCGCATCGCGCGACTCGACGTAGCGCTTGGCGACGGCATCGACGAGCGCGTCCTGCTTGGCGTCGACCTCCGCGCTCAGCTCGTCGAAGCGGTCCTCGAGCTTGCCCTGCGCCTCCTCGCCGATCGTCCGCTGGTTCTCGGGCAGCGCCTCGACGTAGGCGCGGACCTCGGCGCGCCCCTCGACGATCCGCGCGCGCGCCGCGGTGAGCTGCGTGCCGACCGTGTTGGCGATGCCCTCGATCACGGCGTCCATGTCGCGCAGGTACGCGTCGCGGCCCTCCTCGTAGAAGGAGTTGACCTCGTCGGGCATGCCGGTGAGCTTGTCCCAGGCCCACCGCGCCCCGCCGCCCAGGCCGCCGTAGCGGTCGGCCTTGTAGGCCCGCATGCGGTCGTCGACGTCGTTCTCGAAGCGGGTCCGAGCGGCCTTCTCGCCGCGGGTGAACTCGTCGTCGACCTTGACGTCGAGCCCGTCGAGGATCGTCGTGACGTCGGCGTGCGCGGCGTCGTAGATCGCCTGCAGCTCGGCGGCGATGCGGGCGTGCTCGGTCTCGTGCGTGCTCTTGGTGTCCTCCTTCTCGCCGAGCACGCCGTCGAGCGTCCCGGTGCGCGCGCCGTGCATGCCCTCCAGCTGCGCTGCGGCATTCCCGGCAGCCGCCTCGCGGCCCTGGGCGAGGGTCGCCTCCTCCTCGGCGCGGTACTCCCCCGGCGCGGTGGCGGCGTGGTCGCGGGCCTTCTGGCGGGCCTCGAGCGCGGCGCTGAAGTCGGGCTCGTTGGAGCGGGCGACCTGCTCGTCGGTGACGTTCGCGGCGGCCAGCTCGGCGTCGACCTTGGCGGGGCCGGCGGAGAGGTCGGTCTGCTCGGGCGGCCGCGGCCCGGGCATCGCTCCCGCGGCGCCCACCCCCGCGACCGGCGCGCCCGGCTCGTCGTTGACCATGTCGTCGACCGGCTTGGGGGTCGCGACGGAGAGGTCCGGCGCGGCCTGGGTCGCGGCCTGGATGTCGTGTTCGGAGCTCGCCTTGCCGCCCTCGACGAGGCCGCCGACCTCGGCGGTGGCCTTGCCGACGGTGCCGGACTCCTTGAACTCGTCGGCTTGCTCGAGGTTCTTGGGCGTCGCCGCCTCCACCGCGGCCTTGACCGCGGCGATGAACGCCTGGGCGTCGAAGACCCCCGGCTCCTGCTCGCCCATCACCTCGACCTGCGCGGCGGCGGCCTGGCTCTCGAGGTCGTTTTCCGGCGGCAGCGCGGCGCCCTGCGCGGTGGCCGCGCCCTCGGCGGCGGGCTGGTGCTCCTTGGTGGCCGAGCCGGCGCGCCGGGCGCGCTGCTTCATCGCCTGGAAGCCGGGCTCGTCCTCGGGGTTGCGGATGACGAGGGGCGCGGCGGCCGCCTCGGGCGCAGCGGCGGCTTGGGCGGCGGCGGGCTCGGCGGCGGCGGGCGCCTCGGCGGCGGGCGTCTGCGCGGCAGCGGCGGGCGCGGCGGCGGCAGCGGCGTCGACTGCAGCGGCGGGCTCGGCGGCGGCAGCGGACTCCGTTGCGCCGGCGCTCACGGGGGCGGTGCCGGTCCCGCCGGCCGGGCCAGCGGCTGCGGCGGGTTCGGTGCTGGCGGCTGTGGCGGGCGCGGCGGCTGGGCCGGCGGCTGCGACGGGTTCGGCGGCGGCGGCGGCGGGCGCGGCGGGCGCGGCGGCGAGTTTGGCGGCAGCGGCTGCGGCGGGGTTGGCGGCGGCAGCGGTGGGCGCGGCAGCAGGTTCGGTGGTGGCCGGTGCGGCGGCGGGCTTCGTGGCGGCAGCGGCGGGCTCGGCGGCGGCGGCGCGCGCGAGCGCAGCATCAGGTCGCGGCTCCGCGACCGCGAGGGCGGGCACGACCAATCCCTCCACGGCGGGAGCGGGGGCCGGCGGTGTCGACGTGATCCTCTCGACGGCCTGGTCGGTCGCGGGCGGCGCCCGGGCCGAAACGGCTGCCGAACCCGTTCCGCCGGGTGGGCCGCGGGCCGGCGGTTGCACGGCAAGGGACACGATCGGCGCGGGCGGCGGCCGGTCGGCGAGCGGCGGAGGCGCTCCCTCGATGCGCTGGCGGCGCCGCTCACGCAGATCGTCGATCTCGATGACCTGTGCCGTGCGCTCCGCCACCGCCGGCTCGGCGGCGGCCGCCGCAGGCACGCGGGCGCCGTTGCGAATCCGGTCGCGCGTGGTCAGCGCGTCCGCCGCGGGCGCGGGACCCAGACCCACCGGCTCGGCCTCCGCCGCGGGCGCCGGGCCGACCGGCTCCGCGGCGGCGGGGACGAGCGGGACGACCACCGCGCGGGCGGCACCCGGCGCGGCCGGATCCGGCGCCGCGGGCACCGTCGCGAGCGCCGGCGGCGGCGCGTCGGCGGCGAACGATGCGCGCAGCCGGTCGCGCGTCGTCGCCGCCCCGTGCGGTGCGGCCGGCGCCGCGGCCACGGCGAGCGCGGGTGTCGCCGGGGCCGCGGCGCGCGGCGCGCGCGACCGAGCCGCCGATTCGGGCGGCGCCGACCGGCGCGGGGCGGGCTGCGCGATGCCCCCGGGCATGGCGCCCATCCTACGCCCGGACCCGGGCGCTGGCAAAGCCCTCCACAGCGCCGCGCCCGGCTGGGATGATCGCGTCGTCCGATGTCCGTCGCGACACGCCCCTGCGTCGTCATCACGACCTATGCCCGCCCCGACGGGCTCGGCCGCCTGCTCGACGACCTCGAGCGCGAGGCGCCGGCCGGCGGACTCGACGTCCGCGTCTACGACGACGCGACGCCGAACCCCGGTCCGCGGCTCGAGCAGCGGCTGGCGGCGCGCGGATGGAGCTACCGCCGCGCCGCCGCCAACCACGGCAAGCGGGGCTGGTGGCGCTGGTGGAACACGATCCTGGAGGACCTGCGGACCGATCCCGCGCAGCTCTTCTACGTCCTGCAGGACGACGCGCGGCTCTGCGACCGCTTCTTCGAGCGCAGCCTGACGCTGTGGGACGCGATCGCGGATCCCGCCAAGGCCTCGCTGTACCTGCATCTCAGCGCCGGGCGCGCCGAGCTCGGCAGCCAGTGCTGGACGCCGGTGCTCGCCCAGCCGGCGGGCGACGTCGTGCAGTGCGGCTGGGTCGACATGCACGCCCTGCTGTGCGGGCGCCGGCTGTTCGACGCGGTCGACTGGCGGCTGCGGCCGATCGCCGGCCGCCGCTGGGAGCGCGAACCGCACCTCAGCTCGGGCGTCGGCCAGCAGCTGAGCGTGCGCGCGCACCGCCACGGCCTGCGGATGTATCGCGTCGACCGGTCGCTCACCGTGCACGACGGCAGCCCGTCGCTCATGAACGCAGCGGCGCGCGAGCGCTGGTCGATGGAGACCGTGGGGTTCGTCGACGGCGAGGCAGCCGCGCGCCGGCACACCGTGCCCCGCCCGCAGGTGTTCGCGTCGCTGGCCAGCATCCCGCGACGCGAGCGCGCGCTCGAGCAGGTCGTCGGCCGGCTGCTGGCCCAGGCCGACCGGGTCGGGGTCTACCTCAACGGCTACGAGCGCGCGCCGCCGTTCCTCGACGACGCGCGCGTCGACGTCGTGCGCAGCCAGGACCAGGGCGACAACGGGGACGCCGGCAAGTTCTTCTGGGCCGGGACGCTGAGCGGCTACCACCTCGTCTGCGACGACGACATCGACTACCCGGCGGACTACGTCGAGCGCCTGGTGGCGGGGATCGAGCGCCACGGCCGGCTGGCCGTCGTCGGTTACCACGGGCGCATCCTGGCCGGCGAGATCGTCGACTACCACCGCTCGCGCCGGCTGCTGCACTTCTCGCGGGCGCTCGGCGCGGACACGCCCGTGCACGTGCTCGGAACCGGCGTGTGCGGCTATCACCCGTCGGCCATCCGCGTGTCCGCTACCGACTTCGCCGCGCCGAACATGGCCGATGTCTGGTTCGCGCTGCTCGGGCAGCGCCAGCGCGTGCCGTTCGTCAGCCTGGCGCACGAGGAGGGCTGGCTGCGCGAGCTGCCCCAGCTGCCCGAGGACTCGATCTACGGCCGCGCCCGGCGGCGCAGCCGTGGCCGCGGCCTGGGCCCGGAGACCGCCGCCGTCCTCGCGCACGCTCCGTGGGAGCTCCACGCGCGCCAGCCGGCGGCGGCCGCCGGGCGCGTCCGGGTGGCGCGCGCCCCGCGCCCGCAGCACCCCGCGCCCGCGCCGGTGCCGGTGCCGGCGCGCCAGCTCGTCCGCGTCCGGGTGACGGGGCCCGAGCGCGAGGCGACGCTCGTCCTGCCCGAGCGCGACCACATCACCGACGCGATTCAGCGCACGGGCACGTACTACGAGCGCGATCTGCTCGACGCGATCCGCGATCGCGGCCCGCGCGGGACGTTCGTCGACGTCGGGGCCCACTTCGGCAACCACTCGACCTTCTTCGCGCTCGAATGCGGCGCCGACCACGTGGTGGCGATCGAGCCCAGCGCCCGCGCCGGTGACGGGCTGCGCCAGACCGTGGCCGAGAACGCGCTGGACCGGCAGGTGACCGTGCGCCGGATGGCCGCGCATCCCACGTGGCGCCAGGTGGCGGTGGCCGCGCTGCCCTGGTCCGCGCCGCCCGGCGCACCGACGCGCACGAACTCGGGACGCGTCGCGGTCACGCTCGCGACCGACCACGTCGACGCGCCCGCGGCCCCCCTCGACGAGATCCTCGCGGGCATCGGTCCGGTCGGGTTGGTCAAGGTCGACGCGGAGGGGATGAGCGCGGAGATCCTCGGCTCCGGCGTCGGCATCCTGCGGCGCGACCGGCCGCTCGTCGCCGCCGAGGCGGCGACGGCGCACGAGCGCAGTGCCGTACAGGCGCTCATGGCCTCGGTCGGCTACCGGGAGGTCGAGCCGTCCTACGGCTGGACGCCGACCTGGCTGTGGGAGCCCGTCGACGGGCCTGTCGATTTCGCCGCGTCCCGTTCGTCTCATACACGACCAACCACCAGGAGGACGTGATGAGGTACATCCTGTTGATCCACCAGGGCGACACGCCGGTCCCGGGCACCGAGGCGTGGGACGCACTGTCCGGCGAGGAGCAGGCGCGATCTACGCGGCCTACCAGGCGCTCAACGAGACGCCCGGGCTGACGCCCGGCGCCGGCCAGATGCAGCCGCCCGAGACGGCCACCACCGTGCGGGTGCAGGACGGCCGGACGCTGATCACCGACGGCCCGTTCGCCGAGATCAAGGAGGCGATCGGCGGCTACTGCATCTACGAGGCCGACGATCTCGACGCGGCGATCGAGGTCGCCGCGAAGATCCCGGCGGCGAGCCTGGGCGGCGCCATCGAGGTGCGCCCGCTCGTGGAGCGCTAGTACACCCGGCCGGAAGTTCGGTGAGGTTTTCCTGGATGCCCAGGCCGTGATCTGACGGTCGCCGGTGACCCGCCTTCGTGCTGGTGGCACGGGGGCGGGCGCTGGCGGCCGTCAGGCACGGATCGGGCGCCGGGAAAACCCACAGAACTTGCGGATGGGTGTACTAGTGGCGCCCGTCGAGCAGGCCTTCCGCGACGAGTGGGGCCGCGTCCTCGCCACCCTGATCGGCCTCCTCGGCGACTTCGACCTCGCCGAGGAGGCCGCGCAGGAGGCGTTCGCGACGGCGGCCGAGCGCTGGCCGCGCGAGGGCGCGCCGGCCAACCCCGCCGGCTGGCTGATCGCGACGGCGCGCAACCGCGCGATCGATCGCATCCGCCGCGACCGCACGCTGACGGCGAAGACGCGGCTGCTGGAGGTCGTGCTGGCGGCTGAGTCTGTGCACGACGGGATGGACGCGATGGACGCCACGACGTTTCCCGACGAGCGCCTGGAGCTCGTCTTCACCTGCTGCCATCCGGCGCTCGCCACCGAGGCCCAGGTCGCCCTGACGCTGCGCACCCTCGGCGGCCTCAGCACCGCCCAGATCGCGCGAGCCTTCCTCGTGCCGGAGGCGACGACGGCCCAGCGGCTCGTCCGCGCCAAGCGCAAGATCCGGGCCGCCGGGATCCCGTTCCGGGTGCCGGCCGACCACCTGCTGCCCGACCGGCTGGCCGCCGTGCTCGCGGTTGTCTACCTCATCTTCAACGAGGGCTACGGCGGGCACGGCGACCTGGCGGCCGAGGCGCTGCGGCTCGGGCGCGCGCTCGCCGAGATCATGCCCGACGAGCCCGAGGTGCACGGCCTGCTGGCGCTCATGGCGCTGCACGACGCCCGCCGCGAGGCGCGCGTGCGCGACGGCGACATCGTCCTGCTGGCCGAGCAGGACCGCACCCGCTGGGACGCCTGCCAGATCGCCGCGGGGCGGGCGGCGCTGGAGCGGGCGCTGGCGCTGCGCGGTCGCGGGCCGTACGTGATCCAGGCGGCGATCGCCGCGCTGCACGCCGACGACGAGCCGCGCGACTGGCCCCAGATCGCCGCGCTCCACGGCGAGCTCGCGCGCCTCACCGGCTCGCCGGTCGTCGAGCTCAGCCGGGCGGTGGCGGTCGCCGAGGCGGACGGCCCCGCGGCCGCGCTGGCGATCGTCGAGCGCCTCGACCTCGACGGCTACCACTACCTGCACGCCACCCGCGGCGAGCTGCTGCGCCGGCTGGGCCGGATCGACGAGGCGCGCGACGCCTACGAACGCGCGCTGGCGCTCGCCCACGACAGCGCCGAGCGGCGCCTGCTCGAGCGCCGGCGCGCGGCGCTCGGCGCCGCCGCCTGACACGCTGGCGCGCTCCTTCCGGCCAGCAGGGGGAAGATCTAGCCCACGGCGAGACCGACGAGGAGATCCATGGACTACGAGGTAGAGCTGCAGCCCGGCCGCGACCAGACCGAGGAGGCGCTCGTCGTGCGCCACGCCGACGGGACGACCGATCGCTTCCGGCTGCACGAGTACGAGCGCGTCTATGCGATCCCGGGCCTCTACGAGGAGGTCGTCCAGCGACGGCTGGAGAGCGCCTCGGCGAGCATCCTGGCCGAGCGGCTCGTCGGCTGCGCCGCGGACGCGGGCGTGGCGGCGGCGGACCTCGCGGTCTTCGACCTTGGCGCGGGCAACGGCGTCTCCGGCGACGCGCTGCGCGCGCGGGGGGTGAGCCGGCTCGTGGCGTCCGACGGGATCGCGGCGGCCCGCGACGCCGCCCGGCGCGACCGGCCGGGGCTCTACGCGGAGTACCTCGTGGGGGACACCGACGACCTGTCCGAGGTCGGCGGCCTCATCGCCGAGCACGGGCTCAACGCGCTCGTCTGCGCCGGCGCGCTCGGGCTGGGGCACATCACCGCCGACAGCTTCCACCGGCTGTGGACGGCGTTCCCGCCGGGATCGTGGTTCTCGGTCAGCCTGCACGAGGATCTCGCTGCGCCCGGCGGCAGCGACTTCGGCGACTACCTGACCGGCTTCGAGGCCCGCGCCGACGGCGGCACGATCCTCGTGCGCGAGCCGTTTCGCCATCGCCTGACGATGGCCGGCGAGCCGATCACGTACGTGGCGATCGTCGCGCGCAAGCCGGACGCGCCGGGCCAGCCGTAGGGCTCCGGGCGCAAATCGAGGACAGATCCTGGCCTGAACCCTGCGTAGCCCTGGGCCGTGACCCGCGATCGAAAGGACGCCACCAGCATGCTCGAGCGAGACGGCTACCCGGCCGGCGTGCCCTGCTTCATCGTCACCTCGCAGCCGGACCCCGTAGCGGCCGCGCGCTTCTAGGCCGACGTCATCGCGGTTGCCGACCACGTCGTCGATATGGGGCCGGGGGCCGGGCTGGCCGGTGGGCGGATCGTGTTCGAGGGCGACGTCGCCGGCCTGCGCGCGTCGGGCACGCTGACCGGCGAGCACCTCGACCGCCATCAGCCGCTGAAGACGCGGGTGCGCGAGCCGGCGGGCGAGATCCGCATCGCGCACGCGACGACGCACAACCTGCGCGACGTCAGCGTGACGATCCCGCGCGGCGTGCTGACCGCGATCACCGGCGTCGCCGGCTCGGGCAAGAGCTCGCTCGTCAACGGCCACCTGGTGGACGCCGAGCCCGGCGCCGTGGTGATCGACCAGCGCCTCGGCCGCGGCTCGCGGCGCTCGAACCCGGCGACCTACTCCGGCATGCTCGACCCGATCCGCAAGGCGTTCGCGGCCGTCAACGGCGTCAGCCGGGCGCTGTTCAGCGCGAACTCGAAGGGGGCCTGCCCGGACTGCTCGGGACTCGGGCTCATCTACATGGACCTCGCCCACCTCGACGGCGTGGCGAGCACGTGCGAGGCCTGCGGCGGGCGGCGCTTCACGAGCGAGGTGCTCGAGCACGAGCTGCGTGGGGCGAGCATCGCCGACGTCTACGACATGCCCGCCGACGCGGCCCTCGAGTTCTTCACCGAGAAGCCCGTGCGGGCGCGCCTGCAGGCGATAGCCGACGTCGGCCTCGGCTACCTGACGCTCGGCCAGCCGCTCATCACGCTGTCGGGCGGCGAGCGCCAGCGCCTGAAGCTCGCCAACGAGCTCGACGCCACGGCGAAGGTGCTCGTGCTCGACGAGCCCACGACCGGGCTGCACATGCACGACGTCGACCGGCTCGTCGGCCTGCTCGACCGGCTCGTCGACCGCGGCGCGACGGTGATCGTCATCGAGCACGACCTCGACGTCATCGCGCGCGCCGACTGGGTCATCGACCTCGGGCCGGGCGCCGGCCGCGACGGCGGCCGCGTCGTGTTCGAGGGGCCGCCGACGGCCTTGGTGGAGCATCCGGCGTCGGTGACCGGACGGCACCTGGCGATGCGGGTGGAGGCGCCCGCGGCGGGGCTCGCGCGGTGACACCGCGGGAATCCGCCGGCGAGCGCCGGCGGGAGGTCGCGAGCGTGGAGATCGTGCCCGTCGACCCCGAGCACGAGGACGGCCGCCGGCGGCGCCCGCACCGTTCGCCTCGAGACGGGCGGCGTCCTCACCGAGGCGATCGCCCTCTATCGCTCGGCGGGATGGGTCGAGGTCCCGGCGTTCAACGACGAGCCGTTCGCCGACCACTGGTTCGAGAAGACGCTGGCCACGTAGGCACGCGATCGCCTGCTCGCGGAGGGACGCGTCGTGACGCGCCGGGTGCGGTATCCGCACCCGGCGCGTCAGCGCCGTGCGGGGCGAAGCCCCGTTGACGCGCAAGGTGCGATATCCGCACCCGGCGCGTCATGGCCGCTGACCTGCGCTCGCGTTCGCCGAGCAACGCCCGGCCGGTCCGCAGGAGCCCGCCCGAGAAACCTCGCGGTCCGATCGCGCCTACCCTTCGGCACGTGGGATCGCTGCAGCACGTCTCCATCGACGACGCCGGCATCGCCGTGCTGCGCCTCGATCGGCCCGAGCGCCGCAACGCGCTCGACTCCGGCCTGCTGATCGAGCTCGTCGACGCGCTCGAGCGGCTGTCGATCGACGACGAGCTGCGCGTGCTCGTGTTCTCGACCACCTCTACGCGCGCGCTCTGCTCGGGCGTCGACGTGACCGAGGCGCTCGACCACGCCGGCGGCGTCGCGCGGATGAAGTCCTTCTCGCAGTTCCTCGCCGCGCTGGAGGAGTTTCCGGTGCCGACGATCGCGGTCTGCGTGGGCAACTGCGTCGGCGGCGGCGCCGAGCTCGTCGCCGGCTGCGATCTGCGGATCGCGGGCGACAACCTCAAGCTCGCCTGGGCCGGCGCTCGGCTCGGCGTGCCGGTCGGACCGGCGCGCCTGACCCCGCTCGTCGGCGTCGCGCGGGCGAAGGAGCTCATCTTCACCGGCCGCATGGTCGATGCGCAGGAGGCGGCGGCGATCGGGCTCGTCCACGACACGGTGCCCGCCGGCGAGGCCGAGGCCGCCGCGCTACGGCTGGCCGCGCACGTCGCGGCGCACGCGCCGGAGGGCGTGGCGATCCTCAAGGCCGCGTTTCGCGAGCTCGACGGCGCGCAGGGCCGCGTCGCGCACGAGAACGAGCTGCTCGAGGTCTTCCAGCGCAAGGGCGCGGGTCTGCCGCAGGGTCCGCGGCTCTGAGTTCGCCGCCGCCGGGGGACCCCGTGCGCCTGCCGTTTCGCCGTCCGCTGTGCCCGGACAACCTCTTCGGCCACCTGGCGGCGACCGCGGTGCCCGGCGTCGAGGAATGGCGCGACGGCTGGTACCGGCGCACCCTGCGACTGCCCCACGGCGGCGCCGTCGTCGCCCTCGCGCCGCGGGAGAACCACATCGAGTGCCGGCTGGCGCTCGCCGACGAGCGCGATCGCGCCGCGGCCATCGGCCGCTGCCGGCGGATGCTCGACCTCGACGCCGACCCCGTGGCGATCGACGCGCACCTCGGCCGCGACCCGCGCCTGGCCCCGCTCGTGGCCGGCGCGCCCGGCCGGCGCATCCCCGGCGCCGCCGACCCTGCCGAGTTCGCCGTGCGGGCGGTCCTCGGCCAGCAGGTCTCCACCGCCGCCGCGCGGACCCACGCCGCCCGCCTCGTCGCCGCGCACGGCGACCCGATCGACGACCCCGCGGGCGGGCTGACGCACCTCTTCCCCGAGCCCGCCGCGCTGGCGCGGCTCGATCCGAGCACGCTGGCGCTGCCCCGTTCGCGCCGCTCGACGCTGACGGCGCTCGTCGCCGCGCTGGCGTCCGGGGAGCTCGACCTCGGACCCGCCACGCCGCCCGGCGAAGCCCGCCGCGCGCTGGCGGCGCTCCCCGGCTTCGGGCCGTGGACGGTGGAGATGATCGCGATGCGCGCCCTTGGCGATCGCGATGCGTTCCCGGCCACCGACCTCGGCGTCGTCAAGGCGGCGCGGGCGCTCGGCCTGCCCGCCACGCCCGCGGCGCTCGCCGCCGCCTCCGCGGCATGGCGGCCATGGCGCGCCTACGCCGTCCAGCATCTGTGGGCCACCGGCGACCACGCGGTGAACCGGCTGCCGGAGGGCTGAGCCGGCGCGGCGGCGCCCGCCCCGGGCGCGCGGCGAGGCGGCCTTTCGGTAGCAACGCAACAGGAACGCACGCTAAGGCGATCGGGCGCCGCCGCGTAGCTGAAGGACGGCAACTACTTCGACATGGCCGCCGGATTCGTTGTGACGATCTCGCCGTGACCGTAGTCGAATTTCTCATCGGAGCGCTCAGCGCCGATGAGCAAGTCGCACGGCATCACTTGACCAACACGTCGGCGACAACTACTTTCCCTGACGTCAACTAGTGTCCAAGCCGAGAGGAGTGTTTGAGATGGAACCGACCAAGCAGGCGGCCCAGACGATGCTGGCCGACGCGGGGAACGCGCGCCAAGCGGTGCATGCCCGCATGCCCAAGGAGCACGTGCCGTTCTTTGCGTGGGGGGCGTTCTTGGCACTCGTCATCCCGGGGTTTGACATCTTCGACCGCGCGGTCTGGGGATGGACGACGATGGCAGTGGCGCTCGCGCTGTTCTTGGCGACCGGCCTGTATTACGTCTTGCGCTCGCGCGACGTGCGCGTCGCAGACCAGGCACCGTGGTGGACGTGGGCCGCAATGATCGCGGGGATCTGTGTTGGAGGCAACGTCGCCGAAGGCCTCGACGACGCGATCGCGTTCTCATACGTCATCGGCGGCATCCTGAGCGCCGTGCCGCTGCTGATCTGCGGCCAGCGGATGAGGCGCAGCTCGTGACGGCGCACCCACGCGCGCGCCTCGATGAGCTGATCCACCAGCCGGTGCGCTTCTCCATGCTGGCAGCCCTCGCACAAGCCGACGAGCTCGAGTTTCGCTTCGTGCGAGACACGCTGGACGTCAGCGACTCGGTGCTCTCGCGCCAGGCGTCGACGCTCGAGCAGGCCGGCTACGTCGCGATCCGCAAGGGCCATGTCGGCAAGTGGCCCCGGACATGGCTGAAGCTCACGCCCGAGGGTCGCACCGCCTTCGAGAATCACCTCGACACCCTGCGCGAAATCGCGGGCGCGTAGTCCGTACCCCGGCAGCACCGATCGCGACGCCGGGTTTCAAGCAGCGCTCGACACCGAGGCGCGCCGCATAAGGCACGAACGCGGTTTCCCATCAGTTTTCCGCAGCCGACTTCGTCGCTGGCCCGTCGCCGATGAAATACCGGTTTATGGTGTGTCTTATGGCCGGGGGTATTTGGTCGCCGCGGTTGACCCGCTGGACGGCGACTAACGTAGCTCGGCGGCTGTGACTGTCAGCGCTCGTTGCCCGCGTCCTGACAGCGCATGTTGGCCGTTCAGGGTTGTCCGATCACCTCGGCGTCGCGGGGGAGGGCCTGTAACCATTTCGGTGGACACTGTCGTAAGCTCGGCGTCCCGACTGACGCTGACTTGTCGGCGCGGGCGCCAAGGCCAAGAATGTAGAGATGGATCCTGGCCTCCTCGGTCTACCCTGGGTTGTCTGGGCAGTGGTGGCCTTCGCAGTAGCCGCCATCTTCACGTTCGTGACCCCCCGTTCCGTGGGCGCGAGCGGGCTGGGGTACTTCGTGTTGCGCTGGTTTCATGCATTCGTATGGGTACTTCTCGGGCTGTCAGCTTTGGTTCGCGGATTCGTGTCGAACGGCGTGCAAGCAGCAGATCTCGTTGCCCAGCTCGGGCTGGTCGTCTACCTCGTCTACCTCGTCACATTCGTCCGCGCGGGGCGCTGCCAAGGGTAGCCGCCATTATCAGCGCGTAAGCCAACTCTTCTTAGTGTTTGTCGCCTTCGTAGTCTTTGGCGAGGTTGACGGCGGCGATCTCGGCGCGGTGATCTTGAGCTTGTCAGGTAGACGCCATCGTCGAGACGGCGTAGACCTCAAGGCCGCTGCTGGTGGTGGTCGCGGCGATAGGTTGATGATCACCTCATAGGATGATCAGCGGCTGGCCGCGCCAGTTCTTGGAGATGAGCTGAACAAGCGGTGCTCGATCTTGTTCCACTTGCTCGTGCCCGGCGGGAAGTGGCAACGGGACTTCAAATCCGATTTCGTCGGCGAAGCGTCTGCAGCTCGGTCTTCCAGAGCCTGCAGGCTCTTGCTGTGTGAGCCTCCGCAGTCGGCAGTGATCGTCAGGCTCGTCGGCGTCGGGGTAGCGGGGGTCGGCCGAGCTGCCGTCCACCAGCGCGCGGATCGACGTCGACGGCGAACTGCGTCGGTGTCGTGGTCGATCGCCGACACAGACCCATCCGCGCGCGCCGAGTGGCAGGATCGTCGTGTCAGCGCGCTTCGTTCGCTGGCTACGGCGACCTGTCGCAGCGATCGTAGGTGTCCAGCGGGCGGCGGCTGACGGTGCAGGTCGTAGCGCCGAGCGAGTTAACGTGCCCGTGTGTGACCGGGGGCGACGCGCGCGACTGCGGTCTCGTCGACGACCATGGCTTCCACGCCGCGGCTCCGTGTGGCAACACGGGCGCGGGCGGATCGCCTGATCGTTGCTGAGCGACGCTCGATCAGGGGTAGGAGCCACGGTCTTGCGAGGGTACGCGGCGTGCGGGACGCTAGCGGGGAGGCGTTGAGCGCTCGGCGATCGCGCAGAGGACAGCGACGGTCAGCAGGAGGGGCCCGAAGAAGTAGATGTGCCACTCGCGGGCGTAGGCGCCCGGGGCTTGGATGAGGTTGTTCACGCCGGCCAGCGCGAAGATGACGACGAGCACCCGGGTACCCACGCGCAACATCCGGCGCGGCAGCGGCACCGCCAGGACTCCGGTGCGCGCGAGCAGCAGTAGGGCTGCGCAGGCGATCAGGACAGCGACGACCGCGCTCGCGGCCGGCGGCGGGATCTCGGGCGAGCCGTACGCGGTAGCGGCTCCCCAAGTCCCGCCCCCGCCCCAGTACGCGTGAAATCCGAAGACGACGAGGAGGATCGCGGCGCCGACGTTGCCCGCGGCCCTGGTGATCGACGTCGGCGCCCTGCGGCCGGTCTTGCTGTTCATGACGGCGCTCCCGGCGGCGTTGGTCGACGCGGGACGTGCGGTGGTGGTCATCGGTCCTCCTGAGGCTGGGCGACGGGCGGGGCGAGACGTGAGAAGCGGCGCGGCCGCGGCGCCGGGACCGGCGCCGCTTCGAGGTCGCGAGTGCGCCATGCCGTGACCGCGAAGCTCAGCCCGAGCACGACGAAGCACGCGTCGACATAGATGTAGATCGCCGGTGTGAGCAGCAGGAAGGGCGTGGCGGCGATGGCGGCGACGATGTTGTGGCCGAGACTCAGCAGTCCGTACGGGGCCAGGACCGCGAAGCCCAGCCAGGCCAGCGATGCGCGCAGGCGCCGCGGCACGCGGCGGCCCCACGGCTGCACGAGGGACTGCAGGATCGCACCGGCCAGCAGCGCGAGGAGCACCGTGCCCCAGCCCGCGAGCAGCGGTCCTCCGACCTGGGCGATGAATTCATCCCAGGCCGCGGCGTCGGCGCGCACGCCGACCGTGCTGCCGAGCGACCATGCGGTCTTCAGGACGGCGTACCCCGCCGCGGCGACGCAACCGAGGTGGGCCGCCGTTCGTGCCTGCTTGTGCGGTGTGAAGGTCATGTCCTGACTCTCGCGCCGGCGGACGGTGCCGTCGTCCCCTAAGCGAGCGATCTGCGTCACTCGTGCGAGGGATTCCGAGCGCAGCGGGCGTCTGTCACGATCGCCGCATGCCTCCAGCGCGTGCACTGCTCGCCATCCCAGCGAGCAGGTCGACCTGGCAGCGCTTGGTGCACCTCGTGATCGGCGCGGCGCTGTTCGCGGCCTACGGAACGCTCACCAGCTTTGTCGTGGCGGCGCTGGAGGGCGGGATCGGGGTGTTCGCGGCCGGGGTGCTGGTGATCGCCGTCTGCTTCGTCGTGCTACCGATCGCGACGGGGATGCTCGCGGTCGTGCGCGAGCTCGAGATCGGCGCTGCACGCCTGCTGCTGGGCGTCGAGGTCGGCGAGGTGGAGATGCGGCACGGGCAGGTCCATTGGCCGACGCGGTGGCGCTCTGCCGCGTGGTTCGTGACGCACGTCGTCGTCGGTGGCGCGATCAGCGGGGTCGCACTCGTCCTGCCACCGGCCGCGGTCGCTGCCTGCTCGGCCCCGTTCGCGTCCGGAGACGTCCAGCTCGGTCAGCTGGACGCAACGGTGCCGGGCGGGCCGGGGAGCGCATGGATCGTGCCGCTCGCGCTGCTGTCGCCGATCGCGCTGATCTACCTCGCGGCAGCCGCGGGCGCGCTGCTGTCATGGCTCGCTCCGCGCCTGCTCGGCCCGTCGCCGGCCGAGCGCCTCGCCGCCTCCGAGCGCCGCGCGATGCGCCTAGCCGAGCGTAACCGCCTCGCACGCGAGCTGCACGATTCCGTCGGTCACGCGCTGAGCATCGTGACTGTGCAGGCCGGCGCTGCCGGGCGCGTGCTCGACAACAATCCCGTTTTCGTGCGCGAGGCGCTGACGGCCATCGAGACGTCGGCACGAAACGGCCTGCGCGACCTCGACCACGTCCTCGGTCTGCTGCGTGACGACGCCCCCTCACGCGCCCCGACGCCCACCCTCGCCGACCTGCAACGCCTCGTCGACAGCACCCGAGCAGCAGGCATCGACATCACCGCCGAGCTGACAGGCCGCATCGACGAGGTGCCACAGGCGGTCTCCAGCGAGGCCTACCGCATCGTTCAAGAGAGCCTGACGAACGTAGCGCGTCACGCCGGCCACGTGCCGGTCAGCCTCAACCTCAGCGTCGGTAGCGAACTGCTCGAGCTCGAGCTGACCAACCCCCTCGACGCGACGCATCCTCGGCGCGCGGACGGCGGACGCGGTCTGGACGGCATCCGCGAGCGGGTCATGAGCCTGCGCGGCGACGTCTTCGCCGGTCCTGACGGCGGGCGCTGGCGTGTCGTCGTTCGACTGCCGCTGCATCCCACGCCATGAACCTCGGCGTCGTGCTCGTCGACGACGAACCGCTGATCCGCAGCGGCCTGCGCGCGATCATCAACGCCGAAGCAGACCTCAACGTCATCGGCGAGGCCGAGGACGGCGCCGGCGTCACCGCGCTCGTGCGCCGCCTGCGCCCCGACGTGGTGCTGATGGACGTCCGCATGCCCGTCGTCGACGGCATCGAAGCCACTCGCCGCCTGCTCGCCAACGTCGACGACCCACCGCGCATCCTCGTGCTCACGACCTTCGAGAACGACGACTATGTCTTTGACGCCCTGAGCGCAGGAGCCTCAGGATTCCTGCTCAAACGCGCCCGCCCCGACGAGCTCATCCGCGCCATCCGACTGCTCGCTGCCGGAGACTCGCTGCTGTTTCCGGCCGCGATCCGCGAACTCGCGGCACACCACGCACCCACCGAAGCTGCCGCCCGCGGCCTCGATACCGCCGGGCTCACCGATCGCGAGGCCGAGGTGCTGCGCCTGGTCGCACAAGGCCTGTCGAACGCCGAGATCGCAACGCGACTCACCGTCAGCCTTGAAACCGTGAAGTCCCACGTCGCGCACGTTCTCACCAAGCTCGACGCCCGCGACCGCACACAGGCGGTGATCCGCGCCTACGAGACAGGCTTCATCACCCCCGGCTGATGCGCGGCGTTCAGAACCGACCTGTCACGACCAGCCAGTGGCGGCGCCGGGTTCCCGCTGGCGGGCGCATCCTCCGTCGTCGCGGGGACGGGCTATTCCGCGCGCATCACCGCCGTCATGCACTACCCGCGCCTGGCTGCTGCTGGGCGTCGGTGGCGTCCGGTACGGTCCTCGCGGACATATTCCCTGCGATGACGGACCTGGGGAGGCGGCGGTGGCGGCCAGAGAACAGCCGGTGCGGACAATCGGCGCCGCGTCGACGTGTTCCTCGCCCGGCCCGATCTTGCCGTCTCAAGTCGCCGCTCGTAGCCACAGACGCTGAACCGCCTCGCGGCCGACATCGGCGCCGCCTGCGCGATCACCGAGCTCGACGCCGGCGCGCTGGACGACGCGATGCAGGCCGCATGGGGCGCCTGCGCGCCGGCGGCCCGACGATGATCATCACCGACTAGGCCGCCTACTCCGACCAGGTCTTCGGCCTGTACTGGCTGCTGGGCTACCAATTCAGCCCACGCCCCGCCGCACTTCCAGACCAGCGCTGCTGGTGCTTCGACCGCGACCGCGACTACGGCGCGCCGCAAGACCTCGCACGCAACCTCATCAACACCCCGCTGATCCTCGCGCACTGGACGACATCCTCCGCGTCCTGGGGTCGCTGTCGACCGGCGCCGTCCGCGCGAGCGAGCTGCTACGCGTCCTGCAAGGCCGCGGCAAGCCCACACCACTGGGACGCGCGATCGCCGAACTCGGCCGCGCCGCAAAGACGCTGCACCTGCTCAGCTACGTCGACAGCGACACCTACCGACGCTGCATCGGCATGCACATCGACCGCCACGAAGGCCGCCACTCCGTCGCCCGCATCACCTTTCACGGCAACCGCGGCGAACTACGCCAGCCCTACCGCGAAGGCCAAGAAGACCAACTCGCCGCGCTCGGATTCGCGCTCAACGTCCTCGTGCTCTGGAACACCCAATACATGGACGACGCCGTCAACCACCTCCGCCGCGGTGCTCGCGAGATCAACGACGAGCACCTCGCGCGACTCTCCCCGCTACAGCACGAGCACGTCCTGATACTCGGCACGTTGCCATTCACGCTGCCTCACGAGCTCGCTGCCGGCCAGCGTCGACAACTACGCGACCGCGACGGATCGCCCGGCGTCATCCTCGCGGTCACGAGTGGCACGGCGCGCGCGCCGAGCGCCGGGATGGGCAACGCCGGCTCCGCCGACGCCGGGGTGGAGCTGCTGATGCGCACGCTGGCCGCCGAGCTGGGGCCTCGCGGCGTACGCGTCGTCGGCATCCACACCGCCGCTGTGGCCGAGACGCTCACGCGCGAGCGGATCGCCGAGGTCTCCGGCGCGGACGTCGATCCGGCGATGATCCTGCAGTCGATCGCGCAGGTGACGACGCTGCGCCGCGCACCCGCGCTCGCGCACGTGGCCGCCACCGCCGCGTTCCTGGCGTCCGACGAGACATCACCGGGACCATCGTGAACGTCAGCTGCGGGCTCATCCCGGGATAGGCATCGGACGTGCGCCCGCACCAGCGGGCTCCCCGCCAACCTCGCAGAACTTCCGGCCGGGTCCACTAGTGGTTCATCCGGTTAGTTGGTTTGGTCATGCGTCAAGGACCTTGCCGGTGTAGGTCCACTTGAACGGCTTGGCGGTCTGGTTGTAGGTCTCGATGTAGGCGAGCATCTGCTCGGCGAGGTCGGTTTCGCTGGTGAAGATGCCGTGCTTGAGCAGTCGGCGCACGAGGATTGAGAAGAAGATCTCGACCTGGTTGAGCCACGAGGCGTGCGTCGGGGTGAACTGAAAACGCCAGCGCGGATGGGCCTGTAGCCAATCCTGGACTTCCTGGGTGCCCCTGGTAGAGAGGTTGTCGGTGATCGCGACGATCTGCTGGCCGTCAACCACGGAGATCTCGGCGTCGAGGTGCTCCAAGAAGCGGATCAGGTCCCAGCGGTTTGGTGTCTTGGACGCCATGGCGAGGACATCGCCGTGGTGGACTTTCAACGCGGCGAACAGGCACTGCGTGCCGTTGCGCTTGTACTCGTGCTCACGCCGCGCGGGCTGGCCTGGAGCGGGCGGCGTGTCGGGCTTGGTCGGTGACTTGGCCTGGATCCCGGTCTTCTCATCGATCGAGATCACGAGCACATTCTCGGGCGGATCGACGTACAGGCCGCACACCTGCGAGCAACGCTCCTCGAACTGCGGCTGGGAGAAATCGCTCATGATCCAGTAGTCCGTCAGATGCGGCTTGATCGCCGCGCGCGACAGGATCTCGTGCGCCTGGGAGCCCGACATCCCGACCGCCGCGCCGAGCTGCTCATACGTCCAGCGCTCTTGACGCGCACCCTCGGCCGTCGCCGGCGGCCGCGTGCATGCCTTGGCGATCAGCAGCGCCCTCACCTCAGGCCCGTAGCGAAGTGGTGGTCCCGAGCGCGGCGCGTCACGCAGCCCGTCGATCCCGTCGCGGGCGTACCGCGACCGCCACTTGATCACCGTCGGCTCAGAACACCCGACCCGTTCAGCGATCTCCAAGCCCTTCAGGCCCTGCGACGCGCACAGCACGATCCGCGCCCGCTCGATCATCCGCGCTTCAGACGTCGCCGCGCGCACGATCCGCTCCAGCTCGACCCGGTCGCGTTCTGCCAGCTCGATCCGCTTGATCGCCCGCATCACCAGCCTCCATCCTCGCCGAACATGTCAACGAGAACTTCTGGCCCAGAGACCGATCACCTCCAAAACCGAGCGAACTAACCGGACGATCCACTAGTCTGCGAGCGCGGTGTGCGTGCGCTCGCCGGCGCGCCGCCATGCTCGCGGCATGACCTCGCTGGTGACCGGCATCGCGATCGCTCCGTCGGCTCCGACGCAGATCGCGCCCCCGCGGCCGCCGGCGTCGCCCACCGCCGCGAGCGCCGCTCCGGCCGCCGCGGCCAGGGTCTCGCCGCCGTGCAGCATCCGCGCGTGGATCTCGTGCGCGAACACGACGCGCATGAACGCCTCGCCGTCGCCGGTGGCCGACACCGCGCAGGTGCGCCCGTCCGCCCAGGTGCCGGCGCCGAGAATCGCCGAGTCGCCGACCCGCGCGGGCGGCTTGCCGGCGTATCCGCCGGTGCTCGTCGCGGCGGCCAGGGCGCCCGTCGCGTCGAGGCAGACGGCGCCGACCGTCCCGCCCGTCGCGGGAGCGCCGCCCTCGCGAGCGAGCCGGGCGTCCAGCCGGCGGCGCTGGCGCTCGGTGACCATCAGCGCGGGATCGATCGGCTCGAGCCCCTGCAGCGCCGCGAGCTCGGCGCTGTGCCCGGTCCACAGCAGCGCACCGGGCGCGGCGTCCGCGCGCGCCTGGGCCGCGCGGATCGGGTGGCGGATGCCCTGCAGCGCGGCCACCGCGCCCGCGCGGCCGTCGCCGCCCATGAGCGACGCGTCGCACCAGACGCCGCCGTCGGCCGCCAGCGCCGAGCCGGTGCCGGCGTTGAAGCGCGGGCTGTCCTCGAGCACGCACACGGCGGCGACGCAGGCCGCCTCGGCGCCCGCGCCCGCCGCGAGTCGCGCCCAGCCCGCGGCGACCGCGCGCGCCAGCTCGAGGCGCAGCTCGGCGCCCTCGTCAGCCTGCGCGCGGCGCGAGCCGGCGCCGCCGTGGACCACCAGGACCGGCGCCGCGGGCGAGACCGCGGCGCCCCCGTCCCGGGTCACTGCAGCGGGATGTCGTCGCCGTGCTCGGCGGGCGGGCGGGTGCCGAAGATGCGCCGCTCGTCCTCGTCGATCGCCAGGTCGTTGATGCTCGCCTCCCGGCGGCACATGAGCCCGTGCTCGTCGAACTCCCAGTTCTCGTTGCCGTAGCAGCGATACCACTGCCCGGCGGCGTCGTGGCACTCGTACTGGAAGCGCACGGCGATCCGGTTGCCCGCGAAGGTCCACAGCGACTTGCGCAGCGCGTAGTCCAGCTCGCGCTCCCACTTCGCCGTGAGAAGCCGCACGATCTCCGCGCGCCCGCGGACGAACCGGTCGCGGTTGCGCCACACGGAGTCCTCGGTGTAGGCGCCCGCGACCCGCTCGGGATCCCGGCTGTTCCAGGCGTCCTCCGCGGCCTGCACCTTCTTCGCGGCGGTCGCGCGGGTGAACGGCGGAAGCGGTGGTCTGTCGGGCATCGGGTCCTCCGAGATCGGGTGACGTGGTCGCCGATGCCAGGCAGCATGGCGCAGGCGCCGCGCCCCCGCTACCGCCGCCGGCCGGTCACCACGAGGTACTTCGACCGGGCCGTCCGACCGGCCTGATCACGGGCGGGATGGTCATGCCGTCAGGGTCGAGCAGCGCCCGGCGGTCAGCCCATTCGTCCGCCCTGTCGTCGCGCCGGGGCGCGTCGAGGATCGCCCCGAACACGCGCGTGCGCGCGAGGAGCGCCGCCGGCAGAGCCGGGGAGCGCAAAAAGGCGTACCGTTGCCGCGAGCGCGGCCAGACCGGGGGCACGCGCGACCGAGGCCCCGCCGCAGGGGGAGAGGGTCATCCGTGAGCACCATCGCCGAAGGATCCATCGCCGAGGAGCCCGAGGACGCGCGCAGCGAGCCCCTGATCGGCCAGGGCATGCTGCTGCTGTTCGTCGCCCTGGTGCTGTGCTTCACCGCCTGGGGCATCGCGGCGGACCTCACCACGCCGATGGTGGCGGGCTTCAAGCGGATCTTCGACATGAGCACGTTCCAGGCGTCGCTCGTGCAGCTCGCGTACTTCGGCGCCTACTTCCTGCTCGCGCTGCCGGCCGCGTTCCTCAACCGCCGCTTCGGCTACAAGGTGGGCATCCTCACCGGACTCGCGCTCGCGGCGCTGGGTGCGTTCGCGTTCTATCCGGCGAGCAAGATCATGACCTACGAGGCGTTCCTCGTCGCGCTGTTCGCGATCGCCGCAGGCTGCTCGATCCTCGAGACGTCCGCGAACCCCTACGTCCTCTCGCTCGGCCCGGAGCGCACGGCGACGCGCCGGCTGAACCTCGCCCAGGCGTTCAACCCGGTCGGCACGAACATCGGGGTGCTCGTCGCCTCGACGATGATCCTGCCCAAGCTCGCCGACCCGGTCGACGTCGGGTCGCTGTCGCCGGCCGAGCTGCACACCATCCGGGCGGGTGAGCTCGGGGCGGTGATGGGCCCCTACCTCGGCCTCGGCTTCCTGCTGATCCTCATCGCGGTGGCGATCGCCAGCCAGAAGGCGCCGCCGATCGTGGAGGAGTTCCCCGACGCCGAGGACGGCGACGAGGCCGGCACCGGCCAGATCGCCCGCACGCTGTGGCGCAACAAGCGCTACCGCTACGGCGTCATCGCGCAGTTCTTCAACGTCGCGGCGCAGGTGTGCGTCTGGACGTACCTCATCCAGTACGTCGGGGAGGCGCTCGGAGGCAGCCTGGAGAAGGGCGGCTTCTACCTGCAGATCAGCCTGCTGGTGTTCCTCGTCTCGCGCTTCGTCATGACCTGGGTGATCGGCCGCGTCCGCGCGACGAAGGTGCTCGCGGTGCTCGCGTTCCTCGCCGTCGGGCTGTGCGTGTTCGCGATGACGAGCCCGAACATGGCCGGGGTGCTGGCCCTCGTGGCGGTGTCGTTCTGCCTGTCGCTGATGTTCCCGACGATCTACGGGGTGGCACTGAAGGGCCTCGGCCCGGCCACGAAGTTCGGGGCGGCCGGCCTCGTGATGGCGATCGTCGGCGGCGCGATCATGCCGCTCGGGCAGGGCGCGCTCGTGGACTCGACGAGCCCGGCCTTCTCGTTCGTCGTTCCCGCCGGCTGCTTCGTCGTCGTCGGGCTTTACGCGCTCTACGACCTGAGGGCCGGCCCGAGCGTGCGCGGGGGAGAGCCGGCGCCCGACGCCGGGCCCGTGCGCCCGGCCGCGCCCGCGCAGCCCGCCGGTGGTGTGGCATGACCGCCTGGCGCGCCGCGGCGACGGCGATGGCGGCGGCGGTGGCGGTGCTCGCGCTGACCCTCGCCGCCTGCGGGGGCGACGCGCCGACGAGCGCCACGACGGACACCAAGCAGCTCGAGGTCGTGTCGTGGTGGACGTCGGGCTCCGAGGCGGCGGCGCTCGACGCCCTCCTCGCGGCCTTCCGGAAAGACCATCCGGATGTCGAGGCGGTCAACGGGGCGGTGCCCGGGGGCGCCGGCTCGAAGGCGATCGTCGAGCTGGCCGAGCGCCTGCAGGACGACGACCCGCCCGACGTCTGGCAGACCTTCACCGGCAAGTCGGTGCAGGGCTATGCGCGCCGCGGCGTGATCCGCAGCGTCGCACCCGTGTACGAAGACGGCGACCTGCGCGCCCGCATGCATCCCACGATCCTGCGCTCCGTCCTGCGCGACGGCCGCCCCTACGGGGTGCCGACCGGCGCGCATCGCAGCAACGTCCTGTGGTTCAGCAAGCCGCTGCTCGCGCAGGCCGGCGTGACGCCGCCGGCGAGCGGCTACACCCTCGACGCGTTCCTGGCCGACCTCGAGAAGGTCGACGCATCCGGCGACGCGCCCGCGCTGTGCCTCGGCGGCAAGGACCGGTTCCCCACCGTCGAGCTGTTGGAGAACACGCTGCTGAGCTTGATCGGCGAACGCGGCTGGCGGGACATGGTCGACGACAAGCTCGACTGGCGCGGTGACCGGGTGCGGACCGCGCTGCGGCGCTTGGGCACGATGCTGCGCTTCAGCGATCCGGCCGCGAGCGACCTGACCTGGGACGCGGCGACGAAGAAGCTCGCGGCGGGCGGCTGCGCGTTCGAGTCGATGAACGACTCCGCGTTCGGGGAGCTCATCGCCGCCGGGGCGAAGGAGGGGGAGGACTTCGGAGCGGTCGCGTTCCCCGGCACCGAGTCGAGCTTCCTGGCCGTCGTCGACGTCTTCGTCGCGGCGACGCAGGCGAAGAACGCCAAGAACGCGCTCGCGTTCCTCGGCGAGATCAGCCGGCCCGCCACGCAGCTGGCGTTCAACGCGGCGAAGGGGTCGGTGCCGGTCGTCCGCGACTCCGACGTCTCGTCGCTGACCGGCTACCAGCGCGCGTCCTCGAAGACCCTGTGGTCCTCGCCGGTGCTGCTGTCGATCGCCCATGGCGAGGCGATGAGCCCGGAGTTCCAGGCGGGCTTCTACGAGGCGGTGTCGACGTACGTCCGAACCCGCAACGCCGACGCGTTCGCCGAGGATCTCGAGGAGGCGGTCGCGCGCGACCGGATCACGCTGCGCTGACGCCGCTTCATCCGCCGCGCGGCGCGCGCGCGGGCGTGGCGTCGCGGTCGGGCTGGTCGGGGGCGCCGTTGGTCTTCGCCACCGCCTCGGACTGCTGCTGCTGAAGCTCGTGCATCGCGTCGGACATCTGCTGGACCCAGCCGCTGAGCTCGGTCGTGAGCACGGCCTCGCCGCGGGTGACCAGGCCTGCAGCGCCTCCGGGGAGGGCTGGTCCTCCTTGGCCGCGCGGTACTCGCGCACGAGGCCGGCGAGCTGCGCGGCCGACTGGTTGTAGGCGATGATCGTGTTGTCGACCTGCAGGTAGCCGAGGTGGGCGAGGGCGGCGCCCGAGATCGCGGTGGTGAGGCCGATCCAGATCTCGAAGCCCGCTGCCGCGAGCAACGTGCCGGCCCCGCCCGCGACGATCGTGAGCAGCTGCAAAAGCGAGCGGCGCCGATCGAGATCGTCCACCTTGCCGCGGTAGTAGGAGAGCTGATCGGCGAGCCGCATCTCGACGTAGCGATCCGCGTCCAGGGGGCTGAGCCCGTCATCGTGCGCTTCGCTGCCGTACATCGCCGGCGGGAGCGGGCCGCGGTAGGGCGTCAGCGGCCCGCCGCTGACGTCGGTTTGCATCAGCTTGGCCTCGATCGCCTTGAGCTGGCTGCTCAGCAACCGCTGCCGATCGGCGCTGTCGGGCCGCGACGGCGCGTCGCCCGCGTAGATGCCCGTCGCGCTTCGGTAGCGATAGATCTCGCTCTTGATCGACTCCGCGGCAGCGCGCAGCAGGACCCACCGCTTGCCGGCCGCGCGCCGGTTGGCCAGCGCGATCAGCACGGAGATGGCGACCGGCGCGGCGACGACCAGCCAGTGCAGCGCGACGCCGCCGGTCTGGTCGTGCACGAGCGCCAGTAGCGTGGCGAGCACGCCCAGCAGCAGGATCGAGCGCTGGAAGCGCTCGAAGGTCGCGCGCAGGGCGCCCGCCAGGTGGTCGTAGGTCGCGAACAGCACCCATGCGTCCTTCAGGGTGGCCGCGCGCTGCAGCTCCCACAACAGGCGTCGGGCGAGCGCCCGGGGCTCACGGTCGCTGACCACCCGTACATCGCCGTGGCTCACGACGCGCCGCAGTGGCGGGTCCTCGATGTCGCCCGCCGGTCGCGGCGCCGCGGTGCGCCACCGCGCCGGCAGCAGCCGCGCGGCCGGCCGGCGCCGCCGTTCGCGATGGCGGCGCCACAACGCCGCGATCTCGTCCGCGGCGCCGCCCGTGCCCTCGACGACGAACAGCGGCCAGCCGTGCGACACCGCCTCGCCGGCCTCGAGCCGGGTGCCGGCGCCGCCCCCGACGAGCACCATGACGACCGGCGCGTCGCCCGCCAACTCGGCGGCCAGCGTGACGAGCAGCTCGGTTTCGCCGCCCCATTCGTCGCTGTCGGCGAGCACGAAATGACTGTGGTGGGCATCGAGCGCCGTCCGTCCCTCCGCGGGCTCGCCGGGCAGGGCGACCCTGCCCCCCGGCGCGACGCCGAGGAGCACCTCGACCCCGGTGCCGTCGCGGGCGCGCTCGGCGCCGGTGAGCGTCATCACGCCCGCCGCGGTCCCGCCGTCCACGACCACGGCGTCCGTCGGGTGCGCCGCCAGCCCGATCGCGGGACCCAGCAGCGAGCGTGCGACCGCCAGCTGCGGCTCGTGCAGGTTGTCTGCGCCGCCAGAGACCACGATGACCGGCCGGCGCTCGCCGGCCGCGAGCCCGAGCTTCGCCAGCAGCCCGGGCGCAGCCTCGTCGCCGCGGGCCTGCACCAGCATGGCCCGCCGTCCGTCACCGAAGTCGATCTCGTGCGCCAACCCATCGCTCGCCGGGCCGGGTTGCGTCGACGACGCCATGGTGCGCACCCTAACGCTCATCATCGCCGCCGGAGCAGGGTGCGCTGCCGGCGGCTGTGGCTCGCGGGCCGCCGCCGTAAGTCCAGGTTCCGGACGCAGGTCGGGCGGGCAGGTGTTCGCCGCGATCGACTACGCAACCATCACGCCCGCCGCAGGCTGGGTCGACGCTCAGCGTGGACGACAGAACCTGGTTACAGCGCCTCCGTCAAACCCACCCTGGATCACCGCGATGGCGGCGCGAGTGGTTATCTGACCGCACCCCGCGGGGGCTGGAGGGTTCGTCAACTTCGCGTCAGCCGCCCTCGGCGGTGATCCAGTTCTCGTCGTCGGTGTCGCACCACGTCACCACAAACAGGTGAGTGGTTAGACACCAAAGAAGACTGTGACACACACAAGACCGGTGGTTCGCGCCCGTTCGACGTCACGTTCGTGACGCACGCACGTACGGGCCCGGCCGACATCGTCGCCTGGCGGCCGCGCACGATCCCGCACGCCGCCGCTCACGAGGAACGAGAGGACGCCGCGCCGCCGTGGGGCCAGCCGACGCGCATCCGCACCGGCAAAGCCATTCAGGCGACGCGAGGCACCGGATTTCGGCGTATCCAGTGCTTGCAGGGACTCACATCCGGGGTGGCTCCGCTCGGCGTAGCACGGGTACGATCACGTCACACACAAGGTTCGGGGGATCGGCATGCGTACGTTCTTGGTCGTCGTCGTCGTGGTGCTGGTCGGCCTTGTCGGCAGTGTGTCTGCCGGGGCGGCAGTCCCGCCGCCGGCGCGGGCGAGCGTCGCACTCGACGGTCGACATCTGACCATCCCGCGGGTGATCGCCGTGGCGCAGCGAAACGCGCGCGTCACCGTGTCGCCGGCGGCGATGACGCGGGTGCAGCGTTCCTTCGATCTGCTGATCGAAGCCGCGCGCGAGGACAAGCCGATCTACGGCCTCACCCGAGGGGTGGGGGAGAACAAGGACAAGACCATCATCCAGGGCGGCGTGATCGACGCCGAGACGCGCCGTCTCTCTCAGCAGTTCAACGCCAACCTGCTTCGGGTCCAGGCGACGGCCACCGGTCCGGCCGCATCGACCACCGTCGTGCGAGCGGCGATGACGATCCGCCTCAACGCGATGCTGATCGGTCACACCGGAGTGCAGGCCGAGGTCGTCAACGCGCTGAAGCACTTCCTCAACCGTCAGATCACGCCGATCGTGCCGAGCCGAGGCACGGTTGGCGAGGCCGACATCGACATCCTCGCGCACATCGGCATGGCCCTGATGGGCGAGGGCAACGTGCGCTACGGGGGTCGCGTCGTGCCCGCCGCGCAGGCCCTGCGCGCCGCCGGGTTGGCGCCGATCGTGCCCTTCGCCAAGGACGCGCTGTCGATCTTCAGCTCCAACGCGTACTCGGCGGCGATCGGCGTCCTGGCCGCAGCCGACGCCGCGCACATGCTCGATCGCGGGCGCCGTGTGTTCAGCCTCAGCCTGGAAGGCCTGAACGGCAACGTCGCACCGTTTCTGGCCGCGGTGCAGAACATCCGCGCCTTCCCTCGCCAAGCGCGCGCCGCCGCCATGATCCGTTCGGACCTCGCGGGCAGCTTCGTGTGGTCCCCCTCTTCCACGCGCGCCCTGCAGGACCCGCTGAGCTATCGCACGTTCAGCCATGTGCTCGGCAGCGCGCAGGACGTGCTCGCGCGCGTGCGCAGCCAGCTGACGATCCAGATGAACCGCTCCGACGACAACCCCACGGTGCTCGTCGGCGCGATTGCGCCGGCAGGCGCCACCGCCCAGGAGCGCTCGTACTACGTCGACGGAAACGGCGTCCGCGGAGCGGTGATCCCGACCTCGAACTTCGAGCCCCTGCCGTGGGTGATACAGCTCGAGTCGCTCGCCGTCGCGCTGGCGCACGTGTCGGGCACCGCGGTGCAGCGCACCTTCCGCCTCGCGACGCCAGAGTTCACGCACCTCTCACGCTTTCTCACCGCCAATCCCGACTCGATCGGGTTCGCCGCCATCCAGAAGATCCCGGCCGACTTCGACGCCGAGAATCGCCACTTGGCCAACCCTGTGTCGCTCGACGCGATCCCGCTCGCGGGCGACATCGAGGACACGGCCACGAACGCCGCGGCCGCGGCGACGAACGTGACGAAGATCGTCAGCAACCTGTACGCGATCTTCGGTGTCGAGCTCATGCACGCCGCCCAGGCAGTCAGCCTGCGACAGCGCGACGACCCGGCGATCACCCTTGGCCGCTGGACCGATCCCTTCATGCGGGCGTATCGCCGCGTCGTGCCGTTCCTTCAGAGCGACCGATTCCTCAGCCCCGACGTTGGCCGCTCGCAGAAGTTCCTGCGTGGGTCGGCGGGCTGACGCTCGGGCCGGCCTGTCGAGCATCACGTGGTGCAGACCGCAGGGAGCATCACGTGGTGCAGACCGCGAGGGCGCCTGCGGACCCGCCAAGGCCAGGGCTTGACGCGACGACCCGTCGCCGAGATGCGCCTGCCCGGCCGTGGCGCCGAGCCGGATGCGCGCACGCGGACGGCGGCGATCTTCGCGCGTAGCCAGGGTTGTCGGGATCGGCTCGGACGCCGGAGCGGCTCGCCGGAACTACGGTGCCCTGAGCGCGGGGCCCGGTGCCGGGCAGGCCATGTTGCCGTTCTTCAGCGGGCGGCACGCGGCCCGCCACACGCGGACGCGCTCGCGCTGTTCGGCGGCGGTGTCCTGCGTGACCCGGGTTCGCGGCGTCGTCTGGATCTCCAGCAGTCGTCGGGTGCTGCCGGTGAGCGCGATCCGCCGGTAGTCGTCCACCCGCAGATGGGTCACGGCCCGCGGCGCATCGCCGTGGAAGCTGTGGCTGATCGTGCCCTGCAGCGGAGCGAAGGTCACCGGGTCGACGTCGAGGACCATGCGCAGACGCGACCGCGCCTCGGCACGCTGCCGGACGCTGACGAACCGCCGGACCGTCCGACCGCCGATCCGCTGCTCGCCCGCGTCGGTGACCTCGGCGTCGGTGAGCATCGAGCGCAGGTCGGCCTGCGGGTCGCCGCCGCCCAGACCGAGCAGGGACGGCAGGCGCGCGGCGGGCTCGTCGTCGCGATACCCCGACGTGGCGGTGAGGGTGTCGCGCGCGGCGATGTAGTTGCGCAGCACGCCGTCGCCGTACGAGATCTCCACCCGGCCGACGATCTGACCCTGGATGTCGCCCATCCCGCCCCGACGAGGGATCGTCTGGACGTAGCGCCAGCGCAGCGGGTCCAGCGCGGACCACTGCTCGGTCGTCCGCGGCGGCGGCACGGTGTTCGACGTCGGAGCGGTGGTCTCGCTGGTGATCTTCATGTAGACGATCTCGCCAGGCGCGCCCAGCGCGGCGCGCGCCTCGGCGACCGGGTCCAGCCGCTGGCCGCCGGCGCCGAGCACCACCGCGACGACGACCGCGGCGACGGCGCACCCGCACAGCGCGAGCACGACTCGGCGCGGGCGCGAACGCGGGCGCCCGCGCGCGGCCAGCGCCGCTGCGGCGGCGCTGCCGAGGCGCTCGCCGAAATCGTCGAGGTAGCGCTCCAGGCGCTCGGGGTCGGTCATGTGGTCACCGTGCTTTGGATCATGGGTTCGTCGAGCAGTGCGGCGAGCGACGCCAGGCCGCGCGAGACGCGCGCGCGGGCGGCCTGCTCGGTGATCTCCAGCCGCCGCGCGACATCCGGATAGGGGAGCTCGTCCACGATGCGCATCCGCACCGCCTCGCGAACGGCGGGCGAGAGCTGTGCGAGCGCGGCGGCGAGCTCGGTCCGCAGCGCGACCAGCCCCGCACGCCGTTCGATCTCCGCCAGCAGCCCGGGATCGGCCGGTGGGCGTTCGAGCTTCAGGCGTGCGTGCGCGCGCTGCTCGGCGTGGCCCCTGCGGTAGTACTGCGCCAGCTGGCGTCGCGCGATGCCGTACAACCACCCGGCCGCCTCGGCCTCACCGGATCCGCGATAGCGCGTCAGCCCCGCAGCGGCGTGCGCGAACGTCTCGGCCCACAGATCGAGCGCGACCTGCGGATCGGCCGTGCGCCGCGCGAAGAACAGCAGTAGCGCCTCGCGATGGACCGCGTAGAGCGCCTCGATGTCGATCTTCGGCCGCGGCATCGGTCGCACAGTTGCACGACCCCGGCCGCTGTGACATGGCTGCGGCGTCGGTACGACCGCGGCGTCGGCCGCTACTCGCACCGGCCGGAGCCGGCGCGCGCGTCACCGTACGAGCTTCGCGTGCTGATCTGCGCGACCGGCATCGCCGGGTGGTCCTCGATCGACCCCCGGCGGCGGCCGGCTGGCGGCTCGGCGATGAGTCCTGGCCCCGCACCGGGTCTACAGGGACACACCGACGCGCCAACCCTCCGGAGGCCCCCCATGCATCGCCAGATCCGCCTGACCGTCCTCGCCCTCCTCGTCTGCCTGCTCGGCGCGGCGCAGACCGCGGCCGCTGAAGGGCGCCGCACGTTCACCGGCACGATCGACACGGCGAAGTACCGCGTCGAGGTGCCGCAGCAATGGAACGGCACGCTCGTCCTCTACAGCCACGGCTACTTCCCGCACGGCTTTCCCGACTTCGGCATCGGCGTGACGAACCGCCCGCCCGACCGCTCCGAGACCGAGCGCTGGCTGCTCGAGCACGGCTACGCGATGGCCGCTTCGCAGTTTCAGAACAACGGCATCGGATACCAAGTGCACAACGCGCTGCGTGACCAGATCGCCCTGCTGGACTGGTTTCAGGCGAACGTCGGCACGCCGCGGCGCACCATCGCGACCGGTCAGTCGCTCGGCGCCGCGATCACCGACCTGCTCGTCGAGCGAAACCCGCACCGCTTCGACGGCGCGGCGACGATGTGCTCGGCGCACGACCCGCTCGGCACGTTCAACGCCGCCCTCGACATGAACTTCGCCGTCAAGACGCTGCTCGCTCCCGGCGAGGCCATCGAGCTCGTGCGCTCCCGCGACCCCGAGGCCGCCACGCAGGCGCTCGTGGCCGCGATCGAGCGCGCGCTGACGACGCTGCAGGGCCGCGCGCGGCTTGCGCTGACGGGCGCCTTGAACAACGTGCAGGGCTGGTACTCCGCTCACGCCCCGCAGCCGACCGACCTGACCGAGTGGATCCGCCAGCAGGCCGCCTGGATCCAGAACGCCTACACGATGGGGCTCGGCCCGGTCTCGCGCGCGGACCTCGAGCGCACGGCCGGCGGCAACCCCTCGTGGAACGTCGGCGTCGACTACCGCCGCCAGCTCGGGCGCTCGCGCCTGAACGGGATCGTGCGCCGGGCCTACCGGGAGGCGGGCCTGGACCTGCGCGACGACCTCGAGCGGCTCGACGCGGCTCCGCGGATTGTGCCCGATCGCAAGGCCGTCGACTTCGTGCGCCGCTACGGCGCCCCGACCGGGCGCACGCCCGTTCCGGTCGTCACGCTGCACTCGACCGGCGACGGCGGTGCCGTGCCCGACCAGGAGAACTGGTATGCCGATCAGGTTCGCCGCTCCGGCCACCCGGGCCGGCTGCGCCAGCTCTACGTCGAGCGCGGCGGGCACTGCTCGTTCAGCGCGGCCGACGAGATCGTCACGCTGCTCGAGCGCGTCGAGTCCGGCCGCTGGCCGAGCACGAGCCCGCGCCGGCTCAACGAGCAGGTGGCCGAGCTCGGCCCCGGCTACGGCCTCGTCTTGGACTTCGGGACGTTCGCGGACGCGCCGATGACCCCCGCCTTCACGCGCTACGCACCGCCGGAGCTCCTGCGCGCGTCGCGCTGAGCCGGGGCGGCGAGGTGCGACGCGGGCAGGGTGCCGTGCGTATCGTCTGCCGCGGTGCTGCGACTACGCGTCGAGTGCGGGTTCACCGGTGGGCTTGCCTGCCTGGCGCTCACGGCGCTCACGGCGCTCGCGGCCGGCTGCGGCGACGACGAGTCGGCCCCGGCGGGGTCGTGGCAGGCGCCCGTCGAGATCTCCGCGCCCGCCGAGCTGACCAGCGGCCGGCAGGTCGCCGTCGACGCGCGCGCCAACGCGGTGGCGGTGTGGGTGGCCAGCAGCCCCGTCGGCAACTCCGCCAACCTCGTGGTGCACGCGGCGCAGCGGCCGGCGGGCGGCCGCTGGCGGGCGCCGGTCAGGCTGTCGGCGACGGCCGGTATGGCGTACGCCGCGCAGATCGCCGTCGACGGGCGCGGGAACGCCGTGGCGGTCTGGCTGCGCTCCTCGGGGAGCTCGGGCAGGTCGTTCGTCGAGAGCGCGACGCGCCCGGCGGGCGGAAGCTGGCAGGCGCCGACGCAGGTTTCGCAAGTGGGGTCGGGTGAGAGCGAGCCGCACGTGGGCATCGACGGGCAGGGCAACGCGGTAGCGGTCTGGCAGCGCACGGACGCCGGCGGGACGGTCGTGCAGAGCGCGTTCCGTTCGGCGTCCGGCGGGCGCTGGGGTGCACCGGTGGACATCGGGCGACTGTCGGCGGCGAGCAAGAACCTCGCCGTCCCGCACGTGGCGGTCAACGCGCGTGGTGACGCGGCGGCGGTCTGGACCAACGTCACCGCGGGGAACATGGGCGTCGTCGAGGGCGCCATCCGGCCCGCCGGCGGCGCCTGGCAGACCGCTGCTGCGCTCTCGCAGAACGGCGGCCAATCGTTCACCTCCGAGGTGGCGATCAGCCCGCAGGGCGATGCGACCGCGGTCTGGTTGGACTACCGGAACCGCCGCATCCAGGCCGCTGTCCACCCCGCTCGCGGCGACGGCTGGGAGGCGCCGGAGGACATCTCGGCGCGAGGGGAGAACGTGGGGAGTGCGGACGTCGCCGTCGACGCACGCGGCAACGCCACCGCGGCGTGGAGCGCCTTTCAGACGGTGCGGGTGGCGGTCCGTCCGGCCGGCGACGACTGGCAGCGGCCCGAAAAGATCGCCGACGGCGGGGAGATCAGCGACGTGCGCATCGGCTTCGACGCGCGCGGCGGCGCCATCGCCGCGTGGCTGGAGGACGAGGGTCAGGCGGTGCGCGGAGCGGTGCGGCCCGACGGCGCGCGGTGGCAGGCTCCGGTCTCGATCTCCCCCCACACCCCCGCCGCGGAGGCCTCGGGCGCTCAGCTCTCACTCGCCGTCGCTCCCAACGGCCGAGCCGTCGTCGTGTTCGGCCGCGCGCGCGGCGTCGCCTACGTCGCGCAGGCCGCCGCCTACGGGCCGCGCTGAGCCCCAGGCTCAGATCCAGCCCTGCTCCCCGGCGACCGGGGTCGTCTGTAGCGGCGTCGTGGGCGCTCCACGCAGCCCGGCCCTCGTAGACCGCGACGGGGGTGACGCGGTCCAGTTGCGCGACTGCCTCAGCATGCGCGGGGGCGCTGCGAGCGCGGTCGACACCACGGTCATCGCGATGAGACGAACACCCACGCTCCTGCAACCGGCCGCACCGCGCGGTCCAAGACGTTTGGCTGCTGCTCCTCGACGGCTCATCTGCGGATGACGTGCTCGGCGACCGGCTTCCACGCCAACCCGATCCGGCGGACGATCGCGCAGGGCTCGGTGGGTGTGCCGGGATCCCCGCCGGAGCACGCGAACTCGGACGGCACGTGGTAGTTCGATACGCCGCTCCAAGCCCATGCCGACCAGTTCTCGCGGGCGCCGGCGAGCTCGTAGCTGCCGCTGGAGATGCGGTAGCGGATCGCGCCGGAGGTGTTGGTGAAGCAGCCACCGGGGTCGCCCTGGCAGGCGCGAAAGAACGCGACCCGTCCGCTGGCGATCGACGGCCCGAGGTACGTCTGGCCGCCGAGCCCGGTGATCATCGATGCGATCTGGCGCGTGTCGCTGCGCGCGACGTTGGTCAGGCGGATCTCGTTCTGGCGAAAGCCCGGGAACCCGTCGGGCTGATAGCGCCAGTTCTGCGCGATCCATCGGCCCCACAGTTCCATCCCCGCAAGCTCGGTGTGCTTGATGACGCGGCACGTAGGCGCGTCGACGGCTCCGCAGCGGCGGGCCGGCAGCGTCCCGATCCGGTCGGAGGGACGCGAACGCGCCGCCGCCAGCAGCTTCGTGTACGGAACGATGTTGTCCGGCCCGTACCGGCGCGCATAGGCAAGGCGGCCCTTCCACACCGTCGGCGCGATCTCGTCGTGACCGGTCGTGTTGGCGTTGCGCACGGGCCGCAGCCGGTCACCGCGCTCCAAGCCGATCACGAATAGGTCACAAGACGCGTCGCACAGCGACGCGACGACCGATGGCTGGCCCGACGAATCCGGTCCGGCGTCGGCGTCGAAGACGCTGCCCTGACTGCGCACCGGCAGGTCGCGGACCGTGCCGGCATGCGACGTGCTGAGCCGGTACGCCGAGCCGTCCCAGCGACTGAACACGAGCCAGCCGGCGTACTCGCGGACGGGCGAAGACTTGGCGAGCCCGACGACCCCCGTCGGGGCCGGTCCGGCCAGCGCGGCAGCCACGCTCGCCCAAGCCGGCGACGCGGCAACGAGGCCGACGAGCACAGCGGTCAGTCGACGTGAGTTCATGCCCGGTACCTCTGCCCACTTGTGCGACGGCCGAGACACGGCACGTGTGATCTCGCCACCATCGCAGGCATGGGGTCCCGCGATGAGTTCCTCTACCGCATGGGGCGTGACGGCGACGGATGGTGCGGGGTGCGCTTCCGCGTACGCCGAGGTCGTGAGGGCCGCCCGCATCGCAACGTGAGCGGCGGCAGTGGGCGCCCTCGCGGTCAGGTGCGCGTCGCGCTGACGGTGCTGGCGGTCGTGTTCGCGTCGGTGCTCGGCGGCCTCATCGCCGTCTGGTCATTCTCTCTGCGCAACGGACGCTCTCGGCCGGGACGGTGTCGCTGTCGGTGAGCCCGTTTCACCACGGCGCGCTCGACGCGTACGTTCCGGTTATCGACTGGTGCGTGCGCTTCGGCGGCGTGCGGGCCGACGCCGCCTTGACTGCCCCGTGACGCCGGCCCCATGTTGACGAGGGCGTCAACGCCCGGCGCACGACCAGCGCGGGATACAGTTTCAGACGCCGGCGGGGCGTGGAGCCGGGACAGCCACCTTCAGCCGGGTGATCATCCGATCCAGCCTGCGTGAGAGGTCGGCCGGTTCGGTCCCGAGCGCAGAGGCCATCTCGCCGATCGGGGTGTCGTCGAGGCTCATGCCGAGGATCGGAAGATCGTCCGGGTCCAGCCTGTGGGCTGCCGCGTCGAGTAGTTCGCGCGATATCGGCGGGAGGACGCGTTCGCCTCGCGCGACGCGGCGGATCGCGTCGTAGAGCTCGCTCGCGGGCACCGACTTGTTGACGAGGCCGTCGACGCCGGCAAGCCGGGCGGGGATCGTCAGCGTGGCGTCGGCGTACGCCGAGTACAAGAGCACCGCGGGCGCGGGCGGCTCGCGCTTGATGCGCCGGCAGACGACGAGACCGTCATCGCCGGGCATGTGGTAGTCGAGCACCACGACGTCGGGCCTTGTGCTGTGCAGCGCGGGCCACAGGTCCTTCACGGACGACGCCGAGTCGAGCGGGACGAGGTCGTGCGCTGTCTGCAGCACCGCTACGAGTCCCGCGCGCATGGCGGGGTGATCGTCGACGACCAGGATGGTGATCATGGCGTGTGGCTCCATTCGTCGGACTGTGTCGGGACCGTGAGCTTCACCTGCGTGCCATTGCCGTCAACGCCGGGGCCGATCGTCAGCGTGGCACCGATCGTTTCGGCGCGGGCGCGCATCGAGCGCAGCCCGTTCGAGCCGGGGCGGCGGATGACGGGGATCCCGCGCCCGTCGTCTGTGACATCGATCGTCGCGGTCGTCCCGTTGCGTGACAACACCACGTCGATGCGCCGGGCGGCGCCGTGGCGGACCGCGTTCGTGAGGGCTTCAGCGCCGATCCGGTAGGCGTGCGCCGCGATGTGCGCCGGCAGTTCCCCGATCGTGCCGCGCACCGCGATCTCGGCGTCGCTTGCGGGGGCGAGCTCGGTCGCGCGTTCGCGGAGCATGCGTTCGATCGGGCGCCCCTCGAGCGGCGTGCGCAGCTCGGCGACGCTGGTGTCCATGTCGCCGCCCGCCGCGCGCAGCTCGCGGAGGGCATGGCCGGCGAGCTCGGCCTGCGGACCGCTGAGCTGGCCGGTGAGCGCGCTCAGGACGAGATGCGCCGCGTGCACGCGCTGCTTGGCGGAGTCGTGCAGCTCCCAGGCAATCCGCTGGCGCTCGCTTTCGACTGCCAGGCGCTCGGAGCGCAGTCGTTCGCCGCGCAGGCGCTCGAGGATCTCTGTCGCGTACGCGAGCGCGAGCACGACGACGACGGGGACCATCAGGTGCGTGGCGATCGTCTCCAGGCGGATCGTGCTCCCCAGCGTGTTGGCATCAAGCTCCGTGTACACGGCAACGCCGAAGTACGCGATCGTGAAGCCGGCGCCCCACGCCAGTGCCCGCCGGAAAGACAGTCCTGTCGACGGAAGGATGAGCGCCGTCAGCATGAGCACGTAGAACGGGCTGCGCCAGTCCTCCGACGCCGCGACCAGGGCGAGCACGGCCGCGCTGTCCAGCAGCCAGGCCGCAGGCGCGAGCGCGAGCCGCGGAACGGCGGACACCACGCCAAGCGACACGGCGCCATAGACGACGACGGCGAGCATCAGCTCGCCGTCGTGCGCGGTCACGCGATGGACGACGAGCAGGAGCACCGCGACGGCCGCCGCGAGCAGCCGCGTCGTCAGCAGCAGCGTGATCCAGCGTGACGTCACGGCCGGTCGAGGAAGCGCCCTGCCAGCGCCCTGAAGAAGTCTTCGCGCGTGACGACCCCCGTAACCCGGCCGGCGTCGACGATCGGCACGATCAGCACACGGTGATGCAGGAAGATCTCCCCGAGCTGGGTGTCGGAGAAGTCCTCGCCGACGTCGATGTGGTCGGTGTTGGCGTGCTCGCCGACCGGCTCATCGGCGCATGCCGCACGCTTCTGGAGCGCCTCGTCGAGTGAGCGCGGGACGAAGCCCGCGTAACCCAGCGTCGTGAGATAGCCGGGAAAGAACGCGGCGATGAACTCGCGCTCACCGAAGATCCCGATCAGCGTGCCGGCGCCATCGACGACCGGCAGCGCGGGCGCGTCGGCGCCGATGATCGCCGCGACCGCCTCGCGCAGCGCCATCTCCTGGGCAAGCAGCGGTACTTCGCGGCGGACGGTGCTGGCAATCCTCTGCGGGCTCATCGGTCTCCTCCTCGCTACAGGTAGCGCACTGCGATATAGCCGGTCGCCAGCAGCATCGACACGAGCGTCGCCGGCACCCCGACCTTCAGGAACGTCATGAAGCCGATCGGGCGTCCGGCACGCTCGGCCATCCCGGCGGCGGCGACGTTCGCCGCGGCCGCGATCAGCGTCAGGTTGCCGCCGAAGCACGCGCCGAGCGACAGCGCCCACCAGTACGCGTCATCGCCCGTCTCGCCACCTTGCAGCTGCTCGACGACCGGGATCATCGTCGCGGTGAACGGGATGTTGTCGACGATCCCCGAGCCGATCGCCGAGACCCACGTGATGCCGAGCAGCTCGGCGCTGCGATCACCGTTGGTGACGTCGGCGATCGCGTCGGCGACCTGCTTGATCGCGCCGGTCTCCTCCAGCGCGCCGACCATCACGAACAATCCGACGAAGAAGAACAGCGTCGGCCATTCGATCCCGCGCAGCGCGTCCTCCACGCTCTGTCGGGTGACCAGCAGCATGACCGTGGCGCCGGCCAGCGCGACCGTCGCGGGCTCGACGCCGATCGCGCCATGCACGAAGAACGCGAGGATCGTGATCACGAGCACCGGCAGGGTGCGCCGCAGCTCGGGCAAATCCTCGATCGAGCGTCGCGCGTCGAGCTGCATGACGCGTTCGCGCGCCTCGGGCGCGATCTGCAACCGCTTGCGGAACACGAGATACAGCATCCCCGTCACGACGACGAATGCGAGCGCGGCGATCGGTGCGAGGTTCACGAGAAAGTCAGTGAAGGTCAGGCCGGTCGCGCCGGCGATGAGGATGTTCGGCGGATCGCCGATCAGCGTCGCGGTCCCGCCGATGTTCGACGCGATGATCTCGATCAAAATCAGCGGGATCGGGTCGATGTCCAGCGCGTCGGCCAGCAGAAACGTGATCGGCACCATCAACAGCACCGTCGTGAGGTTGTCCAAGAACGCCGACAGCACCGCCGTCGACAACGCCAGCGACACCACGACCGCCAGCGGCCGGCCACGCGCGAACTGCCCCGCACGGATCGCCAAGAACGTGAAGACCCCCGTCGGCTCGGTCACCCGGACGATCAGCATCATCCCCGCCAGCAACCCGATCGTCTCCCAGTCGACGGACTCGATCGCGTGCTCCTGATCGATCGTCTGCGACAGCACGACCAGCAGCGCGCCGACGAGCGCGACCTTCGTGCGGTCCACCCGCTCGGTCGCGATCACCGCCAGCGCCCCGGCGAACACCAAGACGGCGATCGTCATGGGCGCTCACCTGCGAGCACGACCGTCCGCGCGTCATCGGCGACGGCGACGTTCGGATGCATCCCCATCAGGCGCAGGTCGCCGAGCAGGCGCGCGCACGCATCGCCGTTGACGACCGTCCCGGCACAATCGTCGGAGCACACCTCGATCGTGGTGAGGTAATCCCACGCGCGGCCCCACGCCGCGGAGGCGCCCGTCAGCGTCGTGACATGGATCTGCGCGGCCGTGCCATCAGCCAGCACGCCACCGGCTTCTGCGCGCAGCCACGCCTCGGCGTCATCCGGGCTGAGTTGCATCGGGCGGCAGCACAGGACCAGGAGCCGACTCACCGGGACGGACATGCCGGCCTCCCCGCGCGCCAAGCGGACGCGCCGCCGACCAAGCCGACGTGTCGCGCTCGGTCTCTGCGAAACGCGACGCGGCGAGGCTGTGCGGCGTAGCGGGACGTGAGTGGTGTGCGCATCGGGCATCCTCGATTTCGTGCACGGTCGGACCTCGCCGACCAGGCTTCCCGGCACACCACGATGCACCTTACCGAGCGCGCGGGCGTGCCGCGCGCCGCGCAGGTTCGCGGGCCGCCAGTGGTTGGGACAGTGTGTCGGCGCCGTCCCGCGCGCTCGGGCCGAGGAGCGCTCGGGCGCAGCGCCGTCGGCGCCGGTCAGGCCGGCGAGCGCGAACACGGCCACGGCGAAACCGACGACGACGTCGTTCGTGACGGGCGGCACTGGTCGCGTTGACCCAGAGCGCGGAGGCGATCAGCCACAACCCGATGAGTGCGCACAGCCAGCCGAACGGTGCGGCGCGCCGCGGTGCGGCGCGGTGCGGTGCGGCGATCTGCACGAGCGAGAGCATCAGGAGCGCCGGCCGCAGGCCATGTCGTGTCCAGATCTCTAGTGCTGCTTGAGCGCGCCGGGGTCCTGCTGCGCCTTGGCGATCGTCTGGTTGAGCGCGTCGGTGTTGACGTTGTGCATGTGGCCGGTCCTTTCGATTCAGGTGGTGGGTGGGCCGCCGAGGAAGGCGGCGGACACGAGGAGGTAGGCGGCGACGCCGCAGACCAGCACGGCGAAGGCGCGTCCGAGGGTGCGTTGGGGCACGCGCGTCGCAAAGACCGCGCCGGCAAGCGCGCCGACGACGCATGCCGCGGACATCACCGTGGTGATCTCGAGGTCGAGGCTGCGTCCGGCGAGCAGGTGCACACCGAGTCCGATCGATGACGTCGCGGTGATGATCGCCAGCGAGGTGCCGACTGCGGTGCGCATCGTGAACGCCAGCGCGATCGCGAGGGTCGGCACGATCAGAAAGCCTCCGCCGACGCCGAAGAAGCCGGTGAGAAAGCCGACGAGCACGCCGGCGACGAGGTCGCGGGGCAGTCGCAGCGGCGGGCAGGCACCACCGCTCTCCCACGTGCCGTCGGCGGGCTCGTCGTTGTCGGCCTTGCGCCACGTCGCGGCGGCGGCGGCGAGCATGATCAGCGCGAACGTGGCGAGCAGGGCGGTGCCGCTGACGGCCTGGCCGGCAATGGTGCCGGCGACGATGCCGGGGACGGCGGCGAGTGTGAACGAGCCGGCGTGGCGCCAGCACACTCTGCCCGCTCGTGCGTGCCCGAGGCCGCCGGCGACGGCGCCTGCGGTGACGACGACCAGCGAGGCCGTCGTGGCTTCGGACACGCTCTGGCCCAGAACGTAGACGAGGACGGGGACGGCGAGCACGGAGCCGCCGCCGCCGAGCGTGCCGACGGCGACGCCGATGGCCAGCCCGAACGCGACGGCAAGCAACACGCCGTGGTCAGGCCTTCGGCCGGGTGGGCCTGTCGATCGGCCAGCCTTGGCGTTGCCAGAGTGGCACGCCTCCCTCGACGATGTGGATCACGTCGTCGGCGCCGAAGCGCTGCAGCAGGCTGGCCCCGACGGCCGCGCGCTGACCGGAGCCGCAGATCACGGCGACCGACTGGTCGGGGTCGATGCCCGCGGGCACCTGGTCGATGTCGTGGTAGGGCTCGTGGAGCGAGCCGGGGATGTGTCCGGCGTCCCATTCGGCTTGCTCGCGCACATCAAGCACCTGGAGGCTGTGGGGGTCGGCCCGCCAGCGGTCGTGGAGCTCGTCGACGGTCAGTCGGGTCAGGCGTTGCACGGGTCGCTTCTCCTCACGCCAGGAGGTCATGCCGCCGGCGAGGTAGCCGGCGATCTGCGTTATGCCCACGGCGGCGGCGAGCATGACGGCTTGGCGGGCGTCGTCGTCGTCGCGTCCAACGATCACGACCGGGCGCTGCGGGTCGGCCAGCCAAGCGAGCTTGGAGCCAAACCCGGCCCGCAGGGCGGTGATGGACAGCGCACCGGGGATGTGCGCCTCGTCGAACTGCAACTCGGTGCGCACGTCGATCACCAGCGCGCCGTCACGCTGATGCGATTTGACCTGCCGCGGGGCGAGCGGGTGCGCTTCGATGCTCTCGCGCAGCAGCGGTCCGCGGTTGAGCGCGACGATGTTCTCGAAGTTCGGTGGCTGCGGCCCAAGCGAGGCCGTCGTCTGCGCGACGAACCGCCGCTCGTCGGTGATCGCGAGCAGCTCCTGGTGAGCGCGCTCGTAGCCGATCGTCGAGGAGACCTTCATGTCCATCCCGGGGCCGCCGCACAGCGATCCGCCGAGGTGCCCGGGCCACACCTCACAGGAGTCCGGCAGCGCGAGAACCTTCTCCTGCAGCGAGCGAAAGATGTCCTGCGCGCCCTCCTGCTTGTCGATCGCGAGGTCGGGTCGCGCGATGTCCCCGACGAAGAGGGTGTCGCCACTCAGCACGGCCCACGGCTCCGGGCCGCGCGCGGTGTCAACGAGCGTGAAGGCGGTGTGCTCGGGGCGGTGGCCGGGGGTGTGCACGGCGCGCACGCGGATCGCGCCGAGCTCAAGCTCCCAGCCATCGGCGAACGGCTCGTGGTCGTAGTCGGGGCTCGCCTGCTCGTGGATGTGGATCGTCGCGCCGGTCGCCGCGGCGAGGCGACCGTGGCCGGACACATGATCGGCGTGGTTGTGGGTCTCCAGGATGTGCTCGATGCGTACCCCGAAGTAGCGCGCCAAGCGCAGGTACTCGTCGATGTCGAGCTTGGGATCGACGACGGCGGCGACGCCGGCGTCCTCGTCGCCGATCAGGTAGCTGGCGCACCCCAGGTCGTCATGGGTGATCTGGCGAAAGATCATGCGGTCCTCCGATCGGAATGGGGCAGGGTGCAACGCGCGGTCGGCAGGTCGGCCGCGATCCAGGCGTTCATGCCGCCGTCGATGCTCGCGACATCTCGGCGGTGCTTGGCTGCGCGACGAGCGGCGAGGGCGCTGCGATGACCCGAGCGACACAGCAGCGCGATCGGCCGGTCGCTGCGCACCTCCGGCAGGCGACGGCGCAGCTGCTCGAGCGGGATGTGCGTTGCGCCCGGAACGCGAGCCTGCGCGAACTCCCGGTGGCTGCGGACATCGACGATCGTCAGACGGCCGGTGAAGAACCGATTCGAGGCGGTCCTCACGCTCACGGTCTCGACGCGATGGCGCAGACCCATCAGGCGTGCCCGAAACGGACGTCAGGCAGGATCCGGTCCAGCGGCTTGGGCAGCCACCACGCCCACCTGCCCATCAGGCGCAGCAGCACCGGGACTAGCAGCAGACGGACCAGGGCAGCGTCGAGCAGGACGGCGATGCCGAGGATGACACCCATCTCCTTGGGCGGCAGCGGCCCGCTCAACGCGAACGTGAAGAACACCGCGACCATGACGGCGCCGGCGGCGAAGACGACGCGGCCGGAGTCCGCGACCCCGCCGATCATCGCCTCCTTGGGATCCTTGGTGCGGTCCCAGTGCTCCTTGGCACTGGACAGCAGAAAGACCGTGTAGTCCATGGAGATCGCGAACACCATCGCGAAGAAGAACACCGGCGCCCACGCGTCGAGGAACCCCTGCGGCTCGAAGCCCAGCAGGCCCGACAGATGACCCTGCTGGAAGATCAGCTGCGCGACCCCGAACGCGGCAGCGGTCGCCAACAGATTCGTGAGCACAGCCGCGGCGGCCAGCAGCGGCGCCTGCAGCGCGACGAGGAGCAGCAGGAAGCCGAGCGCGAGCACGACGCCGATGACCAGCGGCGTCTTGGCCGACAGCGCGGCCTCGAGGTCATGGTTCTCCGCGGCCGCGCCCCCGACGAGTGTTCCCGCCGGCAGTATCGCGCGCAGACGGTCGATCGTCGCGCCGAGTGGCTTGCCGGACGGGTCGCCAGTCGGCAATGCCTGGATCATGCGCCACCCGTGATGACCGGCCGACGGTGGGACGACCTGCGCGATCCCGCGCTCGCCTGTCAGCTTCGCCGCGACCGCCCACGGATTGGTCGTGGGGGGCGTGAGGATCTGCAGCGCGCCGGGCGCACCGGTCCCGAACGCCTGCTGGACCTGGTCATAGCCGGTGCGCGAGCTGTCGCCGGCGGGGACGACCTTGATCGAGGGCATGCCGGTCTGCAAGTTCAGCACAGGGACCGCGAGCGCAAGCAGCGCCACGACGGCGAGCGCGCCGAACGTCAGCGGGCGCTCCCACAGACGCTCACCCCAGGCGGCGAACCGCCGCGAGCGATGCTTGCCGGAGCGCGCCCACGGCAGGCTCCCCTTGTCCACCCTTGGGCCGAGCTTGGCCAGCACAGCCGGCAGCAGCGTCAATGTGGCCGCCAAGATGAAGATGACCGCAAGCATGATCCCCAGCGCCATCGACCGAAACGCCGGGCTGGGCACGAGCATCACGGCAGTCAGCGAGATCAGGACCGTCAGCCCGGAGAACAACACCGCCTTGCCGGCCGTGTCCATCGTCTCGGCGACCGCCTCCTCGGCTGACAGCTTCGAGCCGAAGAACGTGGCGCGGAAGCGCATCACGAGAAACAGCGCATAGTCAATGCCGAGCGCGAGCGCGAACATGAGTGCGAAGTTCATCGCCCAGATCGAGATGTCCAGCAGTTGCGTGCCGACGTACAACGACCCCGCCGAGGCCACGAGGCCGAGGATCGTGAGCATCAGCGGCAGCCCCGCGGCGACCAGCGACCCGAACGCCAGGACGAGGATGATCATCGTCACCGGCCAGGAGATGAGCTCGCTCTTGAGCATCGCCGAACGGTTGGCCTCGTTGAAGTCCGACCACATCCCCGACGCCCCCGTGAGCGACACCTGCACGCCGTCGGTGCCCTGCAACTGCGGCTTCAGGTCGTCGGCGGCGCGGACCATCTCGTTGGGGTTCTCGCCAGCGCCGGCCTGGATGACAGCGGTGTGGCCGTCGCGCGAGATCGAGAGGCCAGCCTGCGGCGCGATCACGCTCGCGACACGCGGGTCCGCCCTGAGCGTGCGTTGCGCCGACGTGACCGCCTGCTGGAAGCCGCGATCGGTGAACGTCTTGGTCGGTGAGTGCACGACTACCTGCAGCGCGCTGGAAGACAGCCCCTCGAAGTTGCGGTCGACGAGCTCGCGTGCCTGCACCGACTCAGAACCCGTCGCCTCCCAGCCCGCGCCCGAAAGGGCGTGCTCGACCTTCGGCGCGAGGCCGCCCAGGACGACGGCGACGACCGCCCACGCGATCGCGACGACACGAAAGTGCGTGGTGGTGTAACGGCCCAGACGGCCGATCGGTCCGACCGAGCTCATCCGATGACCTCCGTGATCCAGCGCAGCCCGAAGACGCGCGCAATCGCGAACGGCGCGCGCTCAAGCGACCAAGCCGACATGACGCACGCGCAGCTCACGCCGCACCGCCGCTCAGGATGCCGCCGCGCTCGGCGAGCTGGTCGCGCAGGCCACCGCAGACCTGCTCGCACAGCGCGAACACGGTGTCGTCAGCGATCGCATACCGCACGTTCGTGCCCTCCTTCGCACGGCTGACGATGCCCGCCTGGTGCAGCACACCGAGGTGCTTGGAGACGTTCTGCTGCGAAGCGCCGAGCACCTCGACGAGCTCACCGACCGTCGCTGAGCCGTCGCGCAGCCGGTCCAGCAGCTTGATGCGCATCGGCTCACCGATCACGCGAAAGCGCTGCGCGATCAACTCCACCAACGGCTCAGGAAGAGGACGAGGAATATCCATGTCCACAACTCTACACCAGACTAGTTGTATGTTGGCCTTGGGCGGTGCCCTCCGCCGCGGTCATCCGCCGGACAGCCCGACCCTCGCGCGGTTCCCTCGTCGCGGGCGACCGCACGCAGCCGTTGCTGGGACGCCCGGGCAAACTGCTGCGGGGCGCTACCGCGGACGATCTGTCAGAACACGATCGACCAGCCGAAGTCGAACTGCTCGATGCCGGGCTGCCCGTCAAGGCTCGGCTGTAGCCGTCGAAGGCGCCGTTGATCTCGACGCCGACGAGCGCGCCGCGTGGGATCGGCGCGGTCGGCTTGATCGCGACGTCGGCGCGCGCGCCGCCCTTCACCGAGAAGGGGGCCGAGCCGAGTACGGTCCTGTCCGCGGACCCGGTCAAGGTCAGGGTCCCGGCGCACACCGAGACCAGGCGGCCGAAGTACTTCGCCGCGGGACATGGAACGTCGTAGACGAGTGCGCCATCGGGCCGCGCGGTAGGCCGCAGCGCCACCGTCGTCGCCGCGCCCAGGAAGCGGGCGCCCTCGCAGTCCGACGCGACGACTTGCGAGCGCAACGCGTCGATCCGATCATGACCGTCGCCGCAGCTCACGCGGTCCAGCGGTCCAGCGGTCCCGCGGGCACGCGGTCGATCGTCGGGCCGAACGGGTTAAGGGCCTTGTTGGAGATGTCGACGAGACGGCGGCGGACCGGGTGCTCGTTCTCCTGGCGCCACCGCGTCACCGTAGGCGCGAGCTTCAGGCCTCATGTAGGGGACTCGGCGCGTTCGCCGATGGTGGGGCGTCGCCGTAGAAGCAGGATCGCCAGGACAGACGCAAAGGCTGACCCGATGAGCACTGCGGCACCGGCTGTCTCGGCGAGCGCTGCCTGGTCAAAGGCGAGGCCGGCGATCAGCAGGCTGACGGTGTAGCCGATCCCGCCCAAGACGGCGACGGGGACGACGTCCGCCCATCGCACGGCGTCGGGCAGCACTCCCAGGCCCGTATGCTCGGCCACCCAAGCGCCGGCGAGGATCCCGATGGGCTTGCCGATCAGTAGGCCGGCGACGATGCCGATCGCGACGGGCTCGGAGATCGCGTCGGCGGCGGCGGCGAGCGGGATGCCGGCGGCGGCCAGCGCGAAGATGGGGACGACGAAGCCGGCCGAGAGCGGATGTAGACGGTGCTCGAAGCGCTCGGAGAACGAGCTGCTCGCGCCGGCTCGCCGCGTGACCGGGACCAGCAGGCCCAGCGCGATGCCGGCCACCGTGGCGTGGACGCCGCTGGCGTGCACACAGACCCAGGCGGCGATCGCCAGACCCCACAGCAGCGCGACCGGAGCGTGGCCGCAGCGAAGCAGCACTGCGAAGGCGGTAAACGGCACGAGCGACGCGGCCACCCAGGCGACCTGCAAGCCGCTGGTGAACAGGACGGCGATCAGGACGATCGCCAACAGGTCATCGATGACTGCCATCGACAACAACAGCACCCGCACGCCCGACGGCAGGTTCGAGCCGACGAGCGCGAGCACGCCGAGCGCAAACGCGATGTCCGTCGCAACGGGGATCGCCCACGCGCCGTCACTGCCGGCAGCACCACCGGAGACAGCGATCGCCACCAACGCCGGCACCAGCACGCCGCCCACGGCCGCGAACACCGGCAGCGCAGCCGCCCGGCGCCCGGCGAGCTCGCCGACCGTCAGCTCACGCTTGACCTCCATCCCCGCGACGAAGAAGAAGATCGCCAGCAGACCGTCGGCCGCCCAGTCGGCGAGCTCGAGGTCGAGGTGCAGCCACTCGGGGCCGACCGCCAGCTCGGTGGACCACACGGCGACATAGGACGACTCGGCGACATTGGCCCACAGCAACGCGATCGCGGTCGCGAGCAACAGCAGCTTGCCGCCGGTCGTCTCCTGGCGCAGGAAGTCCGCGACAGGGGTGGGCATCAGGGCGATCCTCGATTACAGGCACGCATCGGCAACGCAGGCGTGCCTCCCGGCCCGTTTGCTCTAGGCATGCTCATCAGCATGCAAGAGCAACCGGACCGCTCAACGCAAACGCATCGGCCGTCACCGGGGTCGCGGCGGCGGCGGGCAGCTGAGTGGGCTCCCCGGTGCTGTTGTCGTTGCTGATCGCCGCGTAACCTTGGACTGTCGTCATCCGATGGCGGCGTCGAGGATGCCGAGCAGGTTGCTGCCGTTGAGGAGGGCGTCGAGTCCGCGTTTGCTGCCGCGGGCGATGCTGATGAGCGCGTCGAGCGGGAGCGCGTCGGCGGCGCGGCGGGCGATGGCTGCCTGGGGTTCGGTCAGCGCGCCGGCGCGTCGGGCGTCGGCGATGGCGCGCCGCAGTCCGTCGCGCAGCGCCGCGCCGAGCTGGGTGTCGTTGATGTTGTGCTCGCGCAGGAACGTGACGCGCCGGTCTGTGCTGGCGAGCGCGAGCGCGAGCTCCTCGCGCGTGACGCGGAGGTTGCAGGCGGCACCGTCGAGTGCCGACAGACCGAGTTGCTCGGCGACCTGGCTGAGGTTCTTGGTGTCGGGCCAGACCCGCGGCTTGCATGGATCGCGCGCTGACAGCGGCTTGTAGCTGCCGCCGCCGAACGCGACATAGGTCCCGGCGAGCGCGGCGCTCAGCGCGATGGTCGCCAGGACACTGCCGGCGGAGGACGCGCCGCGGGTCAGAGCGATCGGGAGCAGCGCGAGCAGCGCGAGCGCCGCGGCAACCAGGAAGGACGTGCTGAAGGCATGTGTCGCGGCGCGCCGGACCTCGTCGGTGAGGTCGGTCTGAAGCCGTGCGTAGGCGCTGCGCTCCGCGGGTGGCGGCTGCTGCGAGGCGAATGCCGGGCGCAGGTCGGGCAGTTGGCCGCCGGCGCGCTCGATGCGCGTGGCGATCGCGTCGGCAAGGTCGATCTTCAGACCGGGCGAGAGGCGGGCGTCGAGCAGCTTGGCGGTGCCGGCCTGCTCGGCGGCGCGCTGCTCGTCCTGCAGCGCGGACGCGAAGACGGGTGTCAGCAGGAGCAGGCCGATCACGACGCCCGCGTGTCGTGCGGTGATCGTCCACGCGCCGCGTCGCGCGAGCTGGGCTGGGTCGACGTGCGCTGCTCCCGCCGCGGTCTCGCCGAGTGCGCGCAGCGTCAGGCTCGACAGCGTCAGCCCGAGTCCGACGCCGATCAGGATCTGCGGTGCGAGTGTCCAGGCGGCCTGCGCGCCGGGCAGCAGTCCGAGCGCCGCCAGTCCGCCGGCGAGCGACACCGCACCGGCGCCGGCAAGCCGTCGGCCTGCGCCGAATCGGGCGGCGAGCGTCGCGGTCGCTAGCGCGGCGAGTGGCATCACCGAGACGATCGCGGCGGCCTGCAGCGGCGCGTGGCGCAGTCCTTCTGTCAGCAGGATCACGAGCAGAAACAGCGCTGCCGTGAGGGCGGCCGAGACCAGTGCGAGCGCGGCGGTCGGCGCCGCGGTTGCCGTGCCATGGTGTGTTGCGGGCTGCGGCGCGGGCACACTCGCCGGCGCCGGCACGTCGCGCGATAGCGGTCGCAGCGCCACGACGAGCGCGAGCGGCACCTGCGCGGCGAAGATCGCCTGCCAGGAGAACAGCTCCGTCAGCGCGCCGCCGAGCGCCGGTCCGATCGCGGCTCCCGCGATCCCCGCGGCGGCCCATAGGCGCGCGCCTGCCCGGTGGCCACGCTGGGTGACGAGCAGCTCGAGTGCCGCCGCGATCACCGCGGCGCCGCCGATCGCCTGTGCGCAGCGCGCGGCGACGAGGATCTCGAGGCTCGGCGCCAGCGCGCAGGCCAGCGAGGCCGCTGCGAAAGCGAGTATCCCGAGCCGCCAAGCGGCGACCGCGCCGGTGCGGCGCGCGATCACGGCGGCCGGCAGCGCGACGAGCGCGAGCACCAGGTTGAACGAGGTCAGCACCCACGCGACGTCGGTGACGTCCGCACGAAACTCGCGTAGGACGCCCGGCAGACCGAGCGTCACGATCGACGAGTCGGCCAGGGCGATCGCGACCGCCAGCGCGACAAGCGCGGTTCGCGTGCGGCCATGCGCGTCCTGCGCACGGCCTGGCGGTGACCCGCTCACTGCCCGGATCGTGTCACACGCATGGAGGCACCCCGCCCGTCGTGGAGGGGATCCGCACGCGGTCGGCGATCAGCGGTCGCAGTCGCTTGCCGGGCCAGCCGCTGCGATAGCCGACGAGCGCGATCAGTGCCGGGACGAGCACGGTGCGGACGAGGAAGGCATCGATCAGCAGGCCGGCGGCCATCACGAACGCCAGCTCGCGAAACGCGGCGATCGGGACAAGCCCCATCGCCCCGAAGGACAGCGCGAGCACGACGCCGGCCGCCGAGATCGCGCGCGCCGCGCCCGCGCCCGCGGCGACGATCGCCTTGTCCAACGGCCGGCGCCGCGCCTCGTCCCAGACACGGCCCACGAGGAAGATGTTGTAGTCCGACCCCAACGCCACGAGCAGCACGCCGGCGGCGACGGGCACGTAGTACGTCAGCTCGTCATGACCGAGGACGCCGCGGAAGAACGCGACCGTGAGCCCGAGCGCCGCGAGCGGACCGAGCGTCGCGACGGCGACGAGATACAGCGGTGCGACGAGCCCGCGCAGGAAGATGACGAGCACGAGCAGCACCGCCAGCAGCACGGCGGGGATCACGCGCAGCAGGTCGTCGGTGGTGCCGTCGATCGTCTCCTGGGAGAGCGCGCTGTCGCCGGCGAAGCTCGCCTGGGCCCGTGGCAGGCCAGCGCGCGCGAGCAGCCCATCGGTCGCGTCTTGCAGGCGCCGGATGCGCTCCACCGCGCCGGCGCCGAGCGGATCGGCCTTCAGCACGAGCACGTAGCGCGCCGCGTTCCCGTTGCTCGCGAGGACGGCCCCGAACTCCAGGCGCGTCGGGTTGGATGCCGGACCGACGACCTGAGCGATGCCGGGCTGGGCTCCGAGCAGACGTTGCAGCCGCGCGAGCTCCGTGCGGCGCGAGGCGATCGCGGGCTGCTCGACGATCAGCACCGTGGGCGAGAGGATGCCGGGAACGAACCCGCGGCTGGCCTGGGTGTAGGCGACCCGTGCGTCGCTGTCTTCCGGCAGCCCCCGGATCAGCGGGTTGCCGAGATCAAGCCAGCCCAGGCCCGAGCACATCGTCGCCAGCACGATCGCGCATCCGGCGATCGTTCGGCGCGGCGCCCGCACCGCGGTGGCAACGACGCGCATCGTGATACGGCGTCGCGGTCGAGGTGCCGCCGCGCGGGTGGTCGAAGCGGGGACGTGCGGCCAGAACAGGCGGGCACCCAGCAACGCGAGCGTCGCCGGGATGAACGTCATCGAGACCGCGAGCGCGACGAGGATCGCCATCGCCATGCCAGGCCCGAACGCCTGCAGGAAGCCGAGATCGGCGACGACCAGCGCCGCACAGGCGGCGGCGACCGCCAGCCCGCACGTCAGGATGATCGGCGTCAGCTCGGCGGTCGTGCGGTGTGCGGCAGCGGCGGGCGTGTCACCCGCCTCCAGCCGGCGACGGAAGCGCGACAGGAAGAACAGCGAGTAGTCGGTGACGACGCCGAACAGCAGCGCGACGACGATCGGCTGCACCTCGCTGGGAACCGAGACGCCGACGAGCTTGCCGAGCGTCGCGACGAGCCTGATCGAGATGAGATACGCCAGCGCGACCGTCGCGAGGTTGATCAGCGGAGCCAGCAGCGCGCGGAAGAACAGGCCGACGGCGCCCAGCACCAGCAGCAGCGTCGCGAGCTCCACGAGCGGCAGGTGCTCCTCGATCACGTCCGCCTGCTGCGCGCGCGCGGCGATCGCGCCAGTGACGCCGACGAACGCGCCGGGCGCGCCCGGCGCGACGTGCTCCTCCGCGAGCCGGCGGGCGGCGCCGATCCTCCCGTTCTGCCCGACGCTCGTCGGAAACAGCAGCGGGATCACGATCGTCGTCGAGCGCTCGCGCACGAACGGCGTCACGCCGATCGCGTTGGAGACCGCGTACCCGCGCGTCTCGCGTAACTGCGCCAGCTCGCCGCGATCGAGACGCACGACGCTGCGCCCGACGCTGCCCTGCTGCAGCACGGACAGGCCGCCGGCGTCGCGGACGACGACGATCGTGCGGCTCAGCAGCGGGAAGGCAAACAGCTGCGCGGAGCGCTCCTCGGTCGTGATGGCCTGCGCGCCGGCCGGGACGAGATCGCCGAGCGCTCCGACCTGCGCCTCACGGATCGACGGCAACCCCAACGTGACCACGACCGCGACAGTGATCCACGCGACGACGATCGCCCACCGCCCCCGAACGACCGCCCCCGCGAAACGATCCGCGGGCCCGCGACGGGGGACGGTGGCGCCCGACAGCGATCGACCGTCGCGTTCGGTGCCCACGGCGGATGCCTCCTCGGCGACCCGCAGGAGCAGCCCGGCGAGGAGGTCGTCGCGTGACCCGGCGTCGAGACCGATCTCGTCGGCCAGCCTCGCGAGCAGTGCCCGTCGACGACGCCGGACGCGCCGGACCGGCATGCCCGCAGCCCTCGCGATCGCCTCGTCGTCGAGGCCGTGACGAAGGGCCAGCTCGAGCAGCGCGCGATCGGCCGGGTCCAAGCGCCGAAACTCCGCGTCCAGCGCGGGGCCATCGACCATCACGTGGACACTACGGTCTCTGCCCTGGGGCAGCGAGCATCAGCGAGCCTGGCGCAGCGTCAGCGCACAGCAGGCTGAATGAGCCGCGCCCGCAGCGCCGCGACCCGCGCGCGACCTGTCATTGAGCGGTCCAGAAGCGAACGCACGATCCGCCGCAATCCCTACGCGGCGATCGGTGGCAGGTCAGCCACCGACGACGACGCCGGTCGCGCAACGGGTGCGCCGCGCGATGATGAGCTTGTCGATGAACACCGCCGAGTCGTAGATCCGGTCGCCCTGATCGAAGATCGACAGATACAGATGACGTGTGAACGGGGTGACCCGCGTCGAGGCGCGAAGAATCCGGGTCGCGCCGTCATACGTCGTGCCCTTTGCTCCCGCGGCGCTCATCGCAGTCGCCCCCGCACGGTTGATCCGGATCGGCTGCCCGCCCGCCGTCTGCGCGAAGTTGCGGGGCGCCTTGATCGCCGGATCCGTCTTCGTGGCGGCCGTCCAGTTGGAGGCGTTCAGCTCAGCGATGAACGCATCGTTGAAGTCGTCGCCGATGAACTCCGGATACTCCTCCGAGAGAAAGCGAAACCGGAACGAAAGGCAGTTCGCGCCCTTGGGGATGCGCAGGTCGATGCGCATGATCGTCACGTCGCGCGCGCCGCGGATCGACGGCCCCCCGGCGGTCGAACCCGAGTCCCCGCCGGAGTTCGGGTCGTCAGCCAGACGCGCGTTGCCCGTGGTGAGGATCGCATAGGAGGGACCGCTGAACGGCCGCGGGAAGCCGGCCAGCCGCGTCGTCGAGACAGCCGCCGGCTTGGACCCGGGCGGAATCGCCGCGAACACCGCGCGCCGCACGACACCCGGGTCGACGGCCATGGCGCGCGCCACGGCGGTCGCCGACGGGTCGAGCGGATACTCGATGATGACCGCACCGGCCGGCGGGGCCGTGATGCACGCCACGGACGCCACCACCATCGCGCCGCATGCCATGCCGGCCTTGCGCCAGCTCCCTCGCCGATCGGTCATGAGTCCCCTCGCTTCGTGCAGTTCCAGGCAGAGAAGCCGGTACCCGGCGGGATATCGTCGCAAACGCATCGAGCAAGCGGGAGCCCGAGCTGCTCACCGTACCGACAGCAAACGTCACCGCAATGACAGCGACACGTTGAACATACCCGCACAACGAGTACTTCCCGGCCATGAGACTTCACAGGCTCATCTTTATCGCCGCGGCTGCCACCCTCGGCGTCGCCGGCTGCGGATCCGACGACGAGAACGACCGAACAGCGACCGCGACGACGCCCGCGATCACGCAACCGACCATCACGACCGACACGCCGACACCAGACACGTCGACGGCAACAACCTCGACCGGCAACGACGAGCAGCTCTCACCCGAAAGCCGGGCCCTGCTCGCAGCCAGCCAGGATCTCGCCGCGGACATCAGCAACACCGCCAAGGACCTCCAGAAAGGCCGCCTCGACAGCGATGAGGCGACAGCCCGATTCCGACTCGCCGCCGCACGCGCAGGCGACCTGGGCGACCGGGCCCAGCAGCTGCCCGAGGCCGACCGAGCAGGCGCACGGCTCGCCACGCTGAACGAGCAGATCGGCAGCACCGCCAACGATCTCGCCAAGCTCGCGGCCGAGGGCCGCTCGGCTAGCAACAGCGAGATCGACGACCGCATCGCAAGGCTGCGCGACACCGCGCGCTCGACGCTCGACGCGGTGAGCAAGCAACTCGACCGCTCAGCGCGCAAACGATTCGGCGACGCCCTCGACCGAATCGCCCCGGCGGCCCCAGGCTGAGCCCCCTGCCGGCACGATCCAGCGCGAGCGCCATCAAGCATCACGAGCGCTTCGCAGCGCACCCATCCAATCGATCAACCAGAGTTCCCGAGAGGTCCAGGATGATCGATTGCACATCTGGGTTAGGGTCAAGAGATGCGGAGCAGCCGCAAGCAGCGTCCGGCCGCCGCCGCGGTCAGTCGTAGCGCTGGATCATCCGCACGGTGAGCAGGAGCATCAGCACGCCCAGCGCGGCGACGACGCCGAAGCCCGGCAGGACCTTCTCCCAGTCGAGGTCGTCGAGGATCAGCGACCGCATTGCCTCCATCAGGTAGGTGACCGGGTTCAGCGTCGCGGCGACCTCCATCGGCTCGGTCAGCATGTCGCGCGGGACGAAGTTCGGCGTGAGGAACAGCAGGGGGAAGAAGATCATGCCCCCCGAGTTCGTCGCCGCCGCGCTGCGCGTCTTGAGGGCGATGAGCTGCATGAAGCCGGCGTAGACGACGCCCCACAGCGCGGTAAGCCCGACCAGCAGGACGAAGCCGAACAGCCCGCTGGCGATCGTGATCCCGAACGGCAGGGCGATCAGCACGATCACCGACGCGATGACGATGCACTTCGCGCCCTCCGCGACGAGCCGGCCGAGCACGATCGCGTAGCGCGGGATCGGGATCGCGCGCAGCTTGTCGAAGTAGCCGCCCTCGATTTCCTCGACGAGGAACAGCGCGGCCATGCCGAAGGACGCCGCCAGCAGCAGCGTGATCGGCAGCTGAAACGCGCCGTAGCCCTGACCCTTGAGGAACTCGGTCGACTCCGACGGGAAGATGTCGGCGGCCTGACCGGTGTTGACGATCAGGAAGAAGATCGGGATGAACATCGTCATGAACAGCGCGTCGGGTGTCCGGATCGCCTCGCGCAGCGCGCGCTTGCCCAGCAGGATCGTGGCGGTCATGCCGTCACCTCCTGGACCTCGCCGGCAGCACGGCCGCGGGTCCGGCCGGTGGCATCGAGGAACACGTCGTCGAGCGTCGGCGGCTCGTCGCCGCCACGCCGGGCGCGCAGGTCGGCCTTCAGCTCGGCCGGCGTGCCCTCGCGCACGATCCGGCCGCCGTCGATGATCGCGAGGCGGTCGCAGAGCTGGTCGGCCTCCTCGAGGTACTGCGTCGTGAGGAAGATCGTCGTGCCCTGGCCGTTGATCCGGCGCAGCTCCTCCCACACCGTCAGCCGGCTCGCCGGGTCCAGGCCCGTGGTCGGCTCGTCGAGGAACAGGACCGCCGGCTCGTGGACGAGCGCCGCGGCGAGGTCCAGCCGGCGCTGCATGCCGCCGGAGTAGCCCTTGGTGACCCGGTCGGCGGCGTCCTCGAGCTCGACGAGGGCGAGCAGCTCCTGCGCGCGCGTCGCGGCCGCGGACGCACTGAGGCCGAACAGCTGCCCGTGCAGGACGAGCAGTTCGCGGCCCGTCTGGCGCGGATCGAGACCGGCCTCCTGCAGCGCGACGCCGATCTTGCGGCGGGCGCCGTCCGGGTCGCGCGCGACGTCGACGCCGGCGACCTCGGCACGGCCGGAGGTGATCGTCAGCAGCGTCGTGAGCATGCGCACCGTCGTCGACTTGCCGGCGCCGTTGGGACCGAGGAAGCCGAAGATCTCGCCGGCGGCGACCTCGAGGTCCACGCCGCAGACGGCCTCGACCGTGCCCTCGCGGCCCGTGTAGTGCTTCACAAGCCCTTCGGCCAGGACGGCCGGGCCCGCTGTGTCGTTCATCTGGGCTCCTGTCGTGGGGTGGGGGGAACTACAGACCGGCGCGGCGTGCCGAACTCATCGCAGCCGCAGATCCGGCGGGACGGGGCGTCACGGCGAGCGGGCGGGCGGGGCGAAGATGCCCTGGCCGGGCGCGAGGATGTGGTGCGGGTCATAGCGGCGCTTGGCGCGCAGGAACGCGGGCCACGCCCTGTCGTAGTGGCGCGCCCATTCGGCCCGGCTGGCGGGCGTCGCGCCGACCGGATAGGCGAAGCCGCCGACGCGGCGCGCGCGCCGCAACAGGGAGCGGTTGTGCTCGACCATCGCCGCGGCGGAGATCGTCGTCGGCAGCGCGTTGCGCAGGATGTCGAACTGCCAGATCAGCTCGCCGGCCGGGACGCGGAGCAGCGGGCGCTGCAACGGGCGCGACCGGGTCGGGTACAGCAGGATCGGGCCGCCGCCGGTATCGCGCAGCGTCAGCTCCGAGAGCACCCGGCCGGCGAAGCCCTCGGCGTGGCGGTCTGGCAGCCAGCCGTCGAACCACGGGTGCGGGCGCTGCCAGTCGCCGGAGGCCTGCTGCGCTGCGACGATCGGATCCAGGCGCATGGCGTAGGCCTCGAAGCTCATGTCGGCGATGCTGGCCTCCCCGCGCACGTCGCGGAGGCCGGCGAGCAGCTCGTCGTCGCCGCGCGCCGCAGAGCTCGTGGCCTCCAGCAGGTACGCCCAGGCGCCGGCCGGGGAGGGCACGACGAGGCCCTGCACGGTGTCGAAGCGGCCGTCGCGCACGACGGCTCGCGCGTCGGCGGCGAACGTGGCGAGGTCGAGGTAGAGCAGGTCGAAGAGCCGGACCGCGGTGGGGCGGGGACCAGCCGCAGGACGGCGCGCGTGATCACGCCGCACTGGCCGCGACCGGCCAGCACGGCGTCGAACAGCTGCGGCGAGCGGGTGCGCGAGCAGCGCACCCGGCGACCGGCGCCGGTCACGACGTCGAGCGCGGCGACGTTGTCGACCTGCGCGCCGTGCCGGAACCCGGCGCCGCCGATGCCGCCGACGCTGAGCGTCCCGCCGATCGAGAGGTCCTGGTAGTCGGTGAGCGTCGGCGGCACGAGCCCACGGGGGAGCGTGTGGAGCAGCAGCGCCCGCCACGTGACCCCGGCATCGACGTCGGCGCTCGCGGAGTCGACGCTGTGCACGTGGGCCAGCCGGCTCATGTCGATCACGACGCCGCCGCGCGCCTGGGCCTGCCCGAACGCGGCGTGCCCCTCGCCGCGCGCGGCGACGGCGATGCCGTGGCGCCCGGCGAAGCCGATCAGCCGCGCGATGTCGTCGACCGAGCCCGGTGCGAGCACGGCGACCGGCCGGCGGTGGACGATGTGACCGAAGTCGTCGGCCGCGGCCCGGCGGGCGCCGGCGTCGGTGCGCAGCGTCCCGTCGAACACCGGAAAGCCCGGTGCGAGCGAGCCGGTGCGCTGTCCCGCCGTCGCCCATGCGCGCGTCGAGAGGTCAAACCCGAGGACGAGCGCCCCCGCGCCGGCGGCGGACTGCCGGATGAAGCGACGGCGCGACACCGCGCTCATGACCGGCGCCGCGCAGCTCACCGAGGCATCCCGCGCTTCGTCGGCCCGATCACCGTCGCGCTCCCCTGCACGTTCATTCACCGAAACGGTACAGCGCGAGCGCGGTGGCGCAACACCGGCGTCGATCCGCATGCAGCGACCTCGTGATGTCCGCTCCGTCCGTCAGCCGGCGACGTGCGAAGTGGCAGCGCGCTCGCGCTCGCGCCGGCTCGGGGTTCCGACCACAAGTTCGCATCGGACAACGCTAATCTAAGCCCTGATCCACCGATCGGGTAGGTCGGGTCCGTCCGGACCAGAGTGAAGAATGACCTCCTGTGCAGGGCTTTTTCGGCTGTGTCGGGCAGCCGGGGCCTGCGGCAGGAGGTCACCTTCATGGTGCAGGATGCCAAGCCGGTCGGACTGGACGGCACACGGGTCTGTTTCGACGACGAACGGGCGGTTTCGGATGCCGGGGTTCTGCTCGTCGCGACGCTCGCCGAGCGACTCGGTATCGAGGCGCTCGCGCAGGATGGGGTGCGGCTGCGTCGTGACCGGGCGGGCGCTGCGAACGCCGGGCGCAAGGTGATGGCGCTGCTGTACGCGATGGTCTTGGGCGCCGACAGCATCGATGACTGCGATGTCTTGCGCGCGGGTCGCACGGGCCGGCTGCTCGGCGGCTGGGTGCCGGCGCCGTCGACGCTCGGGACGTTTCTGCGGGCATTCACGTTCGGGCATGTGCGCCAGCTCGACTGGCTGCTCGGCCGGTCCGTTGAGCGCGCCTGGCAGGCAGGCGCCGGGCCGGGTGACGACCGCCTCGTCGTCGACGTCGACAGCTTCGTCGGCGAGGTCTGCGGCCGCCTGAAGCGCGGCGCCAGCTACGGGTACACCCGGCTGCTGGGGTATCACCCGATCCTCGCGACCCGCGCGGACACGCGTGAGGTGCTGCACATCCGGATGCGCAAGGGGTCGGCGAACACGCAGAAGGGGATGCTGCGCTTCTGCCAAGAGCTCGCCGCCCGCGTCGACCGCGCCGGCGCCCGCGGCGAGAAGCTGCTGCGCGCCGACTCGGGGTTTTGGAACACGAAGGTCTTCGACTACCTCGAGCAGATCGGCTGGCAGTACTCGATCGGCGTGCGCAACATCAAGAAGGTCCAAGTGGCGGTGCAGGCGATCGACGAGGATGCCTGGCAGCAGATTGCCTACCCCGTCGGCGGCGAAGCGCAGATCGCCGAGACCGTCTACGGCGACCGGCGGCTGATCGTCCGCCGCACCCGCCTCGTCGGTGCCCAAGCCGAGCTGTTTCCCGACTGGCGGCACTTCTGCTTGATCACCAACCGCAGCGAGGCTCTCGCCGTCGTCGAGGCCGAGCATCGCGATCACGCCGTCGTCGAGCAGGTCATCGCCGATCTCAAAGACCAGGCCCTCGCACACTTTCCTTCCGGCGACTACGACGCCAACGCCGCGTGGACCGTGCTCGGCGCACTCGCGCACAACCTGCTGCGCTGGACCCAACTGCTCGGACTGCCCGACACGACCATCCGCGCGGCCCGCACCCTGCGCCGCCGCCTGCTCGCCGTTTCCGGCCGTCTGACCCGTCACGCCCGCGGCTGGACGCTGCATCTCCCCGCCCGCTGGCCCTGGCAGCACGACTACACCCGCGCCCTTGACCGCATCCGCGCGCTCCCGACGCTCGCCTGACCGCTCGGCACGCTCACCGACAACGACGCGATCGACCCCGCCCACCCGGCGCGCGAACCGCTGCCCGCAAACATCCCCAAACGCCTCAACGGACACCCGACCACGCCGCCACCAGCATCAACACGCCAACTCGGAGGACTCGCGCGCCGCCAACCCGCCGCACAGACGGCCCGCCCCCGATTTCAGCACGCCGACCCGCCCGATCGGTGGATCCGGGCTAAGCTAAGCGTTAGTCGCCGCGTCGCCTCGGCCGCCTCATGAGGCATGCGCCGCGCGGAGCAGTC
>CAVPYM010000009.1:0-213187 GCA_963709935.1 uncultured Actinomycetes bacterium | reverse complement strand
GACGAGCTTGGCGATCTCCAGAGATGTCCAGCCCGCGGCCAGCATGCATACCAGCGTGTCACAGCCCGACGAGCCTTGCATCTGAGCTCGGTCGCGGAGATGTCAAAAGTCCGCCCCGCGCGATCTTGGTGTCGCCGAGGGCGGGTGCACACAGTGTTTCACTGCGGGTAGGCACTCAGGATGGGACAAGTGACTGTGGAGACGAAGAGGCGCGGCAGAAAGCTGCCGCTGCTCCCCCATGTATCCTTACTTCACGCCATACGTAAGGAGGGACAAGATGGACGAGCGAGCGCGTCTAACGTCGAAAGGCCAGGTCACGATCCCGAAACGGGTTCGCGACGCTCTCGATCTGCATACCGGCGACGAGGTGGTGTTCAGGGTCGAGCGCTCACGTGCGGTGGTGGCCAAGACCCTCGATTTCCTTGAGCTCGCGGGCTCCGTCCCGGTGGCAGCCGACAAGCGCGGGACCGCCTGGGACGACGTGATTCGTCGTACCCGCACAGAACGCGCGGAGCGTCGGCGCTGACCGCGTTCCTCGCCACGAACGTGATCATTCGTCACCTCACGGGCGACCCGCCTGAGATGGCGGCGCGGGCGGCTGCGGTCCTGGCCGAACCAGGACCGCTGCTCCTGGCCGACTTGGTCGTCGCGGAGTGCGTGTATGTCCTCGAGTCCTTCTATGAGGTGCCGCGCGCGCGGGTTGCGGAGCTCATGCGGGCAGCGATCGCGTTGCCAAGCATCGAGCCGATCGACGCCGACTTGCTGCTACGTGCGCTCGCCGTGTACGAAGTCGACCGGCTTGATTTCGCCGAGGCGTACCTCGTCGCCCAAGCCGAGGCGACGGGTGTCGGCGAGGTCGTGTCCTTCGACCGCTCCATCGATCGAGTCCGCACGGTCACCCGTCGTGAGCCGTGACCACGTGGGGCGGGTTCGGGTCACATAATCGGACTGTCATTCGACCGTCGTTCGACAGCAGATGTCAGACGAACTCGGGTTGGGACGCAAACGAATTCCAGGCGAGACGCTGTGCCGAAGCCCGCTGAGAGAGTTCGACCGGTCAATCCGTTGTTTGGGCTCAAGCGCCATCATCACCTCGGGTCCCACCAGTGCTCAACGCGGTACTCGAGATCTTGGAGAAGCCCGCCGGCCCGGTCACGTGTCTGCGTAGCCGAATCGATAGCGTTCGCTCCCCAGTCATACGAGTTGTCTCCGATCTCGCCACCGCCGTAGGAGCCCGCGAACACAAGCGCGGGACATGCGACCAAGCCAACGCCCAGCGTCGAGATTCCGAGCCCGACGCACGCCGCTCCACCGAGTGCGCCACCAGCGACCGAGCCGCCCGTCTTGAGCCCGGCGCGTGCTACCGCTTCCGGATATGACTGACCGGCGGCCCGATTTCCCCAGACGTCGCCGGTGAACTGGAGGACGGTGACCCGTTGGCCCAGAACCTTGAGGGCCTTCGCGAGGCGCCCGGCGGACACGACACCAGGGCAGGCCCACCGCACGGCGAACGCCTGGGGTCGCCGCGACAGGGTCGCCGAGATACCCTGCGTGCGTGTCCGGAGAATGGCTTGGCACCGACGTCCCGCTGCATGCTCATCACGAGCGCCCCGCAGGCATGGGCCTGCACATCTGCGCGGTCGTGCAGCGCGGCGCCGGTTCGACCAGCGAGCACGTCGAGGTCGTCAACGACGGCGCTGAGCCGGTACCCGTGACGGGACTCGAGCTGACGGACCACCACGAGCACGTCTACTCGTTTCCGGAGGGCGAGCTCGCGGCGGGCCAGACAGCGTACGTCTACAGCGGGAGCGGCAAGAGCCAGCGCACGCGCACCGGCGACCTGATCCTGTACGCCGGCCTGCCGGCTCCCGTCTTCAAGGACGAGTCACACGTCGCATACCTGCGCCACCCGGATGGCAGGATCATCGACACGATGCACGCCGGGCGCCCGCCACGCCACCCCGACGGCCACTCATGAGCCGCTGGTGAGCTAGGCCGCGCCGGCGTAGGCCCGCTCCTGAGCCGCCGGGTGCTTGTTCGCCGCCGGCAAGGGCCGCGTCGGAGGCGACCGTCGCTACGCACAGCAGCCGCGGCTGCGACAACCCCGCGACGCTTGGCCACGACCCCGCGTGCAGGCCGCGCTGCGTGCACGAGACCGCCGGCCACGGCCCGTCGAGCCGGTCCTGAGCCCGGCCAGGTGGGCACACGTCACCGACGGCGGGCAGGGCGAGGACGGCCGCCGCGATCACGGGCCGGCGCAGGCGCTGCTCCTACATGGCGCCGCGTGGGTCGCGGAAGGGATCGATCGAGGCCAAGGGGCACGACGGTAGCGGCTGCCGCCGGCTACTCGTCGCCGGGATCGCTGCGCCGGCGATCTCGGCGTCGTAGCACCAAGATCGCTGCGAAGCCGACCGCGAGAACAACCGGCATGCCGGAGCCGACAATCATCTGGATGTCGGCCGCGAGCACCACGCTCGCCACGGTATCTGCCCTTGGGCTGCGCGGTCCGACGCGCCCGCGCCATACCCTGCGCGCGGTGAGGGCAGCGATGACGTTCACCGTGGCGATCACGCTCCCGACGCCGCGCAGGCGAGGCCGGCGATGAGCGCCGGTCTCGCCGCCCTCCTCGACGACGTCGCTGCGCTCACCCGCGTAGCCGCAGCCTCGCTCGACGACGTCGCCGCCGGTGCGGGTCGGGCGAGCATGAAGGCCGCCGGCGTGATCGTCGATGACGCGGCGGTCACCCCGCGCTACGTCCAGGGGTTCCGACCCGAGCGCGAGCTGCCGATGATCAGGCGGATCGCCGCGGGCTCGCTGCGCAACAAGCTCCTCTTCATCCTGCCCGCCGCGTTGCTCCTGAGCGAGCTGCTGGCCTGGCTGCTCACCCCGATCCTCATGCTCGGCGGCGCGTACCTCTGCTACGAGGGCGCCGAGAAGATCTGGGAGAAGCTCAGTCCGCACCACCACGACCCCCGCCCGGCGGTCAGCGCCCAGGGGCCGGAGCACGAGCAAGCACTCGTCGGCGGGGCGATTCGCACGGACTTCATCCTGTCCGCGGAGATCATGGTGATCTCGCTCAACGAGGTCGCCGACGAGGCGTTCCTGTCGCGCGCCCTGATCCTCGTCGTGGTCGCGTTTGCGATCACCGCGGTGGTCTATGGCGCCGTCGCGCTGATCGTGAAGATGGACGACGTCGGGCTCCGGCTCGCGCAGGAAGGCGCCGGCGCCGTGGCATCGATCGGGCGCGCGCTGGTCCGCGCGATGCCGGTCGTCCTGTCGGTGCTCTCGACGGTAGGGATCGCCGCGATGCTCTGGGTCGGCGGGCACATCCTGCTGGTCGGCCTCGACGAGCTCGGCATCCCGCTGCTCTACGACGCCGTCCACCACCTCGAAGAGGACGTCGATCACGCGCTTGGCGCGGTCGGCGCTGTCGCTGCCTGGCTGACCAACACCGCCGCATCGGCGGTCCTGGGGCTCGTCGTGGGCGCGATGGTCGTGGCGGCCAAGCTTCGGCGCGGAGGTGGAAACCGGCACTGAGGCGAGCTCGCGCTGACGCGGGTGCACAGAAACGGCACGCGCACGCGTGCCAAGCCGTCGTGTGACCCGCCAGCCGACGCCCAGGCCGGGATGCAGCGAGCTGCGGCGCTGCCGAGCAGATCGCCGCAGCGCGCCAGATCGAGCACGTAAGGAGCTGGCGCGGCCTCGGTGAGGGTGCGGCGCCCACGGCAGGTGTCCAATGCCGCACCAACAGCTGCGACCGATGGGCCACTATTGCCGGGCATGACCGCCTCGGGGATGCCGATAGTCCGCTGGACCACCGTGGCGGGCGCGATCCCGCGCGGCTATGTGCAGACCAGCTACAGCTCCCTGCACGCGCGGTACATCAGGCCGGCCCGCGCCACCGACCCGCAGCGGCGTACGCTGGAGTCTCCCGCGAGGCACCTGCTGCAGTGGCTGGCCGCGCAGCCGGGCGTGGCGGTCACCGGGGTCGCGGTTTCGCCGGAGAGCCTGGCCGACGTGTACGGCTATCTGGCCGAGCCGGCGTACCGTCTCGGCGTGCCGCTGATGATCGTGGCCGACCGCGCGCTGGAAGATCTCGACGAGCTCGAGGCGGCCGAGCCGCAGGTCGGCTACGCGTGGAGTCTGCAGCGGCTGCGGTACCTGTGCGCGCGTGACAGCGCGCCGCGGCGTTGGCCTGCGGCAAGCACGACCGTCCGGCTGGATGATTCGCAGCGAGCGGCTGTGTCCGCCCATGACGGGGTCGTGCAGATCATCGCGCCCGCCGGATCGGGCAAGACGACCGTCCTGATCGCGCGGGCCGCCGAGCTCGTCGCGCGTGGCGTACCGGCGCCGCGAATCCTCTGCACCACGTTCAACAAGGATGCTCAGCTCGAGCTGCAGGCTCGCCTGCTCGACGCCGGCCTGCCCGACGTGCGGGCGCACACCTTTCACAGCCTCGGCTTTCGCATCCTCGGTGAGTGCGACGGGCTGCGGTCCGGCGACATCCGCTCACTCAGCCTCGGGCAGTGGCGTCGGCTGTGCGCCGTCGCGTCGAAGGCGAGTTCGGAGAACGAGTGGATCGAGCCGCCCCTGGCCCGCGCGATGGTGAGCGAGACAAAGCTCCGCCTGCTGATGACCCCGCAGGAGTACCGCCAGCACGCCCCCGCCGACGCGACCAGCCAGACCATCGCGACGATCTACGGCCTCTACGAGGAGGAGCGGGCCAACCAGAACATCAACGACTTCGACGATCTCATCTTCCTGTCGCTGCGCCGCTTACAACGTGATGCGCAGCTGCGCGGGCGCTGGCAGCGGCGATACGACCACGTGCTCGTCGATGAGTACCAGGACATCGACCCCGCGCAGGAAACGCTCGTGCAGATCCTCGCCGCGCCGCAGGACGGCCTGTTCGCCGTCGGCGACGAGGACCAGACCCTCTACGCCTGGCGGTCGGCCAGCGTCGAACGGATCGTCGGCCTCGACGGCCTCTACCCGGGCCTTCAGCGCGTCGCCCTGGATCACAACTACCGCTGCCCACCCGAAGTCGTGCAACGCTCGCGGCAGGTCATCGAGCACAACCGCAGCCGCTTCCCCAAGCCGATCCTGCCCGCTGACGCGCGAGCCCTGCCCGACGACCCGCGGCCCGTCATCCACCAGGCGTACTCGAGCCTCGAGGCCGGCGCGGCCGATGTCGCGCGCAAACTGTCGATCAGCCGGCGCGGGCAGATCGTCGTGCTCGCCCGGACGAGCCGCATGCTGCGGATCTGCGCCGAGGCCTGCGTCGCGCCGGACGTCAAGATCTCAGCGCCGGAGAACGTGTTCGAAGCGGCTGGTGCCCGCGCCGCGCTGGAGAGTTACTGCCGCCTGCTGGGAGACACGCGCGGCGCCCGCCCCGAGGACGTGGCGACCGTGTTCCGCCATCCCGGTCGCGGCCTACCCCCAGGAGCGGAGCAATCCGTCGCAGCCGCGCTTGCCGAGGGCCGTTCGTTCGCACAAGCGGTCGCCGGCCTGCGCGACATCGCCGACCATGCCCGGAGGCGCGTCACCGACGGTGCTCGCACCCTCGATACCGCCCGGACGCACAGCGCCGACGCACCTCGCTGCATCCGGTTTCTGCGAAGCGAAGGCGGCCTGGACACGCACTTCAAGGAGTACGAGGAGCTCACCGGAGGTGTTGAGAAGGTCGACATCGAGCTGCTGCAAGACGCGGTCAGTGCGTCCGCTGGAATGAGCGTGGCCGCCTACGCACAGCAGTTGACTCACCAGAGCGACGCGCTGCGAGCGATTCGCGATGACCGCAACGGGATCGAGCTGACGACGGTGCACCGCGCCAAAGGGCGCCAATGGCCGACCGTGATCGTCTTCGGCTGCGACGAGGACCAGATGCCGCACAGGCGATCGCTGGAGTGACCTGGCAGCTGGGAACCGAGATGCGCTGGAAGCCGAGCGACGCGTGGCCTACGTCGCGTTCACACGCGCACAGCAGCGCCTCGTCGTCCTGACCACCGCGGGCAATGCTTCCCGCTTCTGCGTGGAAGCCGGCCTCGTCGAAGCGCCCACGCCGCGACCGCAGCCGGCGCGCACGCGGCCGCTGCCTACCTCACCTCCACGCGCCCGGGAGCGCGTACCCAATGGGCCGATCACCGGCTTCGAGATCGCCCGACGCGCGATCCGCGACCCCGACGCCGACCCGCAGCACATCCTCGCCGCATGCCGCTCACTCGCCACCGCGCGACGCGTGCTCGCCGCGGCTGTCCGGAGCGCGGACGCGCCGAGCGTCGAGCGCCTCACCGCCGGACAGGCCGCCGAGCTGCTCCAGGACCTTGCAAGCAGCCGCGACGAGGAGCTGTCGATCACGATGGCGGACCCAGACAGTCGCATCGCCGACCTGACCGGATCTGCGCGCCGGGCCACGGCCGAGGCCCTCAAGCGTCGCAGCAGCTAGATCTCGAGCTCGGCGGCATGCTCGCCCGGCCGTCTCATCACCACGGCATTACACTTCAGACAGTCAGGAGGGGCAACGGCCTGCTGACCGATGTACGCAGGCGTCAGCCGACGTCTATTGCGGAACTAACGGTGAGCGGGGCGCGATGCAGCGGGCGGACACTAATGGTTACGAGCGCCGGCGCAGCGAGTCGGCGATTGCGCTTCGAACGTGTTCGCTGTGGGTCGCCGCAGCCGTCACGGCCGCAGCGGCACTCGCCATGTGCAGCGGCGCCACCGACGCACGCGCTGCGACGAGCCTGGACGCTCGCCGTCTGGCCGGCGTCGAGCGGTTGGGTACTGCTCGCTTTGCGGCGATCGAGCGCGTCTATGTCGCGGCGCTGGCGTTCGACACGTTCAATCGGCCTGGCGCCACGCCGACGGCAGCCGAGGTGAAGGCCGCGTCGAGACCGATGTTCCGTGCGTGCACGGCGCTCAAGGCGCGCGACCCGCTGCTCGGCCCGCTGCGTGCGGCCTGCCCGGCGGCGGCGAGGTTCGTCGACAGCGCTGTCGCGCTGAACGCGTGCTCCCAGCCGGAACAGTGCAAGGGCGCGATCGGCGACGCGCGAGCGGCGGCGAGGCAGCTGATTGCCGGCGGACGCGTCGCTGATCGCGCGGTGAAGATGACGCGACTACGGCGAGCGTGCAAGCGCGTGCTGATCACGCCGCAGCCCGTCTACACCATGTACCGCGAGTTCGATGACGCACTCGGGGCGGCGCTGCGCGCGCTGGAGTCCCGGTCACGCCAGGACCTCGAGGCAGCCGTCCGCGCCCTGTCCGCGATCGATCAGGGCTCAGTGCCGACGGGCAGGCAGATGCTGCGCCGGCTGCGCTCGGGTTGCCGCTGAGGATCGCGTCGGGGCGCGCGTACCGCAGGATCCGTACCCGTTCAAGCGTAACCGGGGTGATCGGCGCCGGGCGAGGTCGTCAGGTAGTCACACGACACGTAATTCTAGAAATGTGTGGGCTGCTTTCACACGCGTCGCCGTCGCAAGAGCGGTCGTGTCGACAGGCGGAGATTGCCGCGTGGTACTCGAGGGCTCGTCGTGCGCGGCGCACGATCCGCCGGCGAAGCGCAGTTCTCCATCAACGGCCGGTTCAACGCAAGTCCCCAGGGCAAGGACTCAAGTGTTGTCCGATTCGACCCACCCTGCTGATCGCGGGCCGGCCGCTCCGCTTCGGGGACCAGCCGCCGCTCTCAGCAGCGCCGTATCGTGGCGCGCTGTGCGCGTGCCCGCCCTCGTCTCGATCCTGATCGTCATCCGTGACCACGCCGAGGAGATCAGCGACAGCCCCGGAGTCCGCGGCCGCGGCAAACGCGGCGGGCTGCCACCGCGGGTGACGCCCGTCGGTCCCGAAGCTGGCCGGCGATGAACCACCCCGACCCGACCGCTACGCCCGACGCCCTCGCCGCCGGCCGCCCGCCCGTGGATGTCGTGCTGCCCTTCAAGGGCTCCGATGCCGAGCTGACGCACGTCGCGGAGCGCCTCACGAGTCTCTCGACCAGACCCGGCGACACGCTCACGATCGCGGACAACCGTCCGGGGGCGAAGGACGCCGCGCGCGGCCCGGTCCGCATCCTCGGCGCCGGTGCGAAGCAGACCTCCTACTTCGCGCGCAACGCCGGCGCGGCATCCGGCCACGCCCCATGGCTGGTCTTCCTGGATGCCGATGTGCTTCCGTGCGCCGACCTGCTCGACCGCTACTTCGACCCGCCGCCCGCGGACGCCGTCGGCGTCCTGGCCGGCGCCGTCATCGACGAGGAGCCCGTCGCCGGCACTGCCGCCGCGCGCTTCGCCTACCTGAAGTCCTCGATGAGCCAGGAGATCACGCTCGCCGACGGCGCCTGGCCGTTCGCCCAGACCGCCAACGCCGCGGTCCGCCGTGCCGCCTTCGCGCAGGTCGGCGGATTCGAGGCGTCGGTGCGGTCCGGTGGCGACGCCGACCTCTGCTTCCGGCTCCGCGCCGGCGGCTGGGCGCTCGAGCGGCGCTCCGGCGCCACCGTCGTTCACCGCAACCGCGCGACGATCCCGCGCATGCTCGCCCAGCGCGCCCGCCACGGCGCGGGCGCGGGCTGGCTCGCGCGCCGCTGGCCGGGCGCGCTGCCGCGCCGCCGCTGGCTTGGGCTGGCGCGGTGGAGCGCGCAGCGAGCCGCGCGAGGATGTGTCGCGCTGGCTCGCGGGCAGCGCGACGAGGCACTGCTCGGGCTGCTCGACGGGCCGGCCGTCTGGGCGTTCGAGCTGGGCCGCCTCATCCCCAACCGCCCGCGTCCGCGCCGCCCGGTCGCGCGTCAGGGGTAGGGGTTGCGCCGCGGCAGGAGCGCACGCAGCCCGCCCCGCCGCGCCGACCGCAGCGCCCGGGCGTCCGCCGCCAAGGCGCGCTCGCGAACCTCCGGGACGACCAGGTCGCCGTGGGCCTGATGCAGGTGTAGCTGGTAGCGCGCGAGCGCCTCGACGTTGGCCGTCAACCCGCCCGGGTGCCGCCGGTAGCGCATGACGAGCTTCGGCTCGAACACGAAGCCGTAGCCGGCCGCCGCCAGGCGCAGCCAGAGATCCCAGTCCCAGTCCTCCACCCCCCCGCGCGCCGGCGATTGAAATCCGCCGACGGCCTCCAGCGCCGTGCGCCGAATCATGACGCTCGAGGTCGGCAGCGGGTTGGCCTCGTACAGTCGCGCGGCCAGCTCGGGCCCCGCGTGCAGCCCGGGCGCCAGCTCCTCCCAGCGTTCGCCGGTCGGCCGCCCGTCGGACCCGACGATCAGCGCCCGTCCGAAGCACAGCGCGGCGTCCGGAAATCGCGCCAGCGCCGCGCTCTGCAGCGCCACGGCCCCCGGGGTCCACGAGTCGTCGGCGTCACACAGGGCGATCAGCTGCACCGCCGGACCCAACGCCTCCAGGCCGGTCGCCCGTGCCGCCGCCGGACCGCCGCACACCGCGCGGCGCACCAGCGTGCAGCGCGGGGCGTGATCGGGATGCAGCGCCAACGGCTCCGGGGAGGCGTCATCGACGACGACGACCGCGGCGTCCGCCGGCTCCTGACCGAGCACGCAGTCCAGTGTCTCGGCCAGGTAGGGCGCGAATCCGTGGACGGGAACGATGACGCCGATCACGCATCGCAGCGTACGAAGTCCACCACCCGCAGGCGCGGCGGCTACCGCCAGGTCAGCGGGAGGTCGTTGGCCAGCCCGAAGCCGAGGCTGTGCTCGGGGACGCTGCCGTCGCGCTCGTCGTTGAGCTGCCACGAGATCCCGAGCTTGCTGCCGACGCCGTCGCGGCCGTCGGCATTCCAGTCACCGACCACCGGGTAGGACCCGGCACCATTCCAGTACGTAAACGCCATCAGATCCGCCCCGGACGGCGCGGCCGTCTGCCGCAGCTGCCAAGTGCCGGTCGCGTACGTGTAGAACCCGATTCCGTCGCCGCCGATGCCGTCCCATTCTCCCGCCACCGGAACCGTGACCGGCCAGCTTGCTGCTCCGAAGACGAACCCGGGCGTCGGGACCAGCGCTCCGCCCGAACCCACGCCGCCGGTCTCGACGCGGAACTCCCACACCCCGCCGCGGTACACCGCGAGATCGTCGAGCTCGTCGCCGTCGAAGTCACCGACGACGGGAAACCCGCGCGGATCGCCGAATGTGACGGTGATCGTCGGTGCGCCCGGCGGGATCGTGTTGCTCAGCTTGAAGACGCCGCCCTCGAACGTGCCCGGGGTCTCGCTGCCGTTGCCGTCCCAGTCGCCCATGATCGGCACGAGCGGCCTGGCGCCATAGGTGAACTGCGTCGTCGCGGCACCGCTCGTCAGCGTGTCGCGCAGCAGCCACGTCGTGCTGGTACGCACGACGGCCGGGAGCGACGCCGTCAGCGGTAGCTCGCACGCCGTGTGCACGTCACCATCCGGTGGGGGTCCCTGGCAGCCGTCCAGCCCCTGGCCGCCGTTGAGGATGTCCACGCTGGTGTCGTTGGACGGGCCGATCAGCGTGTCGTTGCCGGTGTTGCCGCTGAGGCCATCGGTCCCCGGACCACCGTCGAGGTGGTCATCGCCGGTACCGCCGCTCAGGGTGTCGTCCGCTGCGCCTCCGGTCAGGATGTCGTTGCCGCCGCTGCCGGTCAACGTGTCGTCGCCGTCACCGCCGGTCAGGGTGTCGTCGCCCTCGCCGCCGGTGATCGTGTCGTTGCCGGGACCGCCGTCGACCGTGTCGTCGAACACCGTGCCGGTGACGGTGTCGTTGCCGGCGAGGCCCTCGATCGTCTTGCCCGGGTCGGCGCTGGTGCAGTCGATCGTGTCGTTTGCACCGGTGCCGGTCACGGTCGTCGCGGTCTGCGTCACGCTCGCACTGACGACGCAGTTGGTGGCGGCGACGGCGGTGGTCGCACCGGCGAGCAACCCTCCCGCTGCTGCGATGACCACGGTGCCGACCAGCATCGCGCGACGGGTTCGAAGCCGGCTGTTCCGGGCAGCGGCTGCGTACGTGACCGAACTGCGACGCGCCGGATGGCTGCGTACTACCGGGTACCGACGGATGGCCATGCGATCTCCTCTGGTGGTCGGCGATCTCAGAGCCGGCCGCAGGATCCTTGCCGGAGCCGCGAGCCCGTGGAGGCTGGTGTCTGAAACGACGATGATGGGTGCTGGTTGACGCCGTCGGACCCGGCGCTCGTGGGCAAACCGCGAGCGCGTAGATCAGGGCACCACGCGCGTCAACACGTGGCGGTTGAGCCGCTGGCGTTGCGCTGCTGCAACGGCTCGGTCAGATGGGTGCAACGCTCCCCCCGCTTCGCGCTCACCCTAGCACACGGCGCCCCGGAAACGTTCTCTGAATCTCACCATTATTATTAACGTGCCGCATCAGCTGTCATGCGTGAGCGCGTCCCCCGCCGCGCCCGAGCAGGGAACGCTGCCTGCGACGTCAGGGCGTTGCGATCACGCAGCGCACGCCGGGAGCGCCGGCGATCCTTCGGTCAAGTGTTACGAGGGTCGTTTCCGTGAGCTCGGCGAGGGCGACGTAGCCGGCGTCGTAGATGGACAGGATCGGGCGCAGTTCCCACGCCCTCGCGGCGAGGAGGTCATGCGGCCAGCGTTCGATGGTCAGATCGAGCAGGTCCGCATGAGCCTGAGCGGCCTGATCGGGGCTGATCAGGCCCGCGAGCTCGTGACGGCGAATGACGTTCGCGGTTTCGAAACCGACCAGGCTCGGCGCGGCGAGGTCCGCGCCGGCGAGTGTGCCGGCGGCCCAGCGCCCGTCGGGACCTCCGTCGAGGAGGAGCGCCACGAGCACCGAGGCGTCGCAGACCAGCCGGGCCCTCACCGTCGGTCGGCGTCTCGAGCGGCGAGGATCGACTTCGCGTCGACACGCACGCCGGTGGCGTCCACGCGCGCTCGCGCTCGTGCGATGACGTCCTCGACCGGCGGGCGGGCGGCGCTTTCGATGAGCATGCCCCGCAGGTACTCCTGCAACGACTTGCCGGCGCGCGCGGCACGAGCGGCGAGCGCATCCCGGACCTCGTCCGGAACGTCGCGAACGGTGATGGCGACACCCATGCATGCATTCTAACAGCACTGCTGCCGAAACGCAGCCAGTCGGCTCCTCGTCGGCCAGTCTTGATCGAACGTGGCGCCAGCGTCGGGGTCGGACTCGAGCCTGGTGGTCTACGGCGCCTGGTCGCCGAAGCAGCCGCGCGGTGCCGGCACACAGCCGGGCGGCACGCCGCCGTAGGCCGGGTCGGCGACCTCGGTCTGCGGATCGAGCACGTGGACGTTCGCGTCCGGGATGATGTACTCGATCACGCCGCCGGTGTAGCTGCGATACGTCACGCCGCTGCCGGCGAACTCGGGAATGCCGAACGTGTCCGTCGGGTTCAGCGGCAACGCCGGGCGAATGAGCACCACGCTGCTCACCTGGTCCAGCGTGCCGACGGTGACGTTCACGCCGGCGTTCAGGCGATCGGGCAGCCCCGTCGAGTAGCGATAGCGATCCGGTCCCAGGCCGCTCGGGGGCACCGGCGTCCACGAGGCACCGAACTGGCGCGTCCCACCACCCCAGACGCGGTAGACGACCTGGCCCGCCGCCGGGACGTCGGAGATCGGTGGCTGCGCGGCATCGTCGCCGAGCGACGGCAGCGACACGAGGCCGAGGAACGACACGCTCAAGCGGTTCGTGTCGAGCACCTGCTCGAGCACGTCCGCCGCCGGTTCCCGGTCATCGGGAACCAGACCGCCTGCGGACGTGAAGGCGACGACGAACCCGGTCGCCGAGCTCGACGGCTGTAGCGCGGGACCGCTCCCGGAGCGCCCGTACCACGAGTCGATCGACGCCAGCGTCGTCGTCGCGGTGGTGCGGTCGTAGCGGTACACGTCGGCGAACCTGTCGGTGTCGTCTGCCAGCAGCGCCGAGCGCGAGGCGAACAAGACGTAGCGCCCGTCGCCCGACAGCGCCGGCGCATCGCTGCCGCGGGCGTCGGTGGCAGGCGACGCCCAGCTCGTCGACGCGCCCTCGCGGTCGCGAACGTAGACGTCGGACGCGCGATTGGCGTCGGCGGCGTCGAAGGCGGCGCGCGAGTCGAACGCGACGAGGCGCCCGTCGGCCGAGACGGACGGCGCGCGGCTGTCCGCCTCGCGGCGCTGCCCGCCGCCCGAGTCGACGGACACGAGGCTCGTCGTCCCCGCCGACCGATCGCGAACGAACACGTCGACGGCGCGGTTGCGGTCGCCCCGCACGAGCTCGGAGGACGGCGACGCGAACGCGACGATCGCGCCGTCGGCCGAGAGCGCCGGCCTGAAGTCCGCCGCCTGGCGCACCGGTTGGCGCACCTGCGCGCCCGCGGTGCTCACCGACACCCGTTCGGTGGTGCCCCGCACGAGATCGCGAACGAACGCGTCGGGCGCGCGATTGCTGTCCCCGGCGACGAGGTTGCGGGCCGCGGAGACGAACGCCACCACGCGCCCGTCGGCGGAGATCGCGGGCAGGCTCGAGTCGTCGCGCGCCTGCGCGCCGCCGCGCCCGACCGACACCCGGACGGTCCGGTCGGCCACACGGTCGCGGACGAACACGTCGACGGCGCCGTTCGTGTCGCCGGACACCAGGTTCGACGCGGCCGACGTGAACGCGACGTAGCGCCCGTCGGCGGAGATCGCCGGCTGACCGGAGCCGAGCAGCGTGCGCCGCGCCTGCCCACCGCCGGCGCGAACCGAGACGCGCTCCGTCCGGCCCGTCCCGCGGTCGCGCACGAACACGTCGAGCGAGCGATTCGTATCGCCGGCCACCAGGTCGTCGGCGGAGGAGGTGAACGCCACGTAGCGGCCGCTCGCCGACACCGCCGGGCTCACGCTCGCGCCGCGCTGGGCGGACACCGCGCGATCGGCCTTCACGCTCTCCGCCGACGCGAAGGCCGCCGGTGCCGCCGAGATCGCCACCGCGCCGGCGACGACCGCGCCTGCCATCGATCGCACTGGCCTGACCACCCTCGCGGACCGCTGACCGGTCATGCCCGGGCCGCCGCGCGTGCGCTGCGGCGCTTGCGCGCCGTCACGTTCTTGCTCGTCGTGATCTTGCCCTGAAACAGCCACGCGGTCTGGCGAAAGGAGAACTCGAGGTCGCCCGGCTCGACGGCCGACACCGCGTCCTTGGCGATGACGACGTCATACCAGCGCAGTGCGGCGCTGGCGGCGGTGTAGTGCACGCAGATGTTCGCCACGGTCCCGCACAGCAGGATCGTCTTGACGTTCCACAGGCTCAGCATGTGATCGAGCTCGGTGCCGTAGAAGGCGTCGTAGCGAACTTTCTGCACGACCAGCTCACCCTCGCGCGGGGCAAGCTCCTCGATCATCTCCGAGCCCCAGGTCCCCCGCAGCGCATGCTCGGGCCAGATCTCGAACTCCGGATCGCCGGGATCGTGGATGTCCTGGCTGAACACGACGCGCATCCCACTCCCCCGCGCGAGCTCGAGCAGCCGGCTGATCGCGGGCACCGTGTCCGGCGCGGACTTGACCTGCAGCGTGCCCTTGTCGCGCACGAAGTCGTTCTGCATGTCGATGATGACCAGCGCGGTGCTGGCCGCGTCGAGCGCGACGCGCTTGTGCACCTCGTACTCGGGGATCTCAACGGTGATGGGCATGGCGTCTCCTGAGGGCGTCGCGCCTAGGCGGCGGCGACATCGAGCCAGTAGTTCTGGCGGTAGCGGCTGTCCCACGCGACACAGCCGGTGTTATCGGTGTTGTTGAACCACAACTCGACCTTGCTCGCGCCGTCGGGCACCTCGGCCTCGGCGGATCCAGACTTCAGCGCGACGGACTCGATCGCCAGGCTGGGGTGAAAGCGCACGTAGCCGGCGATGTTCCACGCATCTTGGCCGCGATAGCTGGCCCGGCACGACGGCAGGCGCGCCGCGTCGTACTCGATGCGCAGCGACTCGCCGCCGTGCTGCTCGCCATCGCGGTGCACCGTCCAATTGGACAGAAAACGTAGCGTTGACACTCCATCTCCCCCCAGAGAAGCCTCCCGTGGTGCCCGGCGTGCATGCACACCCCGCGCCTGCTCCGAGCATCCCACGGGCGGCATGCGAAACGCAACCCCCGGCGGTGGACGTGCGCACGCCCTTGGTGCCCCGGATTCCGATGACTTGGGGGCGCTGCGCGCGGCAGCGAGCGGCGCACGACGATCGGCCCTCGGGTGGCGCCGGTTGACCGTCGGACGGGGGTTGCCTGGGGGTGAACTTCAGCCCATGTCGACCGATCACGCTCTGATGTCGGGTCGTGCCGTGCCCGCCTGCCGGGGGGTGAGGTCATCGCTGTGACCGCGCCCGCCGAGGGCGTGGACCTGCCGCGCGCGAGATCGCCGCCCTGCGGCAGGTCATCGTCGACCTCGGCGGCGGTGGCGCGCGCGGCGCGGCTGACCCACGTCCAGGACCCGTGACCCGGACGCCGGGTGAACTGACGCGGCGTGCCAGTATCCCCGTCGATGAGCGCAGGCACAGAGGACGTCGCCCGGGCGGCGAGCGCGCTGTCGTCGCGGCTGCCATGGCCGCTCGGCGGGCTCGCCCGGCTGGCCTACAACTACCGCTGGGCCTGGCTGCCCGACGGGCCCGACGTCTTCTGCGACGTCGACCCCGCGCGCTGGGCGGCCTGCGGCCGCAACCCCGTGCGGCTGCTGCAGGAGACCTCCGCCGAGGCGCTGCTGCGCGCCGCCGGCGACGCCGCGCTCGTCGCGCGCGCCGAGCAGCTCGAGGCGGCCCTGCTCGACGACCTCGCCCGGCCGGCCGCCACCGGCGTCGCCGACCCCGAGCGGCCGATCGCCTTCTTCTGCGCCGAGTACGGGTTGCACGTGTCGCTGCCGATCTACGCGGGCGGCCTCGGCGCGCTGGCCGGCGACATCCTCAAGGAGGCCTCCGACCGCGCGCTGCCGCTCGTCGCGGTCGGGCTCATGTACGGCCGCGGCTACTTCCGCCAGCGCATCGACCACACCGGCTGGCAGCAGGAGTCCTGGGTCCCGACCGACCCCGAGCGCTCGCCCGCGGCGCTCGTCACGACCGGCGCCGACCGCACGCCGCTGCGCCTCCGCGTGCCGATCGGCGCTGACGACGTGGTCGCGCAGGTGTGGCGCGTCGACGTCGGGCGCGTGGCGCTGTTCCTGCTCGACACCGACCTGCCGGAGAACGGGCGCGTCGCGCGCTGGATCACCACGCGGCTGTACGACAGCGACCCGCAGACGCGCCTGGCGCAGTACGTCCTGCTCGGCTGCGGCGGCGCCGCGGCGCTGCGCGCGCTCGCCATCACGCCGGCGATCGTGCACATGAACGAGGGTCACGCCGCGTTCGCGGCCCTGGAGATGACGCGCCCTGCCGTCGAGGCGGGCGCCGGGTTCTCCGACGCGTTCGAGGCGGTCCGGCAGCGCACGGTCTTCACCACCCACACGCCGGTCCCGGCCGGCAACGACACGTATCCGGCCGACCAGGTCCGCGCCGTGCTCGCCCCGGTGGCGGCCTCGCTGGGCACCAGCGGCGACGAGATCGTGCGGCTCGGGCGCACGCGCCCGGCGGACGAGCACGAGCCGTTCGGCGTCACGCAGTTCGCCCTGCGCGCCAGCCGCGCCGCCAACGGCGTGAGCCTGCGCCACGGCGCCGTCTCGCGCGAGATGTGGCGCGTGCTGTGGACCGACCGGCCGGTCGACGACGTGCCGATCGGCCACGTGACCAACGGCGTCCACGTCCCCTCGTGGGTGGGCGCGCCGATGCGCCGCCTGCTCGATCGCCATCTCGGCGCGGGCTGGCCGGCCCGCGCCGCCGATCCGGCGACCTTCGCGCCGATCGACGCGATCCCGGCCGGGGAGCTGTGGGCCGTGCGCGGGGAGCAGCGCCGCCTGCTCGTCGACTACGTCCGCGACCGCAGCCAGCTGCAGCGGATCGCGCGCGGCGACCCGCGCGACTACGTCGAGGCGTCCGCGCGGTCGTTCGATCCCGGCGTCCTGACGATCGGGTTCGCCCGGCGGCTGGCGACCTACAAGCGGCTGCACCTGCTGCTGCACGACGTCCAGCGCAGCCTGGCGCTGCTCGGCGGCGAGCGCCCGATCCAGCTGCTGCTGGCCGGCAAGGCCCATCCGCGCGACGACGGGGGCAAGCGCCTGGTGCAGGAGCTGTTCGCCGTGCGCTCCGAGCAGCGCGCGTTCGAGCGCGTCGTCTTCCTGGAGGACTACAACCTGGGCGTGGCGGCGCGCCTCGTGGGTGGCTGCGACCTGTGGATCAACGTGCCGCGACCGCCGCTGGAGGCCAGCGGGACCAGCGGCATGAAGAACGCGGTCAACGGCGGGCTGCAGCTCAGCGTGCTCGACGGCTGGTGGGCGGAGGGCTTCGACGGCGACAACGGCTGGGCGCTGTCCGGGGAGGTCGACGCCGACGAGCCCGCCCAGGACGCGCGTCATGCCGAGGCGCTGTACCGGCTGCTTGAGCGCGAGGTGGTGCCGGAGTTCTACGACCGCGACGAGGCCGGCATCCCGCAGGCCTGGACCGCGCGCGTGAAGCGCTCCATGCGGACGCTGATCCCGGCGTTCTCGGCGACGCGCATGCTGGCCGACTACGAGGAGCGCGTGTACCGCACGCCCTGACGGTCGCACCGGGTGCCGTCGTTGGCCTCGCTGCTGCGCGGAGCGCGATCCAGTGCAGCGTCCGCTGCCGTGGGAGCCGTGGGAGCCGTGGGAGCCGTGGAGCTGGGGATCGCGCTGGGCGCCTAACGGCTCATTCGCGATTCAAGCGTTAGCTGCCCCTGCGCCGCGATCCCTGCGAAGGGGGTCCTCACGTTTTCGTCCCGCATATGGACGAAATCTCGACGACCCCTCGTGACGCCAGCCTCGGCTAACGGTGCGCGAGCCGCGGTGCCGTTAGACAGTGATGACGTCCGTGCGAAAGCCGCGCCGCGCCCGGCCCGACCACCACCACCGGCGCGGCGGCGGGGTGCAGCCGCTGGACATCTGCGGCGGCGCGGGGTGCAGCCGCTGGACATCTGCGGCGGCGCGGGGTGCAGCCGCTGGACATCTGCGGCCCGTACGAGGGACCGACCGGGTGCGGGAAGCTCACACCCAGGGTGCCTTTCTCGCGTCCGCCCGGTCGCCGATGCTCTGGTCAACGAGACATGCCCGACCCAGGAGCTCCCATGACCCCTCGCCCCACCCTCGTCCGCGGCGCTGCGATCGCCGCGCTGGCGCTCGGCGCGCTGAGCACGCTCGGCGTCACGAGCGCCGCCGCTGACACCACCAGCGTGGCCGATCCGACCGCGCAGAACGTCACGGCCTACGGCACGACCGCCGCGTGGACGCGCAAGGCGGCCGACGGCTACCACCTCGTCGTCGCCCAGGGCGACGCCGTGGCCGACGCCCCGGTGCCCGCTTCCCCCACGCCCTACGACCCCGACCTCGGACCGACGAAGGCCAACGGCCGCGCGATCGTCTACGTCCGCGACGGCGACCTGTACCGCTACGAAGTCGGCGCCGCCGCCGAGCAGAAGATCACGGCACTGTCGAGCTCTGCGAACGAGATCGCCCCGTCGATCTTCAAGGACACGATCGTCTTCAGCCGCACGAACGGCAAGCGCCCCGGCACGTACGTGATCCGGCCCAAGCGCAAGCTCACGCGTGTGTTCAGGACGGTGGCGCGCGAGACCGACGTCGCGGAGACGCGGATCATCGGCCGCTACGGCAGCGGCGCGAAGTCGATCATCCGCATCATGAACATGACCGCCGAGGACGTGAAGATCGTCGCGCGGGCCAAGTCCGGACAGCGTGTGACCAGCCCGACGCTGACGCGCTTCAACGGCATCTGGCTGCGCGCCGGTCGCACGTCGGCGACGGTCGAGCAGGTCGGCGTCAACACCCATCGCGGCCTCGACGTGCTGACCGCCGATCGCACGCTGCCCGGCCGGGTCGGCTCGCTGGCGAGCTACCGGATCCCGACGCTGTACACCAACCAGGCCGGCGTCCAGCGCATCGAGCCGAAGCTGAAGTTCCGCTGACGGGCGGCACCCGGCACCGATCCCCCCACTGCGCGTGCCGCCCGCGGGCGGCACGCGCGTCTTCAGTGCTCGCGCGCAGATCAGCGCGAAGCCGGGCAGCACGCTGAGCGCGACGAGGGCGCGGCGCAGCGCGCGGCGGCCGCGAGTCCCGCTCCCGGGGTCTATCCCCCGGCGCGCAGGTCGATGTCGCCCGAGCCGGTGGCCGCCGACAGGCGCCGCGGCGAGCGATCGTCCTGCGCGAGCGCGGCGTCGGCGGTGACGTCGCCGCTGCCGGTGTCCGTGTCGATCCGGTGGGTCGCGGCGGGCAGCGTGAGCCGGATGTCGCCGGTGCCGGTGACCGCGCGCAGGCGCTGCGGGGTTCCCGTCATGCCGAGCACGAGGTCCCCCGAGCCGAGCTCGGCCCGGACCGGACCGACGGCCTGCGCCCGAGGTCGCTCGTGATGTCGCCCGAGCCGACACGCAGGTCGACGGACGGCGCGCTGACGTCGCGCAGGTCGAGGTCGCCCGAGCCGCCGTGGGCGACGAGCGGGCGCGTGCTGCGCAGCGCGTCGATGCGGGTGTCGCCGGAGCCGACGTCGACGCTGACGCCGGTCCCCGGCGGGACGCTGATCTCGTAGTCGACGTGGCAATGGCCGCCCAACCAGCGGTCGCAGTCGCCGGCCAGCCGCAGGACGCCCCCTCGAGCCGCTCGCCGTGCTGCGGCGAGCTGAAGCTGCGCGTGATGCGGGCGCTGACCTGCACCGCCGTGCCGCGCGCCCCCTGCCGGATCGACACGTCTCACGATCCGCTGTCGACCCGCAGCGCGTCGACGTCGCGATAGGTGCTGTTGACGATCTTCGTGTCGCGGGCGACGAGCCCGAGCGGGACCAGCGCGCCGCCCAGCACGGCGGCGACCGCGAAGATCGCGACGGCGGCGGCGAGCAGCCGGCGCAGCGCCGGGTCGGTGCGGTGCGGCGGTTTGGCTGGCGGTGGCGCCGGCTGCATCAGGGTCGGCATGCCGAGGCTCGCCCGCGCTCACCGTCTGACGACGGTGATCGGACACCTCGGCCCCGGTGCCTGCGCCAGCCTCGCGTCGGCGGTGACGAGCTCGCACGCGAGTCCTTCGGCCAGCGCGACGTACGTCGCGTCGTATGCCGTGACCGTCTCGCGCAGCTCCCAGATCCTCGGCAGGAGGCCGCTGGCCGCAAACCGGCGCACGCCGAGCCGGGCCCACTGGGCCAGCGCAGCGCCCCCGGCGCCGGCGCCCAGATGGCCCCGCAGCACCTGCGCTCGCAGCGCGTGGGCGACCTCCGAGTCTGCGAGGTGCGGGATCGCGACGGTGTCGTTGGCCAGCGCACGGCGCGCGTCTGCGTCGTTGCACAGCGCGAGGACGGCTGCGGACGCGTCGAGGACGATCACCGCACGGAGCGTCCGGCCTCGAGATCGCTGACGACGTCCTGCGCCGACACGTCGAGGTCGGGCAACGCGCCGAGCAGCGCGGGGTTGTCTGCGCGCCGCGCGGCAGCGCTCAGTTCTCTCAGCGCGAACGACGACACGGACAGGCCTTCGCGGGCGGCGAGCGAGGCCAGCCGCGCGCTGACGTCGTCTGGCACGTTTCGCAAATAGAGCGTCTTCATGTCGCGTAATGCTAGTAGCGGGCAACGTTAGCGCCACGGGGTTCCCGATCGGCGATTAGGCGGTCTTCCGGCAGGCGCGTCAGCGCAGCGGAAACGGCCGGGCTGCGAATCCGGTCAGCGCCTGGGCCGTGACCCACACCGGCGTCTGGGTACTCGAGCGCGAGTAGCGCACGGCGCCGCTGGAGCTCTGCAGCGAGCGCAGGTACTCCAGCGGCGAGCGTGCGCCGCGGCGGTGCAGGCGCGCCGGCGAGCGGCCCGCCGCGACGAGGCCCTGGATCGCCCAGGCCGTCGATTGCGCGTTGGAGCCCTGGCCCGGCGTGAGCGCCATCCCGCCGTCCGCGTTCTGCTGGGCGGCGAGGAAGTTCGCGGCGCGGCTGACCGTCTTCGAGCCGCGCTTGCCGGCGGACACGAGCGCCTGCAGGGCGGCCGCGGTGTCGTCGATCCCGCTGCGCGCGCCCTTGCCGGCGAAGTTGTAGCCGCCGTCGCGGTTGTGCTGGTTGATCAGCCAGGCGGTCGCCGCGCGCACGGTGCGGTCGCTGCGCGGGCGCCCGGCGGCGCGCAGCGCGAGGATCGCGAACGCCGTCTGGTTGGCCAGGCCGGCGAACGACCCGTCGCTTCGCCGCAGGCCCGCGAGCTCGCGGACGAGGTCGCGCCCGCCGACGGAGCGCACCGAGCGGCCCGCCGCGCGCAGGGCGAGGATCGTGCGCTCGATGTCGCCGATCCCGCGCACGCCGCCGATGCCGCGCACGATGTAGTCGACGGGCGAGCGGCCGTTACGGCGCACGCGGTGGGGGTTGCGGCCCGCCGCGCGCAGGCCGAGCACGGCCCAGCTCGTGTGCAGCTGGCTGGACGCGCGCCCGGCGGCGGGGCCGAAGCCCCCGTCGGCGTTCTGGGCGTTGGCGAGGTAGGTGACCGCGCGCGCCGAGTGGCGATCGGCGGCGCGGGCGGCCGGCGGAGCCGCGAGCGCGCCGAGGGCGACGAGCAGCGCCGCGACGGCGACCGCCGCGGTGCCGGCACCGGGGATGGGCAGCGGTGTCCAGGTCACGTCGAGGCGGTCACGGTAGCGCTGCAGCGCCCGCGCCAGCAGCGGTCCGAAGGCCAGGCAGAACACGACGTTGCCCGCGGCGTGGCCGAGGTTGAACGGCAGGCCGCGGCCGGCCATCACGAGGTACTCGTTCAGCGAGTGCTCCCCCGCGTACATGACCCACAGGTGCAGGTCGAGGAAGGCGCCGTAGGCCAGGCCGGCCAGCGCGCAGGCCGCGGCGAGCGACCAGCGCCCGAGGTCGCGGCCGAAGACGCGCGCCAGCAGCGCGCCGAACACCCCCACCCCGCCCCAGGCCGCCATCTGCCACGGCGTGAACGGGCCCTGGCCGAAGAAGACGTTGGAGGCCAGCGCCGCGACCGAGCCGACGGCGAAGCCGGGCGCGCCGCCGAGCACGTAGCCCGACAGCAGCACGATGTCCGTCGTCGGCTTGACGCTCGGCAGTGGGGCGAACGCGATGCGGCCGAGCGCGGCGAGCGCGGCCAGCGTCGCGACCAGCGCGAGCACCTTGGCCGACGGCCGCGCGCGCTCGTACCAGGTGAAGCCGGCGCCGAGGGCGATCGCCAGCAGGGCGAACGAGGCGAGCTGCCAGGTCACGGCCGCGCCTCGATCGTCATGCGCGCGCGCAGCAGCTCGGCGCCGTCCTCGGGCAGCAGCGCCCCGTCGACGATCCGCGCCGTCTCGGTCGCGAAGTACCAGCCGCCGCTCAGGACCTCGGCGACGGGTCCGTCGGCGATGACGCGGCCGTCGGCGAGCAGCACGACGCGGTCGGCCGATATGGCGGCGAACTCGGGGTCGTGGGTGGCGACGAGGACCGCGCTGCCCGCCGCGGCGGCCGTGCGCAGCGCCCCGGCGAGGTCGCCCTTGGCCGCGCGGTCCATGCCGCGCGTGGGCTCGTCGAGGCACAGCGCGGCGGGCGAGACCGACCCCCGCCCGCCCGCCGGATCGCCGCCGACCGTGCCCGACACGATCGCCAGCGCCAGCCGCTGGCGCTCGCCGCCGGACAGGTCGCGCGGATGGCGCCCGGCCAGCGCGGTCAGGCCGGCCGCCTCGAGCGCGGCCGGGGAGAGCTCGCCGCTGACGCGGTCGGCGAGGAAGTAGTCGTTGGGGTTCTGCAGCAGCAGCGCGACCCGGCCGGCCGCTTCGATCCGGCCGCGCGTCGGCTCGAGCAGGCCGTTGGCGTGGCGCAGCAGCGTCGACTTGCCCGCGCCGTTTCGCCCCATCAGCGCGACGCGCTCGCCCGGCGCGAGCGCGAGGTCGACGCCGCGCAGGACCGCCCGCCCGCCCGCGCGCTCGAACCAGACGCCGCGAAAGGCAAGCGCGCGGGCCGGCGCGGCGGCGCTGCGCCGGGTGAGGGCGGCGAGGCCGCGGCGGGTGCGCGCCGGCGCCGGCGCCGGCGCGGCCGGGGCCGGGGCCGGGGTTGGCGGACCGGACTCGTCCGCGAGCAGCCCGTGCGCGCGCAGCGTCGCGCGCGCCTGCTTCACTCCGCTCGGCGGGGGCCGCAGGCCGGCCCGGGCGAACAGGCGCGCGCCGGGCGTCGCCAGCGCCGGCGCCCGCTCGGCCGCCCATTCCAGGAAGCCGCGCGGCGGCGCGTCGCAGGCCAGCGCGCCGCCATCGAAGGCGAGCACGCGGTCGGCGGCCCCCAGGCAGCGCTCGAGGCGGTGCTCGACGAGCACGATCGCCGTCCCCCACTCCTCGTTGAGGCGGCGCAGCAGCCAGACGAGCTCGTCGCCCGCCACCGGGTCGAGCTGCGAGGTCGGCTCGTCGAGCAGCAGGATCCGCGGGCGGCCCGCCAGCGCCGCGCCGAGCGCGACGCGCTGCAGCTCGCCGCCCGAGAGCTCGTGCGTCGAGCGGTCCAGCAGCTCGCCGATGCCGAGCGCCAGCGCCGCCTCCTCCACCCCGCGCGCGACCGCCGCGGCGCCGTGGCCGCGGTTCTCCAGCGGCAGCGCCAGCTCGGCGCGCACCGTCGACAGGACGACCTGCGTCTCGGGGTCCTGAAACAGCGTGCCGGCGATCGCCGACAGCGCGGCCGGGCCGTGGTCGCGCGTGTCGAGGCCGCCGGTGCGCACGCGGCCGGCGAACTCGCCGCCGTGGAAGTGCGGGACGAGCCCCGACGCGGCGCGCAGGAACGTCGACTTGCCCGACGCCGACAGGCCCGCGGCGACGACGAACTCGCCCGGCGCGATGTCGACCGACACGTCGCGCAGGGCGGGCTGCTCGGCGTGCGGGTAGCGATAGGTGACCGACTCGAAGCGCAGGACGGCCGCGGTCATCGCCGCACCCCCCGGCGATCGGCGAACGGCGCCAGCGCGACGAGCACGAGCGCGGCGCACAGCACCCATTCGGCCGGGCCGACCGGCGCCAGCGTCTGCGGATAGGCCGCGAACGGCGCGACGCCGAGCAGGCGCGCGCCGCCGGCCAGGACGAGCAGCCCGCCTGAGGATGCCGCCACCGAGAGGTCATGGCGCGACCACGGCTCGCGCGCGCGATCGGGCCGGCCGCGCGCGACGGGGCTGGCGTAGCCGCGGACCTCGAGCGTCGCCGCGACGTCGAGCGCGCGATCCAGCGCGCCGGTGGCCACCGCCCGGACGATCTGCAGCCGCTCGGCGGCGCCCGGTCGTGCCGATGCGCCGGACCGGCAACGGCGCGCGTCGGCGAGGCGGCGCGCGTCACGGCCGAGGACCGGCACGAGGCGCACGGCGAGCGCCGCGGTCAGCGCCGAGCGCGCCGAGATGCCGCGAAAGCGCCGCAGCAGCTCGTCGGCGTCGACGATCGCCGCCAGCAGCGCGGCGCCGGCCAGCACGACGAGCAGCGCGCGCAGGCCGAGGATCGCGCCGAAGACGAGGCTCTGCTTGGTGACGTCCAGGCTCCCCAGCGGCCCGAGCTCGCCGAGTCGCAGGACGACGTCGAGCCCCTCACGCGCGACGAGCGGGTTGACGAGCGCGATCATGAGCGCGAACGGCACGCCGAAGACGCACGCCCGCAGGAGCTGGTGACCCGCCCCGGCGAGCATGCCGGCGGCGAGGATCGCGACGCCGAGCGCGGCGAGCACGAGCGGGTGCTCGAAGGCCAGCGCGGCGGTGACCAGGGCGCAGGCGTAGGCGGCCGCGACCGGCGCGCGGGCGGCGTGCAGCGGGCTCGCTCCGCGCTCGCGCATCATCCCTCCGTGCTCGCCAGCGGCACGCCCAGCGGGGAGCCGGACTCGACGGCGACGGCGAAGCGGTTGCGCAGCGTGCGCGCGTCGAACGCCCGCGCGGCCGCCCCGACGCCGGGGCCGTCCGTGCCGGTCACGAACCAGACCGGCGGGCGGCCGGGCTGGCGGGTGGCCGCGACGAGCCCGGCATCGCCGGTGAGCCGCTTGACCACCCGCCCGCGGGGGTCGAGCAGCGACAGGCGTCCGCCCGCGTCGCCGAAGCGGGCGAACACGCCGCTGGACTTCGGCCCCTGCTCGAGGCTGCCAGCCTCGGGCGTGCCGTCGCGCAGCCCCGCCCAGGTGCCGACGATGATGCGCAGGGACGGATCGCGCTCGGTCCGGCGGAGGGGCCCGCGGGTCGCGTCGACGCCGAGGTTGTCGAGCCGTGAAACGACGGCGTCGCAGGCCGGCGAGACGGTGGGCTCGCACTGGACCTTGACCGGGGTCCGGCCCCCGGCGCCGTCGCGGAACGGCTCGGGGAACGAGCCGACGACGGCCGGGATGTCCGGCGTCAGGCCCCACTCGTGGTGGTCCCACCAGATCCGCTCGCCGCCGCGGACGCGCAGCCCGCCCGCGCCCTGGTCGGTGAGGATCCCGTCGAGGTAGATGAACCAGTCGACCGGCCGGCCGCCGCGCCGCCCGCCGGATACGCCGGCGATGCCCTGCACGAAGTCGCCGCCGAAGCGCGTCGTGACCTTCGCGTTGCGCTGCGTGACGCGCATGACGGTGTCGGCGCCGGAGACCTTCGCGTCGCCGATCGTCAGCATCGAGCGGGCGCCGAAGTCGCGGGTGACGGTCAGGCTGACGGGGCTGTCGGGCTCCTCGCCGGGACCCACGCCGCAGCCGCCGAGCGCCGCAGCGGCGCCGGCCGCCGCCAGCAGCGATGCCAGCGCGCGCCGCGTCCTACCGCACATGGAAGACGATGCGGTTGCCGCCTCGCCGGCGCGCGTCGTCGCGGTTGTGGGCCTTGTCGACCGCGTTGACGTCGAGCACGTAACGCCCGCGCGCGAGCGTCTGCGGCAGCAGGTAGTCGACCTGCTCGCGGTCGCCGACGGCGAACCAGGAGGCGCGGTTGACGCCGCAGGGCACCCGCCGGAACTGCTCGCTCTTGCCGCTGTAGTACGTGCAGCGCGGGCCGACGGTGCGCGTCAGGCGCAGCTTGACGACCTGCAGGCCGGACGGATCGGAGGCGACCGTCGCGGTGAGGCGACGCGGGGCGTTCGCGCGCGTGAAGCGCTGCCCCTCGCGGATGCCGGTGATCGCCGTGGCCGGCGCCTCGCGGTCGGGCGTCCCGCAGGGTCCGCCGCTGCCGCTGCCGCCGCCGCACGCGCTCACGATCAGGGTGCTGCCACACCGGCCGTCGCCGCCGGAGGTCGCGCAGGACGCTTCGGATGCCGACGGCGCGCGGTTGGCCTTCGTCGCGCGCAGGCTGAACGAGCCGGCGGCGCTGACGGTGACGGTCGCGTTGCCGGCGGCGTTCGTCGTGGCGGGCGCGTCGCCGCCCGTGACCGTCGCGCCGTCGACTGGCGACGGCGTCCCGTCGGCGGCGAACTCATGGACGCTGACGCCGAACGGTGCGCCGGGTGCGACGACGCGCGGCGTGGTCAGCCCGAGCGGCAGGACCGGCGGATTCGTGCACAGGAACGTCACGGGGTCGCTGATGCAGCGGTCGACGAAGAACAGGACGTCGTCGCCCTGCTGCAGCTCGGTGGTCGTCCCGCAGATGCCCTCGCTCGCCGAGCGGTGGTTGATCCACAGCGAGAAGTAGTCGGGCGCGGGGAAGACGTGCGACTCGCCCTTGATGGTCTGCACGCTGTAGCCGAGGCCGTCGAACCAGGACCCGCTCCAGTCGCCGCCGGTGGCCTTCTCCAGCGCGCCGGCGGCGCCGGTCCCGCTGCACGTGTGGGCGGGCTGGCCGTCCTTGACGACCGGCGTGCTGTCGGTGCGCACGGCGGTGCGCGGGACGAGCGTCGTCGTCGCGCCCTCGACGCGCACGCTGACGTCGGCCGGGCCGGCGGCCGAAGCGGGACCTGCGAGGGCGCCGAGCAGCGCCCCTCCGACGAGGACTGCCAGCAGGCGGGACACCACGAGAAGCCACCCCTTTCCGCGAGGGCGTAAGCGCTTTGGGTGGCCGGAGGCAGGTCTCCTGGCTTCCGGGCTACCCGGCCGCGCCTTCCCGGCGAACCAGTGGCTGCGCCCAGCGCGGGCGCGTGCGGTGGCATCTCCCGGTCACAGTGGCGGGTCCGCCCCGGATTTGCACCGGACTTCCCTTCACCACCGACCAATGAATGCCGCCAGTGTATCCCCGCGGGCTCATCGTCCGCGCGCGGCTGACGAGCGCGAGGCGCCGGCCGGGGATGCCGATGGCGCACACTTCAGGAGCACATGCTGCGGCGCCGACCGGCCTGACCATGTGGCCCCTCACCCGGCGCGGACCCGCCGCCGGCCTGCACGGCCCACGACACGCCGGCGAAGGTGCGCGACGAACGAGTACGGACGACGGACGACGGCAGCGGGGCGAGCGTGCACTCCCAGGCGCGTGCTCCCCCGCCCCGTCGCGCGTCCGGTTCAGCCCAGCTCGCGCGTCAGCGCCTCGAGCAGGTCGAGCTGCTCGTGGATGCCGGTCTCCATGCCCGTGGCGATGATCGCGTCGCGCTCGTCCTGGCTGCCGACCTGCATGAGCTGCTCGAGCAGCGTGCCGCCGCCGTCGGTCGCGGTGAACGTCACCGTGGTGATCGCGGGGTCGCCCTCGCTCGGCCAGGGACCCTCGTAGACCTCGGTCGACACGATGCGCTCCGCCGGGACGATCTCCCGGTACTCGCCGTGGAACCCGACCTCCTGGCCGCCGTGGGCGGTCATGACGTAGCGCCACGTGCCGCCGACGCGCAGGTCGATCTCGGCGAGCGTCATCTCGCCGCGCCGGCCGCTCCACCAGCGCTTCACGAGCGCTGGCGTCGTCCATGCCCGGTAGACGAGGTGCGGGGGCGCGTCGAACGCCCGCGTGATGAGAATCTGCTCGTCCGTGGGGAGCGTCACCTTCGCGGTGGCGCTAGGGGTCATTGCCATCACCTGCCTCCTGTCGTTCGAGGTCTTCCAGCACGACGTCGAGCTCGTCGAAGCGCTCCGACCAGGACGCCTCGTAGCCGCGCACCCAGTCGTGGATCGGCTTGAGCGCGTGCCCGTTGAGCCGGTAGACGCGTTGGCGCCCGTCGCCGCGGACGTCGACCGCGCCCACCTCGCGCAGCACGCGCAGGTGCTTGGACACCTGCGGCTGGGTCAGCCCGAGCGCACTCACGAGGTCGTTGACGGGACGCTCGCCGCCGGCCAGGACGTCGAGGATCTGCCGGCGGCGCGGCTCGGCGACCGCGTTGAACGCATCCGCCGTGGTCGCCGCTCGTGCCATGCCCCAGACTATATATGCCGATATAGGAATGTGTCAAGCGGCGGCGGGCACAGCGTCCCCGCGTGGGCGGCGCGTCCGCCCCGCGCTGCCGTTCAGGCCGCCGCCCGCAGCAGCTCCTCGGCGTGGCGGCGCGCGGCCGCGTCGGCGTCGCCGTCGGCGCCCATCATCCGCACGAGCTCGGAGACCACCTCGCCGTCGCGCAGCTCGCTGACGGTGGCCTGCGCCGGCGTGCGCGACGTGTCCTTGGAGATCGAGAAGTGCCGCGCCGCCAGCGAGGCGACCTGGGGCAGGTGGGTGATGCAGATGACCTGGCGCTCGGCGGCGAGCTCGCGCAGCTGGTCGCCGACCGCGCGCGCGGTCTGGCCGCCGATGCCGGCGTCGACCTCGTCGAAGACGAGCGTCCCGGTGCCGCCGGCCCCCGCCGCCGCCACGCCCATGAGCGCGAGCATCACGCGCGACAGCTCGCCGCCGGACGCCGTCTCGCGCAGCGGGCCGGCCGGCACGCCGGGGTTGGGCGCGATGAGGAACTCCACGACGTCGCCGCCGGTCGGCCCCGGCTCGCGCGGCTCGAGCTGCACCTCGAACGCGGCGCCCTTCATCGCCAGCTCGTCCAGGCGCCGGCGCACGGCGGCCGCGAGCTTGGGCCCGGCGGCGGCCCGCGCCTTGTGCAGCGCCGCGCTCCCCGCCGCCAGCTGCTCGCGCGCCTGCGCCCGCCGCGCCGTCGCGGCCTCGATCGCCACCCCGGCGCCCGCCAGCTCGGCCCGCCGCGCGCGGCAGGCCTGCGCGTGCGCGAGCACCGCCGCGATCGTGCCGCCGTGCTTGCGCTCCAGGCGGTCGAGCACGGCGAGGCGCTCCTCGACGGCGTCCAGCCGCCCGGGCTCCGCGTCGAGCGCCTCGGCGTAGGCGCGCAGCTCGCCGGCGACGTCGTCGATCTCGTAGATCAGCGCCTGCCAGCGCTCGCCGAGCGCGTCCAGCGCCGGGTCGATCCCCTGCGCGCCCAGCAGCCCGCGGCCGCCGGTCGCCATCAGGCTGGCGATCCCGGCGTCGTCGGCGCCGGCCGCCTCCGCGGCGCCCAGCGAGGCGGCCCGCAGCGCCTCGACGTGGCGCAGGCGCTCGCGCTCGGCGCGCAGCGCGGCGACCTCGTCCTCGCTGGGCTCGGCGGCGTCGATCTCGGCGAGCTCGAAGTCGAGCAGGTCGAGCTCGCGCTCGCGCGCCCCCGCGAGCTCTTGCAGCTCGGCGAGCGCGGCCTGCGCCTCACGCGCGCCCGCGTACGCGATGGCGACCTGCGCGCGGCGGGCGAGCTGCGCGCCCCCGCAGAAGCCGTCGAGGATGTCGAGCTGCGCGCCGGCCAGCGTGAGCTTGCGGTGCTCGTGCTGGCCGTAGAACGTGAGCAGCGGCTCGGCCAGCTCGCGCAGGTCGGTGACGGTGGCCGAGCGGCCGTTGACGAGCGCGCGGGTGCGCCCGTCGGCCCCGATCCGCCGCGCCAGCATGACCTCGTCGGCGTCGGCCGGCAGGCGCTCGCCGAGCTCGCCGCGCAGCGCGTCGGGCAGCTCGAAGACGCCCTCGACGTAGGCCTCGGCCGCGCCGGGCCGCACGATGCCCGGCTTCGCGCGGCCGCCGAGCAGCAGATCGAGCGCATGGGCCAGGACGGTCTTGCCCGCGCCGGTCTCCCCCGTGAGCACGTTCAGGCCGCGCGCGAGGCGCAGCTCCGCCCGCTCGATGAGCAGGAGGTTCTCGACGCGCAACTCGCAGAGCATTGCCACGGTGTAGCAGCGGCGGCCGACGGATCGCGGCTTTGCGGGCGTTTTGTCACATGCTCGGACCGTGCCGGGCGCGGCGGCGGGATCGGCGCCCGCCGGGCGCGCCCGGACCGCCCGGCAAGGGGACTAGTACACCCGGCCGGAAGTTCTGCGAGGTTTTCCCGGATGCCCGGCCGTGATCTGACGGTCGCCGGTGACCCGCCGTCGTGCTGGTGGCACGGGGGCGGGCGCCGGCGGCCGTCAGGCACAGATCGGGCGCCGGGAAACCCACAGAACTTGCGGATGGGTGTACTAGTCCGGCTCGTCGTCGTCGGGTGTCTCGGCGGCGTCGTCGTCGGTCTCGTCGAACGCGAGGTCGGGCTCGTCGGCGAGCTCCTCACCCGCGTCGGGCGGCGGGAACTCGGGGACGGCTTCGTCGGCGTGCATCTCATCCTCCGATCAGCTTGTTGATGTACTCGTAGCGGGTCTTGCGGCCGGCCTTGTTCCAGCCCGACTCCTTCGCGGCGGCGGCGATGTCGCCGGCACATCTGCCAAGCGTCGCCTTGGCCTCGGACGCCCGCTGGCAGTGCGACGGATCGACGTTCGCCCATCCGTCGTGCCGGCGGGCGACCCGCCGCTCCTTGACGAGCAGGTCGCGGGCCGCCTGCTCGCGGTCGGTCATCAGGTGATAGGGGTGCACGTGCTTCTTGGCCGGCGGGGGCTTGAACACGCCCGGGTGGTACGTGCAGTGCCAGGCCTCCGACGGCGCGTCGGAGCTCAGCTTGCCGCCGCGAATCCCCCAGCCGTACTTGTGCCCGTGCGCGCGCACGGCGGCCTGCATCGAGGGCGTCGGGAGGTCCACCGCGATCCCCCACCCGTGGTTCGACGTTCCCGGGACGGCCGCGAGCGCCCCCCTGCCGGACTTGTAGAGGTTCCAGAAGAACTGCTGGTCGGCCAGCGGCCGGTAGGCCGTCCGCTGGGACGTCGGGCAGATCCAGATCCCCTGCTCCTTGCCGATGTGCGCGCGCAGCGCGATCCACGCGGCGGCCGCGTCCTTGCGCAGCCGGCCGCCGGGGATCGCGGCCAACTCGCTCGCCGGCAGCTTGCCGTTCGTGCTCATTGCTCCACTCCTGCTTTCATGGTTCGTCTGATTTCGCTGATTCTTGGGCGGGCCGCTCGCGCGGCTACTGGGTGCGGGCCCGCAGCGACGCGTAGCGGGCGCGGCGGTGGCCGAAGTCCCAGCCATGGCCGTCTCCGCCCTTGGCCTTCGGCCGCGCCGCGCGCCAGATCCGCTGGCGCTGGTCGGCCATCTCCGCCCGCAGCACCCGGCGGCGCGCGGGGTCTCGGTCCGCGCGCAGGAGCGCGTCGTACTCGCGGATCCAGGCACACTCGTTGGCGCTGTAGCCCTCCAGCGGATCGACCGCCTCGAGAAACAGCGCGCGCTCGGCCCGGCGCCGGCGCGTCAAGCCGGCCACCGGCCGGCCGCCCGCCCTGTTCCAGAGCATCAGCGCGTCGGCCGCGCTGTCCCAGTCCCGCGCGCGCAGGGCGCGACCGACGGACATCTTGGCCGACACGGCGCCGGGGCCGCAGTTGAAGACGAACGAGACGAGCGCGTCGAACTGGTTCTGCCGCAGCGTCACCCCGATCGCATCGACCGCCGGGCCGTACTGGCGGTCGAGATCATTGCGCAGCAGCTCGCTGGCCTGCGCCTCGGTCAGCCGGGGGCTGTTGGGGCCGACGCCCTGGGTGTGGCCGTAGCCGATCGTCCAGACGCCGACCATGTCGCGGTAGGGCCGGCCGCCCTGCGGGAAGCCCTCGAACTCCTTGATCAGCGTCACGCCTGGCTTGCCGACCTTCATGACGGCGGCGGTTCGGGCGTCATGCGCGAGTCCGGCTCGGGGTGCTCCTCGGCCAGCTCGTCGTCGTCGAGCTCGGGGGCATCTGCGATGCCGTCCTCGTCGGCCTCGCCGGCGTCGCCCGTGGTGGCTTCCTCGTCCATGGTGTGTCCCTTTCTCTGGGAGGTGACACACATCGCGCTCACTCGTACGTGCCACCGATCATCGGTCAGAGCGACCGGCCCGAAACTACCACCGCGTGCGGGCCGTGTCGACCATGTGCGACAGCACGGGCCGGCCGCCGCATCTGCACCGCCGACGGGGCACGACATCCATACGGGGTGGCGCTTTACTGCTTTTCGTCGTGGTGGTCGTGGTGAGGCGCGGGCATAACCAGTGAGTCGTCCGCGCGGGAGCCCGCTGCGCGTGTTGCGAGACGGTGTTACGCGGGCCGCGGTGAAACCGGCGGCGGCAGCCGGGGCCCGATCCGCCGCCCGGGCTTACGAGCTCAGACGCCCGAACTTCGCGCGCAGCCGCTTGTAGAACGACGAGCCGGGCAGCTGCGCCAGCGCCGTCGCGGCATGCTCGAAACGGGTGTCGATGTGCTCGCCGGGCGCGATCTCGCAGACCGGCCGGCCGTCGACGTTGACGTCGATCGCCTCGCGGCCGTGATTGGAGACCGTCAGCGTGTCGTCCGGCGCGACGACGAGCGGGCGCGCGGTCAGCGAGTGCGGCGCGATGAACGACACGCAGTAGCCCTCCACGCCCCAGGCCAGCACCGGCCCGCCGTTGGCGAGGTTGTAGCCCGTCGATCCGGCCGGCGTGCAGACCGCCAGGCCGTCGCAGCGCACGGAGCCGACCTCTTCGCCACCCACGCCGTAGGCGAGTTCGGCGACGCGGCCGCCGACCTTGCGGTGAAAGGAGATGTCGTTGATCGCCTTGTGCAGCGTGCCGCCGCGGCCCGGGAAGACGATCGCCGGCAGCAGCAGCGTGTCGAACTCGACCGCGAACGCGCGCTCGAAGCCGAAGCCGTTGAGCTCGTCGGGCTCGACCGTGGCCAGGAAGCCGACCTCGCCGTAGTTGACCCCCAGCACCGGAACGCCGGTGCCGGCGTAGTGGCGCAGGCCGCGCAGGATCGTTCCGTCCCCGCCGAAGGCGACGCACAGATCGACCTCGTCGCTGATTTCGGCGTCGACGACGAGCACGCCCGCCTCGGGCTCGACGCCGTGCTTGCGGGTCTCGTCGGGGTCGACGCGCAGCGTCACGCCGCACGTCCGCGCGGCCTCGATCAGCCGCTGCAGCGAGGGCGCCACCTCCTGCGGCCGGGTGTGGCTGATCACCGTGACGGCGCGGACGGCACTCACGGCTCGACCTCGCGGGCCGCGGCCTCGAGGTCGTCGCCGCGGTCGCCGGGACGGCCGGCCTCCGCCAGCCACACGAAGCTCTCGCGGTTGCCCTTCGGCCCGGGCAGGCCGGACGAGGCGAAGCCGAGCACCGCCGCGCCGAGCCCGCGGGCGCACGCGGCGACCGCCACCAGCAGGGCCCGTCGCTGGTCCGGGTCGCGCACGACGCCGCCCTTGCCGACGTTGCCGCGCCCGGCCTCGAACTGCGGCTTGACCATCGCCAGGACGTCGTGCGCCGGCGCGGTGCAGGCAAGCACGGCGGGCAGCACCTTGGTCAGCGAGATGAACGAGACGTCGACGACGACGAGGTCCGGCGCGTAGGGCAGCGCGGCGGGCGCGATCGCGCGCGCGTTCGTGCGCTCGAGGACCGTGACCCGCTCGTCGTTGCGCAACCCCCAGTCGAGCTCGCCGTAGGCCACGTCGAGCGCGACGACGTGCTGCGCGCCGTGCTGGAGCAGGCAGTCGGTGAAGCCGCCCGTCGACGCGCCCACGTCGAGGCAGCGTCGCCCGCCCGCGTCGATCGCGAGGTGCTCGAGCGCGTTGGCGAGCTTGATCCCGCCGCGCGAGACGAAGCGCGGCGCCTCGTCGACCGCGACGGCGACGTCGGGCGCGACGAGCTGGCCCGGCTTCTGCGCCCGCTCGCCGTGTGCGCCGAGGCGCACCTCCCCCGCCATGACCGAGGCCGCGGCGCGGGTGCGCGACTCGAACAGGCCGCGTTCGGCCAGCAGGCAGTCAAGGCGGACGCGGGCCACGGGCCAGAACGGTACCCGCAGGGCGATGTGTGACGGTTCTCACTCACGACTGGCCAGTCAGCCAGCACACTGGCTCATGGGTGGTGAGCACGCAGGTTCCCTCCCGATGACCTGCCACTGACAACCGCCGCCACCCGGCTGGACCCCAAAAAAACCACATAGCAGTGTCTCCCCTCCCCGAAGCGGCCCGCCTCCCCCGGCGGGCCGTTTCGCGTTTGCGCGCGTGCCGCGCCGCGCCGCGCCGCCCCGGCGATCAGCGCCGCCAGTTGGCGATCCGCACGTGCACGTGGTCGTTGTGGTGCGCGATCGCCTGCACGACCGACGGCGGCCCGCCGAGTCCGACCCGCGTGCCGACGAACGCGAACTGCGCGCCCGCGCCGACGAAGCGGCTGACGAGGTCCTGGGCGAGGATCGCGTCGACGTCGGCGACCTTCGCGGGCGGCAGCAGCCGGCGGTCCGCGCGCGGGTAGACGATGTCGACGTCGAGGCCGTTCTGGTGCGAGGCGTGGCCGAGGCCGCCGAAGTCGCTGCCGAACGGGCCGCCGTAGGGCAGGCTGAGATCGCCGATCAGGACGGGCGGCGCGCCGGGGTTGGCGAGGCGGTAGTCGCGCAGGACGTAGAGCAGGAAGGCCAGCAGCCGGTCGCTCGCCCAGCGCCGGTCGGGCCGGTTGGGCACGCGCTGCAGGACCGGGTCGTACGTCACCCAGTCCGGCCCGGTCCCGGGCAGCTGCAGCCCGTTGACGAGGCGCCCGCGGTTGGGCGTGCCCATCGCCAGCGAGCCGACCTGCGGCACGGCCATCGCCGGCGGCAGCCGCGCGGCGGCGATCGACGACGTCGTCAGCGCGGCGCGCACGACCGTGTCGCCGCGCGGCCGCTTGCTCACGAGCGCGCCGGGGTGCAGGCGCAGGACGCGGACCTGCTCGATCCCGCCGGCGCGGTCGCTGCCGCAGCCGGCGAGGACCGGGGCGGCCAGCGCTGCCAGCGCGGCGACGAGCGCGAGCCGGGGCGTCATGACCGAGAGTGTGGCTACGTGCCGGCGACCGCGCGCTGGGTCACGGCGGCCTCGATGCGCTCGGCGATCCGCTTGCCGGTGAAGCCGACCTCGGCGTGCAGGATCGCGGGCGTGCCGTGCGTGACGTAGCGATCGGGCAGGCCGACGCGCAGGATCCGCGCGTCGTCGAGGCCGGCCTCGTTGAGCGTCTCCCACACGGCGCTGCCGAAGCCGCCGGCGAGCACGCCCTCCTCGATCGTCACGAGCAGCTCGTGCTCGGTCGCGAGCTGGGCCATCAGCACGGCGTCGATCGGCTTGGCGAAGCGCGCGTCGACGACCGTCGCGTCCAGGCCGTGGGCGCCGAGCCGGTCGGCGGCCTCCAGGCCCTTGGCGACGCCCGTCCCGTAGCCGACGATCGCGACCTTGCCGTCGCCCTCGCGCAGGATCTCGCCGCGGCCGATCTCGATCGGGTCCGCGCGCGTGGGCAGCGGCACGCCGAGCGCCTCGCCGCGCGGGTAGCGCAGTGCGATCGGGCCGTCGTCGTAGAGCAGCGCGGTGCGCAGCATGTGCACGAGCATCGCCTCGTCGCGCGGGGCCATGAGGACGATGTTCGGCAGCGGGCGCAGGTAGGCGATGTCGAAGACGCCGTGGTGGGTCGGTCCGTCGTCGCCGACGAGCCCCGCGCGGTCCAGGGCGAAGACGACGTTGAGCTTCTGCAGGCACACGTCGTGGACGATCTGGTCGTAGGCGCGCTGCAGGAACGTCGAGTAGATCGCGGCGACCGGCTTGACGCCCTCCAGCGCGAGGCCGGCGGCGAAGAGGATCGCCTGCTGCTCGGCGATGCCGACGTCGAAGTAGCGCTCGGGCATCTGCTTCTGGAGGATGTCCAGCCCGGTGCCGGTGTTCATCGCGGCGGTGATCCCGACGACGCGGCGGTCGCGGCGGCACTCCTCGACGAGCGCCTGCCCGAAGACGGTCGTGAACTGCGGCGGCGGCTTGGGCAGCGTCGGCATGGCGGGCGCGGCGACGACGCCGTTGGCGATCGACTTCGGCTTGGCGGCGTGCCAGCGCTCCATGCCCTCCTGGCCGCCCTCCTCGGCGGGCGCGAAGCCCTTGCCCTTGACGGTGGCGACGTGGACGAGCACCGGCCGCTGCGCGGCCAGGGCGGTGCGCAGCGCGACGCGCAGGGCGTGGATGTCGTGGCCGTCGATGACGCCCGTGTAAGCCCAGCCGAGCTCCTCCCACAGCAGGCCGGGCGCCCAGAAGGCCTTGATCGACTCCTTCATCTGCGGGCCGTAGCGCTCGATTCGCCGCCCCACGCCGGGCAGCTCGCTGAGGCGCGTCTCCATGTTCTCGCGCGTGTGCCAGAGCTTGGGGTGCAGGCGCACCCGCGTGAAGTAGCGCGACAGGGCGCCGACGTTGGGGGCGATCGACATGCCGTTGTCGTTGAGCACGACCACCATCGGCGTGCCGGCGCCGCCGGCCTGGTGCAGCGCCTCGAACGCCACGCCGCCGGTCATCGCGCCGTCGCCGATGACCGCCACCACCCTGGGCGGGTGGGGCTCGGCGTCCTGGTTGAGGGCCTTCATCGCCTCCTTGATGCCGACCGCGATGCCGATCGACGTCGAGGCGTGGCCGGCGCCCATGATGTCGTGCTCGGACTCGGCGATCGCGCAGAACGGCGCCAGGCCCTCGTACTGGCGGATCGTCGCGAGCTCGTCGCGGCGGCCGGTGAGGATCTTGTGCGGGTAGGCCTGGTGGCCGACGTCCCAGAGGATCTTGTCGCGCGGCGAGTCCAGCAGCGAGTGCAGCGCGACGGCCAGCTCGCAGGTGCCGAGGTTGGCGCCGAAGTGCCCGCCGATCTCGCCGACGGTGGCGATGATGTGCTCGCGCACCTCCTGCGCGACGCGCGTCAGCTCGTCCTCGCTGAGGGCGTGGAGATCCTGGGGGCGGTCGATGTTCTGAAGAAGGGTGTTGGGGGTCATCTCGATCCTCAGGAGCTGCGGGTGGCGATGAAGTCCGTGATCTGCTCGAGCTCGGGCGCCCCGTTCGGCGCGGCGGCGAGCAGCGACGCGCGCGCCTGGCGGTGCGACCGCTCCGCCAGCTCGCGGGCGCCCTCGAGTCCGAACTCGCTGACGTACGTGCGCTTGCCGTGGCGCTGATCGCTGCCCTGCGGCTTGCCCAGCGCGGCGTCGGTACCCGTCACGTCGAGGATGTCGTCGACGATCTGAAACAGGACACCGAGCTCGGCGGCGAACTCGCAGAAGTGTGTCGTATCGGGTCGTGTCATTGCGTTGATAAGCAATACGCACTCTACTGACGCGCCGATCAGCCTCCCGGTCTTCAGCTCGTGCAGGCGGCGCAGCTCGTCGGCGTCGCGCGAGTGTCCGGCGACGTCCATGAACTGGCCGCCGACCATGCCCTCGACGCCCGTCGCCGCGGCCAGCTCGGCCATCGCGTTCAGGATCGCCTGCGGCTCGCCGCGCTGATGGGTGAGGACGTGCCTGAAGGCCTCGGCGTACATCCCGTCGCCGGCGAGGATCGCGACGTCCTCGCTGTAGGCGACGTGCAGCGTCGGGCGGCCGCGGCGCATCCCGTCGTCGTCCATCGCCGGCAGGTCGTCGTGGATGAGCGAGTACGTGTGGATGAGCTCGATGCCGACCGCGAGCGCCAGCATGTCGCGCTCGTCGCGGCCGATCGCGCGCGCCGTGGCCAGCGCGAGGACCGGGCGGATGCGCTTGCCGCCGGCCAGCAGGCTGTAGCGCATCGCCTCGACGAGCCGGGCGGTGCCGGGCTCGCGGGGAAACGCGAAGTGGTCGAGCTCGTGCTCGACGAGCAGCTGCAGCTCCTCGGGGTACGGCACGCGCGCGGCTCAGCCCGGACGGGTCAGAGGAGCGTGTCCTGGCCCGGCAGCGGGTCGCGCTCGGCCTCGCGGGCGCGGCGATCGAGCTCGGCGGAGGCCTGCGACGCGAGGACGGCGCAGTCCTCGACGACCGTCGCCGCGGCGTCGGCGCTGAGGTCGCCCGAGCGCAGCTGCTCGGCGGCGCGCTCGAGCTGGCCGACGAGCTCGTCGAGGGTTGTCGCGTCGGATTCGCTCATGACGTCGTGGCGGGATTGTCGCCCATCTCGCGATGAACGGCGGCGAGGATGCCGTTGACGAACTTCGGCGCGTCGGCGCCCGAGTACGTCTTGGCCAGCTCGACGGCCTCGTCGATCGCGCCCTCGGGCGGGATCGGGCTGTCGGCCGGCGCCGCGTCGGGATGCAGCATCTCCAGCAGGGCGACGCGCATGATCGCCTTCTCCAGCGGGGCGATGCGGTCGATCGTCCAGCCCTTGGCGTGGCGCGCGAGGTGCGCGTCGAGCTCCTCGGCGCGGTCCTCGGCGGCGTAGGCGAGCGCGCGCGTGAACAGCGAGGCGTTGCGCTCGAAGACGTCCTCGAGCTCGCGCTCGGTGACGTCGGCCTGGTAGAGCGCGAAGACGGCGGCCTTGCGCTGGTCGGTCCGGCGGGACATGCGTGGCTGCTGCCGGGCGCCGCGCAGGCCGCGGCTAGACGCGCGACATGTAGTCGCCGCTGGCCGTCTGGACCTTGACGCGGTCGCCGATGTTGACGAACAGTGGGACGCGGATCGTGGCGCCGGTCTCGAGCGTCGCCGGCTTGTCGCCGCCGCCCGACGCGGTGTCGCCGCGCAGGCCGGGCTCGGTCTCGGTGACCTCCAGCTCGACCGAGGAGGGCAGCTGCAGGTCGCCGGGCGTGTCGTCGATGAACAGCACGTCGACGGTGTCGCTGGCCTTCGTCCAGCGCAGCGCCTGTGCCACCGAGGACTGCGGCACGGCGATCTGCTCATATGACTCCGAATCCATGAAGTGCGCGTCGGTCCCGTCGGCGTAGAGGAACTGCATCTTGCGCGCCTCGGTGTGCACGGAGCGGAACTTCTCACCGGCACGGAACGTGCGGTCGATGACGTTGCCGTCGCTGGCGCGGCGCAGCTTCGTGCGCACGAACGCCCCGCCCTTGCCCGGCTTGACGTGCTGGAAGTCGAGAACCTTGAAGATCGTCCCGTCGACCTCGATGTGGTTGCCGTTCTTGAGCTGGTTGGTGCTGATCATGGCTGCGGATCAGTGTAGGACGCGCCCGCGGCCGGGCGCCGCTGGTGCTCGCGGCGGCGGGAAGGGCACCCTCCGCCGGCGTGCCGGTCCGACCGCTTGAGCCTCCACACCCGGCAGCCGACTACCGATCTCGACGACGTTCTCCCAGGTCGGCATCGGGCCGCCGCCGCCGCCGCTCAGCGCGCCAGCTCGTCGACGATCAGCGGGAACACCTGGTCGCCGGCGGCCTGCCCTATGAAGACGTCGAGGTGCCCGTAGTCGCGCAGCACATGGTGCGTGTGCCGTCCCGGGGCGTGCCCCTCGAGCCACTCGAAGGTCCGCCGCTGGCTCTCGGGCTCGAAGCAGGCGTTGCGATCGCCGGTCAGCAGCGCGAAGCGCGCGTCGGTCTGCGGCGGGCCGGCGGTGAGGTCGGCGGGAAGCTCGGGGCGGCCCTCGACCGTCAGCAGCCGCCCGGCCTTCACGCAGCGCGCCATCTGGGCGAAGAACGTCAGCGGCACCTCGGCGAACTCGTCACTGAGCCACGCGTGCGTCGCGTCGTCGAGGTTCTCGTGGCGCCAGAGCGTCGGCTTGCCGGAGCCGTAGGCGTAGGAGGCCATCTTGCAGACGCCGTTGTCGCACTCGTGGTGCGTCAGCGCGACCCAGGCGAGCATCGCCTTCGGCAGCACCCACGGCGCCCCCGTCCGACCCCACTGCGGGTTGATGTAGCCGAGGACGCGCCCGGCCACGGGCACGATGTAGCGCAGCTTGAACTCGGCGAGGCGCGCCACCAGCGGGTGCAGCGACACGGCGTTGGAGACGATCGTGTCGACCTGCGGCAGCAGCCCGGCGACCGACGACATCATGAAGCTCGTCGATCCCTGGCAGTGGATGACCGCCTTGCAAGTGTCGGCGCCGCTCTCGCGCAGCACGGTCTGCACCGCGGCGGGATGATCGAAGATCGCGGCCTGGTCGAGCGTCCAGTGGTTGTGCGGCACGTCGATGCTGGCGCGCCAGTTCTCCAGCCACACGTCATGGCCGGCCTCGACCAGCGCGTCGACGAGCGTGGTGCGCGTCGGCGCGCGGAAGATGTTCGCGCGCACGCCCGCCCCGTGGACGAGCAGCACGGGCGGCTTCGTCGGCGCGCTCGCGCCGCGGACGTTGATGACGTTGCAGGCGATCCCGTCGGCCGTCGTGAACGGGACGACGCGCTCCTCGCGCACGGGCTCTGAGGACTTGACCATCGAAGTTCAGCTCTCCCTACTCCGGCGTGATCGCCGGCTTCTCCTCGTTGGCGCGGCGCTGGTGCGACGCGGTGTAGGCCGCCGAGCGGAAATGCAGGATCGGGTCGTTGGACAGCTCGATCCCGGGCGCGACCACGGTCGGGTCGAAGACGAGCCGGTCCAGCGCGACGGGATCCTCGTGGATGCGGTCGAGCTCCAGGCGCCCGACGGTGACCAGCCGGCGGTCCTTCGGCCAGCGCTTCGTGAGGTCATCCGTCGGGTCGCCGGGCTCGGCGAGCTGGAAGACGAGGTCCCACGCCACCGGCCCGCGCGCCACGCGCTGGCGGATCTCGCTGAGCAGGTACTGCGGCGGCAGCAGCCGGTGGTCCGCGGCGCTCATCGACGCCTCCCCCGCCAGCGGCACCCAGCGGTAGCGAAACGCCCGCCGGTGGCCGGCGGCGTCGACCGCGAAGTATGCGTGCAGGCCGAAGAACGGCGCCGTCGCGAACGACACGGCCGTCCGCGCGCCGACGATCTCCTTGACGCCCGGCCATACCGCCGGGCGCGTGAGCAGGAAGCCGACGAAGCGCAGCGGGTTGGGAAAGCCGAACGGCAGGCCCTTCGCGCGCGCCGCCGTCAGCCCAATGAAGTGGTCGGGCCGGCGCGCCGGGAAGCTCTCGATGTTCAGCGCCCCCCAGGCCGCGTGGCCGCCCGATGGCAGCTCGAAGCGCACGCCCATGCCGAGCACCCCGCCCTTCTTCTCCGACGTGCGATCGACCGCGTAGGGGCTGCCGGCGCCGTTGGACAGCCGCGCGACGACGGCGATCTCGTCGCCCTGCATATGCTCGGCGCTCGTCAGCTCGGCGGCCGCCGGCAGCGCCGTGAAGCGCCCGCGCAGCCCGATGCCGCGCCCGTGCGCGCGGCGAAAGCCCGGCGCGTAGCCGAGGTTGCGCTCCATGAGCCCCATCAGCCGCTCGGCGCGCGCCTCGCCGCCGAGCGCGGCGGGATCGGTGGTCTCCCGGTGCCTCAACGCAGCAACGCCTTCGACCCCGTCCTGGCGAGCTCGCCGAGGATGATCGGATGCCAGTCGCGGTGGGCGCGCTCGCCGATGAACACGTCCATGTGGCCGTAGCCGGGGACGATGTGCAGCGAGTGGCGGCCGGGCTCGCGCGCCTCGAACCAGTCGAACGTGCGCTGCTGGCTCTCGGGCGCGAAGCAGTGGTTCGCCCCGCCGGTGATGAACGCGAAGCGCGCGTCGGTCTGCGGCGCCTGCGCGACGAAGCTCTGGGGCAGCTCGGGGCGTCCCTCGATGCTGACGAGGTGGCCGGCCTTCACGCAGCGGCGGATGTGCTTCCAGAACGTCAGCGGCGCCGGGCCGAACTCGCCCTTCGTCCACTCGTGCGTCTCGGCGCTGAGCTGCTCGTGGGTCCACAGCGTCGGGTCGCCGGCGCCGAACATGAAGCTCGAGACCTTGCAGACGCCGTTGTCGCACTGGCGCCGCGAGAGCTTGGAGTACGCGGTGATGAGCTTCGGCAGGACCCACGGCGCGCCCTTCACGCCCCACTGCGGATCCATGTAGCCGAGCAGCCGCGAGACGGCCGGGATGACGTTCATGAGCTTGAAGCGCCCCATGCCGGTCATGACGGGATGCAGCGAGACGGCGCTGGAGACGATCGTGCGCACCTCGGGGACGAGGCCGGCGAGCGCGGACATCGTCATCGTCGTCGACCCCTGGCAGTGCGCCACGACCTGGATCGAGTCCGCGCCGGTGAGCGCGACGACCTTGCGCACCGCGGGCGGGTGGTCGAGCACGGCGGCCTGGTCGAGGTTCCAGGTGTTGCTGGGGACGTCCATGCTCGCGCGCCAGGTCTCCATCCAGACGTCGTAGCCGTCGTCGACGAGCGCCTCGACGAGCGTGCGCGGGGTCGGCGGGCGCCAGATCTCCGTCCGCACGCCGACGCCGTGGACGAGCAGCACCGGTCCCTTCGTCGGCGCCCTGGGCCCCTTGACGTGGATGACGTTGCACGCGATGCCGTCGGCCGTGGTGAAGGGATGGCACTCGTCCGTGTGTGCCGCGGCGGTCGTCAAGTCAGTCCTGCTCCCCGGCGACGTGGTCGGCCTTCGCGCCCGGCCGGAACGTCTCCCACAGGCTGCCGGCGAACAGTGCGCTGAAGCGCCCGAGGGCGTCGACGCGGTGCGCGGGGTCGACGCGGAACGTCGTCATCTGCACGGCGAAGTCGGCCGGCAGCACCTTCAGGATGCCGGTCGCGACGATCTCGGAGTCCGGCTCGCCGGGCTCGACATGGCCCGACAGGATGTGCGTGAACAGCGTCGTCGTGTCGTCCCAGATGTCGAAGCCGCGGTCGTTCTTGACCTCCTTGAAGCCGTTGAGCGTGATCGGGTGGCCCTCGCCGTCCTCGATCAGCAGCCGGTACTTCATGAGCTTGCGCTCCTTGCCGTCCTCGTCGGCGTCGACGAAGAGGTTGAACCAGCCGCGCGAGACGGGCAGCTTGCCGCCGAGCGCGTCGCACTGGACATGGCCGGTGATCGAGCCCTCGTGCTGCGGGTCCTTCATGAAGCGCTCGATGTCCTGCATGTGCACCGTGACGTGGAACATGCACTTCGTCTTGGCCTTCTTGCCCTGTCGAAAGCCGCGGTCGTAGTCGTCCTCGCCGAACGTGATGAAGCCGCGCATCTTCTCGGTGAACTCGAGGTTGGCGGGGTGCTCGCTGGCCGGCGGGGTCGACGCGGCGGCCTCGCCGTCCTCGTCGGCGCTGGCGGGGGGTGGCGGCGGTGCGGTCATGGCTGGTCCCTTCATGTCCTCGAGGATGGCGTCGGCGAAGCGGTCGGCCAGGCCGGCGATCGTGAGGCTCGGGTTGGGGCCGACGGGGCCGGGCATGACCGAGCCGTCGGCGATGTGCAGGCCGGGGTAGTTATAGACGCGGCCCCATGGATCGACGACCCCCTCGTCGTCGTTGCGGCCCATCGGAGCGCCGCCGAGCGCGTGCACGGTGACGACGCGGCTCAGCAGCCAGATCGGGTTGTCGAGGAAGGTCCCGCCGAGCTCGTCGCAGATCTCCCTGGAGACGTCGCGCACGCGCTCGAAGTACTCCTTCGACGCGCCGTTCTTCTTCCAGTCGATCGCCAGGCCGCCGTCCTTGAGCGCCATGATCCCCTCCGGCACGTCGCGGCCCATCCCGAGCAGCGGCAGGAACGAGGCCGACTCCGCGCAGTCGCCGAGCAGCTCCGTGATCTCGCCGCCGATGTCGGTGTCCTTGTGCGTGATGAAGTTGCCGCCGAGCTTGATGAGCTTGTTGAGGTCGTGAAAGGCCGAGCGCGGCGCGTCGAGCAGCTGCAGCATCCAGCTGACGAACTCGGGCTGGCCGGCGTCTTCGAGGTAGAAGCCGCGGTCGCCGGCCAGCCCCGTGCTGTCGGTCTCGTCGGGCACCCGGATCGCGCTCGTGATGACGGGCGCGTGCGCGGCGTCCAGGACGCGGGGGACGCGCCGGCCGTCGGGCCCGTCGGTCTGGCACTGGCGCGCGAACGTCAGCAGGTCGCCGTTGCCGCCGAAGCGCGTGCCGAGCATCGGGCTGATGTGCGGGAACGCGGCGCGGTTCTTCAGCAGCAGGTAGGTCGTGCCGAGCGTGCCGGCCGACAGGATCAGGCGATCGCAGGTGATCGTGTGGCGGTCCAGCGCCCGCGTGTCGGTCTTGACGCCCTCGGCCGCGGCGTCGTGGATGACGTACTCGAGCTGGTAGCCGCCGCCCTCGCGCGGCTGGAAGGAGCGCACCTCGTGGCGCGTGCGGATGTCGGCGCCGGCGTGCCAGGCGGCGGTGATGTACGTGAAGTCCAGGGAGTTCTTCGCGCCGTGGTTGCAGCCGACGTCGCACTCGGCGACGTGCTTGCAGGTCAGCCGCGTCGCACCGTGGATGTTCGGCCGCTCCTCGCGGATCGGCTCGCCGACCTTCACCGGGTCGCCGTCGTTGGCGAACGTCACGGCGAGGTTGACCAGGCGCCAGTCGTAGTCGAGCTTCTGCGCGGCGTCGCGGAACGCCCTGGTCTTGCGGGTCAGGTCGGGCGGCAGCTCGTCGATCGGGTACTTCTGGACGTTCATCATCCGCTCGACGCGGTCGTAGTGCGGGTCGAGGTCGGCGCGCGTCACCGGCCAGTACTCGTAGCCGTCCTTCCAGGAGCCGTGGCCGGGCTCTTCCCTGACGAACCACTCCTCGTCCTTGCGCAGCAGCACGTTGGCGTAGATGAGCGAGCCGCCGCCCAGCCCGCTCGCGCAGATCGCGTCGATGTTGTCGAAGCTCCACATGTTGAACATGCCGTGGAGGCCCTCGCTGGGGTCCCAGAACTGGGTCGTCATCCCCAGCGGCGAGCGCGGGAAGGAGTTCGGGGGAAACGGCTTGCCGCGCTCGAGCAGGCACACGCTCTGCCCGGCCTCGGCCAGGCGATAGGCCGTCACCGACCCGCCGAATCCGGATCCCACGACGACGGCATCGAAATGCTCTGCGCCTGCGGTCACACCGTACCTCCGTGCTCGTGTGGCGACGGGGGCAAGCTATAGCCGATGCTCGGCTGCGCCGCAACGGCCGCAGGCCGGGCCGTTCGGGCGATTCCTACGCGCGCCCGTACGACGTCTGCGCCAGCCCCGCGGGCACGGCCGCCGGTGCGCGCCGGGCCGGCGCGGACGGCCAGAACGCCTGGCGCGCGAGGTACGCCGCCAGCGGCAGCGACCACGCCAGCAGCGCGACGCTCTGCATGTCCGGGCTCAGCGACCGCGGCGCCCATTCGAACGTCATCCACACCGCGGCGGTGGCCGCGAGCGTGAGGACGGGCGGGCGCTCGGCGCGGCACAGCGCCTCCCAGGCCAGCAGCGCCAGCAGGAACGGCAGCTCGTAGTAGACGTTGTTCCACGGGTCGAGCACGCAGCGCAGCAGGAACAGCAGCGCGAGCAGCAGCAGGATCCGCTCGCCGCCGAGGCCCGGCACCGCGCGGTGCGCGCGCGCCCAGGCGAGCGACAGCGGGATCACCAGAAACGCGATGAGCGGGTGCGTCAGCGGCGACAGCCACTCCGGCGGGACGCGGTAGCCGCCGGGCTTGGGCAGGCCGTTGCCCCCGATGACGACGTGGCCGGTCTCACCGAGAAACCAGAAGGCCTGCCATGGCTGGAAGATGACCGAACCGGTCGACCCCGCGCCCTTGACGAGCGCCGCGTGCGAGCCGACGAGCAGGATCGGGGCGAGCACGAGCAGCGTCGTGGCCCCGGCGAGGGCGAGCGCGAGGAGGCGGCGCTCCGGCAGCGCGAGCAGCACCGGCCCGATCGCCAGCACGGCCCAGGTCTTCGTGGCGATCGCCAGGCCGAGCAGCAGCGCGGCGAGCAGCGGGCGGGTGTCGACCGCCGCGAGCACCGCGCCGATCGCCAGGGCGGCGCAGAGCAGCTCCTCGGCGTGACCGATCTCCAGTGCCCTGACCGTGACGGGGTTCACGACGCACAGCCCGAGCACCAGCGCGCGCGCGCCGGTCGAGTGACCGCGCTGCGCCATGCGCCGCGTGAGCACGACGCCGAGCACCGCGAGCGCGAGCACGCACGGGATCGAGACCGCGCGGTAGACCGCGAGCTCGCCGCCGCCGAGCGCCGCGACGCCGCCCGCGAACGGCGCGCGCAGGACGAGCGAGCCGCCGTAGCCCGGCACCTGCTGCAGGAATGCCCCGATGTCCCCGGCGATCAGCGACCGGAACGCCGCCGAGACCTCGGTGTCGTAGTCGTTCCAGGCGAAGTGGTGCAGCGTCAGCCAGCACATGAGCGCCGCGCCGGCCAGCGCGGCCGCCCACCAGGCCCAGTCGTGGCTCACGCGTGCCCGCACGCCGACCGCATCGGCAGCGCGGCCGGCCGGCTTGACCCCCTCCGCGGCTACTGGACGACTCGTAGCGCCTTGGGCAACCCGTTGAGGACGACGCAGCCGTCGTCGGTGACCGCGACGAGATCCTCGATCCGCACGCCGACCGCGCCGGGCACGTAGATGCCCGGCTCGACGGTGACGATGTTGCCCGCCGCGATCGGGTCGGTGCCGGTCTTGCCCAGCCGCGGTCCCTCGTGGACCTCCATGCCGACGCCGTGGCCGAGGCCGTGGCCGAAGTGCTCCGCGTGCCCGGCGGCGTCGATGATCGTGCGCGCGATCGCGTCGATCTCCTGGCCGGTCGGGCCGGCGCGGACGGCGGCGAGCGCCGTCTCCTGCGCGAGGAGCACCGTCTCGTAGATCGCCGCGTCGCGCGGGTCCAGCTCGCCCGTGGCGACGGTGCGGGTGCAGTCCGACGCGTAGCCGTTCATGTGCGCGCCCCAGTCGATCACGACGAGCGTGTCCGGCCCGATCGCCACGTCGCGCGGCACGGCGTGCGGGCGCGCGCCGTGCTCGGCGGCGGCGACGATCGGCGCGAACGCGACGCCGTCGGCGCCGCGCCGGCGCATCGCGATCTCGAGGTCGAGCGCGACGGCGCGCTCGGTGCGGCCGACGATCCCGGCGCCGACGACCTCCTCGAAGGCCTCGTCGGCGACCTTCGCGGCCGCCCGGATGAGCGCGATCTCGGCGTCGTCCTTGACTGCGCGCAGCGCCTCGACGATGCCGCCGGCGGCGACGAGCTCGAGCTCGCGCTCGGCGACGAGCTTGGCGAGCTGCGCGTGCTGGCGGACCGTGAGGTGGCCGTCGTCGAAGCCGAGCGTGAGCGGCCGCGCGGGCAGGCCCTCGACCGCGCGCTTGAGCAGGTCGGTGGCGATCTCGCGCTCCCACTCGGGGTCGAGCTGCTCGGCGGACTGCGTGAGGTAGCGAAAGTCGGTGATGAAGCGCACCTGGTCGGCGCCGAGGACCACCGCGCCGTTGGAGCCGTCGAAGCCCGTCAGCCAGCGCACGTTGACGAGGTTCGTCACGAGCAGGGCGTCGAGCTCGCGCTCGGCGACGCGCTCCAGCACCGCGGCGCGGCGGGCGGCGCTCACAGCCCGAGCTCGGACTTGAGGATCACGAGCGCCTCGCGGTAGCCGTCGACGCCCTGGCCGGCGATCGTCGCGACGCAGGCGTCGCTGAGGACGGAGACCCGGCGCCACTGCTCGCGGGCCATCACGTCGGAGAGGTGGACCTCGACGACGGGCACGCCGGCGAACTGCAGCGCGTCGCCGAGCGCGTGCGAGTAGTGCGACCAGGCGCCGGCGTTGACGATCGCCGCGTCGGCGAGGTTGACGACGCGATGCAGCTCCTCGACGAACTCGCCCTCGTGGTTGGTCTGAAAGAAGCGCGCGTCGACGTCGAGCGCGACGGCGAACGCGTCGATCGCCTGCTCGAGCTGCAGGAACGTCATGCCGCCGTAGTGCGCGGGATCGCGCCGCCCGAGCTGGTCGAGGTTGACGCCGTGCATCACGTGGATGCGGTTGTTGTGGCCGATGGACATGTGCCGGGCACTCTGGCACGGCGCTGTGCGGGGCGGCGCGCCGCCGGCCTCCGGCCGGCGGCTGTGAGGCGGCGGCGGGCGGCGGCGTCAGGCGGTCGCGGGCGGCGGCGTCAGGCGGTTGCGCTGGTGGCGACAGGCGGACGCGGGCGGCGGCGAGGTAGGGCGCGTCAGGCGGCGCGCGCCGCGCGCAGCTCGGCGCGCAGGGTCTGCTTGGCTGCCTTGACCGTCGCGTGGTAGGTCCGGTGAGCGGCCTTGAACGCCTGGCGGGCGGCGCGGATCGCGGCGCGGCGCTCGGCGCGCGCGGCCTTCCGCGCGGTGACGCGCTGGTCGGCCGGCAGGGCGGCGGCGGCGGTGCGGTCGGCGCGGAACTCGGCCCTGGCCGCCTTGAGCGCGGCGCGCTGTGTCGCGCGGGCCGCCTTCAGCGCGGTGCGAGCGCCGGCCGCGGTGGCGGCGTACTTGGTGCATGCGGCGGTCGCGGCGGCGGCGCCGGCCTGCGAGAGGTTCGCGGCCTGCGTGCGCTGGAGGCACTGCTCCCCGCTCGGCTTGGCCTGGTGGTGCTGCTTGGCGGTCACCGGAACGGCGGTGGCGCCGGCGGCGGCGACGAGCGCCAGGACGAAGAGGAACGTGCGCATCAGGGAGATGCCTCCTGTGGAAGTGATCACCTCATCAGGATGCGCCTTCCCAGGGCTCCCTTGGTGTGGTCCTCATGAAGGTCTCACCGCCCGTTGTGGCTGTGTTCGATCCGGCGGCGCCGCGAGGGCGCCGGCGTGGCCGAACTGCAGCTCTGATCTGAGGCAATCAGGGTGCTGGGGCGATGACGTCTCGGCCGGGGCGGGGGGTCCTCACGAAATCGTCCATATGTGGGACGTTTTCGGGGGGACCCTCCGCTGGCCCCGGAAGGAACGTCGCCACCCCGACCCATCGACTCTCTCAAAGCCGTTCGCCGGCACGCTGCGCAGCGCCCCGCGAAGGCGCACCCACCCGCCGAGCCTCAGCGCGGCACCAGCTCCGACACCGCCGCCAGCACGTCCCCGGCCGCCACCCGCTGGCCGAACACGGCCTCGCCCGGCGCGCGCAGGAGCACGAACGGCACGCGGTTGCCCGTGCGCTTCTTGTCCAGGCGCGTCGCCGCGACCACGGCCTCGGGGTCGACGCCGGCGTGCAGCGTCGTCGGCAGGCCGGCGCCGGCCAGCAGCTCGGACACCTGCGCGCGCAGCGCCTCCGTGCCGCCCAGCCGCAGCGCCGCCAGCAACCCCAGCGCCACCGCCTCGCCGTGGCGGTAGCGCGTGTAGCCCGTCACGGTCTCGATCGCATGGCCGACCGTGTGGCCGAGGTTCAGCACCTGGCGCGCGCCGCCGTCGCGCTCGTCGGAGGCCACCACGGCGATCTTCGTGCGTGCGCAGTCGAGCACCACGCGCTCGTCGACCGCCGCGCCGCCCGCCACCCGCTCCCACAGCGAGCCGCCGGCGATCAGCGCCGTCTTGAGGACCTCCGTGTAGCCGGCCGCGAGCTCCTCGGCGGGCAGCGTGGCGAGCGTGTCGACGTCCGTGATGACCGCCGCCGGCTGGTGGTAGGCGCCGACGTAGTTCTTCGCCTCCGGCAGGTCGACGCCGGTCTTGCCGCCGTAGGCGGAATCGACCTGGGCCACGATCGTGGTCGGCACCTGCACCACCGGCACACCGCGCTGGTAGGCCGAGGCGCAGAAGCCCGCCAGGTCGCCGACGACGCCGCCGCCCAAGGCCACCACGTGATCGTCGCGCCCCATCCCCTCCGCGGCGAGCTCGCGCCAGACCCGCTCGGCGACGGCCAGCGTCTTGTGCTCCTCGCCCGCCGGGATCGTGATCGTGTGGTGCGTGTCGCGCAGCTGCCCGCCGTACGCCGCGCCGACGTTCGCGTCGGTCACGACGAAGGCGCGGCGGCCCGGCCGCGGCAGGCCGCCGATCAGGCCGCGCCCGACGAACACCGGATACTCCGACCCGCCCGCGACGGCCCAGACGAGCTTTGTCCCGCCGGGCGCGTCGGCGAGCGCGCGCAGCGCCGGCTCGGCGCGCCGCACGAGCCGGTCGCCCTCGGGCAGGAAGGCGTCGGCGAGCGCGGCGTAGAGCGGCCGGCGCTCGGCGTGCAGCGCGCAGAACGCGTCGCGGTCGGCGGCCAGCGGCCGGTCGTCGCCCGCCGCGCGCGCCCACGCGGTCTCGTCGGAGACGTCCAGCCAGACGACGGTGTGCTCGCGCAGCGCCTCCTGCACGATCGGCGAGAGCACGCTGCCGCCGCCCAACGCGATCGCCGGCGCGCCCGAGCGCAGCGCGCGCAGCACGATCGGCTCCTCGCGGCGGCGGAACTTGCGCTCGCCGAACGCCGCGAAGAACGACGCGATCGGCATGTCGAGCTGATCCTCGACGAGCTTGTCGGTGTCGAGCACCTCGTCGAGCGCCGAGGACTTCCCGGCCCCCATGAACCCGACGAAGACGAGCGCCATGCGACCGGGCTACGCGCGCCAGTCGATGCGGTCGCGGTAGGCCGCGACCGCCGCGACGGCGTCGTCGATGTGGTCGCCGCCGAACTTGTCGCGGTACGCGGCGGCGAGCGCGAACGCGACCATCGACTCGCCGACGACGCCCGCCGCCGGCACCGTGCAGGAGTCCGTGCGCTCGCGCAGGGCCTGGGCGGGCTCCTTCGTGGCGATGTCGACCGAGCGCAGCGGCTTGGTCAACGTCGGCAGCGGCTTCATCGCGGCGCGCGCGTAGAGCGGATCGCCGTTGGTCATGCCGCCCTCCAGCCCGCCCGCGTGGTTGGTCTCGCGGTAGTAGCCGCGCTCCGGCGACCAGAAGATCTCGTCGTGCGCCTCCGACCCCGGCTTGCCCGCGAGGTCGAAGCCCTCCCCCAGCCCGACGCCCTTGATCGCCTGGATCGAGCACAGCGCCGCGGCGATCCGGCCGTCGAGGCGCTCCTCCCAGGAGACGTGCGAGCCGAGGCCCGGCACGAGCCCGAACGCGATGACCTCGAAGACCCCGCCGATCGACTCGTTGGCCTTGCGCTGGACGTTGATGTGCTGAACCATCGCGCGGCTGGCCTCGCGGTCGAGGCAGCGGACGGGATCCTCGTCGACGCCCGCGAAGTCCTCGACCGTGAGCGGCACGCCGCGCTCCGGCGCGTGCACGCTGCCGATCTGGATGACGTGCGAGCGCACCTCGACGCCGACCGCGCGCAGGAACGCCCGCGCCAGCGCGCCGCCGGCGACGCGCGCCGCGGTCTCGCGGGCGCTGGCGCGCTCGAGCACGTTGCGCACGTCCGAGAAGCCGTACTTCTGCGTGCCGACGAGGTCGGCGTGGCCCGGCCGCGGCAGGTGGACCTCCGGAACGGCCGCCTCGACCGGCCACGGGTTCATCCGCTCCTCCCAGTTGGCGTAGTCGCGGTTGGCGATCTGCAGCGCGATCGGGCCGCCGAGCGTCATGCCGTGGCGGATGCCCGCGGTGACGTCGGCGCGGTCGCGCTCGATCTTCATCCGCCCGCCGCGGCCGTGGCCGAGCTGGCGGCGGGCCATGTCGCGGTTGAGCAGGTCCTCGTCGAGCGCCAGCCCCGCGGGCAGGCCCTCGACGATGCAGGTGAGGCCGGGACCGTGTGACTCCCCGGCGGTGACGAAGCGCAGCGACATGGCGCCGCGCAGTCTATGTCGCGCTCCTGCGCGGGCCTTCGCTCGCAGCGGCGGCGGCGGGATCGTGGCCCGGCGCGCTAGAAGGTGCTCAGGTAGAGGCTGACGAGCTCGTTGCCGGCGAGCACGCCGATGACCCCGCCCAGCGCGAGGAACGGGCCGAACGGGACCGCCGTCTTGCGGCCCTGGGCCATGCCCTTGCGCATGATGATCCCGATCCCGAGGAGCGTTCCGACGATGAACGCGACGAACAGCGCCGGCGCCACGGCGGCCCCGAGGAACAGCCCGAGCACACCGACGAGCTTGGCGTCGCCGAGGCCCATGCCCTTCGGGTTCAGCAGCGCGGGCAGCCCGAGCACGAGCGCACCGGCCGCGCCCGCGATGAGCCGTTCCACCTCACCGCCCGGATCCAGCGCCGTCCCGAGCACGATCGCGGCGACCGCCGCCGGCAGCGTGAGCCGGTTGGGGATGAGCCGGTGATCGAGGTCGATGAGCGCGATCGGCACGAGGAAGGCGACCAGCACGAGGCCGAGGACGAGGGCGGCCGTGTCGGCGTGGTGCACGGCGACGACCGCGGCGAAGAGCAGGGCGGTGCCCGCCTCGACGAGCGGATAGCGCGCCGCGATCGGCTCGGCGCAGTGGCGACAGCGCCCGCGCAGGATCAGCCACGACAGCACCGGGATGTTGTCGTAGGGCTTGATCGGCGTCTCGCACGACGGGCAGTGCGACGCCGGCATCGAGAGCGACATCCGCGCCGGCAGGCGATGCGCGACGACGTTGAGGAAGGACCCGATCAGCAGCCCGAAGGCCGCGGCGGGAAGCAGTGCGAGGGGCATGGACATGTTCTTCGAGTCTCCCTGACGAAAGCTTGAGCGGCACGCCCGGCGTCTCGACGTTTCAGTGTGGCCGAAGCTCGCGCCGGGCCGTTGCGCCCCCGGGCCGAGCTACCAGCTGCCGTCGCTCCTGCAACCCCCGTCACCGGGCCGCGTGCACGTGCGAGAGGTGCCGCTCGAACCGCGATCGATGCTGAAGATCGTCCCGGTGGTGGACAGCTTGGCGACGGTGTAGCTGACACCGCCGCCGGTGACCGTCAGCACCACGTCGGGTGCCAGCGCGTGCTCGGCGTCCGGGCAGGGGCCGTAGCTCTCGGGCTCGGCGAAGCACGCCTCCATCTGCGAGACGGCGTTGCGCACGTCGGACTTCGCGTCGGCATCGCGCGCCCTGTCGACCTGCCCGAAGAACACCGGCAGCGCCAACGCGGCGAGGATCCCGACGATCAGGATGACCCCCAGAAGCTCGACCAGGGTGAAGCCGCGTTCGTCCATCAGCAGCCTGATCGGCAGGCAGCCGGCGGGGCAACGTCCGCCGGTCCGCCAAACGGACGAACGTTCTTGGCAACGACGAAAGGGCGGGCCCGAGGGCCCGCCCTTCGTCAGACGACGATGAGGTGCTGCGCAGTGACTACCAGGAGCCGCCGTTGCAGCCCTTCGTGTAGTTCGTGCCGCCGGCGGAATCGGTGCAGGTGCGGGTGTACGCGCCCGGTGAGCCGTCGGCCTTGGTGATGGTGAACTTGCCCGTCGACTTCGACGTGGCGGTGACGACGTAGCCGGACGTGCCGTTGGCGACGATCGCGACGCGATCGGGGTTGCCGACGACGCCGCCGAGCACCTCGGTCTTGGTGAGGCAGACGCCGATGGCGGCGTTGACCGTGCCGGTCGAGTCCGCCGTGCAGGACTCCATCTGGGTGACCGCGTTACGGGCGTTGGACTTCGCGCTGGCGTCCTCGGCCTTCTCGCGCTGACCCAGGAAGGTCGGCAGGGCGATCGCGGCCAGGATGCCGATGATCAGGATGACGACAAGAAGCTCGATGAGCGTGAAGCCGGACTCGTCCGATGCGCGATTGCGCAGGTTCTGCAGCATGCGATCCCTCCAGGATCCGAATGAACATGAATGTGCAGGCCCGCGCTCCGGCGCTTCGCGTATGAGCGACGGTCGATCCGTCTCCCGCCCTCACGAGCGGTTTGTCCTCAGCGCCAGGACGGGGCTGTTGCACATCCCGCTCATCGGGAGCGGCGGCGGATCGCTGTAGATCGCGGCACGGCGCTGGACATACGGACGAGGGCCTGCAGAACGACGAAGGGCGGGCCCGAGGGCCCGCCCTTCGTCAGACGCGACGAGGTGCTGCGCGTGCTGCGCTACGACTACCAGGAGCCGCCGTTGCAGCCCTTCGTGTAGTTCGTGCCGCCGGCGGAATCGGTGCAGGTGCGGGTGTACGCGCCCGGTGAGCCGTCGGCCTTGGTGATGATGAACTTGCCCGTCGACTTCGACGTGGCGGTGACGATGTAGCCGGACGTGCCGTTGGCGACGATCGCGACGCGATCGGGGTTGCCGACGACGCCGCCGAGCACCTCGGTCTTGACGCGGCAGACGCCGATCGCGGCGTTGACCGTGCCGGTCGAGTCCGCCGTGCAGGACTCCATCTGGGTGACCGCGTTACGGGCGTTGGACTTCGCGCTGGCGTCCTCGGCCTTCTCGCGCTGACCCAGGAAGGTCGGCAGGGCGATCGCGGCCAGGATGCCGATGATCAGGATGACGACAAGAAGCTCGATGAGCGTGAAGCCGGACTCGTCCGATGCGCGATTGCGCAGGTTCTGCATCATGTGGGTGGACCTCCAGAGGGTGCGGGGTGGCGGGCGCGTGCAGACACTCGCGGCGCGTGGCTACGTTGAAATGCCGTCCATGGCACTTCCGCCGTCCTGAGCGGTAGCCCTTGCAGCGCGTGGCTGTGCACAGGACCTAGTTCGTCCCCCGGCACCGGCCTGCCGAGCTTTGGTCACTTACCTGGACGAACGACCGGTTAACTGCACTGGACGAAGGACCGGTGCAAGCCCCGCGGACGTCCGGAGGTGGCGAGGACCGGCGACCTACGCGGCGGCGGCGATGGCAGCGGCGGCGCGCGCGGCCTGCGCGTCGTGGCCCGGGATCTGCATCCCGCTGCCCTCGCACCACGGGCAGGGGACCTGCGACGGGCTGCCGCCGAGGTTGGAGATGACCTGACCCGTGCCGCGGCAGGGCCAGCAGGGGGCTGGCGCGGCGGCGGTCCGGGCGTCGTCTGAGGCGGCCATCGGCGCCTGACGGTAGCAACCGCCGTGCCGCCGGACCCCGTCCCGCCCGCCCGCGCCTACGATCGACGCGATGCCCGCGCCGAACGCCACCGGCCGCTACGCGCCGTCCCCGACCGGCACGCTGCACCTCGGCAACCTGCGCACCGCGCTGCTGGCGTGGCTGTTCGCGCGCTCGCAGGGCGCGGACTTCCTCATGCGCGTCGACGATCTCGACCGCGGCCGGGTGCGCCCCGGCATCGCCGAGCAGCAGCTGGCCGACCTCGCCGCGCTGGGCCTGGACTGGGACGGCTCCGTCGTGCGCCAGTCCGAGCGCATGGGCGCGTATGCCGAGGCGATCGACCGCCTGGACGCCGACGGCGCCCTGTATCCGTGCTTCTGCACGCGCGCCGAGATCCGCCAGGCCGCGTCGGCGCCGCACGGCGCGCTCCCCGAGGGCGCCTATCCCGGCACCTGCCGCGCGCTGACCCGCGCTCAGCGCGCCGCGCGCGAGGCGGCGGGGCGCCCCCCGGCGCTGCGCCTGCGGGCCGGCACGGCGACCGTCGCGTTCACCGACCGCCTGCTCGGGCCCCACGAGGGCGCGGTCGACGACTTGGTCGTACGCCGCAACGACGGCATACCGGCATACAATCTTGCCGTGGTCGTCGACGACACAGCTGCGGGGGTCGGGGAGGTCGTGCGCGGGGCCGATCTCATCGAGACGACGCCGCGCCAGCTGCACGTCGCCGCCCGGCTTGGGATGCCCGCGCCGGGCTACGCCCACGTCCCGCTCGTGCTGGGCGCCGACGGGGCCCGCCTGGCCAAGCGCCACGGCGCGGTCACGCTCGCCGACCGCGTCGCCGCGGGCCAGTCGCCCGCCGAGGTGCGCGCGGCGCTGGCTCGCTCGGTCGGGCTGGCCGGCCCCGGCGAGACGCCGGCGCTCGACGAGCTGCTGCGCCGGTTTGACCCATCCGCATTGCCAACCGAAGCGACGGTGCTCACCCCATGGACCTGAATCAGCTCTTCGTGCCGATCGCCGTGGCGGCGCTCTTGGTCGTCGCGGTCATCGCGATCGTGTTCAACCCGAGCATCGTGGGGGTCGGCTTCGCGCTCATCGTCATCGTGGGTGCCTGCACCGTCTGGCTGCTGCGCCAGCTCTATCTCGCCGAGAGCGACGAAGACGACCGTTGAGCGATCTCGGAAGCAGCGCTGACGTCGCAGCGCTGGCCGACCTCGCGCGCGCCTCGGGGCGCCTGGGCATCGACACGGAGTTCATGGGCGAGGGGCGCTATCAGACGCTGCTGTGCCTCGTACAGGTCGCCGCCGAGACCGACGGGCCGGGCAGCGACGTGCGCATCGAGGTGCTCGACCCGCTCGACGGGCGGCTCGACCTGGCGCCGCTGGCCGCGGTGCTCGCCGATCCGCACGTCGAGATCGTCATGCACGCCGGCCGCCAGGACGTCGCGCTGCTGCGCCGCGTCTGCCGCACCCAGATCACCAACCTCTTCGACACCCAGCTCGCCGCCGGCTTCGCCGGCCTGCGCGCCCAGCTCGGCTACGAGCCGCTGCTGCAGGAGCTGCTCGGCGTGCGGCTGCAGAAGAGCGCGAGCTTCACCCGCTGGGACGCGCGCCCGCTCAGCGCCGAGCAGATCGACTACGCCCGCGACGACGTGCGCCACATCCTCCAGGCGACGACCGAGCTGCAGGGCCGCCTGCGCGCGCGCGGGCGCCTGGACTGGGCGCGCGAGGAGTGCGTCGTGCTGGCCGGCGCGACCGACGAGCGCGATCCGGACAACATCTTCGCGCGGCTGCCGCGCGTGAACTCGCTGGATCCCAAGCTGCGCGCGGTCGCCCGCGAGCTCGTCGTCTGGCGCGAGGAGACCGCGCGCACGCAGGACCGCCCGATCCCGTCCGTGCTCTCGGATGCCGCGCTGATCGAGGTCGCCAAGCGCCGCCCCAGCCAGATGACCCAGCTCGAGCAGATCCGCGGCCTCAACGAGTCGACGCTGCGCCGCCGCGGCCGCGCGATCCTCGAGGCGGTCGAGCGCGGGCGCAGCCGCCCACCGATCCCCGTCGAGGGCGAGCGCCCGTCGCAGCCCGACGCGCTCGACGCACCGGTGATCGCGCTCGCCGAGGCGCTTGTGCGCACGCGCGCGCTGCAGGAGGAGCTGGCCTACGAGCTGATCGCCGCGCGCGCCGACCTGCAGCGCATCGTCCTCGCCCGGCGCGACGGCAAGCCGCCGCCGGAGGTGCGCACGCTGCAGGGCTGGCGCCGTCAGGTCGTCGGCGACGAGCTGCTGGAGCTGCTCGACGGCCGCCGTTCGCTCACCGTCGGGCCCGATCGCCACGTGGCGGTCGCCGAGCGCTGAGCGCTGCGCTCCCGTCCGCGTCCGCTGCGCGTCCGCTGCGCGCCTTAGACTGCGTCTCGATGCAGCTCGACCAGCTTGAGGCCGCGACGTTCGCGCCGCACGTCGGCGAGACGTTCGCGCTGGCGGCCGAACCCGCGCCCGTCGCGCTCGTGCTCGAGTCGGCCACGACGCTCGCCGACCGGCCGGGCGGACGCGATCCGTTCAGCCTGCTGCTCCGGGGACCGGCCGAGCCGGTCCTGCCCCAGGCGATCTACGCGCTCGATCACGCGCAGCTGGGCACGCTGGAGATCTTCATCGTCCCGCTGGGCGTCGACGCCGGCGGCGTGCGCTACGAGGCGATCTTCAGCTAGCCGCATTTTCCGCGGCTCGCGGCGGGTGAGTGGTTCGCTGTTCGCGTTTGCGTAGGCCGTTTGGGCGCTTGGTTGTTGGGCGGGCGCGGGCGGCGTCTATTGGCCGGGACGGCTCGGCGACCGTTGTGTAGGGCCAACATCTGGCTCGGGATGCGGTCGCGGGATGGTTGCGGGGTTGGCTTACGGGCTTTGGACGCTGAGGGATCGGTGGCTGGCCTTCCGTCCGACAGGCCGCATATTGTAGGGCCAACATGTATGTCAAGCGTCACGCGGTGGTGCGGGGGCAGAAGCGCTACGTCTATCTGCGCCTGGTGCAGGCCTATCGCGACGAGCAAGGCCGGGTGCGTCATCGCGTGCTGCGGACGCTGGGGCGCGAGGACGAGCTGAAGGCGTCGGGCCAACTGGAGCAGCTGATGGGCTCCTTCGCCAGGCTCGACCCGCCGCTTGTCGGGGTGCGCCGCGAGGTCGGGCCGCTGCTGCTTGCCGCGCACTTCATGCGCGAGCTCGATCTGGTCGGCACGGTCGACCGAGCGCTGCCCCAGCGCGGGCGCCAGCAGCTATCGGCGGGTGAGATTGCCGCGGCGCTGATCGCCAGCCGGTTGTGCTCACCGTCGCCGCTGTACGACGTCGCCGGGTGGGCGTCGGGGACGGCGCTGCACGAGCTCATGGGGATCCCGCCGGCGCTGCTCAATGACGACCGCCTCGGCCGCGGCCTGGAGACGCTGGCCGTCTTCGCCGAGTCGCTGCGCGGCGCGCTCGCAGCCCGCGCGATCGAGCGCTTCGGGATCGACGCCGGACGGTTGCACGTCGACCTGACGACGCTCAGGGTCGCCGGCGCCTACGAGGACTCGGCGCTGGTCGCCAAGGGCTGGGGCCCGGACCGCCGCGTCGCCAGGCAGGTCCGCGTGCTGCAGGCGACCAGCGCCTGCGGCGTCTCGCTGTACGTGCGCCCGGACCCGGGCAACGCCGCCGAGGTCGCGCTGATCGGCGCGTCGCTGGAGCGCCTGAAGGCGCTCGCGTCGCCGGGCCTGGTGATCTGCGACGCCGCTTGCGGCTACCCCAAGACACTCGCGCAGATCGCCCGCTCGGGCCTACAGTTCATCGTCGCGCTCAGAGCCCAAACCGGGTTTCGCGAGCGCTACCTGACCGACGTTGGCCCCCAGGCGCTCAGGGCGCTCAGCTACGTCGCCGAACGCCAACGCGACGTGCCCGCGGCACAGCGAACAAGCTACCGCGGCGCGCTGCGTGACTGGCAGATCACGGATCCTCAGACCAACGAGCCGGTCTGTCTGCGCGTCGCGTACATCCACTCCTCCGAAGAGGCCCGCGAGGTCGCCGCCGCCCGCGAGCGCGCGCTGACGAAGGCCGAGACCGCGCTGGGGCGCGTGCAGCGCGGCCTCGGCGGGCGCTACTACAAGACGCGCCGCCACGTCGACAACAAGGTCGCCAAGATCCTCACCGGCCAAGCCGACGGCCTGATCGCCGTCAAGACCGCGACCCGCGCCGGGCGCCCCACACTCACCTACGCCCGCGACCACGACGCGATCGCGGCGGCCGCGCGCACCGACGGCATCTACGCGCTGGCGACCAACGTTCCCGGACGCCTGTCCGCCAACCGCGTGCTGGAGCTCTACAAGGGCCAGCAGATCGTCGAGCGCCGCCACCGCGACTACAAGCAGACGCTCAAGGTCCGCCCGATCTTCTTACACAACGACGACCGCATCATGGCCCTGACGAGCATCATCGGGCTCGCACTGCTGATCTTCGGACTCATCGAGTCCCAGACCCGCCAAGCACTCGACGACGACGACGACGCCGGACAACTACCGGGCCTGCTGCCCGAAGGCCGCGCCGCCAAGCCCACCGCCCGCAACATCCTCACCGCCTTCCAAGGCCTCGGCATCACCCACACACCCCGCGGCATCCGCCTCGACCGCCTGACGCACACCCAACGCCGCCTCCTCGAGCTGCTCGACATCCAGCCGCCCTGGCCAGAGCAGGAAGACCATGCCCTCGTCAACCGCGGAAAATGCGGCTAGCCGACGGTCGTGTCACCGGCTGGCCGGTCGGTGTTGCCCGGCCAGCGCCCGACGCCGGACCGGCTACTCCGGCGCGGCGCTCATCGCACTGCGCACCGCCTCGCGCAGCTGCGCGGGCTTGGCCGCCTTCGGCACCCAGCCGTTGGTCCGCAGCCGCTCGGCCTCCTTCTCGAGGCTGAACGGCGGCAGGTTGGAGATCAGCACGATCGCCGTGTCCGGGGTGCACGCGCGGATCCGGTCGACGAGCAGCGCGGGCTCGGGCACGTCGGGCAGGACGAGGTCGAGCAGCAGCACGTCGGCGCGGCAGTCGGCGAGCTGGACGAGCGCCTCCTCCCCCGTGCTCGTGGCCGACACGACCTCGATGTCGCCCTCCTCCTCGAGCACCTGGCGCAGGAAGAACTTCACCGCTCGAGCGTCGTCGCACACAGCTACGCGGATCGTGGCGGCCATCGGTCGGCAGGCTAGCGGACGCCCCGCGCCCGGCACCCCGGCGTGGCTACACGAGGCTGCGCGCGCGCAGGAACTCGGCGGCGACCGCGGCCGGCTGGCGCTTGCGCAGGTCCACGTCGCCGTTCATCTCGCGCATCGCGCCGGTCGTCAGCTCGCGGCTGACGGCGTCGATGGCGGCGCGCAGGCCGGGGCCGTGCTCCTCGAGCACCTTGTCGTTGACCACGGGGGCGACGTGCCCGGAGGCGAACAGGCGCTCGGGGTCCTTGAGCACGCGGTAGTCGTCGCCGGCGAGCTGGCCCTCGGCCGTGAAGACCGACGCGACGTCCGCGTCGCCGCCGTTGAGCTTGGCGTAGCGCTCGGGGCCCTTGGCCTCGACGACGTCGAGCTTGCGCAGGCCGTAGAGCTTCTCGAGCCCGTCGACGCCCTCGAAGCGGGTGGCGAACTCTCCCTGCGCGGCGATCTTGACCGTGCGCTTGAGCTTGCGCAGGTCGGCGATCGTGCTCAACCGATGGCGCTGGGCGAACCGCGGCTTGACCGCGAGCGCGTTGCTGTCGTCCAGCGGGGTCTGGTCGAGCAGCGTGAAGCCGTTGCGCCGCTCGAATGCGGCGGCGGCCGCGTAGGCCGCGGCGTCGTTGGGCGGCCGGTCGGTGTTCTCGGCGACCTCGGACAGCAGCACGCCGATGTACTCCGGGTACATGTCCAGCTCGCCGCGCCGCAGCACGCGGTGGACGATCTCGGAGCTGCCGATGTTGGACTCCAGCTCGACCGCGAAGCCCTTGGCCTCGAGCGCCTGGCGATAGAGCTCGCCGAGGATCCGCGATTCGGTGAAGTTCTTGGTCCCGATCCGGATCGGCTCGGTGTCCGGCGTCGTCGCGACACCCGGTGGCGGGCCCTCGTCGTCAGAGCCGCCGCAACCGCCGAGGCCGAGGCCGAGGCCGAGGACCAGGACGAGGCTCAGGGCGGCGGACCGCAGGGTGAAGCGGCGCATCGCTACGCGCTCACCGCGACGCGGGGTGACTCGGCGCCGGCCGGCGCCGCGGCCGGCAGCGTGAAGTGAAAGACGCTGCCCTCGTCCTTGGTGCTCGAGACCCAGATGCGACCCCCGTGCTGGTCGATGATCCGCTCGCAGACCGCCAGCCCGATCCCGGTCCCGGGGTAGTCCTCCTCGCCGTGCAGGCGCTGGAAGGGCTCGAAGATGCGCCGGGCGTGCTCGGGGTTCATGCCGATGCCGTTGTCGCGCACGAAGAAGTGCCAGTGCTCTGCCTCCCGCTCGGCCTCGATGCGCACGCGCGGAGTCTCCTGCGTTGTGAACTTCACTGCGTTGCCGATGAGATTCTGAAACACGCGGCACAGGTTCGCACGGTCGGCCAGCACGACGGGAAGCTCGCCGACGCTCATCTGCGCGCGGGCCGCCTCGATCGCGCCCGCCAGCGCGTCGATCGCCTGCTCGACGATCCGCCCGGCGGGCACCCGCTCGAGCGCGAGCTGCCCGCGCCCGGCGCGCGAGTACTCGAGCAGGTCGCGGATCAGCCCGCGCGCCTGCTGGGTGGCGCCGCGAATCCCCTCGACGAGGTCGATCTCGTCCGCGCCGCGGCCGCCCCCGGCCGTGCCGTTGGCGCCGCGGCGGCGCTCGAGCAGCTCGGTGTACATCGAGATCGTCGTGAGCGGGGCCTGCAGGTCGTGCGACGTGACCGACGCGAACTGCTCGAGCTCGGCGTTGGAGCGCGTCAGCTCGGCGTTGGAGCGCTCGAGCTCCGAGCGGCTGCGCTCGAGCGAGTCGGCCATCGAGTTGAAGCCGCGCGCGAGCTCGCCGAGCTCGTCCTCGCGCTGGTCGGGGACGCGCGTCGACAGGTCGCCGGCGGCCAGCCGCCCGGTCGCTTCGGCGACCGTCCGCACCGGCCGCAGGACCGACCGGCGCAGGTACAGCGTGATGCCGAGGGCGACCGCGATCACCAGGACCAGGCCGCTGATGCCGAGGCCGATCGCGCGGGCCGAGAGGCGCTCGGCGCTGTCCTCGCGCGCCGCGATGACAGCGCGCTCGCGACTGAAGAGGCGCTCGAACTGGGTGCGGATGTCGTCGATGCGCGAACGTCCGCCGTCGGTCTCGACCTGGCTCTGGGCTTCGTCGAAGCCGTCCTCGCGGACGATCTGGACGACCGTCGTCGCCCAGATCACGTCGTAGTTGCGGATCTGCTTGCCGATCGTGCGCACCCGGGCCTGCTGGGTGCGATCCGCCGAGACGAGGCCGATGAGCCGCTTCGTGATCGCCGGGTACGCGGCGAGCTCCTGGTCGACCGCACGCAGATAGGCCTCGTTCTGGGTCGTGACGAAGCGGTTGAGGCCGCTCTCGATCGACAGCAGCGACGTCTCGAGCTGGTTGGCGAGGCTGAGCGCCTCCTGGGAGGCGAACGCGGTCCGGGCGGCGTCGCGCTGGGCGGTGACGGCGACGATCAGCACGACGAGGGCGGTGCCGAGGAGGAGCGCGGCGGCGGCGCTGAGCGCCACCACCTTGGTCGTGATCTGGGTCCTGAGGCTGCGTCGCAACACGAGATCGCCCAATGGCGCGGGGACCGCCCCACTGTAGCTGCGGGCCCCGTGCGATGGGCGCGATTGTCAGCTTGGTGCGCTCCCGGGACGGGTCGTGGGCGCCGCCCGGCCGCCGCGGGGGTTCGGTTAGCCCCCACCCCGGGCAGGTGCGACCCGTATAGAGAACCGTCCCTCGTGTGACGACACTCACAGGGTGAGCCCCACCGTTCTGATCATCGACGACCACGCCGCCTTCCGCGGCGGCGTCCGCGCGCTGCTGGCCGCGGACGGCTACGAGGTCATCGGCGAGGCGCCCGACGGGCGCCGGGGGATCGAGGCCGCCGCCGAGCTGAAGCCCGAGGTCGTGCTGCTCGACGTGCGCCTGCCCGACATGGACGGATTTCAGGTCGCCGGCGAGCTGGCCGCGCGCGGCTGCTGCGGCGCCGTGGTGATGACCTCGAGCTCCGACGACCCGCTCTATCCCGCCCGCGCGGTCGGCTGCGGCGCGCGCGGATTCGTCGCCAAGCACGACGTCAGCGGCCCCTCGCTGGACCGCCTCCTGACCGCTCCATCGGCCTGAACCTCCCGAACGACCGCCCGGACTGGCAGGCTACGCGCGTATGCGTGTCGTGATCGCCGACGATTCGGTCCTCCTGCGAGCGGGCCTCGCGCGCCTGCTCGAGGACGCCGGCTTCGACGTCGTCGGCCAGGCCGCGGACGCCGAGGACCTGCTGCGCAAGGTCCGCGCGCACAAGCCCGACGTCGCCGTCACGGACATCCGGATGCCCCCGACGCAGACCGACGAGGGGCTGCGCGCCGCCCAGCAGATCCGCACCGAGATGCCCGAGGTCGGCGTCATGGTGCTCTCGCAGTTCATCGACCAGGGCTACGCGCTGGAGCTGCTGCAGGGCAGCGCCGAGGGCGTCGGCTACCTGCTCAAGGACCGGGTGGCGGACATCGACGCGTTCGTCGACGCGCTGCGCCGGGTCGGCGCCCGCGGCTCGGTGCTGGACCCGGAGGTCGTCGCGCAGCTGCTCGGCCGGCGCGGCGCCGACGACCCGCTGGACCGCCTGACGCCCCGCGAGCGCGAGGTGCTCGGCCAGATGGCGCAGGGCCGGTCCAACGGCGCGATCGCCCGCGACCTCGTCGTCACCGAGCGCGCGATCGAGAAGCACGTGACGTCGATCTTCAGCAAGCTCGGGCTGTCGGCGGCCGACGACGGGCACCGCCGCGTGCTCGCCGTGCTGACGTACCTCAAGGGCTGATCGGCCCGCACGACCGCGGGCAGTCGCGCTTGACCACCCCTGTCGAGCACCAGCCGGTAGCCCGTGACGAAGCCCGGATCGGCGTCGGCGTAGGCCGCTGCCGCGATCTGCGTGCGCGGCGCATGGTGCGGTTAGCCACACCATGAGACGCGGGCTGGCCCCATCGTCAGGCCCCGCCGCCCCTGACAGGCTGCACCCATGCAACCGAACGAGCGTCTCAGCTACGCCGAGGGGCTGACGACCATTTCTCAGGTCCGTCCCGGCGAGCTCCCCCGGACTGCCCGGTTGCCGATCACGACATCCCGCGTTCAGCACGGGCCCCCTCCCCGTGTCGACGTTCGCAACTGACGAGCCGGCGGCGGCCGCCCTCCTCCCCGACCGCCGCCGGCTCGCGTTGCGCCTCCTGCTCGTCGCCGTCGTCATCGCCGCTCTCACCTTCGCCGTCACGTCCCTGCCCGGCCTGGGCGCCGTGCGCGACCGCCTCGCCGACGCCTCCCCGGGCTGGCTGGCCGCGGCCGCCGCGCTCCAGCTCGCCTCCTGCCTGGCGTTCGTCGCCGCCTTCCGCGGCGTCTTCTGCCATCGCCTGCCGTGGCGCATGAGCTACGAGGTCGGCATGGCCGCGCAGGGCACGAACGTCCTGCTGCCGTCCGGCGGCGCGGGCGGCCTGGCGCTGGCGGCCTGGGCGCTGAAGCGGGCGGGCATGCCGAGCGAGCGCCTCGCGCGCCGCACGGTCGCCTTCTACGTCCTCACGAGCTCGGTGAACTTCTTCACGGCCGTGATCGCCGGGCTGGCGCTGGCGATCGGCGGCGGCGCGCTGCTGTGGACCGCCGGGCCGGCGGCCGCCGCGGCGCTGGTGATCGGCGGCGTGCTGGCGCTGCCGCGCCTGTTCACCCGCCCCCGCGCGGGGCGCGCCGGCCGTGTGCTCGCGGCGCTCAGCGCCGGCATCCGCGACGCGGTCCGCCTCGCCCGGGCCGGCCACCCGCTGATCCTCGCCGGCGCGATCGGCTTCATGGCCTTCGACCTGCTCGCGCTGGGCGCGGCGTTCACCGCGATCGGCGCGATGCCGCCGATCGGCGTCCTCGCCCTCGCCTACGTGGTCGGCCAGCTCGGCGGCCTGATCCCGCTGCCCGGCGGTGTCGGCGGCGCGGACGGCGGGCTCATCGCCGCGCTCGTCCTCTACGGCACGCCGCTCGGCGCGGCCGCCGCCGCGGTGCTCGCCTACCGCGCCTTCCAGCTCGGGCTGCCCGCCCTGCTCGGCGCGCTCGCCGTCGTGCGGCTGCCGCGGGTGCTCGAGCGCGCGCCGGACGTCGGCGCGCTCTGCGAGCCGCGCCGCGTCGCCGTCGCCGTCGCCGCCTGAGCGGGCGGCCGCGCAGCGCCGCCCCCGGTCAGCCCGTCGCCGGCCGCGCCTCCCGCCGCCCCGCCAGCACCGAGGCCGCGACGACCCCACCGACAGCGCCGAACAGATGCGCCTGCCAGGAGATCCGCTCCTGCGGCAGCAGGCCCTGCAGCAGGCCGATTCCCCAGATCGCGACCACCACCACCCCGATCGCCAGCTCCGACAGGCGCCGCGAGAAGATCCCGCGCGACACGAGGTACGAGGCGTAGCCGAACACCACGCCGCTGGCGCCGAGGTGAATCGAGTTCGACGCGGCGATGAGCCAGGTTCCCAGGCCGCTGACGACCGCCACGATCAGCGTGACGAGCGCGACGCGCATGAAGCCGCCGAGCGCGATCGCGGCGCCCATCGCCAGGAACGGCACCGTGTTGGAGATCAGATGGCCGAAGCCGGCGTGCAGGAACGGCGCCGAGAAGATCTCGGCGAGACCGTCGACGTCGCGGGGATGGATGCCGTAGCCGTCCAGGCGCGAATCGGCCGCGATGTCGACGATCTCGAGCAGCCACATGAGCCCGACCATCGCCGCGACGAGCAGCAGTCCGTTCGTCCGATCCGTCCCGAGGCGCTCTGACATGCGCCGAACGCTACCGGCGCATAGCGTTGGGCCCCACCGATGGCCGATCTCGAGACAGACGACCCGCGCGCCGCGAGGTGGGAACGGCGGCTGCGCCCGCCGGTGCTCGTGGCGGCCGTCGCGGTGCTGCCGCTGCTCGCGCTGCACCTCACGCACCCGCACGGCGCCCTCGCGATCGTCGAGACCGCCGGGCACTGGGTCATCTGGCTGACGTTCATGGTCGAGGTCGTGGTGATGCTGCGCGTGGTGCGCGACCGCCGCGCCTGGATCGACGGGCACCGCTTCGAGCTGCTCGTCGTCGCCCTCTCGTCGCCGCTCGTCCCGCTCGCGCTCGCGCTGGCCCCCGCGCTGCGCCTGCTCATCCTCGCCAAGCTGTTCAAGGCCCTGAAGCTCGCCAAGACGATCAAGCTCGCCAAGCTCGGCAAGAGCGTGAAGCTGCTGCGGCGCAAGCTCGCGCTCGACGGCGCCGCCTAGATCGCCCTGGGGGTGCCGGCGCTCGCGCTCGCGGCGGTCACCGTCGGCTACATGCTCACCGGCTCGTCGGCGTTCGCGGGCGCCGAGCGCACGGTGGTGCTCGTCGTCGCCGGGATGCTCGCGACGTTCGGCGTCAACCACCTGCGGCGGCGCGCCGCCGCCGCCGGCTGAATGGCGCCGGCCGGCGAGCGTCGTGGACCCATGACGTCGTGACCCGCCAGAACCGCGTCTCTGCGTTCGGCCTCCTCGAAGCCGACCCGGCCCGCGGCACGCTGATGGGCAACCGCGGCTGCCTCGTGAACGCCCGCGCCGAGCTCGTCCGGCGCTGGCAGGTCGAGCGCTGGATCACCTGCGCACTCGAGTTCAAGCAGCGCCCGCCGCGTGCGCTGATGGCGCCCGGGCGGTACACCGAGCTGTTCTTCCTCGACGAGGCGACCGCGTGCGCGGCGGGCCACCGGCCCTGCCACGAATGCCGGCGCGACGCCGCCAACGCGTTCCTGACGGCGTGGGGTGTGGCGCATCCCTCCGACCGGCGGCTTGCGCAGGTCGACGCGCGGCTGCACCGCGAGCGCACCCGCGACGCGCATCGACAAGCCGCGTGCGGCGAGCTGCCCGAGGGGGCGATGGTCAGCCTCGACGGACGCGCCTGGCTGATCGCCGGCGGTGGCCTGCGCGCTTGGGCGCACGCCGGCTACCGCGACCGCCGGGCGTGGCCGCGCGACCCCGTCACCGTGCTTACGCCGCCGTCCACCGTCGCCGCGATGCACGCCGGCTGGCGGCCGCTCGTGCACGCCAGCGCAGGTACGTAAGATGGCTGTATCAGCGCGCGCCGTCGCGCGCTCTTTTCCGACATGGCCACGTCCCCGACGCCCATCGATGCGTACAACGACACCCAGGCGCCGGCCGGCGACCGATCGCCCGCCGCCGTGCAGACGCCGTCGGAGGCGTCGCGCTCGCGCAACCAGCTCGCGGCCGACCTGACCGCGTCGCTGCGCCGGAACACCACCCTCAACCTCCGCATCCGCGCCGGCCTCGGGGTGTTCGCGCTCGCCTGCGCGACGTCGGCGCTGGCCTACACCTGGGACCACGGCGCCGAGCTCGTCAGCCGGGGCGCCGGCACCGAGGAGCTGCTCGGGCTGCTGCTGCCGGTCGCGCTGTTCGTGCTGCTCGCGATGCTCGCCGCGGCCGCCGCGTTCATGTCGCACGCCCGCGGCCTGGAGGAGTCCTATCGCACGCTCGAGGCGCTCAACCGGCTCGAGCGCGAGGGCGAGGTGGCCGTCTCGGCGCGCGGGCTGATCTTCGCCTTCGAGGAGAAGCTCATGAACGCGCGTCGCGCGTTCACGCTGCAGCTGTGGCTGGGCCGGACGATGTTCCTCGTCTGCATGGGCCTGCTCGTCGCCACGCTGATCAGCGCGCTCGCCCACAACGAGGCGGCGGCCGTGGCGACCGGCGCCGGCTCGCTCTTCGCCGCGCTGCTCGGCGTGACCAAGCGCGTGCCCCACAACGTCGGCCGCCACCTCGCCGACGTGGTGCAGATCCAATCCATCATCACCGGCTGCGATCGCCAGATCAGCCTGCTGGAGAGCACGGCGCTCACCGTGCTCAAGACGGGCGCGCCGACCGACGCGACCTACGCGTTCGTGCTCGAGGCCCAGGGACGCATGGACGAGGTCGTCGATCGCGCCGTCCAGCGGATCGAGGAGTACGCGGACCCGCGAGGGAGCGCCTAGGTACTCGCAACGAGGAAGACCGCCGTCGCCGGCGGTCTTCCTCCTACCGAGATGTGAGCGGCGCGGCTACTTGATCGCGTCGTACAGGCTGAACAGCGGCAGGTACATCGAGATGACGATGAACCCGACGATGCCGCCGACGAACAGGATCATGACCGGCTCGAGGATCGAGGTCAGCGCCTTGACCGACGCCGCCACCTGGTCCTCGTAGAACTCGCCGATCTTCGAGAGCATCGTCGTCAGCGCGCCCGTCTCCTCGCCGACCTTGACCATATGGCCGACCATCGCCGGGAACACCGGGGAGTCCATCAGCGGCTGGGCGATCGTGCCGCCGGCCTTGACGCTGACCGTGACGTTGTCCATCGCCTCCTCGACGACGACGTTGCCGGCGGTCTGCTTGGTGATGTCGATCGCCTGCAGGAGCGGCACGCCGGCGCCCATCAGCGCGGAGAACGTGCGCGACCAGCGGGCCAGCGCGACCTTCTGGAAGATGTCGCCGATCTTGAACGGGATCCGCAGGAGGAAGCGCTGCCAGATCGAGCGGCCCTTGGGCGTCTTCTTCCACTTCGCGAACGCGAAGGCGCCGCCGATCGTGCCGAGGATGAGCAGGTACCAGTAGCCCGTGACGACGTCGGAGATCGCCATGGTGAACTTCGTGAGCATGGGCAGCTCGGCGCCGGTCTCGAGCTCCTCGAAGACGCTGGCGAAGACCGGCACGATGAACGCGACCATGCCGAGCATGACCGCCAGCGCGAACACGAAGATCACGATCGGGTAGGCCATCGCCGACTTCACCTGGCGGCGCAGCGACTCCTCCTTCTCGAGCTGGTCGGCCACCATGAGCAGCGACTCCTCGAGCAGGCCGCCGGTCTCACCGGCGCGCGTCATCGCGACGTAGAGCGGGCTGAACGTCTTGGGATGGCGCTCCAGCGCGTCCGACAACGGCAGGCCGGCCTCGATGTCCTTGCGGACCAGCACGAGCTCGGCGGCCAGCTTCGGGTTCTCCGTCTGCGCCTCGAGGACGTAGAGCGCCCGCAGGATCGTCATGCCGCTGGAGACCATCGTCGCCATCTGGCGCGTCATGATCGCCAGGTCGCCGAGCTTGATCCGGTTGGCCCACGGCAGCGTGATGTCCTGCTTGGCGCGGCTCTTGTCGGCGATGTCGAGGACGATCAGGCCCTTGGCCTTCAGCTGATCGGCGACGGACTGCTTGGACTCGGCCTCGACCTCGCCCTTGGCCTGGCGGCCGCCGATGTCGATCGCCTTGAAGACGTACGTGCTCATCAGGTCGTCGCGAAGGAGTCGGCGCCGAGCATGCGGCGCAGCTCCTCCGGGGTCGAGGAACGGGACTCGGCGAGCTTCTGGGTGATCTTGCCCGAGCGGACCAGGGTGGCCAGCGCGGCATCCATCGTCTGCATGCCGATCGCGGCGCCGGTCTGCAGCGCGGAGTAGATCTGATGCGTCTTGCCCTCGCGGATGAGGTTGCGGATCGCCGGCGTGGCGAGCAGCACCTCACAGGCCGCGACGCGGCCGGCGCCGTCGGCGGTCGGCAGCAGCTGCTGGGTGATGATCCCCTGCAGCGCGACCGACAGCTGGACGCGCACCTGCTGCTGCTGCTCGGCCGGGAAGACGTCGATGATGCGATCGATCGTCTGCGGGGCGTCCTGCGTGTGCAGCGTGGCGAACACCAGGTGACCGGTCTCCGCCGCCGTCAGGGCGGTGTGGATCGTCTCGAGGTCGCGCATCTCGCCGACGAGGATCACGTCCGGGTCCTGGCGCAGGGCGGCCTTCAGGCCGGCGGCGAACGTCTGCGCGTCAGAGCCGATCTCGCGCTGGTTGACGATGCACTTCTTGTGGCCGTGGAGGAACTCGATCGGGTCCTCGATGGTCATGATGTGCTCTTCGCGCGTCGAGTTGATCTCGTCGATGACCGCGGCCAGCGAGGTCGACTTGCCCGAGCCGGTCGGGCCGGTGACGAGCACGAAGCCGCGCGGGCGCTTGGCCAGGTCGTGCAGGACGACCGGCAGCCCGAGCTCGTCGACCGTCTTGATCGAGAACGGGATCAGCCGGAAGGCCGCCCCGATCGCCGAACGCTGGTAATAGGCGTTGACACGGAAGCGAGCTCGTCCCGGGATCGCATACGCGAAGTCGATCTGCCAGTCCGTCTCCAGGCGCTGGCGCTGATCGTTGGACAGGATCGAGTAGATCGTCTCGCGCGTCTGCTCGGTGGTCAAGACGGGGTAGTCCTCCAGCGGCTGGAGGCGTCCCCGGACCCGTACGGTTGGATGGGCCCCGGCCGTGAGATGCAGGTCGGAGGCGTTGCGCTCGATGACCTCGAGCAACAGGTCGGCGAAGTCAAGGCTCATTACGCCCGGCTATCGACCTTGGCGGCCGGGCACACCGGCTTATCCCGATGAAATGGACGACCGTATGATCAGCGGCACGGATGGCTGACCGCAAGACGCGCACGCGCCCCCGCTCGGGGTCCCCGGAAGGCTCGGACTCGCCCGGCGAGCGCCGTCCCTGGCGGGTCGAGGGCGAGCGCTCCGGCGAGAGCGGACGCAAGCCCGACGCCCCCAGTCGCGGCGGGCTGTCGCGGATGCCCGGATCGACGCGCTTCTGGCGCTTCCTGCTCGTCCTGCTGATCTTGAACATCGTGCTCGCGCAGCTCATCCCGTCCAGCGAGGACCAGCGCCTCGACGTCCCCTACACGTTCTTTCGCCAGCAGGTGACGGCCGGCAACGTCAAGGAGGTCAACGCCAAGAACGACGTCATCCAGGGCACCTTCCGCCGGGAGGTCAAGTTCAAGAAGAAGGGGCCCGAGACGCGCTTTGAGACCGTCCGCCCCACGTTCGCCCAGGACGACGAGCTGCTCAAGCTGCTGCTCGCCAAGCGCGTGGAGGTCAACGCCCGCCCGATCGACGAGGGCCGCGGCTTCCTGGCGACGCTGCTGCTCTCCTTCGGCCCGACGCTGCTGATCGTCGGCCTGCTCATCTACTTCCTGCGCCGCAGCGCCGCGGCCGCGGGCGGCGGGGCGCTCGCGCTGGGGCGCTCGAAGGCCAAGCGCTACGACGCGTCCGCCACGCGCGTGAGCTTCGACGACGTCGCCGGCATCGACGAGGTCGAGGACGAGCTCAAGGAGATCGTCGACTTCCTCAAGAACCCCGACCGCTACCGCAAGCTCGGGGCGTCGTTCCCCAAGGGCGTGCTGCTGTCCGGCCAGCCGGGCACGGGCAAGACGCTGCTCGCGCGCGCCGTCGCCGGCGAGGCCGACGTGCCGTTCTTCTCGCTCAGCGCCTCGGAGTTCGTCGAGATGGTCGTCGGCGTCGGCGCCTCGCGCGTGCGCGACCTCTTCGACCAGGCCAAGAAGGCGGCGCCCTCGATCATCTTCATCGACGAGCTCGACGCGATCGGCCGCGCCCGCGGCGGCGGCGGCGGCTTCGGCGGCCACGACGAGCGCGAGCAGACGCTCAACCAGATCCTCACCGAGATGGACGGCTTCACGGGCTCGGAGGGCGTCATCGTGCTCGCGGCGACGAACCGCCCGGAGGTGCTCGACGCCGCGCTGCTGCGCCCCGGACGCTTCGACCGCCGCCTGACCGTCAACGCGCCCGACAGGGACGGCCGCATCGAGATCCTCAAGATCCACACGCGCTCGGTGCCGCTGGGCGACGACGTCAACCTCCAGCGCGTCGCGGCGTCGACGCCGGGCATGGTCGGCGCCGACCTGCGCAACCTCATCAACGAGGGCGCGCTGATCGCCGCCCGGCGCGATCACGACGAGGTCACCGCCGCCGACCTCGCCGACGCGCTGGAGCGGATCGTGCTCGGCGCCGAGCGCAAGATCACGCTGTCGGACGAGGAGCGCGAGCGCACCGCCTACCACGAGTCCGGCCACGCCGTGCTCGGCATGCTCGAGCCGGGCGCCGATCCGGTGCGCAAGGTCTCGATCGTCCCCCGCGGGCGCGCGCTCGGCGTGACGTTCCAGTCGCCGTCGACCGACCGCTACGGCTACGACGCGCGCTACCTCGAGGGTCGCATCGTCGGCGCGCTCGGCGGCCGCGCCGCGGAGGAGCTCATCTACGGCAACGTGACGACCGGCGCCGAGTCCGATCTCGAGCAGGTCACGTCGATCGCGCGCCAGATGGTCGGGCGCTGGGGCATGTCGGACGTCATCGGCCTCGTCTCGGTGCTGCCGGCGCCCGGCGAGGAGCAGGCCTACGGCCCCGGCGGCCCGGTGCAGGTCTCCGACGACACGCGCGAGCTGATCGATCGGGAGGTGCGACGGATCGTCGAGGGCTGCTACGAGCGGGCGCGGCGGATGCTCGCCGACAACCGCGATCGCCTCGAGTCGCTGACGCAGGCGCTGCTGGAGAAGGAGACGCTCGACGAGGACGACGCCTATCGCGCGGCCGGCTTCGAGCGCGATCCCGCTGCGGGTGGCGGGAGCGGCGACGGCGCCGACGCGGCCGAGCCGGCCGAGCCCGCTGTGCTCGAGCCGCCCGAGACCCCGCCGGCGCTGCCGCCGGCGGCCTGAGCAACGGGCCGCGCGGCGCATGGGCGAGGTCGAGCTCGAGGCGGCGGCGGCCCTCTACTCGGGGGCGACGCTGGACCAGCTCGACCCGTTCGCCCTCGTCGACCGCCTCGTGGAGCTGTGGATGCGCGGCGGCGTCGCGACCGGCGCCACGAGCAGCAGCTCGCGGCGCCTGGACCAGTACTGGCTGCACCGCGCCGAGCGGCTCACCGACGCGGACCGCCGCGACGTCTACGCGCGGGTCTTCGGCGAGGCCTTCTCGGAGCGCTGGGTGGCGCTCGTCGTGGCGCTCGCCCAGTCCGACGGTGACGCCGGCGATCGCGCGGCCGACGTGCGCCGGGTGCTCAACGCCGGCGTCGACGAGTCGATCCTGCTCGCCGCGCCATCGCTGATCGGCCACCTCCGCGAAGCGCTGGAGATCCTCGACGACCCGGAGATCCTCAACTCCTACGGCGCCCGCGACATCTGGCAGCTCGTCGACACCCTGGCGCGGATGGAGCTCGGCCGCGAGTTCGACGTCGTGCGCGCGCGGACGATGGCGGCGGCGGGCACGCTGATCATCGGCTGGCTGGCCGAGGAGGTCGACGCGGTGCCCGAGGCGGTCGCCGACGCGGCGGCGGTGTGGCTGTCGGCGGCGGCGGAGCCGCAGTAGCTCGCGACCCGGTCGGGCGCTCAGGCCTCGACGGCGGCGGCGCCGGTGCCGGTCACGCGCGTGACCTCCTGGATGGAGGTCATCCCGTGGCGGACCTTCTCCAGGCCGTCGTCGCGCATCAGCCGCATGCCCTGGCGCACGGCGACCTCGGCGATGTCCGGGGCCGGCGCGCGGGCCAGCGTGAGCTTGCGGATCTCCTCGGAGACGACCATCACCTCGTAGAGCCCGATGCGCCCCTTGTACCCGGTGTGGTTGCAGCGCGGGCAGCCCTGCGGCTGGTAGGCCTCCATGTCGAACTGGCTGCGGATGCCGTTGGCGCGCAGGACGTCGGAGGTGATGATGCCGCGCTCCTTGCAGTGCTGGCAGAGCTTGCGGGCCAGGCGCTGGGCGACGACGCAGTCGATCGCCGAGGCGACGAGGAAGGGCTCGACGCCCATGTCCGTGAGCCGGGTGACGGCGCTGGCGGCGTCGTTGGTGTGCAGCGTCGAGAGCACGAGGTGGCCGGTGAGCGCGGACTCGATCGCGATCTGCGCCGTCTCGCGGTCGCGGATCTCGCCGACCATGATGATGTCGGGATCGGCGCGCATCATCGAGCGCAGGCCCGTGTGGAAGTGCAGGCCGGCGCGCGGGTTGATCTGGACCTGGGTGATGCCGTCGAGCTGATACTCGACCGGGTCCTCGATCGTGATGATGTTCTTCTCGACCGTGTTCAGCACCGACAGCGCCGCGTAGAGTGTCGTCGACTTGCCCGAGCCGGTCGGCCCCGTCACGAGCACCGCGCCGAACGCCTGCCCGAACGCACGCTCGAACTTCTCGCGCTCCTGCGCGGCCATGCCGAGCTTCTCGAGCTCCATGACGATCGAGCTCTTGTCGAGGATGCGGATGACGACGGACTCGCCGTGCACGCTGGGCAGCGTGACGATGCGAAGATCGATGCGGTGGCCGTCGATGGTCAGGCCGACGCGACCGTCCTGCGGGATGCGCCGCTCGGAGATGTCGAGGTCGCTCATGATCTTCACGCGGCTGATGACGCCGAGCACCATGCGCCGCTGGACCGTGGCGGTCTCGACGAGCACGCCGTCGATGCGGAAGCGCACGCGCAGCTCGTTGCCGTTGGGCTCGAGATGGATGTCCGAGGCGCCCTGCTCGACGGCCTGGGCGATGATCTGGTTGACGAGGCGGATGACCGGCGCGTCGTCGGCGGACTCGCGCAGGTCGACGACGTCGGCCGGCCCGGCGACGTCGTCGTCCTCGAAGAGGTCGGAGGAGATGACGTCGTCGAGCTGCGTCAGCCGCGAGATGAGGTTCAGGATGTCGTCGCGGCTCGTGACGGCCGGGCGGATCTCCTTGCCGGTCAGCAGCGCGATGTCGTCGACGGCGAGGACGTTGGCCGGGTCGGACATCGCGACCAGCAGCGTGCGGTCGTCGAGGAAGCCGACCGGCACGGCCTCGTAGCGCTTGGCCGCCGGGATCGAGATGAGGTTCGCCGCGGCCATGTCGGGCTTGTAGATGCCGAGGTCGAGATGGTCGAGGCCGTGACGCTCGGCGACCGCTCGCGACAGGCCGTCGGCCGTCAGCGCGCCCTGCTCGATGAGCACCTCCTCGGGCATCTTGCCGCTGCGCCGGCCCTCTTCGACCGCGTTGGCGACGCGATCGCGCGGGACGAGACCGAGATCGACGATGACGTCCGTCAAGAACCGGGCGGGCCCGCCGGGATGAAGCGGGCGCGTCACGCCCGGAGGGTCGGTCGGATGCGCGGGATGTGGCTTGAAGGAGATGGGTTCAGGAAGCATCAAGCAGACAAGTCCGCGTCACGCGCGGCCGCACGCATCAAGTCCAGCGAGGGCGCCAGACCAGTCCATAGGGTGAAGCTCAACGCGCCCTGGCGCACCAGGATCTCAAGGCCGTCAACCGTATCGACGCCCCGCTTGACAGCCTCTGAAATCAGCACCGTTCCGCCCTTCCTGTAGACCAGGTCAACCACGGTCGTGTACTCGACCAGTCCATCGGCGTCCAACGGCAGATCCTTGAATGGGCTGGACGAACCGTCGAGCCCGACGCTCGTGCAGTTCACCAACACGTCCGCCGGGACCGCCGCGCGCACGACGCGGGCGCCGAGCCCCGCGGCGCGCTCGGGCGTCCGATTCCAGATCGAGACGTCCGCGCCGGCGCGCGCCAGGGCCCAGACGACGGCACGCGCACTGCCGCCGGCGCCGAGCACGAGCGCGCTGCGGGCCGGGCGCTCGCCGAGCGCGGCGACGAGGCCGGGCGCGTCGGTGTTCTCGGCGGCGATCGCCCCGTCGGGACCGAAGGTCAGCGTGTTCGCGGCGCCGATCTCCCGGGCCGCGGGGCTGCTCGTCGTCGCGAGGGCCAGCGCGGCCTGCTTGTGCGGGATCGTCACGTTGGCGCCGCGAAAGCCCGCGCCGTGCAGTGCCCGCACGGTGTCGTCGAAGGCCTCTGGCGCGACCGGCAGGAGCTGGTAGCGCGCCAGGCCGGCGGCGCGCATCATCGCCGGCGAGCGGCTGTGGCCGACGGGCCAACCGAGGACGCCGTAGCGCGGCGCGGCGTCCGCGCCGTCGCTCAGCACGTGTCCGGGGACTGATCGCCGGCCTGCGCGCGGGCGCCGGCGTAGCGCGCGACGTTCTGGTTGTGCTGCTCGAGCGTGGCCGCGAAGACGTGCTCGCCGCAGGTGCCGGGCTTGACGACGAAGTAGCGGTGCTTCACGTTCGCCGGCGCCGCCGCGGCGCGGATCGACGCGAGCCCCGGGTTGCCGATCGGCGTCGGCGGCAGCCCGGCGCGCTTGCGGGTGTTGTAGGGGGATTCGATCTCCAGCTCGGACTGGCGCAGGGCGCCGCTGGGCTTGTGGAGCGCGTAGCGCGTGGTCGCGTCGATCCCCAGCGGGGTGCCGTCGCTCAGGCGGTTGTAGATGACCGCCGCGATGAGCGGGCGCTCCTTGGCGAGCTGCGCCTCGCGCTCGACCATCGAGGCGATGATCAGCACGTCGTAGCGGGTCAGGTGCTTGCGCTTCGCGCGGTCGAAGTTGACGGTCGAGAAGTTCTGGCCAAACGCCGCCAGCTGGCGCTCGACGAGATCGCGCGCGGGCGCGGAGACATTGAGCTCGTACGTCGCCGGGAAGAGGAAGCCCTCCAGTGAGCGCGTCCCGCGCGGGGCGCCGTAGTCGAACGGGCTCAGCGCGCCGCGGAAGCGCTTGGAGGCCTCGAGGTAGCTGCCCCGCAGGCCGGCCTGCTGGGCGATCGGCGCGATCTCCCGGCGCGAGCGGCCCTCGGGGATCGTGACGTCCACAGTTGGCCGCGCCTGCGTCGTGTCCGGCTCGCTGAGCGCCTCGATCGCGCTGCCGTAGGTCATATTCTTGTGCAGCGTGTGGCGGCCCGAGCGCAGGCTGTCGCGCTTGCCCGACAGCGTGGTGCGCACGCGAAACAGAAACGCCGAGTCGACGATCCCGGCCTGCGCGAGCTGCGCGCCGATCTCCTCGGCCCCCGACCCGGCCGGGATGCGGATGTCGATGGCCGCGCCCTGGGCGCTGCCGAACGGCTGGAAGAGCATGAGGCTGCCGATGACGATGACCGCGAGCACCGCGACCGCCAGCAGGGCGACGAGCCGCCGCCCGGGCGAGATCCGCCGGCGGCGCGCGGGGCCCGCCGGGGTGTCGCCGGGCGGGGTCACGATCGGGCGCACCGGCCGGCGCACGCGGCGGATGCCGATCGGGCGCTCGGTCTCGTCGCCGAGCGCGCCGGCGGGTGCGGCGGGCGGCGCCGGCGGCCGGGGCTGGATACGCAGGATGGTGTCGTCGTCGCGCGCGGCGGCGCGCGACCGGCCCGGCGCCGGGGCGGGGGCGGACGTGGCGCCGGGAAGCTGGCGCCGCGCGCGCGGGCCGGCGCCCTCCCCCCGGCCCGTGCGGGATTGGCGCTCGGCGGCCGGCGTCGGCGACCGGGCGGGGCGGCGGAAGGGGATCGGCTCGTCATGCTGAGGCTCGGGCGGTGGGTGGGCGGGCGGTGTGCGGGCGGATGGTGGCGCGTCGGAGGGCGGCGGCTTGCCGGCCCGGCGCGCCTCGCGCTCCAGGCGGGCCCGCTCGCGCTCGGCGGCGCTGCGCTCCGTGCCTGCCGTGGAGTCGTCTCGGCGTGACCTGCTCATGCTGCCGTGTGATTCGCCATGAACGCTACCCGGCCTCCCGCCGCGAGGGCGGCCGGTCGTCGTCGCCGTGCGCCGCCAGCCATCCGGTCAGCAGGTGCGCGGCGGCGCGCGAGTCCTCCGAGGACGTCGGGTCGCCGGGATCGCGGCTGGCCAGCAGCGTCGTGAAGCGCTCGTCGTAGAGCTCGACGGGGACCGTCACGCGCTCCGCCAGGCGCGCCGCCCATTCGCGCGTCTCGAGCGTCTGCGCCGAGTCGCCGCCCGACAGCGACAGCGGCAGGCCGACGACGACGCGGCCGACCTCGCGCTCGCGGACGAGATCGCACACGCGCGCGAAGCCCTTGCGCGTGGCGGGGCGCAGGACGGGCTCGATCGGCGTGGCGAGCGTTCCCGTCGGATCGCTGAGCGCGCAGCCGCACCGGGCGACGCCGTAATCCAGTGCAAGGATCCGCAAGACCTACGCGAGCGCGGCCTCGATCGCCGCGCGCGCGGCGGCGATCGCCTCGGGCAGCTTGCCGGGATCGCGCCCGCCGGCCTGCGCCATCGTGTCGCGTCCGCCTCCCCCGCCGCCGGCGACCGTCGCGGCCGCCTTCACGATCGCGCCGGCCTTCACCCCGCGCGCGACGAGCGCCGGCGTGACCGCGGCGACGAGGTGCACGCGCCCGTCGACGGCGGCGCCGAGCACGGTCGCCGACTCCTCGCCGAGGCGCCCCTTGATCCGGTCGGCGACGTCCATGAGCTCCTTCGCCCCGCCGGCGCCGGAGACGATCTCGGCGACCACGTCGGCGCCGGCGATCTGGATTGCGGCGGCGGCCAGCGCCTCGCTGTCGACGCCGGTGGCGGCGCCGTTGCCCGACGCGGCCGCCTTGGCCGCCTGCTTGGCGCGGTCGCGCAGCTCGCCGATCGCCTCCGGGAGGCGCTCCACCCCGGTCTTCAGCAGCGCCGCCGCCTCGCGCGCCTTCGCGTCGGAGGCGCGCAGCGCGGCGACCGCGGCCGGGCCGGTGATCGCCTCGATGCGGCGCACGTTCGCCGCGCTCGAGCTCTCGCCGAGGAGCTTGAAGACGCCGATCTCGGCCGTCGAGCGCACATGCGTGCCGCCGCACAGCTCGCGCGAGTAGGTCCCGTCGCCGATCTGCACCATCCGCACGACCTCGCCGTACTTCTCGCCGAAGAGCGCCATCGCGCCGAGCGCGCGCGCCTCCTCGAGCGTGGTGGTGATCGGCCGCACCGGGTCGTTGCGCAGGATCCACGCGTTGACGCGGTCCTCGATCCAGGCGAGGTCCTCCGGGGCGATCCGCTCGCCGTGGGCGAAGTCGAAGCGCAGCTTGTCGGGGCCGACGTAGGAGCCGGCCTGGCGCACGTGCGTGCCGAGGCGCTCGCGGAGCGCGGCGTGCAGCAGGTGCGTGGCGGTGTGGTTGGCCTGCGTCGCGGTGCGCGCCGGGCGGTCGACGCGCGCCACGACCCGCTCGCCCTCGTGCAGCGCACCGCTCGTGGGCTCGACGAGCAGCGCCTGGTCGTCGCCGACGCGCACGACGTCGACGACGCGCGCCGCGCAGTCGCCGCGCTCGCGCTCGACGGTGCCGACGTCGGCGACCTGGCCGCCGCCCGTCGCGTAGAACGGCGACTCGGCGAGCATGACGAGCACGCCCTCGCCCTCGCCGCCGCCAGTTACCGCGCCGACCGTGGTGTGCTGCTCGAGCGTCTCGTAGCCGGTGAAGTCCGTGTGGAAGCCGGCCTGCTTGGCCAGCTCGCGGGCGCGGTCGCGCAGGCCGCCCGGCTCGCTGTCGCCGCCGCGCGCGCCGCGGCGGCCGAGCGCGCGCTGGCCCTCCATGAGCGCGTCGAAGCCGGCGCTGTCGACGCCCATCCCCCGCTCGGCCGCGATGTCCGTGGTCACCTCGATCGGGAAGCCGAACGTGTCGTGCAGCTGGAAGGCATCCGCCGCCGGGATCGTGCCGCCCTCTCCGACCCGCTCCATCACCTCGTCGAGCAGCCGCGTGCCCTGCTCGAGCGTGCGGCCGAAGCCCTCCTCCTCCGAGCGCGCCCACAGCAGGATCGAGTCGCGCTCGCGGCCGAGCTCGGGGTAGGCGGCGCCCATGATCTCGATGACGCGCTCGACGAACGTCGGCAGGAAGCCGGGCTCGATCCCGATCCGGCGGCCCTGCTGGATCGCGCGGCGCATGATGCGCCGCAGGATGTAGCCGCGGTCCTCGTTGGAGGGCACGACGCCGTCGGCGATGAGGAACGTCAGCGCACGCGAGTGGTCGGCGAGGATTCGCAGCGCGCGCTCGTCGGGGTCCTGCGCGGCCAGCTCGCGGCCGAGCGCCATCAGCGGCGCGAACGTGTCGGTCCCGAAGACCGAGCCGACGCCCTGCTGGATGACCGCCATGCGCTCCAGGCCCAGGCCCGTGTCGATGTTCTTGGCCGGCAGCGGCGCGAGCGTCGGCGCGCCGTCCGCGTCGCGGCCGAGCTCGTACTGGGTGAAGACGAGGTTCCAGTACTCCAGGAAGCGCTCGTTCTCGCCGCCGGGCAGGTCCTCGGGCGTCCCCCACTCCAGGCCCCGGTCGATGTACAGCTCGCTGCAGGGTCCGCACGGCCCGCTGTCGCCCGCCTGCCAGAAGTTCTCCGAGCGCGGGCACAGGACGATCCGCTCGCGCGGCACGCCGACCGACCGCCACGCCTCGATCGCCTCCTCGTCGGGGCCGAGGCCGAGCTCCGCATCGCCCGCGAAGACCGTGATCCAGATGTCGTCGGGGTCGAAGCCGAACCCTTCCTGGGAGAGCTCCCAAGCCCACTCGACGGCCGCCTGCTTGAAGTAGTCGCCGATCGAGAAGTTGCCGAGCATCTCGAAGAACGTCAGGTGCCGCGCGGTGTTGCCGACGTTCTCGATGTCGGTCGTGCGAAAGCACTTCTGGACCGATGCGAGCCGCGGATGCGGCGGCGTCTCCTCGCCGCGGAAGTACGGCACGAGCGGGTGCATGCCCGCCGTCGTCAGCAGCACCGAGGCATCCGACGCCGCCGGGACGAGCGACGCCGAGGCCAGCCGCAGGTGGTCGCGGCGCTCGAAGTAGGAGAGGAAGGTCTCGCGGATCTCGTCGGTCGTCTTGCCCATGGCGTCAGGCGATTGTGGCGCATCCGACGATCGCGTCCCCGCGCAGGAAGACGGCGGTCTGCCCGGGCGCGGCGCCGTCGAACGGCTCGTCGAGGTGGATGTCAGTCCCCTCCAGGCGGCAGCGCAGCGCCGGGGCGTGGTAGCGCAGCTGCACCGCGTCGGGCTCGGCGTCGTGCAGGCGCAGCCCGCGGACGCGGACGGTGCTCGTCTGCAGGTCCGCGCGCGTTCCCACCGTCACGGTGTTGGCGCGCGCGTCGGTGGCGAGGACGTAGAGCGGCTCGGCGGCGGCGATCCCGAGCCCCTTGCGCTGGCCGACGGTGTAGCCGTGGTGGCCGCGGTGGCGGCCGAGCACGCGTCCCCCCCGATCGACGATGTCGCCGGGGCGCTCGGGCAGGTCGCCGTGGCGGGCGAGGAAGGCGGCCCGGCCGGTGCCGGCGAGAAAGCAGAGATCCTGCGACTCGGGCTTGCGCGCGACCGCCAGCCCGGCCTGGCCGGCGATCGCCCGGACAGCGTCCTTGCGGTGCTCGCCGAGCGGGAAGCGCAATCGGTTCAGGGATCTCCGGCCGAGCGCGGCGAGCATGTACGTCTGGTCCTTCGCGGGGTCGACGGCGAGGCGCAGCAGCCCGCCGGCGGTGCGCCGCGCGTAGTGGCCGGTGGTCAGCGTCGCGGCGCCGAGACGGTCGGCGAACTCGAGCATCGCGTCGAGGCGGACGTGGCCGTTGCAGCGCACGCACGGGTTCGGCGTCAGGCCCTCGGCGTGCTCGGCCAGCCACGGCGTGACGACCCCGGCCCGGAACTCGTCGCGCAGGTCCAGCGTGAAGTGCGGGAGGCCGAGCTCGTGGGCCAGGCGCCGCGCGCCGCGCACGGCGGCGGCCGAGCAGCACGAGCGCTCGCCGTCGTTGTCGACGTCGGCCCACAGCTCGAGGGTGACCGTGGCGACGTCCTCCGGCCCGGCGTCGCGGGCGGCCAGCAGCGCGGCTACCGCGCTGTCGACCCCGCCGGACATCGCGACGAGCGTGCGGTCGGGGGCGGCGGCCAGCGCCCCGCTGCGCCGGACGGCGGCGCCGAGCGCGCGGTGCAGCGCGTCGGAGACGAGGTCGGCGGCGTGCAGCTTGCCGGCGCTCAGGCCGCCCAGCGCGGCGGCGATCTGCGGCGAGCCGATCCGCGCGGCGTCGAGCAGGCCCGCGCCCTCGACGAGCTCGACCGCCGCGCTGCCGGCGGCGAGCATCGAGCCGCAGCCGGAGGCCTCGAAGCCCGCCGCGCTGACGCGCTCGCCGCCGATCGCCAGCGAGAAGCGCACGAGGTCACCGCAGGCGGCGCCGCCGGCCGCGCCGTGCGAGGCGCCGCCGACCGCGCGGCCGCGGCCGCGCGGATGCGTCAGGTGATCCTCGAAGCGCTCGTCGGGCACGCCGACGAGTCTAGATCCGGTCGCGCGCCGGCCCGATCCAGTCAGGACTCGCCGGCATGAGCGATCGCGCTGCGGCCACGCGCGTGCCGGTCCGAGTCGTGCGCGCGGGTGGCCGACAGCGGCCGATCCGCCGCCGCGACCGCGCCGGCCGGGCTTGCCGGCGCGGTCGCGGCGGCGAGATCGGTCAGGGAGCGTCGAGCTGGTCGGCGGCCGCCTGGCGCTGCTGGTTGGCCGCGTCCGATGCGGCGGACACGTCCTCGGCCCGCTGGATCGCATCCAGCGGGGCGAGCGGAGTGCCGGACCGATCCGGCGTGCGCGGCTGCGGCGGCGATGGGGCCTGCGGCTGCGGCGAGACGACGAGCAGGTACACCGCGACGAGCAGGAACGCGGCCACGACGGCGGCGATCAGGGGACGGGAGGCCTGAGCCATGCGCACGATCTCGGCAGGCCGTCGCGCGGGCCTGAGCGCCGAGTGGTCGAACTCGTACGCGTGTCCGGTGCGCTGTGGTGGCTCAGCGGCCGGCCGCGGGCGCCGTCATGGCGCTGCGCAGGCCCAGCTCGTGCAGCTGCCGGGCGTCGACCGGCGACGGCGCGCCGGTCAGCGGATCCGAACCGCTCGCCGTCTTCGGGAACGCGATCACGTCACGGATCGACGGCAGGCCGGCGAGCAGGGCGACGATGCGGTCGATCCCGAACGCGATGCCGCCGTGCGGGGGCGCGCCGAAGCGCAGCGCTTCGAGCAGGAAGCCGAAGCGCACCTCCGCCTCCGCCTCGTCGAGGCCGATCGCGGAGAAGACGAGCTGCTGCACGGCCGGGTCGTGGGTACGGATCGAGCCGCCGCCGAGCTCCCAGCCGTCGACGACGAGGTCGTACGCGCGCGAGCGCCAGACGCCGGGGCTCTCCGCCGCGGCGAGCGCCTCGGCCGTGGCGCCGCCGGGCGCGGTCGGCGCCGTGAACGGATGGTGCGAGGCGTCCCAGCGATCCTCGTCCTCGTTGTAGCCGAACATCGGGAAGTCGACGACCCACAGCACGTCGTGACGGCCGGCGGGGACGAGGTCCCAGCGCTCGGCGAGGTGTAGCCGCAGCGTGCCGAGCGCGTTGGCGGCGACGGCCGGCTGGTCGGCGACCGCGAGCAGCAGATCGCCGGGCTGCGCGCCGAGCGCGCCCGTCACCGCGGCGATCTCCTCGGGCGAGAGGAACTTCGCGATCGGCGAGCGCCACGACCCGTCCTCCTGCACGAACGCCCACACGAGGCCGCCGGCACCGGCGCGCTTGGCCACCTCGGTCAGCTCGTCGAGCTCCTTGCGCGGCACCTCGCGCGTGCCGGCGTTGATCGCCCGCACGGCCCCGCCACCGCGGAGCACCGACGCGAAGACCTTGAACTCCGACCCGCGCAGATGCTCGGAGACGTCGGTGATCTCCAGGCCGAAGCGCGTGTCGGGCCGGTCGGAGCCGAAGCGCAGCATCGCCTCGTCGTAGCCCATCCGCGGATACGGCGGCGCCTGGACGTCCAGCCCGCCGACCGCGAACACCTTCGCCATGAGGCGCTCGTTGACGTCGATGACGTCGTCCTCCTCGACGAACGACATCTCGAGGTCGAGCTGGGTGAACTCCGGCTGGCGGTCGGCGCGCAGGTCCTCGTCGCGAAAGCAGCGGGCGATCTGGAAGTAGCGCTCGTAGCCGGCGACCATGAGCAGCTGCTTGAAGAGCTGGGGCGACTGCGGCAGCGCGTAGAAGCTGCCCGGTTGCAGGCGCGACGGGACGAGGAAGTCGCGCGCGCCCTCGGGCGTCGACTTCGTGAGGATCGGCGTCTCGACCTCGAGGAAGTCCTCGTCGCAGAGCGTCTCGCGGATCGTCCGCACGACCTCGTGGCGCAGCACGAGGGCGTCGATCATCGGTCGCCGGCGCAGGTCCAGGGTGCGGTGGCGCAGGCGCAGCATCTCGTCGAGCTCGACGTCGGAGTCCAGCGGAAACGGCGGCGTCTGCGACTCGGCGAGCAGTTGCATCTCGCCCACCTGGATCTCGATCTCGCCGGTCGCGAGATTCGGGTTGACCTGGCCGGATTCGCGGCGCACGACATCGCCCGCGACGCTGATGACGTACTCGGCGCGCAGTCGCTCGGCGGCGGCGAACAGCTCGGCCCCGTTCTCCGGATGGAAGACGAGCTGCACGATGCCCGAGCGGTCGCGCAGGTCGACGAAGATCAGGCCGCCGTGGTCGCGGCGGTGGTGGACCCAGCCGGAGACGCGCGCGCGGCTGCCCGCGCGCTCGGCGGTCAGGTCGCCGGCCCAGGCGTCGCGGTACGGGTTGGCCCGCGGAGCGGATCTCATCGCATGCCCCGATCGCGCAGCACGCGCGCCACCACGGCGCTCGCGGCAACGTCGCGCTGCTCGCCCGCCTGCATGTCCTTCAGCACCGTCATGTCGTCGCCCACGAGCGCAACGTAGCGAGCCCCGATCCGATCGGCGTGCTTGAGCTGCCCCTTGCGCGACCGTCCGGCGAGCTCGACCTGGGCGTTCAGGCGCGCGCGGCGGGCCTCGTCGACGACCGCGAACGCCGTTGCCCGCTGGGCGGCGTCGTCGAACGCGACGTAGAGGTCGACCGGCGGCGATCCGATCGGCCGGCCGGCCGACGCGAGCAGCATCCGCTCGATCCCCGCGGCGAATCCGCAGCCGGGGGCGGCCGGGCCGCCGAGCTTCGCGACGAGCCCGTCGTAGCGCCCGCCGCCGGCCACGCCGCTCTGCGCGCCGAGGGCATCGGAGGTGAACTCGAAGACCGTCCGCGTGTAGTAGTCCAGGCCGCGCACGAGCGTCGGGTCGACCGCATAGCCGATCTGCGCGCGGTCGAGCAGCTCGCGCACGGTCGCGAAGTGCTCGGCGTCGGCCGCGTCGAGGTTGTCGAGCAGCAGCGGCGCGTCCTGCATGACGGCGCGCGTGCCCGGATGGTCGGAGTCGAAGGCGCGCAGCGGGTTGAGGTCGATGCGGCTGCGCACGTCCTCGGAGAGCTCGCCGGCACGGGCGCGCAGGTGCGCCTGCAGCTGCTCGCGGTAGGCGTGGCGCGCCTCGAGCGTGCCGAGGCTGGCGATCCGCAGGCGCAGCCCGCCGACCTCGAGCTCCTCGAGCAGGGTCGCCAGCAGGGCGATGATCTCGGCGTCGACGGCGGGGTCGTCGGAGCCGATCGTCTCCGCGCCGATCTGCCAGAACTGCCGGAAGCGGCCGGCCTGCGGCTTCTCCTGGCGAAAGAAGCTCGACAGGTACCAGAGCTTCACGGGTTGGGGCAGCTTGTGCATGCCGTGCTCGGCGTACGCGCGGCAGATCGGGGCGGTGCCCTCGGGGCGCAGCGTCACCGAGCGCCCGCCGCCGTCGTCGAAGGTGTACATCTCCTTCTGGACGATGTCCGTCGAGGCGCCCACGCCGCGCGCGAACACGTCGGTGTACTCGAAGGCGGGGGTCTCGATGCGCTGGAAGCCCGCGCCGCCGAGGATCCGCCGGGCGGTGGTCTCGAGCGCCGCGCGCGCGCCAGCGTCGTCCGGCAGCACGTCGTACGTGCCGCGCGGAACCTGGAGGCGCTCGCTCACCTGGGCAGGTCGGCGAGCTGCAGGACGAAGGGGTTCGAGGCGCGCTCGCGGCCGAGCGTGGTGATGCCCATGTGGCCGGGGTAGACGACCGTGTCGTTCTCGAAGCGCTCCAGCAGGCTCGCGATCGAGCGCATGAGCGTCGGCCCGTCGCCGCCGGGCAGGTCGATCCGCCCGACGGAGTTCTGAAAGAGGACGTCGCCGGAGAACAGCGCCGCCTCGTCGCGGACGGCGTAGGTGACGTGGCCGGGGCTGTGACCGGGCGTGAAGATGACGTCGAACGTCAGCCCCGCGAGCTCGAGCGACTCGCCGCCGGCGACGGTGTGCTCCGGGTCCCACGACTCGTACGGGCCGAAGCCGGGCCACGGCACGAAGGCCATGATGTCCTGCAGGACCGGGACCTCGAGCTGCGGGCACCAGACCGGCGCGCCGGTGGCGCGGGCGACCGGGGCGACCGCGCCGACATGGTCGAAGTGCGTGTGGGTGAGCAGGATCGCGTCGAGCGTGACGCCGGCCGCCTCGATCGCCGCGAGCAGCCGCGGCGCCTCCTCGCCGGGGTCGACGATGACGGCGTGCTCACCGCCCTGCGGCCGCACGAGGAAGCAGTTCTCCTGCACCTCCCCGACGGTGAACATCCGGACGTCGAGCGCCACTACTTCACCTTGGCCTTCGGCTTGGCCGTGGCCTTCCCGGACTTCGCCGCCTCCGACTTGACGCGACGGCGATAGATGAACTGGTCGGTGTAGTAGCCCAGCGGGATGTAGAAGAGGAAGACCAGACCCGTCAGCGAGACCGCCTGCGCGGCCGGCGTGGCGAACGCGAACACGAGCAGCACGCCGAACACGACCGCCGCGAGCGCGGCGCGCGTGGTCGCCGACTTCCAGGTCGGCTGGCGCATCATCCGCTCGCGGCGGCGCTGGGCGGCGAGCTCCTTGTCGGTCTGCTTGCGCTCGGCGGCGCTCGGCGGGCGCCCTGTGCGACCGCGCGACTCGATGACGCCGGCGGCGTTGCCGCGGTGCTTGCTGCGACGCTTCTTCTTCGTCTGGGCCATGGTGTGCCTACGAGCTTAGAGCGTCCTCGAGGGTCCGGCGGTTGGCCACCGGCACGTCGTCCGGAAAGCGGTGAAACGCGGCCTGCGGGGCGAGTCCGACGAGCTCGCAGCGCTGCACCGCGGCGTGCCGTGCGACCGCCGCGACGAGCTGGGCCAGGGTCGTCGCGCGGTGGTCCTCGACGTTCGTGGAGACCTGGGCGACGGGGCGGTCGCGGGCGCTCAGCTGCACCCCGATCGCCCGCACGCCGGGCAGGCCCGCGGCGCCGCCCTCGCGGATGAGCGCGGCGATCGCGCGCGCGTCCTGGAGCGTGGCCGGCGGCGCGAGCTCGACGTTGAACGCCACCAGCGGGGGGCGGGCGGCGACGAGCGTCGCGCCGCTGCGCGGATCGGGATGCGGCGGGCCGAAGTCGGGTCGCAGCTCGTGCTGGGCGATGCGCTCGATGAGGGCGGCCAGGCCGCCGCGGCGCAGCTGCGCGCGCGTGCGCCCGCCGGCCAGCTCGCCGTAGAGGAACACCGGCAGGCCCGCGCGCCCGAGTTCCTCCCCCGCGACGAGCGCGGCCGCGCAGGCGGCGCCGCGCCGGGCGGCGTCGAGGTAGACGAGCGGGGCGACGTCGAGCGCGCCGACGTGCGGGTGGCGGCCGCGCTGCGCGCGCAGGTCGATGAGCCTGACGCAGGCGCGGGCGCCCGCGACCAGCCCGGCGACGAGCGTGCTCGTATCGCCGGCCAGGGTGTAGACGCTGCGGTGGTGGTCGGCGTCGGAGTGCGCGTCGAGCAGCCGCGCGCCCGTGGAAGCGAAGGCGTCGCCGATCTCCGCGAGGACGGCGGGGTCCTGGCCCTCGGAGACGTTGGGGACGGTGAGCAGGGTGTTGTCGGGCACGGCCACGGGGCGAGACGTTCGCACACCGCGAGAGCGTTCTGCTGTGCGACCCGCGTCGCGCGTAACCCGAAAACGGGTGTCAGGTTACATCCGCGGACGTGTCGGAATCTGCCGGAGACATTCAACCGACCACCATGAGCACTGCCAGCATCGTGCTGTGCCCGCTGTTATGTAACTTGACGGTCGTGGAGGGTAAATAGCAGCTCGACAGCTCATCAAAGGAGTCAGTCATGCTTACAGGTGCCCCCCGGGCGCGCTCGCTGCTGCTCGCGCTCTCCGTCACCCTGATCGGCGCTCTCAGCACGACGCCGAGCCTCGCCGCAACGGCCGAGCAGGCCGATGTCACCGGAATTGAGAAGTGGGCGACCACCGTCGCGCTCAACGAGGTCGGCAACTACGAAGTCAAGACGAATCAGGTCAAGTTCCGGCGCGGCTACGGCGACTTCGGCGGCGCGTGGTGCGCCGACTTCATGCAGTGGGTCCTCGAGAAGACCAACATTCGCCATGATCTCGGCGGGCGTGGGACGTTCAGCTACCGGATCGCCCGTGCCTGGGGGGTCTACGGACAGAACGGCTACGGCCGCAAGCGCCCCGCTTCCACGAAGGACGCGATGCCCGGCGACCTCATCGTCCACGGCGACAACAACACGGCCAACACGGGCGGGCATGTGTCGATGGTGGTCCAGGCGACCAACGACCCCGCATGGGTGTGGACGGTCGGTGGCAACGAGAAAGACCGGGTCCGTTTGCGCAAGACGAACCTGATGGCCAAAGGCGGCTACAAGGCCCCGCGGTCCCTCGTCACACTTACCGAAATGCGCTTCCCGTCGATCGATCTGATGCGCGGGTCCACCAAGGTCGGCTCGGCCCAGCTGGAGCGCGTCGGCGGCGGCTACGGCCCACTCCTGCGAGTCAACGGGCTGACCTACGGGTCGTCTGCCTATACGCCTGCGCAGATCAACGGGAACTACAGGCTCGAGGCGGTCAATCGCGATACGGGCGCGCTGGTCAATCTGACGCCCACGTCCCTGATCTCGACGATCAACTATCGCAATATCCGCCTGGTTCGGCTGACGGGCGAGCGTGATTCCGCACGGGTGTCCTACCCCGCCGTGTCGCGGGCCGGCAAGGCGGCCAGCGATAACTGGTGAGCCACGGTCGTCCCCCGTCCGCCCTGATCGGGCGGACGGGGGATGCGTCCGGTTTACCTCGGCGACCTGAGACATCACGTCTTGGCGAGCAGCCAGCGCCCGCCCTCGAGCACCTGCGTCGCACCGATCCACAGCGTCGGCTCGGTGACGACGACGTCGAGATGGACCGGCACGGTCACCGTTCCCCCGATCCCGGCGCTCGCGCCGAACGCGATGTGCGCCGTGCCGAGGATCTTCTCGTCCTCGAGGATGTTGCCGGTGAGCGTGGCGCGGTCGTTCGTGCCGACGCCGAGCTCGGCGAGGTTGCGCCCGAGCGGGCCATGGGCGTCGAGCATCGCGAGGTACTGCGCGGCGTCGTCGCCGCTGCCGGTCGCGCCGGCGAGCACCCCGTCGCGGACGGTCAAGCGGACGGGCGCCGCGGTCAGGCCGGCGAGCCCGAGCGAGGACGTGGCGATCGTGCCCTCGCCGCCGATCGGCGAGACGAAGCCCTCGCCGCAGGGCAGGTTGCCGAACGCGCCGGGTGCGCCGAGGTCGCCCTCGTCGGAGATCGCCGCGCGCCCCCGCAGGTCCAGGCGCAGGTCGGTGCCGCGCGGGCAGGTCATGTGTGCCGCGTCGGCCTCGCTGAGCAGGTCCGCCACGGCGCGGCAGCGGGCGGTCAGCGCGTCGAAGTCGGTGCTCATGAGCCGGGCGAGCATGTCGGCGGTCACGCCGGGCAGCGTCGCGCCGCGGTGGCCGAGCTCGCACGCGCGCTTGCGCGCGCTCGTGTGCGACAGCGACGGCAGGCACGGTGCGATGAATACGTCGGCCGCGGCGAGCGCCGCCGCCACCGGCGCCGGCGGCTCGGTGCCGCGGGCCGGGTTGGGCGGCAGGATCGTGAGCACGGCGTCGCCGCCGGCCGCGCGCGCCGCCGAGAGCAGCGCCTCGCCGATCGCCGTGCTCGCGGGGTCGGCCACGACGAGCACGGTCTCGCCCGCCCGCACGCGCAGGCAGCGTTCGACGACCGTCGCGACGGCCTGCTCGAGCGCGCTCACGACGGCCGGCTCAGCCGCCGGAGTACACCGCGACCTTGATGCGACCGGAGCGATCGGACCGGGTCAGCTGGGCGCCGGCCGTCACGATGCAGCTCTTCGCCCCCTGCACGGGCAGCGCGATCGCGCGCGTGTCCGGAGTGCGCGTGCGGTACTCGCCGGTGCGCAGGCGCGACCGCCGATCCTTGAAGCAGCCAAGCTGCCAATTGACCCGGACGGTCTGCTTCGGCGCCGCGCTGACCCGGATGGTCACCCGTGACGGGGAGATGATCGTGCCGCGTGCCTGCGCGACGGCCAGCCGGCCCTCCCGGCGGGCCTCGTCGAGCTTGCCGCTGCGCACGGTGGGCGCCTCCTTGACGGGCTTCGTGTCGGCCCCCGGCAACCGGGAGCGGTCGCCCTCGGCGAACCCGCGGGCCGAGTCCGAGCCGTCGCCGTCACCGTCGCCATTGCCGCCGCCCCCGCCGAGCAGAACGATCCCGAGGACGATCAGGACGACGATCGCCACGACGGCGATGATGAGGTACAGCGGCTTGATCGCCGGCACCTTGATCGACGAGCTGATCTTCCTGACGAACTTCTTCACGCAGTTCCTTCCGTCGTCCTGGAGGCGGTCACCGACGGGCACCTTACGGCGAAGCGGCCGCACACGGCGCAGACGCCGACGCGCCGTTGCCGCCACGTCGCAGGCCCCGGCTACACTTCGCGCCCCCCGCCGGAGTAGCTCAGTCGGTTAGAGCAGCGGAATCATAATCCGCGTGTCGGGGGTTCGAGTCCCTCCTCCGGCACTACAAAGTAGCTGGTAATCGCAAGAAACTAGATCGTAGGTTCTTGGCGGAACTTCCGAAATGGTCCCGAAATGGTCCCGAAACAGCGGGGCGACACCGCAAGAATCGCCCCGAAATGGCCTCGCCTGGGGCACTTCGCGCCAGGGCTCGTCAGCGAGCGTTGCGTCCGATGTAGCAGGGGCGCGAGTCGCTCGATCGGGGCGGAGAGCTGCGGTCCAGCGGGCGAGACACGCCGGCAGCCGAACGCCGCGACGCACGACGGCCTTGAGGTAGCCAGCCCTCGCATATCAGTGACTCATGGGCCCCTTGCGGGGCCCGCCCGGAACCGATGAAAATGCTGGTGGCCGCCCGGTCGACGTCGGCTCTGCTTGGTGCCAGCGAGCCCGGATATCAGTGAGACGCGAGAGTCTCGGGCACCCCGAACTGTTGCCTTGAGCACGCGATTCAGACTCCACCGCATGAGGCTCTCCCGGACGGCCGTCCTGTCATCCGACCCGCGGGAGGTGCCGTGAATCGCTTGATCGAGCGTTGCGCGATGCTCGATGTCCACAAGTCGCAGATCACCGCGTGCGTCCGTGTCCCTGACGGCCATGGCGGCCGCCGCCAGGAGATCCAGGAGTTCCGCTCGACGACGGCCGGGTTGATCACGCTGGCCGACTGGCTGCGCAGCTACGCGGTGACCGTCGTCGGGATGGAATCCACCGGCGTCTACTGGCGCGCGGTCTTCTACCTGCTCGAGGACGAGTTTGACTGCCGCCTTTACAACGCCCGCCACCTACGTCATGTCCCCGGTCGCAAGAGCGACGTCCAAGACGCCGAGTGGGGCTGCCAGCTGATCGAGCACGGCCTGGTCCGCTCGAGCTTCGTGCCGCCGCGCCCGCAGCGCGAGCTGCGCGACCTCGTCCGCTACCGCAAGGCCAAGATCCAGGAGCGCGGACGCGAGGTCCAGCGCGTCGAGAAGACCTTGCAGGACGCCGGGATCAAGCTCTCCTCGGTCGCCTCGGAGGTTCTTGGCAAGTCGGCGCGCCTGATGCTCGACGCGTTGATCAGCGGCACCAACGACCCCGAGATCCTCGCCGAGCTTGCCAAAGGCACGCTGCGCAAGAAGATCCCCGCGCTCAGGGAAGCGCTGCAGGGCCGCTTCAGCGGCCACCACGCGCTGCTCGTCGGGCAGATGCTCGCGCAGATCGACTTCCTCGACGAGACGATCGCGACGCTGTCGGCGCAGATCGAGGAGCTCACGCGCCCTTTCTCGCGTGAGATCGAGCTGCTCGACACGATTCCCGGCGTCGACAAGCGCGCCGCCGAGATGCTGCTGGCAGAGATTGGCCCCGACATGAGCCGCTTCCCCACCGACGCGCACCTGGCCTCCTGGGGCGGCATGTGTCCCGGCCAGCGTGAGTCGGGCGGCAAGAAGCACTCCGCCGCCACTCGCAAAGGATCGAAGTGGCTACGCGGCACCCTGACCGAATGCGCCAAAGCCGTCGTGCGCACCAAGGGCACCTACCTCTCCGCTCGCTACCAGCGCATCAAGAGCCGACGCGGACATGTCAAGGACGGCGAGAATTCCCCAGTTGCGACGATGGGAATTCCCCAGGTTGTGGGCGGCCGGTGAGGGCTGGGCGTAGCGACGCGATGGCGTCTCGGTGGCGGCGCATGCGGTAGCTGTCGCCGGTGATCGACATCGTGGGAACGCAGGTCTGAACTACCGCAGTGTTCTGACGCGCGACGTCAGCGCGGCTGATGTCGAGATCTACCGCGTCCCTCGCCACCGGCGGGGCAGACGGCGCGTTCCCGGTGGCGCAGATGGAGGCACAAGTGTCTAGCGATGTCCGCCGCACTGTCGATCGAAGAACACCGCTCAGCTTCCGTCCGGTGTCGCAGGTACTCTCTGGACATGGCGGTCATGGGCACTCTTCTCTCGACAAGGTGTGGCTGGGACAGCAGGGCGGTGTTCATCGCTGGACAGTGTTGGCGGCGAGGGTAGATGGCCGAACGGGGGCGGCAGCGGGCGTTGGAGCAGGCGGGCTTGGTGCATCCCGCCCCCGAAGCGGTCAGCGCGGCGCCGTTTGTCGAGCATCCCGTGTTCTTCGCCACGTTCGACAAGGTGCAGGTCAAGTACGAGATGCTGCGCGCGCATGTGGTGGCGGGCGAGACCGTGACGGCCGCGGCTGCGGCGCACGGCTACTCGCGCGCGTCGTTCTATCTGGTCGCGCACGCGTTCGAGGAGGCGGGGATGATCGGGCTACTCGACGAGCGCCCTGGCCGCCGCGGCCCGGTGAAGCTGTCGGCGGAGGTGCTCGTGTTCCTGCAGGCGCGCCGCAAAGAGCGCCCGGACGTGTCGGGCGCCGAGCTTGCCCTCGAGCTCGAGCGGGCGCTCGGGGTGCAGCTGCATCGGCGCACCGTCGAGCGCGCGCTGCGAGGCCCCGGAGGGCGGCGGTGAGCGAGCGCTTCTGGCCAGTCGGTGAGGCGGCGCAGGCCGACTATGAGGCACTACGCGCTGCGGCGCTTGCGGGGGAGCGCCCGCGCGATGACCTGGCCGCGGCGCGCTTTGAACGGCGCGGGCTGGCCGGCCTGATCGCCTGGCCGCACGCTGATCCGGTCTACCTCGGTGCGATCGTCGCTGCCAAGCGCCCGCCATGGTGCGGCGACGAGGATCCGCGCGAGGCGGCGCTCGGCGAGGCCTACGGCTTCCTCGTCGCCCGCGCACCGGCGGCGACCGGCGAGATCGTGCGGGTGGTCAAGCGATGAGGATCGCGCTCTACGCACGCGTCTCAACCGAGCGCCAGGAGGAGCGCGGCACGGTCGGCTCGCAACTTGAGCTGTTGCGCGCGGCCGCGCGCGCCGAAGGTCACGACGTTGTCGCCGAGTTCGTCGACGACGGCTACTCCGGGGCGCGGCTGGACCGGCCCGCGCTGGACCGCCTGCGCGACGCCGCGCAGGCGGGCGCGCTGGACGCGGTGCTGTGTCTATGTCCTGATCGGCTCGCGCGCGCCTACGCCTACCAGGTGCTGATCCTCGAAGAGCTCGAGCGCTTCGGCGTGCCGGTGCGCTTCCTCGACGGGCCCGCCCCCGGCGATGACCCACAAGCCAAGCTGCTCGTCCAGGTCCAGGGCGTGATCGCCGAATACGAGCGCGCGAAGATCGCCGAGCGCTACCGGCGCGGCAAGCTGCACCGCGCCCGCGCCGGCGAGGTGTTCTTCTGGAAGGTGCCCTACGGCTTCCGGCGCATCCCCGCCCAGCCAGGCCGCCCCGCGCGCATGGAGATCTATGAGCCCGAGGCCGAGATCGTCCGCGCGATCTTCAGTGCCTACGTCAATGACGGCGCCTCGATCCGCCAGATCGCCCACGACCTGCACGACCGCGGGGTCCCCTCGCCGACCGGCAAGGCGGTCTGGGGCACGTCGATGCTGGCGCGCCTGCTGCACAACGAGGCCTACATCGGCCGCGTCTACTACAACCGCCGCGAGACGATCAAGGTCGCCGGTGCTGCGCGCGGGGCACGACGCACCAAGACGCGCTACCGCGAACGCCCACGCGAGGAATGGATCACGATCGCGGTCCCGGCGATCATCGACCAAGACACCTTCGACCGTGCCCAGCGCGTCAGTCGCGAGAACCCCAAATGGAACCCGCGCGGCGCCGAGCCCGGCGCCTGGCTGCTGCGCGGCCTGATCGAGTGCGGCCACTGCCACGTCGGCGCGAACTGCCACAAGATGCGCGGGCGCAACGGCACCCACCACCGCTACTACTACTGCCGCAACCACGACATCCTGCGCGCCGGCGGCGAACACCTGCGCTGCCCCGAGCGCAACATCCGCGCCGACGAACTCGACGCCTACGTCTTCGACCAGATCCGCCAAGCACTACTCCAGCCAGCCCAACTGATCGCCGGCGAGCGCGCCGTCATCACCGCGACCCCGCCCAACGACGACGAGCTCATCGCAACCCAGCTCGCCACGCTGCAACGCAAACTCGACCAAGCCCAGACCGAACGCGGACGGCTGCTTGACGCCTACCAAGCCGCGCTGCTGAACCTCGACGAGCTCACCCGCCGCACCGCCGCGCTCACCGCGCGGCGCGACCAGCACGCCGCCGAACACGCCGAGCTCACCGAACGCCGCGCCGAACTCGCAACCGAGAACCGGCTGCGCCGCGGCTTGGCCAACTTCGCCGAACGCGTCCTCGGCTCGCTCGACGAGCTTGACTTCGACGGCCGCCAACGCCTCCTACGCATGGTCGTCGAGAAGGTCTGCGTCACCGGCTGGCACGTCGAGATCCACCTCAAGATCCCACTCACCGACGACGACTCCGGAACCCAACGCGAACCCCGACCACCCAAGCCCGGACCACGACCGTCAAGCGATATGGGCCTGCGTTCCGTTGATGGCGAGGACGGTGGCGTGGTGCAGGAGGCGGTCGAGGATCGCGGCGGCGACGGTGGTGTCTTCGAAGATCTGTCCCCAGTCGGCGATGCCGCGGTTGGTCGTCAGCACGATCGAGCCGTGTTCGTAGCGGCGGCTGATGACTTGGAAGAGCAGGGAGGCGTCTTGGCCGGGCATCGGGAGGTATAGGGTCGACGGCGAGGCGCCGTGTCCCGCTTTCGCGGGCTGGTTTCCTCGCCGCCGCCCTCCGAACCGGACGTGCCCGTTCCCGAGCATCCGGCTCTCCACGGACGCATCGACTGGTGGTCGGTGGTCATGCGAGCGACTCTTCGAGCGTTTCGAGGAATCGTGGATCGTCGTTGGTAATCCGCCTGTTGCGGGCACCGTTGGGGTCCACGATGTTCTCGTTCCACGGCGTGCAGATCATGGCTCCCCGGTAGCGGTAGCGCAGGATGCGCATCGTCGCCGGGTTGTAGAGCGTGATCGTCCCCGACCTGATGCCGTTGGTGCCGAAGTAGCGGCGCCGTAGCTGCTTCCACGTCAACTTCGGGTGCTTCTTGCGAAGCCAGCGCATCACTCGCCACCAGGTGAAGTACCCCAGGTAGGAGAAGGTGTGCTTTGCCGAGGCGTAGCGGAAGTAGGCTGCCCAACCCCGCAGGATCGGGTTCAGCGTCGCTAACAGGTCGGCCAGCGTCAGGCTGGTCGTGGAGCGCCCGGTGAGGGCCTTGATCCTTCGCTTGATCGAGGCCAGGGCCTCGTCGCAGACGAAGGTGTAGACGTAGCGCTTGGGTCCCTTTGGTTTGCGGATGATCCGCTGGCCGAGGAACACCAGGCCCGCGTCGATGTGGGTGATGCCGGTCTTCGCGGCCTTGAGCTTCAGGCCGATGGCCTCCACGCGCCCGGCGAGCTGCTGTAGCAGCGCTCGTGCCTGCTGCTCGGTGCCTTTGACCATGATCACCAGGTCGTCCGCGTAGCGAACGAGCCGGTAGGTCGCGTGGCCCCGCGATCGCAGGTATTGGCGTCTGCCCGTGTAGCGGCTCATCTCCTGCCAGTCCGCCTCATATTGGCGGTCCAGTGCGGAGAGGGCGATGTTGGCCAGCAGCGGCGAGATGATCCCGCCCTGCGGTGTGCCCGTCACCGTCCGCTCGAGGCGGCCGGTCTCCGTCATCACGCCGGCCTTCAGAAACGACCGCACGAGTTCCCGCACGCGCTTGTCTTCGACACGTCGTCGAACCTCGCCCATCAGCTGGGCATGGTCGATGCGGTCAAAGCACGCCTCGATGTCCGCCTCGATGACCCACTCGTAATCTGAGGGGGCGTGTGCGAAGTGGACGATCTCAGCGATCGCGTCATGGGCTCGGCGGCCGGGCCGGTAGCCGTAGGACGACGGGTAGAAGCCGACCTCGAAGATCGGCTCCAGAACGAGCTTGAGGGCCATCTGAACGACCCGGTCTTTGATCGTCGGGATTCCCAGGCGACGCTTGTTGCCATCGCGTTTGGGGATCTGACGCTCGCGGACGGGTGCCGGCCGGAACCGGCGCTCCTTGAGCTCGTCGCGCAGCCCCCGAAGGAACCGCTCCGCCCCAAGCTGCTGCTCGACGCGATGACGAGTCATGGAGTCCACACCGGCGGTGCGTGACCCTCGGTTGGCGCTCACCCGCGACCATGCCACCAACAACGTGGCGGGGTCGCAGGCCAGGTTCCACAGATCGCAGAACCTGCGCTCGGCATCCACAGATGCCCAGTCGTGCAGCTTGCGCTGAAAGTGAAGTACCCGCTGCTCGGCCTCATCGAGACCGGGCAGCCGCGCGCCGGTGTTCACCAGCGACCTCCTTCCTCACAACGTGCCACACGTTCGCTGGAGCCCTTCCCCATGTGACCGGCTTTCCCGGCCTCGGAGTACTACGGCTCCTCTGCCACGCCCCGGCGGCAACAGCGGACGGTGCGCCTGCCCCGACCCCGAAGGGTCGGCGGGCACCGCCGGAGCGCTTCCCACGTTCACTGTCAACCGGTCGGCAGGGTCGGCGTCCAGCTATACCCCTGTGGCATCGCCGCGCGGCACCGCAACACGCCGCACGGCCTCGCCCGCCCGATGGGATAACGGACGAACGAGACGGCCTCCATCGGATACGGAGGACCGAGCGCCACGACAGCCCATAGCCGCCAATTTCGGGGCTGGTGACGAGTCGAGGGGCTTCAACCACTGGTTCGATTTCTCTACGCCTTTCTGCCTTGCTTGCGGACACGGCCCGCTGACGGCAGACCGTTCCTACGTTGTCGGGGCTGCTCCCACCCGCATCGGCCTCACCTCAGGCACGCGGGCTGCCCCCAGCTTCAACCGGCCGTCGCGGCGGCCAGCGGTGGGCCTCTCATCCCACCCGGTTCAACAGCGCCTCGTGGCGCACATCCCAGTTCGTCGATCAGGAGCATCTGCGGGCCGTTCCAGAAGCGCATCGTGGTCTGCCAGCGCCCTTCCAGGGCGGCGCGCGCGGTGCGGGCGACGAGGTCGGCGGCGGTGGTGTAGAAGACGCGGTAGCCCGCCTCGACGGCTTGGTGGCCGAGCGCGACCGCGAGATGTGTTTTCCCGACGCCCGGCGGCCCGATCAGCAGGACGTTCGCCTTCTCTTCGATGAACCGCAGCGTCTCGAGCTCGTCGATCATGCGTGCGTCCAGCGACGGTTGGGCGTCACGGTCGAACGCCGCGAGGGTCTTGCGGGCCGGCAGCTTTGAGAACCGCAGGCGGCCCTGCAGGCGGCGTTGCTCGGTCGCGTCGACCTCGGTCTCAAGCAGGCCGGTGAGGAACTCGGTGTAGCCGGGCCGGTCGCGTTCGGCGCGCTCCAGCGCCGGCGCGAGCTGCTCGGCGATCGCCGCGAGCTTGAGGTAGTGCAGGTGGCCGCGCAGCTGCTGATAGAGCGTGTCGGCGCTCACCGCCTGGGCCTCGGGGTGTGGTGGGCCTGGTCGGCGAGCCGGGTCAGCTGGTCGGCGAGCGATCTGGCTTCGCTGACGCGCAGCGGGCAGATCACGTCGGGGCGCTCGTAGTCGGTGCCGTCGGGCCTGGTGACCGGGCCGGCGTCGGTGAGCGTCAGCGTGACCAGCTGGCTCAGTTGCCCGTCGACGCCGAGCTCGCACTCGCCGGCGACGACGTCGGCGCGGGCTTCGTAGCGATGGTCGGTCATCTGGTCTGCTCCCGCGCGTGCGCGAGCTGGGCGTAGTCCTCGAGCGAGATCACGTTGGTCGACTCGCAGTCGATGCCGCGCAACCGGGCCAGCTCGGCGAGCGCCGCGTCGCCCGGGGGCAAGTTGGGCTTGCGTCGGCAGGCGTCCTTGGTCGTGAACGCGGCCAGCACCGCCGTTTGGAGCAGCGCGGCGTGCTCGGCCGAGCGGACCGTCTGCCCCGCGCCCGCAGCGACGCGGCGGTGCTCGGCGACGATCTCACCGTGCATGCCGACGATCCGCAGCAGCGGCTCTGAGACCCGCCAGGTCACGGTGACGGTGCGCCCGGCGTGGACGGGCGGGACGCTGTAGTGGTTGCCCTCAAACGCCGTCAGCGCGACCCTGGAGACCTTGCGCTCAACGACGATCTGGGCCGGGTAAGCCGCCGCAGGCAGCGCCCGCAGCGGCTCGCCGGCACCGAGCTGCCCGACGGTGCCGCCGGGCCTGTCGCGAGCGTCGGCGACATCGACGCTCCAGCGGTCCAGGGAGCGTTGCGCCTCGCCCAGCGTCGCGACCGCCGCCGTTCGCCACCACGACCGCGTCAGGTACTTGATCGCGGCCTCGACGACACCCTTGCGCTGCGCCCGGCGGGCGGGGCAGACGGCGATCTGCGTGCCGTAATGCTTGGCCAGCGCCGCCGCGTCCGGCGTGATCCGCCCCGTCTGCGGCGACACGACCGTCGCCATCCGATCGGTGCGCCACACCCGCGCGCTGCCGCCCAGCGCGACGAGCACCCGATGCATCGCGGCGGCGAGGTGCCCGAACGTCATCTGCTCGCAGAACACGCCCCGGAAACGCCCGGAATGCGACAACGCGCCGACGAGCACATTGGCCGCCTCGCCCCACGGCACATCCTCCGCGGCGAGCTCCAGCCAATCCCACTGAATCTCCTCACCCGCCGGATGATCGATCTCGGTCGTGACCGTGTCGCCGCGCCGGTGCGCGCAGACCAGGCACACCGGCCGCAGCTCCAACCGGCGCAGCTCGCCGACCAGCGTCGTGTACGCCCGCCCGAGCCCGGCGCCGACGAGCTCGCGATGCAGCACCGTCGCCTCCAGATGCGGGTCCTCTTCAAAGCGCGCCTCGATATACGCCCGGTAGGGCTCAAGACAGCTCACGGGCGCCACACGCGCCTGCCGCGGCGCCGCCAGGTACTTGCTGACCGTCTTGCGATCACGACCCGTGTGCCGGCTGATCGCAGACACAGACCAGCCTCGCGCATGCAGCGCGTTGATCTCCACATCGTCCTCCTCTGTGAGCATCCCCCGGGGGTCCCTTCTCAATGTCGGTCTGGCTTCAGGAACCAAGACCGTGAGGGGGACCCCCGACAGAACCGCGCACGCGAGCGGAGATCAACTCCGGCTCGCCCCTACGGGGCTCGCCTCCGTCGATCCCCGCTCGCGTCCTTACGCGCTACCGGGGTGGGGAATTCTTGTCATCGGATGTGGGGAGAAAACCACCATCGCGCGCAGACACGCCAAAGCGACCGTCGCGACCGGCCACAAGATCCTGACCGCCGCCTACCACGTCCTCGATCGCGGCGTTCCCTATCACGAGCTCGGCGAGGAGTTCTTCTACCGCCGCGACACCGAGCACACCGAGCGCTACCGCCGCCGCCTCATCCACCAGCTCGAGCGCCTCGGCCACAAGGTCACCCTCCAACCGCTCCCGGAGGCCGCCTGAGCCCAACGTCTATTTTCGATTCAGCCTGACCAACCCGTCGACGACGCCACATCGCTTCGGCGCGGCGCCCCGAGAGCCCCCTCTCTGTCAACGTCCGGCGAGACGCTCACCATCGAGGAATCAATGACCTTGAGGGCGAGAACGGAGAACGCCGGACATGTTGGAGACGAGCACGAATGGAGCTGGTACTGCGGTTGAGGCTGCTGCCGCCGGCCGCGAAGACCAGGACGCCGTAGGCGGGCTGGGATTCGGGGCCGGCGGGCGCGCCGCGCCGGCGGGGGTCCCTGACCCTGAGCTGGTTGAGCGGGCGAAGCGCCGGACGTTCACTGCGAAGTACAAGGCCGAGATTCTGGCCAAGGCTGATGCGTGCACCAGGCCGGGCGAGGTCGGCGAACTGCTGCGCCGGGAGGGCCTGTACACGTCGCACTTGACGTATTGGCGCAAGCAGCGCAAGGAGGGCGCGTTGAAGGAGCTGGGGCGCCCGCGCGGGCGCAAGCCGGTCGATCGGCGTGAGCAGGAGATCGTGGCGCTGAAGCGCAAGCTGGAGCGCTCCGAGGCGGAGCTTGTGAAGGCGCGTCGGGTCATCGAGATCCAGGGAAACGTCTCAGCGCTGTTGGAGGAGATGCTCGGTTCCGAGAGCGCGCAGAGGAGCACCGAGCGATGATCGCCGCCACAGTCGAGGAGCTGACGCCGTTGATCGGGACCCGGCCGGCGTGTCGGGCGCTGGGCGCGTCTGTGGCGTCGATCTACCGTCGCCGGCGACCGCCCGAGCCGCGGCCTCGCAGGCCGCGGCCGACGCCCGAGCGGGCGCTCACGGCACCGGAGCGCGAGCGGGTGCTCGAGGTGCTGCACTCGCAGCGCTTCGTCAACGTCTCGCCGGAGGAGGCCTACGCGACGCTGCTAGACGAGGGCACCTACCTGTGCTCGACGCGGACGATGTATCGGATCCTCGCCGCTCGCCATGGCGGGGTGCGGGAGCGGCGCGCTCAGCTCGCCCACCCGCCCTACGCCAAGCCCGAGCTGCTTGCCGAGCGGCCAAACGAGCTGTGGAGCTGGGACGTGTCCAAGCTCAAGGGCCCGGCGAAGTGGACCTACTACTACCTGTACGTCATCTTGGATGTGTTCAGCCGCTACATCGTCGGCTGGACGGTCCAGTACCGCGAGACCGGCCAGCTGGCCACGGCGCTGATCGAGCAGGCCAGCGAGCAGCAGCAGATCCCACCGAAGATCCTGACGCTGCACGCCGATCGCGGCGCGCCGATGCGCTCCAAGCCGCTCGCGTTCCTCTTGGCGGACTTGGGCGTCACGAAGACCCATAGCCGGCCGTACACCTCAAGCGACAACCCCTACTCGGAGGCGAACTTCAAGACGCTGAAGTACCGGCCCGAGTTCCCTGCCCGGTTTGACTCGATCGAGCACGCGCGCGAGCACTGCCGGACGTTCGTCGACTGGTACAACCACGCCCACCGCCACTCCGGGATCGGGCTGATGACCCCAGCCGCCGTCCACCACGGCCAGGCCACCGAGCTCCGCGCCGCCCGCGCCACCGTGCTCGACGCCGCGTACGCCCGTAACCCCGAGCGGTTCGTCCGCAAGCCGCCGGTTCCGCCAGAGCTGCCTACCGCCGCCTGGATCAACAAGCCAGCCGACGCGAAGGAGGCCGCCGCCGCTCACTAAATTCGAACGCGAAGCGTCTCACCGGGCTTGACAGGCTCCGGCCGGCAGCCACACCGACCCGCCACACGAGCGCCAACGCGCCAACTCACACGCGTTGACTTGACGCCACGCCGTCCATATCAACTCTCGCAGGCGATCCCGTCGTTGTCGCGATCGCGTGGATCCCCGGGTGGTACCGGGAAATCGGTTTGTCCGATATCTGAGCACGTGCCCGAAGGCACGGAAGGAGCGGACGGAGGTGGCGGCGTCGGCGTTTGCTCGGTCTGATCTGCAGCTGCCTGCTGGCGTTGCGCCTCAGCCTCGCGGCGGGCTTGTGCCCGTTGCGCCGCTTGTGCCTTGGCCGCCTTGTAGCTCGCGCGGGCCTGGACCAACGCTTGTGTCTTGGGCAGGCCACCGGATCGGCGTAGCAGCCTGCCGGCGCCCCCGCGCTTTCCGGCGCGGACGGCTGCTCGTACCCGCCGCGCGATCCGGTTGGAGATTCGCCGCCGTATGGAATTGGCCTCGCGGGCGGTGAGGGCGCCAGCGATAATCAGTGCCGCTGGATAGTCGTCGTCATCGACCGCGCGACGGGCGTCAGCGATCGTCTGGACCGGCACAGTCTGCGTCGTGGTCGGACCTGCTTCAGCGGTCGAGGTCGTGGTCGTGGTCTGCTCGGCTTGCGTTTCGTTGTCTGAACTCTTGTCGGGGTCACCGGCGATCGCACCAATGACCAGGAGCGCCACGATCACGAGCAGCACCCAAATCCACCACGGTCGCTTCTTACGCATGACGACCTTCCTCCCTATTCGAAGACGTAGCGGAACCGCGTGCCGTTACACAGCCGCCTGAGCTTCGCGCCGAGCGACGAGCCGTGCGACCGATTTTCGCTGCTTGCGACGTACTCGACGTCGGCTAGCCAGCCGATCGGGTTGATCCCGCGGATGAGGCCGCGCTGCTTGCCGTTCGCGCGGCCCCGCCCGACAGCCGCCGGGTACTCGTCACGGTCGAATCCGGCACGTGTCGGGAAGGTCTCGGGGTCCAGCAACCTGTCGCGGCGCTGGTCTGCACCCTTGCGGTTGAGCACCATCACTCGGGGCCAGCCGCGCGCGATGGCGGCGTCCATGTGCGCCTTGATGTTTGGGTACTTCGCCTTGCTGAAGCGAAGCCGTTGTGTCGCCGAGGGACGGCGGCAGCTCCTCGGTCTGGACGCTGGCGGGGGCGGTGATGCAGAGGGCGGCGGCGGCGATGCTGACCCGCTGCCGCTTGAGCATGGACATGGCAGGCTCTCGCAGTAGATGCCGTCGCCATCAGCGTCGCGCGTATCCGCAGCCGCTTGGGCGTCAGCCTGATTTGAGTAGTCGCCGCAGACCGCCGCGCTTGCCGAGCCTGGGACCAGCATGATCGTAAGCACCGCAGCGAGAGCGGCGAGGATCGTGGTCAGAAGACGCATTAGGGGCACACGAAGGATGTCACGCCATCCAGCGCCCCGTACATCCGCCGGTGGTTCGCCCGAACAAACGTCACGCTCATCCGTCGGTAAGTTCGCCTGACACCGCACGGCCGAATTCGCGACACGCGGACGCGGATCGGGGCGCGAAAGCTCAGCGTGCGGTCCGCGTAGTCCAGCGTGCCGCGGGAGGTGGCGACGGCGCGTCCCCACCCAGACCAGCGCAGATTGCGCAAACCGGCGTGTGCGCCGTAGATCATAAGCCGCGGCTTGTAGACCACGTCGTCACCGCGTGGGATGTACACGCGCTCGCTCAAGGGGCGGCAGACGCCAAGATCGAGTGCGACGGCGGCGGGAACGCCAGCGAAGCCGCTGCACGGCCCGCCCAGATCATCGGATCCCTCGTAGCGAGTCGCCCACCTGCCGTTGGTGAACTGCAAGATGGCCACGCCGTTTCCCTGCGGGCATCCCTCCGCATTGGTGAGTTCGAGTCGCGCCCAGCCCGCCTGAACGGTCGCGACCCGCACATCGACACAGGCCGCCACGGTGTTTGCCGTGGCGGCGAGCGCCGCGTGCTCCTCCGCGGTAGGCACGCGAGAAGCTACGGCGCTGGCGACGCTCGCAGCCGCGATCAGTGCGCCGACCACCGAGGTGATGACCATCTTCTTCACGTGGATCCCCCTGCCGCCCTGCTGCTGCCCCGTCCGGGCAGGCTCCTCCCTGACGGAGGCCTCGTCAAGGTCGCCCTTGCCGACGCCGTCGTCAAATGCAACGCCCTCCCCGGCGACTGTCAGCGTCCTCTCGCCTGCACTCCCCGGGATCGAGCTTGAGGCACCCGGCTTTACAGGAGCAGGATCATGAGGCGTTGCGCAAGTCCCTTGCGTGATCGTCAACGAGGCCGACCAAGATGACTCCCACCGAGGTCGCGAGCGCTATGCGGGCGCCGGCTGACGCGAGCATACGAACACTCAGGCCGGTACGGACGCGGTAGCACGGTGTGCGGCTGGCTGTGTCCCAGCAGTGCAGCTCACCGCCGCTGGAGCAGGTGATCAGCGTATGTTCGTCAGCCGCGAAGACGAGCGCGCTCACATGGGAGGACACCGGGAGCGTGCTGGTCTCACGTCGGCGATGCGGTCGGATCGTCCAGGCTCGTCGGCCCCAGCCTGTGCTACGTCGCGCCCACAGTCGCACCCGGTCCCCATCGGCGCTGGCGAGGGTGTCGCCGAGGGGACTGAACGCGACCGCCGACACCCCGCGGGCGTGGCCCTCGAGTTGGGCGCGTTGGGCTCCGGTCGCGACATCCCACAGCCGCACCGTCCGGTCGCCGCCGGCGCGGGCACTGGCGTGGGGGCTGTTGCTGGCGCTGGCGAGGGTGTCGCCGTCAGGACTGAACGCGACCGTCGACACCGTGCCGGTGTGGCCGTCGAGTTGGGCGCGTTGGGCACCGGTTGCGACATCCCACAACCGCACCGTCCGGTCCTCACCAGCGCTCGCGATGGTCTCGCCGTCTGGACTGAACGCGACCGCCCACACATGGCCGATGGGGCGCTCGAGTTCGGCCCGTTGCGCGCCGGTCGCGACATCCCACACCCGCAGCCGCGGGTCGTCGGCTCCTCCGGCTCCGGCGAGGGTGGCGCCGTCGGGACTAAACGCCAGCGCCCACACCCACTCGCTCTCGGCATCGAGCTGGGCGCGTTGGGCGCCGGTCTCGGCATCCCAGAGCTGCACGGTCGGTCCGTCGCCGGCGACGCTTGCGAGGGTGTCACCATCGGGACTGATCGCGACCGCATGCACCCCGCTGGTTTGGCCGTAGAGCGGGGCGCGCTCGGAGTCGGTCGAGACATTCCATAACCGCACCGTGGCGTAGCTGCCGGCGCTGGCGAGAGCGGCGCCGTCGGGACTAAACGCTACCGCTGACACGTAGCTGCTTTCGCCATCGAGCTGCGCGCGCTGGGTGGCCGTCGCGACGTCCCACAACCGCACCGTGCCTTCCTCGGCAATGCTGGCGAGGGTCTCGCCGTCGGGACTGAACGCTACTGCCAGTATGTGTCCCCCGATGCGGCCGTTGAGCTGAGCGCGCTGGGTGGCGGTCGCCACATCCCACAGCCACACCCGCGCGGCGTCGCCGGCGCTGGCGAGAGTGTCGCCGTCGGGACTGAACGCCAACGCCCCAACCAAGCCGGCGTCACCGTTGAGCTGACCAAGTGGGGCGCCGGTCGCGACATCCCACAGCCGCAGCCTCCCGTCGTCGCCGGCGCTGGCGACCGTGGCGCCGTCGGGACTGAACGCGACCGCCCACACCGCGCCGATGTGGCCGTTGCCCTGGGCGCGTTGGGCGCCGGTCGCCACGTCCCACAGCCGCACCGTCTCGTCGGCCCCGGCACTCGCGATGATGGCGCCGTGGGGACTGAACGCGAGTGCCGAAACCCAGGAGGTGTGGCCATCGAGCTGGGCGCGTTGGGCGCCGGTCGCGACATCCCACAGCCGTATCGTCCGGTCCTCGCCGGCGCTCGCGATGGTCTCGCCGTCGGGACTGAACGCGACCGTCCGCACGCTGCCAGTGTGTCCGTCAAGCTGGGCACGCTGAGCGCCCGTGGCGACATCCCACAGCCGCACCGTCCGGTCCTTGCCGGCGCTGGCAAGGGTCGCGCCGTCGGGACTAAACGCGAGTGTCCCCACGTCGCCGGTGTGGCCGACGAGGACGCGGTGCAGTGCTTGGGCGGGCTGCGGCAGACCCCAGCGCGCGCACAGCAGTGGCGCCGGCGCCAGACGGCACAACGCGCCCACTGACAGCGGTGCGGGAGCGTCATGAGCCCGAAACGCGATTGTTGCGGCGACGTCAGCGAGGCTGTCGTGTCGGCTGAGCAGTTCGCCGGCGCGTGCTAGCAGCGTGATGACCCAGTCCAGCGCCGGCTCGGGCTCCAGCACGGCGGCGGCAGCACGCACATCGCGCTCGGCGGCGTAGGGGCCGTCGCGGTAGCAGCGCGACGCCAGATAACCCAGGTCAGTCGCTACCCCGCGCATCCCGGCCGGATCACCCGCGGCACGCAGATGCTCGAGCAGGTGCTCCCAGATGTACGGCTCGTCGAGAGCCATCGCGCCCCAATTGCCGCCGGCGGGACAGTACGCGGCGAGCAGATCGTTGTGCAGCAGCTGCAGGTCCCCCGCGCGCAACAGCAGAAACGCACGCTGCAGATCGTGAAAGCCGAACGTCCGATCGTCGAGGGTGAGCAGCTCGCGGTCGGCGAGCTTCCCGTAGCAAGATGCGCGCCTGACCGGCTGTGGGAGCAACCTGGATGTGCTGCCAGAGCCGGGTGACAGTCGCGACCGGGACGCGCGTGTCCTCGGGGTACACGGCGAGCGTGCGATAGGCCTCTCGCAGCTGCGGGCGCAGCGCCTCAGTGGCGGCCTGCATCGCTTTGAACACATCGGCGTAGGGGTGTGTCCCAAACGTCTCCTGTCCGCGACCGAGCGCATCGGCGGCCTGCTCCCAGCCGCGCCCGTCACGGATCGCCGCTCCGACGAGCGCGACGGCCAGCGCGACACGGCCTGTTGCCGCCAAGACCGTCTCGGCGGCCGCTGGCAGGGCGCCATCCCCCACCCCCGAGAGGTCGCGCAGCAACCGGAGGGCCTGCTCCTCGGCGAGGAAACCGACGGACTGTGCGACGGCATGCAGTGCATCCAGGACGCCGCGGTCGCGCGTCGTGTACAGCACGCGACCCTGCTCGCCGACCACGTCAAACGCGCTCGCAGCGGCGACGCTCCAGACGTCGTCGACGACCAGCAGACAGCGACGCGTTGCCAACGTATCGCGCAGCTGCCGCGCACATGCGTCGATCGAGTGCAGCTGCGGTCGATCGCCGCCAAGGCGCTCAAGTAGCGCCAACTGCAATGAGAGGAGGTCGCCACGCTCACCGACCGTGACCCACCAGACGCCATCCGGAAACAACGCGCCGACACCCGGGTCACGCGCAACCGCCGCGGCCAGCACGCTCTTGCCGATCCCGCCCAGCCCATGCAGCCCGACCAGCCGGCCAGTGATCCCGGCTGCTCCCTCACCGGCCGACGCGAGCCCGTCGCGCAGCCGCTCAAGCTCGTCGCGGTGGACGTACTCATCGGGTAGCTGCGGCACATCATGCAGCGCACCACCGCGGGCCACAGCCCGCAGCGCCAGTCGCGGCGTCTGCGCGCGACCCGCGGCAGCATCAGCCAGGCCAGCCTGGGGCGCAGCCACGGGAAGCACTTCCACGAGCCGCTCGCACGCGCGCCGGATCTCACCGTCGGGATCTCGCGCACCGGCGATCGGCACCGACCGATCATGCGCCCATTGCACCTCGTCGAACACGTCGACCGCATCGACAAGGGAGTCGCGCACATGCACGAACACAAGCGGGATCCCGCGCGTCGCAAGCGCCGGCAGCTCCTCGCGCATGATGAACGACGAGTTGAGTAGATCGGAGGAGACCAACACCAACGCGGCATTCGCACGCGCGATCGCACGATCAAGCTGGGCCCGCCACGCCTCCCCCACACCGATGCGCTCATCGCTCCACACCACCAGCCCGCGCTTACCCAACGGGCGCAGCATCGTCTCGAAGCGCCGCCGCCACTCATCGTCCTGGCGCGCATTGCTCACGAACACCACCACGGCGTCAGCGGGAACGTCGTCCAGCGCGACCCGCCAGGACAGCAGCCCGCCCACGCCCACCGCTCGATCGGCCCTCCCTGTTGAGCGCCGCTGAGATTGGGCACGGTCGGGGGCGCCGGTGCCGTTCGTTGTGGTGACGGTGGGAGGCTTCGGCGGTTCCTGAACGCGCGAGAGCCCTCCCGTCTGATTGATCGTCGTCGGGAGGGCTCTCTGGATGCCGGAGGTGGCACCCGATGTTGATCCTAGGCGTCGAGCCGGGGCTGCTCGAGGGTTGGCTGGTCGGCGGGCGGATTGGCTGCCCTGAGGTGTGTCTGAGTCAACGCCACAGATCCGGCCGGCGATCAGACCGCATCGGGCGGGTCGGGCGGTGGTGGTGTCTGCGTATAGGTAGCTTCGCTGCGGCGGCCTGTCAAGGGCACCGCTGCGCGGCTTCGCCCTGGGGGCTCGGCCCTGTCGGGCTGCCCTTGACAGGCCGTCCTCGCTGCGCTGATGGTGGCGGTCAGGCGGGCAGCGGAGCTGCCCGCGGGGGTGCGCGGGGGTCACGCGTGCTGCTTGCGCTGGGCGCGGTGGTAGGCGATCCGTAGCCGGTGAGCGCGGTGCAGGCCGACGCGGCGGGCGTGACGGATGGCGGGTCCGCGGCCTTCGTGCTCGTCGTCGGGCGTGACGTAGCCGATGCCGGCATGCAGGCGTTTGGTGTTGTACTCGTCGCGCACCGAGGCGAGCTCGGCTCTGAGGACGGCGGGGTCGGTGATGCGGTCCAGGTGTGGCCAGTCGGCCTTGATGTGGCTGAACAGGCTCTCGATCCAGGCCTGGTCGGTCGGGGTGCCGGGCCGCCCGAAGTGCTGCGCGATCGCGCACATCACCATGAACTCGCGCGTGGACCCGGATGTCATCTGCGGCCCGTTGTCGCTGACGGCCAACAGGACCGGGCGAGCCGGGTCGTCGACGGTCGGGTCGGCGAGCCGGCGCTGGTGCTCGTCGACGGCGTCCAGCAAGCCCTCGCGCTCGAGTGCCAGGGTGAACGCGAGCTGGACCTGCAGGCCGGTCTCCTCGGCACTGACGTGCTCGCAGATCCACTTGCGCGTGACGAGGTCCATGATCGTCACGACGTAGGTTGCGCGGCAGCGCGCGAACCGGGTCGTGTCGTAGATCCAGATCGAATGGCGCTCATATGCAGCCCATTCGGGGAACGGCGCGCGTTCCGAGCGGCCCGCGCGACGCGGCCCGCGGACCCTGAGGCCGTGCGCGGCGAGGACCCTGCGAACCGTTGACGCTGAAACCCACACCAGCTGCTCGTAGCTGCCGCGGTGCGCGAGCTTGCGATGCGAGCGATCCGTCAGCCCGTGCTGCTCGAAGACCGTGACGATCGCGGCCTCCTCGTCGGGCGTGATCGCGTGCAGCGCGCCGCCGCCCGGCCGGCGGTCCTCGAGCGTCCCGGCCGCCCGGCGCTCGCGCCAGCGCCATGCCCGCGTCTCGCCGAGCTCCAGGTACGCGCACACGCGGCGGTGATCCCAGCCGTCGGCGACGGCGCGGTCGATGAGGTCAAGCAGCCGGTGCTTCGTGGCCGCCGGCACGCGCAGCGGGACCCGGCCACTCAGCCCCAGCGCCCTTTTCCCTGCGCCAGCATCAACCTGACGCCCATCTCCTTCAGCGCCTCCGAAAGCCGCGCGATCTCCGCCCGCGCCGCCGCCAGCTCCGGATCGGGGCCGCCGCCCGGCCGCACACCGGGCCGCGATGCCGCCAGCGCGTCCAGCGCGCCCTGCCGCGCGACCGTCCGCAGCTTCATCACCGTCGAGCGGTCGACCCCGGATCGGTCGGCGGCCTCGCTGATCGTGTACTCGCCACGGACCAGCGATAGCCAGATCTCGTACTTCTCGCTCGGCGACAAGAACCGCTTCGCTCGACGGCCCGACGGGCCGGTACCGTTGGACTGCACCGTCATGATCGACTCCTTCTGGACAGGCCCGAAAGGCTGCCAGATGCGGACTGATCAAATCGCCGAAGTGTGGCGCGAACTCAGACGCAAACCAGCCCGTCGTGTCGGGCGGTGTTGGGGCCGTGGGGGCATGCGCGGGAGCGGGTGCTGCGTTGCGCGCTGGGAGATCGGCTGTTGCGGCCGCGGCGGGCGCGGTGTCGGGGATGCTTGGGCACGCATGTGTTGTTGCCGGATGTGGCGTTGTTGCGCCGCCGCGACGAGGTCGTGGTGATCGGGGCGGCGATCGAGGCGCATGTTGGCGGGGAGGGGCATCGGCCGATCGCGGCGCGTTTGGGTCTGCCGGCGGGCACGGTCCGAGGCTGGCTGCGGCGGTTTACGCAGCGGGCCGCGCAGGTCAGGGCGCATTTCACGCGTTGCGCGGTCGCGCTGGACGCGGAACTGGGACCGGTGTTGCCGGCGGGGAACGGCGTCGCGGACGCGTTGGAGGCGGTCGCGGTCGCGGCGCGGGCGTGGGTGTTGCGGTTCGGGCCCGGTGATCCGTGGCGGATTGCCGGTGTGCTGTCGGGCGGGGCGCTGCTTGGCAACACGAGCTGTCCCTTCCCGGCGGTGCGCTGAGCTGGGACGGTCTCGCGCTCGTGAGCGAGAGCGCTGAGAACTGATGGGCGAGGACCGCCGCCGCGAGATCGGCCTGTTCCGCTACGCGCTCGTGCGTGACGCGGCCGACGCGGTGTTGAGCAAGGCTGAGCGCGGCCGGCTGGTCCGCGCCGTGAGCGAGCGTGAGCACGTCGATCCCGACGGCCGGCTCGTGCGGATCAGTCGCACGACGCTTGATCGATGGATCCGCGCTTACCGTCATGGCGGCTTTGAGGCGCTCGTTCCTCGGCCGGCGGTCGTGGAACCGCGCACGAGCGCCGGGAAGCTCGAGCTGGCGTTCGCACTCAAGCGCGAGCGGCCCGACCGGACCGCGGCGCAGGTCCGCGAGATCATGCTTGCTGTCGCGGGCGCCGACGGTGAGTCGGTGCCGGGGCTGCGGACGTTGCAGACGCATTTCGCCCGGCAGGGGCTCAATGTCCGCGCGGACGGCCGCTCTGCGGGCAAGGTTTATGGTCGCTTCGAAGCTGGCGTGCGCAACGAGTTGTGGACCGGGGATGGCCTGCACGGCCCGTTTCTGGCCGGCACCGCAGCGCGCCGAGCGGTGCTGTTGGCGTTCATCGACGACCACAGCAGACTGCTGGTCGGCTGGCGGTGGGGCACCGGCGAGGATGTGTTTCGTCTGGAGGCCGCGCTGCGCTCGGGGCTGATGGCCCGCGGCGTCCCCGCGGCGATCCTCGTCGACCGCGGTTCGGCGTTCGTGTCCTCGCAGCTGCTGCGTGCATGCGCTGTCTTGGGCGTGAGACTCGTCCACGCGAGCCCGCGAGCGGCCACCACGAAGGGCAAGATCGAACGGTTCTTCAGGACGGTCCGCGATCAGTTCCTGGTCGAGATCGACGACGGCGTGACGCTCGTCGAGCTCAACCGGCTGTTCAGCGCGTGGCTTGAAGTCGTCTACCACCGCCGCGTGCACTCCGAGACCGAGCAGACGCCGCTGGAGCGCTTTGAGCAGGCGGGCGCGCCGCTGCTGCCGACGCCGGCGCTGCTGCGCGAGGCGTTTTTGTGGTCGCAGGAGCGGACGGTGACCAAGACCGCGACGGTGTCGTTGCACTCAAACCAATACGAGGTCGACGCCGCGCTCGTGGGCCGCAAGGTCGAGTTGGTGTTCGATCCGTTTGACCTGACGCGGATCGAGGTTCGCTACCAGCATCGGCCGTTCGGGCTGGGGGTCCCGTTGGTGATCGGCCGCCGCACCCATCCCCAAGCGCAGCGCGAGCTTCCGCCGCCACCGCCGGCGACCGGGATCGACTACCTGCGGCTGCTGGCTGAGAAGCGCGACGCCGAGCTGGGCGGGCACCGCATCGACTACGCAAGCCTCGCCCAGCCCGACGGCGACGGCGACGGCGACGGCGACGGCGACGGCGACGGCGACGATCGTGACATCAACGAAGGGAGCTGGGGATGAGTATCGACCGGTTGCGCGCGCATTACGGGTTCTCGCGGATGCCGTTCGGCAAGGACCTCGCGCCGGGGATGCTGCACGCCCATGGCGCGCATGCCGAGGCGGTCGCGCGGATCGCGTGGTGCATCAGTGAGCAGGCGATCGGCGTGATCAGCGGCGAGTGCGGCGCCGGCAAGACGGTGGCCGCGAGGGCGGCGGTCGCGGGCCTTGACGCCTCGCGGCACACGATTGTCTATCTCGGCACCCCCGGGGTCGGGCTGCGCGGCATCTACGGGCTGATCGTCACGGCGCTGGGCGACACACCGCGCTTTCACCATGCCGCGCTGATCCCCCAAGCCCAGGAGCTGCTGGTCGCCGAGGCGTCCGAGCGCGGCAAGCAGGTCGTCTTGATCATCGACGAGGCGCACCTGCTGGACGCCGAGAGTCTGGAGGGCGTGCGCTGCCTGAGCAACCTGGGGATGGATCAGACGGCACCGTTCTGTCTGCTGCTGCTCGGCCAGCCGACGCTGCGTCGCCGGCTGCGCCAAGGGACGTTCGCCGCACTGGATCAGCGGATCGCCCTGCGCTACGCGATCAGCGGCCTCGACGCTGCCGAGACGGCCAGCTACGTGACGCATCATCTCGCGCTCGCCGGCCGCTCGGACACGCTGTTTTCCGATGACGCCGTCGGACTGATCTACGAGGTCTCACGGGGCCTGCCGCGGCTGGTCAACAACCTCGCCGTCGCCTCCCTGATCGCCGCGTTCGCGCAGAAGAAGGCGATCGTCGACGAGTCCGCCGCACGCGTCGCGGTCGCCGAGATCTCCGCCGAATGACATCGCCGTCGCTGCTGGACCCGCCACCTGAGGAACCCCGGCCCGACGCGACGACCCTGCCGGCGCCCGCGGGCTGGCCAGCCCCACCCGCTGCGACGGTCTACCACCAGCTGCTCGGTGAGATCGTCACCCGGATCGCGCCGCAAACCGAGGCCGACCCGGTCGCGATCCTGACCCAGCTCTTGGTCGCGTTCGGTGCCGCCGTCGGCCGCGGCGCGTGGTTCACCGTCGAGGCGACCCGCCATCACCCGCACGAGTTCATGCTCCTCGTCGGCGACAGCAGCAAGGCCCGCAAGGGCTCATCCTGGGATCACGTCCGCCGGCTGATCGCCACCGTCGACGCGACCCTCGAGCGGCGGATCCTGACCGGCCTATCCTCCGGCGAAGGACTGATCTGGGCCGTCCGCGACCCCAGCGGCCAAGACCCCGGCATCAGCGATCAGCGGCTGCTCGTGATCGAGCCCGAGTTCGCCAGTGTGCTCAAGTCATCCGCACGCGAGATCTCCACGCTCTCGCCGACGCTGCGCTCGGCATGGGACGGCCGACCGCTGGCGATCCTGACCCGCACCGCGCCAGCGCGCGCGACCAGCGCGCACATCGCGCTGATCGGTCACATCACCCGCGAAGAACTGCGCCGCCACACCACCACGATCGAGCTCTCAAACGGCTACCTGAACCGCTTCGTGGTGATCGCCTGCCGCCGACAGCGGCTACTGCCCGAAGGCGGCCACCACGACCCGCTCGCCGACAGCGGCCTGCACCGCCTCCTCGCCGCCGCCGTTCAACACGCGCGCAACGCCGGGCAGCTACGCCTCGACGACGACGCCCGCACGCTCTGGCACGACGCCTACCGCAAGCTCGCCCAGCCCCAGCCCGGGATCCTCGGCCAGATCACCGCCCGCGCCGAAGCGCACACGATCCGCCTCGCGCTCATCTACGCCCTCACCGACGGCGCCAAGCAGATCAGCCCGCAGCACCTGACCGCCGCGCTCGCGCTGCACGACTACGCCGCCCGCAGCGCCGCATGGGCCCTGACCGGCGCGACCGGCCAACCGCTCGCCGAACAGATCCACGCCGCCCTCACCGCAAGCGCGGCCGGACTGACCCGCAGCCAGATCAGCGACGCCCTCAACCACAACCAGCCCGCCGGTCAACTCGACCACGCACTCCGCGCCCTCCAGGCAACTGGTCGAGCGACCGTCTCCCAGATCGCCACCGGCGGACGCCCCGCGCAGCTCTGGGCCGCGACCCCGGCCCCCTGACCGGCTTACTTCTTCTTTCGTACCCGACCCCTCGATGCCCATCCCGAGCGACGCCACCATCCCCAACTTCAGCGGCGCTCAACACTCCCGCGGGCAATACGCTCAGACGCCCGCGCCCGCCGCTCTCCCACGAGCAGCACGAGCGCGACAGCCGCGCTCACGCTCGCCAGCGATGGCCCTACCACCTTTAGCCACCCCGGCCCGCCGACCGCGAGTCCGACCCCCGTCAGCGAGCCCAGCAAGAGAAGCGCGGTGACGGCCGCCGCGCGCCAGTGCGCCAGTTCATCGGCGTTTCGAGTACTCCCGCGCACCAAGCGAGGCTAGCGCTCAGCAACCCCGTTGACAGAAAGCGCGCTATCAGGCGCTCGCTACGGCAGTCCGTCATCGGCGGCGGGCGAGGCCATACAGCGCGTCGCGACACTCCGGCAGCCGCTCGACGAGCGCCAGCGCGAAGCGCGCGTCGCTGAGCCCAGTGGGCGTCTCCGTGAGCAGTCGCCCCACCCACCGCGCCGAGGCGCGCTCGAACCGAGCGTCGCCTGTCCGCGCGATGACGATGAGGATCGCCAGCGCGTCCTCGAGGCTCACGCTGGGCAGCTCCGCTGCCGCCGCTTCGATCAGCTGCAGGTTGCCGGTCGTGAGCGCGCGCTTAAATCGGCTGTGGGCTGAGCCGGGCGAGGTCATGCGAACAGATGTTCGCACGACCCGTCCTGTTTCGGGGTGCAGCGCGTCAGGCCGATCGGCCGTGAAGTCGCTTCGGGTACTTCGCCGCGCTGAAGAGCAGGCGTTGCACGGCCGATGGCCGACGGCAGGACTGCGCAACCCTTGCGGCCGGCGGCGGGGTGGGCGGTGGCGATGTTGACTGCCCGCTTACCGGTCGAGCAGGGGCACGGCAGGCTCCCCTCGCAAATAGATGCCATCTCCATCGGCGTCGCGCGTGTCGGCGGCCGCTTGAGCATCGGCTTGTGTGGCGTAGTCCGCGCACACCGCCGCGCTCGCGGAACCCGGCGGCAGCGCCACCCCGATGAGGACAGCAACCACCAGCAGCGTCGTCGTCCTCACGTCGGTCTCCCCCACTCGTGTAGCCGTCGCTTCGCTATGTGAGCGTCCTCCACGACGACGACGCCGTCGAGCCGCGCAGCAAACGGGAATTTCCACGCCCGCTGGTCCTCATCCGGATCGTGATCCCGCGTGCGCCGATTTGCGTGACCAGCGCCCAAGAGTGGCCCGCTCGGAGACTGGGCGCTTGAGCCCAAGTGGGATGGCTACCGATTCGTCGCGCACGTCGAGGGCGGCCGGGCGCGCTGCTGGACGCGCCACGGCACGGACATCACCTCTCGCGTCGGTGCGTTGGTCGACGAGCTGGTCGAGCTGCCTCCCGATCAACGCGTCGTCGATGGCGAGCTCGCGGCGTCGGCGAAGACTTCAACCGACTTGGTGAACCGCGCAGTGGGGCTCGAGGGCGTCCGCGGGGAGATCATGATGGTATGGCTCCGGACGGGCTTGGACGGCTCGAGCCCACAAATGTCGCGTCTCCGTCGGGGCGCGCCGACCGGCACGCGCCCGAGCGTCGATCGCATGGCCTCGTTCAGGGGTCCGGCGGCCAGTGAGGCGTCGTTAGTCCTTATCCCGGATCCACCGATCGGGCGGGTCGGCGTGCTGAAATCGGGGGCGGGCCGTCTGTGCGGCGGGTTGGCGGCGCGCGAGTCCTCCGAGTTGGCGTGTTGATGCTGGTGGCGGCGTGGTCGGGTGTCCGTTGAGGCGTTTGGGGATGTTTGCGGGCAGCGGTTCGCGCGCCGGGTGGGCGGGGTCGATCGCGTCGTTGTCGGTGAGCGTGCCGAGCGGTCAGGCGAGCGTCGGGAGCGCGCGGATGCGGTCAAGGGCGCGGGTGTAGTCGTGCTGCCAGGGCCAGCGGGCGGGGAGATGCAGCGTCCAGCCGCGGGCGTGACGGGTCAGACGGCCGGAAACGGCGAGCAGGCGGCGGCGCAGGGTGCGGGCCGCGCGGATGGTCGTGTCGGGCAGTCCGAGCAGTTGGGTCCAGCGCAGCAGGTTGTGCGCGAGTGCGCCGAGCACGGTCCACGCGGCGTTGGCGTCGTAGTCGCCGGAAGGAAAGTGTGCGAGGGCCTGGTCTTTGAGATCGGCGATGACCTGCTCGACGACGGCGTGATCGCGATGCTCGGCCTCGACGACGGCGAGAGCCTCGCTGCGGTTGGTGATCAAGCAGAAGTGCCGCCAGTCGGGAAACAGCTCGGCTTGGGCACCGACGAGGCGGGTGCGGCGGACGATCAGCCGCCGGTCGCCGTAGACGGTCTCGGCGATCTGCGCTTCGCCGCCGACGGGGTAGGCAATCTGCTGCCAGGCATCCTCGTCGATCGCCTGCACCGCCACTTGGACCTTCTTGATGTTGCGCACGCCGATCGAGTACTGCCAGCCGATCTGCTCGAGGTAGTCGAAGACCTTCGTGTTCCAAAACCCCGAGTCGGCGCGCAGCAGCTTCTCGCCGCGGGCGCCGGCGCGGTCGACGCGGGCGGCGAGCTCTTGGCAGAAGCGCAGCATCCCCTTCTGCGTGTTCGCCGACCCCTTGCGCATCCGGATGTGCAGCACCTCACGCGTGTCCGCGCGGGTCGCGAGGATCGGGTGATACCCCAGCAGCCGGGTGTACCCGTAGCTGGCGCCGCGCTTCAGGCGGCCGCAGACCTCGCCGACGAAGCTGTCGACGTCGACGACGAGGCGGTCGTCACCCGGCCCGGCGCCTGCCTGCCAGGCGCGCTCAACGGACCGGCCGAGCAGCCAGTCGAGCTGGCGCACATGCCCGAACGTGAATGCCCGCAGAAACGTCCCGAGCGTCGACGGCGCCGGCACCCAGCCGCCGAGCAGCCGGCCCGTGCGACCCGCGCGCAAGACGTCGCAGTCATCGATGCTGTCGGCGCCCAAGACCATCGCGTACAGCAGCGCCATCACCTTGCGCCCGGCGTTCGCAGCGCCCGCCCGGTCACGACGCAGCCGCACCCCATCCTGCGCGAGCGCCTCGATACCGAGTCGCTCGGCGAGCGTCGCGACGAGCAGAACCCCGGCATCCGAAACCGCCCGTTCGTCGTCGAAACAGACCCGTGTGCCGTCCAGTCCGACCGGCTTGGCATCCTGCACCATGAAGGTGACCTCCTGCCGCAGGCCCCGGCTGCCCGACACAGCCGAAAAAGCCCTGCACAGGAGGTCATTCTTCACTCTGGTCCGGACGGACCCGACCTACCCGATCGGTGGATCAGGGCTTATTCCCAGGCGCCGCTGGCGTCGGCGCGGCCAGGCCTCGCGAGGAAGTCTGCGGCGCCGGCCCCTGAGCTCTCAGTGCGCAGACTGGTCTTTAGCCGGTTACTTGCGATGAGTCTGGCTCGCTAACAAACGGACGCTTCCACCAGGGAAGCGCCTGCCAGCGGGCCAGCTCGTCCATGCGACGCTCGTATTCCGCATGGCGCTGTTGATGCCTCTGTTCTGCGTAGCGCTGCTTTGGGGACGCCTCTGTGCCCGACTCAACCGGGGGCGCCTCGGACGATGGCGCTGATGGGCGTTGCGTGTTCGCGCGCACCGCGCGGGCGGCGGAGCGCTCCCGGACTGGCTGGATCTCAGCCGGCGCCCTGGATTCGTGGATACGCAGCAGGCGTAAAAGCTCTTCTGCGTCGATGCCCTCGGTGGGCCCGTTGTCCTCCGCGTGCGTGTAGTTTGCGAATTGCGAGAAACCCCATCCGCTCCGGGTCGCAGGGGGTCCACGGTGGGTGGCGCGGTGGCCCTGCGGGTCGGTGCTCAGCGGCGGCGCGACTGCCGAGCATGCGGTCTGCCGAGCAGGCCGCGTTTGTTGTGGGTCAGCCCCGAGGCGGTTGGCGAGCTCCTCGGCTTTGCGACCCGCTCCCGGTGGCAGCGGAGGATCCTGGTGCACCGCAGCGTTGCCCATGCCCGTGAGGCGCTTCGCGGCTTGCCTCTGGCGATCATCGAAACCTGTGCTCAGCGCGGGCTCGTAGGCGACCAGAGTCATCACGAAGCGCGGATCGCCGAGCCCGTTTCGGGGTTCTCGCCCCTCGCTTCTGCGTCTCGCGTTGACCTTGCTCAACCAGTCACGTCCATACGCTGCCTCGAGCTGGTGCTGCACTCTGCCAGCCACGGCTTCCGCGGCCCGCTCAACCGCCGTGTACACCTGTTGTGACTCCGCATCCATGTCCGCAGTGTGTGGGGTGCGCGGCCGACAGTCAACCGACGCCACTGGCCCCTGTGGCGTTTGGCGTCCCTCTGAAGCGGGTTTCCACGGTCGGCTTTCGCGCGCGCAGGTCGTCGGGCTGAAGCACGGCAGCGAAGCCGCGCATTGGCTGCTCCGATCGGTTTGGCCGAGCCCGCTGCTATCGCGACCGACGGGCGGTTGGTGGCGCCGGGGCTCTGCCTTGTAGCGTGGTCTTGAAGGCGTAGGTGCCTGGAGGCCGCAGGATCGTCGCGGCGTTGGTCACCGCGCCAGGCGTCGGCGCCGAGTTGCGCGGCGAACCGGCGGGCCGGTGCCTGCGCCGCCGTGATAGTGACCGGTTCGGTGAGCGCAAATAGGCGTGCACGTGGCCCGGTGTGCCGGATGCGATGGAGGATCGCCGGCTCCACGGGCACGTCGCGCAGGGCGTCGTGCGCCTCGGGCGTGTCGATGTCAACCCCCGTGGGCGGTGTGTCGTTGCCCGCCGGGCGTCGTCGTGGCAGCGTGGCGCGACACCCACGTAGGCGTCGGCTCACGCCCAGGCACGCGATCGCGCGCGTCGCGCGAAGGTGTCGGTGTGCGCGAGGAAGTGGCGGCGCATAGTGTCGCCGTGGCGATAGCAGATCTCGATGTATGCGCGGCGGTCCTCGCGGCCGAATCGCGCGCGAGGGTAGCGCTCTATGTCGTGCGCCTCTCGGGCCTGCCGGCCGCAGCGCGGCTGCCGGCTTGCGTCCGCATGCCAGTCAGTCCGCGTGAGGTCGGCCGGTCAGCGCCGCGTCCACCTACGTGGCGAGCGAGCCCGCCGGACTCGCTCGAGCGCGTCGCGCCGCCGGCGGATCGTCGACGGACGCCTGCCCGCGGCCTGGTCGCGGCGCACAGCCGGGATCTCCGTAACCGGGAGGCCGAGGACCGTTGGCGAGCTCGCGGTCGCTGCAGCGACGGTGCGCCTGGTAGGCAACCGGCTCTACGAGCGCGAGGCGCGCGAAGGTGCGCACGCGGTGGTCGCTGTAGGGGCCGGGGAGGTCGCCGGTCAGCACGTCGCGGGCGAACAGCGCCATGATCGCGATAAGGCGCTTCGTCGGGTGGCCGTCGGGCAGCGCCTCGATGTGCGCGGCGAGCCAGAAGCGCTCGCAGCCGGCGAGCGCGACGTCCTGGCCGTCGTAGGCGAGCGTGATCGTGTCCATGATCGCTATAGGCGCCTGCGCGCCGAAGTTCGCCCCCCTCCCCTTGGTCGCGCTGGTCAACCCGGCGAAGCACACGCGTGGCGCGCGCGACCTGGACGATGGATCCGGTAGCTGACGTTGTTGGCGGCAGCGAGCTCGTCGTACGGTTACTCGCCGCCGCCGGCGAAGATGTAGGAGAGCCTGGCGCTGCCGCGGGTGCACACCGTGCGTGGGTTGGTTGGCGTCGCGTCACGACAGTGCCAGCCACCTGGGAGGGCGTTGCCGAGCGTGTGGGCGCCGGCGATCTTCAGCGCCGTCGTGCAGCTGACGTTACGCGCGCGCAGGTCGTTGATGATGAGGGCGTGGCCGCGGCCGGCGGGCTTGAAGAGCCGGTCGCCGCAGGTACCCGTCTGTGGCCGCGGTGGCGGTGGGGGCGGTGCGGGCGGTGGCCCCTCCGGCTGGTCGGAGTCGGCGAGTACGGGTTCGGCCCCGTAGACGACGAGCCGGTCGCTTGCGAGATGCACGAGCCAGGCGTCCAGGCGTAGTTGCGCGCCGAGGTCGATCGGGGCGCTGAGCGTCCACCACGGGCTCATCGTGCTGTCCGCGGCCAGCTTGACGCCGGCGTTGAGGTCGACGCGGGGTCCGGCGAGGCCGTCGACGAGGACGTCGACGATCGGCGTGACGGTGGCCTGCGCGGTCGCCGCGCCGGTCAGTGTCGGCGGCGTGAACGTGAAGTTCGGGGTTAGGGAGCCAAACGGGCGAAACCCCTGCTCGTTGTACTCGACGCCGGCCCTGGCGCTGATCACGGCGCTGGCGTTCGAGGCGATCGCCGCCTGCGCGCTGGCGCTCGCCGACAGGTTGACCTGGCCCTCGACGACGAGCACGACGGGTACCGGTCCGACCTGGATCTCGAGCACGAGCAGCCGCAGCGGCGCCGCGAGCAGCGGTGTGCTGGGCAGCGTGCATGACGCCTGCCCGCTGACGGTGGCGGCGAGCTGCGCGCTGGCCTGTGAGCTGGCCTCAAACCCGGCGCTGATCGACAGGGGAAACGCCCACTTGACGCGTGCTTTGACGCTGGCGCTCAGTGACGCGCCGCCGTTGACGTCGAGCGTCGCGCCGTTGTCGCAGCTGATGCTGCGCGCGATCGGCACGGGGGGCAGCGCCGCGCGCGGGCGACTGATCGCGATCGGCGTCAGGGTGACGTCGAGGTCGCCGGCGGGAAGCGACCTCCGGCAGCGTTGCGGGGATGGTGTCCGCGACGGTCCCGGTCGGCGTCTCGGTCACAGCGGTGACACGTGCCAGCAACCCGTATGGCGTTTGCGGTCCGAGTCCGAGCGCTAGCACCTCCCCCACGCGCACTGGTACGGGTCCGGTGAGCGCGACCTGGCCGGCCTGACCCGGTGGCGGCGCGGAGGCGACCTGCGCAGCGGCCACCTCGGCGACCGGGGCGCCCGCCGTGGCGGGGATGCGCAGCGTCCGCCAGCCGCTCGCCACAAGGGTACGGCGCCTGCGATCGATGACTCGCACGCGCGCCGTCACGGTCTTCAGGCCAGACGGCACGCGCCAGCGCAGCCGAGCCCGTCCGCCACGCAGCGGACTGACGTGCCGCACCCGCGTCGCTCGCGACGGCGTGCGTGTCTCGAGCACCACGCGCGCCCGCGACCCAGCACCCACCACGCGCACGCCGACATTCAGCGCGCGGGCACCGAGCACGCCGTACGCCGCGCTCACCACCGGCCGCGTGCGTTCCGCAGCCGTCGCCGTGCTCGTCCAGAGCGACCAGACAGCGACTGCACACACCACCGCCTCGCTCAGCCGTCGCACGTTCATCGCCGCGCCGCGCCTCCCGCCTCCCTCGGTCTGCGTCTCGTCGCATCATCATCGCGGGCGCCCGCCTCGGCGTCCACCGCTCCGAGTTCGTAGAGTCCGGGTCCACCGGCCAAACCAGCGCGAGGGGCCGCGGCGAGACTCGTGACGAACGAGACCAGCTCGGGATCGGCTGCCGGTAAGTGCGCTGTCGGGTTCGCCGGGTGCGCGCGAATGTGATCTGCGGCGCAACGGCTGAGCGCGTCGGGAAAGAGCGCATCGAGCGCCGCTCCGGCCGGCAGACCTGCCGCCGCAGCAGGATCGTTCACAGCGCGGACGAGCAGGTCACGCGAGGCCGGATCGAGCGCCGCCGCCGACCTCCTGGTCGTGGTCGCCTGCGGCATCTCGTCAAGCCCGTCGCGCGGCAACAGCCACGCGCGCAGCAATCGCGGCTCAAGCTCGAGACGCTCGGCAACGAGCGCAACGAGGTCTTCGCGGACCGCGCTTGGGGGAATGTCGGCGAACACGCCACGCAACTCCTCGACAACGAGGTCCTTCTCCTCGGCGCTGCTCAGCTCTGCGCGCTCGAGGCGGTGAGAGACGAGCGTGCGGGCAAACGCATGCGCACGATCCACCTCGCGAAGAACCCCAGCGCCGTCATCCTTCGCCCACGACGCCGGATCGCTTCCTGTTGGAGGTGACGCGACCCTGACGTCCAATCCCGCTGCTCCAGCGAGCTCGCCGGCACGAAGCAGCGCCTGAGCTCCGGCCTCATCGGCGTCGAACATCAGAACGACGGTGTTGGCGAGCCGCTTGAGCATTGCCGCCTGGTGTTCGCTCATCGCTGTCCCCATCAACGCGACCGTGTTGACGATCCCGGCCTGGTGCATCGCCAGCGCGTCGATGTAGCCCTCGACCACGATGACTTGACCTGCCTTCGCAGCGGCGGCGCGCGCTCGATGTGCGCCGTAGAGCAGTTGGCCTTTGCTGAAGAGCGCGCCGGCCGGCGAGTTGACGTACTTCGGACCGCGCACGTCGCCGAGCTTGCGCGCGCCGAACCCGAGCACCTGGCCTCGCGCGTCGCACACGGGAAACATCAAGCGACCGCGGAACCTGTCCTGCGGCGGCCCCCCACCGCGCGGTCGGCTGACAAGCCCGACGTCGCGCAGCTCCTGCGTCGAGAACCCGGCTGCCTGCGCGGCGCGCAGCAGCGCCGTCGTGTCGGCGGGGGCAAAGCCGACGGCGAACGCCTCGCGAATGGTCTCGCCGATGCCCCGCGCCGCGAGGTACTCGGCGGCCCGCGTGGCTTCCGGCGACCGCGGGCAGCGAAGGTGCTGCGCGTAGAAGGCGGCGGCGCGGTCCAGAGGTTCGAGCGCTCGAGCGCGACGTCGCCGCTGGGCCTCAGCGCGCGGATCCTCTTCCTCGCGCTGCAGCTCGATGCCGGCGCGGCGCGCGAGGAATTCGAGCGCCGCAGGAAAATCGAGGCCCTCCTTGAGCTGGACCAGGCTCAGCACGTCTCCGCCGGCGTCGCAGCCGAAGCACTTGAACAGCTGCTTGCTCGGCGAGACCGTGAACGAGGGCGTGCGCTCATCGTGCAGCGGGCAGAGACCGACCATCCTGTCGTTGCCGGCCCGCCGCAGTTCGGTGTAGCGGCCGGCGAGCTCGACGAGGTCCGTCGCGTCACGCACGCGCTGCTTGGATTCCTCGGTGAAGCGCCCCAATCAGCACCCCTCAAGGCCGGGCAGCATCGGCTGTGGCTGCCGAGGCGGACCTGCGAGCGCACCGTTCTGCCAGGGGCAGTTCTGCGGTCGTTCGTGCAGCGGATCGTGTGGGCCGTCAGACACCGAGTCGCAGCCACAGCTCGCCGTGATCGCACGACCGTCGGGCGCACCTGGGGGCAGCGCGTCGGACGTGTGAGGCTCGTTGACGCCGGCGCCCTCGGAGGAGTCGGAGCCGATGTCGGTGATGGTCATTCGCCCCCTTTCGATTGGGAAGCGGTCGCTCTTGCGTTGTGCTGTCGCGGCGCCGGCGAGCCTGACCCCCGGCAGATCCATGCGAGACCGCCGACCACCGGATTCGCACCCGGGCGACTCAGGGGGTGTCAACCAGTCCTGCCGCGGTCGCAGAGCACCTGCGGGCGTGTAGGAACGACGGTCTCATCTGGCCCCACTGCGACTTGAACTGGCCGCGCCTCGTCCGACGGCCGGTGCGTGCGATGGTCTGCCTAGCGTCTGCGGTCTGCGGCACCGACGCTCGCGGCGTACGCGGCGACCGAGCGTCGTCGCCGACCTGGACCGTGGTTGCGCCGGCGATTCGCTGACGACCACGCTGACCCTGGGCAATGCCGCGCCGCTGCTGTTTGGGCAGACCTTCGAGCTGTCGGGTGCGATGGGCGCGCCGACGCCAATCTCATCGCCGGCCGCTGCTACTCGATCTCAGGACGCAGCGACGACAGGGATCGTGCGGGGCGTGATGTGTGGCAGATCGTCGGGCTACGCGCTCGCTGACACCAACGACAGGCACGGCCTGCGACCGTGGGGATCAGCACCTTGCGTGGCGCCGGCGGTGGAATCGTTGGCCTTGACGAGATTGTGGCCCGAGTTCCGGGGCAGCCGGTGACGGTCAGCGTGCTAGGTCGCGAGCTCGCCGACATCGGCGCCTGACCGCCCGGAAGGACGCTTCAACGCAGGCGAACTTGCTCCCTCGAGCACCACCGCAACCACGACCAGCGCGAGTGCAAGCCCCGGCGCCGGGGGACTGTGATCGCGCCGACCATCATGGGTCGGTCGTCCTGCCCGGCGACGTCGGCCGTGGCCGCTTCTCAACCGCGCGCTCGCGACGGAGGACGCGCACGTAGCGCAGCCCCTCCCAGACCAAGATGCCGGCGAGCGGAACGCCGGCGATTACCGCGGCGCTGTGAGAGAGCAGTCCTGCTTCCTCAGTGAACCCAAGAGCCAGGAACGCCAACACGGCGCCAGCCAGCAAGACCATACGCGTGCGCCAGAGCTCAAGCGCGAGCATCGGCCAGATCCCGACACCAAGCGTGAACTTGATGATCGACCACGGCGCGCCGAGCGCGAACGCCACGGCGTTGGCCAGCACCAAGAGCACGCAAGCGTGCCGGATGCGCTCGGCGATCGACAGCGGCGGGAGCTCGGGCATGCGCCTACGCCTCTGGTGGGCGGCCGGCCATCACCCGCAGACCGGATACCGCCGCTGCCGCCATTGCGAGGGCAAGGCCAAGGATGAACACGACGTACACCGCGAGGGGAGGCGACCACCCAACCTGCACGGACCGGCCGAACGCGACAAGCACCAGCACCGCTAGAACGCCGGCACCGACGAACAAGGAGCGGCGGTGGACGTCGCGTCGCAGTGTCGCCCGGAGCCTGTCAAGCCCGGTGAGACGCTTCGCGTTCGAATTTAGTGAGCGGCGGCGGCCTCCTTCGCGTCGGCTGGCTTGTTGATCCAGGCGGCGGTAGGCAGCTCTGGCGGAACCGGCGGCTTGCGGACGAACCGCTCGGGGTTACGGGCGTACGCGGCGTCGAGCACGGTGGCGCGGGCGGCGCGGAGCTCGGTGGCCTGGCCGTGGTGGACGGCGGCTGGGGTCATCAGCCCGATCCCGGAGTGGCGGTGGGCGTGGTTGTACCAGTCGACGAACGTCCGGCAGTGCTCGCGCGCGTGCTCGATCGAGTCAAACCGGGCAGGGAACTCGGGCCGGTACTTCAGCGTCTTGAAGTTCGCCTCCGAGTAGGGGTTGTCGCTTGAGGTGTACGGCCGGCTATGGGTCTTCGTGACGCCCAAGTCCGCCAAGAGGAACGCGAGCGGCTTGGAGCGCATCGGCGCGCCGCGATCGGCGTGCAGCGTCAGGATCTTCGGTGGGATCTGCTGCTGCTCGCTGGCCTGCTCGATCAGCGCCGTGGCCAGCTGGCCGGTCTCGCGGTACTGGACCGTCCAGCCGACGATGTAGCGGCTGAACACATCCAAGATGACGTACAGGTAGTAGTAGGTCCACTTCGCCGGGCCCTTGAGCTTGGACACGTCCCAGCTCCACAGCTCGTTTGGCCGCTCGGCAAGCAGCTCGGGCTTGGCGTAGGGCGGGTGGGCGAGCTGAGCGCGCCGCTCCCGCACCCCGCCATGGCGAGCGGCGAGGATCCGATACATCGTCCGCGTCGAGCACAGGTAGGTGCCCTCGTCTAGCAGCGTCGCGTAGGCCTCCTCCGGCGAGACGTTGACGAAGCGCTGCGAGTGCAGCACCTCGAGCACCCGCTCGCGCTCCGGTGCCGTGAGCGCCCGCTCGGGCGTCGGCCGCGGCCTGCGAGGCCGCGGCTCGGGCGGTCGCCGGCGACGGTAGATCGACGCCACAGACGCGCCCAGCGCCCGACACGCCGGCCGGGTCCCGATCAACGGCGTCAGCTCCTCGACTGTGGCGGCGATCATCGCTCGGTGCTCCTCTGCGCGCTCTCGGAACCGAGCATCTCCTCCAACAGCGCTGAGACGTTTCCCTGGATCTCGATGACCCGACGCGCCTTCACAAGCTCCGCCTCGGAGCGCTCCAGCTTGCGCTTCAGCGCCACGATCTCCTGCTCACGCCGATCGACCGGCTTGCGCCCGCGCGGGCGCCCCAGCTCCTTCAACGCGCCCTCCTTGCGCTGCTTGCGCCAATACGTCAAGTGCGACGTGTACAGGCCCTCCCGGCGCAGCAGTTCGCCGACCTCGCCCGGCCTGGTGCACGCATCAGCCTTGGCCAGAATCTCGGCCTTGTACTTCGCAGTGAACGTCCGGCGCTTCGCCCGCTCAACCAGCTCAGGGTCAGGGACCCCCGCCGGCGCGGCGCGCCCGCCGGCCCCGAATCCCAGCCCGCCTACGGCGTCCTGGTCTTCGCGGCCGGCGGCAGCAGCCTCAACCGCAGTACCAGCTCCATTCGTGCTCGTCTCCAACATGTCCGGCGTTCTCCGTTCTCGCCCTCAAGGTCATTGATTCCTCGATGGTGAGCGTCTCGCCGGACGTTGACAGAGAGGGGCCGCCGCGAACAGCGCTACGGCCGCGACCAACAGCGCTCCCGTCAGACCAAGCCATGCAAGAAGCCCCGGCGGAGGGCTCAGGCTGTCGGCAGCGATGATCGCGAGTGTCGCGGTGGTCACGAAGCCGATTCTCCCACGCGGCCAGGCGGCTCTCGATCCGCACTCGGGTCCCCGCTGGCTCTTAGCATCGCTGCGCGTCATGACCAGTTGCCCGATTCGTTGCCGGTCGGCCGCAGTTCGGTGTAGCTGCCGGCGAGCTCGACGAGGTCCGTCGCGTCACGCACGCGCTGCTTGGATTCCTCGGTGAAGCGCCCCAATCAGCACCCCTCAAGGCCGGGCAGCATCGGCTGTGATTGCTGAGGCGGACCTGCGAGCGCGCCGTCCAGCAGGGGGCAGTTCTGGTCGTTCGTGCAGCAGATCGTGTTGGCCCTCCGAGACCGAGTTGCAGCCACAGCTCGCCGTGATCGCACGACCGTCGGGAGCATCTGGGGGCGGCGCGTCGGACACGTGGGGCTCGTCGACGCCCGCGCCCTCGGAGGTGTCGGAGCCGACGTTGGTGATGATCATTTCTTCCGTTCGGTTGGGTAAGCGTTCGCTCCGGATTCACGTGGTGCTGTCGTCCCGCCGGCGCACCTGACCCCCGGCAGATCGCGCGAGCCCGCCGACGACCCCGGATTCGCAACAGGCCAAATCAGGCGGGGGTCAACGAGGGCCAAGGTGCGACAGGCGGGTATGACGATCGCGTGCGGGCGCGCGTGCCTTCGGTGACCCGGGCCCCCGAAGGCCCTGAGCAGGCAGGGCGACAGTCGATGTCGACCGCTGCCGCGATCGTCGTCAGCCCGATCCGGTCGCCCAGTACCCGGCCCAGCCGTCTCAGCTGTGGACCCGTCCCAGCAAGGCCGGCAACTCCGCGCCGCCGTGCCCTGCGTGCCCAAACCGAAGGGAGAACGGATGGTGCGTAGTCCGACCGCAACTGCGCTTTCCTCGATCGAGATGCGCGGCGCCATCGCCGAGCCCGACACAGCGTCGTGTTGCGCGCGCTCAGAAGCCGGCGATCTGCCAGGAGATCAACGAGCGCGTCGCACCGCAGTGACCCGGTGGAGCCGTCAGCTCGTGGCCGATAGCATCGCGCCGCAGTCACGCCGGGTCTTCACGACGGCACGGAAGGATGCGCTGATGTCCGGGGTTCGCGGGCGCCGCAGGGCACGCCACGCCTCCACAGCGAAGCTGACGATCGAGCGGTCGACCGCCACCGCCCGAATGGTGTGTTTCATCATCGCGCTCTCCGCCTCGATGGTCGCCACCGCGGCGCCGCCCAACGCTGAAGCGGCCTCCTACACGGTCTGGGCGTGCGCGAACGGCAGCGGATCCCCGGTGAGCGTTGGAAGCTGGGTGCGCGCTATTGATGCCGACCTCGCCGAGGCACAGGCCACATGTGCTGAACCATCGGCCGCCGTGGGAGCACTGCGTGCAGCGGCACGCGCGACCTCAGGCGCACGCGCTGGCGGCGGAGGGTGGGTCGTCGCGGCCCCGCGAGGAACACGAATCACAAGCCTTGACGTGTGGTGGAGTTGGCAAGTACCTCCGACAGCAGCGGGCGGAGCGATCCGCGTGTACTCGCTCGGCAGCATCTTCTTGGACTCGATCAACGGGACCGATCCGTTCGATGGCAAGGGACGCTGCTGCAGCGACAGCGCGTTCGTCAACCGCAAGGTCGGGGCGTTCGGCATGCCGACCACGAGCAATCCGGCCGTCGCGTACGCGAAGCTCAATCACCAATCGTTCCCCAAGCTTCGAGGACCAGATGGACGCGGTACTCCGCTGGTGGGTCTCTCGGCTACATGCGTCAGCGGATGCAACTCCAACGAGGTCGTCGCTCTGTACCAGGCCTACCGCGTCAAGACGGTCGTAGAGGATGCCGTCGCGCCGACGGGCAAGGCCGACGGCCTGCGCGACGGGCTGCGGGTCGGCCCCGGGACGCCGATCGAAGCCACGGCATCCGACGGCGGAGGCGGCGTGCGTGAGGTCACCCTCCGCGTCGACGGCAATGTCGTGCAGCGTGTCCCCGGTGGCGCCGAGTGCGCGGATGTCGACCCGTCCAACGCCGACCCGCTCGAGTACAACGTCATGAAGCCGTGCCCAGGCGCATTGACGGGACCGCTGACGCTCAGCGCGGCGCAGATGCCCGACAACGAGCCCCATCAGGTGACCGCCGTCGCGACGGACGCCGCGGGACAGGACACGGTTCTGAGCTCGGCTCGCGCCGCGCTCGCGGCGCCCGGCAGCTTCTATGACCCGAAGAACGGCTTCTACAACCCCGACCTGCGCGTTGCAGGCAGTGACAAGGCCAACGGTTCGAACGCCGGCACGAGTACGAAGTTGACGCTGGGGTTCGTGCGTGGGCGCCGTACCGCCAAGCGACAGACGGTCAGGTACTCGACGCCCGCGCGAATCCGCGGCCGCGTGACGACCGCCGGCAAGAAGCCGGTCCGCGGCGCGCGCGTGTGGCTGGCGTCGCGGGTGCGTAGCGGCCAGTGGCGAATCGCGCGCAAGCCGCTGATCACGTCGCGCAACGGCGTCGTGTCGGCACGGCTGCCCGCGCGCAGCCCAAGCCGCAAGGTACGCCTCGTCTACTTCCCGTCGACGAACAGCAACACCGACGCCAGATCGCCGAGCGGTGACCTGCGGGTGCAGGCAACGACGACGATCCAGTCCGACCAGGGCGGCTATCGCAACGGAGACACGCTCACCTTCACCGGGCAGATCATCAAGAAGAACCTGATCGACAACAAGAGCGTCTACCTCCAGGCGATCGTCCGCGGCAAGTGGCGCACGTTCGCCACAACAGAGGCCGACTCCCAGGGCCGCTGGCGGATGACGCACCGTTTCGAGGCCACGCGCCGGCCAACCCGGTACACGTTCCGCGCCGTCGTTCCCGCCCAGACCGGCTACGACTGGGCAACCGGGCACTCGCGCAGTGTGCGAGTGCTCGTCACGCCGTAGGAACGGGCCTCGGCGGGCTCAGGGTCGGGCGCAGACCAGAAACCCGAGAAACTGACCTGCCGCCGAGGTGACGTTGCGCGCCTCGACGTACCAGCCGGTGGGCACGTCGCCCGCAGCTGTGCGTGTCGTCCGCGGGAAACTCTCGGCCAGGATGAACGTGCTCGGCGTGAACACCGCGCCATCGCCTTCGAGCCCGGCGGTGATCGCGCGCTCCCCGGGATTACAGGTCATGGTCACCGCACCGACCGCACCGGCCGCGACGGCCGAAGAAGGAACATGACGCCTGACGATGTTCGTCGCGCCGGCAGGACCGGCGGGTCCCGCAGGTCCGGCCGGAAGCTGGCCGGCTTTGAAGTCCTTCGCGCGAAGCGATCCGTTCCTCACGGTCGCGGACGTGACGGCGCTCGCGCGCAGCTTGCTGTTGGTCACCGCTCCCTTCCTGAGCTGTTTGCTCCCCACGCTGTTGCGCGGCAGGACGACCGCCGCGTAGCTCGTGCCACCGAGGGCGACGATCAGCGCCAAGGTCGCCGTGACGTTGGCGTAGCGCCCGTTGCTGAACATCCGCTTCATCTCCGCCCTTTCGTCGTGATGATCCCGACGCGCGTGAGGGTCCTCCGGGTCGGATTCGCGCACCCTGGCAGCGTCACCTTGCGCCGAAGGGTACGCGTGACGCGATCTGCTGCCAAGCATCCTGCGGGATCGTCATGCCGGCAAATCTGGAGCGCTGCGATGCTCGCGTGACGCGCGTCACGGGCCGATCCCGAACTCCGAGGCGGGGGCTGCTTGCGGCACCGAATCGGCGATTGACTGACCGGTCGGGGGCGCCGAGGTGGCTTGCGGCTCGATGCCAAGCTCGGCGATCTCCTGTGCGCCCTTGCTCTTCGGGTCAGGCGGCTTGCGCTTCTCGGAGATGCTCGGTGAGCTCGCGGTACTGGAACCGCGCGCGGCAAGGCTGAACGTCCTGCTCGTCGCAGGCGCCGCGGTGAGCCGCCCAGGCGGATCACTCGCGGACGACCCGTCGGCCGGCGGCCTGGCATATGGCGTTTTCTCAATGACGACCGCCGCTCCACCGGCAGCGCACAGTGCCGACACGCAGAGGGCAGCGGTCTTTGCGCCGACGCTGCCGAGCAGCGTCGCGCCTCCCCCACCGGCTGCAGCCCCACCGGCCCCGGCGGCAGCGCCTCCGCCCGCACCGCCGCTGAACAGCCCGCTCAGCCCACCCAGGACGCCGCCACCGGCTGCGGCCGCACCCGACAGCACCGCGGGCGCCGGCACGGCGATCGCCAGGCCGCGCAACGACCGCACATAGGCAGCGCATGCCTGGCACTCCATGACGTGCGCGACGGCGAGTGCGTGGCGTTCTCCGCCCTCCTCGTGCAGCCCGAACGCGTACGCCTTGATCAGCGATCGCTGGTCTTCACACCACTCGCCGCGGCTGATCGCCTCGAGCAGGCCGCCGAGCTTCTTGTTGGCGGCGACCATGATCTTGTCCAGGCGCTTGATGTCGATGCCCATGAGGTCGCTGGCGTCACGGCGCGAGTGCTCGTGCAGCACGCAGAGGCTCACCGCCTGCTGCTCGCGGGCGTTCAGCCGCAATCGAACGGACATCAGCCACTGGTGGTAGCGCTGGCGATCGGCGATGTCGCTGTCGACGTCGTGCTCGTAGCCGACCTGACGGAAGCTCTCGTCGACGACCACGGGCGCGCGGTACTTCAGCCGCGCGCGCCGCACGTCATCGATCGCGCGCCGATACGTGATCGTCGCCAGCCACCCGCCGAGGTTGGCGATCTCCTTGTCGTGCTCGCGAGACTGCTCGTACAGGGCGTGCCAGGCGGCGTTGTACGCGGCCTCGAGGTCCGATGGATCCGGGTGCAGGTTGTCGACGGCGAGCTTGCCGCGGACCGTCGTGAGCACCTCGGCCTTGAGGCTCTCGTAGTGCGCGGCGATCACGCGCTCGAAACGATCGTGCGCGGGTCGGCTCATCGGGATCTCAGTCGGGGTGCTGACTGCCATCTGCGACCGGAGGCGAGAAGTCCCTGCAGTCTACGGGGTCCACCGCGCGTTCGCTAGTCCGTCCATGCGGAGCGGTCTGACGCTCCCGCCGGGTGATGCATCGTCGGCCAGCGCGTGCAGCCGGCCGAGCGCGGCGGCCGAGCACAGCTTGACCTCGTGTCCGGTCATGGCCAGCGCGGTCCAGACGGCGCGCGTCGGACGTTCTTCTGACGCCAACGAGATCAGCAGGTTCGCGACGAGAGCACCTCGAACCCCAGGGGAAAGCTGCGTTAAGACGACCCGCAGGTCTTCGAGTACCTCTGGGTGGTCCCTGAGCGCGTAGGAGAGGATCGTCCAATGGCGCGCTGATACAAGCGGCTGCCACTTCAGGGGCCGCGGCGACGCCGGGGTGCTGCGCCGATACATCGATACCTCGACGTCGTCGCCCGCGACGCGATCACCCCCTGCGAATCTCGAACGGGCCGACGAAGAGCGCCGACGTCCCGCGTCCAGGCTGCTGCGGTCGCAGCCGAATTGGGGTGGCCGGGGCGTGTCGGGCGAACGCCAGCCAACGTGCTAGCGATACCGCTCCAAGCCAGGCCATCAGGGCAAGCCGTGGCTGTCGTCAGCAGCATCGGAGCGAGCGCGCGCACACGTTACGACGACGCGCGACGGACCCCGCCGGCTCGGAGCGAGGACGTTTGCACGGCGCTTGCTGATCGACTGGTGCCGTAGCCCCGGGGCCTGCGGCCGCCGCCGAGAGACACCCCTGACCGCTCAACCGAGACGTACCGAAGCGCGTGCCTTCGCAGAAGCGCCGCAGCTTCGCGCCCAACGAGGAGCCCTGCGAACGGTTCTCGCCGGAGCGCACGTATATGACGTCGGCCATCACCCGATCGGGTTGATCCCGCGCACGAGGCCGCGCTGCTAGTCGTTCGCGCGGCCCCGGCCGATCGCCGCCGGGTATTCGTCGCGGTCAGGGCCGGCCTTCGTCGGGATGTCCTCGAGCAAGCGGTTGCGGCGCTCGTCGGCACCCCGACGGTTGAGCACCATGACCCGCGGCCAGCCCTTGGTCTCCGCGGCATCTACGTGCGCTTTGATGTGGGGATATTTCGCCGCGCTGAAGCGTAACGACAGCCATCTGCCCTCGGACGTAGCCGCGACACGGCTCCACGCCGCTCGGCGCCAGCGCCGCCGCTGACCAGCTCGCACCGGGCAACACGGGCGCGTCCAGACAGCAAACCACGGCGCCCCGCCACCCGGCCGCCGGACACAGATCGCACCCGCCGCCCATACGAGTGCGCCGAATGGCCGTTCCCCGCGCTTCTGCGCGGGCATCAGCTTGCAACGCGATGTGGAAGCTCTACGCGCCAGCGGAACGTCCGCCGTTGGCACGTTGCCGACTCGTCGCCGCGTGACGCGCAATTAGAACGGTTGCTTGTCGTGCCGCTTGTGATCGGGGTCCTGTGTCTGCGACTCGTCGTCGTCATCCCAGAACGACGCGGAGTGACCTTAGGTCTCGCCCCACGCGATACGTTGCTGGCTTGCCGCTCGCGTGCGCGAAATCCGCTGCGCGACGAGAGGCGCGCGCCGGGCGGGGACGCGCTTGCCGTACCAACTTCTCGTGGTGCCGGCCCCCGCCCCCTGCGCTCATTCCGGGATGCCGCACGACGGGATGGTCGCCGCCGAGCCTTGGTTCACTGTATCGGCTGCCCAGCGGCCGAGGCAGCGTAGTTCCTGCTCGTCGTACCCAAAGTGCGGAGGCACCCATGATCCAAATGTCGCCTCGCACACTATGTCATGATCGTGGCAGGTGGATATGGTCTTTGCAGCGTGTTGGCTCCGAAGATCGTTATCAACGCCGCCCAACGCTTTACTATAAAGACCGCGCTTGGTATGGTTGGCACCTCCCACTCGGGAGCTCTGCTCCGTTTGCTGACCGGTACGGGTCGGAAATCAAGACCGCCGCCGCGAAGTTCTTAGGAAGATCAAACGCGAGGAAGTCGTGGATTACGTGGGCGCCTTGCGAGTACCCCACCAGCACGAGCTTTTGCGGATCGCTAGCGCAGCGCTGCTCCTCACTCTCCACGAGCTCCTCGAGGCGGTGGTATCCCTCCCACTCGCTGGTCTGGTAATCGCCGTCCACTAGGTTGACTGAGTTGAACCAATCGACTTCGATCGCGCGGTACCTCAGGCCCCACCGGTTGATGGAGCCGTCGTAGTGCTCATCGAAGCCTTGCTGAACAAGCCATGGGCGTGAGCCGAAGGCCGCGTCTTGGGCTCCGTATTCCTCCTCGCTAGTTCCGGGCTGCGGCAACTCGCCAGAACCTCGGACACCCACGAATAGAACGTCTGCACATGTCGATGGAGGAGCCGAAGGAAGAGGGCTTGGGGCCGGAGGCTTCGGTGGGGGAGTCCAGCCGGCGAACGGCGTGAACACCACGCCAGAGCCTTGAATGGGTGTGCCACTGCCGTAGGGCGAGGGGCCGGAGGGGCTGCCCCAGTCGATGTCTGTGGCGTCGACGAAGTACTCGGATCGGATGCCTACGGTTGACTGCAGGATCGCTCCATGAATCGTGACCTGTGGCTCATACCCTGCCGTGGCGACTGATGCTGCGCGTGCAGTGCTGCTCGAGCTGAACGACCCGCTGGGAGCGGACGACACGTCGATCGCCGTCGATGCGTATCGGATCTCGGTAGCGGTCAGATCGACCGTCGGATCGGGATTCCCGCTGCCGACGGACGCCACAATGACGCCCCCCCAGTCGCCAGCTGCCGGAGAAGTGCTGTTGCCGTCCTGGTTTGTATCGCCAGCGGCGGAGTCATCCTTGAGTGAGGTAAGCACGACCGGATTGGCGGCGGTGCCCAGACCGCGGAGCGTGCCGTTGACGGTTATGTACGTGCAGCTCTGACCCTTGACCACCGTGCCCGCACCAAGCGTGAGCGTCACGCCCGGAGGCACAGTTAGTGTGTTACAGCCGCCGTATAAGACGGGAATCAGGTTCCCGCTCCACGGCAGCGCCGAGCTCACCGTCACCCTGTTGCTGGATAGCTGCAGGCCGTTGAGGCCGTTGCCGCTGCCGGAGTTGCCATTGAGCGCCCCCATGTCGATGTCCGCGCCTTGGACACTGATCGCCACGGCCGCGACGTTCGTCACGGTGTTGCCCGTGATCGTGGGCACGCCGGTCGGCGACGTCACGACGATGCCGTCACCGCTTGTCCGGTCGACCGTGCCGTTCTTGATCGTCGTCTCCGTCTGCTGCGCCGACACGCCGGTCGTCGCGTAGCGCAGCACGACACGATCAAGATCCAGGACCGGGTCGGGATTGCCGCTGCCGGCAGGGCTGGCTGAGATGCCGCCCCAGTCACCCTTGACCGGACCGGTCGCGCTACCGTCGCCGTTGGTGTCGCCACCAATCGTGTCATCACGCCACGACGTCAACGTCACCGGACTCGCCACCGTGCCCGTCGCGACCAAGCGCCCCTGCACGCTCAGGAAGGCGCAACTGTTTGACTGAGCCTTCATGACCGTACCGGCCCCCAACGTCAGCGTCACGCCCGCAGGCACCGTCAACGCGCTGCAACCGCCGTACAAGACCGGGATAAGGCTCCCAGTCCACGGCAGCGCCGAGCTGACCGTGACCGTTGCCTGCGACAGTTGCACGCCGTTGAGGCCGTTGCCGCTACCAGAGTTGCCATTCAACAAGCCCATATCCACCGGCGCGTTCTGCACGACCACCGCCGTCCCGGTCGCGTTGGTCACAGTGTTGCCGGTCACGATCGGAACGCCGGTCGGCGACGTCACGACGATGCCCTCACCGCTCGTCCGGTCGATCGTGCTGTTCTTGATCGTCGTCTCAGTCTGCTGCGCCGACACGCCGGTCGTCGCGTAGCGCAGCACGACTCGATCAAGATCCAGGACCGGGTTGGGATTGCCGCTGCCGGCAGGGCTGGCTGAGATGCCGCCCCAGTCACCCTTGACCGGACCGGTCGCGCTACCGTCGCCGTTGGTGTCGCCACCGATCGTGTCATCACGCCACGACGTCAACGTCACCGGACTCGCCGCCGTGCCATTCGCGATCAGCGACCCCTGCACGTTGAAGTACGAGCAGCCCGCCGCCTGGCCCTTGATGATCGTCCCCGCCCCCAACGTCAACGTCACGCCCGGCGGCACCGTCAGCGAGCTACACCCACTAGAGATCACCGGCACCAGATTCCCCGACCACGGCAACGACGAGCTGACCGTCACCGTATCGGACGCCAGATTCACACCATTCAGACCATTACCCGACCCCGAGTTGCCGTTCAGCTTGCCCATGTCGATCGACGCATTAGCCACCAAGATCGCGTCATTGACCGACCCCGTCACCGTGTTCCCGGTCACCGTCGGGACCCCCACCGGCGACGACACATAGATCCCATAGCCATTGGACTGCGAGATCGCGCTGTCCACGATCCGCGTCGACGACTGCTGCGTCTGGATCGCCGACGAGGCATACCGCACCCGCACCTGCTCAAGATCGACCGTCGGATCCGGATTGCCGCTACCGGCGGGGCTAGAGCTGATCCCGCCCCAGTCACCCTTGACCGGACCGGTCGCGCTACCGTCGCCGTTGGTGTCGCCACCGATCGTGTCATCACGCCACGACGTCAACGTCACCGGACTCGCCGCCGTGCCATTCGCGATCAGCGACCCCTGCACGTTGAAGTACGAGCAGCCCGCCGCCTGGCCCTTGATGATCGTCCCCGCCCCCAACGTCAACGTCACGCCCGGCGGCACCGTCAGCGAGCTACACCCACTAGAGATCACCGGCACCAGATTCCCCGACCACGGCAACGACGAGCTGACCGTCACCGTATCGGACGCCAGATTCACACCATTCAGACCATTACCCGACCCCGAGTTGCCGTTCAGCTTGCCCATGTCGATCGACGCATTAGCCACCAAGATCGCGTCATTGACCGACCCCGTCACCGTGTTCCCGGTCACCGTCGGGACCCCCACCGGCGACGACACATAGATCCCATAGCCATTGGACTGCGAGATCGCGCTGTCCACGATCCGCGTCGAGGACTGCGTCGCCGACACTCCATTGAGGGCGTACGCAATCTTGGTGTGGCTGAGGTCCACGACCGGCGGAGGGTTCCCGCTTCCGTCGGATGCTGCGGTTACGCCGCCCCAGTCGCTCCTGAGCGGACCCGTCGCGCTGCCATCACCGTTGGTGTCACCACCAATCGTGTCATCACGCCATGACGTCAACGTCACCGGACTCGCCGCCGTCCCCGTCGCGATCAGTGACCCCTGCACGTTGAGATAGGCGCAATTCGTCGCTTGGCCCTTGATGATCGTCCCCGCGCCGAGCGTGAGCGTGACGCCCGCCGGCACGGTAAGCGCGCTACATCCGCCGTAAAGAACGGGGACGAGCGTCCCGGTCCATGGCAGGGAGGAGCTGACCGTCACGGTGACCTGGGAGAGCTGCACGCCGTTTAGGCCGTTGCCGCTGCCCGAGTTGCCGTTCAGGGCACCCATGTCTACCGATGCCGCCTGCACCACGATCGCGGCCGCTGCGGCGTTCGTGACCGTGTTGCCAGAAACCGTCGGCACCCCCACGGGCGATGTGACGTTGATGCCGTCTCCGGACACGCGATCGACCGTGCTGTTGCGCACCGACGCAGCGGCGCCGCTGAGCGAGAGGGCTCCACTGGCGTAGCTCACCGATGCCCGGTTGATGAGCACGCTGGGCGCCGCCGATCCGGCCACGGGGCTCGTTGTTATCCCACCCCAGTCGCCGCGAGCGGGACCGGTGGCGCCACCGTCGTTGTTCGTGTCTCCGCCGATGGCGTCGTTGCGGATCGAGGTGAACGTGACCCGGTCCGCGACGGTCCCGCTGACGATGAGCGATCCCTGCACGACGATGCTCGAGCCTCCGACGCCCTTGATGATGGTGCCGGGCTCGATCGTCAGCGTGACATTCGAACCGACCGTCACGGAACAGTCCAGCACGTAGACGGGTGCGTTTGCGCGCGACCATGTCGTGTTCGCTCCAAGAGCCCCGCATTGGTGCTGGGCGCTCGAAGTCGCGACGGCCGTCACCGTGACGGTGGCCGCCGGCGCGTAGCTAGGCGTCTCGTCGTGAGCGAAGAGCGCGTAGCTGTAGACCTGGCCAGCCGTCACGCCCGTGTCGTCGAAGCTCGTCCCTGGCTTCATCACCTCCGCTACCGCCGTGCCCGCGGTCGGACTGGTCGGTGCCACGCTCCCGGCGGATCGCCGGATCGTCACGCCTGCGAGGTCTCCGTCCGACGGGTTGGTCCAGCTGAGGTGGACGGAACTGTTGGCGGAACTCGCGGTGACGCTCGTGACCGGGGCGGGTGGCGTCGAGTCGTCGCCGGTGGTGAGGATCTCGTCCTGCAACGTAGTCGTCTGTAGGCCCGCGATCGTGATCGGTGTCGCGCTCAGCTCGTTGCTTCGCTGGAGATACCAGTATGGGCTCGTCGCACCCGAGCCAGGCGGGTAGAAGGCGATCTTGAACTGGCCCGTCGAGAGCCCAGCGAGCGTGTAGCGACCCGTCGCGTCGCTACAGGTCCCGATGCCTGTGTACTGCCCTTCCATGTCATTGGCGTAAACGCAGACGTTGGAGGCGAGCGTGCCATTAGCATTGCGAACGATTCCGGTCGCGGATCCGAACGTGGCGACGCGTGCCGCGCCAATGGTGGTGATCGTGTCAGCGGTGACCGTCACGACCGACGCGGATCCTTGGTCCGGCTTGCCGTCGAACCAAAGGGTCCGAAAACGGGCCGTCGGGTCGTAGTACGCGAGCAGATAGTGGCCCGGCGCGATGCCATCGATCACGAACTTGCCTTGTGCATCGGTGCAGCGGTAGCTACCCGAGACGTATCCACCGCCGGGCGCGTAGAGCATCGCGCAGCCGTTGGCGATGGGTACGTTGCTCACCCCGTCGACAAGCGTGCCAACGATCGCCGTGACCTGCGGCATGTCGGCGTCGACCGCCGACGTCGTGCGGTTGGCGACCACCGTGGCCGTCGTTCGCGTGGTCGTGTGCAGCCCGGAGGGGTCAACGAACGCCACGTCGTAGCCGCCAGGGGCCATCCCCGTGATCGCGAACGTATCGCTCATCGATCCGAGGCAGGTCGCGTAGGACGCGCTCCCTCCGGTGGTCTGCTTGGCGTACACGCATGCGCCGCCGACACGCCCGGCAGTAACGGCGTCGCGGACTCGGCCCGTTATCCCGGTGAGCTCGGCGACGCTCACGGCAATCGGCGAGGTCACCGACCCGGCGACCACCGAGAACGTGCTAGCCGCGGCCTGGGACGCGACGTTGCCGTACCACGTCGTCGGGTGCGTCCCGACAGGATCGAAGACCGCGACCGTGTACTGCCCGGGCGCGACATCAGGAATCGAGAAGTCACCGGCGCCGCCTGTGCAGGCCCCGGTGCCGGCATAGCCGCCCGCGGCGACATAGAGGTAGACGCAGACGTTGGGCAGTGGCAGGCTCGTGACGCTGTCCGTCACGGTGCCTTGCACCGATCCGGTGCCGGGCCCGACCGCAGCCGCGACCCGCGCCCCAGGCGCGGGGATCGTCGAAGCCGTAGTCGGGGTCGTCGCGCGTCGGGTCGTCGGGCCGCGCATGGTCCTGAGCTTCTTGGGCCGCGAAAGAGCGTGCGGTTCGGCGAGCGCCGGCAATGGTGCTTTGTGGCGAAGCGCCTTCGGTACGGCGGGCGCCGGCAGCTTGACCTTGCGCCGCAGCTTCTGGCGCATCCGGCGCTCCGCCGCCTTTCTCGAAGCGTCGGCACGACGCGTTGACGTAGCACGCCGCCCGAGACGTGACACCGCGCCTCGAGCCTGCTGATCTGCCGCTGCCCTGGACCCCGCCTTGGGATCGGGCCGCGTCGCCGCTGCGCCGGGTCCCGCCCAGGCGCCGACGATGATCCCCGCACAGGCGACGATCGCGATGAACGCGACCCAGCGCTGAGTGCCGCGGGTGCGACTGCCGCTACGAGGAATGAACACGGAGACCCCCAGGACTCAGATACGGACGGTTACGACCCCTCGCGGCGTCGCCGCAGGGCGTGACATTGGCGAGATGCATGCTCAACGCGCGCTTTCCGGCGGACGCGCTGGAGCGGGAATGTGCGGGCGGGGCAGCGGAGGCACCGAGGCAGCGAGATCGAACCCCGACTGTCGGCCTATCGCACGCAGGTTTCGACGCCAACGGACATCGAGCGCATCCAGGCGTGCCCTCGCGGGCGCGGCGAGCGGCTGCGCGCGGCGTGCGAGCGTCGTCGCGATTGCGAGATAGCCGCGTAGGACTCTTGAGAGCTCGGCACGCAGGCCTCGAGTCGCCGGCCGCAGCCTCGATTGCAGCCGCCGCAGCATGTCGCGCGAGTCGACGGCCTGGCCGTGCAGTGCACCGCGCGGCAGGTCGAGCGGACGACCAACTGACGATGCCACGTTGTGGACTCCCACGATTGCGGGGATCGACTTCGACGCAAGCGCGCCGAGCGTGTTCGGCGCCGGAGGCACCGGCGTGGTGCTGCCCGCTTGAGCGGGCAGGCCTCGAGCGAACCGGTCGGTGCTCGTCGTCGCATCGGCGGGCGCGGGCTTCAGCGGGCGGTCGGAGACGCGAACAACGGGCGCGACGCTGGATACGCGCTCGCCAGACTCGCCGCCGCAACCAACGACCAGAAGGGCAATGACCAGCAAGACAACACGGTTGAGGCGAGATGCGTTCATGTCGTCGCCCTTTGAACATCCGCGACCCGCGGCGTCTTCGTCCACGCGTTCCGGCGCAGCAACGCTCGGGTCCACGCACGCGCAGTAGCGATCGCCCAGATGTAGACGTACACGGCAAAGAACACGCAATACGCAGGAAGCTCCCAGCGCGCTAACGGAGCCTGAGCGAAACGCTGATAGGTGTTCAGCAGCAGGAACACCGGCAGCCACGAGAGCAGGAAGATCGTCACGCGGTACGCGAGCCCATCGCCCATCCATCCAAGGAATGAATCGGAGGGCTGCAGCAGGTGTGCCACCGCAAGAACCTGGATGACCGCCATCGCGGTGACGAGCACCACGAGCAGGATCAGCAGCAGATAGGCGACCGAGTCGGCCCGCTGGATGACGCGCAGCTCGCGCGCAATGAGGATTCGGCGCAGATATCGCCAGCACTGGTAATGCCCCTGGGTCCAGCGGGTCCGCTGCCGGGCGAGGGGCCGGAGCCGCGTGAGTCCCTCCTGGCCGACCCACGCGGTCGAGCAGAACCGTAGCCGCCATCCCGCCAGTTGCAGCCGGACGCCGAGATCAAGATCCTCGGTCAGCGCTTGCCGTCGCCAGGGCGCGTCACCGAGCTCGGCGAGAGCCGCCAGCCGCGTGAACTGACCGTTGCCACCGAGACCGACGCTGCCCAAGCGATCCCGCGCCGTCTGCACCATGAACGAGAAGCCGACGAACTCGATGTCCTGCAGACGGGCGAGCACGCTGTGTCGCGCGTTACGGATCTGGACTCCGATCTGCACGGCGGCCACCCCCCGCTCCGACAGCAACGTCACGGCGTCGATCGGCGCGGTCGGGCTCAGGTGGCCGTCGGCGTCGACGATGCACATACAGATATCGTCCGCCGTCGCTCCCGCCAGCCACTCGTGACGAGCGACGACCATCGCTTGAAGCTGGCGGTAGGCGTGGTTGAGCACATCGCTCTTGCCTGTGCCGCCGACGCTCGGTAGGCGGTGACAGGCGCGAACCCGGATGTCCTGCGTGGCGAGTCGATCGACGGTCTGCGCTGTGCCATCGGTGCTGGCGTCGTCCATGATCAGCAGCCGGATCCGCCCCGGGTACGGACACGCCAGTACGCATTGCACGGTGCGCTCGATGACCCGCTCCTCGTTTCGAGCGGGGATCACCACTACCAGCACCGGCCAGACCTCCGGGGCAGCCGGCGCGGATATTGACCGTCGGCGGCCGAGCACGTACAGCAGCACGTAGTAGGCGACGATTGCCGCGGTCACGTAGGACACGACGCTGATGTCAACGACGGGCATCAGGCTGACCTCGCTGGACGCGACGGGGCTGCGCGCGCCACATGTCAGTAGGCCCGTATCGGCATGACGGTCAGCCGGCCATTGCGGACGAGGCGAACGCTCACGCGGTAGGCGCGCCCTCGCCTGATCGTGATCGACGCTCGCGCGCGACGCGTCTTCCCGTTGGACGTACGCGCTGCGATGAGCACATACCGGCCGCTTGTGAGGGCGCTGCTCTTACGGAACGTGCCGTTGGCGCGGCTCGTGGTGAGCAGCCTGACCCTGCGCGCCCTGGTCATCGTGACTCTGACGCGCGCGAGAGGCTTGCCGCGGGAGTCGCGTGCCCGGCCGTAGATCACGACCTTGCCGGCCGGCACCCGGACGGAGGCGTCAACGGCGACTTCGACGGCCAAGGCCGTCCGCGTGGGCGCGACAAGGTACGCCGTCGCGCAGAGGACCGCCAGCAACGAGACGACCGCGGTGGCAAGGGTGGTGCTGATCCTGCGAGCAGGAGCGTGCATCAGACCTGCCCCACGTGATTCGCGCTTGACAGCGTGGCGATCGCGTCAACGATGCGGCGTGAGGCGAACCCGTCACCGTACGGTGACGGCGCGGCGCAGTGCTGGCGCCAGCCGCCGACGTCCGCCAGCCGAAGGCGGGCCGCGTTGCGAAGCTGCTCGCCGGGCTGTACCAGCTCGCACCATCGACCGAGCGACTCGGGTCGCTCGGTCGTGCGGCGGACGATGAGCGCCGGCCGGCCGAGGATCGTGGCCTCCTCTTGAATGCCTCCGGAGTCACTCACCACGAGCGCGGCCTCGGCGAGTAGCGCGAGGAAGCTGCTGGGTGGAAGCGGCTCGACGACCTCAATGCCTTGGAGGCAGGCTGCGTCGACGCGCGTGCGCGTGCGCGGGTGCAGCGGCAAGACCACGGGAGCATCGATCGAGCGCAGATCGCTGAGGATGGTGGCCAGCCGCGCTGGATCGTCGGTGTTCTCGGGACGATGCAGCGTTGCCAGCACGAACTCCTCGGGCCGCACCCCATGGCTTTCACAAAGTGCGCGACGCTGCTGGGCTGATGGGAGAAGTGCTCGTGCTACCTCAACGATCGTGTTGCCGGTCAGCAGTATGCGACTTGCGCAAATGCTCTCCGCAAGGAGATTGGCGTACGCCCCCTTTGTCGGAGCCAGACAGAGGTCGGCCAGATGGTCGACGAGCACGCGATTGTGCTCCTCAGGCATGCGGCGGTCGCGGGAGCGGAGCCCGGCCTCGACGTGCACGAGCGTGCGGCCTTCCGCGTTCGCGGCCAGGGCGCCACCGAGGGTCGCGTTCGTATCCCCGTGAACGACGACGACCCGTACGCGCGGGCTCCTGCGTAGCAGGAGGCCGATGGCGGTCACCGCGTTTCCGATTTGGGCAGAGCGGGCCTGTCCGCCGACCGCCGCCGCCATGCGGCTCGTCGTCAGCCCGATGTCATCGCAAACGCTGGACCACAGCTCGGCGCTGTAGTGCTGCCCCGTGTGAATCACGACAGCTGCCGGCCCGAGCAGGCGTATCACCTCAGAGAGCTTGATCGCCTCCGGCCGCGTTCCGATCACGATTGCCACTGACGCGGTAGCGAGCGATCGCGCTCTGGAACTTTCGCGAGCGCTGCCGGCCTTGCTTGTCGCAGTCGCGGGCGGGCTGTGAGCTTCGACGGTGAGCTCCACCGCTGCGCCGTCAACGAGCAAGATAGACACCCTCGTCGCAGAGGACGCCCCGCCGTCGCGTGGGTCGTCGTACGAGACTATGTCGCCTGGAGTTGTCTCCAGAAGCCGAGCCTACGAGTCGGCTCGTGAGCCCGCGGCAGCTCGTATCGCGCGATCCTTGCAAGGTTGCTCTCCCCCAGTTATTCGGTGCGCCAGGCACACCGATCTTGGCTGCCACAGCAGTACGGCCGAACCTACGTCAAGTCGACCGCTTGATGCAAGTGCTTTCAAGCTCACGCCAACCTAGGCAAGGTTTGGAGGCTCTGACTAGGGTCCGAAAGTGATGAGGTCGCAGCAACTGCCCTTGGTCACGCACGGCTAAGCGCCGTAGCCGACAGTCCCCCGTCGCCTGACGCTGACTTCAGGACGGACCGTTCCAGCGTCGGAGCCGATGAGCCCTCGCGCGCGACAAACGTTGCTGACAGACAGCGGTAGTAGCGACGGCCTTTCGCGAATATCGGTGCGAAGCAGGGCGGAAAGTGATGAGATGCGGGCGCTCCGCGTCCTATTCAGTGTGTACTAGCTCCCGAGCGGGCCTACACTCTCCGCGCCTCGGTACATCGTGCCGTCGGTCAGGCGCGGCGCGACCGCAACAGCAGTGGCGGTGCAGGCCAGACAATGGGAGCGACTGGCATCGTGAGCGAGAGGGACGTCCGGCAATCAAGCGCTGGCCTTGCGCTGCCGCGGCTGCGCCCGCCCGAGGACGTCCTCGCGATCATGCTTTGGCTATCACTCTGGATGGCGTCAGGCTGTCTCGTGCTCGCGATTGCGGACGGGCTGGGCGATCACCCTCAGCGCCGCCTTGTCCTCGCGCTGAGTCTCGTAATCGCATGTGTGGGGGCGCTGCGATGGCGCGTCGCGGTGTGCGCGACACTTCGCGCTCGACCCTGGCTGGTTCTGCCGCTCGCGACGATGCAGCTCACTGTGATGGCGGTCGACGGCCTGATCGACGAGCCGTTTCAGGCATTCAGCCTGACGTCGATCGGAATCGCGGCGATCGTCGCGCGCATCCGCACCGTGTGGATGTGCGTCGCCATCCTGGACTTCGGCTACCTCGGTCTCGCGCTGCTGAAGCACTCGCCAAGCGAGCTGGCGGCGAGCGGCGACCTCGGGGTCATCCTCGGCGTCATGGTTGGAAACGTCGCGGCGGCGGTGCCGCTGATACTGCTGCGCCGGCGATTTGCGCGCGTGATGGAGAGCGCACCGCAGATCCTTGCTGACCTGCGCGACGGAGCGCCAGCGTTCACTCCGGCTCTCACGCGAGCGCTCGCGCCAGAGCGCCTCGCTCTGCTGCCGGGCGAGTCGCGTCTCACTCCAACCGAGCGCCTGGTAGTCGAGGCGCTTGCGAGCGGCCGAGCCCCGAAGCAGATCGCCTATGACCGGGGCGTGTCGCTGGCCACCGTGCGGACGCACATCAGCAACGCAAAGCGCAAGCTCGGCGCCCGTACGCAGGCCGAACTGGCCGCGATGGCCGCGCGCTCTGACTGGCCGGCGGTGCGTCGCGATGAGCGCTGACGTCGGAGATCCCTCGGAGCGTGCTGATCTGCAGCCGACGGCGCGGGTAGACCCGCCCGCTCGTGTGGCTCGTTGTGGCGCCGAGCTCGTCGAGCTGTCAGAGCGGTACTACTGTGGCGTCTTCAGGGGCTCGATCCTCCTCGTCGCGCTCGCGTCGCTCTTCGCCTTGGCGCTTCTCCCCACCCGCAAGTCCGTTCCGTCCACGCTACCTCCGTTGACGGTCGTGCTGGCAGCTCTGCTGGTTGCTTTCGCACCGCTCGCCGTTCGCCACTCAGCCCGGTTGTATCGGCTTATGCGTCGCCATCCGAGGACCGAGCTTCGCGCTCGTGGGCGCCGCGGCGGCGTTGGCGGCCTACCCCCTACGCAGCGAGCTGTGGTGGTCGGCGTGCGGACTGCTCATGCTGCTCGCCACGATGGCCCCGCTATGGCGCGCGATGGCCTACTGCCTCACCGTGCTGCTGGTAAATCTGACCGCGCACATCGTCGCTGGCGATCTGACCACCGCACCGCCGGTCTCGATCATCGGACTCTGGATCGGCCTGGTGTTCTGGACGCTGACGTTTGGCATCCTCAGCGAGCGACTAGCCGCCCTCGCGCTGCACTTCAATATCCGCGAGGCCAAGCCGCCGGTCGCTCCCACGCGCGTTCACGCCTGGGTCGACGACGAGCCGCCGGCCTCGAGCCCGTCGGACGACGCTTGCCCAAAGTCCGGCTTGACGCCCCCCGCGGATGCCAGCGACGGGTGGAGCGATCTCACCGCGCGTCAGCTGCAAGTCGTCGCGCTGCTTGCCGACGGCCTGCGCTATCGCGATATCGCGCAATGCCTATCAATCTCCGAGCGTCAGGTCCAGCGACATATCAGCAACGCGATTCGGCGACTCGGGGTTGAGAGCACGCCCGAGTCTCGCTGCGGTCGCCGTCGCTGTCGGCCTTGTGCCTCAGCGAGATATGTGAAGGCCGGCCGACCATCGATCCTCCGCTGCAGCCTCGAGGTAGCGCAATCGTCGCTCGATCGCCGGGTCCAAGGTGCGCCCCCAGCCGCGAGCGCGTGCGCTGATCTGACCGTCGTGCCGGATACGGTAGCGCCACCGCCGGTACGCGGCGCGACTTCTACACCCGTGCTCGACCTTCCCGCAATCTCCCTGTTCTCTGGCGCTGGCGGCCTGGACCTCGGCTGCGAGGACTCCGGCTTTCGCACGGTGGCGGCCGTCGAGATCGACGCGCGCGCGCGGTCGACGATGGCGCATAACGCGGAGCGCTTCTTTCCCGACCTGCGCGTCGACCCTGACGCTGGGGCGATGTTCAGCGACATCACCGAGACCCCGCCGGAGCTGCTGCTCGAGCGGGCCGGGCTGCGCAAGGGCGAGGCGGCGCTGCTGCACGGCGGTCCTCCCTGCGTCGCGTTCTCGAAGACCGGCTACTGGCTTCCCTTCAAGCGTGAGGACCGCGACCCGAAGGCGACGCTGGTCGACTGGTTTGCCGGCATGGCGGCCGAGACCCGCCCACAGGCGGTTCTCATGGAGAACGTCTATGGGCTCGTGTACAAGCGCTCGCGACATCACTTGGACCGCTTCTTGGCGATGATGGATGACGCGGACTATGAGATGCGCTTTGAGGTGCTGCTGGCCGCGGACTACGGGGTTCCGCAGATCAGACAGCGGCTCTTCTGCGTAGGTCTGCGGCGTGACCTCATCGATGGCGACCCGGCGGCGTGGCAGTTCGTCTGGCCGAAGCAGACACATGCCGGCCCTCATGAGACGCGCACGCGCTGGCGAAGCGATCTCCCTGCGCATCCGACAGCCGGTCATGCGCTGGCGAGCCTCGCTGACGGCAACAATCCGCCGGAGCCCGAGGAGGTCGTGCGCGGGACCTTCGCCGAGGAGTTTCACGCGATCCCGCCCGGCGACAACTATCTCTGGTGGACCGCCAAGCGCGGCCACCCGGACCCGCGGTGGGAGTGGCGATCGCGGTACTGGAGCTTTCTGCTAAAGGCGTCGCCGAGCGAGCCGTGCCCGACGATCCAGGGTCAGCCAGGACCGTGGGTCGGCCCGTTTCACTGGGAGAGTCGGCGCTTTCGTACCGCTGAGCTGAAGCGCCTCATGACGTTCCCCGATGACTTCAAGCTGCTCGGCAGTCGACGTGAGCGCCAGCTGCAGCTTGGCAATGCGGTGCCGCCGCTGCTGGGGATGCAGGTGGCGACCGGCGTGCGCGCCGCCCTCGAGGCCGTCGGCGCGGTCGAGCGACCACAGCTCGCCGAGGCCGCCTGAGCGGCGCGGGCGCCGGTGTAGGGTCCCCGCGCGTGGGGATCGCTCTGCCCAAGTCATCGCTGGAGGCCGTGCTCGACCGGGCGATGCGTGACGCGCGCGATCCCAAGCGGATGGTGAGCGCTCGTTGGGCAAGCCGGATTGAGTGGCTCTCCGAGCAGATCGCCGGTGGCGACGCGAAGGGCAAGACGTACGTCGCCGCCACCGGCGCAGCGCTGCTGGCGAAGGCGACCAACGACCAGGTCGACACGCTGTCGCAGAGCGCCCGCGGCGGTCCGCGCGGCTACTCGCTGCGCAGCGTCGCCGAGTGGATGCAGCAGCAGGTCCGCGGCAAGGTCCACATGGGGACGCTCTCGAAGTGGCCGATGAACAACGCGCCGTTTCTGCGCGGCTCGCCGCGCATCGAGCGCTTCGTGATCGCCGGCTACCTCAAGCACCTCTACGACGAGTACCTCGACTGGATGCGCGAGCTCGACGGCTATACCGCCGACGATGCCTACGAGGCGCTCGTCGCCTTTCTGCGCGTTCGCAGGGCCGCCCAGGCCAGTCAGGACGCGGTCGCCGCCGCGGGAACGCGCATGACGGGCGCGCGCTCGACGTCTGACCTGCTCGACGTCCTGCAGCGGTGGGCGACCGAGGATCCAGAGGAGGGCGCGCGCGGCCAGGCCCTCGTAGCTGCCGCGCTGGACCTCGTGTGGGACGACGTCGAGGTGGTACCCAAGCACCATCCCGCCCCCTTTGACGTCAAGCGGGCGGGCACCCCGCCGCCGCTCGTGTGCGCGTGCAAGCAGGAGGCCATCACGGAGGCCGACGTGCTGGACCTCGCGCTGGCCGCGGCCGCGCATGACGCCGACCTGGCGATCTACGCAGCCCTGGCCCAAGACCAAGCGCCGCTGCCGGCCGATCGACTGCGCGTCGACGCGCTCGTCACTCACGGCACGCTGCTCGACGTCGTGCATGACGCGCACGAGCTGGTCTCACGCGTCGGCGTCTACGCCGGCGTGCCTGCGACGATCGTCGCGGCCACGCTGCCTCAGCACGTCGCGAACCGCTGTCCCGGCGCGGACGTGAGCGCCCGCGGATTGCGCCGCCTGCAGTCGCTGCTGAGCGGAGTCACACCGTGAGCGCCTTGATCGCGCCGGCGGCGTCCAGCCCGGCGGCGCGGCGGGTCATGCAGGGCAACCGCGGTCGGGATACCCGGCCGGAGCTGGCGCTGCGACGTGAGCTGCACGGCCGCGGCATGCGCTACCGCGTCCATCAGCCCGTAATCGAGGGGCTTCGCTTCCGACCCGATCTCGTGTTTCGAGGCGCCCGCGTCGCGGTTGAGGTCATGGGCTGCCTGTGGCATCGCTGCAGCGCCTGCGCCATCTCCGCGCCACGTACGAACGCCGACTACTGGCAGGCCAAGCTCGAGCGCAACGTACAGCGCGACGAGCGCAACGAGCGCGCGCTGCAGGAGGCGGGCTGGACGCTCGTGGTCGTGTGGGAGCACGAGGATCCGATCGCGGCCGCAGATCGCGTGCAGCAGGTCGTTCGCGCTCGGTCGCGATGACCGGCGCCGCAGCCCGGCGGCCGTGGCGCACGACCAGGTGCGGCGTCGGCGCCGGCGAACTACGTCGCGATGGACCCCGACAACGACCGTCCGGTCCATCTCCTCCGGATGGGTCAGGTTCTCCGCGATGGCCGCCCGAAGAGCACGCTGCCCGATCGTCGTGACGGCTATGTGAACCTGTACGCGGCGACGCAGCGGCCGGGCGCGCGGCTGGTTCCGTTCGAGCGGGGGATCAATCCGCTGGCGTCGGTGCGGGCACCCGATGGCCTGCGGCGGCCGGTCCTGCTGGTGGCATCAAGCCCGCACAAGATCGGAATGGCCGAGAACCCCTGGCAGGACATCTTTGACACCGACAACGGATACATCCGCTACTACGGCGACAACCGCACCCCCGGCGCCGACCCGGCGGCCAAGCCCGGCAACCGCGCGCTGCTTGCTTGCCGCGCACGCGCTGCACTCTCATCACTATCCCGCAGAGCGGGCGCGCTCAACGCCGATCCTGCTCTTCCGGCGCGTGCCACGCGAGGGGCTCGCCAAGGGATACGCGCAGTTCGAAGGGCTTGCGGTCGTCACGGCGGTCGAGCTCGTTACGCAGTACAGCGTCAAGGCCGGCGGCAGCTTCGCCAACTTCGCGTTCGAGTTCTTGGTGATGGACCTCGCCCGGGAGGGCGAGCTCCTCGACTTCTCGTGGATCAACGCACGGCGCGACGAGACGCGCACGCTGCCAGACACGCTGGCGCAGTCGCCGTGGGCGTGGCGAGCGTGGGTGACACACGGCGCAGTCGCGCTCGACAAGGTCCGGCGCCGGGTCTCCAAGCTCCTCGTCGAGACCAAGGCCCAGCAGATGCCGACACCGGGCAGCAAGGAGGCCGCGCTGCTGCAGGCGGTGTATGCGTACTACGACGGGCGCAAGGCTCGCTTCGAGGCGCTCGCGCAGGTCGTCGCCGAGCGGGCGATCGCGCCAGCATCTGGCCACTACGTGCCCGGTGGGCTGACGCGGGCGTCCGCCGACGGCGGCATCGACTTCATCGCGCGTCTCGACGTCGGCTCGGGCTTCGGGCGGGCAAAGCTCATCGTCCTCGGTCAAGCCAAGTGCGAGCGGCCGGGCAGTCCGACGCACGGCAATCACATCGCCCGCACGGTCGCGCGGCTACGGCGTGGCTGGCTCGGCGTCTACGTGACCACCAGCTTCTTCAGCGCCCAGACGCAGCGAGAGGTCATCGAGGATCGCTACCCGATCGTGCTTATCTGTGGGCAACGCCTTGCCGAAGAGGTCCACAAGATGCTGACCGAGCGTGGAAGCGACGATCTCATGGCGCTGCTTGACGAGATCGATGATGGCTACGAGGGCGCGCTTGCGCCGCGTGACCCGGAGGAGCTGCTGTACCGCTAGCGCGGGTCGCCCGTGTCCGAGATGACTGTGACTCCGATGCGTCGCAAGGCGCTCAACGAGCTGCTCGAAGTCGTGGGCACGACGCGCGTCGTGCCTGCCAGCGCCGAGCTGTGGACGGCGGCGGCAGTGCTGGGCGGCCTGCGACAGGCATCCAACGATGCGCACCGCGCGGACCGGCGCGACCGCGGAGCGCAGAAGAACGCTGCCGGCGATCTACAGGGGGCGTTTGGCGAGCTGCTCGTCGCGACGGTGCTGGAGGACATGCTGCCCAAGGCGTGTGTCCAGTTCGACGCGCTGCGATGGGAAGGCGCCGGCGACGACGTCGACGCACTGGTTGAACTCCACGGCGAGGAGTTTCTCATCGAGACGAAGTGCCACCTGCACGAGCCGGCCAAGCGACTGTTTCTCATCAACGCCGACGCTGCGGAGCGCTCGCAGTCTCGCGGCGCCCGCTCCTTTGTTCCGGTGATATCACGGACGGGCGCGGCTGTCGCGTTCCTCGGCGCGCCCATCCGCATGCACGCCGTGCTGAGCTGGCCGCTACGGACCTGGTCCTATGGCGACCCCGCCCGCAGCGCGCACTTGGACGCCGTGAGCAGCGAATACTTCGATCGCTCATACGAGGCGCTCTTGCGCGAGCTGGAACGCGCAGGGCTCGCGATCGGCCCGATGTCGCTAAGCGCGGTTGCCACCACAGCAGCACAGCGCTTCGCGGCGCATCGCGAGAGCCAGCGCACGATCGCTCGCCGTCCACGCGAGGCCGTCAGCCAGCTCAGCGCGCTCGCGAGCTGCGGCTCATAGGTGTCCACATCAAAGCGTTTTGCGGTCGCAACTGCTCCCGAGACCGCTTTTGCACAGACAAGACACTCGCCGCGGCGGGGATGTCGCCCAAGCTCACGGGGAGAGCGCCGGGCGTCGACTCGCAGTGCCAACGGTCGCTACGAGCCGGGCGGCGCCAAGCGGGGATGATCCGCGCGCCGTCTAACCCTAGGCGGCACACGGTCAGGTGGACGATCCGCGGCGTGTCTGCAGGTTGACTCCCCTCCTCGTTTGACACCGCGCTCAAGTGGCGGCAGTGTGCTGCCGACTGGTGTCAGATGCGCCAACTTGAGGCTGAGTCACCGTACGTGGACGCGAGTGTGACCGATAGCCCCTCGGCTCCCCGGGACTCCTGGGAGGGCTATGACGCCTGGAACGCCGCCGTGGCGGAGGAGTTCTTCGCCGGCCGATGGGGCGGGCGGCCCGTCTACCTCGATCTCGAGGAGGACGTCAATGAGCGCGTGCGCGTGGCCGCGCTAGCCATTTCCCCGGAGGGCCCGTCCAGCCTGATCGCGGCTGTGCGCCCGACCCTGCGATTGGCCTCGCACGGCTCGCTGTTCGGTCGTCACATAGTCCGGCTGGCGCGTTGGCGTCGCGGCTCGCGGCAGGGCCCGCCGCCCGTGCTCGCGGTGCTCGCCCTGCTGTCTCTCGTCGCTGAGCAGATGCACTCCGACAGCGACTTCTCGTCGTCGAACTACTACGGGCGGTTCGTGCAGCTGCTCGGCGGGGACATCACCGACGACCCGCTGCGCCAGAAGGTCGTGCGTGGGTTCGCTGAGGAATCTCATCCGATGTGGCGGGCGCTGAACGACTGGCTTGCCGAGGAGCCCGACGTGCGGGGGATCCCGACGGCGTTCGCGTTTGACTTCCGCGTGCATGTCGGCGTGCCCATGTCGCAAGCGCTCGTGCGTGAGCCGGATCGTCGTCGCCTGCAGGAGCTGTTCGCCGACGCGCGCCTGCGGCCGGGGGAGCGCTTGAGCCACAGCGACATGCTCCGGCTGCTGCGGCCGTGGATCCCCGACTCAGGGCTCAGTCGGTCGCTGAAGCTGCTGTCGGCCCAGCCCGAGGTGCTCGAGCGGGTCGCCGAGGTCGCGTGCGTCGAGCTTGAGGCGTGGGGAGGGCAAGTCGACGCCGCCGCCACTACGACGCGTTCAGAGGTGGCGCTGTTCGCGTATCTCCGCACCAAGCCGCGCCGGCGCTTGGATCTCGCCCTTGCGGCGCGCCTCCCGATCGGCAGCCGAGACGACGCGCTGCTGCTGGATGCTGAAAGCGGCCCTGCTGCGCGGATCGCGCTGGAGGGCGTCGGAGGGCGCCTGGAGCTGGATGGGCCGGACGAGGCGGGCTGGCGCGCATTGCGAAACGCGTCATCGGTCTCGATGCCGGACCTGCTCTTGGCGACGATGCAGCTGACCACGCGTGGTGGTCATCGCATCCGACGCGTACCACGCCGGCTGATAGTGCTCGAGCGCGACGAGACGATGCTGCGCTACGCGGAGGTGCCGCGCGCGAGGCTCGGGTGCGAGTACGTGCTTCTTGCCATGGAGGCGCTGCAGGCCGAGCTGGGCATTGCCCTGAAGGAGGCGGCGCGCCCGGGGTATCGAGCGATCCGACCGAGGTTCCTGCCGGGGCTACCGGCAGGGTGGGTGGCGTACATGGGCGTCGAGCTGATCGGCATCACGAGCAGCAATCACGCCGACCTCGCCGCACTGATCCCGGTCGCGTGGTCGCAGGTCAGCTTCTCAGGCGGCCTCAAGCTCCCGGGGCGCGGCGCCTGGCACGTTGACGCGCCGCCGGAGCTGAACGCCAGCTCGTTCGCCGGAGCGCCGGTAGACGTGCTGCTTCATCGGGAGGCGACCGACCTCGACGAGCAGGATGAGGGCGTCGGCGCCGACACACTACTCGGCGTCCTAGAGGGCGCAGACGTCTTCGATCTCTCCGCGCTGGGCCTCGACGCCGGCCGCTACCGCGCCGCGCTCATCACATCCGATGCGGCAAGCGCGACGATCGGGTCCGCCGCGTTGCGGCTCGCGTCGGCGTGCGATGCCGCCGGCGCGCCTACGGAAGGCGCCACGATCGTCCTCGACGATGCGGCGGCGGCGACGTTCGGCGCATGGGGCGCCACCGGATCACGCGGCGCGAGATGGGACGCCGTGGCCGACGCCGTCGCGGACGTGCGCGCGCCGGAGACGATCGCGCTCGCCAGCCTCGACTCCGCAACCCCCGACGACGAGCAGGACGACGTCGCGCCGCCCGTCGCCCCAGCGCCCCAGCCCGCCAGCGTCGCCAACTGCCTCGAGAGCGGCGCGCACTACTTCCGTCTTGATCAACACGCCGGCCGCCGCGGCCTGACGGACATGTTCGGGGGCGACTGCGCGTATTGCGGCCTGGAGAAGTTCTTCCCGGCGCGACCACGACGCGGAAAGCGGTGGAATCGGCGTCGTAACGCAGGCGCGAGTCGCGCCACGCAGCTGCAAGACGTCCCCTCCATCCTCGCCGATGTGTCACGCCGGCCAGACGAGGCAGGCGTGGATCCAAACGTGCTGCTCGATGCGCTGTCGCTGATCGGCTCGGGCGATTGGCCGGCTCTGCAGCGCCTCGTCGCTCAGCACGACGACCGGCCCTGGGCGGCGACGGAGCTCGCGACCGTTCTCAGCAGCCTCGGTCACCTCGACGTCACGCTTGATCGCGCGACCGTGCGGCCGACGCGCTGGTCGATTGCTCCGAGCACGCTGGTCGTAGCAGAGCACGAGACGCACCTCGCTGGATTTCGCTCGCACGCCGTCGTTGAGGCACTCGCCCACGAGGCCGCGCGCAACGGCTTACAGCTCGCTCGCGAGCCGGTACAGGATGCGCCGGATCGCATCTCACTGCCAGCGGCCAGCGTGAGCGACATCCAGGGTCTCGCGCGGGCGATCCGCGAGGGGGGGATCGAGATCGATGTGGCGAGCCAGCCGGGAGCTCGCATCGCTCACTGGCTTCCGTCGCTTGAGACCATAAGGAGCACGCTCCCACTCGACGACATCAGCGGCCAAGACGGGCTGGAGCTGTTCGATCCCGCGACAGCGCGCTGGGCGCCCGTCGACGCTGCGCGCATCGACGGCGCCTATCGCAGCGCGCACCTGCCTCGCCGCCACTGGCATCGCTCCGACGAGGAATCGCGCCGCTGCCTGGATCCGCTGTCGAAATGGCTTGCCGCAGCTGGTCGCGAGCCGATGCTCGCCTACGATCCGGGCGCCCGCCGGCTCGCGTGCCATGTCGGCGTAGCGCTGCCAGGGCTGTTCGCGCGAGCCGCCGTTCTCGCATCAGGGCGCCCGCCGTCGCGCGCGGGGCGCCATCTCGTCTACGAAGCGATCGGCGAGAGCGTCGCCGCCACGCTGATCCGCAAGCTGCGCGTGCCTGTGTGATGACGCAGCCCGACCCCTTGCTCCTGCATGCACAGCTCGAGGACGCCTACCTGCGCTACTACGACACGGCGTTTCGGCTGCGCGACCCCCTCCTGCGCGCTGAGCGCCGCAGGCTGCTGGAGCGACCAGGGACGGTCTTCACAGAGCCGCTGATCGAGCCAGTCATCCCGTACCCAGGCATCGTCCCGATCACCGACGCCTGCGCCAACGCGGGGCTAGGTCCCGACGTGGCACCTGCGCTCGCCCGCATGCTCTTTCAGGCAGATGAGAGCTTCGGCCTGCGTGAGCACCAAGCCGAGGCGCTGCGCGTCTCGCTGTCGCCCCGCGACGCCGAGCACCGCCACATCGTCGTCACCTCGGGCACGGGCTCGGGCAAGACGGAGTCCTTCCTGCTTCCGATCTTCGCGCGGCTGCTGCAGGAGGCGCTCCAGCGCGGCCCCGAGCCCGCGCTACGACGCTGGTGGGACCACAACGCTGCCGCCGGAGCATGGCGCGGCGCCAGGCAGCCGGGCGGCCGGACGCCGGCGATGCGCGCGATGATCCTCTACCCGACCAATGCGCTCGTCGAGGATCAGATCTCGCGGCTGCGGCGAGCGATCTCGCTCGCGCCACGACAGGGCGGCGGCCCGGCGCTGTACTTCGGGCGCTACACCGGCGCGACGATCGGCACGGGCGACCTGCCGACGAGGATGAGCGACAAGCGCGTCGTCGACGTCGCTCACCAGCTGCGCCTGATGGAGCGCGAGCGCGACGCGCTGGGGAGCGACGACATCGAGATCGCCGGCCAATTCGCCGAGCCGCGCGAGGGCGAGCTGCTCGCGCGCTGGGACATGATCGTCACGCCACCCGATGTGCTCGTGACGAACACTTCGATGCTCAACGTCATGCTCATGCGACAGCGAGAGGCACAGCTTTTCGCCGCCACGCGCTCATGGCTGCAGACAGACCCGTCGCACGTCTTCACGCTCGTCGTCGACGAGCTCCACGGCTACCGCGGCACGCAGGGAAGCGAGGTCGCACTCGTCGTGCGCAACCTGCTGCGGCGCCTGGGTCTCACCGGTGACAGCCCGCAGCTTCGATGCATCGGCACGAGCGCCTCGCTAGACAGCGAGGAGGGCCTCGAGTACCTCGAGCAGTTCTTCGGCGCGGCGCGCGACGCCTTCCGCGTCACAGCGGGGTCACCGCAGGCGATCCCAGCGATCGATCTCGCCGACATCGACGTCGATGCGACGCCCCGCATCGACCAAGTGCTCGCGACCGCGTGCCGCGACGGCGACGGACTTCGCGCAACACCCATCTCGGTCGTCCGACGTCGGCTGCTCGGCGACGGCGACGACGCGGAGACATCGATGCGACATGTTCTCCGACGGGTGGCCGAGCAGGGCGACGAGCCCGGGCTGATCTCTTTTCGCTCGCATCACTTCGTGCGGATGATCCGCGGCATGTGGGCGTGCTCTGACCCAGACTGCGCGGTGGCCGACCGCAACGGTGACGAGCGACGCACCATCGGGCGCCTGTATTCGATCCCGACCGCGCGCTGCGAGTGTGGGGCGAGGGTTCTTGAGCTGCTGTATTGCAACCAATGCGGCGAGGTGTCGCTCGGTGGCTTCGTATCGGTCGCCGACCAAGACGACGACAGCGACGGCGAGGGCTGGTATCTCAGCGCGCTGCCAAGCATCCCGCGGGTCGCCGAGCAGCTCGTGTTCAACCGAGCATGGGGCGAGTACATGTGGTACTGGCCGGGTGGCTGCCCGACCGACGTCAACCCCTGGCGGCACACCCTCGATGACCGCCCCGTCCAATTTCGCTTCGCGCCCGCGGAGCTTGACCCTCGCTCCGGTGTCCTGCAGCCCGCCCCGCGCAGCCAGGCGACCGGGACCATCATGACGATGTCGCATCGCGTGCAGGACATCGCACCGCGACGCGTCCCGGCCCTGCCGGAGCGCTGCCCGCGCTGCGAGACCGCCGGAAGCAACCGCGACCCTCGCAGGTTCTTTCGCGGCACGATCCGCTCGCCGATCCGCGCGCATACGACGGGCGTAGCGCGCGTCAATCAGGTTCTGCTCGATCGCGTCGTCCGCAACGTCGCCGAGCGACCCCAGGATGGTCGAACGATCATCTTCACCGACAGCCGTGACGACGCTGCCGCCACGGCCGCCGGCGTCGAGGCGAACCACTTTCGCGACCTCGTCCGTCAGCTCGTGACGCTCGAGCTGTCAAGGGCGGAGTCGCCAGCCGCGATCATGCAGCGAGCGGCCGCGGGCGAGGCGCTGAGCGACGATCATGAGCGGCTGCTGGCGCTCTACAAGGCCGACGTGCCAGATGTCTGGACGGCGATGCGGCTATCCGCCCGCGGCGTCGCCGAGGCCGACGACATCGCGCTCATCGACGCTTACCTCCGCGAGCATGGCGGCGACGCGCAGCGACTGCCCTGGGAGGTCGCTGCGCCAGCGCGTCGAGCGCAGACTGGTCGAGCTGGGCGTAAACCCAGCTGGCTCGGCCCCGACCGCCGCCTCGTATGACGGGCATCCGTGGTGGCTCTTGCACGCGCCCCCACACGGGGAATGGGCCCAGCTACCAGCCGAGGTTCGCGCCGCGGGCCAGCAGGAGGCCCGCGCCCGCCTGGACCGACACCTGGCCGACGCGATGTTCAACCGCGGCGGACGCGACTTCGAGTCGATCGGCCTGGGCTGGTTCGAGCCCGCGCGCACGATCGCCAACCGACTACCGCTTCCAACTGACGCAGAGGCCGAGACCGTCAGATCCGCCATCCGGCTGCTGGCGCTTTCCGGACGCTACCCCGGGACCCGGTGGGACTCCAAGGGGCCCGGCCGGCCCCTGAAGCGCTACCTGGCCATCGTCGCCGAGCGTCACGGACAGGACCCCAAGGAGCTTGAGCAAGCCCTCGAGCAGGCGCTCGTCGAGTCCGGTGCCACCGAGGACTGGCAGCTTCAGCTCAAGGGGCTTCAGATCATCCTCGCCTCACCCGAGCAGCCCTCGTGGCGCTGCCCGCGCTGCGCGCGCGTGCACCTGCAGCCGAGCGCGGGCGTATGCACGACCAACGGATGCAACGGCCAGGCGCTCGCTCCCGCGCCGATCGACAACGAGGCAGAGGACTATTACCAGTGGCTCGCCCGCGAGGATCCGCGTCGGCTCCGCGTGGAGGAGCTCACCGGCCAGACAAAGCCGTTGGCCGAGCAACGCGCGCGGCAGCGGCGCTTCAAGGGGGCGTTGCTGCGGTCACCGGCGGAATACGAGCTCACGCAGTCCATCGACGTGCTATCGGTGACCACAACGATGGAGGTCGGCGTCGACATCGGCAGCCTTCGCGCGGTCGTGATGGCCAACATGCCGCCGCAGCGCTTCAACTACCAGCAGCGGGTCGGGCGTGCCGGCCGCAAGGACCAGCCTTGGTCATTCAGCCTGACGCTATGCCGCGATCGCGCGCATGACGACTACTTCTTCAACAACCCGCACCGCATCACCGGCGACCGGCCGGCGCAGCCGTACCTCGACCTCGCGCGCCCGCAGATCGTGCGCCGGGTCATCGCCGCGGAGGCCCTGCGCCGGGCGTTCGAGGAGCTGCCTCAGGACATTGTCCAGGCCGGCGGCCGCGACGTCCACGGCGAGTTCGGCCTGGCCGACGACTGGCACGGCGTCACTCGCGCGCCAATCGCTCGGGCACTGCGCGACAGCGACGAGCTGGGGGCGATCGTCGCGGCGTTCACCGCGTACACGCCGCTAAGCGCGGCCGACGTCGAGCAGATCGAGCCATGGTTGCGCGAGCGCCTCGTCGACGACGTAGATGCCGTCGTCGCCAGCGCGCACTTCTCCCAGACCGGGCTCAGCGAGCGTCTCGCCAATGCCGGGGTCCTGCCGATGTTCGGCTACCCGACGCGGGTGCGCAGCCTGTACTCGCGAGCGCCGCGCAACCGCGACGACAACGACGCGAGCATCGTCTCCGACCGCCAGCTCGACATGGCAATCTCGAGCTTCTCACCCGGCGCGGAGGTCCTGCGCGACAAGCAGCTTCACCTCTGCGTCGGCTTCGCCGCCTATGACTTCGCGCGTGGCCGCGCCGTCCCGCGCGATCCTCTCGGCACCCCGACGACGCTCGTGCGCTGCCAGCAATGCGAGGCGATCGACGTCAGCGGCACGGACCCTGACGATCCGTGCGGGGCGTGCGGAGGCGATCGCATCGCGATGGACATGTACGAGCCGCGAGGCTTTCGCAGCGACTTCCGCGCCCGTGACTTCGACGACCAGGCCGAGCGCGGCGCGCCGAGCAGCCTGCCGCAGATCGCGTGGACCCCAGACCAGTCAGAACGTCGCGAGGTGCGCGGCGTGACCGTCGACCGGCGCTCCGGCACGCCTCTCTACGTTGTCAACGACAACGGCGGCGAGCTGTTCGAGATGCGGCGCTTCGACGGCACGATCGTAGTCACGTCCCCGGAGATCTATTCTGAGCAACCCGCGCTGCCGGCGAGCATCGCCGAGCGCCCGCCCGACTTCATCGGCGCGATCGGGGCCGTGCGGCCAACTGACGTGATGGTCCTCGAGCTCGATCGCCTGCGCCGAGGCCACAGCCACGGAACGCTGGCCGTCGACGGGCGCCACGGAGGGTCGCTCCCCGCACTGTGGTCGTTCGCGGAGCTACTACGAATCGCCAGCGCGCTCGAGCTCGACATCGACCCGCGAGAGCTCGAGGTCGGACTACAGCCTTATGCGCTGCCTAACGGAACCGGATCACGGCGCGTCTTTGTCGCCGATCGGCTAGAGAACGGAGCTGGATACGCCTACCGGCTCGGCCGCTCGGACGTCCTAGAACGAGTCCTCGACCGAATCGTCGACGACATCGGCGCCCGCCTTGCAGCTCGATCCCCACGCATCGGAATGCGACAGCGCATGCCCGCAGTGCCTGCGCAACTACGACAACCGACGGCTGCACCCGGTGCTCGACTGGCGGCTGGGCCTCGATGTCGCGGAGCTCGCGGCCAATCGCCCGCTGCGCCTCGGGCGCTGGCTCGACCAGTCCCAGCGCGTCGCCGAGAGCTTCGCCGACGCCTTCGACGCCGAGCCGATCGACACCGCCGCGCTGCACGCCATCCGTGACCCGTTCACTCACCGCGTCGCGATCCTCGGCCATCCACTGTGGCCCACCGAGCAGGAGGACTGGGTCGACGCGCAGCGCGACGCGGTGCGATCGATCGGCACGAACGGCAGCGTTCGGCTCTCGGACGTCTACACCGCCGTGCGATGGCCCGAGCGCATCGCCACGTGGCTCGGGCGCCCCGAGTAGCGGCCTCGTGGTGTCTAGCCAACCCCCGGCGCGCGTCCGGTATATCGGCCAGCAGGTAATTGATCAACGCCCGATGGCGGTTGCGCGCCCGGTCCCGCCGTCCAGATTCCGCCCTCTCGCCGAGCCCTACGTCGGAGACGCCGGGCAGGCGACGACCGGGGCAGAGTTCCTTCGCGCCACATCCCAACTCGGCGCCGGGTTCGGTCGCCACGGCCTCACCGGGGACGATCGCGCTTACATCCGACGACCCGGCGAACGCAAGGCCGCGGGGCGTGCGCGTCATGTCTGCCCCCATGCTTGACCTTCGATCGCTTGCGCGTTGGGCCGCAACGCCGCCGGTGGCCCTCCGCGAGCGCATCGACCCGCTGCTCACGCCTGTCTACGCCGCCGCTCTCTCGTTGAGCCCTCCGCGCCAACCGCCGCCGGCCACGGTCATGGACCGCTGCGATGCGATCTCTAGGCAACTGCTCGATGGGCGGCGCGATCTCGAAGCCGCTCCGCGCGATCCCCCGCGCTGCCCGATCCCTCGGCTGGCTGACCTAGACAACGTCGAAGCACTCGCGTGGTACCGATCCTGGCACACCCTCCCGTCTGCGTCCCGGGCCATCTACCTCACCGACTGGGGCCTGCACCACGCCGCCCACACACTGTCGGCTGGAGGTGGGTCCTATCGCGAGTGCCTACGAGACGCGATCGCGCTTCTTACTGCTCACGAGCTCTTCCATGCGGCCTTCGACGCCACGCTGACCCAGATTGAAGCCGTGATCGCATCTCACGCAGGCGTCCCGACGCCGGTGTGGCGCGACTACTTCCAGCATGTGTACTCCAGCGCCGCGGGTGGCGGCCTTGAAGAGTCGCTCGCTAACGCGTTCGCCCTCCGCACGATCGACATCGCGCCGCGTGTTCGCGCCGCAGCGGAAGCGTGGTTTGCAGCGATGCCTGGCGGCTACGCGAGGTACGGCGACTACATCTCCGACGCGCGCTTTGGGCGAGGCGTTCGGGAGTTGCTCACGGTCGCACTGGCCGCATCGTACCGGTCAGGCCCTCGGGGTCCATCGGCGCCCGCGGAATCGCTCGTACAACAAGCCCTCATGATCGAGCAGCTTCGATCGGTCCCGGTCTTTCTGCTCGTGACTACACGCCACCCAAATGCTCTACTGGGAGCGCAGCAAGGGGTGAAGCTGACGGTGCGTGAACGCGTCCGCCAGATGTCCTACCCGCAACGCGCTGGCAGGGCGCTCGCCCGTAGACCCGACGTGCCCTTCACGCGGTTCGCCTGGTCGATGCCAGCCCTATGGGCTCAAAACGCCTCGGCATACGACGGGATACTCGCCACCGCCCGCCTTGACCGTAACACCGCGGACCTCGACGGGTCGACATCGGCGCCCATGGTGACACTCGAACGAGATGCCCGCCGAGTCGAAGACGTCGCGGCTGCCTGGCTAGACTTTGCTTCCACGCCACGACCCCGAGATGTTCCCGGGGAGACCAACGCCGTCGTTGATGACCTCCTCATGGCAGCGCTCGATACATATCCGGGCTTTGCGGACGACGACGCTGCCAACGACGGGATCTGCGCCGTTGTCCGTCTTGCGTGAGCGCGCGGCCGGCTGTGTCTGAGGCCGCCACAGTGGGCGGTCGCTTTGCGTGATCGCGCCCTCGAGCGTTGGGCTCCCACAAGATACACGCGCGAGCACATCCACCGGGGGCTTTCCAAGGAAGGGTCCCGGAGTAGATAGGCCGTCGCGCCGTGGCCGGTCTGCGCAGCGCCAGCCAGACGTCCTCGCGCTACCGCCAGGCGACAAGAATTTGCCCTCGTGTGGCGTGGAGAGCTCTCGACGGCTCGCGCCATCGTCCTAGGCGCGGTTCGGCTATAAGAGGCTGAAGCCCGCCACGTCCGGCTCAGAGCCCGCCCCAACGATGTCCTGACACCACGCCCGCCGCTGCGAGTCCAGCGACCCCACTGATTCATGGATACACGCCAGAAGCAAGCTTGGCTTTGGGTAATGCATCCGCGATTCGCCCAGGACGAGGACGATCCGACTCAGGTCCGTCCAGACCTGTCCGCGGGCAGCACCGGCGACTACTGGACCTGCCATGAGGACCACAAGAAGGGCGAGCTCGCGCTCTTGTACGTGACGGGACCCTTTAAGCGGGTCTATTGACGTTTCCGTGGGTCGAGGAGTGCCCGATTCACCGTGGTACGTTGTTGCTTTGGGGGACCTGGTCTAGGGTCGCCAAACGCTGACGAGCACGCCGGGACGACTCGCGCTGCTCCAGAGCAGCGCGGCACCGCGTCCGTCGTTGTGTAAGACAACTGGGCGCGCGCCGGGCGTGCGCCGTGGCCACGTGGACCCGAACTCCCGCGACGCCCATGATCCGGCCCCGGTTCGTGTGATGACGGAGAGCCGCTCGTCGGTGTCGATGAAGGCGCTGGCGGTGGTCCCGTCAGTCGCAACACGATGGCCCCGGAGTGGAATGCCGCGCGCGCTCCCGGTCGATGAGGGTGCCCCGAGCGTTCCCGCAGCCATCGCGTACTTCGCGGCCCGCAGCTCAGCGATCGATGCGTGAGAGCCGACGCCGAGAAACCGCATCCATTCGACGCTGATGTCGCCGCCGGCGTCGAACCCGACCGCGATCGGAGCGATCACGAGTTCCGGAATACCCCGGCCGGGGATCTCGGGCTGGTAGAGGTCTCCGGCGTCGAGCGTCGGCGGGAACACCCACGTCCCGTCCGGCTTGCGCAACGAGAGCTGAAAGCCCGTCTGCTCCACATCCGTAGAGACGCCCGCGCAGAGGCCGGCGAGCGCGATCGTCCCGTCGGGCCCGATTGCGGGCGCGAGCGCGCGGTACTCCTCTTGGTGGGGTTCGGCGACATAGTGCCGGCAGCCGCTCGTCGGGCGCGGAACGGCCCGCGCCGCCGACCAGGCTCCAGCGGTCCAGGTTCTCAGCCGTAGCGCATTGCCTACGGAGGAGACGACAACAGCCCGGCCGCGCTCGTCGATGACACGGGAGTCGCCGAGATCGATCCGCTCGCGAAGGGTTCCCCATCGGTCGCCGGCGGTGCGGGCGATCGTCGCGTAGCGGCTGCCGGGCCGGTTCGCGTTGCGCCAGACCTCCACGATCGCGTCGCCGCGGTCGTTGGCGAGCACGACCGGCTGCGCCGCATTGCTCAGCCAGCGTGTGGCGCGGCCCAAGCGGCCGCTAGCGGCCAAACGCTTCTTCATCAGTTCGTAGGGGCCCGTGCGTACCCGACCACCCCGGTCAGGGTCTACAGGGGTTTCCCTGTGACGGTCCCAGATGAGTTCGGCGGTGCGCTCGGCGCCGGCGACGATCTTCGGACACCCTGCGTACACGCCGCTACTCGTGCCTTTCCCCGCGAGCCCAACCTTGTGGCGCCACACTGTGCGGCTGCTCGACCAGCCACGATTCGGCACGCGAACCGCGACGTAGGCCGTCTCGATATGCGGGGCAGTGAGCGAGCGGCGGGCGGGCGATTCTCCGGTTCGCGTAATCCATGTTGCGATCACCCTTCCGTCGGCCCGCACGACGATGTCGCAGGCGAATGCGACGCGCGCTGCGCTGCCACCGGCGTTGCTAGCCACCGCAAGCCGATGCGGCGGCGACCACCCTGCGCCCGCGGGCTCCGTGTGCATCGCGGTCAGCGCGACCGCGACGACCAGCATTGTGATCCGGGCGCCAAGGGTGTGTGTCCCGAGCATGTGTCATCCAACCCTACAGCGCTCATCGCGCAAGAAAGCGGTCTCAGGTGCGCAGAGCCCGTTGCAGCCTCGGCTTCCCGATGACAGCGCGCCGGGGAGAACCGATGACCACCACCGGGGAGACCAACGTGTCCGCCGCTGGGGAGGACTGATTGGCCGTAGCTGGGAGAAACCGACGGCCGTTGACAGGCTCCGCTTTCGCGTGGTAACTGCGGGGTGTGTTGATCACGCAACAGGGGCGCGGAGATTTGCCCGGCTCGCCCGGCGCCAGACGCCCGCTGGACCTCCCCGGCCTCCTAACGATCAAAATCTCGATCGCATCGTGCGTTGCCCCTCGGACGGGTGGCGTGGCCATCAGTGAGGTTCAGCCTCCGCCATTCATGGAATTGCTCTCGTCGATCACGCTGGCCACGATGGACCGCGCTGGTGCGGCAGCGAGCGGCGTATACAAGACCGGCGACTCCGTGATGTTGACCTTTTCCAGCGGCGCCGGCCCTTCCGGTCACACAATAGGCACGGACTGGAAGAACATCGGAAATGTCGGCGACACGTCACACGGACAAGTCGCTGCTCACCATCGCCATCGAGTGCAGTTGACGGCTCTCGCCAACGCCGTCGCCGAGAGCTTCTTCGCGACGATCAGAAGGAGCTCATCCACCGCCGCGCCTGGCCAAGCAAGGCCGAGCTACGCACCGAGGTCTTCGACTACATCGAACCTCGTGGACAACGGTCTGCGGGGCGCGACCCCGCTCCGCTGCACCTCGTCAAGCCTCGGGAGTGGATCGGTGCGCGAAGCAGCTCTCGATCGGCGGCGTGTGAAAATCCTGTGACGAGCCTCGTCGGTGCCGTGCCCGCGTCAGGCCACAGGCCGTAGAATCCTTTCACAAAGGGATCACAAACAAATCGAGGGACCCCGTTGGCCCGGGATCCCTCGAGTCGAACACCAAGAAGGTGCTCTGGACATGGCAATCGTACCCGACTCGCCAGCGGCAAGTACGGACGGCCAGCAGCGTGCGAACCGCTGGCAGACCGTCATGTGGGTAGCGCAAGCGGTCACTGCGGTGGCGGGGGCCGTTGCCGCTCTGACACAGCTGCTCTGACATACCTGCGCCCTTGGGGCCACGTACGGTGGCGGGGCGCGGCGCACCGTGCACGCCCGCATCGCGCAAGAGGGCGACTGCCTCCGGCTTCATCCGGCTGTCTTCAGCACACGCTCACCCCGGAGGAGACCGGGGAATCGCCTGGAATATCGCGTTTTCGGTGCGCGGACACTCGCGACATTGGCGGCGCCAACGCGTCGCCGCGCGGTGCCTGGGCTGCCGATCGTCGTCTGCACGGGGGCAGTGGACCGTCCAGCAGCGCCTTCGGGGGCTGCAGCTGGGCGCCGATGACAGGGTGACTAAGCCGTGTCACACGGAGGAACTGATTAAGCGCATCAAGGCTGTCTCTCCGATGCGGGCCGCCGCGGCCGACCCGGACGCGGGGCAGACAGTCGCCGCCGCCCAACATCGAGATCCGTCGTGACCAATTTCAGGCGCTAGCCGGCGGCCGCGTGATCGACCTCACGCGACGCGAGTGCGAGCTCATCGCGCCACTGTCCGCGGCGGGTAGGGCGGTGCTCGAGCGCGAGGAGATCTATCAGCGCGTCGGGGGCTACACGATGGGCCAGGGCGACCGCTCGCTCGACGCCTTCGTGCACACAGACTGCAGCAGGCCTCGCCGGAATTGCCCTACATCCATACGCATTTCGGTGCCGGCTACCGGTTCGCGCCTAGCCGTTCCTCGGAGGGACGCGCTGCCGGGCGCGGCGAAGGACGCCGGGCACGACGCCGTTCGCGCCGTTGAGGGACCGATTGGCGGATGTCGGCGCGGACAGCATTCGTGTCGGGTGGATCGGTAGCCATGCCTGACGAAGCGAATGCGTGCCGCATGTAAGCAGAGACGCAGATCGGGCGCCGACGCCGTCGGCGCGTCGAGGATCAGCGACGCATCCACGCGTGCGCCTCGCCCTACGCTCGATCGAGGGCACGTCAATTCGCAGCGCTTTGATCACGACCGCGGAACCCAAGCGCAACGGCCTGCGCTCCCGGTAGGCAGGTAGCGGCGGGCGTCAGGCCATCCGGCCGACCCGTGCCGATGACATGACTGCAATCCACGAGGGCGAGCAAGCATCCCTCCTGTTGAGCGCCGCTGAGATTGGGCACGGTCGGGGGCGCCGGTGCCGTTCGTTGTGGTGACGGTGGGAGGCTTCGGCGGTTCCTGAACGCGCGAGAGCCCTCCCGTCTGATTGATCGTCGTCGGGAGGGCTCTCTGGATGCCGGAGGTGGCACCCGATGTTGATCCTAGGCGTCGAGCCGGGGCTGCTCGAGGGTTGGCTGGTCGGCGGGCGGATTGGCTGCCCGTCGTGTCGGGCGGTGTTGGGGCCGTGGGGGCATGCGCGGGAGCGGGTGCTGCGTTGCGCGCTGGGAGATCGGCTGTTGCGGCCGCGGCGGGCGCGGTGTCGGGGATGCTTGGGCACGCATGTGTTGTTGCCGGATGTGGCGTTGTTGCGCCGCCGCGACGAGGTCGTGGTGATCGGGGCGGCGATCGAGGCGCATGTTGGCGGGGAGGGGCATCGGCCGATCGCGGCGCGTTTGGGTCTGCCGGCGGGCACGGTCCGAGGCTGGCTGCGGCGGTTTACGCAGCGGGCCGCGCAGGTCAGGGCGCATTTCACGCGTTGCGCGGTCGCGCTGGACGCGGAACTGGGACCGGTGTTGCCGGCGGGGAACGGCGTCGCGGACGCGTTGGAGGCGGTCGCGGTCGCGGCGCGGGCGTGGGTGTTGCGGTTCGGGCCCGGTGATCCGTGGCGGATTGCCGGTGTGCTGTCGGGCGGGGCGCTGCTTGGCAACACGAGCTGTCCCTTCCCGGCGGTGCGCTGAGCTGGGACGGTCTCGCGCTCGTGAGCGAGAGCGCTGAGAACTGATGGGCGAGGACCGCCGCCGCGAGATCGGCCTGTTCCGCTACGCGCTCGTGCGTGACGCGGCCGACGCGGTGTTGAGCAAGGCTGAGCGCGGCCGGCTGGTCCGCGCCGTGAGCGAGCGTGAGCACGTCGATCCCGACGGCCGGCTCGTGCGGATCAGTCGCACGACGCTTGATCGATGGATCCGCGCTTACCGTCATGGCGGCTTTGAGGCGCTCGTTCCTCGGCCGGCGGTCGTGGAACCGCGCACGAGCGCCGGGAAGCTCGAGCTGGCGTTCGCACTCAAGCGCGAGCGGCCCGACCGGACCGCGGCGCAGGTCCGCGAGATCATGCTTGCTGTCGCGGGCGCCGACGGTGAGTCGGTGCCGGGGCTGCGGACGTTGCAGACGCATTTCGCCCGGCAGGGGCTCAATGTCCGCGCGGACGGCCGCTCTGCGGGCAAGGTTTATGGTCGCTTCGAAGCTGGCGTGCGCAACGAGTTGTGGACCGGGGATGGCCTGCACGGCCCGTTTCTGGCCGGCACCGCAGCGCGCCGAGCGGTGCTGTTGGCGTTCATCGACGACCACAGCAGACTGCTGGTCGGCTGGCGGTGGGGCACCGGCGAGGATGTGTTTCGTCTGGAGGCCGCGCTGCGCTCGGGGCTGATGGCCCGCGGCGTCCCCGCGGCGATCCTCGTCGACCGCGGTTCGGCGTTCGTGTCCTCGCAGCTGCTGCGTGCATGCGCTGTCTTGGGCGTGAGACTCGTCCACGCGAGCCCGCGAGCGGCCACCACGAAGGGCAAGATCGAACGGTTCTTCAGGACGGTCCGCGATCAGTTCCTGGTCGAGATCGACGACGGCGTGACGCTCGTCGAGCTCAACCGGCTGTTCAGCGCGTGGCTTGAAGTCGTCTACCACCGCCGCGTGCACTCCGAGACCGAGCAGACGCCGCTGGAGCGCTTTGAGCAGGCGGGCGCGCCGCTGCTGCCGACGCCGGCGCTGCTGCGCGAGGCGTTTTTGTGGTCGCAGGAGCGGACGGTGACCAAGACCGCGACGGTGTCGTTGCACTCAAACCAATACGAGGTCGACGCCGCGCTCGTGGGCCGCAAGGTCGAGTTGGTGTTCGATCCGTTTGACCTGACGCGGATCGAGGTTCGCTACCAGCATCGGCCGTTCGGGCTGGGGGTCCCGTTGGTGATCGGCCGCCGCACCCATCCCCAAGCGCAGCGCGAGCTTCCGCCGCCACCGCCGGCGACCGGGATCGACTACCTGCGGCTGCTGGCTGAGAAGCGCGACGCCGAGCTGGGCGGGCACCGCATCGACTACGCAAGCCTCGCCCAGCCCGACGGCGACGGCGACGGCGACGGCGACGGCGACGGCGACGATCGTGACATCAACGAAGGGAGCTGGGGATGAGTATCGACCGGTTGCGCGCGCATTACGGGTTCTCGCGGATGCCGTTCGGCAAGGACCTCGCGCCGGGGATGCTGCACGCCCATGGCGCGCATGCCGAGGCGGTCGCGCGGATCGCGTGGTGCATCAGTGAGCAGGCGATCGGCGTGATCAGCGGCGAGTGCGGCGCCGGCAAGACGGTGGCCGCGAGGGCGGCGGTCGCGGGCCTTGACGCCTCGCGGCACACGATTGTCTATCTCGGCACCCCCGGGGTCGGGCTGCGCGGCATCTACGGGCTGATCGTCACGGCGCTGGGCGACACACCGCGCTTTCACCATGCCGCGCTGATCCCCCAAGCCCAGGAGCTGCTGGTCGCCGAGGCGTCCGAGCGCGGCAAGCAGGTCGTCTTGATCATCGACGAGGCGCACCTGCTGGACGCCGAGAGTCTGGAGGGCGTGCGCTGCCTGAGCAACCTGGGGATGGATCAGACGGCACCGTTCTGTCTGCTGCTGCTCGGCCAGCCGACGCTGCGTCGCCGGCTGCGCCAAGGGACGTTCGCCGCACTGGATCAGCGGATCGCCCTGCGCTACGCGATCAGCGGCCTCGACGCTGCCGAGACGGCCAGCTACGTGACGCATCATCTCGCGCTCGCCGGCCGCTCGGACACGCTGTTTTCCGATGACGCCGTCGGACTGATCTACGAGGTCTCACGGGGCCTGCCGCGGCTGGTCAACAACCTCGCCGTCGCCTCCCTGATCGCCGCGTTCGCGCAGAAGAAGGCGATCGTCGACGAGTCCGCCGCACGCGTCGCGGTCGCCGAGATCTCCGCCGAATGACATCGCCGTCGCTGCTGGACCCGCCACCTGAGGAACCCCGGCCCGACGCGACGACCCTGCCGGCGCCCGCGGGCTGGCCAGCCCCACCCGCTGCGACGGTCTACCACCAGCTGCTCGGTGAGATCGTCACCCGGATCGCGCCGCAAACCGAGGCCGACCCGGTCGCGATCCTGACCCAGCTCTTGGTCGCGTTCGGTGCCGCCGTCGGCCGCGGCGCGTGGTTCACCGTCGAGGCGACCCGCCATCACCCGCACGAGTTCATGCTCCTCGTCGGCGACAGCAGCAAGGCCCGCAAGGGCTCATCCTGGGATCACGTCCGCCGGCTGATCGCCACCGTCGACGCGACCCTCGAGCGGCGGATCCTGACCGGCCTATCCTCCGGCGAAGGACTGATCTGGGCCGTCCGCGACCCCAGCGGCCAAGACCCCGGCATCAGCGATCAGCGGCTGCTCGTGATCGAGCCCGAGTTCGCCAGTGTGCTCAAGTCATCCGCACGCGAGATCTCCACGCTCTCGCCGACGCTGCGCTCGGCATGGGACGGCCGACCGCTGGCGATCCTGACCCGCACCGCGCCAGCGCGCGCGACCAGCGCGCACATCGCGCTGATCGGTCACATCACCCGCGAAGAACTGCGCCGCCACACCACCACGATCGAGCTCTCAAACGGCTACCTGAACCGCTTCGTGGTGATCGCCTGCCGCCGACAGCGGCTACTGCCCGAAGGCGGCCACCACGACCCGCTCGCCGACAGCGGCCTGCACCGCCTCCTCGCCGCCGCCGTTCAACACGCGCGCAACGCCGGGCAGCTACGCCTCGACGACGACGCCCGCACGCTCTGGCACGACGCCTACCGCAAGCTCGCCCAGCCCCAGCCCGGGATCCTCGGCCAGATCACCGCCCGCGCCGAAGCGCACACGATCCGCCTCGCGCTCATCTACGCCCTCACCGACGGCGCCAAGCAGATCAGCCCGCAGCACCTGACCGCCGCGCTCGCGCTGCACGACTACGCCGCCCGCAGCGCCGCATGGGCCCTGACCGGCGCGACCGGCCAACCGCTCGCCGAACAGATCCACGCCGCCCTCACCGCAAGCGCGGCCGGACTGACCCGCAGCCAGATCAGCGACGCCCTCAACCACAACCAGCCCGCCGGTCAACTCGACCACGCACTCCGCGCCCTCCAGGCAACTGGTCGAGCGACCGTCTCCCAGATCGCCACCGGCGGACGCCCCGCGCAGCTCTGGGCCGCGACCCCGGCCCCCTGACCGGCTTACTTCTTCTTTCGTACCCGACCCCTCGATGCCCATCCCGAGCGACGCCACCATCCCCAACTTCAGCGGCGCTCAACACCCTCCTCACAACTAAGCTCTCGCTCCACGGAAACCGAGCATAGGCGACGGGGACCCCGCGATTCGGTAGTGGGTCAGTTTGAGTCGACCGCGATCAACGCTTGATCGTGATGCCGACGACCCCTGTCAGCGGGACCCGGACGTGGCGAATGTCGGGTCCCCCCACGCCGAGCGTGACAGCATCGGCGTCAAAGTCGACCTGGAAGCCGGTCACGGTTTCGGTTTGACCACTGTCGTCGACCTCGCGCTCAAGCGTGATGTCGAGGTCTGGATGGCCGCCCTCCTTCACGTACAGCTCGGACAGGGCCTTGATAACCGCGTGGACTTCTTGGCGCGACAGGTGGCTCAACACGTGCAGGATTGTAGGCGCAACCCCGCGAAGGAGGATCGATGGAGTCTGAAACTCATGGCTGCGAAGCGCCACGCGAGTTCCGCGTGACGTTCCCCGGCCCGATCACGTCGCACCCCGTCGTGGTCGACGGGTGGTCCGTGCCGTTCCTGGAAGCTCACCTCCGAGGCGAGGAGGGCATCCAACTCGTGCTCGATGGCCGCATCGGCATCGACCTCGGGACTAACGAGGCCGAACGCCTCATCCCTTTCTTGGCCGACGCCATATCGGTTGCGCTCGGCTACGGGGCGCACCCACGCGGCGCAGGACCGGAACTCCCGCCGAAGCTGCCCCACAAGGCGCCTCGGCGGGTAGTCCAGGTCGAGATGCTGCCCGGCTAGAACCTCGGCAGATCGAGGAGGTTGTTCGCCGTGGTCGAGTCCGGCGCGGTGGTGATGTAGTCGCCCGAGCCGCAGACCTTGCAGTTCGCGACAATCACACGAGCTGACGGAGCATTCGTCGGGGGCAGGGTCATGTACGTCAACCCGTGGTTGAGGATGTAGCTGATGACCTGCGCCCGAGTCTCTTCGGTTCCGTCGCTGAGGAGAACCCTCGCGATGTGCGGGTGTGAGGCGCCGTAGGGATGCTCCGTGCGGATGTGGGTGATGTAGTACGTCGACATGCTCGATCTCCTTTGAGATCCGGGGTGGCTCCCTCGCCGTCGTTCGCCTTGCCAAGCTGCCGAGACTGAGGGCATTTGAGCGGCCCAAGGTAGGGGTGAGGTCGGACGGACTGACCGCCGCGCGACCCGTTAGGGTTGCCTATGCCGTGCTCCATCGGGGTGCATCGGGGCCGCCCTCTCGCCTTGCCAGGTTCTTGGAGGGCGGCCCCCACTACCGCTACGCTATGGCTATGCCTGACCGCTCAAGCAACCGTCCGCGCGACCTCAACCAGCTCGCGCAGCGGCTCGTCCAAGAGGCGACCGGCGATGCGCCGGTAGAGCCACCTGAGTCGGCCGCGCCCGAGAAGGACCCTGCCGCCATTGCGCTCGGTCGGCGTGGCGGACTAAAGGGCGGCAAGGCCCGTGCGGAGAGGATGACCCCGGAGCAGCGCAGCGAATCGGCTCGTAAGGCTGCTGCGGCGCGCTGGGGTAAGCAGGACGGTTAGACGACGTGAAGCTTCGGACGCGCGCGATCGCCGCCGTCGCCAGCATTGCCGTTCCCGGAGCCTTCTAGGGGAGTGAGCACAAGACCGAAGACCGATGCACTTAAGTCCTTGAGCGGAATGTGGAGCTGCTGCGCGACGGATGCTTTTGTCACGTTCTCGTCGCGGAGCGCTCGAAAGACCTTTTCGAGGATCTGAGAGGTTTCCTGTCTCAATGCCCGCTTGCCCGGCGCGACGGGCTCGTTTTCGCGTCCGCGGCGGTTCAGCTCGATAAAAATGGTGCGATACTGCCAGTCGCTTAGCAGCTGTAGCTTGTGCATCCGGTATGCCAAGTTCGCGACCGACACGTTCCATCGCGACTTCGCACGGATGAGCTGAGTCATCCGGCCACCGGCGGGAGCCTCGGCTCGGACGCTCCCGGCCGGCATAAGGAACGCGGAGCCAAACAGTTGTGCTTCGTACTCAGCCTCGCGCCCGGCCGGCCCGCCGTGGCCATGCAGGATCAGGTGACCAAGTTCATGCGCGGCATCCATCCTGCCGTGTTCCGCGGTCTTTCTCGTGTTGAGGAACACGTAGGGCGTCGAGCCGCGCCAGAACGAAAACGCATCGACGACCGCCGACTCCTCGGCGAGCGAGAAAACGCGGACACCATGCTGTTCAAGTAGATGCACCATGTTCGGGATGCGTCGCTCCCCTAGCCCCCATCTCTGCCGGAGCGCATCGGCAGCGGGCTCTGGGTCGATGCCTTGCCACTGCGGGAGATCCGGAACTGGGAGCGTGAAGCGCTCGTCGATCCAATCGGAGAGCACCAGCGCGAGCGCACCTGATCCCAGCGCTTGATCGCGCTGCCGAGCTGTGAGCTTGGTGAGCGCCCGAAAGCTCGCTCCCTCCGGCGTCGGCTCATCTAGGTCCGCGCCGTAGAAGAACTCCCTGGGAAAGCCGAGCGCGGACGCAAACCGCACCACGGTCAAGGGATTGGGCTCCTGCTGCTCCTTCTCGTAGGAGCTGAGGTTGCGCGGGGATATGCCGACCGCGTCTGCCAACGCGGTCTTCGTCATCCCGCGCCGACGGCGCGCGAGATCAACGCGGCTGTAGTTGAAGTCCCCCATGACCCGAGGGAGCGCTACCGACGACCGACTTCAACATCGATCTCCTCATCCCCGTCGTCGCGATCCTCCTCGTAGTCCGCTGAGGCGATCAACTCGATTGAGGGAAGGATCAGCCGCGGCGCGAACTGAGTGACGATGCCGCGCCCCGTGGTCCGGCTGGTAACGCAGAACTCAACGGGTAGCGACAACTCAATCCGAACTTCGTCTTGAGGTGTGTCTGAGTCAACGCCACAGATCCGGCCGGCGATCAGACCGCATCGGGCGGGTCGGGCGGTGGTGGTGTCTGCGTATAGGTAGCTTCGCTGCGGCGGCCTGTCAAGGGCACCGCTGCGCGGCTTCGCCCTGGGGGCTCGGCCCTGTCGGGCTGCCCTTGACAGGCCGTCCTCGCTGCGCTGATGGTGGCGGTCAGGCGGGCAGCGGAGCTGCCCGCGGGGGTGCGCGGGGGTCACGCGTGCTGCTTGCGCTGGGCGCGGTGGTAGGCGATCCGTAGCCGGCGAGCGCGGTGCAGGCCGACGCGGCGGGCGTGACGGATGGCGGGTCCGCGGCCTTCGTGCTCGTCGTCGGGCGTGACGTAGCCGATGCCGGCATGCAGGCGTTTGGTGTTGTACTCGTCGCGCACCGAGGCGAGCTCGGCTCTGAGGACGGCGGGGTCGGTGATGCGGTCCAGGTGTGGCCAGTCGGCCTTGATGTGGCTGAACAGGCTCTCGATCCAGGCCTGGTCGGTCGGGGTGCCGGGCCGCCCGAAGTGCTGCGCGATCGCGCACATCACCATGAACTCGCGCGTGGACCCGGATGTCATCTGCGGCCCGTTGTCGCTGACGGCCAACAGGACCGGGCGAGCCGGGTCGTCGACGGTCGGGTCGGCGAGCCGGCGCTGGTGCTCGTCGACGGCGTCCAGCAAGCCCTCGCGCTCGAGTGCCAGGGTGAACGCGAGCTGGACCTGCAGGCCGGTCTCCTCGGCACTGACGTGCTCGCAGATCCACTTGCGCGTGACGAGGTCCATGATCGTCACGACGTAGGTTGCGCGGCAGCGCGCGAACCGGGTCGTGTCGTAGATCCAGATCGAATGGCGCTCATATGCAGCCCATTCGGGGAACGGCGCGCGTTCCGAGCGGCCCGCGCGACGCGGCCCGCGGACCCTGAGGCCGTGCGCGGCGAGGACCCTGCGAACCGTTGACGCTGAAACCCACACCAGCTGCTCGTAGCTGCCGCGGTGCGCGAGCTTGCGATGCGAGCGATCCGTCAGCCCGTGCTGCTCGAAGACCGTGACGATCGCGGCCTCCTCGTCGGGCGTGATCGCGTGCAGCGCGCCGCCGCCCGGCCGGCGGTCCTCGAGCGTCCCGGCCGCCCGGCGCTCGCGCCAGCGCCATGCCCGCGTCTCGCCGAGCTCCAGGTACGCGCACACGCGGCGGTGATCCCAGCCGTCGGCGACGGCGCGGTCGATGAGGTCAAGCAGCCGGTGCTTCGTGGCCGCCGGCACGCGCAGCGGGACCCGGCCACTCAGCCCCAGCGCCCTTTTCCCTGCGCCAGCATCAACCTGACGCCCATCTCCTTCAGCGCCTCCGAAAGCCGCGCGATCTCCGCCCGCGCCGCCGCCAGCTCCGGATCGGGGCCGCCGCCCGGCCGCACACCGGGCCGCGATGCCGCCAGCGCGTCCAGCGCGCCCTGCCGCGCGACCGTCCGCAGCTTCATCACCGTCGAGCGGTCGACCCCGGATCGGTCGGCGGCCTCGCTGATCGTGTACTCGCCACGGACCAGCGATAGCCAGATCTCGTACTTCTCGCTCGGCGACAAGAACCGCTTCGCTCGACGGCCCGACGGGCCGGTACCGTTGGACTGCACCGTCATGATCGACTCCTTCTGGACAGGCCCGAAAGGCTGCCAGATGCGGACTGATCAAATCGCCGAAGTGTGGCGCGAACTCAGACGCAAACCAGTCTGTGCCTTCGGTCCGATCTTCATCCCAGTAGTGCAGCAGCAACCAAACGTCGGTGCCGGGAAGGAGGCCATCGTCGAAGGCTGGATGGTCAGCGGCGGCAAAGTGGATCTGGCCACGATTCCCGACCGTGACCTGTCCAGTCAGCGGCCCTCGATCGATGCGCGTGGACACCATGCGAGGCTCGTCCGAAACTGGATCGCGTTCGATCCCAGTCCACCGATCGCCTGGCGCGACACCAACGGCGAATGTGCGATCGGGGCTGACCAATAGTTCGAAGCCACCTGGACGTTCTCTCCTCCAGCCCGCGGGCACGTACTTGTCGCCCAGGATGCGATACGGCGTGGCCCAACGAACCCAATTTGGCCGTCCGACAACGTCGTTCGACGTGCAGCTCACGGCCTCTTCGTGTCCAGCGCGCGCGGCGTCCCGTAGGTCGTCGCTCGTCAGGCCCATGACGTGAAGACGGCTGAGAACGTCGGGGTCTGGCTGGGGTTCGGCAGGCCGGTGTTCGAGGGCCATCGGTGGTCCTTTCGAGGTCGCTGCCGATTATCCTACCACGGATGAGGTGCGATAATCCGAAGCGCGAGCTTGACTACTGCGTACCCGCTCACGTATCATGGTCAGTATGAACCGGCTTTCCACAGAACAACGCGCCCGGATCATAGGGTCGCTGGTGGAGGGCAACTCGATCCGGTCCACAGTCCGGATGACCGGGGCGGCGAAGAACACCGTGACAAAGCTCCTGGTCGACCTGGGCGCGGCCTGCGCCGAGTACCAGGCCGCCGCGCTCGTCGACCTTCCCTGCCGCACCATCCAGTGCGACGAGATCTGGGCGTTCTGCTACTCCAAGCAGAAGAACGTGCCCGACGAGCATCGCGGCGAATACGGCTACGGCGACGTGTGGACGTGGACAGCGATCTGCGCCGATACCAAACTCGTCCCCTCATGGCTCGTTGGTGAGCGCACCGTGGATGACGCCTGGGCGTTCCTGTCGGATCTACAAGGGCGGCTTGCCGAGCGCGTGCAGCTCACCGCCGACGGACTCAAGATCTACGTGCAGGCCGTCGACCTCGCGTTGGGCGGTGACATCGACTTCGCCCAGCTCCACAAGATCTACGGCAACGCCGAGGGCAGCGGCAATGAGCGTCGCTACAGCCCGCCCGTCTGCACGGGCATCGACAAGTGCGTTGTCACAGGCGACCCGGACCCCGCCGAGATCTCCACCAGCTACGTCGAGCGTCAGAACCTCACCATGCGGATGGGCATGCGCCGCTTCACGCGGCTGACCAACGGCTTCTCAAAGAAGGTCGAGAATCTGACGCACGCGGTGAGCCTGCACTACATGCACTACAACTTCGCGCGGGTCCACCAGTCGCTCACGATCAAGCACGAGGACGGCACGCGGACGAAGCAGACTCCGGCGAAGGCAGCGGGCGTCGCGGATCACGTCTGGACGCTTCGCGAGATTGCCGCACTGCTCGATTCAAACTGACCCACTACCCGCGATTCGCGCGCGCCAGGAACGCACCATAAGCACGGGTAAGTAAGTCACGAATCGCATCCATCTCACGAGGGTCGGTGGGTTCCGGGATCTCAAGGATCCGGGCCGCGGTTGCCGCCCCACCTGACCCACCATCTCGTTCGAAAGGTGGATCCCCCGACACTCCGCGTCCGCGTGACGACGACGCGAGGAGCGGTTGATATAGAGCGGCACAGCGGTGTTGAGTCTACGTTGGGGTGGCGGCCCGACTCGGCGCGCGCCCCATCGGCGCCGTTGGCGATAGCCGAGAACGCCGGACAAACCTCCCCCGTACCGTGCGATCAGCGCGATGGCGAGCTTGGGAAACAAGCGCAATCCCGCAGTCGTGCGTCCGAAGCGGTACGGTCGATGCTGTGGCATTGAACATCGCCCGAGGCAAGTCGTGTGGTCGTTTCGGCATGCTGTCAACCGAATCGCGCGCACGATGACGGGTCGATAACGGTGGACGCGGCCGGGGCCCAGCCCGAGCGCAACGGAGCCCGCCCGGCACTGAGCTTCTACGCTCCACTGCCGCTAGCCGCATTTTCCGCGGCTCGCGGCGGGTGAGTGGTTCGCTGTTCGCGTTTGCGTAGGCCGTTTGGGCGCTTGGTTGTTGGGCGGGCGCGGGCGGCGTCTATTGGCCGGGACGGCTCGGCGACCGTTGTGTAGGGCCAACATCTGGCTTGGGATGCGGTCGCGGGATGGTTGCGGGGTTGGTTTACGGGCTTTGGACGCTGAGGGATCGGTGGCTGGGGTTCCGTCCGACAGGCCGCATATTGTAGGGCCAACATGTATGTCAAGCGTCACGCGGTGGTGCGGGGGCAGAAGCGCTACGTCTATCTGCGCCTGGTGCAGGCCTATCGCGACGAGCAAGGCCGGGTGCGTCATCGCGTGCTGCGGACGCTGGGGCGCGAGGACGAGCTGAAGGCGTCGGGCCAACTGGAGCAGCTGATGGGCTCCTTCGCCAGGCTCGACCCGCCGCTTGTCGGGGTGCGCCGCGAGGTCGGGCCGCTGCTGCTTGCCGCGCACTTCATGCGCGAGCTCGATCTGGTCGGCACGGTCGACCGAGCGCTGCCCCAGCGCGGGCGCCAGCAGCTATCGGCGGGTGAGATTGCCGCGGCGCTGATCGCCAGCCGGTTGTGCTCACCGTCGCCGCTGTACGACGTCGCCGGGTGGGCGTCGGGGACGGCGCTGCACGAGCTCATGGGGATCCCGCCGGCGCTGCTCAATGACGACCGCCTCGGCCGCGGCCTGGAGACGCTGGCCGTCTTCGCCGAGTCGCTGCGCGGCGCGCTCGCCGCCCGCGCGATCGAGCGCTTCGGGATCGACGCCGGACGGTTGCACGTCGACCTGACGACGCTCAGGGTCGCCGGCGCCTACGAGGACTCGGCGCTGGTCGCCAAGGGCTGGGGCCCGGAGCGCCGCGTCGCCAGGCAGGTCCGCGTGCTGCAGGCGACCAGCGCCTGCGGCGTCTCGCTGTACGTGCGCCCGGACCCGGGCAACGCCGCCGAGGTCGCGCTGATCGGCGCGTCGCTGGAGCGCCTGAAGGCGCTCGCGTCGCCGGGCCTGGTGATCTGCGACGCCGCTTGCGGCTACCCCAAGACACTCGCGCAGATCGCCCGCTCGGGCCTACAGTTCATCGTCGCGCTCAGAGCCCAAACCGGGTTTCGCGAGCGCTACCTGACCGACGTTGGCCCCCAGGCGCTCAGGGCGCTCAGCTACGTCGCCGAACGCCAACGCGACGTGCCCGCGGCACAGCGAACAAGCTACCGCGGCGCGCTGCGTGACTGGCAGATCACGGATCCTCAGACCAACGAGCCGGTCTGTCTGCGCGTCGCGTACATCCACTCCTCCGAAGAGGCCCGCGAGGTCGCCGCCGCCCGCGAGCGCGCGCTGACGAAGGCCGAGACCGCGCTGGGGCGCGTGCAGCGCGGCCTCGGCGGGCGCTACTACAAGACGCGCCGCCAGGTCGACAACAAGGTCGCCAAGATCCTCACCGGCCAAGCCGACGGCCTGATCGCCGTCAAGACCGCGACCCGCGCCGGGCGCCCCACACTCACCTACGCCCGCGACCACGACGCGATCGCGGCGGCCGCGCGCACCGACGGCATCTACGCGCTGGCGACCAACGTTCCCGGACGCCTGTCCGCCAACCGCGTGCTGGAGCTCTACAAGGGCCAGCAGATCGTCGAGCGCCGCCACCGCGACTACAAGCAGACGCTCAAGGTCCGCCCGATCTTCTTACACAACGACGACCGCATCATGGCCCTGACGAGCATCATCGGGCTCGCACTGCTGATCTTCGGACTCATCGAGTCCCAGACCCGCCAAGCACTCGACGACGACGACGACGCCGGACAACTACCGGGCCTGCTGCCCGAAGGCCGCGCCGCCAAGCCCACCGCCCGCAACATCCTCACCGCCTTCCAAGGCCTCGGCATCACCTACACACCCCGCGGCATCCGCCTCGACCGCCTGACGCACACCCAACGCCGCCTCCTCGAGCTGCTCGACATCCAGCCGCCCTGGCCAGAGCAGGAAGACCATGCCCTCGTCAACCGCGGAAAATGCGGCTAGCTGCCGGTGCCTCACCTGCAGCACTGTCACTTGCCCGTGCCGCCGTAGCCGGACAACTCGTGTTTTACGTTGGCGCTGGCGTCAGCATGAGCCGTCCCACGAGTCTGCCTAGCGGCGCCGAGGTCCAGCGTCGCGTGGCCAGCCGAGCGCGCGACCTCCTAGGGATCGAGGTCCAGTCGCCGGCGGGCGCGGAGCCAACCCTGGAGGAGCTCGGCGCCGCTGCGGCCGAACAGGGCGACGAGGTGCTAGGTCAGCTGCGCGAGCTAGCCGCTCACGTAGTCGACTTCGTCGACGCGCCGCCCAACTTTGGTCACGAGGCGATCGCATTGCTGCTGCGCGAGGGACTAGTAGACGTGCTGACGGTCAATTGGGGCGCTCCTGCTCTTCCCGTGGGTGAGGTGAGCGGCTGATCAGGGGCGCACGCCGCGCCGCGCCTAGGGTTCCGGCTTCTTGAGGGCTGGAATCCAAGGGGGGCGAAACGGCGTGCGCGGAACCAGGGTATGGGCGCGGCTGCTGGGCATCCAGCGGGCGGTCGTGGAGGACGTGCAGATTGGCGGTGAAGGAGAGATCATCGTTGTGGCCCGGCCGGTCTGGCGCGAGCGAGATCGCTGCGGCGTGTGCCGGCGGCGCTGCCCAGGGTTTGATCTCGGTGAAGGGCGGCGGCGGTGGCGCGCGCTGGATCTCGGAACGACGCTTGCGTTCGTCGAGGCGGATGCGCCGCGGGTGCGCTGTCGCCGCCATGGCGTCGTGGTCTGCGCGGTGCCGTGGGCGCGTCATCGGTCGCGGTTCACGCGGGCGTTCGAGGATCAGGCAGCGTGGCTGACGGTCAACACGAGCAAGTCCGCGGTCGCCGAGCTGATGCGGATCGCGTGGCGGACGGTCGGCGCGATCTGCGAACGCGTCTGCGAGGAGGCGACTGGCGAAGTCGATCTGCTCGACGGGCTCAGGCGGATCGGCATCGACGAGATATCGCATCGCAAGGGCCAGCGCTACCTGACCGTCGTCGTCGATCACGACACCGGCCGGCTCGTCTGGGCGGCAGCGGGCCGTGACCGCAAGACCGTCGAGCGCTTCCTCGATGAGCTCGGCGAACAGCGCTGCAAGCAGCTCAAGTTGGTGTCCTGCGACATGGCGTCCTGGATCGCCGGGCCCGTCGCCGAGCGGCTTCCCGACGCCGTCCGCTGCGTGGATCCGTTTCATGTCGTGCAGTTGGCGACCGACGCGCTGGACGAGGTTCGCCGCGACGTCTGGAACGAGGCGCGCAGAGCGGGTGAAGTCGCGGCCGCGAAGGATCTCAAGGGCGCGCGCTACGCATTGTGGAAGAACCCCGAGAACCTCACCGACCGCCAGACCGCGAAGCTCTCGAGCATCCAGAAGACCAACGCCAGGCTGTACCGCGCGTACCTGCTCAAGGAGCAACTGCGCCAGATCTACCGGCTGCCCGCCGACAACGCGATCGCGTTGCTCGACGAGTGGATCGCGTGGGCCAGACGATGTCGCCTCGCGTCGTTCGTCAAGCTCGCACGCACGATCACCAAGCAGCGCGCGGGGATCGTCGCCGCGATCGAGCACGGCCTGTCCAACGCGCGCGTCGAAGCGATCAACACCCAGATTCGGATGATCACCCGCCGCGCCTACGGCTTCCACAGTCCCGGCGCGCTGATCGCGCTCGCGATGCTGTCGCTCGCCGGGCTCTGCCCGCCGCTCCCACGGTGAATCAGCGTTCACCGACCCACGGAAACGTCAGGAGACCCTCAATTGGGATCGTGGCATTGAGCGCGCCGGCTTGGAACTCGGTTACACGGTTGAACCGGTCCTCACGCAAGCGCAGCGCAGCGAGCGCAGCGCGCTTCAGCGGATGGACAAGCTCAACGGCTGCGCGAGCAAGCCGCGCACACTGCGGATTACGCGAGAGGAGGTCGATGAGCCGCTTGCCTGGGCAGAGCATCGAGTCGGCGCCGCCCTCACGGATGCGACGATGGTATTCGTCGGCCTTGGGACCGTGGGCGACTACGTGGCTAGTGGTGTGGAGAGAATGCTCGCTGGCGCGCGCAACGCACCACTCAGCGTATTCGTCGTCGGCCCGAACCTCTCGGTTGGATGGGCGGAGGTTCTCGGCGACCGCGCGGCCGAGGCACACGTCGCGGCGCGCGCGGAGCCGTTCCTTGATGAGTTGCTTCGAGCAGTCATGCGTCTCGCGCTTGGCAATGCCCGCGATGCCGCCGAGCGCACCGCGGCTGGCGGGCACGGCGCATCGGCGGCACTGAGAACGGGCGCGAACAGGCTGACCCAGGCTCTACAGGCTCACCCGGCCGCACCCGTTTGGCGCTGGTGGCGCGACGGCGCGTGCGGCGCCATCGCGGGCCGATCCTTCATCTTCGACGCCCGCGGTGAGGATGCGCTTGCTGTCGTCTTCGCGCTCGTCGGAGACGCACCCGTGACGATCAGCGGTGACGGTGATGCTCTCGTGGTCGAACTTGAGGGCCACTATCTCGAGATCGGCTGCTGGCCGGGGTTGCTAGCCGGGCAACTCGTCGAGCGGCAGGCCGACCGAATCCGTCGCCGCCGTCGGCGCGGCGTCTACGGCAATCTGAGCAAGCGCATCGTGTCGGTGTGCGCCGGACACCGTGGTCCTCTACCGCTCGCCGACGTAAGCCTTGACATCACCGATCCGCAAGGATCACCTTCCGACATCCTGGACGGTAGCGAGCACATCAGCGCCCAGTGGGTGGCAGCCGAGAGCTACATCCAAGGTCAGATCGTTGCCCTCGCATGACCTTGCCCGCCGACCACCCAACGATGCAGTCGGCGGCGGACATGCTGCGGGACGCCGGATACCTCGTATCACCGCGTCAAATGGACGGCAGCGACAAACCGTTGCTAGTGGCCGAATCGCCGTATGCGCTGGCCGTGCTCGTCGCGGGCGACCGGTGGTCGGACGTCGGTGACACCGTCGATGCCGCTCAGGTTGCACTTGCGAACTGGTCGAGCCGCGACGACACGTCGTCGCGGCGCTGGGACTTGTATGTCGTCGTCTTACTGCGCCACTGGCCCGAAACACCGGAGGAGGGCGCCGCGATCGAGCAAGCCGAGGCCAATACGGAGCTCGCACGCAAGATCGTCCGCTCGCACGTCGCTGATGTTGACGATCTCCGGCGTGCGCTCCGACCCCTTCTGCCTCTTAGCCCGGTCGGGCACGTCGCGTTGCCAGACTTACCAGCCACGCTCGAGGAGCGCCTCCGCGTACATGGGATCGAGCCGGAGCTCGCGGCATCCGCTGTCGCGGGGTTCCTGCAAGGCGGGGTAGTTCGGCTGTGACGCCCGCGATACGCCTCGTCGCAATTGCGATAGAGAACTTCCGCGGGTTCGCCAACCTTCAAACGTTGCCGCTCGACGCCGACGTTGTGCTCGTCTCCGGCGGCAATGGCACAGGCAAGACGTCGCTTACCGACGCCATCTCGTGGGTTCTTACTGGCGCGCTACCCGGCTTTGCTGACCGCCTCAGAGGCGAACGCAAGGGCGAGGACTACGTCGCTAGCCGCTACGGAAACGGCCCAGCCCGCGTCGAGCTAACGATCGATGTCGGCGAACAGCGCGTGGCCATCGAGCGCCGTGGCGACTCAGGCAGTAGCGAACTGCGCATCAGGCCGGCCACGGAGGGCCCAGGTCGGGCCTCTGCGGAGCTCGCTGAACTGTTCGGGTTCGACGATCCAGACGCTTTGGCTACGGGCGTGCACTCATGGGGCGTCTTGCGACAAGACGCGATGCGCGCCACCCTGGACGAGGGCTCCGAGCAACTACACGTCCGACTGCGCGAGATTCTGGGTCTTGGCATCCTCGCGGAGTTCGAGCAGGCGACACGGGAAGCCTGCAGCGCTCTAGCGCGCGAAGCGAAGGCATCGCGGGACGAATATGACGCGCTCGCGCGCGAGATCGCTACCGCCCAGCAGGCTCTCGTACAGTCGCAGTCGCGGGACTCTTCGCGGGAGCAGGCTCTTGCCGAAATCGCCGCCCGAATCAGCCGACTTCGCAGCGCCGGCGGCGACCTGTCCGTCACCCTGACTCAGCGCATGGGATCCTCGGACGTCGCGGCGATTGGTCAGGCGGTCTCGCGGTTGCTCGAGGCTTGGATGCACGCCTCGCGCGAACTTGCGGATTCAGAAGGCGTGCTTGGCCTGCCAGCCGAGTCCAACGCGGATGATCTCTCGATCCAGCTTCAGGAGATGCAGCGCCGTTTGCACGATCTGGAGGCTCGTCGCGACGCCCAGCAGCGACTCGCGCACGCAGCGCTGGAGCTGCTCGGCGACCACTGCCCTGTGTGCACGCAGGCGATCGATCGCGACGAGGTGCGGTCCGACCTCGAACGGCGGGTTGCCACGGACCCCGTCGACGGCAGTGAACTGGGTTCCATTCGAGAGCGAGTTGGTGCGCTCAAGGCAGAGCTGCAAAGGGCTCGGGACGCCGCCGCGCGCGTTCGGCGCGCCGAGAACGCTCGTGCCAAGGCCATGGCAAGCTGGATGCAGGCAGTGGAGTCGGCGTCCGGCGTTGTCGTCGCGCCGTCCCTGCTTGAACCAGCCGGCTTTCGCGCCGCGCAGCCGATCCTGGAGACGCTGCGGGATGAGCTTCGTGAGCTCTATCGCGCGTTAGCTGCCGTCGAAGCCGACCCAGCGATTGCGGAGGCCATCTCGCGGCTCGAGAATCTCGAGATGCGTCGTGGTTCGTTGCGAGACCGGGCCGAGGAGCTTGCACGCCGTCACCAGCGCGCGGAGGCACTGCAGAAGGCGGCCACGACCGCTGCGGTCGAAATCACCCGGGAAGGACTCGCAGCGCTCGAGCCCGCATTCGCGGAGGTGTACGACCGGTTGGCGCCGCACCCCAGCTTCACGGAGCTACGTATGCGCCACGACATCTACTACGGCAAGGGTCGCACCACTCCGCGGATCATGGACCCCGTCCGCGGGATCGAAGCAAACCCCACCCTCGTCTGCAGTGAGGGTCAGCTCAACATCATCGCGCTCTCGTACTTCCTCGCACTCAACCTTGAGAGCGACCAGGGCATCCTCCCGTTCGCGATCCTCGACGATCCGCTGCAGGCCATGGACGTCATCAACGTCCTCGGCTTCGCTGACGTTGCACGGTCGCTCAGCGCTCGCCGTCAGGTCGTCGTCACAACCCACGATCGACGGTTCGCCGCGCTGCTCGAACGGAAGCTCGGTCCGCGCGAGCCGGGTCGGCATATGTGGCATCTCGCCTTCAGCTCATGGGACCGCGAGGGTCCACGGGTTGATGCCCGAGCGATCGATGTTGAGGAGATTCCCCAACTGCTCCGCCAAGTGGCATAGGCGCACGTTGTTCATCGAAGCGACTGAGCACGCGGCCCTCGCCCGTGGTCGAGCGTGACTTCTAGAGCGACAACGCTCCTGTGGCTATCCGGTGATCCGGCGATAGGGCTGGGGGACGCGGACAGCAAGCCCGAGCGGATCTTCGAGGTGGCCGACCGCAGGATTGTGTGGGTATCGGAACCGTCCCGGGCAGTGCAGCATTTGCTCGATGAGAGTGAGACCGTTGAGGTTCTCGTGATGGAGCGCGACGAATACGCTCGCAGCGTGGCCTGGAATGGCCTCCTGCATGCAGTACGCCGACTGCGTGACGAACACGACCGGCCCCGGGTTCTCTCGCTCGCTAGTTCGCCATCAGCGTTAGCTGATTTCTTGGGGCCGCAGGCGTCAGGCGTGGATAAGCTGGCGCGAGCCGTGTTCGCGGCGCCTGGGATCATCGCCTTACCCGGCTTGCTTGGTCCCGAGGGCGAGCCCTTGGCACGAACCGACGAGCCGTACCGGCGCCTCAGCCTCGCATTCGGGTCGGTCAACGACGCTGTGATGCAGTGGTTCGCGGACCATCCCGAGAAACTCGCGGAGATGCACTGGCGTGACTTTGAGCACCTCGTTGCGGAACTCTTCGCCAGAGATGGGTTCCATGTCACGCTCACCTCGCAGTCAGGAGACCGCGGCGTAGACCTGTACGCGGCGCGGCAAACTGGCCTCGGGACGCTCTTGTACGTGGTCGAATGCAAACGTTTCGCCAGCGGACGGGCAGTCGGGCCGGGACTTGTGCGCGAGCTTCGTGGAGTCATCGATCGCGAAACCGCGACGGGAGGGGTGCTCGTTACGACGTCGTTCTTCTCAAGGGGAGCGCGCGAAGAACAGCGCAGCATCGCGTCCCGACTGTCGCTGCGCGACCAGAAGGACATTTCGCATTGGCTGAGCGGCTCCAGGGTCTTCCTATGAGGTTGGGTCAACGATGCACGTAGCCATCCCACGATGAGTTTCGACCGGGTCGAGCGACCTGCGCGACGAGCCATCGCCGAGCCACCTGGAGATGCTGCGCCGGGACGGGAACGCTTCGCGATGCCAGATAGCGGCCGCATTCTCTGTCACGCGAGAGCGACCCAGGTCGCAGTCGCGACCACCCCCGATTGCGAACGCGCAGATCCGCCTGTCGTCTCGTCGCCCTGCGCAGATCATGCGCCGCCGCCCCGGCGATCGGAACGTCGCCTGACGTTTCGCCGCAGCCCTCACGACTTCGACGACGAACCTGTCCCGGTCGGGATACTCGCCGGCGCGCCCCTGTACCTTGTGGGACCGTTTGCCGCCGCCGCGATCGTGCTCGCTTTCTGGCGAGACTGGACGTGCGAAACGACCGGCCTGCACCCCATCTGCCGGGCCCCGACGCGAGCCTGGCGGAGCGCCTGCGCGTCTTCGAGCCCGGCGGGCCGCTCCAGTCGCCTGCCGCGCACCCCTCGATCGGCTGGGCACTGGCAACTGGGCACGCTGTAGCGCTCGTCTACGCGCTGTCGATCATCGCCCACGAGCTCGGGCGTCTCCTCACGGCGCGGCAGTCTGGGGTCGGCGTCAGCGCTGTGGTCTTGCACCTCTTCGGCGGCCACGTCGAGATGGAGGACGGCGATCGCCTCACGGCAGGACGGCTGGCCTGGATCGCCGCGGCGGGTCCTCTTGCCACGGGCGTTGGCACTGGCCGCGGGCGTGGCGAATCGCCGCGCTCGGATGGCCGTCGCCGGGTCGCCCTACAGCGAAGCGGGCGCCGAGGTTGGCGCGGCCAGATTTTGTCGAGCGCGTTTTGCGATCAACGTGTTCGCGCTTGTCATGAACCTCCTGCCGGTCCGCATGCTCGACGGCGGCCAGTTGCTCGCCGCGGCGCGGCTGTGGCGCGCGCGCAATGGCTGACGCGATCCGTCCCGCAGCGGACAGCGTCGCCCATGGACTACGACAGATACCAGGGTTCACTCACCTGCGCGGCATGTTCATGGGTGACAGGGCCACCGGGACCATTCGCGCCTTAACGACGAAAGCACCATGGCCGCGCCGCTCCACCCTCGACGTCCAACGGTGCTGCGAGTACGACGGCTGGGCGTCCAGCCGCCGCCGGATACCAGCCGTCGCATTCACAACACCGACGCTTCTGGGTCACACATGGGCTTCCGTGAGAAAACGAGAGGATCCACCGGCCTGGGTTCCAAGGCGCGCTTGGCTCGTGGTGAGCACAAGGCGGTCCTTGGCGCGCGTCAGCGCGACGTAGAACAGCCGTCGCTCCTCCTCGATGGCGACCGCATCGTCGCTGTCGATCGCATGGCTGGACGGCAGTCGGCGCTCCTCGCATCCGATCACGAAGACTGCGTGAGCTTCGGTCCCCTTCGCGCCATGGATCGTCGCGATCGTCAGTCGTCGGTCCTCGTCGGCGGTGAGCGACGGGAGATCGCTGACGCGCGTCTGCTCGAGAAAGCCGGCCAACGTTGCGCCGGCGCCACGCTCGTGCTGGTAGGTCTGCGCCGCGCGACACAATGAGCGCAGGTCCTCCAGAACGTGTGCGGTGTCGCGCAGCACTCCCTGGTGCTCGGCCTCGTCGAGCAGCCGCTGATAGCAGGCAACGGGACCATCGCTGACGCTGATCGCGCTCACGACGGCTCGAGCGGCTGCCCCGTCCGCCGCGAGCTCGTCGCGCACGCCACTCAGCTCGCGGCCCGCCGTGCGAGCGCCGCCCGAAAGCCGAAGGCCATCGGAGACTGTCTGCCATCAGGCCCCTCCTCTGCCCGTAGGTCGCCGAGCACGGTGACCTCCCGGGTCGCATCCTTAACGACGAAAAGACCGAGACGAAGGCCGGTTTCGTTCGCGGCGCATGAAGTCAAGCGGAGCACAACCGGGACCTGGCTGCCGCCAGGCCCCGGATGGCGCTTCCGGTTCACCCACCCCATTGGCTGCACCGAGGCGCGAGCTCGGCCTCAGCCAGAAAGCGTGACGATCCAGCTGCCGCATAGCCGAAGCGCTCCTGGCACGTCGTGAGCACGAGCCGGTCCTTGGCCCGTGTTGCCGCGACATAGAACAGTCGGCGCTCCTCCTCGATCGCGAGCGGATCGCCGCTCTCGATCGCCTGGCGTGACGGCAGCCGACGCTCCTCGCAGGCGAGCACGAAGACGGCCTGTGCCTCGGTGCCCTTCGCGCTGTGGATCGTCGCGATCGTCAACCGCAGGTCTTCATCGGCTGTGAGCGCATCGACGTCGTCGACGCGCGTCTGCTCGAGAAACCCGGCGAGCGTTGCGTCCGGGCCCTGCTCATGCTCATAGGTCTGCGCGGCACGACACAGCGACCGCAGATCGTCCAGCACGCGCGCGGTGTCGCGCAACACCCCCTGATCGCTCGGCCCCATCGAGCAGGCGTTGATACGCGGCGACCGGTCCGTCGCTGACGCTGATCGCGCCGATGACGGCTTTCGCGACGGCCCCGTCCTCCGCGAGCTCGACGCGGACCCGGCGAAGCTCGCTGCCCAGGCGGGTGAGCGCCGCCTTCGCCGGCATGCGGATCGCGAGCGTCTCGGCGCGCATGCACGCCTCAAGCAGGTCGATCGGCAACGACCGGGCGTACTCGATGATCACGCGCTGCGTGGCGGGGCCGCTGCCGCGCGACGGCGGCGCCACACCGGCCTTGCGGAACTGCTCGCGATCGGTCGGCGCCGCGACCGCGCGCCGAAACGCCGCCGCATCGAACGGGTTGGCCACGAGGGCGACGTGCGCGAGCGCGTCCTTGACCTCGACGCGTTCCCACAGCGAGCGGGCGCCGATGACGCGGTGCGCGATCCCGGCAGCCGTCAGCGCCTGCTGCAGCGGCTGAGTCCAGCGCAGCGAACGACACAGCACGAGGATCTCGCGCGGGTCGCTGCCGGCCGCGATCAGTGCGGCGATCCGCTTCGTCAGCCAGGCCGCCTCGGCGTGGTCGTTGCGAAACGCCACGACGCGCAGCTCGCCTCCCGCGGCGCGGTCGGCGAGCAGCGCCTTGGGCTGGCGGCGGGTGTTATGGGCGATGCAGCGCGTCGCTGCGTGCAGGATCGCCGGCCGGCAGCGGAAGTTGCGCGACAGCACGAGCCGTGCGGCACACGGAAACGAGCGGTGGAAGTCGAGCAGGTTCTCGACCGCCGCCCCGCGCCAGCCGAACACCGCCTGGTCGTCGTCGCCGACGACCATCAGCGATCCCTGCGGGGCGCCGCCGCTGGGTCCGCTGAGTCCCGCCAGCAGCGCGAGCTGCGCGGGGTCGGTGTCCTGGAACTCGTCGACGAGGACGTGGCGCCAGCGCCGGCGGTAGCGCTCGCGGATCGGGGGATGCTCGCGCAGCAGCCGCACGCCGTGCGTGACGAGGTCGGCGAAGTCAAACGCGTCGCTGCGCTGGAGCTCGGCGTCGACGCGTTCCCACAGCGACGCCAGCCACGCGCCGTCGCGGCGTCCTTCATCGGTGCGCACGCTGGCCGGGGTGGCAAGGCGGCTCTTGGCCAGCGCGATCTGTTCGACGACCGAGCCGGCGAGCTCCCCGTCGGGCTCGCCGGCCGCGCGGGGATCGTCGTCGAGCAGGTCGCGGACGATGCGCACGAGGTCGCTCTGGTCGTAGATGCTGAACGCCGAGCTGCGCCCGAAGAGGTGCGCGTGTGAGCGCAGCAGCCGGGCGCACAGTGCATGGAACGTGGCGACTGTGACGCCGGCGGCGCGGTCGTGGCCGACGAGCGCGACGAGCCGCACGCGCATCTCGTCGGCGGCGCGGACGGTGAACGTCAGCGCGAGGATCTCCTGCGGCCGCGCGCGCCCGCTGTCGAGCAGGTGCGCGATCCGCGCGGTCAGCGTCCGGGTCTTGCCGGAGCCCGGGCCGGCGAAGACGAGCAGGGCGCCGGCGCCGTGGGTGACGGCGCTGCGTTGCTCTGCGGTCAGCGTGACCTGCGCGGGCTCGTCGACAGGCGGACCCGATAGCCCGCGTGCGGCGGTGGCGGCCATGTCACGCCTGCTCGCCACTCGCGGGCACCGGGACCGGTCCGCCTGCGGACGCCTCGGCGTCGCGCTCGGCCTCCCCCACGCGCTCGCGCAACGTCTCGCAGACCGCCGGCACGAGGGTGAGCGGCAGCAGTTCGAGTGCTCGGGGCAGGCCGCGGGCGGCGCGGTCGGCATCGTTCACCGGCGCGCCGCCGCCGGCGGTGACGAGGAGGTTGAACAGCCCCGCGTCGTCGATGCCGGCGCGCGTGGCGAGCGAGCAGATCGTCGCCGCGTCCTTGGCCGTCGCGCGCACGACGGCCGTTCCGTTCCCGTTGGCCGGCGCCCGTGTCGGCTCCGGGGTGCGCTTGGCCAGTTCGCCGGTGGCGTAGATCGGCACGCCCCGGCCCAGGCCGGGGCAGTGGCGCCGTGCGCCGCGGGTCATCGCGCGGGCGAAGAACATGTCGCTCGGGTACTGGCGGTAGTACTCGGTGTCGGCCAGTCCCGCCGTCGTCGCGTCGGCGCGGTCGAACTTTGCCGTGCCGAGGCTGCGCTCGTCCTTGAAGAACTCAAGCTCGCAGCGCTCGTCGGTCGACTCGAGGATCGCGTAGGCGTAGTGCGGGTGGGCTTCCAGCAGCGCCGCGATGAGGTTCGCCGACAGCTCCATCTTGCCGTCGTAGATGTCGATCCCGCTCAGCGCGGCGCTCAGCGAGATGCCGAGGTCGCGGCCGTAGATGAGCTTCATCAACAGCTGCGCCTTGGTCTTGGCGCCGCTGCCGTACAGGCCGCTGTCGGCGGCCAATCGCCGCGACGCGCTCGAGGTAGGTGAACTCGGCCTGCGTCATCGCCGCACGGCCGGAAGGTGAGGTGCTCATGGGGTGTCCTTGCTGTCGCACACGCGTGCGACTCGAGAGTTGGTGTTCGCGTCGCCCGGCGGCCAGCGCGCGGGCGAGCGGCGTGTCAGGTGTGCGCGTGACGCCTGCGGGGCAGAGAGACGCGCAACGACTTGTCTGTGTGCAGCACGGTGCTGCTCGCGTTCGCGTCGTTCACTGGTAGCCTCAGTGAACGCAAACGTTGTGATGACACCGGGAAGGGGTCATGGCAGATTTTCTTGATGAGAAGCGCAGCGAGATCGCCGCGCGCCTGAAGGAGCTCAAGCCGCTCGTCGACGAGTACGCGCGACTCGAAGCGGCCGCACGCCGCGCTTGCCGGGGTGTCCGCTCCCGCCGCACCGCCAGCGCGCGGCCGCAGTCGCGGCGCGCCGTCACGCGTCACCCGCCAAGGCCGCGCCGCGCCGCCGCGGAGCCGCCGAGAAAAAGAGCCGCGGCCGCCCGAAGGGCACAGGCACACGCGCCAAGGAGGCGCTTGCAGCTCGTCACGGCCAACCCTGGGATCACGCATCCCCGAGATCGCCGAGAAGATGGGCATCAAGCAGAACTACCTCTACCGCGTCCTGCCCGGCCTGGCCGAAGACGGCCTGGTGAAGAAGGAGCGGCCGCGGCTGGCTTCCCAAGGACGCAGCCTGACCATCGCGCACCACGTGCATCGACCGCGTGACGGCCTGCCCGCTACGGACAGGCCGTCGGCGGTGAGCGGCTACTCCTGCGTCGGACGGCGGGGTGATCGTCAGGCGGCGATCTGCAGGATCGTCTCGATCGTCGCGCGATCCAGCGCGTCGACCTCGCCGGTCACCGCGCGCAGCATGTTGCGCTCGCTGCGCGCCATCCCCCGCACCGTGCCCTCGTGGTGGGTGAACGTGTTGACCGCCTGCATGACCCCGAACGCGGTGCCGCGCCACGGCGCCACCCGCGTGTCGTGATCCCACAGCCGCTGCAGGCCGTCGCGCTTTGACTGCGCGAGCGTGCGGGAGCGCCCCTCGTCTGCGGGCAGCGGCGCCAGCTCGTCGAGAAAGCGCGCCCAGTCGCCGTCGTGAGACGTGGACGGCGCTGAGCTGCGCGACCTCGGCGGCGAAGTCGTCGGCGATCGTGTGCACGAGCGCGAGCGCCTCGCGCGCGTCGGCGAGCTTGACCTGCGAGTGGCGCGAGTGGCGGACCTTGATCTGCTGGCCCGACTCGGCCATCGCGACGGCGTGGGTGTTGTCGCAGACGACGAGCTGCACCTTGCGCCCGTACGTCGTGGCGACCGACCCGTCGAAGCTCGTCGTCGCGAGCAGGTGGGGGCGAAACGCGACGCCCTCGGGCGTCGTGATCGTCTCGGGCACCTCGATCGACACCCACGCCAGCGCGCCGCCGCGCAGCAGCCCGGCGGAGCCGATCGCCAGCTCGTCGTCGAGGATCTCGGCGACCTGCTCGAGCAGCCACTGGGCATAGTCGTGGCCGGCGTAGCCGGACTTGAAGACGCCGAGGATCGCGCCCGGGTCGTCGGGGCCGAGCGCGCCCGGCGGGCGCAGCATCGCCTTGCGATCGGGGTCGGTGATCGTCAGCGTGCCGACGCCGTCGTCGGTGAGCAGGGTGGCGCGCGAGCAGACGTCGCCCTCGAGCACCTGCCAGCCGAACAGCCGCCGGCGAACGTCCTCGACGGGGATCGCCGCGGGATAGTGATTGCTCTCCCCCTGCTGTGCCTCGGCGCGGTAGTGCCAGGCGTGTCCGCGCTGGTCGGTGAACCCGATCAGCGTCATCGTGTTCAGCCACTTCACTGTCTCTTGTGACATGTCTTGCCTCCATCGGTTCCGGGCACGAAGAGGTCCCGCGAGCGCGCCCGGATGAGCGCTCGCGGGACAGGTGAATCGGCGCCCGGCGAGGCGTGGCGTGCGCCCGTCGCGCGCGCCCACGCCAGCGACTGCCGGGCCTGGGTGTTGCTACGCGCCGTCGAAGGTCACGCGCACGCGCTCGCGCGCGCGGCGAAACGCGTCGCCGCGCAGCCAGCGACCGGTCGCGCCGCCCTCCAGCGCGGACGCGAGGTCGTAGATCGCCCCGCCGATGCCGCAGCCGTGACAGCAGAACCCTTCGCTGGCGTCGCGGCCGACGTGACAGCTCGGCGTCGTGTCGGCGTGGGTCGGGCTCGGGCAATGCACGAGCCCGCTGGCCGGCACCTCGATCCCGGCGAGACGCCGGAAGTACTCGACCGGCGCGATCGCCTTGTACGGGTCGTCGTGCACACGCGGCCAGCCGGCCCGCCGGCGCGGGGTCGGTCGCGGCGTCGCGGGAAGGCCGGCCAGGAGCTCGTCGAGCACCCAGCCCGCGTGCGCGAAGTCGGCCGCCACGATCCGCGCGCAGCGCCCGCTCTTGCCGTTGACCGTGCCCGCCAGGCGCATGACCCGCGAGCGGTCCTTGCAGGCGACGTCGGCCACGGTCGGCACGGGCCGCCCGTCGCGTAGGTCATAGCCCAGCGCGAAGACGAGGCGCTCATGCACCGCCTCGATCGCGTCGCCGCGCAGCGGGTGGCGCAGCCGCCAGTAGCAGTGCACCCCGCCCGAGCCGGCGGACTCGACGATGAGCTGCGCCGGCTTGCATCGCAGCAGCCGCCTCACCGCCGGCAGACCGCTGCATCCGTCGACATCGATCCACAGCCACTCGGTGTGGCTGACGTGCGCCTTGGCGGCGGCGCGGTCGCCGCGCACCGCGGGTGCGACGAAGACCTCTTCGCCGCGCGTAGCGTGGCGGCCGACGAGCGCGAGGATCGTGTCCAGCCATGACGGGTCCCCGCTCGCACCACCGACGAGGAAGTGGCCGGCGTCCTTGCGGGTGGTGATGCGCAGCTTGGCTTCGGGCGGTCGCCGGCCGGCGGCGATCTCGACGTACCCGTCGCTGTCGGCATGCAGCAACCCGAGCTGGATGCGGCGATGGCGGTCGGCTGGCAGGGCGCCGCTGAAGACCCGCCTGTCGGCAAGCCGGACCCTCGTCGTGAGGGCCACCGCTTCGGCGGCCCGGTCGATCGACGCGCTCATGCCGCACCTCGCGGTGTGAGCTGATCGCTGAGCGCCTGCGCCTCGCCGGGCGCGACGAGCCCTTCACCGACGGCCTGCCAGGCCGCCTCGTTCCAGCGCTCAGCCGTGGCGCGGTCAACGGTCACGGTCGTCGATACCGACTCCGCAGACCGGGTCCGCGCCGCACGCAGCGAGCGATGCGTCGCCATGCGCATCGACGCGGGCGATCGCCGCGGCGAGCTTGGCGGTGAGCCGGATGTCCACGGTCGGCTCCTCGCCGTCCTTGAGCGACGCGACGAGCTCGAGCACGGAGGGGCCGACGAGCCGCAGCGCGCGCCGTCGGCGCGGCTGGGTCCTGCGCGTCGCGCTCATGGCAGCGCGCCTTCGTCGGGGTGGGCGGTCCGGTCGGGGTGACCGGCCGGTTGGCTCGTCGGCCGGTACGTGGTGGTTCGCATTGCTGCCTCGATTCGGTTGTGGTGGCGTCGACCGAGCGCCGCCTGCGCGCAGCGAGACGGCGCCGCCAACGCGGCGTCGTCGGGCGCAGGCGGCGCTCGGCTCGGTCGTGCGGGGCGCCCGCGTGGGGCGCCGTGCGAGAGGTGCCGCGCTTCGCGCCGCGGCGCGTGGCTCAGCCGCGGGTGTTGCTGATGCGCCGTAGCGCGGCGGCGAGCCCGACGTGCGCCACGGCGTGCGCCGCCTCGGCGCGGTACTCGGGCTCGAGGTAGGCGACGAGGTCCAGCGCACCGCTGTCGTAGCGGCGATGACAGGACCGGCACAGCGCCACGACGCACAGCGCGTCGTCGCAGCCGCCGACGCTGCGCGCGATGAGATGCGCGGGGTCGATCCGCGTCGCGCTCGAGCAGACCAGGCAGTGCCGCCCGGCGACCTTCGCCCGCTGCGCCGCCGACGCCGGTGCGAACGGGCGACGCTTGAGCGCAGTGCGCTTCAGCGGCGTGCGCCGTGCCGGTGGTCGGCCGCGACGCAGCGCTGTGCGCCGGGTGAGCGGAGTGCGCCTCACGACGCGCGGGCGAGCGGTGTGCTCGCCTCGTCGGCGACCGAGCCGTCTACGAGCCGATACCCGACCCCCCACACGTTGATTACGAAGCGCTCGCCGGTGACGGCGAGCTTGCCCCGCAAGCGGCAGGCGTGCGAGTCGAGCGTCCGGGTCTGCCCCATCGCGCTGAACCCCCAGAGGTCGCGCAGCAGTTGCTGCTTGGCGAACACCCGCGTCGGGTCGGCTGCCAGCGTGCACAGCAGCGCGAACTCCTTGCCCGAGAGCTCGACGAGCTCGTCGCCGACGGTCACGCGCCGCTCGGCCTCGTTGATCTGCAGCCCGCGGACGCGCCGTACCGGCCGGCCGCCGCTGGCCATGTCGGCGCGGCGCAGGAGCGCCTGTAGGCGCGCGCGCAGCTCGGGGTAGCTGAAGGGCTTGGTCAGGTGGTCGTCGGCGCCGGCTTCGAACGAGCGCAGGACGTCGAGCTCGCCGTGCTGGGCGCTGAGCAGCACAAGCGGGAGGCGGTCGTCGACGTCGCCGCGCTCGCCGCGGCGGACCGCGCGGGCGAACGCGCGGCCGCTGCCGCCGTTGACGTCGACGATCGCGGCGTCGGGCACCGTCCGGGCGCAGAGATCGAGCGCGTCGGTCGGATCGTCGGTCGGATGCACCGCGAAGCCGTCGGCGGTGAGGTTGTCGGCGAGGAACGTCCGGGTCGTCTCGTCCTCCTCGACGAGCACGACGGTGTACGTGAGGTCAGACATGATGCGGTCCCTTCTGTGAATCGATGGCGTGCACCGAGCGCGGCCACGCGACCCGCGCGAGCGCGGATCGCGGTCAGCGCGCGGCGAGGGTTGCGACGCCCGATGGGCGCCGGTACTTCAGAGGCGCCGTGATCACCGGCGCCGTGCCGCCTCGATGGGCGGCGGTCGGGCTCAGCGCAACGCCCGCGCGGCCGAGCGATTCGCTCCGTCAGTCCGCGAGATGCTTGCGGCGAGCCGTGGGGATGGAGCGGTGATCAACGCCGCCTTGCGCAGCGCGCCGCCGTTGGGCGCTCAGCGGATCGGTCGTCAAGGGCTCTGCTCGATCGATCGCCTCACAGCAGCTGCGCGGCGGCGAGCTCGGCGCGGATCTCGAGGAGCTCCGCGTCGGGATCGGCGCGGTCGAGCGCCGCGAGGAACGGGTCGAGGACGCGCCCGTGCGCGACGACGAGACACTGGCGGGCGGCGAGTGCGTTGCGCGCGCGTTCGCGGCGCGCTGCGGCACCGCGGCGGCTCGCCCTGCGCCGCGCGGCAGTCAGCGTGAAGCGCTGCCATTCCTCGGGCGTGCACGCGAGCGCGCCGCGCTCCTCGAGCGCGGCGACGCGTCGCAGGTGGCGCGCGGCGACCTCGGCTTCGAGGCAGGCGGCATCGTCGGGACTCAGCGCCTCGTCGGTGACAAGCGTGCGCAGGTCGGCGAGCGCCGCGCCCAGCCGAGCGTGTGCGTCGTCGAGGGCGATGGACAGCGCGGTGATGCGCGGCGGGGCGGCGTTGTGCGGACGCAGCGTGCCGCGCGACCGCGCGGAGGTGGTGGTCGTGAGCATCGTGATCTGACCCCTTTCGGGCAGGTCGTGTTCGGCGGTGGCCGACCGCCGGCGGGTGGCGCGACGCGCGGCACCCGCCGTGGCGGGTGCTCACGGTCGTGCGGAGGGGCGGCAGCGTCAGGCGGCCGCCGGTATGGCGCCGGCGTGGAGCGCCGGCAGTCGGGTGCTGGTGGCGAGGCCGATCCGGCCTTCACCGGCGCGCCGGCGTCAACGACAGCGCCGAGGGCGGATGCGGGCCTACGCGGCGAGCCCTCGCTCGTCCGTCACTGCGCCAGCGTCCGGCGAACGACCGGGCCAGCGGGTCTCGGCCGAATCGAGCGCGCGCAATTGGCGCTTGGCGCGGGCGATCTGCTTGTTCGTCGTCGTCAGGCTCGAGTGCTCATCGGCGGCAATGTCGCGGTAGCTGTAGCCGAGCGCCAGGCGCAGCAGGAAGCGGCGCGGCCGCTCCGGGATCTCGCCGACGAGGTCGAGGCGGGCGTGTTGGGCGGCGACTTCGTCCGACTCGGGGCCGACCGGACCGCGCCTGTCCCGTCGGGCCTCGATCGCACCGGGATCGAGCGGAAGCTCGCGCGCCCGCTTCCCCGTCAAGTCCCATGCCTCATGCGTGGCGGTCTTCGTCAGCCAGCCGAGCAGCAGATGCGATGGGGCGCCGACGTCGACCGCCGGGTGCGTGAGCAGCTGCAGCCAGGCGTACGAGCACGCGTCCTCGATCGTCTGCGGGTCCGCGTACGCCCGGCGGGCGACGCGTCGCTCGAGCTCGCGTGCACAGGCACGATGCAGGGCGGCGATCCTCTGGCAGCGATCGCCTGGGTTGTCGATGGTGGTGTCGCGGTTCAAGGCTCCATTCCTTGTGGCGTGGGTTGCCGCGAAGCCGTCGCGGCGCGGAATCGACGAGAGGCCCGCCCGCGGACATCGCGGACGGGCCTCTCTTGGTGAGCGTGGGTGCTCCTGGCGATCGATCAGGTACGCCGCTCGCCGGTCACGAGGGACGGCGTGCCCGCGACCTTTGGTCAGGTGCTCGCTACAGGCCGTCGGGTGGCGGCAGAGGCCACGACGAAACGCCGCAGTCCAGCAGCGAGCGGCGCTGCACACGTGCCTGCTGGAACTCCTCGAGGACCGGCGGCGCGAGCACGAGCGTGTCCTCGCCGCCGGTCATGTGCAGCCACGCTCGTACGGCCTGCATCGCGAGCAGCTCGACCGCCACTCGCGTGTCGGCGCGGCCATCGATGAAGGCGGGCATGGAGACGATCTTCGCGGCGGCCAGCGCGGGCCCGACCCTACCCGCGGCGTAGGGAAGCACGACGATCGCGACGTGGCCGCTCGGCAGCTGCTCGGGCCAGGCGCCGGTACCCCATTGCTTCGACGAGCGCGCCATCACACGGTTGCGCTCCTTGCGCCAGCGCCCGTAGTGCAGGCCGGCCGGGCAGGCCTGCACGACGACCTGGAGCTCGAGCTCGCGATATCCGCCCGCAGCCCGCCGCGCCTCGAAGATCCGCAGCGCCCGATCGATGCTCGCCCGGACCTCGCTCGCCGAGAGCTCGCTCACCGGACGCGGGCGCATCTCCTGAGCGCCTTCGAGGGGCGTGTCCGCGGTGACAGGTCGCCGGGATCTGAACAGGTGCATGACGACGCAGTCTGCCAGCCGCTGAAGCAGCGCCTCGACCTGATCGAGGAGCGCGTTGCTGGTGGTGGATCAGGTAGCCATCCTTGGAGGGCGGGAGGATCCGTCCGGGTGTCCTGGCGGAGATGACCTTGCGGGTCGGGTCGACGATCCGCACGATGTTGCTCTGGGCGTCCTCGTAGCCGTCTCGAAGGTGCCCCTCGACGGCCTTCCAGCCGAACAGGCGCCGGCGCACGTCGTCGATCGGCACGGCGCCGGGGTAATGCTTGGACTCGGCGCCCTGCGCGTCGGCGCGGTAGTGCCAGGCCCTGGCGGCGCTTCTCGGTGAAGCCGATCAGCGTGTTGTTGTTCAGCCAGTCGAGTGTCTCTTGAGACACGGGCTCTCCTTGGTCGGACCGGTGGGTGGATGGAGAGGGTGTCGCGGCGAGTGACGAACGAACGGTCGCCCACCGCGGACGTCGGTTCGGCCGGTTCGAGGCGTAGATTCCAGCGGTGCCCTTCTGCGTCCTTGGCCTCGAATTCGTGAACGAGATCGACGCAACTGGCATCGGAACCGTGGTGCTAGCGGCAGCGACCGCCGGCCTGGCGTTCTGGACGCATAAGGCGGTCAGCCAGGGCAACGATGAGATTGAGCGCGCTCATCGGCCGGTGTTGATACCCCTCGCGGACGCGGGAGACAAGGGGCTGCGACCGCGGGTCTCGGGTGGCGGTGCCACCCCAGCGCAGAAGCCAGAGCCCAACAGGTTTCGCTTGCCCGTACGCAATATCGGCATGGGGCCGGAGCTCCATGTCACCGCGAGCGTGGAGTTCGGCGATAGCGAAGGGAGCCGCTCAACGCACGGTATTGACACAAGGTGCAGTGTCGCCGAAGAGGCGATCCCCCACCTCGCGCCCTTCGCGGTCCTGGTCATCACTGACCCGCCGGTGAGCTCCCTAACCGGGTTCACCGTGGCGCTGGACTACGAGGACATCGCCGGCAACCAGTGGATGACGGCGGCACGATACTCGACGTCAGACGACCGGTTCCACGACGTTAAGATCACCAAGCGGCCCTAGGCGTCTGCACGCCGATCTGACGATCCTCGGCAAGCTCGGATACGCGCTTGCCTACGGCTGAACGTCTGAGCGCGGGTTTAGATTTGATCGACCCTCCGGACCGGGGCTAACGGTCCGAAGGGTGTCCGATCAAATGCAGCACGACATAGGAGGGTTCAATGGACCCCCCCGACTACTACCGGCCTGGTGGACCGGTGCACGACGCTGGCGAGTTCGCCTGCGTCGAACCTGGCGGACGCGTACTCAGCGTCAGCTTCTACCCGGCAAGTTCCTGGCTCTCGTTTGAGCGAGGAACCGACGTGCGCTACGTCCGAGTCGGCCTGCCAACGGCCGGTTCGTACTAGACGCATGCGGAGCCGCTGCGATCCCTGTGCGGGGTCGCGGCGGTTCCGGCTGCCTGCCGGGATGAAAATTCGATGGGCTAGCCCCATCACGCTTGGCTCTCCCTCGCGGTCGGTGCGGTTGCACTACTGACCGTAGCATCGGACTCGGCGGAGTCCCAGCGGACGCCAGCGAGCGCAACTCGGGAGCCGTGTTCTGATCGTGTCGTCATATTGCGCTTCGCAGGCCCCTCCTAGTCGATCGCGGCCGCCCGAGACTTTGCACAGACAGGTCAAGCGGGTCGCCCACCCATCCTTCGAGGAGGTGGACGCAGGTGTCCAGCGTGAAGCTCGGCAAGTGATGCGCGAGCCACCGCTGGACCTGCACGACGTTGCGGGCCGCTCTGGAGCTGCTCGGGGGGCGCCGGTGCCCCATTGCTTCGACGAGCGCGTTATCCGCGATTTCGCTCCTTGCGCCAGCGCGCGTGGTGCAGGCCGGCCGGGCAGGCCTGCACGACGACCTGGAGCTCGAGCTCGCGACGTCCGCCGGCGGCCCGCCGTGCTCGCTGACCTGGCGCGGGCGCATCTCCTACACGCCTTCCAGTGGCGTGTCCGCGGTGACCGCTCGCCGAGATCCGAACAGGCGCATGGCCACGCAGTCTGCCAGCCGTCTACCCACCAACGAGTCGCCCGTGCCAGCGCGGCCCCGGCTCCCCTCACCGGATGCCCAATCACAGGCCGCCCCTGCGTGGCAGGCCTGGCCTCAGCACTGATGGGCCACGGCCGACAGCACCCCGAGGGCATCGACCGCGGTCCGCTGACGGCTGCCTTCGCGCCTGCGGCTCGGGTTCAGCTTCCGGACCATCGTCGCCAACCGGGCGGTGTGCTTTCGGGGATCATGCGGCCGGTGAACGACGCCCGATCAGATGGCGAGGTCCCGGTGCTGTCGGTGCTCGGCGATGCCGAGAAGGCCGCGGTCCTCGACGAGCTGGTCGCCGCGGACGCGCGGTTGCGAGACAGCGCCGAGCTGCTGGCCCGGCGTTCGCTGGCGAGCGTCGATCCCGCCACCGTGAGCGATGGCGTCCACGAGACGCTCACGGCGCTCGATCAGGACGCGCTGGCCACGCGCGCCGGGCGCACGCGCTACGGGTATGTCGAGCCGACCGAGGCCGCCTGGGCGCTGCTGGAGGAAGCGCTCGCCCCGTGGACCGAGGACATCGCGCGGTTGTCGCGCGTCGGCCTCGAGCAGGCTGCGCGCCAGACCGGCCTCGGGATCCTCGCCGGCCTGCAGCGCTGCCTGCACCACACCCGCCACGACGACCTGCTGCTGTCGTGGGCGCCGGACTTCCCGGCAGAGGCGGCCGCCGGCGTACTCCGCGCGCTCGACGATGACGGCATCGAGCTCACGCACGCCGAGGTGGCGCGCATCGAGCCCGGCTGGGCGTAGGCACCCTCAGGCGCCTTGCAAGCTGACAGCACCGAACGAGCCGCCACACCTTGAGCCAGGGCTTCGAATCAGCGGGTCGCGGTCTCGGCTGCCGGGCTCGCCGAGGCGACGAGGGCAGACCGTGCCCTGCTCAGGGATCGGCGAAGATCGAGTGGTCGCCGATCCGGCGCCAGATCACATGGACCTCGCCGGCTTCGACCTCGTCGCCATACTCAAACGTCGCGCGGCCGCCGTCGCCGAACGTGAGCTCGTAGACGCCCCGGTGGCCCTTGACGCCCTTGACCCGCAGTCGTGGCGGGAATGTCGGCGGCTTCTCGCGCAGCGCGGCGATGAAGACGAGCAGCGCTCGCTTGAACGTCTCGCGCTGCTCGGCCGGCAGCGCCAGGTACTCACGGAGAAAGCGCCGCGATCGCTGGAATGTCGGCACGACCTACCCCCGCTGATCGGCGGGCAGATCGTCCTCGGCAGCCTCAAGGCGCTCAAGATGGGCGACGAACTCCTCGTCGCGGAAGACCTCACCTTCGGTCTCCTCCACCACCTGCGAGAGCTTCTCGCTGTGTGGTTGCAGCACCAGCGTGCCGTCCTCGCGCCGCTCAAGGACCCGGTAGGAGCCCTTGAAGTCCCGCTCGGTGAGCGTCACCGTCCTCATGCTTGCTGCCTCCTTCATGTCGTGATTGTTGCACGGGCCCAGCGACGCAACCGCCCCTCGCAGTCCGCGTTCGCGATCCTGTCCGATGGCGCGGCACGAGCGACTCCGCCCTCGTCTCGGTGTGCTGCCACGTGCCCGCCGGCGGCTCGCCCGGCAACGGGCCCGTCCGTGCGAGCAGCGCTCGCGGTCAGCGCGTTTCAGGCGCCGGTCAGACGGCGGCGACGGTGACCGGCGTCACCGTCACCTGCACGCGAGCGGGAAGCGCTTCGCCCTCATCTCGGCGCCAGATGAGTGCCAGCGACAAGGCCTCGGTCACCTTGACCTTGGCCTCCTCGACCGTGCGGCCCTGGCTGATGGCCTCCGGCACCTCGGCGATCTGCGCGCAGACCCAGCCATCTTCACTGGGAGTGAGCACCGCGGTGTACGTGACCTGAGCGTCATCGCTGATCATCGGGTCCTCCATTCCTCGTTGATTCTCGCATGTCGCATCCGCTCGCCGGCAACGGTCAGTCGCCGTCGTGGTCAGGCGCGACGTTCGCGCCGCGCTGGTCTCCGTCGCCATCCGCCTCCGATGTGCGCAGCCCTCGCGAGCGCGTCTCGAGGACGGCGACCTTCTCGCTGTAAGACCGCGCCTCTGCCGCAAGCGCGCGCTGCAGGCGAACGTGGCTGACCGGCAGCACGCGCTTGGTGACACGCTCGAATGCCTTGCGCGCGATGTCCTTGTGCGAGCGCGGCAACACGGACCCGCGGCGCTGGCTGTTCGCCAGGACCAGTTGGGATGCGTAGTGCTGCGCGGCGACCACGACGAGCACTCGGCCGTACAGCTCACCGGCACTCTTCGCGCCGTCGATGAAGCGCCACATCCACTTGGCGGCGGCGTCGACGTCGCCGTAGGCGACCTTCGTCTTGCCCGGCTTGCCGCTCTTGAGCGTCGGCGTCGTCGTCGTGCGGTGCTCGTCGAGCACGAGCCGCAGCCCGTTGGCGGCGATCGTGCGCGCGACATGATCGCCCGTACCGAGATAGCTGCTGGTCTCCGGACCGAGGAGACCGAACGCGAAGAACCGCGCCACGTCCATGTCGTCGGACGCGACCATGGCCAGCTCGGTGAGCAGCGCCGTGCCGAGGTCGAGATTCGTGCCGTGCGCCTGCCGCGCGAGCTCGCGCAACGCCGCGCGATGCTCGACATCGAGCTCCTCGCGTGGCGTGCGCTGTCGTCCGCGTTCGCCGGCGCGCTTGTCCTTCACCTTCGCTGCGGCCCGCTCGCGCAACTGCTCGACGGTGCGGGCGATCGTCTGCTTGGCAAGCTCGCGATAGAGGCCGAGGTCGGTGATGATCGCTGCGCTGCCGTCAAGCTCGATCAGCACCCCGGCGGCACGCGCCTGGTCCACGTCCGCCGCATCGAAACGGAACGTCGGCGGCCCGTAGGCGTACTGCTCGACCTGCTTGTGGAGCTTCTCGGCCTCGGCCACGAGCGCGTCGGTCTTCTTGCCGAGCCGCAGAGATCTCAGATCGCCGTGGTGCAGCGTGTTCAGGTACGCGCCGAAGGTGTCCTTCTCGGCGTCGCGCAGCGCCTGGCCGATCGCCCAGCCGGCGTTGTTGACGAGTTGCGACCCGGCGACGCTGCCCGATGCGATCGTCGCGACGACCGCCTGCGCGATCTGCGGCGAGACGTCGGCGATCGCGAGCAGCGTGTCGATCGCGCTGACCGGGATTGCGCCGCTGCCGACGAGCCGCTGGCCGACCTCTGGGAGCTTGAGGATCTTCGCCCTGGCGGTCGCGAGCTGGCGGCTCCAGCCGAGCGCCTGCGCCGCGCCGTCGAGGGTGTAGCCCTCCTCGAGCATCGCCTGGACGGCGTTGGCCTCCTCCAGCGGCGTGAGCTGCTTGCGGGTGACGTTCTCGGCCGCGCTGTCGGCGCTCGAGCCGTCCTGATCGCGCACGACAACCGGCGCGTCGGGCAGGTCGAGCTTGCGGCACGCGGCGAGGCGGTGATAGCCGGCGACGAGCTCATAGCCGCCACCAACGGGTCGCACGATGAGGGGGACGAGCAGCCCGCGCAGGGCGATCGACTGCGCGAGGCTGTCGACGTGCGCCTCGTCGAGCCCGCGCACGTTCTCGCGCAGGCGGATGTCATCCAGCGCCAGGCGACGTTCGCCGGTGGCGGGGGGACTGATGGTCATGCTGGCCTCCTTGGGCCGTTGGTTGAAACGAGGCCGCCGATCCCTGTTGAGCCTTCAGCCCACGTGGGTCCGGCGCGCCTCGGGTGGTTGCTTTCGCGACGTCGGACGCTCGCGCGCCCCCACGTCGCCGTTGTCGCACCGCGCGTGGCGGGACGGTCGATTCACGCCCCGCGCGCGGGGCTGACAACATGGGTGCTGACGCGCCGACAGGCGCCTTTGGCTACGCCTGCCGGACTGCCGTCAGCGCGATCTCGATCGGACGCCGGGCGGTGCTGATCTCGACACCGGGAAGCCGGGCGAGCGGCGCGCAAAGCAAGCTCGGCGCTTGTGCGACATGACGCCGGCCACCGTCGCCGCCAGCACGACCGCCCCCCAGAACCCCTTCACCGGATCGCCGAACCCAGGCTCCGCGGCCGGGCGCCCGCTGTTCGGGCACACACCCACGGGCGCACTCTGCTCGTGAGCGGGTGGCCGCCGGTCGTCGGTCAGGACTGAAGCCAGTCGCGATCCCTACGGAAGTGCAGGGATCGCAGCTGCGCGCTTGTCTTGCCGATGAGATCGCCCTCGCAGATCAGGATCTCGTCGGCATACCACGTCAGTGCTTCGCCCTCGGAACCGTCGCTCCAGCGAACGACAGCGCGGCGGCTGCCCCGCGACCCGAGCGGTAGATCCTCGAATCGCAGGATCTCGGTGATGGTCGGCTGGGATGAAGACGCGCTCATCGGCTCGAGTCCGAGACTATCGGGGGCGTAGTGAGACGGTGATGGCCTCGGACGGCTCTCGTTGCTGCGGAGCGGCGATGAGGGAGCGGCCTGTCCTCAGACTGCCCTTGCTTGCCAGCGTCGACGGGCCGCACGATCAGCGGCACGAGCAGACCGCGCAGGGCGATCGACCGCGCGAGGTTCGCGACGCGCGCGTCGTCGAGCTCGCGCACGTTCACGCGCACGAGGATCTCGTCGAGGGCGAGACGCAGCTCGCCGATGACAGGGGTACTGATGGCCACAGTTGGCCTCCTTCGGGTTGTGGGGGAGCGGCGGATCCGTCCGCGGTCTCCGTGAGCAGGTGCTCGCCGCGACACCACGGACGGCGCTACCGAGGTCGCGGGGCCGCCGCGCCCTATGGCTGCGGCGTCCCCGCCCGTGGACAGCTCGCCTCCCCGACGAACGCGGACCGTGCGTCGAACGCGATGGACCGCATCGCCGCGGGAAGCTGCGCGAGCCAGATCTGCCGAGCGGGCAGATCGCTTCTTGCGCCGCACGAGTCGCACCGCCTCCAGCGGGATGCTGACCCTGGCGAACCGAAGCCGGGCGTCGTATTGATGCGGGCGCTGCTGAAGGGCGCTACTGCTCGGATCCGCGACCACGCGGGAGTGCCAGAGGCACCTGCAAGAAGAAACCGCAGCGTGACCGCCGACTGCGCCGACCGCAAGTGCAGGCGCGGTGCCGATTCCTCTTCTGTCGCCACACAGCATCGGCCCCATCACCGTCCAGATGCCCGTGTTTGCTGGATGGATGGTCCCCTGGCAGCTGCCGTTTGCTCACTGAAAGGAGCCGCGAATCGGCAACCGATTCGGCGATCTGTGGGGGTATCGGCAACAAAACAGCCCGAACAACGGGTTTCGGCATGTTTCCGCAAACCGCCGATCGTCCGGCGCGCCCGTCGACTCGTCCAGACCTCTTCATCCCGCTCCCTCGAGTCCTCCGCGCGCCGAACGTTGAGCGGGAAGCTGTGTCAGTGCGCAGCGCTGCCGCCCTGCCTTCGGAAGCGATGGCGCTCCTGGGTCGGATGACGCCGGACAGGACACGCCTGCTATTGACGGCCGATCCGCTGATGATCCGGAACGTCAGCTTCCACGCCGCGCCGTTGTACCGGCTGCTGCGTCGCCGTTCCCGACTTGAACTCATCCTGCTTGCGGTCGCTGCGGCGCTGCTGACCTATCCGCTGCGCAGCGAGCTATTGGTGGCCGGCGTGCGGACTGCTGATGCTGCTCGCCGCGATTGCGCCGTTGCGACGCGCGCTGGCCTTGCCTTGTCGTACTGCTCGTGCACCTCGCCGCTCATGTGGTCGCGGGCGATCTCGACGAGGCGCCGCCGGTCGCGATCATCGGGCTGCGGATCGGGCTGGTGTTCTGGACCGCGACGTTCGGGCTTAACACTGATCGCCTCGCGACCGCGATCCTGCGATCACCGTGCCGCCTCCACCGACAGCCGTTGGCAAGGTTCGCGTCGCCGCTTGGAGCGCGGACGTCACGACGACGCCGCCATCGAGCGATTTGAAGGATCCGCCTTCCACAGGGGCCAGCGATGCGAGCCCTGCGATCGTCGGCGTGGGACGCTTGACGGCTCGTCAGCTGCAGGTCGTCGCGTTGCTTGGCTATGGGTTGCGGTACCGCGATATCGCGGCGTGCCTGTCGATGTCCGAGCGCCAGGTCCAGCGCCACGTCGCCAACGCAGTCGCGCGGCTGGATGTTCGCAGCGTTGGGGAACTCGTCGCGCTTGCCGTCGCTGATGGCATGGTGCCCGCTCGTGAGCACACCGGCGAGCCCACTCTGCGACAGCGGGACGCCACCGTGTCGAATGATCCTGACCCCAGGTTGGGATCCTCATCGCTTTCCGCCGTCTAGACGCGCACGACCGTCGCCGTTACGCTGGCCGTGACGAGCATCCGAATGTGCGGGCGGCAGCGAGCGATCAGTTGCCGTTGTTGGCATGTGTTGTGCGTGAAGCACGTCTTTCGCGGTTGTGTAGGTGCTGATGTCAGATGGGCGCGGTGCACTGTTGCTTCCGCCTCACCGGGAGTGCGGAGATGAGCGGAGCGAACATGCCTAGGGACCGCGCCGCGTGTGCAGCGATCGGCCTCGATGCTGGGCGGTAGCGGTCGGCGAATCGCGACTGGCGGTCAACGGGTGTGGCTGATCGCATTCGCGGCGACCGTCGCGATCGGTGCCGCCGCCGTCGAAGGCGCCGTCACGAGCGACAGCGACGGAGGGGAGCCTGATCTAGAGGCCCGCTCCGCGGCGGCATTGCCGGGGGTGGATCTGGTCGTGCGCTCGGGCAGCGTGCGCCGGTCGTCGGGTCGCTTGCGCGGCTCCGTGACGGTGCGCAACAACGGCAAACGGCGCGCACGCGCTACAACCGCGTCGGTAGCCGTCCGTCTCGCGAGCTCCAGCCGATCGCGCGAAGCGGGCCGGTTTAGGGTCACGACGCTCGGCGCGGGCCGGTCCGACGACGTGCAGGTCTCGACGAAGGTCCCGTCTGGCCTTCCCGCCGGGCGGCACCGGGTCGTGGCGTGCGCGGACGTTCGCCGTCAGTTGCGTGAACGCTCAGAGACCAACAACTGCCGCACCGTCGGAACGCTTACGATCACACCGCCGACCACTCCGCCGCCGCCTCCGGTTCCGCCGCCGCCACCGCCACCGGTTCCGCCGCCGCCACCACCACCGGTGGATGTCGAGCCGCCGGCTACATCGATCACCGGCGGCCCGCAGGGCCTGACCGGGTCGACCTCGGCGACCTTCGCGTTCGCGTCGACCGAGCCCGGCTCATCGTTCGAGTGCCGCCTGGACGCCGCCGCGTTCGCGAACTGCTCCAACCCAGCCACCTATTCGAGCCTCGCGCACGGCGCCCACGCGTTCGAAGTCCGCGCGGCCGACGCCGCAAACAACACGGACCCGACACCGGCACGCCGCGAATGGACCGTCGACACCGTCGCGCCGGAAACGACGATCGTCGCCGGCCCGACCGGCGACACTTCCGCCGGCCCGGTCGACATTACGTTCACCGCAAGCGAGCCCGGCAGCACGTTCGAATGCAAGATCGATACCGGCGCATTCGAGGCATGCAACTCGCCGCTGGCGATCCCCGCGCCCGCCGAGGGACCACACACCGTTCAGGTTCGTGCGACCGACCCAGCCGGCAACACCGACCAGCTCCCTGCAGTTCGCGAGTGGACGACCCTGCCGCCCGACACCAGCGCGCCGGAATCCACGATCCTGTCGGCGCCGAGCGGCCGAATCCCCCCCGGCCCGGTCGACATCACGTTTGAGAGCGGCGAGCTATTCAGCACCTTCCAATGCAAGATCGACGCGGCCGCCTACGCGCCGTGCTCATCGCCGCTGCATATCGCGGCCCCGGCGCTCGGGCCGCACACCGTCCAGGTCCGCGCCGTGGACCCGACAGGCAACCCCGATCCCACACCCGCCACCGCGGAATGGAAGACCGTCGCGCCACGCGTCGACCTCTGCGGCAACATCACCGCCGACCGCACGCTCACCCCTGACGAAGCAGTCGTGTACGTCATCACATGCACAATTGTCATCGCGCCGAACGCGACGGTCACGGTCGACCCCGACAGCATCGTCAAGGCCACAACGGGCGCAGCTATCAACGTCAGCGGCGCGCTAGACGCCAGCGGCGCGGCGATCAGTCCGGTGGTCGTCACGAGCCTCAGGGATGACTCGGTGGGAGGCGACAGTAACGGCGACGGAGACGCAACATCACCGGCCCCTGGTGACTGGGGCGGCATCAACGTCGGCAACGGAAACGAGACTGCGTCGGTGTCGCTGGACCACGCGGTCGTGCGCTACGCCACGACGGGCGTCTTGATGAGTGCCAACAATGGGTCGGCGTCAATCCGACGATCCCGGATTCTCGATGTCTCTCAGCTCGGGATCAGCGTGCAGGCCAGCGGCTCGGCGTCGATCAACGTGTCTGACAACACGATCGAGGACATCCCGGCCGGATCCTTCCTTGGTCACGGCATCAGTGTGCGCGCCAACGGAGCGCCGCCGATGGTGGCTAACAACACCGTCAACCGGGTCGGCGGCGTCGCGGTCCAAGTCGGCAGCGACTCGCTCGATCCGGGTCGACTGACGGGCAACACGGGCAGCGACAACAAGGTCGACGTGATCGCCTTGTCGGGCACCGTCCGACAAGACCTGACGCTCCCGCTCGGTCAGCTGCCGATGGCGATCGGCGACCTCGGCCCCACCGACCTGACCATCGCAAGCGGCGCCACGATGACCATGCCGGCCGGCACCGTCGTCAAGACAGTCTCGGCTACAAGCGTCGGAGGCGGTATCAGCACCTGCGGCTTCAACACGTGCGCGCTCGTGGTCATGGGCAGACTGGTTGCGGAGGGTACGGCTGCCAACCCGGTGGTCTTCACGAGCCTTGAGGACGACAGCGTCGGCGGGGACATCAACGGAAACGGTGCAGCGACGGTGCCTGGGCGTGGCGACTGGGGCGGGATCATCGTCGGCAACGGGAACGCGACTGCGTCGGTGTCACTGGACCATGCTGTCGTGCGGTACGCGCAGACCGGCGTTCTCATGAGTGCCGACAACGGGTCGGCGTCGATACGACGATCACGCATCCGCGATATCTCGCACCAGGGGGTCAGCGTGCAGGTCAGCGGCTCGGCGTCGATCAACGTGTCTGACAACCTGATCGAGGATGTCCCCGGCGACGGCTTCACTGGTGAGGGCATTCGTGTGCGCGCCAACGGGGCGCCACCGACGGTCGCCAACAATACGATCAAGCGGGCAGGCGGTGTCGCCGTTCAGGTCGGCAGCGACTCGCTCGATCCCTTCCGACTGACCGGCAACACGGGTACAGACAACAAGGTCAACGTGATCGCGCTGTCGGGCACCGTCCGCGCCGACCTCGCGCTCCCGCTCGGCCCACTGCCTATGGCGATCGGCGTCCTCGGCCCCAACGATTTCACTATCGCAAGCGGAGCCACGATGACCGTCCCCGCCGGCACCGTCGTCAAGACCGTGTCGGCCGCAGGCGTCGGAGGCGGCATCAGTACCTGTGGCTTCAACGCGTGCGATCTGGTGGTCCAGGGCAGCCTGGTTGCGGAAGGCACGGCGGCGAGTCCGGTCGTGTTTACGAGCCTCAGCGACGACAGCGTCGGCGGGGACACGAACGGCGATGGTGGAGCGACGGTGCCCAGGGGTGGCGACTGGGGCGGGATCATCGTCGGCAACGGGAACGCGACCGGGTCGGTGTCGCTAGACCATGCTGTCGTCCGGTACGCGCAGACCGGCGTTCTCATGAGCGCTGACAATGGTTTGGCGTCGATCCGACGGTCACGCATTCACGACGTCTCGGAGCACGGGATCCACGTGCACCTCAATGGCTCGGCCTCGATCAATGTGTCTGACAACACGATCGAGGATCTCCCCGGCGGCTTCGTCCGCGGTGACGGCATCAGCGTGCGCGCCGACGGAGCACCACCGACGGTGGCGAACAATACGATCAACCGCGCGGGCGGTGTCGCCGTCCAGGTCAGCGGCGACTCGCTGGACCCAGCCCGTCTAACGGGCAACACCGGCAGCGACAACAAGGTCAACGTCATTGCGCTGTCGGGCACCCTCCGCCACGATCTCACGCTCCCACTCGGCCCACTGCCAATGGCAATCGGCGGCCCCGCCACGCTCGATCTGACCATCGCAAGCGGCGCCACCATGATCGCCCCAGCCGGCACCGTCATCAAGAGCTTCGGCGGCCAGCTCCTCGCGAGGGGCTCGTTGATCGCCAACGGTACAGCCGCCAGCCCGGTCGGCTTCACGAGCCTTGAGGACGACAGCGTCGGAGGGGACACCAACGGTGACGGGGCAGCGACGACGCCCCAGGCCGGCGATTGGGGCGGCATCACCGTGCATCCGGGGGGCGTGGCGTCTCTAGAACTTGTCGGTCTCCGTTACGCCGGAACCGCTCTGGCAGTGAGCGACGATGGGATTGGGGTCGTCAGTGGGTCCATCCTCGACTCAACGATCGGGGTTCAGGCTCAGGACTCCTTCGTGGACGCGACCGATGTTGACTGGGGCTCCCCAAGTGGCCCAGCACCCATCGGGACCGGCACACCCGTGGACGGCCCCGGCGTGCTGGTTTCGCCCTGGGTCGGGTTCGTAGAACCGCCGCCGCCGCCGACACCCCCGCCGCCGCCGGACCCGCCCCCGCCCGACTGCGCGGCGGTACACGTGATCGCGGTGAGGGGATCGGGCCAGCAGCCCCAGAACGGTGATCCATACTCATCGGAGCCACGAGTCGATATGGGAGGCGAGGCTGGAGAGATCTACGACGCGTTCCAGCACGAGTTCGAAACTCGTGTGGGGTCTGGCTCTCTCCTCCGACGAGAAAGCCTGGTCTACCCGGCCGCACATGTGCCGTCCCTGCTCAGTGCCACCGACACGAACTACCTGAACAGCGTCTACGCCGGGGTAGATGAACTCGTCCGGCGCGTGCGCGTGGAGGCGTCGCCGTGTGGCGGCCTCGGACAGCGGATGGTTCTGCTCGGCTATTCGCAGGGGGCGCTCGTGATCCACTTGGCGCTCGCACAGCTTGCCGTCGTCGACACGGAGGCGCTGAGCACCGTCAGAGCTGTTGGGCTCCTCGCTGACCCGGCTCTAGCGCCGGCTGGAGGGGAAGTGCGTCTCGGATCCTCGGCAATTCACGCGAGAGGACTCTACGCGCGCATCCCATCCGGGAGTCCACGGATTCCCGACCCTGCGGCAGGCCGCACATACTCCTTATGCGACAACGGCGACATCGTGTGCGCCCCCCCGACCAAGAAGTTCCTCTTCCCAGGCCAAGCGGACAACATCGCGTATCACGGCGTCAAGGTCCACACCGGCTACACGGGGGCGCCGCTGGCAGAACTGGGACGACTGACGTTTGAGCAGGCTGTTCCCGAAGCACCGCCCCCACCCGAGTTCTGATACCAACGAGAGCGCGTCGCTCGATCCCTGGCGGCGGAGGTCGACTTCGTGGACTCGAGCGAGGTGCGCGCACGGCCGCTCCAGCGACATTCACACCGCTGACAACGTCTCTACGAGTTCTGCCCCGGTCCAAGCAGCACCTCAGCGGCGCGTGTTGCCAGCGCTAGTCGGCCGCTTCGGCCACCAGGCCTCGGGTAGCAGCGCGACGGCTTCAGCGTCCACGAGCAACGCGCTGTCGCGCCGTTCGGGGGGCAGGGGTGCCAGGCGGAGCGCGTAGGCCTGGCCGCCGAGGATCCAGTCGATGCATGTGAACGCGGTGTGGGTGCGCCCGTAGTACTGGTAGGTCTGGCGATCGTGGCCGCTGATCCCGAGGCCCACGGTCATGACGTCGTTCGCGCGGGAGAGCAGACGCAGGGCGGCCCTGGGCGACCGGGCGACGAAGACGACGAGCGGCCTGGCGGTCGCGAAGGTTCGTGTGCGCAGGCACCAGCCGGCGAGGAAGTGATCGTAGGCGATGAGTTTGGCGGTGTTGTAGGAGGCGTCGCCGGTGCGGTCGATCTCCAGGAGCATCTTCAGCGAGCGTCGTTGTCCGGCCACATGCCCGGTCATCTGGACGGTGGCGTCGGGCTCGACGACGCCGGGCGCGGTCGAGAGCGCGTCGCCGATCACGGTCAGGCCGGGGCGGCCGGTGAGGTCTTCGAGGCGTATGCGTTTGTCGCGGCGGTCGCTGTGGGCCATGCCGACATCAAGGCGTCCGCCGGGCATCATCGGTGTCCACCAGACGGTCTTGACGTCGGTGCCGCCGAACTGGCGCAGCGCGCCGATCACGAGTTGGATGGCAAGGGTGTGTGGCACGGTGCTGCCGCGGCCCGGGGCGGGGAGGTTGCGGTCGGGGCGTAGGTAGTCGGGTGGCGGTTGTTCGCCGCGCAGCTTCTGGTGCTCGAGTCGCAGCCATTCGCGTCCGCGGGCGCTGACCGCGTACACCGTCGGCGGGCGGCCGCCTCGGCGCTCGAGTGTCAGCGCGCTCGCGCTGATCAGTCCGCGGTCGTGCAATCTCTCGCGTAGGAGCTGGCGCAGGCGGCGTTCCTTCGGTGGCTTGTTGATCAGCGCTGCGAGGACGGGCGCCGCGCTGAGCGGCAGGCGAGCAAGGATCTCGAGGATCTGCTGCTCCTGCGCGTTCAGCGTCACGGTGGCGACGTCCGTCTGCCATGCCGCGTCGGTGTGCTTGGCGAGTTCACGACGTCGTGCGGCGTTCCCGGCCGCCGAGGCAACCGCGTCTAGCTTCGCTTCGCTGACGCCGTCGGCGCGTGCCTCCAGAGCCGCGGTCGATCGTGCCGCTCGAGCCGCCGCTTCGGCGTCCTTGATCGCTGTGTCGTGGGCGTTCTTCCATTCGCCCAGCGCCGTGATCTGCTCGACTGACGCCGCGAAGGCGACGGCCTCTGCGATGACACCGGGCAGGGCGGGGAGATCGTCGCGTGGTGCTGGTCGGTCGGTCGGTCGCATCGCCCAGTCGAACAGCTCGATCGCTGTCGCCGTAGCGGGTGACGCGCGCGGCGGGCTGCGTTCGATCCGTGCGCCGCCGACGGCGACGTCCCGCGGCTCGCGCTCGGCCCCCGAGTCTTCGCTTGCGCCTCGGTCGGATCGGCGGACGCTGCTCCACTCCCGGGTGGAAGCCTCGGTCGGGGGGCGCGGCTGGCTGCCTCGGCGTCCAACGGTGTCGCGCGCGACCTGTGCTGCCTCGTCACGCTCGAGCGTCGCGGCTGGCGGCGCTTGGGCGGGACCTCCGAGGCCCTCGGGAATCACCGGCGGGGCGTCGCGGCTGGCCCCCGACGCGGGAAGATCGCCCAGCACATCGCGCATCTGCGCCTGGTGGATGTCGCGCCACGTGGAGGCGATGAGATGTAGTGGCGGCACCGCGATCGAGCGGTGGGTGAAGACCGGTAGCGCCGTCGTTCCTCCCAGTGCCGTCGTGGCGCCCGGCGCGGCGGACCATTGGCCGTTGGACATCACGCGGGCGCTGGCGGTGTAGTCCTCGAGTGCCATCAGCGATGCGGGGTTGATCGCCATCCGCGCCTGGCTGACGGGGTCGCCGCGGACCATCGAGTCGTGCACGGGTCGGCCGACGAGGCATGCCGCTTCGGCGTCGACGGGGTCGGCCATGCGGAAGTAGATCTTCGTCTGCAGGAGGTTGGCGACCGCGTCGAGGACGTAGTCATGGATGCCGCTGCTCTTGATCGACGCGCCGATCTGCGCGAGGTATTGCGTGGCGGCGACGACGCAGAACCCGGCCTCGCGGTGGCGGCTGACCATCTGCATCAGTGTCTTGGTGATGACGGTGTGCGCCTCGTCGATCAGCAGGCTGACGCGTGGCCGGGTCGGCTCGTCCATGCTGATCTGGCGGTCGAGCTGGGCGTCGATCATGTGGACGAGGAAGTTGACGAGGATCGTCGGGCTGTCCTGGCCGAGGATGTCTGTGCGCGGGTTGACGATCAGGATGTCGTGCGCCTCGATCACCGACCGCAGCGACAGTCGCGATGGATGGCCGACGAAGTCGCGCACGGCCGCGTGTGAGGTGACGAGCGGCCCGAGCTTGTTCGCCGGAGGCTGCAGGCGATCCTCGAGGCGAGCGAGGTTGTTGCGTGCGAGCGCGGGCAGCTCGTAGAGCAGCATCTCGGCGGCGTTTCGCAGACCCGGGATCCGCTGGCACGCGCGCCCGGCCGCCTGATGCCAAGGGTTCGGTTTCGGGCCGGAGCGGCGGTCGCCGGCGTCGGAGGCGATCCGGTCGGTCGGTGCGAGCATCTTGTGCAGCACCTCAAACGAGCCGCCGAACCCGTGCTGTTCGGGGTTCGTGCCGGCCTTGCGGTGGCGCTCGTCGTGCTCAAACCAGGCGATCGCCATCGTGCCGATGACGGAGCGTTCGATGATGTCCTGCGAGGACTGAAAGATCTGGTCCTCGAACAGATCCATCAGCGCGTGGACGACCATTCCGGCGATGCGGACGAACTCGTTCGGGAGCCTCGCGAGCGTCCAGCCGGGCTCGACATGCAGTGGCGTGAGTCCGAAGGCGGGCTCGGCGAGATCGAGGTACCAGACGCGCTTGGTGCCGTCGCGCCACAGTTGCGCGGAGTGATCGAAGTAGCGCTTGGGCAGGTCGGGCGGGATCATCCGCAGAAGCCGCTCGGCGAGCGTCCCCTTCATGTCGAAGACGATCGTCGCGGTGTTCGGCGACAGCACGTCGCCCTCGACGAACTTCTGCAGCGTCGCGCTCTTCCCCGACCCCTGCCCGCCGGCGATGATCACGCCCTTCTTGCGGTCCTCATGCGTCAGCGACCAGCGCACCCGCGGCGGCGCGATCCCGATGTCGACCATTGGATCGGTGCGGCCCGCAGGCAGCATCGGTCGTCGAGTGCCTGCTGCGGTCGCCATCTACGGGTCCTCGCCGATGACCTCGCCGACCAGGACCGCCTCGTCCTCGCCTGGAACCTCGATGCTGGTCCTGAAACCGCGCGCGTGCTGTTCGGGAGTTGGTGGCAGCGACAGGCCGCGGTGCTGACCGCGCGGAAGCGCTGCTGGGGCGGGCAGGTGCGGGACGGTGTTGCGGGCCAGCGGAAGGTCGTGCTCGCTGCCCAGCGACGGCAGCTCGATGAACAGCCCGAGCTCGCCGGTGAACCACAGCGTCGCGCCTGTCTGATCCGGGAGCACGGGCGGCGTGGCGCGCGCCCAGCGGCGCCGGTAGAGCTTCTGGCGGATGACCATCTGGCGTTCGAGGAGGGTGTTGACGCCGCGCATCGACAGCGCCGGACTGACGAGCAGCCGGCACACGGCCTGGAGGTCTCCGTAGCGGCCAGCTCGCTGCCGGGAGTGCGCTGGACGGCGGATTGCAGCTCGACGAAGCACAGAGCGCCGCCTCCACTGCGCTGTGCCTCGACGACGTCGGCGCTGACAGCCGAGTTCTGATGCTCTGTGCTCTCGGCGAGGCGTCGCAGCCGGCGGGCCGCGAGCGAGTCGACGGACTCGTCGGCGGGCAGCAGGCACCAGCGCACGCAGCTGACGAGGCGGTCGTTGCCGACCTTCTGCTGCTGGCGGATCACGGTCGCCATCACCGAGCGGGCATTGGAGTGATCGGAGCTACCGCTCGACCCGCCGACCGGGAGCACCCAGTCGCGTGCCTTGCGTACGCGCAGCACATGCGCGGCATCAAACTGCGGCGCCTCGTAGCGCAGGGGCTCGCCGGTCTCGAGATCGCAGCGGACCGTCAGATTCGGGTAGGCCCGCCGTAAGGCGGCCAGCGCCGGGTCAAGGGTCGT
>CAVPYM010000008.1:0-70913 GCA_963709935.1 uncultured Actinomycetes bacterium | reverse complement strand
CGGCTGGGGGCCGGGCGGTCGCAGGTTCAAATCCTGTCTCCCCGACTCCGAAAATCCCTGCATATGCGTTTTCGACCCCTGAAAAGCGTCGGTTCGGCGCCGCTCAGCGCTCGGTCGGTGAGCTCGGATTTGCACACGACGCGCAGCAGCGACCACGCTCGCGCGCATGGCCGAATGCGGCACCCTGGTCGCCCCGACCACGAGCGCCGGTCGACGTAACGTACGTGCTACACGGGCCTGTGGTTGTGGCGTAACACGTGTGCTACGTTTCCCGGCGACGAAAGGACCGCACGATGGCCACCGTCTCCACTGATCCAAAGAGCGCCCAGGCAACGGACTACCACGACCGCCGGCTCGCGCGTCGACTTGAGGATCCCGCGTTCCGGGCCGAGTTCGAGCGCCAGCGGCGCGAGATCGACAGCGTCGACTCGATCGTGCGCATGCTCGACGCTTTGCGCGAGCAGCACGGACTCAGCAAGGCCGATCTCGCGCGCGCCATCGACAAGAACCCGGCGTCCGTTCGCCGCCTGCTCACCGCACCGGTCAACCCCGAGCTCCGCACCGTGGTGGCGATCGCCGAAGCGCTCGACGCAGAGGTGCAGATCGTGCCCCGCAAGCGCACGAGGAGCAAGACGCCGAAGGCGTCCAAGGCCGCCTGACTGCTCGACGCGCCGGCCCCGCGACTAGGGTGGGCCGGGAGCATGTCGTGGGGCATCGTGTACTACAAGGCCCGCGACGGCAGCGTGCCCGCCGAGGCGCTTCTGGACGCGTGCCCGCTGAAGGTCGAAGCGACCATCCTCGCGGTCCTCGAGGCGGTGCGGCAGGCGCCACCGCCGCAGTTCAGCGGCGGCGGCAAGTGGGAGGCCGTGCACGGGTCCATGGGCGGCTACTACGAGATCCGCGTCACGGGTCCCGCGCGCCGACATCCGCGCATCCATCCGCGGTTTGCAGCGATGGCATCGCGATCGACGATGCGGGACGCCTACGGGCGCGCCTATGGCGATGCTCGCGCTCAACCGCTGAATGTCCTGGACGATCCGCGCGTCCTACACGATCACCTACGCCGCATCGGCGAGAACATAGACCAAGACCCGGCGCTGACCATCGGCGCAGCGAAGGAGTTGGTGGAGACGATCTGTCGCGTGATCCTTACCCCCTTCGACGACGAGCCAGCCAAGGATGCGAGCCTGAAGGATCGCTACAAAGCCGTCGCCGAGCGGCTGGGCCTGAACCGTGAAGCAGTTCCTGGGGACGCGCCCAGTAGCCAGGCTGCCAGGAACGCGCTCCAGGCGATGACGAATGTCGTCGGATCCCTCGCGGAGATGCGTAACGCGATGGGCACCGGGCACGGCAAGGCGAGCAGCAGTCCAGCTCTTGCGCGTCACGCCCGAATGGCCGCGCACGCGGCGCAGGGCATCGGTGGGTTCCTTCTGGAAACCTGGCAGGCCCGCCGGGCATAGCGCCGCTCCGGGTCCCCGCTGAGGTCCTCCACGGGACGCCGAAACCGGCGCCGAGCCGTCGCCGCGCGCGTGTTCCACCAACGAACGGCTACTGGGAATCTGCGGCGGTCGGCTGGGCCGTGAGCGACGAAGCGCGCCGACGCTGATGGGGACCAGCGAGATGACGTCGCGTTTCCTGGTCGGCGCGTCGACCGCGCGCTACCGTTCGTCGGGTGAGCAATGCGCTGACGCTGACCGCCGTATTCACGCCCGACGAGGATGGCTGGACGATGGCCCAGCTGGCTGAGTGGCCGGCCGTCGTGACATGCGGACGCACGGTCGAGGAAGCGCGCACGATGCTGATCGACGCTGCGCGGGAGATGATCGCGTCATACCGCGATGAGGGCCGCGAGCCGCCGATCGGCGGCGGCCACGTGGAGCAGCTGACGATCGACATCGCCGCGGCTTGAAGCGCCGCGAGCTAGAGCGTCACCTCGCTGAGCACGGCTGCGCGACGCTGCGGCAGGGCGCCAACCACACGATCTGGCACAACCCGTCCGCCGACCTGCGCACACCGTTCACCGGGCGGTTCCAGTGCGGCTGGTTGCGCTGCGGAGCTTCCGTGAGGCGGGTCTGAAGGAAGCCATAGATGTGTCGTGGTTGCGAACGAGAGTGAAGCGCCGTAAGGCGTTCCTTGGGTGGGTGAGCTGGCCGCTGGCAGCGATGCCCGGTTCCTGTTGGTCCCAGGGGCGTACTGGCGACGTGATCGCGGCGAAATCTCAGCGTCTTACCCCAGGAGATCTGCCGGGTTCCGGCCTGGTGGCCGGTAGGCCGAAGAATGAAAGAACGACGGTTGATGGCCCGGCAGAAGTCGGAGGGTCGCGTACTAGATTGGGGCCTCTTGCCCCCTCCGGCCGCCCCAGAGCCGATTGGGGGCCGGGCGCTCGCAGGTTCAAATCCAGTTTCCCCGACGTCTTCCCGGTCGCTTGCTCGATGTAGTCGCACGCCAGCGTCGTTGTCATCGGCTGATCGGGATGAGATCGATCCGCTCGTCGGGCGACGCGATCGTGACCTCGAACTGGTCGAAGAAGCCGGTGAGCCCGAGCAACCCGAACGAGGGTGTCCACGGGTCGCAGAACCACACCGGAGCATTCCACTCGTGCGAGTGCTCGCCGTCGGTCACGAGCAGAGGGGCGACCGCCCAGCCGCCAACGATCACGGCGTCCTGACATCCTCAGGGCATGGCCACCGAGGAGCTCACTGCGACGGCGAGCGTCCCGGCCTCGGGTGCGCTGGCCCGGCGGGTGCTCGGGCTCGTGGTCGTCCTCGTCGTGCTGGCGCTCGTCGTCAGCGTGCTGCCGGGCCTACAGGACGTGCGCGCGCGATTCAGCCAGGCAGAGCCCGTGTGGATCGGGGTCGTGTTCGCGGGTGTGATGGGCTCCGCGCTGAGCTATGTCGCCGCCCTGCGCGGCACGCTGTCGCGGCAGATCACCTGGCGCTCGAGCTGGAACCTCGGAATGGCCGAGCAGGGCAGCAACGTCCTGCTGCCGACCGGCGGTGTCGGCGGCCCGGCGCTCGGCGCGGTCGTGCTCCGGCGCGCCGGCGTGCCGACCGCCGTCGCCACGCCACGCTCCGCAGCGCTCTTTCTGCTCACGAGCGCCACGAGCTTCGCCGCGATCGTGCTCGCCGGCACCGCCACCGGCCTGGGGCTGCTGCCCGGCGCCACCTCGCCGCTGGGCACGCTGCTGCCGGCGGCGTTGGCGATCGCGGCCGTGGCCGCGGTCGTGGCGCTCAGTCACCTGCCCGTCGACGACCCCGAACAGGCGCCCGGCTTCGCCCGGCGATGGGGACGCCGCATCGGCGCCCTGCTGCGCGACGGGGTGCACCAGAGCATCGTGCTGGTCCGCGCGCGCGACCCAGTGCTGATCGCCGGCTGCATCGGCTACCTCGCCTTCGCGATCGCCGCCGTCGGGGCGGCGTTCGAGGCCGTCGGCGGCGGCGGTCCCCCGCTCGGCGCGTTCGTCCTCGCCTACACGCTCGGCCAGGTCGGCGCGCTGATCCCGACCCCCGGCGGCCTGGGAGGCACCGAGGGCGGGTTGATCGGGATGTTCGTGGTCTACGGCGCCGAGGCCGCGCCCGCCGCCGCCGCGATCCTGCTCTATCGCGTCTTTCAGCTCGGAGTGCCCGTCGTCTTCGGGCTGCTGGCGTTTCGCCAGATCCGCCGCCGCCTGCGCGACGACGAGCGCACGGCCGCCGTCGCCGCGCGCTTCGACGACGCGGCGGCCTGAGACCCTCCGAGGCCGGCGACAGCCGAGCGCGCAATCGGAGAACTACGGTTCGCGCACCGTCGCTGTCTCGGATGGCGCGCGCGCCCAACGCTCGTAGCCTTCGCTCATGTCGACTGCCACGACCCTCCCGCCGCCCCTCCACGCGCCCGGCCCACCGCCCGTCGCACCCCGGCGAGCCGTCGATGCGGTCATCCAGGCCGACCGCCTGACCAAGCGCTACGGCACCTCCACCCGCGGCATCCACGACCTCTCGCTGACCGTCAACCGCGGCGAGGTCTTCGGCTTCCTCGGCCCCAACGGCGCCGGCAAGACGACGACGATCCGCACGCTGCTCGGCCTCCTGCACCCGACGAGCGGCGCGGCGCGGCTGTTCGGCCTGGACATCCGCCGTGACAGCCGCGCGATCCGCGCGCGCCTGGGCAACCTGCCCGGCGACTTCAGCTTCGAGGAGCGGATGACCGGGCGTGAGCTGCTCACGTACTTCGCAACGCTGCGCGGACTCGACGGCCCCGGGCTCGCCGAGCCGCTCGCACAGCGCTTCAAGGCCGACCTGTCGCGCCCGCTCGGCGAGCTCTCGCGCGGCAACCGCCAGAAGATCGGCCTCATCCAGGCGCTCTTCCACGACCCCGAGCTGCTCGTCCTCGACGAGCCGACGAGCGGCCTTGACCCGATCATGCAGGAGGAGTTCCATGCGGTCGTCGCCGAGCACCGCGACCGCGGCGGCACGGTCTTCCTCTCCTCGCACGACCTCGACGAGGTCGAGCGGATCTGCGATCGCGTCGGCATCGTCCGCGACGGCCGGCTCGTCGCGGTCGAGGACGTCGACGCGATGCGCGGGCGCGCGCTCCGCCACGTCGCGGTCCGCTTCACCGGCGACGGCGACGGCGACGGCAACGGCTACGGCGGTGGCGACCGCACCACGCCGGCCGCGCTCGCCGACGTCCCCGGCATCGAGGACCTCGAGCTCGACGGCGAGACGCTGCGCTTCCGCGTACACGGCGACATCGATGCGGTGATCAAGGCGCTCGCACGTCACCGCGTGCAGGACATCGAGATCACCCGACCCACCCTCGAGGAGCTCTTCCTCGCCTTCTACGGGGAGACGTCATGAGCGCCACCGCCACGGCCACCCGCTCCCACGCTCGCCGGGTCCAGGTGCAACCGCCGACCTGGCCGCGCTCCCTGGCCGCCCTCGTGCGCCGCGGCGTGCGCGAGCAGCGCAACGCCATCCTCGGCTGGGGCGGCGGCCTGGGCGCGATGGGCGCGCTGATGGCCGCGATCTGGCCCTCGATCGAGGGTTCGATGACGAAGATCGTCGAGCAGTACCCGGCCAGCCTGAAGGATGCGTTCGGCATCGCCCAGCTCAACACGGTCGAGCAGTACATCGATGCCGAGATGCTCAGCGTCATCGTCCCGCTGGCGCTCGCGATCTTCGCCGTGCGCTGCATTTCGAAGGCGACCATCGGCGCGGAGGACCGCGGCCATCTCGACACGCTGCTGTCGCTGCCGGTCTCGCGCCGCGTGCTCGTCGCCGCCTCCTTCGTCGTCACGGGCGTCGTGCTGGCCGCGATCCTCGCGCTCGTCTGGGTGCTGACCTGGATCGGCGGCACCGCCGCCGGCGCCGGCATGTCCGCCGCCACGCTCGCGGCCGGGCTGGTGAACGTCTGGCCGCTGGCGATGGCGTTCGCGGGGTTCGCCGTCCTCCTCGCGGGCCTGACGCACCGCCCGGGCACCGTGGCCTACGTCGCCGGCGGGATGGTCGTCGCGATGTACGTCATCGACCTCGCCGCCAAGCTCTCCGACGCCGCCGAGCCGATCGGCGTGCTCTCGGCCTTCGCGCTCTACGGCTCCGCGCTCCAGGACGGGCTGGACGTCGGCCACATGGCGATCCTCACCGGCATGGCGATCGCGCTGACCTGGATCGGGGCGGTCCGGTTCGATCGCCGCGATGTGCTGTGAGCATCGCCCGCCCCCGGCTGGCAGCCGACCCCCGGGCTACACTCACATGGCAGCATTGTCGTCGCCCTGGGTCTCGTCCCTTCTGCCTCGTGCGAGTCACACGTTCTGGAGGGGACACGGAAGGCGGACATGTCCCAACCTGAGTCGAGCACGTGAGCGCAACCGGTAGGTCCAGCCGCCTGGCGCAGGTCGAATCGCAGGTCAGCTACCACCGCCAGCGCCTCGCGCTGTACGTGCGCTTGCACACCGACAAGCCCTGCCAGCGCCTGACCCAGCTCGAAGAGGCCGTCCGCGGTGCCGAGGCGCGCCTGGCGACGCACGCCAAGGCCGAGCAAGCGTCGGCCGACGGCTGACCCGACGCAGCAACGGGCACAGCGCGGCAACCGGGTCCGACCGAGGCGTGCTGATAAGCTTTGTGACGATCATGTCGAGCAGCTCCTGCTCGACGACACCGTGTTACGCGCCGCAGTCGTTGGCAATGGCAGACCTCCGCGCCCGTAGTGCACAGACGTAGTGGAGGAACAGCATGCCTACAGGAACCGTGAAGTGGTTCAACGACGAAAAGGGCTTCGGCTTCATCACCCCGGACGACAACAGCAAGGATCTGTTCGTCCATCACAGCGGCATCAACTCCAACGGCTTCAAGTCGCTGGCTGAGGGTGCCAAGGTCTCCTACGACGCCGAGGCCGGCGACAAGGGACCCAAGGCTGTCAACGTCACAACGCTCTAGCGGCGCGGCCGCACGGCGCGCCAGGGCGCGGACGATGACTGCCGCCAAACGCGAGCGCCAGGAACCAGGGTTCCGCGACCACGAGCGGCAGGCGGCGGTTCAGCTCGAGCATCTCGAGGCTGAGGCGCAGCACCATCGCAACCGCCTGGCGCTCTACAACGCGCGGGTCCTCACCGGCAAGCCCTCCAGCCCGATGCGGCTGGAGCAGCTGCGGCGGATCTCCGCGGGTGCCGACGCGCGGCTCACGCACGCCAAGACGCAGCAGTAGCGCAGCGCGCCAGCGCAGCGCTACACCGCAGGATCGATCGGGCCGCTCTCACGAGCGGCCCGTTCTCTGTCCTCAGACCGTCCGACGGCGTAGAACACCATCGCCAGCACGAGCACGAACGCCGTGCCGCCCAGCACGATCGCGGCGGCGGTCATGAGCTGCGGTCCCTGCAGCGCGAGCAGCAGCGCGCACCCTGCGACGCACGCGACGGTGGCGACGGCCAGCCACCGCATGACGGGATCCGGCGGGCGCTTCGGCGCTACTGGCCCGGCGGGATCGGGTCCGGGCCGGGAACCGGCGGGTCCGGTCCGGGGAACGGCGGGGGGGCGGGGGTTTCGCCTGCGGGCGTGGTCATCGCGCATGTCCTTCACGACAGATGGTGAGGCATTGCGTGCCCGGGCGCTCGCGCCGACAACGACCGGGCTCGCAACGCGGCCGGATTGGCGCTCGCCGCACGGGCGGCGTAAGCTCGCCGGCAATGCAGGAGGGGGAGCATCGCGAGCTGATGATCGCGGCCATCGCCGCCGAGGGCGTGGCGCACGCGGCGCTCGTCGCCGGCGACCTGGAGGGCGCTCGGGCGGCCTACGTCGATGCCGTCGCGAAGTACCGCGCCTCGTGGAAGCTCGCCCCGCCGAAGAGCTACGGGCGCCTCGTCGGCCTGCTCAAGGCGTCGGTCCTGGGTGGCGATCGCGTCGCTGCCGCCACCGAGGTCCGCGCGGCGCTCGACGGCGATCCGGATGGCGCCGGCTCGCCGGTCGCGTCCTACGTGCTCGCCGTCGCGGCGCTCATCCTCGGCGACGACGAGGCGGTCGCGCCGCTCGCCGACGTGATGGACCCGCGCGGGGGCGCGTTCGAGCGCACCGCCACGGCGCTGCGTGCGCTGGCCGCCGGCGACGGCGCCGCCTATGCGGAGGCCGTCGCGGCGATCGAGGCCGACTTCGCCGGGCGCGAGGAGCACCTCACGGGCGTGGCGATCGCCGACACGGCGATCATGCTGGAGCTCATCGCGCGCGAGCGCGGGCTGGGCGCCGACCTGCACAGCCCGCTCGTCCCGATTCCCTGACGCGACGCCCCCTCGGGCTTGCCGCCCACCAAGGCGCCCGCGACCACGGCGGGCGTGGCGAATCATGCCCGCGGAGCGACTCGCTTTTCGCCACCCCCCGCCCATCTCGCTGACCACTACGTGACGCGCTGCGTCCCGCAGTAGACGTTGACGCTGTCCCCGCGGGCGAAGCCGGCCAGCGTCATCCCGCGGTCGGCGGCGAGCTCGACCGCCAGCGAGGTGGGCGCGCCGACGCCGACGAGGATCGGCGCGCCCGCCACCGCGGCCTTCTGGACGAGCTCGAACGACAGCCGCCCGCTCACGCAGAGGATGCGGTCGTGCAGCGGCAGCAGTCCGTCGAGCAGCGCGCGGCCGACGACCTTGTCCATCGCGTTGTGACGCCCGACGTCCTCGCGCACGAGCAGCGCCTCGCCACCCGCGGTGAACAGGCCCGTGGCGTGCATCCCGCCGGTGCGGCCGAAGGCCGGCTGGCGCAGACCGTCGGGCAGCGCGGCGAGCAGCGCTCGCTTCACCGGCGGGCCGGCGGGCAGCTGCGGTGCGTGGACGGCGACCTCCTCCAGCGAGCCCTTGCCGCACACCCCGCACGACGACGTCGTGTAGAAGCGCCGGGCGCCGGGGTGGCGCCGCAGCGGCCCGCGCACGTCGACGACGTTGGCGGCGAGGTCGCCGGTCGGGCCGGCCTCGCGCGGCGCGTCGATCAGCCCCTCGCCGTAGAGGAAGCCGAGCGCGAGCTCCTCGTCGTGGCCGGGCGTGCGCATCGTGACGGTCAGGGCGGCGCCGTCGACGCGGATCTCCAGCGGCTCCTCGACGGCGACCTCGTCGCGCTCGCCGTCGCGCTGCACGACGGCGGTCATGCGGCCGGCGACGGGCGCGCCGTCGCCGTCGCCGTCGCCGGCGATCACGACGCGTCGGCGATCGCCGGCGTGCGGCTGGCCCGCTCGGCGACGGGCCGCACGTCGACCGCGACGACCTTGTACTCCGGGCACGACGTGTTGACGTCCGCAGATGGGCCGATGAGCAGGTTCGTGCGGATCTCGGGGAAGTGAAACGCCGTGAAGACGTGGCCGGGCTCGATCCGCTCGGTGACGCGGGCGGGCAGCTCGATGCGCCCGTGGGCGCTGCGGACGCTGACGAGGTCGCCGTCGGTCACCCACAGGCGGGCGGCGTCGTCGGGGTGCAGCTCGAGCCAGTCGCTCGGCAGGAGGTCGAGGTTGCCCGTGCGCCGCGTCATCGTGCCCGCGTTGTAGTGCTCCAGGCGCCGGCCGGTGACGAGCACGAGCGGGAACTCGTCGCTCGCCTCGGACCCCGGCGGCTTGTAGGGCAGCGCGGCGAGGCGGGCGCGGCCGGTCGGCAGGGCGAAGCGGTCGCGGTAGAGGATCGGCGAGTCCGTGCCGTCGGCGGCGACCGGCCACTGCAGCCCGCGGCGGCCGATGCGCGCGTGCGAGACGCCCGCCCAGTCGGGCGTCAGCGCGGCGACCTCGTCCATGACGTCGGCCGGCGCGGCGAAGCCCATGTCGTGGCCGAGCGCGGCCGAGATCGTCGTGAGGATGTCGAAGTCCGTGCGCGCCTCGCCGGGCGGGTCGGCCGCCGCGGCGACGAGCTGGATGCGCCGCTCGGCATTCGTGAACGTGCCGCTCTTCTCCAGGAACGAGGACGCCGGCAGAACGACGTCGGCGTAGCGCGTCGTCTCGTTCTCGAAGATGTCCTGCACGACGAGGAACTCGAGCGCCTGCAGCGCGGCGACGACGTGCGTCGTGTTCGGGTCGGTCTGCGCGACGTCCTCGCCGAAGATGTACATCGCCCTCAGGTCACCGGCGACCGCGGCGTCGAACATCTCGGGGATCTTCAGGCCGCGCTCGCGCTTCATCGCCACGCCCCAGCGCGCCTCGAAGCGCCGGGCGACGTCCTCGTCGGCGACCGACTGGTAGCCGGTGAACGTGTCCGGCAGGGCGCCCATGTCCGACGAGCCCTGGACGTTGTTCTGCCCGCGCAGCGGCAGCAGCGCCGAGCCGGGCCGGCCGATCTTGCCGCACATGAGCGCGAGGTTGCAGATGAGCCGCACGACCTCGGAGCCGTACTTGTGCTCGGTGACGCCGAGGCCCCAGAGGATCGATGCCTCGCCGGCCTCGGCGTAGATGTGCGCCGCGCGCTCGAGATCGGCCGCCGGGACACCGCTGATGCGCTGCACGTCGGCGGGCGTGTAGTCGGCGAGCAGGTCCTCGACGGCATCCCAGCCCTCGGTGCGCGCGTCGAGGAACGCACGGTCGAGCAGCCCGTCGCGCGCGACGACGTGCGCGAGGCCGAGCAGCACCGCGGCGTTCGAGCCCGGGCGCGGGCTGAGGTGCAGCACGGCGTAGTCCGACAGCTCGATGCGGCGCGGGTCGATCGTGACGAGCTGCAGGCCGCGCAGCGTCGCCTGCTTGATCCGCGCGCCGGCGACCGGATGGCCCTCGGTCGGGTTGGCGCCGATGATGATCGCCGCGCCGGCCGCCTCGATGTCGTCGAACGAGCCGGTGGCGCCGGACAGCCCGAGCGACTGGCGCATCGCCCAGGACGTGGGGGAGTGGCAGACGCGCGAGCAGTTGTCGATGTTGTGCGTGCCGATCGCGGCGCGCATGAGGCGCTGCATGACGTAGCAGTCCTCGTTCGTCGCGCGGGAGGAGGCCAGGCCGGCGATGGCATCGGGCCCGCCGGCGCCGTCGCGGATCCGCGTGAGCTCGGACACGATGCGTGCGATCGCCTCCTCCCACGTGGCCGCGCGCAGCTCGCCACCGCGCTCGTCGCGGATGAGCGGCGTGCGCAGGCGGTCGCGCTTGCGCGCGAAGCCGTGTGCGAAGCGGCCCTTCAGGCACGTGTGGCCGCGGTTGGCCGGGCCGTCGAGCGCGGGGCTGATCGAGACGACGCGGCCGTCGACCGCGTGCGCCTCCAGCCGGCAGCCGACGCCGCAGTAGCCGCAGGTCGTGGTGACGTCGTGGTCGAAGCGCATGGTCTCTGCCTACCCCTCCGCCAGCGCGAGCAGGGAGATCTCCGTGATCGCGTCCGTCGGGCACGTGTCGGCGCAGGCGCCGCACGACACGCAGGTCGACTCGCGGAAGCCCTGGTCCATCCCGGCGGCGATGTTCGCCCCGAAGCCGCGCCCGGTGGCGGTCAGCGCGAACGCGCCCTGGATCTCGTCGCACGCGCGCACGCAGCGCCCGCAGGAGATGCACTGCTCGTGCTGCAGCGCGAGGTAGGGATGGCGCTCGTCGTGGCGCGCCGCGTGCTGGTCGCCGGGCCAGCGCAGCGCGCTCGCGTCGAGCCCGAACCACTGCGCCACGCGCGCGAGCTCGGTGTGCGCCGCGGGCGGCTCGGGCAGCTCGGAGAGCACCAGCTCCACGGTGGCGGCGGCGACGCGCACCGCGGTCGCGTCGCGCGTGTCGACGACCATCCCGTCGCGGCAGGGCGTGGTGCAGGCGGCGGCCGGCCCCGGCAGCCCCTCGATCCCGACGAGGCAGACGCGGCACGCGCCGAACGGCTCCTGGCGCTCGTCGTAGCAGAGCGTCGGCAGGCCCTGCCCGAGGCCGTGGATCGCCTCCAGCACGGTCGTGCCGGGCGCGACCTCGGTCGAGGCGCCGTCGATGCGGATGCGGATGGCGTCGCTCATGCCTTCAGTCCCAGTTCCTCGGGAAAGTGTGCCAGCAGGCTGCGAATCGGTGCCGGCATCGCCCCGCCGTGAGCGCACAGCGAGCCGAGCTCGAGCGTCTCGAGCAGCGCCTCGAGCTTCGCGCGGTCGACCGGCGCGCCGCCGGCGAACATCGCGTGCGCCCGGCGCAGCCCGATGCGGCAGGGAAAGCACTTGCCGCAGCTCTCCGCGGCGCCGAAGTGCAGCAGGTGGGCGGCGAGCGCGCGCATATCGGTGCGCTGGTCGAACGCCACGATCCCGCCGTGGCCGAGCATGCAGCCGACCGTCTCCAGGTCCTCGAAGTCAAACGGCGTGTCGAGCTGCGAGGCGGGCAGGATCCCGCCGAGCGGCCCTCCGATCTGCAGCGCCTTGATCGTGTGGCCGTCGATCAGCCCGCCCGCGACGTCCTCGCACAGCTCGCGCACCGGCGTGCCGAACGCCACCTCGTACACGCCGGGCCGCGCGAAGCGCTCGTTGAAGCAGACGAGCTTGGAGCCGGAGGTGGGGCTCTCGGGGCTGAGCTCGCCGTAGGCGCCCGCGCCCAAGCGCGCGACGAGCGGGATGTTGCACAGCGTCTCGACGTTGTTGACGACGGTGGGCAGGCCGTGCAACCCGCGCTGGGCGGGGAACGGCGGGCGTGCGGAGACGGTGCCGCGCAGGCCCTGCAGGCAGGCGAGCAGCGCGGTCTCCTCGCCGACGACATAGGAGCCCGCGCCCTCGACGATCGTGACGTCGAACCGAAAGCCGCTGCCGTGGATGTCGGCGCCGAGGTGCCCGTCGCGGTGGGCCTGCGCGACGGCGGCCTCGAGCGCGGGCTTGGAGCGCGGGTACTCCGAGCGCGTGAGCACGAAGCCGTGGTCGGCGCCGACGGCGTAGCCCGCGAGCGCCATCCCCTCGACGAGCAGGCTCGGCCAGGACTCCATGAGGACCTTGTCGATGTAGGAGCCCGGGTCGCCCTCGTCGCCGTTGGCGACGACGAACTTGCGCTCGCCCGGCGCCTCGCGGGCGAACGCCCACTTCGACCCGGCGGGAAAGCCGGCGCCGCCGCGGCCGCGCACCTCGGCGTCGGTGACCTGCGCCAGCAGCTCCGCCGGACTCGTCGCGGCGAGCGCCCGCTCGAGGCCCTGCCAGTCGTGGCCCGTCGCGAGCAGCTGCGGCCCGCCCGCCAGCACGCTGCGCGGCGGCGGCTCGGCGGCCGGCCGCGTGCCGCGCGCCAGCACCCGCTCGACCACGCCCGGTCCCGCGTCGATCACGTCGCCGTCGCGGATCGCGGGGGAGGCGTGGCAGAAGCCCAGGCAGACGGTCTCGGCCAGGGACACCGTGCCGTCGGCGCTGCGCTCCCCGAGCCGCAGTCCGCCTCCGAGGCCTGCGCTCAGGGCGCGGACGTGCGCGTCGGCGGTCGCCGCGAAGCATGCCGTGCCCGTGCACACGCGGACGTGGCGCGCGCCGCGCGGCGCCAGCAGGTCGTCGTAGAACGTCGCGACGCCGTGGACGGCGGCCTCCGGCAGCCCGGAGCGTGCGGCGGCCGTGCGGCGGTCGTCGTCGGTGATCTCACCGCGCTGCGCCATCGCGTCCTTGAGGACCGCCAGCGCCGTCGGCGCGCCGACGGCGTGATGGCGGCGAATGATCTCGACGAGGTTGCGTGACATGCTCACCACACGATGGCCCCTGTGCGACGAAGAGTCCAACCGCTGCTGACGGTCGCCACGCTGGGGCTCGTCCTGCTCGCCGGCTGCAGCGATGACGCCGAGCGGCCCGGCGCCGACGAGGTCCGCGACGCGCAGCGAGCCGTGACGCAGCCGCTGTACTGGGGGGGCGACGCGACGGCCGGCCAGCCGCTGACGGCGGTCGTCCGCAACGGCGGCGTGGTGACCTTCCTGTACGGCGCCTGCAAGCTCCCCGACGGCGAGGGCGGCTGCGCGGCGCCCGTCTCCGTCCAGACGGCCCCGATCTGCAACGTCAAAGCGCTCTTCCTCGACGTCCGCCCGACGACGAGCCGGCGCGTGCGGGGCATCACCGCGCGCGTCCGCGGCGACGGCACCGTCGATCTCGCCACGGGGACCTCGAACGTCACCGTCCGGGCCGACAGCGCGGCGCGCCTGGAGCGCGTGCTCGTGGGGCTGCGGCCGGTCGAGGGGACCGCCGGCGAGCGTCTGCCGGCGCCGCGCTATCCGGCGGACTACATCGCGCAGCTGCGCCGCGCGAGCGACGCGTTCCGTCAAGCGGGCAGCGTTCGCGCCGTGCGCAACGAGCTCGGCATCTCCCAGCGCGCCGTGCGCTTCCGGCTGCGCCTGGCGAAGGAGCTGGGATCCGCCCGGCTGCGCCGCCCCGCCCGCGACTTCGCGGGCGAGCCCTGCGAGGTCGAGCCGGCGAGCTGAGCTACGCCGTCGGACCGATCAGCCAGGCGGCCACGAGGACGAACGCAACGCAGAACAGAAAGCCGTACTGGTGAGTGGACGGGCGCGACCGGCGCTGCCAACGTGGCGATCGCTGCGGTATGCGCCCGTGAGGTTCGCCCGGTGACTCCCCGATGACTGATGTGCGGGTAGAGCTGTACTTCGCGATGGTGGACCTCGTGCGCGTGGCGCAGGACGCCGTGCTGGAGCCGGACGTCGCCGGCGCGATCACCCACGTGGCGGCCCGGGCGGCCGATCCACGCACGTTCCTGGACAGCGTCGCGGCGGCGGCCGACGAGCTGGGGCTGGCCCTCAACGAGGTGGACTGGGTGGCCACGGCGCATGGGCTGTCGCGCGCGCAGATCAACTCCGACTACTACCACGCCCTGCTCCCGCAGCTCGAGCATCAGCCCGTCGGCGGGGGGGGGGGGGACTTTCACTGCTATCCGCCGGGTGGGAGTGACGAGCGGGACACGTGAGCGAGGGCGCCGTCGCCTCAGGCCACGCGAACGCGCTCATCGTCGACCGCGACGAGGTCACCGCGGTGCAGCTGGCGCCCGCGGCGCGTCTCGACCTCGCCGTTGACGCGCACGAACCCGTCGGTCACGAGCTCGCGCGCCTCGCCGCCGGACTCCGCCAGTCCCGAGAGCTTGAGCAGCTGGCCGAGGCGGATCATGTCGCCGTCGATCGCGACGTCGCGCGGGGCGTCCGCGGTCATGCCGCCGCGCTGGACCAGCTGCGCCGCAACCGCCGCAGGCCCTCGGCGATCTCGGCGGGCACGTGCGTCGTGAACGACAGGCGCAGCGTGCGCGAATCGGGCTCGCGCGCGTAGAACGGATGCCCCGGCACGAACGCGACGTCGTGCGCCAGCGCGCGGCGCAGCAGCTCCCCGGCGTCCCACGCCTCCGGCAGGCGCGCCCACACGAACATCCCGCCGTCGGGGTGGTTGAACGTCGACCCCGGGGGCAGGGCAGCGGCCAGGCCGTCGAGCAGCGCGTCGCGCCGGCGGCGGTACTCGCGGCGCAGACCCGCGATGTGCAGGTCCAGGTCGGCCGCCTGCAACGAGGTGCGCGCCGCGAGCTGGTCGACCGTCGAGGTGTGCAGGTCCGCCGCCTGCTTGGCGATGGTCAACGGCCCGAGGATCGCCGCGGGCGCGCGCAACCAGCCGATCCGCAGCCCCGGCGCGAGCACCTTCGACAGCGAGGAGATCGTCACCGTGCGGTCGGCGGCGCCGGCGTGCGAGCCGATCGGCGCCAGCGCCTCGCCGTCGTAGCGCAGCTCGCCGTAGGGGTCGTCCTCGATGATCCACAGGCCGTGCTCGGCGGCGACCTGCGCCAGCCGCGCGCGGCGCGCCTGCGGCAGCGTGCGGCCGGTCGGGTTCTGGAACGTCGGGACGACGTAGAGGAACTTCGGCGCGTGCTCGGCGATCAGCGCCGGCAGCGCCTCCGGGTCGAGGCCCGCCTCGTCACACGGCACCGGCTCCAGCCGCGCGCCCGCGAAGCCGAAGGACTGCAGGGCGGCGAGGTACGAGGGGTTCTCGACGAGCACGACGTCGCCGGGGTCCAGCAGGACCGCGGCGATCAGGCCGAGCGCCTGCTGCGAGCCCGTCGTCACGAGCAGGTCGCCGGCCTCGCAGTCCAGTCCGCGCGAGCAGAAGCGCTCGGCCAGGAGCGCCCGCAGCGCGGGGTCGCCCTCGGTCGAGGAGTACTGCAGCGCGCGCGCCGCGGCCGTCGGCGCGAGCGTGCGCGCGAACGCGTCGGCGATCAGCTCGGCGGGGAACAGCTCGGGCGCCGGCAGGCCGCCGGCGAAGGAGATCACCCCGGCGCGCTGGGTCAGCTCGAGGATGTCGCGCACCGGGGAGGAGCGCACGCCGCCCAGGCGCGAGGAGAGCGGGGGCGGCGGCGTCGGCATCACGGCCCATGATGGCGACTGGCGCCGGCGTGCATCAGGCGTCCCTGCGTCCGGCGCACTTTCGAGGTTGCTACCGTCTTGGGCACGGGCAGCGCCGCTGCCTGTGAGGTTCTTGTTCTGAGGGTGCGCTCCATTGCGCGATTTCGGGCCAGTCGAATCTCCCGAAATTGCAGTCATACGCAGGAGCCCTATATGCCTCAGCCTTCCTTCGCCGACATCGGCGTGTCCAAAGTCGTGTGCGACGTGCTGACCAAGCGCGGCATCACCGACACCTTCGCCATCCAGTCGCTCGTCGTCCCGGACGTGCTCGCCGGCCACGACGTGCTCGCCAAGTCGCCCACCGGCTCGGGCAAGACCCTCGCCTTCGCGGTCCCGATCGTCGAGCGCATCGAGGCGACCGACCGTCGCCCCGCCGTTCTGATCCTCGCCCCGACGCGCGAGCTCGCGCTGCAGATCGTCGACGACATGTACGACATCGCGCACGCCCGCGCGCTCTCCGTCGTCGCCGTCTACGGCGGCGCCGGCATCCAGCGTCAGATGGAGCGCGCCCGCCGCTCGCACATCATCGTCGCCACCCCCGGCCGCCTGGAGGACATCATCCAGCGCCGCGCGGTCTCGCTGGCGAACATCAAGATCCTCGTCCTCGACGAGGCCGACCGCATGCTCGACATGGGCTTCCGCCCGGCCGTCGACCGCATCGTCGCACTGACGCCGCGCACGCGCCAGACGCTGTTCTTCTCCGCGACGCTCGAGGGCGACGCCGGCAAGGTCGCCGGCGCCTACACGAGCGACGCGCGCCGTCACGAGCACGTGCCGGCCGTCGACCACCAGGCCGAGACGGTGCACCGCTTCGTGCGCGTCCAGCACGAGGCCAAGGTCGACGTGCTCGTCGAGGAGCTCAAGGACGCCGAGCGCGGCCTGACGATCGTCTTCGTACGCACCAAGCGCGGCGCCGACCGCCTCGTCAAGCGCCTGAAGGACAACTACGTCACGGCCGTCGCGATGCACGGCGACAAGTCGCAGTCCCAGCGCGAGAAGGCGCTGGCCCGCTTCGAGCGCGGCGAGGTGGACATCCTCGTGGCGACCGACGTCGCGGCGCGCGGCATCGACGTGCGCGACGTGACGCACGTCATCAACTACGACATGCCCGAGGACCGCGACGGCTACGTGCACCGCACCGGCCGCACCGGTCGCGCGGGCCGCGCCGGCATCGGCGTGACGTTCGTCCTCGGCGACCAGGCGCGCGACATGAGCCGCATCGCCAGCGACCTCGGCCTGCACAAGGAGTTCTCGCTCAGCGGGCTGCCGACGTCGACGTCCGGCGGCGGCGGCGGTCGCTCGCGCGGCCACGGTGGCAACGGCGGCGGCGGCGCGGGTCCGCGCGGCGGCCGTCCGCAGGCGCGTCCGGGCCGCCGCGAGCGCGCGGCCTCGGCCGGGCGCCCGGGCGGCAACGGCCGCTCGGCTCGCTAGGTCGCCCAGGCCGTTCCTTCGATCGGTCAGATGGCGCTCGACACCCGGGCGCCGTCTGGCGAGCGCGGGCGCGACCACGACGGTCGCGTGTTGAGCTCCTCGACGTCGAAGCCCGCCGTCCGGCGGTAGCGGCCGACGATCGCATCGAGCTCGTCGGGACCGATGACGTCCTCGATCCGCGCGAAGCCGGCGGGCGCGCGGTCGGCGACGATCGTCATGACCTGCTCGGGACCGTGGCGGCGGTTGGCGTGCACCAGCGCGCTCGTGGGCGGCCGCCGGGTGCGCTCGTAGGCGGCCAGCGCGGCGACCGGGTCGGCGTCGCCGGCCAGCTCGTAGGCGAGCACGCGGGCGTCGATGATCGCCTGCGAGGCGCCGTTTGACCCGATCGGATACATCGGGTGAGCGGCGTCGCCGAGCAGGCTGACCCGCCCGCTGCCCCACTGCCGCAGCGGATCTCGGTCGATCATCGGGTACTCGAGGATCGCCGGCGCGCCGGCGATCAGCGCGCGAACGTCGAGCCAGTCGAAGCTCCAGTCGCCGAAGTGCGCGAGCACGACCGACGGATCGACCGTCCGCCGCCAGTCATGGGCGTCGCCCGCCCCGCCGCCCGCCGCCAGGCGCGCCTCCGCCACCCAGTTGACGAGGGCGCGGCCGCCGCACGCGCCGATCGGGTAGGCGACGAACTTCGCCTGCATGTTGCTGCCGGCCATGATCATCGAGCGGCCGGTCAGAAACGGCCGGGCCTCGCTGACGCCGCGCCACATGGCGATGCCGGCCCAGCGCGGCGGGCCCTCGCCGGGATGCAGCTGGGCGCGCACCGCCGAGTCGATCCCGTCCGCGCCGATGAGCACGTCCGCGTCGACCGTGACGGACCGCCCGGTGGCGCGCTCGCGCAGCTCGGCGCGCACCGCTGCGCCCGTCTGGTCGAAGCCCGTGAGCGCGAGCCCGCAGCGCACGGCATCGGCGCCGAGCCGCTGTCGCACGGCGCTCAGCAGCAGGCGCTGCAGCGCCCCGCGGTGCATCGAGTACTGCGGCCAGCGGTATCCCGCGGCGCGCCCGCGCGGCTCGCTGTGAATGCGGTTGCCGAAGCGGTCGTGGTATACGAGCTCGCCGGTGGCGACCGCGGCCGCCTCGAGCGCGTCGCCCAGGCCGAGCTCGGTCAGCTCGCGGACCGCGTGCGGAAGCAGGTTGATGCCGGCGCCGATCGCGTCGATGCGGCGCGCGGACTCGACGACCGCCACGTCGATGCCGGCCTCGTGCAGGGTCAGCGCGGTCGTCAGCCCGCCGATCCCGCCCCCGGCGACGAGGACCCGCATGCTCAGCGCGGCGCCCGGAAGCCGGCGGCCGGAAACTGCTCGTCGATGACCATCAGCGCCTGCCCGCCGCCGTTGATGGCATACCGGCGCCGGCACATCAGCCCGCTGCCGAGATGCGCCGCGGCGCCGTCGCCGGCCGGCTGCACGCCCACGCGCAGCGGGACGCGGAACGTCTCGACCTGGTGCGCACGCAGCACGAGGCCGATCGCGACGCCGCCGTCGATCAGCGCGTCACGGGCGCCGCGCGGCAACCGCTGCGAGACGATCCGCGACACGCCGTACAGCAGCGGGGTGCCCGACCGCGCGCCGTGCAGCAGCACGCTGCGCTCGAGCACGCTGTCGCCGGCCGGCAGCGCCAGCTCACCGTCGTCATGGGCCAGCGCGGCCGTGCGCTGCTCGAGGATGCGCACCCCGATCGGCTCGCCCACCAGCGTGGCCAGCGCGGTCGTCACCGTGCCGTCGGTGGTTAACAGCAACCGCTGCGCCACCGGCAGCCGCGCGAGCCCCGCCGCCGCCACGGGGTGGTGCGGCGACCACGAATCTCGCCACACCACGTGATGCGACGGTGGGCGGCAGCGCATCGTGGTGGCGGGCACTCCGACAATGTGGCAACCGGCGAAGGCGAACTCAATTCGTGTGCGCTAACGCACACTCCGAGATGTTGGCTTTGTGTGGGGTCGTGTCTACTGTGTTGATTAACAGGCTTCTTGGTCGGCGCCGAACTGGAGGATCGTGCGGATGAACGCGCTCACGAAGTACATCATCGGCGCTGCGACGGTCGTGGCGCTGGCCCTGCCGGGCGCGGCGCAGGCCGCTGCGAGAACCGTGTACATGGGTCCGCCGCTGGCCGCTCAGAAGAGCTTTGAGCCGACGGGCAGCTTCATCAACGCCTTCTTCCCGAGGATCGTCACGGTTCACAAGGGCGATCTGGTGTCGTTCGTGCCGACGGGCTTGCATTCCCTCGACATGCCCGCCGGCGGCGGGCCCCTGCCGCTGTTCTCGCCGACGGGCCGGAAGGCCATGTTCACCGACGCCGCCGAGCTGCCGTTCTGGTTCAACGGTCTGGACGAGCTGGGCTTCACCAGGGGGCTGCTGCCGCCGAAGTTCGGCAGGACCGTGACCAAGGGCAACACGCGCATCCTCAGCGGCGTGCCGTTCGGGATCAAGGCCAAGCCATTGAAGATCCGCTTCCGCAAGGCCGGCAACTTCAGGTACTACTGCAACCTGCACCCCGGGATGGACGGGACGGTGAAGGTGCGCGCCAAGCCGCGGCGGATCCCATCGGTGAAGGCCGTCGCCGCCGGCGTCAAGCGGCAGGTTGCCGCGGCGCTGACCACCGCCACGTCGCTCGCGCAGAACACCACCGTGCCGGCCAACAGCGTCAGCGTGGGGGCCGAGGGCGCCGGGGGCGTCGCCTACTTCGGGTTCATCCCGGAGAATCTCACGGTGCCGGCCGGCACGACGGTGCGGTTCTTCATGCCGCAGCGCTCGTCGGAGGAGCACACCGCGACGTTCGGGCCGGGCGACGTGTCCGACAAGACCTCCTACCTGGGTGCGCTCGCGGCGTCGCTGGAGACGCCGGTCGCGGATGCGCGAGCGGCGTACCCCAGCGAACAGCCCGGCGGGCCGCCCGCATCGCTGTCACCGGCGCTGCATGGCAACGGGTTCTGGAACTCCGGCGTCCTGGACGCCGTGCCGCCGAGCCCGCTGCCGCTGGACAACACGGTGACGTTCGCCGAACCCGGCATTTATCCGTACGTCTGCCTGATCCACCCGTTCATGAAGGCGACGATCACCGTCCAGTGAGGCGCCGGCCGGCCGTTCTCGCGCTGGCGGGCGTGCTGGCGACCGCCGTCGCGACGCTCGCGGCCGCGCCGGCGACCGCTGCCACCAGGGAGTTCTGGGTCGCGGCGACGCCGGTGATCTGGAACATGGCGCCCAACGAGCGCGACCACCTCAGCGGCGCGCGCCTGGACCCGGGGCAGACCGTCCTGCCCACGACCGTCTACCGCCGCTACTCGCGCGGTTGGCGCCGGCCGCTGTCGAACTCGCCGATGTCCGGCAACCAGAACCTCATCCCGGGACCGCTGATCCGTGCGCGGGTCGGCGACCGGCTCGTCATCCATTTCAAGAACATGGACTTCACGCGGATGAACGGACACTCGATGCACTTCCACGGCGTCGAGTACAAGCCCAGCTCCGACGGCACGTACGTGCCGGGCGTCTCCGGCCCGGACGGCAACGTGCCGCCGGGGAAGACATGGACGTACCGCCTGACCGCGGGCGCACGGTCGGCCGGCGTCTGGCCCTATCACGACCACTCGCCCTCGATGCACGAGTCGATCGCCGGCGGGATGTACGGGATGCTGTCGATCCGCGGACGCCGCGAGGCGCTGCCCGACCGGGAGTTCGTCGTCGTGTTCGCGGCGATGGGCGATTTCCAGACGATCGACGGCCGCGCGTTTGTCGGTAACACGCCGGTCTTTCGCGCGCGCGTCGGCGAGCTCGTGCAGTGGAACGTCATGGCGATGGGCGAGGAGCACCACACGTTCCACGTCCACGGGCACCGCTGGCTGGAGAACGGGGTCCTCGCGCGCGACACGCACACCATCGGACCCGCCGAGTCGTTTCGCTTCCGCTGGCGCGAGCGCGATCCGGGCATCTGGCTGTATCACTGCCACGTCGAGCAGCACATGGCGGCGGGCATGGTCGGCACCTACCGCGTGGCGCGGCGATGACGCGCGCCACCCTGCTGCTGGCGCTGGTGCTGACCGCGGCGCTCGTCGGCCCGGCGGCGTCACAACAGCACGACGCGAGCACCCACGACCCGCGCCAGGTGAGCGTCGGCTTCGATTCGGTGACCCCCGACCGGCTGGACATCGTCACCGGCGAGACGGTGAGGTGGACGAACGACAGCACCCGCACGCACACGGTCACGGCCGACGACGCCAGCTTCGACTCGGGCCGGCTCGGCGGCTCGCAGACGTTCAGCCGCCGCTTCGCGAGCGTGGGGGCGGTGCCCTACCACTGCACCCTGCACCCGTCGATCAAGGGCGTCGTGGCGGCGCAGGACCTGCTGCTGGATCCGCCGGCCCACGCCGCGGCGCCGAACACGCCGTTTCCGCTCACCGGTCGTGCGAGCGCGGCGGTTCCGGCCGGCGCGGAGGTGTCGATCGAGGCCGACACAGGCGCGGGCTTCGCCGCGGTCGGCACGACGACGCTGAAGCCCGACGGGGCGTTCTCCGCGCGGGTGAGCGCGCCCGCCGGCGGGCGCTACCGCGCCGTCGCCGGCGGGGTGACGAGCGCCCCGGTGAGCCTGGTCGTGCTCGACCGGCAGATCTCGCTCACCGCGCAGCGCGCGCGGGGGCGCGTGGTCCTGCGCACGGCGGTGACGCCGGCCATGCGGGGCGGGCGCGTCGTCCTGCAGCTGTATCTGCCCGCGCGCTTCGGCTGGTGGCCGGTGCAGAGCGCGAAGCTCGACGCGCGGTCGGCGGCGAGGTTCGTGCTGCACCCGCGCCGGCGCCTGCGCGCCCGCGTGCGCCTGACGCTGCCCGATGAAGCCACGACGCTGGCGACGTCGCGGACGCTGCGCATCGGGCCGCCCGGCAACCGCCGCATGAGGGTGTCACCGCAGACGCACTAGGGTCCCTCGCGATGTCCTCGTCGCCTGCGCCTGGACCCCTCTTCGCGCCCGCGGGCGCGGGCTTCCAGGCGGCGCCGCTGACCCGCGGGCCGTGGGACGAGCGCATGATGCACGGCGGGGCCCCGTCGGCCCTGCTGGCGCATGCCATCGAGCAGACCGAGCCGGGTGCGGAGCTCGCGGTCACCCGGCTGACCGTCGAGTTCCTCGGCGGCGTGCCGGTCGGGCCGGTCGCGGTGGCCACGTCGCTGGCCAAGCCCGGCAAGCGCTTTCAGGTCGTCGAAGCGACGCTGCAGGCCGATGGCCGGACCGCGTGCCTCGCCCGCGCCGTGCGGGTGCGGCGGGCCGCCATGCCGGACGCGGCCGCGCTCCCGCCGCCGCTGCGCGGCGCCGCGGCGCTGCCCGGATCGGACGCCGGGGCGCCGTGGCTGGCGTTCGTCGCGGGCGACGACCTCTTCTATCCGGGCGCCACCGAGATCGTCCTCGTCGGCGGGGCGACCGGCTCGGGTCACGCGATCGCCTGGATTCGCCTGCGTGGCGAGCTGCTGCCGAGCGTCGCGCCGTCGCCGCTCGTGCGGGCCTGCGCGGCCGCCGACTTCTCCAACGGCCTGAGTGCGATCCTTCCGTTCGAGGAATGGCTGTTCGTCAACACCGAGCTGACGGTGCATCTGCATCGCGAACCCGCCGGCGAGTGGATCGGGCTCGACGCGCAGACGGTGTCCGGGGCCGCCGGGATCGGGCTGGCGAGCGGTGTGCTGCACGATCTGGGCGGGCCGTTCGGCACGTGCGCGCAGTCGCTGTTCGTCGAGCGCCGCGCGTGAGCTGCGCAGGCGCCGGGTAATCGCCGCACCGCGATGACCGCATCCGACGACCCCAATCCGAAGCCCAAGCTCAAGCGCAAGGACTTCGACCGCGAGCTCGCTCGCCTGCAGTACGAGCTCGTCGTGCTGCAGGAGTACATCAAGGCCGAGGGCCTGAAGGTCGTCGTCGTCTTCGAGGGACGCGACGCGGCGGGCAAGGGCGGCGTCATCAAGCGCATCACCGAGCGCGTGAGCCCGCGCGCGTGGCGGATCGCGGCGCTGGCGGCGCCGACCGAGCGCGAGCGCTCGCAGTGGTACTTCCAGCGCTACGTCGAGCACCTGCCCGCGGCCGGCGAGGTCGTCCTGTTCGACCGCTCCTGGTACAACCGCGCCGGCGTCGAGCGGGTCATGGGCTTCTGCACCGAGGAGGAGTATCAGGAGTTCATGCGCACCTGCCCGGAGTTCGAGCGCATGCTGGTGCGCTCCGGGATCATCCTCGTCAAGTACTGGTTCTCGGTGTCCGACGAGGAGCAGGAGCGGCGCTTCCAGGCGCGCCTGGACGATCCGATGCGCCGCTGGAAGCTCAGCCCGATGGACCTCGCGGCTCGCGCGCGCTGGGTCGACTACTCGCGCGCGAAGGACAGCATGTTCGCGCACACGGACATCAAGCAGGCGCCGTGGTGGGTCGTGGACGCCGACGACAAGCGGCGCGCGCGGCTGAACTGCATCGCGCACCTGCTGTCGATGATCCCGTACGAGGACGTGATCCCGCCGGCGCTCGAGCTGCCGCCGCGCCAGTCCGACGAGGGCTACGTGCGCCCGCCGATGAGCGACCAGACGTTCGTGCCCGAGATCTACTGAACGGGCGAACGGTCTGGGCGATGCCCGATGATGTCGGGCATGCGAGCAACTCTCCCGTACGTGGTGCTGGTGGCGGCCGCGCTCGGCCTGGCGTCCTGCGGCGGCGGCGACGAGAACGACGCGCCGACGCGTGCGCAGTTCATCGCCGGGACCGACAAGCTCTGCGAGGCCTCCAACCGGCGCACCCGCACGCTCAACCAGCAGGTGGCTCGGGCGGCGGAGAGCGCGCGCAACGACCGAGACCTGCTGCGACGGCTCGCGCCGATTCTCGAGCGCGGCTACGGCCGCGTGCGCGACAACGCGATCGCGTTTCGCACGGCCAATCCACCGGCCGGCGACGGGGCTGAGATCGAGCGCATCCGCCGGCTCTACGACCAGCAGGCGGAGTTCGTCAGCAAGCTCGCCGCCGCGGCCCGGCGCGGCGACTCGCCGGCGTTCGAGTCGCTGTCGGAGCAGCAACGGGGGGTCGTCACGCGCGCGCGGCGGCTCACGCGCGCGTATGGGTTCAAGGAGTGCGGCAGCACGAAGAGCGACGCGACCTGACGGGTTTCGTCGTTGCCGTTTTGCTATCGGAACGGCGAGAGGCCTCGCGTTGGCGAGGCCCCTCGTGCGCAGCAGCAGTGCGGATGAGAGGACTCGAACCTCCACGAGCTTGCACTCACGGCGACCTGAACGCCGCGCGTCTACCAATTCCGCCACATCCGCTGGTGCGCCTGCAACCTTAGCGACGCATCCTTGGCGGGGGCACGGCGAGACCGGGGTCGCTCAGCGGATGCGCTGCGGTGTTCGGGCGTCGACCGGCGGGCGAGGCGCGTTGCGCGTGCTGTCGGCGACGCTCCCGCAGCCCGCCCCTTCGCTACCCTTCACGCCCGTCCCGCGCCGCTATCGTCTAGGGGACTAGGACGCCGCCCTCTCACGGCGGAAACCGGGGTTCGAATCCCCGTAGCGGTACTGCTGGAAGCCCTGCAAATCGCAGGGTTTTCGGGTTTTCGCGTTCCTGGGTGAGCACAGGAGGGCTCTCGACCGTGTCTCGACCGTGGCAGATTCGCTGGTCTGACGGTTCGGCGGTAGCCGTATACGTCATTCGCGGGTGTCTTGGCGGATACTTGCTCCCGAGGATGACCCGGCGATGACCAGCGATCCGTTCGAGAACCTGAGGCGGCAGCAGGAGCAGCTTCGGCGCGCTCTCGAAGGCCGCTCCAGGGGTTCGTGAGGAGCCGAGAGGCGATTCGCCGCGCGTTGGAAGGACCGCTAGGAGACTGGTGTTGATCGGTGGTCTGTGGCGGCGCGCGGTCGGCGGCGCGCAGCGGTCGCGGCCGGGTTGGGTCGGTCGGCGGTGCGCTGGGATGCCTGGGGTGGTGTTCGACATCGCGGTGTAGCGGCCCCAGGAGGGCTCTTGGCGGGCTATCCGGGCTCGCTGGTGGCGCGTCATGCGGTGTTCGCCGTCCAGCGTGCGTCGTTGTGGGTCAGTCCGAGCGCGGCGAGCCTGGCGAGGTTCACGGCGCTGGCGAGCAGCTTGAAGTCGGCGGCGGTCTTGGTCTGGCCTCGCACGCGGGCGCGCCTGCCGCCGTGCTTGCGGCGCATCAAGTGCGCGATCTTGCGCTCGACCTTGGGGCGCGTGGCCTTGTAGTCGGCCTTCCAGCTGGTTTGCGTCCGACTCAAAGACACAGATCCGAGATTTGATCAGACCGCATCCGTAGGCTCTTCGGCTCGTCGAGGAGGAGTCCGGGATGACCGAGCAAGGACCACCCAGCGGGGGCCCTCGTCGTAAGCGGTTTCTGTCGCCGTCGCAGACGTATGAGATCTGGATCGGCCTGCTGCGCGGCGAGAGCACGATCAGCGAGGCCGCCGATCGCGCCGGGATTGATCGCTCGACAGTGATGAAGCTGCGCACCGTCGCCAAGCAGGGCGCGCTGGAAGCCTTGGCTGCGTCGCGGCCGGGCGTCAAGGCGGGCGGCGTCGATCACGAGCTGGCCGCGGCCAGGGCGGAGATCGCGAGGCTGTCGGAGGCGCTGAAGGAGATGGGCGTCCGGTTGATGCTGGCCGAGGGAAAAGGGCGTTGGGACTGAGTGGCCCGGTCCCGCGCCGCGTCGACGCGGCCACGAAGGCCGGGCTGCTCAGGCTCATCGACCAGGCGACCGCGTCGGGCTGGGAGCACCGCCGCGCCTGCGGCTACCTCGAGCTGGCCGAGTTGCGGGCGTGGCGCTGGTATGAGCGCCGCGAGGCGGGCCGCCTGGAAGATCGTCCGGCCGGCGGGCATGCGGTGCATGGTCTGCTCGCCGACGAGCGCGACGCGATCATCGCGCTGTTCGACGCGTGGGCGAGACGGATCGGTCGCATCGCAAGCTCGCGCACCGCGGCTCCTATGAGCAGCTGGTGTGGGTGTCGCCGGCGACCGTTCGGCGTGTTCTTGCTGCACACGGGCTCTTTCTGCGTCGCCCGCGGCGGGCGGGGCGCTCGGAGCGCCGGCCGTTTCCCGAGTGGGCGACGTACGCCAAGCAATCGATCTGGATCTACGACGTCACGCACTTCGCCGGCTGTCGCGGCGTGGCGGTGATCACGATCATGGACCTCGTCACGCGCAAGTGGATCTGCGAGGTCGTCTCGGGCGAGGAGACCAGCACCCAGATCCAGGCCGCGTTCTGCGACGCCTTGGAGCTTGAGGGCCTCGACGAGCTCGTCGCCGAACGCCAGGACAGCATCGCCGATCCCCTCGATGATGCCGTTCGCCGGCCGATCCTCCTCGCTGTCAGCGACAACGGGCCGCAGATGACCTCCGGGTCGACCCGGGAGTTCATGGCGATGTGCGCGATCGCGCAGCACTTCGGTCGACCCGGCACCCCGACCGACCAGGCCTGGATCGAGAGCCTCTTCAGCCACGTCAAGGCCGACTGGCCACACCTGGATGCGATCCGCGACCCCGCCGTCCTGCGGGCCGAGCTCGCCGTGGTCCGCGTCGAGTACAACACGGTCCGCTTGCACGCCGGCATCGGCTACGTCACACCGGATGACGAGCACGAAGGCCGCGGCCCCGCGATCCGCCGCGCACGCCGCGTCGGCCTCATGCGCGCCCGCCGCCACCGCATCGCGTACCATCGCCTGCAGCGCCATCAACGCCAACCGCCGGAGACCCGCTGATGCGGGCTAATCAACTCCGCGATCTGTGGCTTTGAGTCAGACACACGTCAAGGCGGGGTCGGTCTGGCGCTGGCGGGCGCGCGTGAGCTGCGCCTCGTGAGGGCCGACGCGGATCGTGCGCCCACTGGTCGAGGTCGTGCACTGTGCGGCCAGCGGGCAGCCGGCGCACACCGTGCCGAAGCGCGCGATCTGCCCGCCGGTCTGCTCGCGCAGCGGCGCGGTCTGGCCCGCGGGGCAGGTCACCATGCCGGCCTGAAGGTCGATCTGGAAGGCGTCCTTGGCGTAGCGTCCGCCGGGCGCCACGGGCGGCTGGACCTTGCAGTTGATGTCCGCGTCGGCGCCCTCGAGCGTGTCCAGCAGAGCGCCCGCGCCGTAGGCGCTGTCGCCGTAGACCGACAGGCGCTCCTCGTCCTCGTCGTCGTCGTGCCCGCCATCGGCCGGCCGGTCCGCGTCGTCGGGCTCATCGACCGCGGTCGCCTGGTCGACCTCGACCGGCTGGTCGCGATCGGGCAGGTCGTCGGCGAGCAGGTCGGGCGCGGGGTCGGCGTCGCCGACGTTGCCTGCCGTTACCTCGGTGGCGGTGATCAGCTCGCTGTCAGGGCCCATCGCAACATGGCCCTTGTAGCCGTCAAAACTCCTGGCGGCGGTCTTGTGGCCATGCCGCGCCTCGGGATCGACGGTCGAGATGACTCGGTCCTTGGCGACCCGGCGAGCGATCCGGAACACGCCGTCCTCACCCTCGTCGAGGTCCTGCCCCGTGACCGCCGCCAACACGGCCGCTGCCTGCTGGACCCCGTCGCCGAGCTCGCGGCCGTCCAACGCCCCAAGCAGCGCACGAGCGTCGCGGGCGAGCGCATCGACGAGCGCCTCGCGGGCCTGCGGGTCGTCGTAGTCGCAGACCGGCTTGCCCGCCGACCGGTACTCGTCGTCGCGCGCCAGCAGCGCCCGCAGCTCGCGCTCAAGCTCACCGGCGCAGACCCTGAGCAGCCCGCGGACCGCCGAGCGGATCAACGTCACGGTGTCCATCGTCGCGACCGCGTCATACAACGCCGTCGAATCAAGCACCCGCCGGCGGCCCACGAGGCCCGCCTTCTTCGCGGTCTCCAGGACGACCTCGAAGATCCGGTCTGGACGCTTGGAGTCCGCCAGCCGGGCGCGCATATCGACGAGCACCGTATGCACGAACCCCGGATAGTCGAAATCCAGGCCGCCCGCCGCGTACTTCCACCGTGCGTCATACGTAAACCGGTCGACCGCCTCACGATCCGAGCAGCCCTCGATGCGCTGCAACACCATCATCACGACCGCCACGATCATCGGCGGCACCGACCGCCGCCCGACATCGCAGAACACGTCCGCGAACATCGCGTCGGGAAACAGCGCGAAGCACTCGCGATGCAACAACGCGTAGATCGAGTCGGCCGCAACGCGGCCCTACAGAAGCTCGTCGTCGTCACGAACATGTCGGCCTGGCGCGGAGACAAACCCAAACTCATACCCTCAAGCATGACTTGAGAGTCGGACGGAACCGGCCCCACACGAAAGACACCAGTCTCCTAGCGGACCTCGCGCGGGTCCAGGCACAGACGGCCCAGGTCCTGCAAGGCCCCGTGCTTCAGATGCACGAATTCCAACGGGCACTACAGGAGACGCTGGACGGGCCACTCCGGGCGATCGCCGAGAACCAGGAGCGCGTTCGAAACGCGCTCGACGGTCCACTCGCGCAGATACGTGAGCATCAGGACGCCTTGGCACGGGCCATGGAGGGTCCCTTCGCCGCGCTCGTCAGGAACCAGGATCTCATCCGGGCCGTGATGAATGCCGCGGCGGTAGCCGCCGCCAATGACGAGATCGAAGGACTCGTTGGCGGCGACGAGGAGCAATCGAGATGGCTCCGAGAATGGAGTGCGGCGATAGGCGAATGGGCGCCGACCTGGGAGCAGGTTGAGGTCTTTCTCAGCGCGCTATCGCTGTTGCTCGCGGTCATCCTGTACGCGGCCACTAAGACGGATACCGTTCTTCCAGAAGAGTTGCTGACTCAGCTCGGCATCCTTTGCGCTGCGGGGGCACTCCTCATCAGTCGCGTCCGGCGTCGGCGCGGCGACTAGGAGTCTGAGCCGACGGCCCAACGGGCACGGCGCGCGAGCTTCCGAGCGAACCCACCCGCTCGATCTGTGGAGGCGGTAGGTCGCCCTTGATGGTCAAGCCATTCGTCGACGAGCAGCGTCGCGTCGTCGGCGGTGAACGTCCATACGGCGGACTGCCCGCCGTCGCCGTCGATCGTGTGCAGGACGCGGCGCACGGCGAAGGCTTCGAAGCGGCGGGTCGCCGTGGCCACGCTCTTGCGCTGCGTGTTGATCGCGCCCCCGACGACGTACAGCACGTCGCCGACGAGGATCGCCGCGGCTCTTGTCCACTCGTAGCCTTCTGGGGGCTCGTCCGAGCTGGTCGCCCTAACGATCGCCCAGCCGTCGCCGTCGGGCTCGCCCGGCACCAGACGAACGATCTGCCCGGAGAGCTGATCCATCGCGGGGCGCACGAGAAACGATCCGTCATCCGGGAGGCTCGCTCGCGCCCACGTCTCGCTGATCCTGTCTGCGGTATCTGGGTCCACGCCTACATGGTGCCGGACGGCATGGACGGCTCCGTGGCGGCGTCGAACAGGGCGTGGCGCTGGGTGGTCCAGGCGTGATCCTGCCCACTATTCGGGCAGGGCGCGCGGGGGTCGCTTCGGGTAGCCCTGTTCCTCGGCACAGGAATCAAAGCTGCTGTACGGCGGCTCGTCGAAGCAACTGATCTTGTCCACGAACGCTCCGCCTGCGGCCATCTTCGTCGTACACGCGAAGTCCCATGAGTCCGGCGCCAGAGAAACCACCTGCTTGCCGAGGGAGTCACACGTCGTGCCCTCTCGTGGGCCGGGGCGCTCGCGCTGCACGTTCTGGGCGGCGAGCGCCGCGATGAAGTCCTCCGGGGAGTCGTCGGACCTAGGTCGCGGAACGTTCGAGGCGCAGCCGCGGATGGACCGCAGGCGATTGGCCTCGTGAATGTAGGTTCGGACCTCGGCCTTCGTGGGCGCGAACAGCTCTCGGTTGCGGTACGAGTCGATGAACTCCTGGTTGGCGCCGTATCGGTCCGACGTGCGAGCGACCCAGCAGTCACCGCCCGACATGGTCGCGTCATAGGACCAGCTCTCGTCGCCGACGATTGGCACATCGATCCGCATGGTGCAGGAATGAACCGGCGGATGGTCGTCGCTGCAGTGGCTTGGGCTGTCACCTGACAGGCGGCTGGCGGACCCCTTCGTGACGCGGTTGTACCGAGCGATGAAGACTTGCGCGACGGAGTTGTAGAGCGTCGTGTCGTCGATCGGCGCGTATGCGGACTTCGCGTCCGTCGATGCGGAACTGGTGTCCGACGGATTCTTCTCACCGCCCCCGACGGCCCCGATGACGATGAGCGCTGCGAGGACGCCGAGCGTCCACTTTGCCCAAGTCGGCAGAGCCTTCAGGCGATCCATGTCCCACGGGTTATACCGGCGGATCGGGCTCGCGCCTGTAGCGGCGCCGCTCAGCCGATGCCGTGAAGACGGACCACGTTCGACGTCGAAGGCTCGGGTGGGGCTGCGAAGCTCGCATCCAGACCCGCGGCGATCGCCTCGTGCACGCCCGGGGCGAGGTGCCCGTAGCGGTCGACGGTCGTCGTGATTTAGGAGTGCCCGAGCCAGTCCTTCACCGCGTGCAGCGGGGCGCCCTGGTTCAGGAGCAGACTCGCGCAGGTGTGCCGCAGGTCGTGAAAGCGCAGGCCGTACCGCCGGCCAGCCGTCGGGTCCGCGGTGCGGTGGGGCAGGGCACAGCGACGGCGGGCTTGAAGTGGTTGCGGAGCCATGCGACCTGGTGCACGGCGCGCAGCGGGTTGCGCTCGCGCTGCTCGGCGTTCGCGACCCCCGACGACGTGAACACGAGGGCGTCGGGGTCGAGCGGTACGGAGCGGAGGTGCTCGGCGAGCTGGTCCCGGAGCGTCGGGGTGAGCGGGACGGCTCGGCCGCGGCCGGACTTCGTCGTGCCGAACTCGGGCGCTCCCTGCGGCCACACCTTCAGCGCGCGGTGGACGTGCAGGCGCGCGTTCTGGAGGTCTACGTCGCGGCGCCGGAGCGCGTGCACCCCGGAGGCACGCAGGCCCGCCAGCGCCGCGGTCAGGATCAACACCCGGTTTTCAGGTTTTCCGGTTTTCACACGGTTTGCAGGCGCTTCGGAGACCGGCTGGAGCGCCCTCTCACGGCGGAAACCGGGGTTCGAATCCCCGTAGCGGTACTTCTGGAAGCCCCGTGGTTGCGGGGCCGTCTCGGTCAGGAGGGTCGCACGCTGAAAGCTGGCGCTGAAGCGCGCCAGGCCGTCTCGGTCGTCGGATGTACGATCCGCGCGGCGGAGGTCCGATAGGTGAGTGCGGCGAGGCTGGTATGCACGGGTGCCACGGCTCTCACTGCAGCGATTGGAGGCTGCCTGCGCCCTCGAGATCAGCCCCGAGCACTTCGACCGGCACGTGAGCCGCACATCGCCGTCGTCTACAGCGGCGACCTGCGGCTCACCTGATCACCGCGCTGCAGCGTTGGCTCGATGACGAAGCCGTACCACCTGGGCGCCGGTGACGCTGGAGGGGGGAGCGCAGGCTGAGACGCAAGAGTCAGAGGCCCAGGCTCACGCGCAGCGCGCGGTTGAGCTGTTGCACCAGCTCGGGTGTCAAGTCGGTGCGGTAATCGCCGAGGCGGTCCTTCGTGATCGTCAACAGCTGACCGCCAAGGATCACGCTCGCCCGACCCAGCGGCCCCCCGGCGGGGATCAGCACATTCTGTGGGTACCGCCCGCCGCCCTCGTTCGTCGTCATCGCCGCGATGACGACGACAGGACTGTGCTCATTGTTGATGTCATTGAAACCACGACCGCCGGTCGCTTGCCGCCCTGCTCCGAGCCGCGGGTCGGATTGAAGTCGACCATGTAGATCTCACCGCGGCGGGGGAACGTCGCTGGATACGGCACGGCCGGCGAGACCGGTTGGCGCTCAGCGGTCGGGCCAGGTCTCGGCGCCGGCGACGAAGTCGCCCTCGGCCATCGAGAGCGCCTCGGTCGCCCTTGCGCGGTAGCCCTCAGCCATCGAGGTCGACAGCTCGACGTCGAGCATCTTGAGGTGCCGCTCCACTCCGATCTCGATGACGGCCTTGACCGCGTCGGCGAGATTGGCGATCGCTTCGCGCTCGGTCTCGCCCTGCGACATCGCACCGGAGATCTCGGGGCACTCCGCGGTGAAGCCGCCATCGACGGGGTCGAACTGGACGACGATGTGCAGGTTCCATTCTCTGCTGTCTGCAAACCCGCTGGCGTCGCGGGTGGTCTCGACGTGATCTTCAGCCTTGCCGAGGATCTTGCGCACCGCGGCGAAGAAGGCGATGACCGGTTTGGGCACGGGCGAGGGTGCCGCGGGCGTAGTCCGAGCGGCGGAACGAGTGGATGCAGGTGTCCGGGACCGGGTCCGGGTCGTCATGTGTCTTCGTCTACCCCGATTGAACGGCAGGTCACAGCTCGGGTAGCGCCAGACGGCCAGGGTGTGTGGGCTCCATCTCGATCGCCACCGCGCGATCTCTCGTGTATCGCCAGCAGCCCGGTCGCGCTTGAGCGGCGGCTGACGATGCAATCGACGATACCAGTGCGCGGGCACGCCCGTCACGGTGCATCGTCGACGTCGATCCGGCGCCGCCGCCTGCGGTCCTCGTGCGGTCGTAATCCGGCTGGGTCAGTGCCGCGTCATCGGAAACGCAGGGGGACGTGTGCGCTGCGATCGGGGCACGTTGCGTACGGGCCGCCCGGCTGGCACGTGCCTCCCGGGGATTGGGCTCCACCGGAGGGGTGGACATTGAGGAACGTCTTCGTGAGCGCTGTCGTTGCGATCTCGTCCTGGGCCTTGACGTACCGGTACGGCTGGATAAGGAACGCGAGCACCGCCGACTACCTCATGAAGCTTCAGGTTGAGAAAGGAGGAGGCCCGCGAGGAACGAGAACGCCTCCGAGAGGAACGCAAAGCCGAGCAGGAACTCGCCGCCGAACGTGCGTATCGAGCCCGTGGGCATCGGGCACGGCGACGATCGCCGCTTCAGGCGAGACGAATAGCCAGGCCACCGCTTCTGCGAGATCCTGGGCTGTGACCGCGGGCAGGGCTCGATCGAGGTGCTCCCTGGCTAGAACGGCCTTGCTCTGTGGAGCCATGCCGCCGATCGTAACCCGTGGTTCGGCGCGCGGACCCGCCTCCTGCCGCGCCAAGCGAGCCCATCGCTCGGACGGTCGCTACGCCTGCGGACCGCGTAGAACGAGCGTCTGGCTCGATGTTGGGCCGCGCCAATGAGTCGCCGCGTCGTTCGGCAGCTACGGGCGGTCAAGATCGTGTCCGCGCTGGATCGCCGCGGCGACCTTGACATCCGCCGAAGGTCAACTCCGACTTGGGGGCGCGACACGAGCCCGCCAGGTGTGAGACGAACGCCCCGGACTTACGGGGGTTTCGCGTTCGAGCGCGCACTGGCCCGTCCCGTTGGTCGCCAGCCGTGACAATCACCTCCATGTCCACCAGAGCGCTTCCGCCGAGCACCGAGGGAGACGGCGAGATCGCGTGCGAGTACCGGGAGCTGCACGGGGCGAACGTCTACTCGGCCGAGTCGGTGCTCGTCGTCCGCGTCGCGGCCGATGGCGCCGCCCGCCTGCCCTCGACGCTGGAGCGGCCCTCGGCGTCATTGGACCGGTGCGCGAAGCTGCTCGAGGCCCTGGGGCTGTCTGCGGACGAGATCCGCGCACGGAAGAACTGGCCGCTCGGGTCGCTCCTGCAGACCGTCGCCGAGCAACTGGCCCGGCGGGTCGGCATGCCGGCCGGCGCTGCGCCGCCGCCGGCCCCGGCGGACCCCGAGCGCGAGCTCGTGCTGACCCTCGAACCCGCCGCACCGATCCGATCCAGCTGCGAGCTGGCGGTGACGCTCGTGTCCGCCGCCGCAACCGAAGTCTCTGCGCAGGAGCAGGATCGCCTGCGGGCGCTGCTCGACGACTTCGACCGGCGACATCCGGCCCTCCTGCCGCGGACGGCCGAGCTCGTCACCGCCTGCCGTCAGCGCGACATCCCCTGGCGCCGCATCCCCGGTTGGGCCGGGTACATGCAGCTCGGCGAGGGCGCGCTGCAGGCCCGGACGAGCAGGATCAACTCGGAGGGCAGGGCCGCCATCGAGCTGACCTCGGACAAGACCGCCACCGCCCGGTTGCTGCATCGCCATGGCGTGCCGGTCGCGCCGCACATCCCGGTCACCGACGCCGCGAGTGCCTGGGCAGCGGCGCAGCGGATCGGGCTTCCCGTCGTCGTCAAGCCGCGCTGGATGGACATGGGCACGGCCGTATCCGTCGGCCTGACCACCCAGGCCGAGGTCGAGGCGGCGTTCCACCGAGCCAGCAAGGTGGGCCGGTGGGTGCTCGTCGAGCGCCTCATCCCGGGCGAGGACCACCGGGTGCTGGTCGCCGGCGGCCGCTTCATTGCGGCGGTCCAACGGCTGGCGGCCGAGGTTCTCGCCGACGGGATGCGCTCGATCGCCGAACTGCTGGCTCAGGCCAACGCCGACCCCCGCCGCACCCCCGGAAAGACCAGCCCGTTGAACCCGATCCACCACGACGAGGACTCTGAGCGCATCCTGCGCGCCCAGGGCTGGACCCTGGAAACGGTGCCTGCCGCGGGCGCGCGGGTGCGCTTGAAGTCCGCGGCCAACTGGGTGGCGGGAGGAAGCGTGCGCGACGTGACCGACACCATCCACCCCGACAACATCGAGATGTGCGTGCGGGCGATCGTGCTCTGCGGCGTGGAGGTCGGCGGCGCCGACTTCCTGACGTCGGACGTCAGCCGGAGCTTCCGGGAGGTCGGGGGCGCGCTATGCGAGGTGAACATCCTGCCCTCGCTGGAGGTGCATCTCTTTGCGGAGGGCAGGAGCGATCGCGACGTGCTGGGCGCGGTGCTCGACGCGCTGTATCCGCACGTGACGCGCTGGCGCGTGCCGACGGTCGTGGTCTGCGGCGACGATGCCGACGCCGTCGGCCGCGACGTCGCAGCCGCGCTCGGCGCACGCTGGACGGTGGGCTATGCCGGACCCTCCCAGACGACGGTCGGCGGCTGGGTCATCGCCGGCGACCGCCAGCCCGTGCACGTGGCGCATCGCCTGCTGATCGAGGACCCGAGCACGGAGGCGGTGGTCGTGGCGATGACGCCGGCGCAGGTGCTGGCCGAGGGCGTCGGTGTGGCACGCGCGGACGTGGTGGTGCTCACCGACCGCGAGCCGCCGGCCTCCGAGGTGCGCGACGTGCTCGCGAACACCGGCGCTCGGATCGTGCCCGTAAGCGACGCGACGGACATTGCGACGTTGCTCACATGATCATGCCGCCCGTACGGGCTGCCCGCCGTATTCCCCCTACAACGAACCGCAAGAGCTCCACGTACCACTGTCATGAGGAAGATCGTCGCCGCGGCTGTCACCGCCGTGCTGATGGCCGGCGCCGGAGCGCCTGCTGTCTCCGCACACCGCTCGGGGTGCCACGGTGCGCATTCCTGCCCATCTGATCACGCGACGTACAAGTGGAAGGGCAAGCTGTGCGTCAAACCGAGCTCGGACAAGCGCACGAGCGCCTTCAAGAAGAAGGTCCGCTACGCCGGCCTGACCTACTACTGCAAGTAGCGACGCAGGGGGCGAGCCGAGCCCCGCAGCGCGACGGAACCGTGCGCGCGACGACCGCGCTCCGCCGGCGCGCAACCAAACGTCAGGCGGCTTCCGTCAGCGCCTCGCGCCCGGCGTCGGTGATCGACCAGCGGTCGCTGGCGTACGCGGTCTCGACGAGCAGGCCCTGCTTGCGCAGCTTGACCGTCAGCCGGCACACGTCGTCCTCGGTCCAGCCGGACTGCACCTGGGGCGCGATCACGTCGTCGCTCACCGAGCGCTGGTCGAGCACGATCTCGAGGATGCGCTTCTGGGTGGGATCGAGCAAGACGGCTCAGCCGCCCTTCGCTCGCTCGTAGGCGCGACGCTCGGCCGCAGCGAGCAGGTCGGCCTTCTTGCGCTTCTCCTTGGCGACCTTGTGGGCCGCGAGGTTGCGCTGCGCCGTCGCCTCCAAGGCCGCTTTGTGCGCGGCCTTCACGGGTCCTGATTGATCGCTGGGCATGGGAGCTCACTCTCGCCGGGGACACACAGTCTGGCACTCCCCGCCGACGAACCCGGCGCGCGGTGGGCGCAAGCGCGCCCACCGCGGCACCGCGCGTCCTCAGTCGTCGTCGTCGTCGAGCGCCTGCACCTGGCCGCGAATCTCGCCACCCGGCCACAGCGAGCTGTGGACGTTGGCGTACGTCGAGCCGGCCCGGATCGCCCGCAGGACCTCGTCGAGCTGGCCGGGCGCGATGCCCTGACCGGCGGGTCCGACCACGTCGGCCGCATCGATCGTTCCCTCCACCGTCGCGGGCGGCGGCGGGCAGACCGGGGTTCCGGCCGGGCCGTTGCCCAGGTTGGAGCAGAGGAACACGGAGATCCCGCCGTTCACCGACTTCTGGGCGAAGTGGATGTGGGCCTGCAGGACAGTGCCCTCAAGGCCGGTGTACCGCACCTTGTACGAGAAGCCGTTACCGGACTTCGTCACGTTCGCCCGGAATGCGCCGACCCCCGTGGTGGAGACCGCCGGCACCTCCTCGTAGCCCGTGAGCACCGTCCCGAACTCCCGGTTGCCGCCGCCCGCGACCGCCGCGGTGCCGGCCACCGCCAGGGCGCCCGTGACTGCCACGGCCAGCGCCAACTTGACCCTTAAATGCACGACATACCTCCCTGTCGATGGGTGATATGCAGAACCTACGCCCCGGCGCCGGCGCCGTGGGATTTCCGTTCGCGCTACGCGGCGTCGGAGCGCAGCAGCTCCTTCTCGGGCACGACGTAGTAGCGCTTGCCCTTCGGCTTGGGGACCGCGGTCACGCCGCGGCGCGTGGCGACCACCGGCAGGGTGCGATCGAGATCGCCGCCGTGCGCCTGCACCCAGGCCGCCACGGCGTCGGGATCGCCCTCGGCCTCGACGACCTTCTCCTCCATGATGATGACCGTGCCCGGCGGCGACCAGATGAACGGCGCCGTGGGGAGGTCGGACAGCAGCTTGCAAATCTCGTCGTCGCTCATGCGGGCGAATATAGAGAGATCAGAACTGCGTCAGCGACAGCGTGTTGCCGTCCGGGTCCTTGAACCACGCGACCTGCGCGCCGCCGGGCGAGCGCCAGACGCCCAGCGCGTCCTGCTCGATGCCCTCGATGCGCTCGAACACGACGCCGCGCGCCGTCAGCCCCGCGGCGGTCGTCGCGATGTCCTCGACGCTCCAGCCGAGCACCGTGAACGGGTACGGCGTGAGCTGCTCGACGGCGATGAGGCGCAGGAGCACGCCGTTGGCGCGAAACGCGCACGCGACGGGGCTCGATCCCTCGAGCTTCAGGCGAAGGGTCCTCTCGTAGAACGGGCGCGCCTTCGCCATGTCCTTCGTCGGGACGAACGCGATGAGGTCGGCGTCGTCGAGCGAGGCCCCGGGGCCCCGCGCCCCCTCGAGCTCGCGCTCGGGGACGATGAAGAACATGAGGTCGAGCTCACCGGCGTCGGGCGGCGCGAACATCGGCGGCACGCGCTTGGGCCAGCCCTTCACGCCGCGCACCCAGGCCTCGACCTCCGCGGGATCGCCGCCGGCGGCGGAGACCGCGGCGATCGGCACCGCGGTCATGTTCGGCGGGATCGGGATCGCGATCTCCGCCGGCGGCGGAATCGACGCCAGCAGCGCGCGGATCTCCTCGCCGTCCATCAGCCCTGCGAGCTCCCCGGCTCCCACAGCGGCTCGTCGCCGTGGTTGGCCCCGCGGCTGAGGATGAACAGCAGGTCCGACAGGCGGTTGAGGTAGCGCACGACCTCGGGGTTGGCGTCCTCGACGAGCAGCGCGCGGCGCTCGGCGCGGCGGCAGACCGTGCGGCAGACGTGCAGCTGCGCGGCCGCGGCCGAGCCGCCCGGCAGGACGAAGGAGCGCAGCGGCTCGAGCGTTGCGTTGACCTCGTCGCAGGCGCCCTCCAGCCACGTGATCTGCCCGGCCTGCACGCGCAGGCGCTCGCGCGCGGCGTCCGGATCGGCGGGAACCGAGAGGTCGGCCCCGACGTCGAAGAGGTCGTTCTGGATGCGCCGCAGCCAGCGGCAGTACGCGGCCGGCATCCCGTCCACCGTGAGGGCGACGCCGATGTGCGAGTTGAGCTCGTCGACGTCGCCGTAGGCCTCGATCCGCGGGTGCGTCTTGGGCACGCGGCTCATGTCGCCGAGGTGCGTCTCGCCGCCGTCGCCGAGCTTGGTGTAGATGCGTGTGAGGTTGACGGTCATAGCGCTTGCCAACGCTACAGTGCGCGCGCGATGCCGCCGCCGCCCGCCCGCCGTCTCGCGCTCGCTCTGGGCCTGCTGCTCGCGGTGGCCGCGATCGCCGGTTGCGGGCAGGGCGAGAGCACCGGCGGGCAGATCGCGCTCACCGTGACCCGCGACTTCGGCGGCACGCCGGTCGCGGCACTCACGGGCCGGCCGGTTCCCGCGCCGGCGGGCCTCGCGACGCTGCTCGAGCGCTACGGCCAGCCGCGCGCACGCGCGAGCCTGTTCGTCAACGGCATCGCCGCCGACCAGCCGGCCGCCCGCCTGCAGGTGCACGGCGGCGACCGGGTCTGGCTCGACCAGCACGGCCCGACCGTCGCACCGCGGATCTCCGCGGCCGTCGGCTCGTTCCCCGAGCCGTTCCTGCACGGCATCGGCGGCAAGCGCCTGCCGGTCCGCGTCGAGTGCGACGAGCCGCGCAGCGGGCCGTGCGCGGCGGTCGCCGAGAAGCTCGTGTCGCTCGGGGTCGTCGCCGGGCGCAGCGCCCTCAGCCGCAGCGCCGCCGACGATTCCCTGCGCGTCCTCGTCGGGCCGTGGCAGCGCCTGCGCGGGGGCGACATCGAGGCCGACCACCTCGATGCCGGCCCGCGCGCGAGCGGCATCTTCGCCCGCTTCGACGCCTCCGGCGAGCAGCTCGTCGTGCTCGACGCGGCCGGCCGGCCGGCCCGCACGCTCGGCGCCGGCACCGGCTTCGTCGCCGCGACGGCGGAGCCCGAGCGCCGGCCGGTGTGGTTCGTGACGGGCACCGACGCCGCCGGCGTGGTCGCCGCGGCGCGGGCGTTCGACGAATCCGTGCTCGCCGATCGCTTCGCGCTGGCGATCTCGCGCGACCTGCCGGTCGCCGTCCCCCTGCCGTGATCTGAGGTTGACTGACGGATCAGGTACCGTCCTCGCCCGATGAAGGTCGGGGTTCCCAAGGAGACGGCTGCAGGCGAGACGCGCGTCGCGCTCGTGCCCGAGATCGTGCGCAAGCTCACGGCGAAGGACTTCGCGGTCGTCGTCGAGTCGGGCGCCGGCGAGGGCTCGATGCTCGCCGACGCCGTCTACGAGGAGGCCGGCGCGACGATCTCCGACGACGTCTGGGGCGCCGACGTCGTCGTGAAGGTCGCGGCACCCTCCGACGAGGAGATCGGCAAGCTCGGCCGGGACACGGTCCTGATCGGCTTCCTCGGTCCGCTGTCGAACCCGAAGACCACGCAGGCGCTGGCCGGCGCCGGCGCGACCGCCTTCGCGATGGAGGCCATCCCGCGCATCTCGCGCGCGCAGTCGATGGACGCGCTGTCGTCGCAGTCCAACGTCGCCGGGTACAAGTCCGTGCTCGTCGCGACGAACCACCTCGGCCGCTTCCTGCCGATGATGATGACCGCCGCCGGCACGGTCCCGCCAGCGAAGGTGCTCGTGCTCGGCGCGGGCGTCGCCGGCCTGCAGGCGATCGCCACGGCGCGGCGCCTGGGCGCCCAGGTCACCGGCTATGACGTGCGCGCGGCCGTCGCCGAGCAGGTCCAGTCGCTGGGCGCGCAGTTCCTCGAGCTCGAGGCCGGCAAGGGGGCCGAGGGCGAGGGTGGTTACGCGCGCGAGCTGACCGACGAGGAGAAGCAGGCCCAGCAGCAGGAGCTGGCCGACAAGATCGCGACCTTCGACGTGGTCATCACGACGGCGCTGGTGCCGGGGCGTCCGGCCCCGCGGCTCGTCACCGCCGAGAGCGTGAAGAAGATGAAGGCCGGCAGCGTGATCGTCGACCTCGCGGGGGAGACCGGCGGCAACTGCGAGCTGACCGAGCCGGGCGAGACCGTGGTCAAGCACGACGTGACGATCATGTCGCCGCTGAACCTGCCGGCCTCGATGGCCGAGCACTCCTCGTCGCTGTACGCCCGCAACGTCTCCTCGCTGCTGGAGCTGCTCGTCGGCGAGGACGGCGCGCTGAACCTCGACTTCGACGACGAGATCATCGCCGGCGCCTGCATCACGCGCGACGGCGAGATCGTCCACCCCGGGGCGAAGAAGGCCGTCGACGCGGCGCAGGGCGACGGCGAGCCGCCCGACCCTTCGGAGCTCGCGCCCACGCCCGCGGACGAGGCGCCCGCCGAGCCCGCGGCGCCCGCCGCCGGCGCTGTGGAGCCCGCACCTGAGTCTGAGCCGGAGACCGCCGAGCCGGCCGAGCCCGCCGAGCCCGACGAGCCCGCCGAGGCCGAGGAGGAGGAGCCGAAGCCATGACCAGCACGATCCTCACGAACCTCGCCATCCTCGTGCTCGCCGCCTTCGTCGGCTTCCAGGTCATCTCGAAGGTGCCGAACACCCTGCACACGCCGCTCATGTCGGGCACGAACGCGATCCACGGCATCGTCCTGCTCGGAGGCCTCGTCGCGATCGCCCACGCCGACGGCTTCCTCAGCCGCTTCCTGATCGTCATCGCGATCGCGTTCGGCACGATCAACGTCGTCGGCGGCTTCCTCGTCACCGACCGCATGCTGAGCATGTTCAAGAAGAAGCCCGAGCCGGCCGCAGAGGACGCGGAGACGTGACCGCCGGGACCGCCTTCTTCCAGGAGGTCGACTTCATCACCGCGGCGTACGTCGTCGCGTTCTCGATGTTCATCATGGGCCTGGCGAAGCTCACGAGCCCGACGACCGCCGTCCAGGGCAACAAGATCGCCGCCGTCGGCATGGGCGTCGCGGTCGTCGCGACGCTGCTGAACCCGGAGCTCGACGGCGCGGACTTCGCCCTCATCGCCGTCGGCCTCGCGATCGGCACGGTCATCGGCATCCCCGCGGCGCGCAACGTGAAGATGACCGCGATGCCGCAGATGGTGGCGCTGTTCAACGGCGTCGGCGGCGGCGCGGTCGCGCTCATCGCCTGGGCCGAGTTCCGCGAGCTGGGCGGCGACCTCAGCACGGAGCTCGAGGTCGGCATCCCGCTCGTCCTCGCCGCGATCATCGGCTCGATCTCGTTCTGGGGCTCGAACATCGCCTTCGCCAAGCTGCAGGCGCTGATCTCCGGCAGCCCGGTGAAGATCCCGGGCGGCCTGTTCGTGAACATCGCCCTGCTGGCGACCGCGATCGGCGCCGGCGTCGCGATCCTGCTGGGCTCCGAGAGCGAGGGCCTGTTCGTCGTGATCCTCGTGGCCTCGGCGATCCTCGGCAACCTCGCCGTCCTGCCGATCGGCGGCGCCGACATGCCCGTGGTGATCTCGACGCTGAACGCCTTCACCGGCTTGAGCGCGGCGGCCGCCGGCATCGCGCTGAACAACTACGCGCTGATCGTCGCCGGCATGATCGTCGGCGCCTCGGGCACGATCCTCACCGACCAGATGGCCAAGGCCATGAACCGCTCGATCGGCTCCGTGCTGCTCGGCGGCTTCGGCGGCGAGGCGCCGGCGGTCGAGGGCGGCGCGGGCGAGACCGGCGGGACGGTGCGCTCGACGAGCGCCGCCGATGTCGCGATCCTGCTGGCCTACGCCCGCCAGGTCGTCGTCGTGCCCGGCTACGGCATGGCCGTAGCGCAGGCCCAGCACGCCGTGCGCGAGATGGCCAAGGCCCTGGAGAAGAAGGGGATCGAGGTCAAGTACGCGATCCACCCGGTGGCGGGGCGCATGCCCGGGCACATGAACGTCCTGCTCGCCGAGGCCGACGTGCCCTACGAGCAGCTGCGCGAGATGGACGACATCAACCCCGAGTTCGGCCGCACGGATGTGTCGCTCGTGATCGGCGCCAACGACGTCACGAACCCCGACGCCCGCATGAAGTCCGACTCGCCGATCTACGGCATGCCGATCCTCAACGTCGACGAGTCCAAGCAGGTCATCGTGCTCAAGCGCTCGATGGCGTCGGGCTTCGCCGGCATCGAGAACCCGCTGTTCTACAACGACAAGACGCAGATGCTCTTCGGCGACGCGAAGTCCAGCGTCGCGGAGATCACGTCCGAGCTCGGGCAGCTGTAGCGCCGGCCGCCGCGCCGCGCCGCGCCGCGCCGGCCGCCGCGCCGCGCGCGCCCAGAACGACGAACGGCCCCCGGTCTCGCGTATGGCCTGTTCGGCCTGTGCGCGAGTGGAGGGCCGTCGCCTCTGTCACGGGCGCGAACTAGCGCTTGATCTTGAGCTTCGAGGTCTCGGAGTCCTGGTTCTTCCAGACGTCGACGGCGATCGTCCCGACCGACATCTTGGCGTCCTTGACCTTGCCGAGCGCACGCTGGGCGGCGCGGGAGAGCTTGACCGTGACGTCGAGCTTGCCGGCCTTGCGGTAGCCGAGCACGATCTGCGGGATGTTGATGAGCTTCTTGGAGACCTTCGCGGCCTTCGCGCCCTTCTTGGCCTTCACCGTGGCGCCGGGGCGGACGCTGCTCTTGAACGCGACGATGCCGGGCTCGTTGGTCGTGATCTGGAGCTTCATCTTGCCGGTCTTGCCGACCTGCTTGAGCTTGGAGAGGACCTTGACGGTCGAGCGCGGGGCGCTGGCGTCGAGCATCACGCCGTTGGGACCGACCGTGCCGCCGGAGAGGACGATCGGGCCGCCGGCGTTCGGGCCGCCGAACCCGGGGGTGCCGGGTGCGGCGCTGCTGTTGGCCAGCAGCGTGCCGAGCAGCGAGCCGAGGATGTCGTCGGGCAGCGCGCCGCCGCCGCCGCCGAGGACGCCGCCGAGGGTACTGTCGAGCGCGCCTGAGACCGTGTCCTGAACGCCGCCGATGACGCCGCCGACGGTGCCGGTCACGCCGGTGATGACGCCGCCGGTGCCGGGGAGGACGCCGTTGAGCACGCCGCCGAGCGTGGCGCCGGTGCCGGTGACGAGCGAGCCGACGTTCGGGAGGACGCCGTCGAGCAGCCCGGCCTGGGCCGGGGAGGCGGCGAACGCAGTGCCGGCGCTGAGTGCACCGACGGTGACAAGCGCGGTGACGCGGCGCGAGCGAAGAGTGGGCATATGGTCTATTCGGCTAGACCATCGGATTCCTTGAGCCGGATCTATGCCACGCCCCCGGCGAACCAGGGGCGCTGACAGACGGGGCACAGACATTCGCGCGCGGTGTATCCCGCGACGGAGGCAGGGCCTCTCTCGACCGGAGAGACACACCACCGGATTCCGCCCCGAAGCGGAATGGCCCCATCGTCAACACGTCCGCTGTCCTGACGGGATAGCGGCCTCGGGAGGTCTGGACACATGTCGGATGCTGGCTTGGCACAGCTCATCGCAGGCGTCGCGGTACTCGGGCTGACAGCGCTGCTTGCGCTGATCAGGCGCAAGGATCTCGTGGCCACGACGGCCGGGACGTACACCCGCCCGGATGGCACGACGCGCACGGTCGTCAACGGCGAGGTGATCTCCCGCGCCGACGCCGTCGTCGCGACCTGTCTGCCGCCGACGAAGGAGACGCGGCGCAGCGTGCTCGGCGCGCTGATCGTCGGCAAGGACCACAGGACCTCGACCTCCAAGACGGTCGTGTTCGCCTGGACGCTGGCCATCGCCTTCGGGCTCCTGTCGCTGCTCATCGCGATGTGGCTCGGCGACAAGACGCCGTGGGAGAACCAGGTCGACGAGGTGCCTGCAACCCGAGTATCTCCTGCTGCTCGGCGGTCCGTTCGCGGCGGCGGTGCTCGCGAAGGCCGCGACAACCCGTGACGCGGAGTCCAAGACCGATGCTCCGGTAGGCGAGGCGCGCGCGGCCCAGCTCGTCACCGACGACGACGGGAACGCCGAGCTCGGGGACTTTCAGTACGTCCTCTTTCACCTCATCGCGCTTGCGTTCTTCCTCGGCGCATTCCTGCGCGAGTTCGAGAACGGCTTCCCCCAGCTGCCGGAGCTGCTCACCGGTCTCGTGCTCACGTCGACGGCCGGGTACGCGGGCAAGAAGTTCCTCGAGCGGCCGGCTCCGACGGTGATGTCCGTCGTCCCCGCGGCGGCCAAGAAGGGCGCCACCGTGCACGTGTTCGGCACGAACCTCGCCGTCCCCTCGAACGCGAACGACGCGGGCGGGCCGCCGAGGCCGATGGTCCTCGTCGGATCGGTCAAGGGCGCGGTGACGGCCCAGGACGTCGTGCTCGGCAACGATCGACTCACGGTTCGGATCCCGGCGAAGGCCGCGCCCGGCCAGACCACGATCACCGCGGTGCGCGGCGACGGCGTGACGGCGAGCACGGCGTCGGGGACGAACACCCTGCCGTTCGAGGTTCTCGCGTAGCGCGGCAGGCCGCCTGCGCCGCGGTCGACCGCGGCGCAGGGCGTGCCAGACTGGCGCGCGGATGATCGATCGCGCCGACGCCCTCTCCGCTCTCTCCGAGGAGCAGTTCGACGTCGTCGTGGTCGGCGGTGGGATCACCGGCGCGGGCGTGGCGCTCGACGCCGCCACGCGCGGCTACAGCGTGGCGCTCGTCGAGCGCGCGGACTTCGCCGCCGGCACGTCGAGCCGCTCCTCCAAGCTCGTCCACGGCGGCCTGCGCTACCTGCAGAACTTCGACCTCGGGCTCGTCCGCGAGGCGCTGTTGGAGCGCCAGCTCCTGGTCATGCTCGCGCCGCACCTCGTCCATCCGCTGCCGCTCGTCGTCGCCGCGTTCGACGGCGCCTCGCCCAGCCGCAAGATCGGCGTCGGGCTGAACCTCTACGACGTGATGTCCGTCGAGCGCCGCGGCCGCTCGCGCCCGCGCCCGCGCCCGCGGCCGCGTCCGCGGCGCGGCCGCAATCCCGACGCCGGCGCGCAGCTCGGCACCGACTTCGCCGCCTGGAGCCCCGAGCGCCACCGCGTGATCTCCGGCGAGGAGGTGCTCGAGCTCATCCCCGCCCTGGCGCCCCGCGACCCGACCTCGGGCTACCTGTTCTACGACTGCCAGACCGACGACGTGCGGCTGGTCCTGACCGTGCTCGGCGAGGCCGAGCGCTTCGGGGCGGTGTGCGCCAACCGCCTCGACGTGTCCGAGCTCGTGCGCGACGGGGCGGGGCGCGCGGCGGGCGTGCGGGTGCGCGACGTGCTGGGCGGCGAGGAGCTCGTCGTGCGGGCGTCCAACGTCGTCAACGCGACCGGCGTGTGGGCCGACCGCCTGCGCCCGGGCGAGCTGCACGACGAGGCCGAGGTGCCGCGCATCCGGCCCAGCCGCGGCACGCACATCACGCTGCGCCACGAGGACCTGCCGCTCGTCGGCGGCGGCGCGATCGTGCCGGCGGGCGGCGGGCGCACGATCTTCGCCCTGCCCTGGCTCGGGCGCACACTGCTGGGGACGACCGACAACGACTACGAGGGCAACCTCGACGGCACCCACCACGTGGCGCCCTCCGACGCGGACGTCGAGTACCTGCTCGCCGCGACGAACCAGTACTTCGACACCGCGCTTGCGCCCGGCGACCTGACCGGCGCCTACGCCGGCGTGCGGCCGCTGATCACGTCGGGCGATCCGAAGAAGTCCGTCGACATCTCGCGCAAGGCCGAGCTGTACGAGACGTCGAGCGGGATGGTGACCATCACCGGCGGCAAGCTGACGACCTGGCGGCGGATGGCGAAGATGGCCGTCGACCGGCTCGTCGAGCGCGAGGCGCGCGACGCGCCCTGCCGCACGCACCAGATCCCGCTCGGCGCGTCGGTCGACCCGGCCGCCCTGCCGCGCGTCGACGGCGTGCCCGAGGCGGCCCCCGCCGCGCTCGCCGGCCGCTACGGCCACGCCGCCCACGACGTCCTGTCCGTCGCGCGCGAGCGCGCCGAGCTGGCCGCGCCGATCGTGGCGGGCCTGCCCGACCTGCTCGCCGAGGTCCCGTTCGCGGCACGCTTCGAGCAGGCGCAGACGATCGGCGACGTGCTGCTGAGGCGCACGCGGCTGGCCCTGCTCGCCGGTCGTGAGCTGGGCGCGGACGGGGAGGTGGCGCGGCGCGTGGGCGCGGCGCTCGCGGCCGAGCTGGGGTGGGACGACGCCCGGCTGCGCGGCGAGCTGGACGCGTGGGCGCAGGAGGCGCGCGCCGAAGGCGTCGTCGGCACCGCGTAACTTTGCGGCCCCTCGCCGGTTCCAACGCCCCGATGCGCCGACCTCTCCTCCTCACGTTCCTGCTCGCCGTGCTCGCGGCGCTGCCGGTCGCGCCCGCGCAGGCCGACTTCTTCGCCGGTGAGACGATCGACGGCCCGAGCGCCGACATCCGCGCGCTCGGCGACCTCGACCTCGCGCGCGACGGCACGGGTGCGCTGGCCTACGTCAAGCGCGCCGACGGCGCCGATCACGTCTTCGTGGCGCGCTTCGAGGGCGGCGTCTTCCAGGCGGCCGAACGCCTCGACGGGGCGCTCGCCACGCCCAGCTCGCAGCCCGTCGTCGGCGCCTCCGACGGCGGCCGGCTCGCCGTCGTCTTCGTCAGCGGCGGCGTGGTGTACGGCATCGTCCGGGCCGCCGGCACGGACTGGTCGGCACCGACGCCGCTGGGGACCGGGGCCGATCCCGCCGTCGACCTGTCGATCAACGGGACCGCGTACGCGAGCTTCACATCGGCCGGCGACGTGCGCATCGCGCGGCTCGATCGCCGGACGAGCACCTGGGGGCTGCTCGACCAGGCGGCCGACGCCGATCCGGCCCGCCCAGCGGGGGCCGGCGCGGGGCGCTCGCGCGTGGCGATCTCGGCCGACGGCGTCGGCGTGGTGACCTGGGGCGAGGCCGGCCACGTCTACGCGCGCAAGATGTTCGGCGCCCGGCTGTCGAGCGCGCCGCAGGACCTCACCCCGGCGGCGTTCGAGGATCGCGTCGCGCTCGCCTCCGACCTGCCCGACATCGACGCCGAGGACGACTCGAGCTACGCCTGGGTCGTGTTTCGCCAGCGCTTCGCGGACGGGGGCACGCGGATCCTCGCGCGCCGCCAGCGCGGCACGGCCTTCGACGCCCCCGTGGCGGTCGACGAGCCCGCCGGCGAGGCGGTGGGGACGCCGCGGATCGACCTCAACGGCCGCGGCATCGCGGTCGCGGTGACGGCCGGCACGCAGAGCGGCCAGCCGATGATGGCGATGACCGACCGCGATCTCTTCGGCCTCGGGGGACGGCTGTTCGTGCCGAGCGTCGTGACCCCGGCGGCCGTGGTGCCGGCGATCGCCGAGAACCAGCGACGGCCTGATCGGCGCGGTGCTGGCGGGCGCCGGCGAGTCGCCGTACGTCCGCGTGCGCACGATCGAGGACGGCAAGCTGGCGCTCGAGCGCACGCTGTCGCGCCCGGAGCTCGGCGCCGTCGCGCCGTCGCTCGGCTTCGACGTCGCGGTCGATCGCGCGAGCGGCGCCATCGCCGCGTGGCTGCAGGGCGGCGCCGAGGACCGGCGGATCGTCGCGGGCTACCTCGACCGCCCACCGGGCTTCTTCGCCGGCTACACCTCGCAGCGCTGCTGTCAGCCGCCGCTCGCGCGGCTGAGCTGGCAGCCGTCGTTCAACCTCTGGGGGCCCGTGCGCTACGTCGTCAGCCTCGACGGCGCGCCGGTGGGGGAGACGAGCGAGACGACGCTGCAGCTCACCGCTCCACTCGCCGCCGGCGCGCACCGCTGGCAGGTCCAAGCCCTCGACGCGCGCGGCCAGAGCAAGCGCTCGCGCACCCGCACGGTGCGCGTCGATGCCCGCGCGCCCTCGCTCGTCGTGCGCTACCAGCGCAAGCGGCGCGTGGTCAGGCTGTCGGTGCGGGCACGCGACGTCGGCCTGCCCGCGCGGACGGCGACGGGCCTGCGGTCGGTCGTCGTGTCCTGGGGCGACCGCACCAAGGACGCGCGCGGCACCGCCTCGGTGCGGGTGTCGCACCGCTACCGGCGCGGCGGCAGCTACCCGCTGCTCATCACGGCGACCGACCGGGCGGGCAACCAGCGCACGTCGCAGCGCACCGTCCGCGTGCGCTGAGCGGCGCGGCGGGCCTGCTCATGCGCGCTCACGACGTCGCCGCCGCGGGCCGCGTGCTCGCGCTCGGCGCGCGGCCGTGGCTGATGGGCATCGTCAACGCGTCGCCGGACTCGTTCTCCGACGCCGGCGCCTATCCCGATCTCGACGCGCGCGTGCAGCTCGCCCGGGAGCTGCTGGCGGCGGGCGCGGACATCCTCGACGTCGGCGGCGAGTCGGGCATCACGCTGCGCCCGGCGGTGGCCGTCGAGGAGGAGCTCGCGCGCGTCGTGCCGTTGATCTCGCGGCTGGCGGGGGAGCTGGGCGCCGCGGTGTCGGTCGACACCTACAAGCCGGCGGTCGCCGCGGCGGCGATCGCGGCGGGCGCGGTGATCGTCAACGACGTCAGCGGGCTGCGCGACCCCGAGCTGGCCGACGTCTGTGCCGCGACCGGCGCGGCGCTCGTGCTCATGCACACGCGCGCGGCGCCCAAGCAGCGCCTGCAGGATCCCGGCTTGTACGACGACGTGACCGCCGACGTCGTTGGGTTCCTGCGCGAGCGGATGGCGGTCGCGCGTGCGCGCGGCGTGCGCGCGGAGCAGCTGATCCTCGATCCGGGGCCGGACTTCGCGAAGACCCCCGCCCAGACGATCGAGGTGCTCTCCCGGTTTGAGGAGCTGCACGCCCTCGGGCGCCCGCTGGTGCTGGCCGTGTCGCGCAAGGACTTCGTCGGGGCTCTGACCGGCCGCGCGCCGCGGGAGCGGGGGGCGGGAACGCTCGCCGCGATCGCGTTCGGCGTCGACGCGGGGGCGCAGATCCTGCGCGTCCACGACGTGGGCGCGGCGGCGGACTTCCTGACCGTGCGGGCCGCGCTGCGCGGTGAGCTCGTCGTCGATCCGCAGCTCGCCCTGAGCGACGAGATCCGCCACAGCCGCTGACGCCGCCCGCCGGTGGCGCTAACGTCTGCGTGACACGAGTCGCCGGCCGCTGTCCAACGCGGCCGGACGCCTACCGACGATTCACAGGAGAAGCACATGTCAGTCATCTCTCGCTCCGCTTTGGAGTCCAGCACCCTCGCCGACCTGCACGAGATCGCCTCCGAGCTCGGTCTCGACGGCTTCCGCCGCCTGCGCAAGGGCGATCTCGTCGAGGCGATCGTCGCGCGCCAGGGGGCGAACGGCGACGAGCCGGATGCCGGTGTCGACGCCGAGGGCACCGATGCCACGGCAACCGATACCGACGCCGACGCCGACGCCGACGCCGACGCCGACACCGAGGAGAAGCCCGCGCGCCGTTCGCGCCGTGGCGGCCGTGGCCGTGGCCGCGCCCGCGACCGCGACCCGGGCGACATCGAGGTCGGCGAGGAGGACACCGCCGGCACCGACGCCGCCACGCCCGAGCCCGCGGCGCCGTCAGGGCGCAGCAGCAGCCGCGACCGTGGTGAGCGGGGCGAGCGTGGCGAGCGCGGGGGCCGTGAGCGGGGTGGCCGCGGCGGCCGCGACCGTGACCGTGACCGCGATCGCGACTCCGATCGCGACGGCGACGGCGGCGACCGCGGCGCCCCCGCCGAGGACCGCATCGCGACCGGCACCGTCGAGCTGCTCCCCAACGGCTCGGGCTTCGTCCGCGTCTCGCCGCCGGAGCCCTCCGACGACGACGTCTACGTCTCCGGCGCGCAGGTGCGCCGCTGCGAGCTCGTCTCCGGCGACGAGGTCTCCGGCCCGGTGCGCGCGCCGCGCCGCTCGGAGCGCTACCCGTCGCTCATCCGGGTCGACACGATCAACGGCCGCGCGGCCGACGAGGTCGCCGAGGGCACGAAGTACGACGACCTCTTGTGCGGCTGGGCGACCGAGCGGATCGCGCTCGACGACGCCGACGCGACGCTGAAGGCGATCGAGTGGCTCACGCCGTTCGGCCGCGGCTCGCGCGTCGTCATCACCGGCGGCCCGCGCGCCGGCAAGACCGAGGCGCTGCGCCGCCTCGCCGGCGCGCTCGCGTCCCAGAAGGACCTCGAGGTGAGCGTCGTGCTCGCCGGCGTGCGGCCCGAGGAGATCGGCGACTGGAAGCTCGGCGAGCTTCAGCCGGTCGTCGAGCTCGGCCTCGGCGCCGCGCCCGATACGCAGGCGCAGGCGATCGAGCGCGCGATCGAGACCGGCCGCCGCGTCGCCGCCCGCGGCGGGCACGCCGTGATCCTCATCGACACGCTCGAGCAGGTGCCGGCTGCCCACGCGCGCCGCATCCTCGCGGCCGCGCGCAACATCATCGACGGTGGCTCGCTGACGATCGTCGCGACCGCGCCGGCGCCGCTCGGCGGCGAGACGACGGTCATCGCGTTCGACGCCGAGCTCGCCGCCAGCGGCCGGATTCCGGCGATCGACCTGCCCGCGAGCGGCACGCTGCGCGCCGAGCTGCTCGTCAGCGCCAAGGGCGCCGAGGCGATCGCCGAGGCGCGCGCCGCGGCGTTGCAGGGCTGAGCTGCGGCGGGCCGGCGCCTGCTAGGAGACGGTCGCGTGGCTCATGCCGAGCTCGGAGGCGACCAGCTCAGACGCCGGCCCCAGGCGGCCCTCGCAGCTCAGGCGCCGAGCTCGTCGAAGCCGAGCTGGCCCGACGGCGGGCGCCCGGCGCGGCGCACGCCGGTGCGAGCCCAGTGCTCGTTGATCTCGGACGCCTTCACATGGCGCCACGTGATGCCGCGCTCGATCGGCGCGACCTCGAAGCCGCCGCCCGCGGCGACGCCGCGCACCGTCGCATGGAAGACGCGACCGCGCTTGTTGACGAGGACGAGGTCACCGGGCTGGATCGAGCGCGTGCGCACGGACAGGACATGCTGCCCGACGGCCCGGACGCGTCGAGCCGCTCAGCGCGGGACGTAGGCGACGCGGTTCCAGGACGGCTCGGGCGACAGCTCGATCGCCTCGCCGGCGCGGTCGGGCTGGACGTAGCCGAAGGTGTGCGTGTCGGGGCAGAACGCGATGTCGAGCTCGCCCTCCTTCACGCGCTGGTCCAGCCAGGCGGAGCGGAAGACGAGGCGGCGCAACCAGTGCACGAGCGAGCGGTCCGACGGGCCGCAGAGCTCCGGCCAGCAGTCGTTGACATGCTCGCCGAGGCCCGAGGCGGGCGCCTGGATCTCGCCGTTGACGGCAAGGTTCACGAGGTCGTCGAGCTCGTTATCGCCCAGCCGTCCGTGCACGAAGCCGAGCTTGAGCGCGGCCTGCTCACACCGCTCGCCGAAGTCACGCTCGTTGAAGGTGAAGCGCAGCTCCCCGTACTCCAGGACGAAATCCTCCCCCGAGTCGTAGTTGCCGCGTCGCTGTGTCTCGTCCATGACGCGTCGGCATCGTAGGCGCGAGTCCTGCCCCCGAGAGCGGGTGCACGTGAACTTGCACCCCTCATGGCGCCGGGGGCGAGCGCGGGCGCGAACGGCCCGCCGGTGCGGGCCGCGATGGGGGGTCGTCGAGAATTCGTCCATATGCAGGACGAAACCTCGACGACCCCCCCCCCGGCTGCGTCCGTTTGCGCCGCAGCGGCCGAGCCTGCGCCAACGGGGGCGAATTTTCACCCGCTCGCGACTGGGACAGGTATGAACGACGACGCCTCCACGATCCTGCTGGTCGAGGACGACAGCGCGACGCGCATGTTCCTCGCCGACAACCTCTCCGCCGACGGCTACGACCTGCTCGTGGCCGACTGCGCCTCGATCGGGCTGAGCCTGCTCGAGCGCAAGTTCCCCGACCTCGCACTCGTCGACGTCGGCCTGCCCGACGGCAGCGGCTTCGAGCTGCTGCGGCGCGTGCGCAGCGCCGACGGCGTCGCGAGCCGCGTGAACCCCGACATGCCGGTCATGGTGATCAGCGGCCGCGCCACCGAGCTCGATCGCGTGCGGGGCTTCGATCGCGGGGCGGACGACTACGTCTGCAAGCCGTTCTCCTATCCGGAGCTGCGCGGGCGGGTCGCCGCGCTGCTGCGCCGCTCCGATCGCCGCCCGTCGCGCGGCCGGCTGCGGGCCGGCCCGCTCGAGGTCGACCCGCCGTCGCGCGAGGTGCGCCTGCACGGCGATCGCGTGGCGCTCTCGCAGAAGGAGTTCGCGCTGCTGCGCACGCTCGTCTCCGACCCGAGCCGCGTCTTCACGAAGGAGGAGTTGCTGCGCACGATCTGGGGCTACCGCTCGATCGGCTCGACGCGGACACTGGACTCGCACGCCTGCCGCCTGCGCCACAAGCTCGGCGCCCACGGCGACCGCTACGTCATCAACGTGTGGGGCGTGGGCTACCGGCTCGTCGATGCGCCGACGGCGGCCGGGGCCGCCGTAGCGCAGCTGCGGCTGACGGCATGAGCCGCCGCGGCATCAGCACCCGCCGCCGCCTCCGTCGCCGCCGCAGCCACCGCCGTCGCCGCCGCCCGACCCGTAGGAGATCGGCCCGCCGTGCTGATGGGGACTCGACGCGCCGTACATGCCGCCGAGGGCGGCGCTGCCGCGCTTATGCTCGACGAGCCGGCGCTGCATGAGCCGCCCGCGCTGGGCGCGACGATTTTCGCGCCAGTCGCTGAACCATCCGCGCTTGGGCTGCTGTGACTCGGTCATGGTGCGGTCCTCCGGGGTAGGCGTGGGGTGCCACCGCATGATCGGTTCACGCAGAGCCGGCCGCTACGGCCTCGGCACCGCGGCGGCGCGACCTCGTGCCGACCCCGGCACGGGCGATCCGACCGGCAAGCGACGGCGGCGCGCGACGGAACTACAGCGACGGCGGCGGGCCCCAGGGACCCGCGTCGCCGGGGCCGTAGTACTCGTCGCCCGAGCCGGTCTGATCCTGACGCCAGACGACCAGCCCGACGAGCGGCAGCAGCAGCGCGAGCCCGGTCCACCAGGTCCACACCGTCGGCCCCCACAGCAGCGTCATCGCGATCGCGGCGACGACGAGCGACCAGGCGGAGATCCAGCTCAGGAGGCTGCCGATCCGTAGTTGTGAGCGCATGCGAACGAGTGTGGACCCAGGCGCGAACATCGTCAACGTAAGAATTCCGACGGGAGGGGGGCGAACTTCCGACGCTCCGCGCCTAGGACAGATGGATGGACACGACAATCCTCTCCTGGGCGCTGTCGGCGGGCAGCCTCGCGCTGGCCGCGGCCGCCGGGCTCGAGCTGCGCCGCCGTCGCGAGATGGTGGCCCGCGCGTGCCACGAGCTGCGTGGTCCGTTGACCGCGGTGCGCCTCGGCCTCGCGTCGATGGAGCGCCGCCGCGAGGCGCCGCCCGAGCGCCTGGCGACGCTCGACCACGAGCTGCGCCGGGCCGGCCTGGCGCTCGACGACTTCGCCGCCGCCCGCAGCGGCCGGCGGATCATCGACCGCGAGGAGCCCGTCGAGGTGGCCGAGCTGCTCGAGGAGCAGTTCCACGGCTGGACGGCCGTGGCCGGCGCGTTCGACAGCGTCGTCCTGCTCGGCGACCTGCTGCCCGGCTGCGTTGTCGTCGGCGACCGGCTGCGCCTGGCGCAGGCGATCTCGAACCTCATCGCCAACGCGCTGGAGCACGCCCCCGGGCGCGTCGAGCTGACCGCGCGGTTCGTGGGACGGCGGCACGTGCGCATCGAGGTGATCGACGAAGGGCCCGGCCTGCCGGTCTCGCTCGCCGCGCTCACGCGGCGCGCCCGCGGGGGCCGCGGATGGCGCGGGCGCGGGCTGGCGATCGCGGCGCAGATCGCCGAGCGCCACCGCGGCCGGCTGCTCGCCGCGCCCGCGCCGCACGGCACGCGGATCGGGATCGAGCTGCCGCTCGTGCGGCGGGCGCCGCCATGAGCCGGCGCCGTCGCGCCCTGCTGCTGGGCGGTCTGGCGCTCGTCCTCGGCGGGCTGGCGGCGTTCAACGTGGCTGGCCGCGAGGCGGCGCTCGAACGTCGCATCGGCGGTCTCGTCGACGTGGTCGTCGCGCGCGAGCCGATCGCGGCCGGGGATCTGCTGCGCACCCGCTCGCTGGCGATCCGCAGCGTGCCCGCGCGCTTTGCCCCGCAGGGCACGACCGGCACGCCGGACGCGTTCGTCGGCCGGCGGGCCGCCGTCGACATCCCGGCCGACGCCGACCTCAACGCCGGGATGATCGTCCGCGACGACGCCGGCCCGGTCGGGCCGGACGTCCGCCGCGGCGAGCGCGTCGCGGAGATCGTCGCGCTCGGCTCGGCGGAGCTCGTGATCCCGGGCAGCCGCGTCGACGTGCTCGTCACGCCCGAGCCGGCGGGCGGTGGGACGGGAGAGGCCGTCCTCGCGCTGGAGGCCGTCGAGGTGATCGCGGCGGCGGCGGTCGGGGCCGACGACGCCTCTGCGAGCAAGAGCGCCGCGCCCGGCCCGCGGGTCGCGGCGTCGCTGCGCGTGACGCTGCGCCAGGCGGTGTACCTCGCGGCCGCCCAGGACTTCGCGCGCGAGCTGCGGCTGCTGCCGCGCGCGACCGGCGACCGCGAGCGGGGGAGGGCAGGGCTGCGCATGGGTGCCGGGCCGCCGTGATGGACCGGCGGCCTCCGGCGGGGGAACTGTCGACCGACGCACAGCGGTTGGCAGGTTTCGGAGGCTCAGCGCCCGCAACGTGCACCGGGGGGCGAGTTTCGCGGCCCCGCCACCTCCAACTGGGTATGGAGCCGCCCGCAGATCGCGCCTACGACGACGCGCTGGACACCCTCGCCGGCGCGCTGCGCGATCGCCTGCTGCTGGAGGCCGGTAGCGGCTCGGAGGGCGAGATCGACCTGCACGAGCGCATCCGTGCGCTCGTCGACCGCGAGGCGGGGCTGCTCGACGACGGGGCGCGCGCCCGCCTCGTCGCGCGCATCGCGGAGCGCTCGTTCGGGCTCGGTCCGCTCGAGTCGCTGCTCGGCGACCCCTCCGTCGACGAGGTCATGGTCAACGGGCCGGGCCGGGTGTGGGTCGAGCGGGGCGGCCGGATCGAGGCCACCGGCGTGTCCTTCGAGTGCGAGGCGGATCTGCGCCACGCGATCGAGCGGATCCTGGCGCCGCTGGGCCGGCGCGTGGACGAGGCCGAGCCGCTGTGCGACGCGCGGCTGCCCGACGGCTCGCGCGTGAACGTCGTGGTCGCGCCGCTCGCGCTCGACGGTCCGATCCTGACGATCCGCCGCTTCCGGCCGCGCGGCTTCGGTCCCGACGACCTCGTCGCCAACGGCACCTGGGCCGCGCCGCTGCGCGACCTGCTGCGGTGCGCGGTGCTCGCGCGCTGCAACGTCCTCATCAGCGGCGGCACGGGCTCGGGGAAGACGACGACGCTCAACGCGCTGACGGAGTTCATCGGCGACGGCGAGCGCATCGTCACCGTCGAGGACGCCGCCGAGCTGCGCCTGCGCCACGCCCACGTCGTCCGGCTCGAGGCCCGGCCGGCCTCGCTGGAGGGCCGCGGCGAGGTGACCGTGCGCCGCCTCGTGCGCAACGCGCTGCGCATGCGCCCGGACCGTATCGTCATCGGCGAGGTGCGCGGGGCGGAGGCGCTGGACATGCTCAGCGCGATGTCCAGCGGCCACGACGGATCGCTGTCGACGGTCCACGCCGGCTCACCCGAGGAGGCGCTGCGGCGGATCGAGACGCTCGCCCTCATGGCCGGCCTGGGATTGCCCCACGAGGCGATCCGCGCGCAGGTGGCCGGCGCGCTGGATCTCGTCGTCCACCAGGCGCGGATGGCCGACGGCACGCGGCGCGTGGTCGCCGTCAGCGAGGTCGTCCGTGTCGCGGGCGGGGCGGCGACGCGTGAGCTCTACGCGCTGCGCGACGGGCGACCGACCTGGCGCGCCCCGCTGGGCGACGAGCTCGCCGCGCGGCTGGCGGCGGCACAACCGCAACCGCAACCGCAACCCCAGCCGCAACCTCGCGCGGTCGCGTGAGCCCGGCCATCCTGCTCGCCGGCCTGGCCGGCGCCTGCGCGCTGCTCGCGGCGTGGGAGGCGATCGCGGCGGCTGACGAGGAGCGTCTCGTCCACGCCGCGCGGCGCTGGTGCGCGCCGGTACTCGACATGCTCCGCGCCGGGCGCGAGCCGACCAGCCCCGAGCGCCGCCGGCTCGTCGTGCTCGGCACGCTCTCGCTGCTCGGCGCCGGCTGGCTCGTGGCGGGGCCGTGGGCCGGGCTCGCCCTCGCCGGCACGGCACCGTGGGCCGCGCGCGCGGTCGTGCGCGCCCGCCAGCGCCGCCGTGCCGCGGCGGTCGCCGCGGCGGCGCCGGCGATCGCCCGCGCGCTGGCCGACGCGCTCGCCGGCGGTCACTCGGTGCGCGGGGCGCTCGGCGCCGCCGCCCACGACGGCGCCCTCGCCGGACCGGCGGGCGAGGAGATGCACCGCGTGGCGGCGGCGCTCGAGCTCGGCGACCGCACCGAGGTCGTGCTGCGCGCGCTCGCGCGGCGCGCCGGCAGCGGCGCGCTGGACACGCTCGTCGCCGCCGTCCTGCTGCAGCGCGACGCCGGCGGCGACCTGGCGGCGCTGCTGCGCGACCTCGCCGCCGCGCTGGAGGAGCGCGGCCGCGTGGTCGCCGACGCCCGCTCGGCCACGGCGCAGGCGCGCTTCACGGCGCTGCTCGTCTCGGCCCTGCCCGCCGCCGGCCTGGCGCTCGGCGAGCTCGCCCAGCCGGGCTTCGTCGCCGGGCTCGCCGCCGAGCCGCTGACCGCGGTGATGGTGCTCGTCGCGCTCGTCCTGCAGGGCGTCGCGTTCGTCTGCGTCACCCGGATCGCGCGCGTGGGAGCGCCGCCGTGAGCCTTGCGCTCCTGCTCTCCGTGGCGGCGGCGGTCAGCGCGGCCGCGGCGATCACCGACCTGCTGACCGCGCCCCGGCGCTCGCGCCCGCGACGGGACGCAGCGCCCCGCATGGGCCATCTCGCCGGGATGGCCGTCCTGCTCGCCCGGATCGCCCGCCGCGCCGGCCTGCGCGCCGCGCCGCGCGATCTCGATGCCCGCCTCGCCGCCGCCGGCGCGCCGCTCGGCTTCGGGGCGGCTGACATCGTCGCCCTGAAGGGCGCGGCGGCGGTCGGCGCGCTGCTGTGCGCGTTGACCCTGCACGGCGTGCTGCCCGGCCGGCTCGGTCTCGTCGTGCTGCTGGCGGCGCCGGCCGCGGGCTACGTCGCGCCCGAGCTCGTGCTCGCCCGCCGTTCCCGCGCGCGTGAGCGGCGGATCGCCGACGAGCTCGCCGACGTGCTCGACCTGCTGCGTGTCGCGGTCGGCGCCGGGCTGCCGGTCGGCCGCGCGATCGGCGAGGTGGGGCGCCGGATGCGCGGCGTGCTCGCCGGCGAGCTGGCCGCCGCCGCCGTGCGCCTGCAGCTCGGCGCGGCGCGCCGCGAGGTGCTGGGCGACCTCGTCGCGCGCTGCCCGGGCGCCGGCGTGGCGACGCTCGCCGCCGCGATCGCGCGCTCCGATCGCCACGGCGCGCCGCTCGCGCCGGCGCTTACCGCGCTCGCCGCCGAGGCCCGCGCCGGGCAGAGCCGCCGCCTCCGCGACGACGCCGCGCGCGCCGCGCCGAAGATCCAGCTCGTCGTGGCGCTCGTGCTCGTCCCGGCGGTCATGCTGCTCGTCGCAGCGGTGCTCGCGCAGGGCCTCGGCGGCTCGGGCTGACCGACTCGCCCGCGCCCACCGATCGATCGGGGAACGCCGCACGAGCGGACGCGGGCAGGATGGGCAGCGTTCGCAGCCCAGGTTCCGGCTCGAGACCGATCGTCTCCGCGAGCGAGGCGAGCAGGCGGTAGTGGCCGACGAGCGCGACGATCTCCAGCAGGTGGGTCGGACTGCGGCTCAGCGCGAGGTCCGCCTGCGTGCGCGCGCCCAAGCGACCGCCGGCGAGCAGTTCGTCACAGGCCGCGAGCAGCGTGCGGTCGGACCCACGCCAACGACGATCGCCGGGTCCGGCCGCAACCTGCTCGAGCTCCGGTTCGGTCACGCCGGCGCCCAAGCCGACGCGCACGTGACCGCCCCAGACGTAGTCTGAGGCGATCACCCAGGCCACGCGCAGGACGACGATCTCGCGATCGCGTGGCGTCAACGCGCCCTCGGTCATGAGCATGCGGGCAAGCGCCGGGACCGCGCTCATGAGCGGCGGCTGCTGCGCGAGCGCGCCGATCAGCGCGTGCGGCCGGCTTGCCCCGAGCCCGGGCAGCGCGGGGAACCGCGCGAGCTCGCTGCGGGCGATCGAGTCCGCCGGTGGGCACGGACCGTGCTGCGAGCCGTGCGCCGGCTGGTTCATCGCCGGCTTTCGATCGCACGACTCCTGGTTGTGCAGCACCTTGAGCCGTGTGCCGACCGGCGGCACGACCCGCCCGTCGATCAGCACGTCGACGACGAACGGGCCCGTGCTGGCCAGCGCGGCCCGCAGCCCGCCGTCGAGCTGGTCGGCGCGCTCCACCCGGACCCCGTCGGCGCCGACGCTGCGAGCGCACGGCGCGAAGTCGACGCGCGGGATCTCGGCATCGCAGCAGTCGTGGCCGGTCAGCCGCATGCCGTGCGCCGGGAGCCCGTAGCGGGCGTCGTTGAGGACGATGTGCACGACCTTGATCGCGTACCGGACGGCGGTGCTGATCTCGTCGTGCATGAGCGCGGATCCGTCGCCGGTGAGCAGCACGGCTCCGTCCCCATGCGCCTTCGCGATGCCGAGCACTCCGCCGATCCCGTGCCCCATCGCGCCGAAGCTGTTGGACACGCGCCAGCGCCCGGGACGGTCGAACGCCAGCAGGTGCGCACCCCGCGCCATCGCGCTGCTCGGCTCCGCGATGAGCGGCAGGTCGCTGCCCCGGACGATCACGCGCTGGATCGCGGCCATGAGCGCCCGCGGCTGAAGGCCCTCCGAGTCGGAGGCCGACAGCGCGGCCCTGAGCGCAGGCCGCCGGGTCGCCGGCGGGGGATGGCGGACGAGCGTCCGGCGCAGCAGGGAGCGCAGGAACGCCCCGATCTCCGAGTGGACCGCGATCGTCGCCACGCCCGGGAACGCGAGCCCTGGGACGCTGGGGTCGATGTCGACGTGTGCTCGCCTCGGTCATGCGCGGCGCCGGCCTGATGGCCGCGCTGAACGGCAACGCCGTGCGCGGCGCCGCGCAGTGCGAGGAGGCTCGGCGCATCAGTGCCGCGCTCGGCGATCGCGCGGGGTGCTCGCAGGCGTCGAACCACCTCGCCGTCATCTGCCGCGACACCGGCGACTTCACGGCCGCCGTGGCGCATTTCGCCGAGGCGCTCGCGCTCGCACGCGAGGTCGGCGAGCTGTGGGCCACGTGCTGGGCGCTGGACGGACTCGCGGGCGCAGCTCGCGCGCGGGGGGAGCTGGACATCGCAGCGCGCCTGCTCGCGTGCTCGGGAAAGCTCGCGACCCGCGCCGGCTACCGCCCTTTGCCGCACGAGCGCGTCGTGCGCGAGGCGGACGTCAGGGGCTCGCCGCGGCGATCGGCCAGGAGGCGCTCGAGCGGGCGCGCGTCGAGGGCGAGTACATGACCATCGCCGACGCGATCGACCTCGCGCTGGCGTTCCGCACCGCGCGATAGCCGCCGCTCGCCGACCCCGGACCGCGCCGGGTGCAGGCACGCCCCACAACGCCCCACGCCATGCACATCGAGCGGCGGAATCCTCCCTGAGCTGCAAGAACGCGCCCGCAACGGGGTTCTGCAAGGGCCGGCCCGCAATCCGGGTGAAACGAGGATCGGGCCGGCTCGCGCAGAAAAGCCCTGCTCAGGCCACCGTTTTCCGTTGCGATGTAGGCGCTCGGGTTCCGAAGTGGGCGAAAGCGTGCAAAATGAGTTGCGAAGTGGGAGAAGGTGGGATACCTTCGCCGCAGCGAGCCGGGATGGAGGGGCTCCTCCCACCCCTCCATCCCGGCTCCGACTCCTTCACGGCGCACCCTCTCAATGGCCTTCCGCGGAACCTTCGACCACACGCTCGATGCGAAGAACCGCCTCACCGTCCCAGCTCGCTTTCGGTCTGAGCTGTCCGGTGGCGTCGTTCTCGCCAAGGGCCTCGAGCGCTGCGTCGCCGTCTGGACGCCCGCGGCCTACGACGCCTACACGGCCGCCGCGCTCGCAGACTTCCACCCGCTCTCCAAGGAAGCCCAGAAGCTCACGCGCTTCTTCAGCGCCAACTCGCTGGACACCGAGCTCGACGGCGCCGGCCGGATCATGCTGCCGGCCTTCCTGCTCGACCACGCGAAGCTCGGCAAGGACGTCGTCGTGACCGGCTCCGGCGACGCGCTGGAGGTCTGGGACCGCGCCACCTGGGCGGACTACAACGACGTGCTCGCATCCGATGTCGACGAGATCACCTCATCCCTTGGCAACACTGCTTGACATGACCATTCCCCACGTGCCGGTGCTGGCCGGCGAGGCGATCGAGCTGCTCGACCCGCAGCCCGGTCAGACCGTCGTGGACTGCACGTTCGGCGCGGGCGGCCACGCGCGGCTGCTCGGCGAGCGGATCGGCGCGACGGGCACGCTCATCGCGATCGACCGCGACCCGATCGCGGCCGAGCGCTTCGCCGAGCTCGCGCAGGAGCTCACCTGCACGACGCGCTTCATCCGCGCCTCGTTCGTCGAGGGCCTCGAGCAGCTGCGCGAGGAGGGCGTCGCGGCGGACGTCGTGCTGATGGACCTCGGCATGTCCTCGATGCAGATCGACACCTGGCAGCGCGGCTTCTCCTACTCCTACGACGCGCCGCTGGACATGCGCATGGACCCGGGCCTGGAGCGCTCCGCGCACGAGCTCGTCAACCAGTCCGAGCCGCGCCACCTCGAGACGATCTTCCGCGACCTCGGCGAGGAGCGCTACGCCCGGCCGATCGCCCGCGCGATCGTGCGCGCGCGTCAGAAGGCCCCGATCGACTCGACGATCGCGCTCGTGGACGTCATCACGCGCGCCGTCCCCGCGCCCGCCCGCTTCGCCGGCGGCCATCCGGCCAAGCGCGTCTTCCAGGCGCTGCGGATCGCCGTCAACGACGAGCTCGGCCAGCTCGACGCCGCGCTGCCGCTCGCCTGGGACGTGCTGCGCATCGGCGGCAGGATCGGCGCGATCTCCTTTCACTCGCTCGAGGACCGGCGCGTCAAGCGCTTCCTCGTGGCGCGGGCGCAGGGCTGCGTCTGCCCGCCGGACCTGCCGATCTGCGCCTGCGGCCGCGAGCCGGAGGCCGAGCTGGTCAGCCGTCGGGCGATCGCGCCCAGCCCGGGCGAGGTCGCTGCCAACCCGCGCGCGCGCTCGGCGCGCCTGCGCGGCGCCTCGAAGCTACGAGAGGATCGGGCATGAGCCGCTCCGCCGCCGCACGGACGCAGCACCACGACGAGCGCGCGCTGCGCCGGCCGCGGCCGCACGGCGCGGCGCACGCGCGGCGCATGTCCGGCCCGGCGAGCCCGGCGACGGCCGCCGGGCAGGCCGCGCCGGCGTACGCGACGGCCGCCGCCTACGCACCGCCGCGCGAGCGCACGCCCTCGCGCCCGCCGCTGCGGCTCGCCGCCGGTGGTGCGGCGATCGTGCTGCGCGTCGCCGACTCGGCCGTCAACGTCTCGGCCAGCCGCACGATGGACCGCCTCGTGCGCAGCCGCGCGTGGGTCGTGATCATCGGCGTCGGCCTGATCGGGATCGTGGCGATGCAGGTCTCGATGCTGAAGCTCAACTCCGGCATCGGCCGCGCCGTCGACACCGTCGCCACGCTCGAGCGCGGCAACGCCTCGCTGAAGGCCCAGGTCTCCGAGCTGAGCTCCGGCGACCGCATCCAGTCGCTCGCCGGCCAGCGCGGCTACCGGATGCCCGAGCCCGCCGACGTCACCTACCTGCGCGCGGGAGACAAGCGCTCCGACGGCCTGCGGGCCGCGCGCCGGATGCGCGGGCCCGACCGCGCGATCGCCGGCCCCGCCGGGGCCGTGAGCGCGGCCCAGGCGCCGGAGACGCTGACCGGTGCGCCGGCGACGACGGCAGCGACCGCAACGACCGCAGCGACGGGCGCGACCGGCACGACCGCTCCGGCCGGCACGACGGCACCGGCGCCGGCGCCGGCGAGCACCCCCGCCGCGCCGGCCGCCACGGCGACCGCCCCCGCCACCACCGTCGCGCCCGTCCCGCCGGCGACGCCGACCCCGGCGACCACCCCCGCCGCCACCGGCACGAGCGCCGCCGCGGGCGTCACGCCGGCCGCCCCCCAGACCACCGCTGCCGGCGGGGTGACCGGCCCATAGTCGGCCTCACCGAACGGCGGATCGGGCTGCTGTTCGCGATCTTCCTGGCGCTGCTGGCGATCGCGGCGTCGCGCGCCGCCTGGCTGGGCGCCGTCAAGGGCGAGTCGCTGCAGGCGGTCGCCAGCACGCAGCAGGTCGAGATCCTCAAGGTCCCGGCGCGGCGCGGCGCGATCATCGACCGCAACGGCATCGAGCTCGCCGTCTCCGAGCCGGCCGACGACATCGCCGTCACGCCGTACCTGATCAACAAGCCGATGGCGGTCGCGCGCCGGCTGGCGCCGCTGCTGGACAGCACCCAGGGCAAGCTGCTGGCGACGTTCGAGCAGAAGAGCGGCTTCGCCTACCTCGCCCGCAACCTGCCGGGCACGCAGTCGGCGAAGATCAAGAAGCTCGACATCGCCGGGCTGCAGTTCATCCCCAGCTCGCGGCGCGAGTACCCGCGCAAGTGGCTGGCCTCGCAGGTGCTGGGCTGGGTCGGCACCGACGGCGAGGGCCTGGCCGGCCTGGAGTACGCGAAGGACGCGAGCCTGCGCGGCAGCGACGGCGAGCGGCGGATCGTCAAGGACGCCCTCGGCGAGCCGATCGTGCTGCAGGAGACCGAGCGCTCCGCGCCGGGCGAGGACCTGCGCCTGACGCTCGACGCCGAGCTGCAGGGCAAGGTCGAGAACGTCCTGGCGGAGGTCGGCTCGAAGTGGCGGCCCAAGGGGGCGACGGCGCTCGTGATGGACCCGTACTCCAACACGATCCTGGCGCTCGCCAACTGGCCGCGCGTGGACGCCAACGACAGCGGCGGCGCCCCGGAGTACGCGGCGCAGAACCGGGCGATCGGCTTCAACTACGAGCCCGGCTCGACGTTCAAGCCGTTCACCGTCGCGGGCGCGCTGGAGGAGCAGGTCGTCACGCCGAACGAGATGTTCCACCTGCCGCCGACGATCGAGGTCGCCGACCGCACGATCGGGGAGGCGCACGAGCGCGGCCCGGTCGACCTCACGACGACCCAGATCCTGGCCCAGTCCAGCAACGTCGGCACCGTGCGCATCGGCCAGCGCCTCGGCGAGACGAAGTTCGACCGCTGGGTGCGCCGCTTCGGCTTCGGCCGCCCGACCGGCATCGAGTTGCGCGGCGAGGAGTCCGGCCAGGTGCTCAAGCGTCAGGACTACTCCGGCTCCTCGATCGGCAACCTGCCGATCGGCCAGGGCGAGTCGGTCACCCCGCTGCAGCTCGCGACGGCCTACTCGGCGATCGCCAACGGCGGGATCCTGCGCCGGCCGCGGCTCATCTCCGCGATCGGCGATGCGCGCACCGCGATGCCGCACGGCAAGCGGATCATCACCGCCCGGACCGCGTCACAGCTGCGCACGATGCTCGAGGGCGTCGTCGAGGCCGGCGGCACCGCCAGCGCCGCGGCGATCCCCGGCTACACGCTGGCGGGCAAGACCGGCACGGCGAACAAGATCGACCGCCGCACCGGCGAGTACTCCAAGACGCGCTTCATCGGCTCGTTCGTCGGCTTCGCGCCGGCGCGCAAGCCCAGGCTGCTGGTCACCGTGATGGTCGACGAGCCGCAGGGCGAGATCTACGGCGCCGAGGTCGCGGCCCCGGCCTTCCAGGAGATCATGCGCTTCGCGCTGCCCTACCTCGGCGTCGCGCCCAACGGCTGATCGTTCCGGCCCGTCCGCGGACTATCCTGGCGCCATCCGGCGACCGAGCCTTCCGATGCCACCAGTGACCCGCCGCCCGCCGACCTGATGACGCTGCGCGAGGTGTTCGGCGCCGCCGCCTCGGACGCCCCCGACGTCGAGGTCACCGCGCTCGCTTACGACAACCGCCGGGTCACGCCGGGCACGGCCTTCTTCTGCGTGCGCGGGTTCACCCGCGACGGCCACGACTTCGCGGCCGACGCCATCGCCCGCGGCGCGGTGGCGCTCGTCGTCGACCATCCGCTCGGCCTCGGCGCGCCGGACATCGTGGTCGAGGACGTGCGCGCCGCGATGGCGCCGGCCGCCGCGCGGCTGCACGGCGACCCGACGGCGACGCTGCGCACGATCGGCATCACCGGCACGAACGGCAAGACCACGAGCGCCTACCTCGTGCGCGCGCTGCTGGAGGCCGCGGGCGAGCCGACCGGGCTGCTGGGCACGGTCACGTCGGTGATCGGCGGAGCCGAGCACGCCGTTGCGCGCACGACGCCGGAGGCGATCGACCTGCAGGCGACGCTCGCGGCGATGCGCGCGGCCGGCGACACGCACTGCGTCATGGAGGTCTCCAGCCACGCGCTCGCGCTGGGCCGCGCCGACGCGATCCACTGGGCGGTCGCGATCTTCACGAACCTCACGCAGGACCACCTCGACTTCCATCCCACGATGGACGCCTACTTTGCCGCCAAATGCAGGCTCTTTCGCGACGGCAAGCCGGGCGTGGCGGTGGTCAACGTCGACGATCGGTACGGCGCGCGGCTGGCCGCGGAGCTGCGCGCGGCGGGGGCGCCCGCGCGCCTGGTCACGATCGGCATCGACTCCCCGGCCGCCGACCTGCGCGCGACCGACATCCAGAGCACGTTCGCCGGCTCGACGTTCCGCGTCGGCGACCTGGCGCTGCGCTCGCCGCTGCCGGGCCGCTTCAACGTCATGAACGTGCTGGGCGCGGTGGCGGCGGTCAGCGCGCTCGGCGTCGACGATGCCACGATCGCCGCCGCGCTGCCGCAGGCCGGGCGCGTGCCCGGCCGCTTCGAGCCCGTCGACGAGGGCCAGGGCTTCGCCGTCCTCGTCGACTACGCCCACACGCCGGACTCGCTGGAGAACGTGCTGACGGCGGCGCGGCCGCTGGCCGAGGGCCGGCTGCTGTGCGTCTTCGGCTGCGGCGGCGACCGCGACCGCGGCAAGCGCCCGCAGATGGGCGCGATCGCCGCTCGCCTGGCCGACCACACGATCGTCACGTCGGACAACCCGCGCTCGGAGGCGCCCGCGGCGATCGTCGCCGAGATCCTCGCCGGGATCGAGACGCGCGGCGCGCACGTCGACGCGATCGTCGACCGCCACGCGGCGATCGAGCGAGCCGTGGCCCTGGCCGGCGCCGGCGACGTCGTCGTGATCGCGGGCAAGGGCCACGAGCAGGGCCAGGAGTTCGAGGCCGGGCGCAAGCTGCCCTTCGACGACGTCGGCGTCGCGCGGGCGGCCCTGCGCGCGCGCGCCCGGCCCGTCGGGGCGGAGGCCTGACCGCGATGGGCGAGGTCCTCATCGCGGGCACCGCGGCGCTGCTCATCTGCATCTTCCTGTCGCCGAAGTTCATCGCGTTCCTGCAGCAGCGCGAGTTCGGTCAGTTCATCCGCGAGGAGGGCCCGGCCAAGCACCACGTCAAGGCGGGCACCCCGACGATGGGCGGGATCATCATCGTCTTCTCGATCTCGATCCCCTTCCTGATCCTGTCGGAGTACGACTGGCGCTCGGTGGGGGTGTTCGGCGCGCTCGTCGGCTGCGCCCTGCTCGGCTTCGCCGACGACTACACGAAGATCGTCCGGCGCCGCTCGCTGGGCCTCAGCGCGCGGATGAAGCTCGGCATCACGATCCTCATCTCGATCGGGCTGTGGTGGATCGCCACCGAGAAGGCGGGCCTGCAGCAGACGCTGCGCCTGCGCTTCGTCGACTACCAGATCGACCTCAGCTTCCTCGCCGGGCTGCCGTTCCTCGCGATGATCTACATCGTCGTGGCGGGCACGACGAGCGCGGTGAACCTCACCGACGGCCTCGACGGGCTGGCGGCCGGCTGCGCGGCGATCGTCGCGCTGGCGTACATCGGGATCACCTTCATCACGACCGGCCAGCAGGCACCTCGCGATCCTGTCGGCCTGCGTGGTCGGCGGCTGCGTCGGCTTCCTGTGGTTCAACGCGTTCCCGGCGACGATCTTCATGGGGGACACCGGCTCGCTCGCGCTCGGCGGCGCGATCGCGGGCCTCGCGGTCATGACGAAGACCGAGATCCTGCTGATCCTGCTCGGCGGCATCTTCGTCGTCGAGGCGCTCAGCGTGATGATCCAGGTGTTCTCCTTTCAGACCTTCCGCAAGCGGCCCTTCCTGATGGCCCCGATCCACCACCACTTCGAGCTGCTGGGCTGGTCTGAGACGAAGATCATCCTGCGCTTCTGGATCATCGCCGCGATCTGCAGCGCGATCGGCTTCACGCTGTATCAGTACTCCGTTGCCTGAGCCGCGCCCGCCGCTGCCCGCGGGCCCGTGGCTCGTCGTCGGGCTGGCGCGCTCGGGCCTCGCCGCGGCGCGGGCGCTGCTGGCGCGCGGGGAGCGGGTCGTGGCCGTCGACAGCGGCGCGGCGGACCCGCCGCCGGACCTGCCCGCGGGCCTGGAGGTGCACCTCGGCACCGACGGCCTGGCGTTCCTGCCGCACGCCCGCGCGGTCGTCAAGTCGCCGGGGGTGCCGCGCGAGGCGGCGGTGATCGCCGCGGCCCGCGAGCGGGGCGTGCCCGTGCTCGGCGAGCTCGAGCTCGGCTGGCGCCTGCTGCCCAACGCGTTCGTCGCGGTGACCGGGACCAACGGCAAGACGACGACGGTCGAGCTGCTCGGCCACATCCACCGCGAGGCGGGCGTGCCGGTGTCGGTCGCGGGCAACGTCGGCACGGCGCTCAGCTCCCTGGCCGGCGCGCTCCCGGCGCAGACGGTCGTCGTCTGCGAGGCGAGCTCGTTTCAGCTCGAGGACACGCTGGCCTTCGCGCCCGAGGGCGCGGTGCTGCTCAACGTCGAGGCCGACCACCTCGACCGCCACGGCACGCTGGAGGCCCTGCTCGCCGCGAAGCTGCAGATCTTCGCGCGCCAGGGCAACGACGACGTCGCGGTGGCGCCGTACGGACTGGCCGTCGAGGATCTCGGCGGCTGCGCGCGGCGCGTGCCGTTCGGGCCCGGCGGCGAGCTCGACGACCGCGCCGGCCATCTGTGGTGGGACGGCGAGCCGCTGATCGCCCACGACGAGATCCGCCTGCGCGGCGCGCACAACCGCGCCAACGCGGCGGCCGCGGCGGCGGTCGCGCTCGCGCGCGGGATCGATCCCGCCGCCGTGCGCGCGGGCCTGCGCACGTTCCCCGGCGTCGAGCATCGCCTCGAGGAGGTCGCGCGGATCGGCGACGTGCTGTTCGTCAACGACTCCAAGGCGACGAACGTCGCCTCGACGCTCGTCGCGCTGGCGAGCTTCGCGACGGGAGCGCGAGTGCACCTCATCCTCGGCGGGCAGGGCAAGGGCCAGGACTTCACGGCGCTGCGCGGCCGCGCGCACCGCACGTACCTCATCGGCGAGGACGCCGAGCGGATCGGCCGTGCGGTGGGCGGAGCGCCCTGCGGCGACCTGGCGACCGCGGTGGCGCAGGCGCGGGAGGCGGCCCGGCCGGGCGATGTCGTCCTGCTCTCGCCGGCCTGCGCGAGCTTCGACCAGTTCGCGGACTTCGAGGCGCGGGGGCGCGCGTTTCGCGCGCTCGTCACGGGAACCGCGCCGCCGCCACAGGTGTAGAGGTTGCGGTGGTGCATCCGCCACCTCCCAGCGAAGCCGTCCTGCTCACCCGCGCGCGCGGGGGAGACCGCGACGCCTATGAGCAACTCGTCCGCCTTCACCAGCAGATCGCCTTTCGCACCGCGCTCGTGCTGACGCGCAACGCCGCGGATGCCGAGGAGGCCGCGCAGGACGCCTTCGTCAAGGCCTGGCGCGCGCTGGCACGCTTCGACGCCGCGCGGCCGTTTCGCCCGTGGCTGCTGGCGATCGTGGCCAACGAGGCGCGCAACCGGCGGCGCGGGGCGGGGCGGCGGGAGCTGCTGGCGGTGCGGGCGGGCGCCTCCGCGGGCGCGGGCGCGGACGCTGCCGGCCGCGCCTCGCCCGAGTCCCGTGTGCTCGTCGGCGAGCGCGATGCCGCGCTCGCCGCCGCGCTCGAGCGCCTCGACGAGCGCGACCGCCAGGTGATCGCGTGCCGCTACCTGCTCGAGCTCAGCGAGGCGGAGACGGCGGCCGCGCTGGGCTGCCGGGCGGGGACCGTGAAGTCCCGCCTGTCGCGGGCGCTGGAGCGGCTGCGCGCCCAGCCGGAGATCGGGGGCCTCGGTGCCTGAGCGCCTGCCCGCCGCGCTGCGCCGGCTCGCGGACGACGCGCACTGGCCGCCGACGCCCGACCTCGCCGCGCCCGTGCGCGCCGCGATCGAGGCGGCGCCGCCGCCGCCGCCGGCGGCGGCGCGGTGGTGGCGGCGGCGGGCCCGCTCACGGTCCCGCCGCCCGCTGCTCGCCGCGCTGCTCGCGCTGCTCGTCGGCGGCGGCGTGCTCGCGGCCCCCGGCACCGGCTCGGGCCTGCTCGAGCGGCTCGGGCTGAAGAACGCGACCGTCACGAAGCTGCAGCGCCTGCCGGCGACCGCGCTCGGGCGCAGGCTCGACCTCGGTGAGCGGGTGCGATCGCCCGTGGCCGCGCAGCGCCTGGCCGGCTTCGCACTCCTGCGCCCGGCCGCGCTCGGGGCGCCCGGCGAGGTCTACGTCGACGACGGCGTGGTCACGTTCGCCTACCGCGCCCGCTCCGGGCGCCCGATCCTGTTCACCCAGGTGCCGGGGAGCGCCGGCCGCTACGTCCAGAAGTTCGTGACGCGGGACACCCGCCGGGTGCGGATCGCCGGCGTGCCGGGGCTGCTGCTGCGCGGGCCGCACGCCGTCTTCTTCGACGGCGACGGCGACGAGCCGCGGATCCAGCAGGCGCGGCTGGCGCGGAACACGCTCGTATGGGAGCGCGACGGGCTGCTGCTGCGGCTCGAGGCCGAGCAGCCGGTGGGCGAGCTCGTGCGGATCGCACGCTCGGTGCGCGCGCGTTGAGCGCGCGGTCAGCCACCGTTGGGGGGGCGCGATCGCGGCGCGAATCGCGCGCATGCGATCCGGGCGGACGGCCGCTGCGCACGGCACGTCGCTGACGGGCGTCCGGCGTAAGGAAGCAGGTTCATGCCTCCCCGTTGGGGGTGATACCACTCCCGTCCGGTTTCGAGCCGGTGGTTCGCCCGACCGGGCTTCAAGGCGCGCGAGGGTTGATCGGTGCCGGCACGGTGCCGATCGGTCCTCCCCGGCCGCCCTGCCGATCCGCGCGCCGGACCGGACCCCGCGCCGGGCGGCGCGGCTACCCGCCGCCGCCGTCGGACTCCGCCCGCCCCGGTCCGTCGTAGCTGCACGGATACAGCACGAACATTTCCAGGGCCATCGGCAGGGGCCTCTCGGGGGGTGGAGATGGGACCCGACTCCAGCGGCGACCGCGCGCGCGTTTCATGCTGACCCCGAGCGATCTGCGTGCGCCTCGAGCATGGCCTCCTCTGTGAACCCGCCCGCAACGCTGTTGCGCACTGCTCACCCGCTAGCTGACACGTTCATCATTCACCCGATCCGGCTGGCGTCGACGGCCGTCCGGCAGCCGGTCGGGAGGCCGGCGCGGCGACGTGGCCGCGCCGGGCGCGGGCCATGTGAGAGGGTCCGCGCATCATGAAGAACCTCGTGCTGGTGCTGGTCCTCGTGCTGGTCGTCATCGGCGGTGTCTGGGCCGCCGCGAACTTCGGCTTCGACCAGACGAAGGTCGAGACCGACACCGTGTACGGCGCGGTCCGCGAGATCGTCGTCGAGTCCAACGCCGGCGACGTCGACCTCGTCGCCGCGCGCCGGCTCATCGAGGTGCGCGAGACCCGGCACTGGGTGGTGTCGCAGCCCAAGCTCGAGCAGACGCGCCGCAACGGGGTGCTGCGGATCAAGAGCAGCTGCACCGCCGAGCGGATCGTCGTGAAGTGCTACTCGGACCTGCGGGTCGCCGTGCCGGCCGGCGTGCGGGTCACAGTCCAGACGGGTCCCGGCGACATCGACCTGCGCGGCACCGCCGTGCGCAGCACCCACGTCGAAAGCGACTCCGGCGACATCGAGATGGACCTCACCGGCCGCCAGACGCTCGTGTTCGCCAGCAGCGACTCGGGCGACGTGGATCTCGTCACGCGCTCGGTGCGCGCGGTCGACGCGCAGACCGACTCCGGGGACGTGACCGCCGACATCGGCGGCCTGCCGCGCCGCGTCGTCACGCGCAGCAACTCCGGCGACGTCGACGTCACCATGCCGCGCGGGTCCTACCGGATCCGGGCGCTCTCGGACTCCGGCGATGCCGACGTGCGCGGCCTGCAGCGCAACGACCGCTCCCTGCAGTCGATCCACGCGCGCAGCGACTCCGGCGATGTCGCCGTAAGCGCGCGCTGACCGTTACTTCAGCGCGTCCTCGGGGACGACGTAGTAGTGCTTGCTCGGGGCCTTGGGGCGCATGTCGAACCCCTGCCGCGCCCGGACGCCGAACGTCTTGTCGGGGAAGCCGCCGTGCTCGCGCACCCAGGCCAGAACCTCGTCGGGATCGCCGCCGGCGTCGACGACCTTGTCCTGCATGATCGCCACCGTGCCCGAGGGGTTGCCGAGAAACAGCGCCGGCGCGATGTCCGCGAGCAGCGCCTTGATCGGATCCTTCGGTTTCTTGCTCACGGCGCGCGAGGATAGCGGTCCGCGCGCCGCTCGCAGC
>CAVPYM010000007.1:0-721679 GCA_963709935.1 uncultured Actinomycetes bacterium | reverse complement strand
TCGGGGAGACAGGATTTGAACCTGCGACCGCCCGGCCCCCAGCCGGGTGCGCTACCAGACTGCGCCACTCCCCGTGGCTGATAAGCGGGCGACGGGAATCGAACCCGCCCTAGAAGCTTGGAAGGCTTCTGTGCAGCCACAACACTTCGCCCGCACGCCCTGCCGGGCAGGATACCGCTCGGGGCTGGGCGCCCCGCGCTCCTCCGCCGGCCGTGCCCTGCGGAGAACTACGCGGGGCGCTCCGGGCAGACCCGGGCCATCGGGGTAGTCGCGGCGGATGGCCACGGGCCCGCCGACGGTTGGAATGGCGGGCAGAGATGGCGCGCATCGAGGCCGTCCACCGCACAGGAGCTCTCATGAACCCGCTCACCCGGTACGGCGGCATCGTCGCCGGCATCATCCTCATCGCGTTCGGCGTCGGATCCACCGTGATGGGCGTCAACGGACGCTCCGAGGTGCGCAACACGCTCAAGCAGGAGCGGATCGTCGGCACGCCGGACATGGACAAGCAGATCGCCAACAAGCCAGTCGACACCGGCGCCAAGGCGAAGCTGTTCGCCACGGGCATGCGCGAGCACACGCTCGCGGCGACCGACGGCCAGGTCTACGCGCAGATGGACCGCTACGTCACCGCCTCCGGCAAGACGACCGACGACAAGTCGGCCGCCGCCACCGACCCGAAGACCGGCAAGCCGCAGGAGAACGCCGCGCGCAACATCTGGGTGACCGAGACGGCGCTGGCGACCGCACTCGACACCTCGTTCTTCGCCGAACGCGTCGCGATGTTCGCCATCGTGATGGGCGCCGCGCTGCTGCTCGTGGGGATCGGCTTTCTCGTAATGCTGCTTGGACCGTGGGCCGCCGTGCGCACGAACGACAGTCGCGAGAGCCAGCTGGCGAGGGCCCGCCGGGCCGCCGTCGCCTAGGACCCGCGACGCTCCTGGTCGGGACTTGGCTGTCGGCCACCGCCAGACCCGGCGGCGGCGACGTTCCCCGCCCGTCGTCGGGCCAGCGTCGAGCGTGATCGTGCTGGCGCTCAGCGTCCCGGCCCGGCGGGGACGCGGTCGCGGCGCTCGAGCGCGGCATCCGACGATCCGCGCGCACATGCCGGCGATGCGGACGGCGCGTCTCCCCCAGTCGCAGCACGGACCCGAGCTCGGCACAGGCCTGCTCGAGCACTCCAACCGGCGGCCGGCGATGACGACGTCCGCCGCACAGCGCGACACGGCCGCCGCGTTGGCCCGGCCGATGATCGTCCGCCTCCGGTGACGATCGCGAACCTGCCCGCGGACAGGTTCTCGTGCGAGGAGCCACCGAGGGCCGCATCGACGACTCGATCGCGAGCAGCCCACGCGCACGATGACGACCGCGTATCGGACCCTTTAGGGTGACCTAAGTAGGGTAGCCTAACGCTGCGCCAGCCCGCCAGGGGAAGGGGACTGTCGATCTCGACCGAGGGAGCAGCGCATGGCCAATCCGTCTGACTCGTCCGCGCACGCCGCTCCTGCACACCTCTGCTCCGTGCTCGACCCCGCCGCACGGCGCGCCGTGCTGGCACTCGCCGCGCCGCCCGAGCGCGCCGTCGACGAGCTCACCTGGACGGAGGCGTTCGCCCGCCGCGTCGAGAGCGAACCCGACGCGGTCGCGGTCGTATGCGAGGATGAGGCGCTGACCTACGCGCAGCTCGACCGGCGCGCCCGGGCGCTCGCCCGCGCGCTGCGCGCCCGTGGGACCCGCGACGAGGACGTCGTCGCCGTCGCCGTGCCCCGCTCGCTGGACATGGTCGTCGCCCTGCTCGGCGTGATGCAGGCCGGCGCCGCCTACCTGCCGCTCGACCTCGACCACCCGCCCGACCGCATCGCCTTCATGCTGCGCGACGCGGGCGCACGGATCGTCGTGACCGACGCCGAGCTGGCCCCCGAGCTGCCGACCGTCGACGGGCTGCATCCGCTGCTCATCGGCGCGGCGATCGGCGACGACGACCACCGCGACCCGGACACCGACCCCGACCCCGACCCCCCCGGCCCGCGCCCCCTTCACCAGGCGGCCTACGTCATCTACACCTCCGGCTCGAGCGGCCGGCCGAAGGGCGTCGTCGTCTCACACGAGGGCATCGGCAGCCTGATCGCCACCGCCGTCGACCGACTCGGGGTCGGCGCGACCAGCCGCGTCGCGCAGTTCGCCTCGATCGGCTTCGACGTCGCCGTCTTCGACCTGTGCATGACGCTCGGCGTCGGCGGCTGCGCCGTGATCGTCCCCTCGCACCGCCGCATCGCCGGCGCGCCGCTGACCGACTACCTCGCCGAGCAGCGCGTCACCCACATGATCCTGCCGCCCTCGCTCGTCGCCGCGCTGCCGCCGGAGTGCCTGCTGCCCGCGGGCGCGCTGCTCGTCGTCGGCACCGAGACCGTGCAGACCGAGCTCGTCGCGCGCTGGTCGGAGCGGATGCAGGTCGTCGTCGCCTACGGCCTCACCGAGGCGACGGTCAACTCGACGTTCTGGCACGCGCAGCCGGGCTGGACCGGGCCGGTGCCGATCGGCGTGCCGGATCCCAACACGCGCGCGTACGTGCTCGACGGCGCGCTCCAACCCGTCGCGGTCGGCGTCGCCGGCGAGCTGTACGTCGGCGGGCGCGGCCTCGCGCGCGGCTACCTGAGGCGGCCCGGCCTCTCCGCGGAGCGCTTCGTGGCCGATCCGTACGCAGCCCACGCGCCCGGAGCGCGCATGTACCGCACGGGCGATCGCGCGCGCTGGCGCACCGACGGCGCGCTGGACTTCCTCGGCCGCGACGACGGCCAGGTGAAGATCCGCGGGCACCGCATCGAGCCCGGCGAGATCGAGACCGCGCTGCTGCGCCACGACGCCGTCGGGCAGGCCGCGGTGATCGCCCGCGAGGACCAGCCGGGGACCAAGCGCCTCGTCGGCTACGCGGTCGTCGCAGCCGCAGCCGAGCCACCCGACTCCGCCCAGCTTCGCGCGCACCTCGCACGCGAGCTACCTGACTACATGGTCCCCGCGGTCGTCATCGTGCTCGACGGGCCGCTGCCGCTGACTCCCAACGGCAAGCTCGACCGGGCCGCCCTCCCCGTGCCGGACTTCACCGCCCTGACCGGGGCCGACGAGCCGCGCACGCCCGCCGAGCACACGCTCGCCGCCCTCTTCGCGCAGACGCTGGGACTGCCGCGGGTCGGCATCCGCGACGACTTCTTCGGCCTCGGCGGCGACAGCATCGTCGCGATCGGGCTGGTCAGCCTCGCCCGGCAGGCCGGCCTCGTCGTGCGCCCGCGCGACGTGTTCGAGCAGCGCACCGTCGCCGGGCTGGCCGCCGTCGCGGCCGAGCACGCCGCGGCCGCGCCCGCCCCCGCGCCCGACCGATCCGACGACGGGCTCGGGCTCGTGGCGCCGACGCCGATCATGCACTGGCTGCGCGAGCTGGGCGGGTCGATCGGCGGCTTTCACCAGTCGCTGGAGCTGCAGGCCCCCGGCGGGCTGGACCGTGAGCGACTGGAGCGCGTCGTCGACGCGCTGCTCGACCGCCATGACCTGCTGCGCGCTCGCCTGCGGCGCGACGCCGGCTGGGCGCTGGAGGTGCCCGCGCCGGGCACCGTGCGGGCCGCCGACGTCGTGTCCGTGGCCGGACTCGGCGACCGGCCCTTGCGCGACGCGATCGCCGCCGAGACCGCCGCCGCCGCGGCCCGCCTGGATCCCGACGCCGGGCGCATGGTGCAGGCCGTCTGGCTCGACGCCGGCCGGCGACACCCCGGCCGCGTGCTCGTGCTCGTCCACCACTGCGTCGTGGACGGGGTCTCGCTGCGGATCCTCCGGGCCGACCTCGCGCAGGCGTGGGCCGCGGTCGCGGCGGGGCAGGCGCCGCAGCTCGGTCCCGCCGGCACCTCGTTTCGCCGCTGGTCGCAGCGACTCTCGCAGGCGGGCGAGGCGGGCGCCCGCGCCGCGGAGCTCGACCTCTGGAACACCGTTGCGGCCACGGCCGATCCGCTGCTCGGCGCCCGTGCGCTGGACCCGGCGCGCGATCTCGTCGGCGAGTCGCAGACGCTGGCGGTCACGCTGCCCGCCGAGCAGACCGCGACGCTGCTGAGCACCCTGCCGGCGCTCTACGGCGCGACGGTCAACGACGTGCTGCTGACCGCGCTCGCCGTGGCGGTGGCGCGCTGGCGCATCGAGCGCAGCCCGTGCGGCGCCGGTCTCACGCCGGCGGTGCTCGTCGACCTCGAGGGGCACGGCCGCGAGGACGTCTTCGACGACGTCGACCTCGCCCGCGCCGTCGGCTGGTTCACGACGCTGTTCCCCGTCCGGATCGACCCCGGCGCGGTCGATCCGACCGACTTCGCGCGCGGCGGCGCCGCGGTCGGCACCGCGCTGCGCCGCGTCAAGGAGGATCTGCGCGCTGTGCCCGACCGCGGCCTGGGCTACGGCATCCTGCGCCATCTCGACCCGGCCGCCCGCGACGGGCTGGGGGCGGCGCCGATCCCCCAGCTGCTCTTCAACTACCTCGGCCGCTTCGCCGTGCAGGACGGCGCGCCCTGGACGCCCGCGCCCGACGCGCCGCCGCTCGGCGACCTGCGCGACCCGGGCATGCCGATGGGCCACGTGCTCGACATCGACGCGATCGTGCGCGACGGCGCCAACGGCCCGCAGCTGAGCACGGTGTTCGCCTGGCCGCGCGAGGTCTTCGGCGCGGAGGAGATCGCCGCGCTCGGCGCGCTCTGGCTGGAGGCGCTCGGCGGCCTGCACGCGCATGCGTCCCACCCGGGCGCCGGCGGGCACACGCCGTCGGACTTCCCGTTCGTGACGCTCGACCAGGCGGAGGTGGGCGCGTTCGAAGCCGCTGTGCCGCAGCTGCACGACGTGCTGCCCGCGACCGCGCTGCAGGAGGGCCTGTTCTTCCATGCGCTCGCCGACGAGGACGCGCAGGACGTCTATGTCGTCCAGCACCAGATCGACCTGCGCGGCCCGCTGGACCCGGCGCGGCTGCGGGCCGCCGTGGACGGGCTGCTCGAGCGCCATCCGCCGCTGCGCGCGAGCTTTCACCAGCGTCCCGACGGCCATGTCGTGCAGGTCATCGGCGCGGGGCTCGACGTGCCCTGGCGTGAGGTCGACTGCGCGGGGGACGAGGCCGCAGCGCGCGACCGCGCGCTCGAGGAGGCCGCGCGGCGCTTCGAGCTCGGCGCGGCGCCGCTGCTGCGCTGCACGCTCATCCGGCTCGGCGACGAGCGCGCTCGGCTGCTCATCACCTTCCATCACCTCCTCGCCGACGGCTGGTCGGAGCAGGTCATCCTGCGCGACCTGCTCGCGCTCTACGGACCCGCGGGCGAGGCCGAGCCGCTCCCCGCCGCGGCGCCGTACCGGCGCTACTTCGCGTGGCGCGCCGAGCAGGATCGCCCCGCGGCCGCCGCCGCGTGGCGGGCGGCGCTGGCCGGCGTGGACGAGCCGACACGGGTTGCGCCCGCCACCGAGACCGCCGCGGCCGCGCGGCGCTTCGAGGACGCCCACGCGGAGCTCTCCGGGGAGCTGACCGCCGCGCTCGTCGCGCGCGTGCGCGAGCGCGGTGTCACGATGAGCACGGCGCTGCAGGCGGCCTGGGGGCTCGCGCTCGGCCACCTGACGGGGCGCGACGACGTCGTGTTCGGCACGACGGTGTCGGGCCGCCCGCCGGAGATCGAGGGCATCGAGCACGTCGCCGGGCTGTTCATCAACACGCTGCCGGTGCGGGTGCGATGGACGGCGCGCCAGCCGCTGGCCGGCGTGCTCGCCGACCACGGGCTGCGCCAGGCCGACCTGCTCGACCACCAGCATCTCGGCCTCGCGGAGATCATGCGGCTGGCCGGCGGCGGCGAGCTGTTCGACACGCTGATGGTCTTCGAGAACCAGCCGCCGCAGGACGTCGTCGGCCGCGTTGCGGGGGGCGTCGAGGTGACGGCGTTCCGAGCGCTGGACTCCGACCACTATCCGCTGGCCTTCGTCGCGACACCCGGCGAGCGGATGGCGCTGCTGCTGAAGTTCGACTGCGATCGCTTCGCGCGCGCGGAGGCCGAGGCGATCCTCGCGCGCGTCGTCGCGGTGCTGGAGGCCGTGGTGCGCGACCCGGCGCAGCCGGCCGGGCGCGTCGACCTGCTCGGTCGCGGCGAGCGCGCGCGGCTGCTGCACGGCTGGAGCGGGCCGCGGCTGGCGGTCGCCCACCCGACCGTCGATGGCGCGTTCGCGGCGCAGGTCGCTCTCACGCCGGGGGCGGTGGCGGTGCTCGACGGCGACGAGGCGCTGACCTACGGGCAGCTCGACCGCCGGGTGGAGCGGATCGCGGCGCGGCTGCGCAGTGCGGGCGCGGGACCCGAGCAGGTCGTCGGCGTCGCGCTGCCGCGCTCGGCGGGCCTGGTCGCGGCGATGCTCGGCGTGCTGCGCGCGGGGGCGGCGTACCTGCCGCTGGACCTGGCCCACCCGGCCGCGCGGCGCGCGCTCGTGCTCTCCGACGGCGGCGCGCGCGTGGTGATCGCGGATCGGGTGAGCGCCCCGGAGCTGCGCGGCGAGGGCGTGCGCGTGCTGGTGCTCGAGGAGGACGACTCCGCGGTCGACGGCCTCGCGCCCGCCGCCCCGGCCGGACCATCGAACGCCGCGTACTGCATCCATACGTCGGGCTCGACCGGGCGCCCGAAGGGCGTCGTCGTCTGCCACCGCGCGCTGCTCAGCCAGCTCACGTGGGTCCGGCGGGCGCTGCCGCTCGGCCCGCAGGATCGGGTGCTGAGCAAGGCGCCCACGAGCGTCGACGTGAGCCTGCTGGAGGTCCTCTGGCCGCTGGCCTGCGGCGCCGCCGTCGTCGTCGCGCCCGGCGACAGCCACCGCGACCCGCTCGCCCTGGCCGGCCTCGTGCGCGAGCACGGCGTCACCGCGATCGACTTCTCGCCGTCGATGCTCGACGCCTTCCTGCGCGCGACCGCGGGCGACGATGGCGCGACGGCGACGCTGCGCTACGCCTTCAGCGGGGGCGAGGCGCTCGACGCCGCGCTCGCCGAGCGCTGGCGGGGCCAGACCGGCGTCCCGCTTTACAACGCCTACGGACCGACGGAGGCGGCGATCCAGGTCACGTGCGGCGAGCATCACGGCGGCGGCGACGACGGGGCGCGGGTGCCGATCGGCTGGCCGGTGGCGAACACCGAGCTGCGCGTCCTCGACGCCGCCCTGCGCCCGGTGACAGCGCGCACCGCGGGCGAGCTGTACGTCTGCGGGACGCAGCTCGCGCGCGGCTACCACGGCCGCCCGGACCTGACCGCCGAGCGCTTCGTCGCCGATCCGTTCGGCGCGCCCGGCGCGCGGATGTACCGCACCGGCGACCTCGTGCGCGACCGCGGCGACGGGGCGATCGAGTTCCTCGGCCGCGCGGACGACCAGGTGAAGCTGCGCGGAAACCGCGTCGAGCTGGGCGAGATCGAGGCGCGGCTGGCGCGCGAGGACGGCGTCGCGCGGGCGGCGGCGGTGGTTCGCTGCGACGGGCCGGGCGAGGCGCGGCTCGTCGCCTACGTGACGGCGGCCGACGCGCGGCGCCCACCGGATCCGGCCACGCTGCGCGAGGCGCTCGCGGCGACGCTGCCCGAGCCGCTCGTGCCGTCGGCGATCGTCGTGCTCGACTCACTACCGCTGGCGGCCTCGGGCAAGGTCGACCGGGGCGCGCTGCCCGCCCCGGAGCGCGAGCGCGAGCGCGAGGCCGCGCGTGCGCCCGCCGGCGACCGCGAGCGGCTGCTGTGCGAGACGTTCGCTTCCGTCCTCGGGCTCGACGCCGTCGGCCCCGACGAGGACTTCCTCATGCTCGGCGGCGACAGCATCCTCTCGATCTCGGTCTCGATCGCCGCGCGCAAGGGCGGCCTGCGGATCAGCCCCGGCGACGTGTTCCGCGCACGCACCCCGGCAGCCCTGGCGCAGCTCGCCCCCGCGACCGCGCCCGAGCCCGAGCCCTCCAGCGCCCCGGCCGACGACGGCATCGGCGACGTCCTGCCGCTGCCCGTCGTCCATCACCTGCGCGAGAGCGGCGGCCCGATCGGCCGCTTCAACCTCTCCCAGCTCGTCCAGGCCCCGGCCGGCCTGCGACCGGAGCAGCTGGCCGCCGTGCTCCAGGCTCTGCTCGACCACCACGACGCGCTGCGCCTGTGCCTGGGGCGGGTCGCCGGGGTGCTGTGGACGCTGGAGGTGCGCGCGGCGGGCACGGTGAGCGCGGCCGATCTGCTGACGCGCGTCGACGTGCGCGGGCAGGCGCCGGACGCGCTACGCGCGACGATCGCCGCCCAGTCCGATGCCGCGATCGGACGGCTGGGTCCTGACGCCGGGCGGATGCTCGAGGCGGTCTGGTTCGACGCCGGGGCCGGTGAACCCGGGCGGTTGCTGCTGGCCGCCCACCACCTCGCGGTCGACGGCGTCTCGTGGCGCATCCTGCTCGACGACCTCGCCGATGCCTGGGAGGCCGTGCAGGCCGGCGGTCCGCCGGCGCTGGCGCCGGTGGCGACGTCGCTGCGCGCGTTCGCCCGGATCGTCGACGAGCAGGCCCGCACGCCGCCGCGCCTGGCCGAGGTCGACCTCTGGCGCCGGATGCTCGCCCCGGGCGCCGACCTCCTGCCCGGCGCGCCGCTCGACGCCACCGAGGCGGATGCCGTCGCAGACACGATCACGCTGCCGACGGACGCGACCGCGCCGCTGCTGGGCGCCGGCGTGACCGAGCGGCTGCTGGCCGCGCTGGCGCTGGCCGTCACGCGCTGGCGCGGTGACGACGCGGGCGCGGAGCTGCTCGTCGACCTCGAGCGCCACGGCCGCGAGCCGCTCGACGGCGCGGACCTGTCGCGCACCGTCGGCTGGTTCACCGCGATCCATCCGCTCCGCCTGCCCGGCCGCGGGACGGACGCGCGCGCGCTGCTCGCCGCGGTCACCGACCGCCTGCGCGACATCCCCGAGAACGGCATCGGCTTCGGGATGCTGCGCTACGCCAACGCGCAGGTCGCGCCGCTGCTGGCGCAGGCGGCCCGCCCGCAGGTCCTCTTCAACTACTACGGGCGGTTCCCGGCGACCCAGGCCGCCGACTGGCTGCCCGCCCCGGAGTCGGGCGCGCTCGTCACCGCCGCCGACGGGGAGCAGGGCCTGCCCTACCTGCTCGCGCTCGACGTCGTCTGCGCCGACGCCCCGGACGCCCCGCGCCTGCGCGCGACCTGGACGCGCACCGCGGGCGGCCTGTCGGAGGCGGACGTGCGCGCGCTCCAGCAGGGCTGGGTCGAAGCGCTCGGAGAGCTCGCCGTGCTGGAGCCCGCCGCGCCGCGCCTGACGCCGGCCGACATCACCACGGTGACACTCACGCACGACGAGATCGACGCCGTCCGGCGGGCCGCCGCTCCGACGGAGGTCGAGGACGTCTGGCGGCTCTCCCCGCTGCAGGAGGGCCTGTACTTCCACGCCACGTTCGACGAGGGCGAGCTGGACGTCTACACCGCGCAGACCTCGCTGGACTTCGAGCGCGGGATCGACGTCGAGCGCCTGCGCGCGGCGTGCGCGGCGCTGCTGGCGCGCAACGCGAGCCTGCGCGCGGGCTTCGTCAGCGACGGCCTCCCCCAGCCGGTGCAGGTGATCGCGTGCGCGCCGCGCACCCCGATCGAGGTCGTCGACCTCGCCGAGCTCGAGCCGGCCGCGCGGCGCGCGCGCCTGCACGAGCTGATGGACGCCGACCGCACGCGCCGCTTCGACCTCGCGCGACCGCCGCTGCTGCGCATGCTCGTCGTGCGCCTCGGCAACGACACCGACCGGCTCGTGATCACGAACCACCTCGTGCTGTGGGACGGCTGGTCTCAGGCGATCCTTCGCGACCAGCTGCTCGCGCTCTACGCGTCCGGCGGGAACGACGACGGGCTGCCGGTGCCCGGCTCCTACCGCGACTACCTCGCCTGGCTGTCGGCCCGCGACGGCGTCAGCGCCGCCGGCGCCTGGCGCGAGGCGCTCGCCGGCCTGCCGGAGCCCACGCTCGTCGGCCCGGTCGACCGCGCGCCGGCGCCGATGATCCCGAGCTCGTGCCGCATCGCGTTGTCCAGCGAGCTCAGCGAGCGCCTGCGGCGCCGCGCGGGCGGGCTCGGCGTCACCCCGAACACGCTGCTGACGGCGGCCTGGGGGCTCGTCCTCTCCGCCGAGCTGGGCCGCGACGACGTCGTGTTCGGGATGACGGTGACCGACCGGCCGGCCGAGGTCGACGGCGTCGACGAGACGATCGGGATGTTCATCAACACCGTGCCGCTGCGGGTGCGGCTGGACCCGCGCGAGCCGGTGCCGGCGCTGCTGCAACGCATGCAGGCCGAGCGCGCGCGGCTCATGGAGCACGACCACCTCGGCCTCGGGACGATCCAGCGCGAGACCGGCCACGCCCAGCTCTTCGACACGCTGTACGTCCTGCAGAGCTTCGCCGGCAGCGACGACGAGACGCTTGCCGCGGTGCGCGAGCGCCACGCCGTCTGCGTCGTCGACTCCGTCGATGCGACGCACTATCCGCTCACGCTCGTCGTGACGCCGGGCCGGCGCATGCGCGTGACGCTCGACCACCGCCCGGACCGGTTCGACCGCGAGGCCGCCGAGGGCCTGCTCGCGCGGTTCGAGACCGTGCTGCGGCAGCTCGCGGCGGAGGGCGGCCGGCGCGTCGGGTCGCTGGACCTGCTGCCCGCGCCGGAGCTGCGCCAGCTCGCGGCGCACGCCGGTACCACGGGCGAGGCGATCGGCCAGGACACCGTCGCCGATCTGCTCGACGCGCAGGCGCGCCGCACGCCCGACGCGACCGCGCTCGTGTGCAGCGACGAGGTGCTGACCTACGCCGAGCTGGCCGCGCGGATCCACCGCCTCGCGCGCCTGCTGATCGCCCACGGCGCGGGTCCCGAGGAGGTCGTCGCGCTCGCGCTGCCGCGTTCGGCGGAGATGGTGATCGCGCTGTTCGCGGTGCTGTCGACGGGCGCCGCGTACATGCCGCTCGACAGCACGCACCCCGCCGAGCGGCTGGCGCTCATGCTCGACGACGCGCAGCCGCGGCTGCTGCTCTCGACGACGTCGGTCGCCGCCGGCGCGGGGCTCCCCGCCGCCGCCGGCGGGGCCGAGCGCCTGCTGCTCGACGAGGCGGCCGTCCGCGCCGCGCTCGACGGCCTGGCCGGCGACGAGCTGACCGATGACGAGCGGCCCGCGTTCGCGCGCGCGCTGCCCGATCGCCTCGAGCACCTCGCCTACGTCATCTACACGTCGGGCTCGACCGGCCGGCCGAAGGGCGTCGCGACGGCGCACCGCGGGCTGACGAACATGCAGCTCAACCACCGCGGCGCGATCTTCGACCCGGTCGTCGCCGGCGCCGGCGGGCGCCGGCTGCGGATCGCGCATACGGTGTCGTTCTCGTTCGACATGTCCTGGGAGGAGCTGCTGTGGCTCGTCGAGGGCCACGAGCTGCACGTCTGCGACGAGGCGTTGCGGCGCGACGGCGAGGAGCTGGTCGCCTACTGCGCGCGCCACCGCATCGACGTCGTCAACGTGACCCCCACCTACGCGCATCACCTCATCGAGCAGGGGCTGCTCGGCGACGGCGCAGGCGACGGCGAGGCGGCCCGCCATCGCCCGGCGCTCGTCCTGCTCGGCGGCGAGGCCGTGCCCGACAGCGTCTGGTCGCGGCTGCGCGACTGCGACGGCACGCTCGGCTACAACCTCTACGGCCCGACGGAGTACACGATCAACGCGCTCGGCGCGGGCACCGGCGAGAGCGCGACGCCCGCGATCGGCCGGCCGATCCGCAACACCCGCGCCTACGTGCTCGACGGCGGGCTGCGGCGTGCCCCGGCCGGCGCCCCCGGCGAGCTGTACCTCGCCGGCGCCGGGCTGGCGCGCGGCTATCACCGCAGCTTCGACCGCACCGCGGAGCGCTTCGTCGCCGACCCGTTCGCCGAGGAGCCCGGCGCGCGGATGTACCGCACGGGCGACCTCGTGCGGCGGCGTCCCGACGGCCACCTCGACTTCCTCGGGCGCACCGACGACCAGGTGAAGATCCGCGGCCACCGCGTCGAGCTCGGGGAGATCGAGGCGGTGCTCGACGCCCATCCGGACGTCGCCCATGCGGCCGTCCTGGCAGACGGGGGCGCGCCCGGCTCGATCACCCGCCTGGCCGCCTACGTCGTGGTCGCGCCGGGCGGGGCGGACGACGCCGATGCGACGGTCGCTGTGCTGCGCTCGCACCTCAAGGACCGGCTGCCCGACTACATGGTCCCCGCCGCGCTGATGGTCGTCGACGAGCTCCCGCTGACCGTCAACGGCAAGCTCGACGTCGCGGCGCTGCCCGCCCCGGTGATCGCCACGACCCGCTCGCCGCGCGCCCTCGCGACGCGCGAGGAGGAGGTGCTGAGCGGCTTGTTCGGCGAGGTCCTCGAGCTCGAGGACATCGGGCCCGACGACGGCTTCTTCGACCTCGGCGGCCACTCGCTGCTGGCGATCCTGCTCGTCGGGCGGGCGCGCGCGGCGCTCGGCGTCGCCGTCTCGGCGCGCGACCTGTTCGAGGCGCCGACCGTGGCGGGGCTGGCCGCGCGGCTGGCGGAGCGGGCGGCGGCGGCCGCGGCCGCGGACGGCGCTGCGTGAGCGCCGCCGGCTTCGATCGCTGGGTGCGCCGCCATCGCCCGGCGTCGGCCGGCCGGCGGCCGCTCGTCTGCTTTCCGCCGGCCGGCGCCGCGGCGAGCTTCTTCCTCGCGCTCGCCGACGCCGCGCCCGCGGGCGTCGATCCGTGGGCGCTCGCCCTGCCGGGCCGGGAGGTGCGGATCGCCGAGCCGCCGCTGACGGACATGGCGCAGCTCGTCGACGCGATCGCGTCCGTGCTCGCCGGCGCGCTCGCGCAGCCGGCGATCCTGCTCGGTCACAGCATGGGCGCGTCGGTCGCGTTCGAGGTGGCCCGGGAGCTGGAGGAGGTGCGGCCGGGCAGCGTCGCGCACCTCGTCGTCTCCGGGCGCGCGGGGCCGCGACCGCGACCGCGGCCGGGCAGCGTCGCGCACCTCGTCGTCTCCGGGCGCGCGGGGCCGCGACCGCGACCGCGGCCGGACGCGGCGCACGCCCAGGCGGCTGCGGTCCCGCCGACCGACGACGAGCTCGTCGACGCCCTGCGCGCCCTGGGCGGCACGCCGCCGGAGATCCTCGAATCGCCCGACATGCTCGAGCTGCTGCTGCCGCCGATGCGCGCGGACTACACGCTGCTCGGCGGCTACGAGCCGCGCTGGCAGCCGCCGCTGGACGTCCCGATCACCGCGCTCGTCGGCGACGCCGACCCGACGGTTGACCTCGACGCGATGCGCACCTGGCGTGAGGTCTGCCACGCTGCGTTCATCGCGCGCGAGGTACCAGGCGGCCACTTCTCGTTGCAGTCCGACGCCGACGGCGCCGCCGACGCGATCGCCGACGCGGACGCCTACGCGCGCCTCGCGGCGGCGTCGCGGGACCTGTGACCGTCACCCGGCGCACGGTGCTGCGCGGCGCCGTCTCCGGGCAGCGCCGCGGCGTGGTGCTCGGCTCGGCGCTGCTGATCTCCCACCAGGCGGGCGAGGCGATGGTGCCCGTGATGGTCGGCGCGACGATCGACCGCGCGATCGTCACCGGCGACGCGGGCGCCCTGGCCCTGTGGCTCGGGCTGCTCGCCGCGACGTTCGCGGTGCTGTCGTTCTCCTATCGCTTCGGCGACCGCCAGCTCGAGCGGGCCTCCGAGACCGCGGCTCACGAGCTGCGCCTCGCCCTGACGCGGCGGATCCTGCACCCGCGCGGCGCGACGGAGGGACGGCTGTCGGGCGGGCTGCTGAGCGTCGCGACGTCCGACGCCGCCCGCGTCGGCGAGGTCGCGCTGGTGATCGGCGTGGGACTGGCGGCCGTGGCCGGGGTCGCGGTCGCGGCGGCGGCGCTGCTGGGGATCTCGCTCCTGCTCGGTGCGCTGGTGCTGGCCGGCCTACCGCCGCTGCTCGTGATCATCGAGCTGCTCGGACGGCCGCTCGTCAAGCGCGCGGCCAGCGAGCAGGCCGAGGCGGCGGGCGCGACGGGCGTCGCCGCCGACCTCGTCGCCGGGCTGCGCGTGCTGAAGGGGATCGGCGCCGAGGGGCCCGCGATCGAGCGCTACCGCAGCTCCAGCCGCCGCTCGCTGCACGCCACGCTGCGCGCCGCCAACGCGGATGCCGTGGTGGCCGGCGTCGGGATCCTGCTGACCGGCGCGTTCCTGGCGCTCGTGGCGCTGATCGGCGGCCGGCTCGTCGCCGACGGGACGATCGGCCTCGGCGAGTTCATCGCGGCCGTCGGCCTGACCGGCTATCTCACCGGCCCCTTCTCGCTGAGCGCCTACGTCGTGTCGGGGCTGGCCCGCGCGCGCGCCTCGGCGGGGCGCGTCGCGGCGCTGCTCGACACGCCGGTCGCCGTCGCGGGCGGCACGCGATCCCCCGCCCGCTCGCCGGCGGCGGGCGCCCTCGCGCTGCGCGGCGTGAGCCATCGCGGCCTGGACGGGCTCGACCTCGAGATCGCCGCGGGCGAGCACGTCGCCGTCGCGGCGGCCGACGGCGCCGACGGCGCGGCGCTCGTCGAGCTGCTCGTCCGCGACGCCGATCCCGCCGCGGGCGCGATCGCGCTCGACGGGGTCGCCTACGCCGAGCTCGACCCCGACCTGCTGCGCGCCGTCGTGCGCGTATCCGCGCACGAGGCCGAGCTGTTCGACGGCAGCCTCGGCGACAACGTGCGCGCGGCCGCACCGCAGGGCGCCGCCGCCGCGCGCGTGGACGCGGCGCTCGCGGCGGCCGACGTGGCCGACGTCGCGGCCTCGCTGCCCGGCGGCCTGGACGGCGCGCTCGGCGAGCGCGGGCGCTCGCTGTCGGGCGGCCAGCGCCAGCGCGTCGCGCTCGCCCGCGCGCTCGCCGCCGACGCCGCCGTGCTCGTGCTGCACGACCCGACGACCGCGGTCGACGCGGTCACCGAGGCGCGCATCGCCGCGCGCCTGCGCGGGCTGCGCGCGGGGCGCACGACGATCGTCGTGACGACCAGCCCGGCGCTGCTCGCGGCCGCCGACCGGGTCGTGCTCGTCACCGCCGGGCGCGCGAGCGCGATCGGCCGGCACGCCGATCTGCTGCGCGACGATCCCGCCTACCGCGCCGCGGTGCTCGCATGAGGGGGGACTACGAGCCGCTGCCGATCGCGCCGGCCGCCGAGACGCGCGGGACCGCCCTCGCGCTCGTGCGCCCGCGCCGCGGGCTGGCGCTGGCCGCGGGTGCCGCGCTACTCGTGGCGACCGCCGCCGGGCTCGCCGTCCCGGCGCTGCTCGGCCACATCGTCGACCTCGTCGACGACGAGGGCGCCGACGCCGAGCTGACCGGCCCGGCGCTGCTGCTGCTCGGCGCCGCCGTCGTGCAGGGCGTGCTCACCGCGCTCGGCCAGGCGCTCGTCGCCCGGCTCGGCGAGAGCGCCCTGGCCGACCTGCGCGAGCGCGTCGTCGAGCGCGTGCTGACGCTGCCGCTCGAGCGCATCGAGCGCGCCGGCAGCGGCGACCTCGTGTCGCGCGTCAGCGACGACGTCGCCGAGATCGCCGACGCCGTGCGCCAGGCGCTGCCGCGGATGGCCAGCGCGGGGCTGATCGTCATGCTCACCGTCGTCGGGCTGGCGGCGCTCGACTGGCGCCTGGCGCTGGCCGGGCTCGTCGCGGTCCCGATCCAGGCGCACACCCTGCGCTGGTACCTGGGCCGCTCATCGCCGGTCTACGCGGCCGAGCGGCGCGCCGCCGCAGCGCGCGCGCAGCAGCTGTTGGACTCCGTCTCCGGCGCCGGGACCGTGCGCGCGTTCGGCCTCGGCCCCGACCACCTCGCGCGCGTGGAGCGCCGCTCGCTGGATGCGCTGGCGCTCACGATGCGGGCCGTCAATCTCATCACGCGCTTCTTCGCGCGGCTGAACGTCGCCGAGCTGCTCGGCGTCAGCGCCATCCTCACGACCGGCTTCTTGCTCGTGCGCGCCGACGAGATCAGCGTCGGCGCGGCGACCGCGGCGGCGCTGTACTTCATCCGCCTCTTCGACCCGATCAACGTCCTGCTCGTGCTCGTCGACGACGCGCAGCGCGCGGGCGCGAGCCTCAGCCGGCTGGTCGGGATCGTGGGGATGCCGGCGCCGCAGGAGCCGCCGGCGCCGCCCCGCCCGGCCGACGGCTCGGTCGTGCTGGAGGGCGTGCGCCACGCCTACGTCGCCGGCCACGACGTGCTCGACGGCGTCGACCTGACCATCGCCCCCGGCGAGCGGGTCGCGCTGATCGGCGCCAGCGGCGCCGGCAAGACGACGCTCGCACGCGTGGTGGCGGGGATCCAGCAACCGACCGGCGGGCGCGTGCTGCTCGGGGGCGTGGAGCTCGCGCAGCTCGGGCGCGCGGCGACGGCGCGGACCGTCGGGCTCGTCAGCCAGGAGGTGCACGTGTTCGCCGGGACGCTGGCCGACGACCTGCGCATGGCGCGCCCGTCCGCGGACGACGAGGCGCTCGTCGCGGCGCTGGCCCGGGTCGGCGCGCTGGAGTGGGTGCGCGCCCTGCCCGACGGGCTGGCGACCGTGGTCGGCGACGGCGCGGTAGCGCTCTCCGCCGAGCGGGCGCAGCAGCTCGCGCTCGCGCGGATCGTGCTCGCCGACCATCCGATCGTCATCCTCGACGAGGCGACCGCCGAGTCGGGCAGCAGCGGCGCCCGCGCGCTGGAGCGCGCCGCGAGCGCGGCGCTGGAGGGACGCACCGCGCTGGTCGTCGCGCACCGGCTCACGCAGGCGGCGGCCGCCGACCGGATCGTCGTGCTGGAGGCCGGTCGCGTCGTCGAGCAGGGCACGCACGCCGAGCTGGCCGGCGGCGGCGGGCCCTATGCGGCGCTGTGGGCGGCGTGGTCGGATGGGCGCACGTGAGCGCTCAGGCCGGCGCGCGCGGACGCGGGTACGTCCGCCATTCGCGGACGGCGATCAGGCCGCCGCCGCCGAACCCGTCCGACGCCCCGCGCACGCCGCCGCCCGCGGCGAGGTGGCGGCCGGCCGCCCGGCGTGTTAGGGTTACCTAATACGGCGGGGCGCGGGCGAAAGCGCGCCTCGCCGTTCTCATCATCGCACCGGCCGCCAACGCCGCCAGCCTGGGAGGGGGAAGTCCATGGACGTCGTGCTGTTCGCCTATCAGACCTGGGGGCACCGGCTGCTGCAGGCGCTCGTCGAGTCGCGCCACGACGTCGTGCTCGTGGTGACCCATCCGCCCGGCGACGACGCCTACGAGACGATCTGGACGGACTCCGTGCAGGCGCTCGCCGAGCAGCACGACATCCCCGTGCTCGTCAAGGCGCTGCCCGACGAGGAGGCGCAGGCGCGCGTCGAGGCGGCCAACGCCGACGTGATGGTGGCGTGCAACTGGCGCACGTGGATCCCGCCCGAGATCTTCAACGCGCCGCGGCTGGGGACGCTCAACGTCCACGACTCGCTGCTCCCCGCCTACGCCGGCTTCGCGCCACTGAACTGGGCGCTGATCAACGGTGAGCCGGAGGTCGGCATCACCGCGCACGTCATGGACGAGCAGCTCGACCGCGGCTCGATCATCCTGCAGCCGCGGGTGACCGTCGAGCCGGCGGACACGATCGGCGACCTCTTCGCCAAGACCCTCGTGCTGTTCGGACCGACGACGATCGCGGCCCTCGACCACATGGAGCACGGCACCGGCGAGCGCCGCGCGCAGGACCTCACGCAGGCGTCGTTCTTCCACAAGCGCGCCGACGAGGACAACCGGATCGACTGGAGCTGGCCCGCGCGGGACATCGCCAACCTCGTGCGCGCGCAGGCCGACCCGTACCCCAACGCGTACTGCTTCCACGGCGTCCGCCGCCTGGAGGTGCGCGCCGCGAGCGTCTCGGCGGCGCGCGCCGGCGGGACGCGCGGGCGGATCTTCGCGCGGGAGGGCGACGGCGTGATCGTCGTCGCCGGCCCCGAGGCGCGGCGCGGGCGCAACCACGGCCTCGTGATCGAGCAGGTCCGCACCGACGACGGCGAGGAGCTCACGGCGGGCGCCTACTTCGAGCGCATGGGCGGCTATCTGACCGCGCATCCGCAGCCGGCAGCCGACCGCGCGCGCCAACCGGTCGCCGCGGCCTGACCGCGACGGTGGCGGCGGCTCAGGCCCGCCGCAGCAGCACCAGCAGCAGCGGGCCGCCGACGATCGCCGTGACCAGCCCCGACGGCAGCTCGTAGGAGCCGGCCAGGACGCTGCGCCCGAGCAGGTCGGCGACGAGCAGGAAGGCGGCGCCCAGGATCGCGGCGACGGGCAGCACGCGGCGGTGCTGGGGGCCGACGAGGATGCGCGCCGCGTGCGGCGCCATCAGGCCGACGAACACGATCGCCCCCACGATCGCCACGGCGGCCGACGCCAGCAGCGCGCTCGCCGCCAGCAGCACGGCGCGCGTGCGGGGCGCGCGCACCCCCAGCGAGATCGCCATGTCGTCGCCGGCGCTGAGCGCATCCAGGCGCCGCGCCGCGAACCAGGCGATGACCCCGCCCACCGCCACCGCCGGCAGCAGCAGCACGAAGTCGCCCCAGCCCTGGGCGTAGGTCGAACCGCTGAGCAGGACGATGCCCTGCGTCGCGGCCGGCCCGGCGATCAGCAGCAGCAGGTCGCCGATCGCCGCGCAGGCCGTGGCGATCGCCACCCCGATGAGCGCGATCCGCAGCGGGTCGAGGTCGCGCGGCGCGGCGGCGTAGACGAGCGCCAGCGCGGCGAGGCCGCCGACGAAGGCCGCCAGCGCGACCCCGCCCTGGCCCGGGCGCAGCACCACGAGCACGGCGAGCGCCACGACGCTCGCGCCACCGATGACGCCGAGGATCTCGGGACCGGCCAGGGGGTTGCGCACCACCCCCTGCGAGAGCACGCCGCTGACGGCGAGCGCGGCGCCGGCCAGCGCCGCCACGGCCGCGCGCGGCAGCCGCAGGTCCTGCACGACGAACGCCCACTCCCCCCGGCCGAACAGGCCGCGCACGACGTCGGCGGGACCGACCAGCAGGTCGCCGACGCTCAGCGAACCGGTCAGCGCGGCCAGCAGCACTGCGACCGCGAGCACCGCGCCCATGCCCCGCGAGGGCGTCCCGCGCATCGCTCGCCGCGCGCTGCGCCCGCTCTCGCGCAGGGCGCCGGCGGGCGCCTGCACGTGCACGCGGCGCGCGATCAGCACGAGCAGCGGCGCCCCGACGACCGCGCACACGACGCCGGTCTTCACCTTGTCGCCGTTGAGCGCCAGCGCGGCGATGTCGGCGGCGAGCACGAGCGCCGCGCCGGCAGCGCCGCTGGCCAGCAGCAGCCCGCGGCCGCGCATCACGCCGAGCCGGCGCACGAGGTGCGGGGCGGCGAGGCCGACGAAGCCGATCGGCCCGGCCAGCGCGACCGCCACGCACGACAGGACGACGGCCACGCCGACGGCGAGCAGTCGTGCGCGGCGCGTGTTGACGCCGAGCGCCTCCGCGTGCTCGTCGCCGAGCATGAGCGCGTCGAGGTCGCGCGTCATCGCGAGCGCGGCCAGCACGAAGAGCGGCACGACGGGGGCGAGCTGACGCACCGGTGCCCAGCCGGGCTGCTCGATCGTGCCGTTGCCCCAGATCTGCAGTCCGCCGCTGATGTAGCCCTGGGCGAAGATGACCTGGAGGGCGTAGGCCGCCCCCTGGAAGGTGAACGCCACGGCCACCCCGGCGAGGATCATCCGCACCGGGTCGTTGGCGCCGCGGCCGAGCCCCATCACGATCGCCGCGGCGAGGGCACCGCCGGCCAGCGCGAACGGGACCGAGCTCAGCGCGCCCGCGCTCAGACCGAGCACCGCGGCGGTGGTGACGCCCAGCGCGGCGCCGGCGTTGACGCCGATCGTGCCCGGCTCGGCGAGCGGGTTGCGCACCGCGCCCTGCAGCAGCGCCCCGGCCACGCCCAGGGCGAGGCCGACCGCCAGGCCGCTGACCGCGCGCGGCAGCCGGACGGACTGCACGAGCGCGCTGTCGGCCGAGCCGTCGGGCGAGAACAGCAGCGCCAGCGCATCGCCCGGCGCCACCCCGGCGGGTCCCAGGAGCACGTCGCCGACCGTCAGCGCGCCGAGCACCAGCAGCGCGCCGAGCGCCACGAGCGGTCCGCGCACTCGCGCGGACCGCAGCCCTGCCCCGCCGAGAACCGCGGCGGCCGGTTGACTCAACTGCTCTCCGGCGCCGTCAGGGTGTCGGCGATCTTCTCGGCCAGGCGGGCCGCCGTGAGCGGGCCGCCCCAGGTCCAGTTGTCGCCGCCGATCTCATGCACGCGGCCGGCCTTGACGACGGCGAGCTTCTCGAACACCGGGTTGTCCTGCCACGCGCCGAACGCGTTGAGCTCCTCCTTGGTGTCCGTGTCCTGCGCGAGCGTCAGCAGCCAGTCGGTGTCGCCGATCTGACGCAGTCCCTCGAGGCCGACCTCCGTGAAGGAGTAGTCCTGGTGCTTGCCGGTGAACCCGTTCTTGAGGCCGAGCTTGCGGACGACCTCGATCATCTCCGAGCCGTCGTCGAACAGGCGCGCCGCCGGCTTGCCGCCGACGGACGTCTGGCTGATGACGACGGTGTCGCCGGCGTGGCCGGCGTCCTCGATGCGCTTGGCCTGGGCGGCGAGCGTCGTGTCCAGCGACGTCAGCAGCGCGTCCGCCTCGGCCTCCTTGCCCAGCAGGGTCCCCAGCTTGCGCGTCGCGTCCTGCATCGCCTCCCATTCGGTCTTCGGCGACGCCTTGCTGAGCGCGTAGGCATCCAGGCCGGCGGTCGGGGCGATCGCCTCGAGCTTGTCGCGGCCCTTGGCGAGCTCGCCGCTCTCCTGCACGATGAGGTCGGGCTTGAGCGCGGCGATCTTCTCGAGGCTCGGCTGGTAGCGGGCGCCGATCGCTGCCGTCGAGGCGGGCAGGTCGTCGCCCGCGCCGACCCAGTTGCGGTACGTGTCGCGGTCGCCGACGGCGACGGGCGCGACGCCGAGTGCGAGCGCGATCTCCGCGCTCGTCCAGTCGGCGCTGACGACGCGCTTGGCGGGCTGGTCGAGCCGGATCGTCTTGCCGGTGTGGTCGACGACGCTGACCGGGCCGGTGGCCGCGGCGGCGGTGGTCGCCGTGCCGTCGCCTCCGGCCGCGTCGTCGTCGTCGTCGCCGCACGCAACCAGCCCGGTGGCCAGCAGCGTGCAGGTCAGCGCGGCGACGGCGAGGTGCAGGCGCCCACGGCGCCGGGGTCGTGCTGTGCTCATCGTGCTCCTTGGACGAGGGTGGCGGGCATGGGCCCATGCGGCAGGCAGACGGGCAGGCCGGTGCGCGGGTCGGCGATGACGGTCGCGTCGATGCCGAACGCGTCGCGCGCGAGGTCGGCGGTCAGCAGTTCGGCCGGCGGGCCCTGCGCGAGCACGCGGCCGTCGCACAGGCAGACCATCCGGTCGCTGTACGCGGCGGCCGCGTTGAGGTCGTGCAGGACCCAGCAGACGGTCAGGCCGTGGTCGTGGTTGAGAGTGCGCACGAGCGCCATGACCTCGTGCTGGTGGCGCACGTCGAGGTACGTCGTGGGCTCGTCGAGCAGCAGCACCCCGGTGCGCTGCGCGAGCGCCACGGCCAGCCAGGCGCGCTGGCGCTCGCCGCCGGACAGGGTGTCGATCAGCCGGTCGGCGTGCTGCGCGGCGCCGGTGACCTCCAGCGCCCAGGCGATCGCCTCGCGGTCCTCGGCGCGCAGGCCGCCGAAGCGGCCGAGGTGCGGCTGGCGGCCGAGCTCGACGAGCGCGGCCACGGTGACGCCGGTCATCGTCTCGGTGCGCTGCGGCAGGAGCGCGAGCCGCCGCGCGACCGCTCGCGTCGGCAGGGTCGCGATGTCCTCCCCGTCGAGCACGATGCTGCCGCGGGCGGGCTGCAGGATGCGGCTGAAGGCGCGCAGCAGCGTGCTCTTCCCCGAGCCGTTGGGGCCGACGAGCGCGGTGATCCGCCCGCGCGCGAGGTCGATGTCGACGCGGTCGATGATCGTGCGCTCGCCGAGGCGGACGCTGAGGTCGCGGGCGACGACTGCGGGGGTCGCGGTCATACCGGCATAGGCCGGGGTAGACCGATGGCCGAGGCTGAGTGGTTGGCAAAGCAGCGCATTAGGGATTCCTAATTAGGGAACCCTACATACTTGGCCGCCCGCACGCCCCTGATCGGTTGACAGGGAACCTTTGCGCGCTAAGTTAGGGCAGCCTGACCGCCTGTCGTCCGTCACGAGGAGCGCCTGCATGCCCAATCCGTCCAACCCGTTCGAGGATCCCGACGGGACGTACCTGGTGCTCGTCAACGACGAGGGCCAGCACTCGCTCTGGCCGTCGTTCGTCGACGTGCCGGCCGGCTGGACGATCGCACTCGGGGAGACCGACCGCACAGCGTGCCTGGACTACGTCAACACCCACTGGACCGACCTGCGGCCCGCGAGCCTGATCCGGAGCATGGACGATGACGCTCGCCTCTCGCGCTCGTAGACGCTGCGGGCCCGGCGAGCGCGTGTACGACGTGCTCGGCATCGGCTTCGGGCCGTCGAACCTCGCGCTCGCGATCGCGATCGACGAGCACAACCGCGCGCAGCCGCCGGCGAGCGCCGCGATCGATGCGGTGTTCCTCGAGAAGCAGGAGCGCTTCGGGTGGCACCGCGGCATGCTGCTCGACGACGCGACGATGCAGGTCTCGTTCCTCAAGGACCTCGTCACGATGCGCAACCCGACGAGCGCCTACAGCTTCGTCGCCTACCTGCACGAGTGCGGGCGCCTGGTCGACTTCATGAACCACAAGACGCTCTTTCCGCTGCGGATCGAGTTTCACGACTACCTCGAGTGGGCGGCACGGCAGATGGCGCATCTCGTCGAGTACGACGCGGAGGTCGTCGACGTGCAGCCGGTGCACGAGGACGGGGTCGTGCGCGCGTTCGACGTTGCGATCGCGAGCGCCGGTGGCATCAGCGGCGGTCAGGGGAGCGCCGAGCCGGTCGTGCGCCGCGCGCGCAATCTCGTCATCGCCGCCGGACTGGAGCTGCGCATGCCGCCGGGGATCGAGCGCTCGGCGCGCGTCTGGCACAACCGCGACTTCCTGCGCCGCGTCGAAGATCTGGCCGGCGGACCGGCCCCGAAGCGGTTCGCCGTCGTCGGAGCGGGCCAGAGCGCGGCGGAGATCACGAGCTACCTGCACCGCGAGTTCCCGGACGCCGAGGTCTGCGCGATCTTCGCGCGCTACGGCTACTCGCCGGCCGACGACAGCCCCTTCGCCAACCGGATCTTCGACCCCGCCGCGGTCGACGCGTACTACGACGCGCCGCCGGCGGTCAAGCAGATGCTGCTCGGCTACCACCGCAACACGAACTACTCCGTCGTCGACGCCGAGCTGATCGAGGACCTCTACCGCCGGGTCTACCAGGAGAAGGTGACCGGCCGCGAGCGGCTGCGGATCATGCAGGCCTGCCGGGTGGTCGCGATCGACGACACCGGGGCGGCGGAGGAGCCGGTGCGGGTGGCGCTCGAGTCGCTCTCCAGCGGCGAGCGCGGCGAACTGGCCTGCGACGCGGTGATCTTCGCGACGGGCTATCGCCCGGTCTGCCCGCTCGGGCTGCTCGGCCAGGCCCACGCGCTCTGCACGACGGGCGAGGACGGGATGGTCTGCATCGGCCGCGACTATCGCGTCGCCGCGACCGGCGCGACGCAGGCCGGCATCTACCTACAGGGCGCGACCGAGCACAGCCACGGGATCGGCTCGACGCTGCTGTCGAACACTGCGGTGCGGGCGGGCGAGATCCTGGGCTCGATCCTCGCGCACGACGCGCAGCGCGGGACGGGGTGCGAGGAGGAGCTCGTCGGGGCGGGCCAGGCCACCTGACGCACGGCCCGGGCGGCGGCGCGCAAGGTGGCGCGAAGAGGCGGTCGGCCGGGAGTGCCCGCAAGTCCGATCAGCCTCGCCGGGCGCGGGTGTGGACTGGGACGCCCTCTTGCGCCCGTCCTGCGCGCGCGCCGCCGCGTACTCGTGGACGATCCAGCAGGATGAGCGAACGGCTGCGGGAGATCGTCGCGGGGCTCGGGCTGCAGCCCGATGACGACGTGCTGGAGTTCGGCTGCGGCCACGGGGTGGCGGCGACGCTCGTCTGCGAGCGGCTCGCCGGTGGGAGCGGCCGCCTCACGGCGGTCGACCGGTCGCCGAAGATGATCGCGGCGGCGGCGCGGCGCAACGCGGTGTTCGTCGACGCGGGCACGGCGCAGTTCCTCGTCGCGCGGCTCGAGGCGCTCGACCTCGGCGACCGCCGCTTCGACGTCGTGTTCGCCGTCCGCGTCGGCCTCTTTCACCGCGAGCCCGAGCGCGCCCGCGCGCTGGTCGAGGCCAGGCTCAAACCCAACGGTCGCGTGCACGCGTTCTTCGATCCACCCGCCCGCCAGGGGAGCCGGGGCGGTTAGGCTTCGCTGCAGACCCGCCTCGTCGATCTCCCACCGATGAGTTTCGCCACCCACCCCAGTCTGTAGGCCCATGACCTCCACCCTCGCCATCGAAGCCGCCGGGCTCGTGAAGAGCTTCGGCAAGACGCGCGCGGTCGACGGCGTCGACCTGGCGGTGCAGCGCGGCGCCGTCTACGGCGTGCTCGGGCCCAACGGCGCCGGCAAGACCACGACGATCCGGATGCTCGCCACCCTCCTGCGGCCCGACGCGGGCAGCGCGCGGGTGCTCGGGCACGACATCGTGGCCGAGGCCGACGCCGTGCGCGAGCTCGTCAGCCTGACGGGCCAGCTCGCCTCGGTCGACGACGACCTGACCGGCCGCGAGAACCTCATCCTGCTCGGGCGGCTGCTCGGCTACCGCACGAAGCAGGCGCGCGTGCGGGCCGACGAGCTGCTGGCGGCGTTCGGCCTGGAGGAGGCGAGCGGACGGCTCGTGAAGAACTACTCCGGCGGCATGCGGCGCCGGCTGGACCTCGCGGCCAGCATCGTCGTGACGCCGGAGCTCATGTTCCTCGACGAGCCGACGACGGGCCTCGACCCGCGCTCGCGCAACCAGGTGTGGGACATCATCCGCGCGCTCGCCGGCCAGGGCACGACCGTGCTGCTGTGCACGCAGTACCTCGACGAGGCCGACCAGCTCGCCGACCGGATCGCGGTGATCGACCGCGGCAAGGTCATCGCCGAAGGGACGCCGACCACCCTCAAGGCCTCGGTCGGCGGCGGCGCGTTGCGCGTCCGGCTGCTCGATCCGCAGCAGCGCGACGAGGCGGCACGGCTGCTGCGGCACGCGCTCGACGCCGAGCCGCATCTCGAGGCCGACCCGGCCGCGCTCTCCGTGCGCATCGACGATCCCGAGCGGGCGGCCGACGCCGTCGCCGAGATCTCGGGCGCGGGTCTGGGCCTCGCCGGTTTCGCGCTCGCCCAGCCGAGCCTCGACGAGGTCTTCCTCGCGCTCACCGGGCACCTGGCCGAAGCAGACGACACGCAGCAGGAGGAGGCGGCATGAGCACGGCACCGGAGACCGCGCGACCGCAGGCCGCCCCCGACGCGACCCTAAACTCGGCGCTGTCCTCCAGCGCGCGCCCGCCGCGGCCCAGCGCGCTGTCGGCCGCCAAGACGTTCGGCTGGCGCGGGATGCTGAAGATCAAGCACGTGCCCGAGCAGCTCATCGACGTGACGCTCACGCCGGTCCTGTTCCTCGTGATGTTCATGTACCTGTTCGGTGGCGCGATGAGCGGCTCGACGAGCGAGTACCTGCAGTTCATCCTGCCCGGCATCCTCGTCCAGTCGGTGCTCTTCACGGCGGTCTACTCCGGCGTGGCGCTCAACACCGACATGACCAAGGGCGTCGTCGACCGCTTCCGCTCGCTGCCGATCTGGCGGCCGGCGCCGCTCGTCGGCGCGGTCATCGGCGACTGCGTGCGCTTCGCGCTCGCCTCGACGATCGTCGTGCTGCTCGGCTTCGCGCTGGGCTTCGACGCCGGCGGCGGCTTCGGCGGCGTCGTCGCGGCGATGCTGCTCGTGATCGTCTTCTCGTTCGCCCTGTCCTGGGTCTTCACGACGGTCGGCCTGCTGATGCGCTCGCCCAGCGCGGTGATGAACACGGGCTTCATCGCGCTGTTTCCGCTCGTCTTCCTGAGCAACACGCTCGTCGACCCCAACACGCTGCCCTCCGCGCTCGAGGCGTTCGTGAACGTCAACCCGGTCTCCAGCCTCGTGACCGCGGCCCGCGGGTTGATGGCCGGCGACGCCTCGGCCGGCGACATCGGGCTCGTGCTCGCCGAGGCCGGCGTGCTGACCGCGATCTTCGCGCCGCTGACGGTGCGGCTGTACCGCGGAAAGGGCTGAGCGGCTCCGGCCGGCGGACTCATTGCTTCGGTCCCACGTGCTCGTCGAGCACCGCCACCGCAGCTCGACGGGCGACCGAGATGTGAAAACGACCCCACGGCCGCCACGCAACGCCGAGCTCGTCGAGCGCCTCGGTGAATAGCCGCCGGATGTCGTCGGAGCGATTCGAGAACTGGTAGCGCGGATACTCGTAGTCGCGACCCTTGACGTGCACGCGGTTGACCCCGCGCCAGCCATCGGACTGAATCAAGCCGCGCGCGAAGCGCCCTGGGTACGCACGTACGATCGCGCGCTGCCACGATTCGAGGACGATCGGCCGCTGGTGCTTACGCCCTGGACCGTGCTGGGCAAACAGGCATAGCCAGGCACGCGTGTAGGAGGTGAGCGCTACGCAGCGTTCGTTGCGCGGGCTGTACCGGCTCACGGTGCCCTCTCCGCGAACGGCGAGGATGGCTTCGACGACCTCTTCGATGATCGCGGGATACGCCGCGTCCATGACGATCCGTAGCGCCACCGACGGACCGCTCGTCCCGAGGCAGCCATCGCCGAGATAGATCCCGAGCAGATAGGCGTAGTCCGGGGCCGGCAGGTGATCATGGGCGCCGGTGCCGCAACGCTTGCAGCGCAGGCGGGGCGCGCCGGTCTCCTGGAGATGCCGCGCATCAGACGACAACAGCCCACGGCACCAGCGCGATGCGAACGTACGTTCGTGCCACGCGGTGTAGCCCGTCCGCCAGAGCAGGTGCTTCACGTCCTCGCCCTCCGGGAGGAGGGCCTGAGCATTCCGCGCATCGCGGCGCAGTGCGATCTCCCGGAGGGGACGGTTCGGACGCTCAGCGGGGCACCCAGGACTCGAACCTGGAACCCCCGGTTTTGGAGACCGGTGCTCTGCCAATTGAGCCAGTGCCCCGAGCGGTGCAGCAGCCTATCGCGTACACGTCGTGGTCCTGGCGCATGCCGGTCCGACCCAGTCCTACCATCGCACGCTTGATCGAGAGCGCTGACACCGCACCCTCGAAGCACCTGCCCGACACCCTGCGCCTGGGCCCGGTCCACCTGACCGTCTCCACGCTCGACGGGGCGATCGCGTTCTACGAGCGCGCGCTGGGCCTGCAGCTCCACGACCGCGACGGCGCCGTGGCGACGATCGGCGCAGCCGGCGAGGACCTGCTCGTGCTCGTCGAGGAGACGGGCGCCGCGCCGGGCGGGCGGCACGCGGGGCTCTTCCATTACGCGCTGCGGTTCGAGACCCGTCGCGAGCTCGCCCGCGCCGTCAGGCGCATGGCCAGCACGCAGACGCGCATCGAAGCCACGTCGGACCACGGCGTCTGCGAGTCGATCTACCTGCGCGACCCCGACGACAACGGCATCGAGCTCTACGCCGACCGGCCGCGCGAGCAGTGGCCGCCGCCCTGCACCGCCGGCGACCGCGTCGAGATCTTCACCGTCGGCCTGGACGTGGACGACCTCACGCGCGAGATCGGCGACGAGCCGCCGCGCCCGCAGGCCGGACGAGGTCTCGCGGTCGGCCACCTGCACCTGCACGTCACCGACCTCGAGCAGGGGCTCGGCTTCTACCGCGACGTGCTGGGCTTCGCGGTCATGGCCAACCTCGTGGGCGCCGCCCTCGTCTCGGCGGGCGGCTATCACCACCACCTCGGCTTCAACGTGTGGCTCGGGCGCGACGTCAGGCCGCGACCGGCCCAGACCGCGGGGCTGCGCCAGTGGACGGTCGTGCTGGCCACGCGCGAGGAGGTCGCCGCCGTGCGCGCCCGCGTCGCCGCCGCCGGGCTCCAGGTGCACTCGCACAGCGGCGGCTTCCTCGTGCGCGACCCGTGGGAGATCGCCGTGGCGTTCGCGGTCGGCTGACGGTCCGCGCATGCCGGCCAAGCGGGGCGCACACCAGCATCCCGCGGAGACCGGTCTGCGAACCGATCGGAGCCCCGCTACCGGGCGCCCGCTCGCGCGTTCGGTGCGTGCGCGAATGTCACGCGGGCCCGGCACGCTCGCGCCCGACCCGGGTGCCGGCCACGAGCCGCGCGGTGCTCGAGTGAAGGTCTGAGAGCCAGTGCGGGCGGAGGGACTTGAACCCCCAAGGCTTGCGCCACCGGCACCTAAAGCCGGCGTGTCTACCAATTCCACCACGCCCGCGCGTGCCCCTCACCGAGGGTGATTGTATGTTGGCCGCGATGGCCGAGGGCAACCTCATCATCGAGCACCCCAACCGCGACCGGCCCGCATCGCAGGCCACGCGCGCGCTGGTGGTCGGCCTGCTGCTCGTCAGCACGGCGGTGCTGGCGATCGCCACGGTCGGCGGCTGGGAGAAGATCCAGGGCGCCAAGCCGGTCCATGTCGCCTACGTCGTCATCTACCTGCTGCTGGCGTTCTTCATCGCGCGCTGGCGCAGCGGCCTGCTGCCCGTCGCGGCCTCCTTCGCGATCATCCTGCTGATCTTCTGCGCGATCAGCGGCCCGCAGTGGTTCGACCGCGACCAGCCCGGCTTCGAGGACCCGCTGCTGAGCGCCGGCATCGTCGGCGTGCTGACGCTCGTGCTCGTCCCGCTGCAGCTGCTGCTCATCGCCGCGGCCGCGCGCGGGTTCTCCCAGAAGTGGAGCGTAGAGGTCGAACGCGGGTCCGCCGGGCCGCCACCGTACGTGGCCCAGCCGGGCTGACCATACAATCGCCGTCTCGCCCGGGTGCTGGAACTGGAATACAGGATCGGCTCAAAACCGATTGCCCGTGAGGGATTGTGGGTTCGAATCCCACCCCGGGTACTGCTGCCAGGCCACCACCGGTCGTGCGCTCTACGTCACGAGCGCGGTGAGCTCGTCGAGCAGTCCCGCCGGCGCCACCACGATGCCGCCCGGCAGCGCGCCCTCCGCCGCCAGCGGACGCACCGCCAGCCCCGCCCCCTCGCACAGCACCACCCCCGCGGCGATGTCCCAGATCTGCACCCCGCGCTCGTAGAACGCGTCGAAGCGGCCGGCCGCCGTCCAGGCGAGGTCCAGCGCGGCGCTGCCCATCCGGCGCACGTCGCGCACGCGCGGCAGCAGCCGGCCGATGACCTGGGCCTGCGCGTCCCGCACGCCCGCGTCGTAGGCGAAGCCGGTGCCGATCAGCGCCGGCGCCAGCTCGGCCTGCGCCGAGCCGCGCACCGCGACGCCGTTGAGCGTCGGCGGCCCGCCGCCGCGCGTGCCCGCGAAGAGCTCCTCGCGCACCGGGTCGTACACGACGCCCGCCACCCCGCCGGCATCGTCGTGCACCGCGACGCTGACGCACCACTGCGGCACGCCGAAGAGGAAGTTCACCGTGCCGTCCAGCGGGTCCACGATCCAGCGCAGGCCGGCCCCCTGCTGGGTCTCGCCGCCCTCCTCGCCGAGGATCGCGTCGTCCGGCCGGGCCGCCGTGATGATGTCGCGGATCGCCCGCTCGGCGGCGAGGTCGGCCTCCGAGACGAGGTCGGTCGGCGTCGACTTCGCGCCCGTCGCCCGCTCTCCCCCCGCCTCGAAGCGCGAGCGCAGCAGCTCGCCCGCGGCGCGGGCGGCCCGCTCGGCGAGCGCCAGCAGCTCGTCGGTCAAGAGACCGGCGGGCGCGCGCCGGCCCACGGCCGGGCGCCCTCGAGCTCGTGCGCGAGCGAGAGCAGCGTGGCCTCGGCGCCGGGCGGCGCGACGAGCTGGACCGATAGCGGCAGGCCGTGGGAATCGAAGCCCGCGGGCACCGCGGCGGCCGGGTTGCCGAGGTGGTTCCAGACGCCGTTGAAGGGCACGAAGCGCAGCGAGCCGTTGAGCGTGTACATCGCGCCGCGCTTCTCGTACTTGCCGACCGGCAGCGCCGACCGGGCGAGCGTCGGGCCGAGCACGATGTCGACGTCGTCGAAGATCGCGTTGACGCGGGCGGCGTCGGCGTGCTCCAGGCGCCGCGCCCGCGCCGCCGGACGGGCCACCGCGGCGCCGAGGCGCGCCAGCTTGCGGGTGCGCTTCTCCAGCCGCTCGGGATGGGCCGCCGCCTTGGCCTCGGCGTCGATCCCGGCCAGGTAGCGGGCGACGACGTTCAGGCCGACCGGCCCGATCGACGGCTCGCGCTCGGTGACCTCGTGGCCGAGCGAGCGCAGCAGCTCGGCGGTCGACTCGGCGGCCCGCCGCCAGTCGGGGTGCAGCCGCGCGCTGCTGCCCGGCGGGATCCGCGTCGACAGCGCGATCCGCAGCCGCGGCGGGTCCTGCTGCGCGGCGGCCACGTAGGGCTGGCCGGTCGCGACCTCGTACAGCAACGCCGCATCGGCGACGCCGCGCGTGAGAAAGCCGTAGACCGACAGCCCGCCGAAGAGCTCCTGCGCCGGCGCGCTGGTGATCGCGCCGCGCGTGAGCTTCAGCCCGAACAGACCGGTGCAGGCCGCCGGGATGCGGATCGAGCCGGCCCCGTCGGAGGCGGTGGCGCCGGGGACGAGCGCGGCGGCGACGGCGGTCGCCGAGCCCCCGCTCGATCCGCCCGACGTGCGCTGCAGATCCCACGGGTTGCGGGTGATCCCGCCCTGCGCGGTCTCGCAGAACGGCCACGCCGCCAGCTCGGGCGTGCGCGTGATGCCGACGACGATCGCGCCCGCGGCCCGCAGCAGCCCGACGAACTCCGCGTCCTCGGGCTCCGGGTCGCCGTGCGAGTTCGAACCGCAGACCCTCGCCTCGCCTGCGACCGGCGTGTCGTCCTTCACCGCGATCGGCACGCCGAGCAGCGGCGGCAGGTCCTCCCCCGCCCCGGCGCGCCGGCCGGCCGCGCCGGCCTCGCGCAGCGCGCGCTCGGCGAACACCACCCGGAAGCAGTTCAGCTGCGGGTCGAGCGTCGCGATCCGGTCCAGCGCGGTCTCGACGAGCTCGCGCGGCGTGACCTCGCCGGCACGGACCATCGCGGCCTGGCGCGCGACCCCCGCGAAGGCCAGCTCGCGGCGCTCGGTGGCGGTCGGGGTGCCCATGGCCCGCAAGGGTAGTGGGCACCCCGCCGACGCGGCCGGCTACGTGCCGTCCCGCTCTGGGTGCAGGCACCCTGGCCGATCGGCGGAGACGTGCTGGAACCGCCGCCACCCGTTGGCGTCGAAGTCGTTCGCGCAGACCAGTCTCGCCAGCGGAGCCGTCGCCCGCAACGCTGACGCACCTCGACGACCGATCACGGTGGACGCCTGGACGACGCCTAGAGTGCTGGCCCATGAGCCTCGTCCTCGTCGAGGATCGCGCTGCGGTCCGCCACGTCGTGCTGAACCGCCCGCAGAAGCGCAACGCGCTCAGCGCCGCCCTCATCGAGGAGCTCGGCGCCGCCCTGCGCGCCGCTGCGGGCGACCCGGCCGTCCGGATCGTCGTGCTGCGCGGCGAGGGGACGTCGTTCTCCAGCGGCATGGACACCGCCGACCTCGGTGCCCTCGCCGCCGATCCCGCTCGGCTGCGCGAGTGGCGCAGCGCCATCCTGCAGATCTGGAACCTGTGCGAGGACATGGCCAAGCCGACGATCGCCCAGATCCACGGCGCCTGCCTCGGCGGCGCCGCCGAGCTCGCGCTGGCCTGCGACCTGCGCGTCATGGCGGCCGACGCCGTCATCGGCCTCGTCGAGACGCGGGTGGGGCTGATCCCCGACGTCGGCGGCTGCTCGCGGCTGCCGGCGCTCGTCGGCCTGGGCCGCGCGAAGGAGCTCATCCTCGCCTCCAAGGTCGTCGAAGGCAGCGAGGCCGAGCGGATCGGGCTCGTCAACCGCGTGGCGGCGGCCGGCGCGCTGGACGCGGCGACCGGGCAGCTCGCCGCGGAGCTGCTCGCATGCGCCCCCCCTGCCCGTCGGCCTCGCCAAGGGCGTGCTGAACGCCGCCGCCCGGCCGGCGCTGGCGCAGACGCTCGAGCAGGAGGTCGCGGCGCAGGCGCTGTGCGCGACGAGCGAGGACTTCCGCGAGGCCACGCGCGCACTGAGCGAGAAGCGCGCGCCGCAGTTCAGCGGGCGCTGAACGCCCGCCCACCTTGCGCCAGTCGCCCGTCGCCGCCGAGCGGCGGCCGGATATGCTCGCTCTCGCTTGCCCGAGCCGGTCACCATCATCGGCGCCTCCGGCGCGCTCGGCTTCGGCTTGGCGGTGCGCCTCGCCCGCGCCGGCTGCGCCGTCACGCTCGGATCGCGCGACGCCGAACGCGCCGAGCAGACCGCGGCCCGCGCCCGCGCGGCCGTTGCCGACAGCCTCGTCGCGGGTCTGCCCAACGCCGAGGCGGCCGCCCGCAACGAGCTCATGATCCTCTGCGTGCCGTTTCGCAACCAGTCCGAGACCCTGCACAACCTGCGCGACGCGCTGCGCCCCGGCCAGCTGCTCGTCGACTGCACCGTGCCGCTCGCGGCCGCCGTCGGGGGCAAGGCGACGCGCACGCTCGCCGTCTGGCAGGGCTCGGCCGCCCAGCAGGCGCAGGAGATGGTCCCCGACGGGGTGACCGTGCTCAGCGCGCTGCACACCGTCAGCGCCGCGCTGCTGCGCGACCTCGATCACCCGCTCGACGAGGACGTCCTGCTCTGCGGCGACCGGCGTGCCGACAAGCGCCGCGTGGCCGCCGTGATCGATGCGATCGACGGCCTGCGCTGCGTCGACGCCGGGCGGCTGGAGATGGCCCGCGTCGTCGAGTCGACCACGGCGCTGATGATCTCGATCAACGCCCGCTACAAGACGCACGCCGGCGTGAAGATCACCGCGCTGCCCGACGACCTCTGGCCGGCTTCGTCCTGATGGCCGGCCCGGTGATCCTCGCCGGCGGGACCGGCGGCGCGAAGCTCGCGCGCGGGATGCTCGACGTCGCCGGCGCGGACCTGACGGTCATCGCCAACACCGCCGACGACGTCGAGATCTACGGCGCCTACGTCAGCCCCGACCCCGACCTCGTCACGTTCTGGCTCGCCGACCGCATCGACGAGCGCGGCTGGGGCCTGCGCGACGACACCTTCGCGGTCATGGACGGGCTGCGCGAGCTCGGCGTCGACGTGTGGTTCTCGCTCGGCGACCGCGACCTGGCGATCGGCATCGAGCGCGCCCGCCGGCTCGCCGACGGCGCCCGCCTGACCGAGGCGCTGGCCGAGCTCGGCGCCGCGCTCGGCGTGACCGCGCGGGTGCTGCCGATGAGCGACGAGCCCGTGCGCACATGGGTCCGCCGCCGGGCCCACTGGACGCCGTTTCAGGAGTTCATGATCCGCGACGGAGCCGAGGGCCCGGTCCAGGACACCCAGTTTCGCGGCATCGCCAACGCCCGGCCGACCCCGGAGATCCTCGCTGCGGTGGCGGCGGCGAGCGCGATCGTCATCGGCCCGTCCAACCCCGTGATCTCGATTGGACCGATACTGCGGGTGCCAGACATGCGCGAAGCCCTGCTCGACAGCCCTGCCCCCATCGTCGCGGTCTCGCCGATCGTCGGCGGCGCCGTGCTCAAGGGCCCGACGGACGCGTTCCTGCGCTGGGCGGGCCACGACGTGAGCGGCAACGGGATCGCGGCGTGCTACGCGGGCCTGATCGACGGTCTCGTCGCCGACGAGGCGGTCGAGGGCCTGCCGGTCCTGCAGACCGACCTCCTCATGACCGACGCCGCGAGCCGCCGCCGCCTGGCCACGGAGACGCTGTGCTTCGCCGAGGGGCTGGCGGCATGAGTGCCCCGTCGCGCCCTCTGACCTTCGCGATCCTGCCCGTCAAGCGCTTCTCCGGCGCCAAGGCGCGCCTGGGCGGGGACATCTCGGTCGGCACGCGGCGCGCGCTCGCCGAGTCGATGGTCACCGACGTGCTCATGGCGCTGCGCCGCACCAAGGCCGTGGACGGCGTCTTCGTCGTCACCTCCGAGCCGACCGCCGACGCGATCGGCCGCGGCTATGGCGCCACCGTGCTCGTCGACGACGTCGAGGACGGCCAGAGCGCCGCGACGCTGATCGGCATCGACCACGCCATCGAGCAGGGCGCCGGCCGCGTGCTGCTGGTGCCCGGCGACTGCCCGGCGCTGGACCCCGGCGAGCTCGGCGCGCTGCTGGAGCGTCCCGTGCTCGACCCGTCGGTGACGATCGTCCCCGACCGCCACGGCACCGGCACCAACGCGCTCGTGCTCACGCCGCCGGACATCATCGAGCCGGCCTTCGGACCCGACAGCCGCGCCCGTCACGAGCAGCTCGCGCAGGCCGCCGGGGTGCCGTTCGAGGTCGAGCACGTCGAGACGCTGGCGATCGACGTCGACACCGCCGCCGACCTCGACGCGCTGCGCCAGGCGCTCGCCAACCGCCGCGGCGGCGCGGCGCACACGCGCGGCATGCTCAGCCGCCTCGCCGGGCGCGATCGCGGGTCGACCCCCGGCCCGTGATCTCGGCGGTCGCGCTGGCCGGCGTCCCGGACGTCCGTGCCGGCGATGACCTCGCGGCGATGCTCGCCGCGTCCGCCACCGCGACCGCGACCACGGCCGACGACGCCTCGGCCTCCGGCATGAGGTTGAGGTCCGGCGACGTGCTCGTGGTCGCGCACAAGGTCGTGTCGAATGCGGAGGGACGCACCGTCGCGCTGGCCGGCGTGGAGCCCGGCGAGCGGGCGCGAGCGCTCGCCGCCGAGCACGGCAAGGACGCCCGCCTCGTCGAGGTCATCCTCGGCGAGAGCGCGGCGATCGTGCGCTCGCGGCCGGGGGTGCTGATCTGCCGCACGCGCCACGGCTTCGTCTGCGCCAACGCCGGCGTCGACGCCTCCAACGCGCCGGACGGAGAGGTCATCCTGCTGCCGCTCGATCCCGACGCCTCGGCGCGCGCGCTGCGCGCCCGCCTGCGCGAGCTGACCGGCGCCGGCCCGGCGATCGTCATCGCCGACTCGTTCGGGCGCGCCTGGCGCGTCGGCCAGTGCGACGTGGCGATCGGCATCGCCGGCCTGGCGCCGGTCGAGGACTGGCGCGGCCGCACGGATGCCACGGGCCGCCGCCTGGAGGCGACGGTCATCGCCGTCGCCGACGAGGCCGCCGGCGCCGCGGACCTGGCCCGGCGCAAGGACTCGCGCGAGCCGGCCGTGCTCGTGCGCGGCCTGGAGCGCCACGTGCGCGAAGCGGACGGCCCCGGCGCGGTCGCGCTGCTGCGCGCTCGCGACGAGGACCTGTTCCTGTAGCCGGGCAAGGCTATGCGGCCCGCGCTACCGGCACCGGGCGCTCGCGAACTCCTGGCTGCCGCGGCCCGGCTGGCAGCGGCGCGTGTGCGAGTCGCCCGAGACGACCCAGTTGCCGTTCTTGGACTCCAGCCGCATCCCGTGGCGGATGTCGAGCGTCGTCTTGTCCTTGAGACCAAACACGGTCATCGTGGCGGTGGCCTCCGTCGAGGACGTCTGGCAGGCGGTGATCGTCAGCCGGCCGGCGTTGCCCTTGTCCGGACCGTTGGGGAGCTTGATCGATGCCGCGTGGGCGCGGACGGCGACCAGCAGCGCGCGGTCGGGCGGCGCCTTGCAGTTCGTCGTCGCGCCGGAGCCGCAGCCGGCGGCGACGGCGGCCGCGAGCAGGCAGGCGGGAACGATGGCGAGGGATCTCATGGGCCGGGAACTATGCCGGTCCGGGCCCAAGCTCGTCGCGGCGGCCCTCAGCGGGTCAGCTCACGCGCTCGACGCGATAGCGCCGTTCGCCGGCCGGCGTCTGCACCGCGACGGTCTCGCCGGCCCGCGCGCCGACGAGCCCCTGGGCGACCGGCGACTCGAACGAGATGCGCCCGCTCTTGAGGTCCGCCTCGGTCGCTCCGACGAGCGTGAGATCCAGCGCGCGGCCCGATGCCTCGTCGACGACGCAGACCGTGGAACCGAACGCGACGACGTCGGCGTCCTCGACGCGCTCGACGACGCGCGCGGCCCGCAGGCGCTGGTTGAGACGCTTGATCTTCGTCTCGAGGTGCGCCTGATCCTCCTTGGCGATGTGGTACTCCGCGTTCTCCTTGAGATCGCCGAGCTCCCGCGCCGCCTTGATGCGCACGGCCATCGCCGCGCGCCCCTCGGTCTCGAGTTGCTCGATCTCGGCACGCAGTGCGACGAGGCCCTCGGCAGTGATCTGCTCTGGCTCTAGCATCCGCGCAGGGTAGCGACCAGGGGTGTATCTCCGCCGGCCCTCTCACTCTCCTCGCTGAGACGTTCACTTGAGCGAGGAACCCCCTGTCACGTTCACCGATGTCAACGCCGCCGCTCGATCGGCGTCCTGCCGAGCACGCGCGGGACGAGCGCCGCATCCGCTTTCCGCCGGCCGGCGCGTGCCGAACGTCCGCGTGGCCCGCTGCGCGCGCTTTGAACAGCCTGGACAGCGCCGCGGCCGGAGTCAGCGACGACGTCGATGCCACCGCCTCCCGTGCGGGTTCGACCACACGCGACGTCACGAGCACAGCGAGGTCGAACCGAGCGAGCACCCACGCGCGGCCGGGACGCCGTGAGGCTGGATCGTTGCGGGCGTCCTCGTGGTCGGGGGGATCATCGCGCCGGCGGTCGCGCGCGCACGGGCGATCGCAGGCCACCTGACGCGCATCCCGCGAGCGGCTACGCCGCTACGCCGAGTGGGTGGCGGCGGCGGATCTCGTACAGCGTGGTCCGCTCGGCCGCCGGCCGCCCCGCGCGGTGAGCGGCGGCGACGAGGTCGGCGGGCGTGAGCATCACCCCGTGGTAGCTGCCGGCCAGGCGGCTGATGTTCTCCTCCATGAGCGTGCCGCCGAGGTCGTTGACACCCCAGCGCAGCGCCTCGGTCGCCGCGTCGAGGCCCATCTTCACCCAGCTGGCCTGGAGGTTGCGAACGCTGCGCCCGAGCGCGAGGCGGAACACGGCGGTGTGCTTGAGGTTCTCCTCGCGCGAGATCTCCTGCACCCCGTGCGTGCGGCCGAGCAGGGTGTGAAACGGGATGAAGCTCAGCGGCACGAACTCGGTGAACCCGCCCGTGCGCGCCTGCAGCTCGCGCACGACGCGCATGTGCTCGGCCAGCTCCCACGGCTCCTCGATGTGCCCGAACATCACCGTCACCGTGGAGCGCAGGCCGGCGCGGTGCGACGCCTCGATGATCTGCACCCAGCGCGCCACCGGCAGCTTGTTGGGGCTGATGCGCTCGCGCACGCCGTCGTGCAGCACCTCGGCGGCGGTCCCCGGCGTGGAGTCCAGCCCGGCTTCGCGCAGGCGCTCGAACACCGCCGCGGGACTGAGGCCGCTCGTGTCGCACATGTGCGCGACCTCCATCGCCGAGTAGGCGTGCAGGTGCAGGTGGGGCGCCGTCTGGCGAGCGAGCTGCAGCCAGCCCTCGTAGTCCTCGATCGTCCAGTCGGGGTGGATGCCCGACTGCATGCACAGCTCCGTCGCGCCGAACGCGACGGCCTCGTTCACGCGCGCCACGAAGTTGGCGCGCTCGAGCTCGTAGGCGTCCGGCGAGCGGCGGCCCTGGCCGAAGCCGCAGAACGCGCAGCCCACGATGCAGACGTTGGAGACGTTGATGTTGCGGTTGACGACGAACGTCACCGCGTCGCCTGCGAGCTCCGCGCGCAGCTCGTCGGCGGCCTGGCGGATGTCCTCGATCGCCTCCGGCCGGGTCTCGGCGAACAGCGCGGTCAGCTCGTCGGGCGTCGGCAGGACGCCGACGCGGGCGCGCGCGATCGCGCCCGCCACGAGGTCGGGACGCAGCGGCCGCGGCGGCTCGGTGCGGCCGCTGCCCGAGCGCGGGATGAAGCTCCAGTAGCGGGCCTTGACGACATCGAGCACGCCCTGCGCCATCCACTCCGGATCGATGTAGCGCGGGTAGGCGCAGAGGCGCTCGGTGAGCGCGAAGCCCTCCCCCGCTAGCCGCTTGCGTACCTGGTGCGGCGAGGGAAACGGGTGCTCGGGCGAGATGTGGTCGCCGTTGGCGCTCAGCCCGCCGAGGTCGGTCGCGCCCGCACGGACGAGCTCGGGCCACCAGTCGGCGAGGTTGGGCGGGATCTGCACGCCGACGTCGGGCATGAGCCGCCGGCACTCGGCGACGAGCCGGCGCATGTCCTCGATCGTGACCGGCGTGGCCCAGGCCGGCAGGTCGTGGTCCCTGGAGCCCGAGGCCGAGGCCTTGATCGTCGCGGGGGCGGGTGGGCGGGATATCCCCGTCGCCCACAGCTCGCGCGCCGCGCCGTCGGCGATCTGCGCCGGCTCGCGGCCGTAGTAGCTGGCGTGCGGGACGAAGTTCTGCAGGATGACCTCCTGCAGGTGCCCGTGCTCGGCGTGCACCGCGGCCAGCGCCTCCAGCGCCGCGACGCGCTCCTCCTCGCTCTCGCCGATCCCGACCAGGATCCCGCTCGTGAAGGGGATGCGCAGCTCGCCGGCCGCGCGGATCGTGGCCAGGCGGCGCTCGGGATGCTTCGTCGGCGAGCCCTGGTGGGCGACGAGATCGGGGTTGACGGACTCGAGCATGAGCCCCTGCGACGCGGTCACCTCACGCAGGCGCGCGAGGTCGGCGGGCGCGAGCACCCCGAGGTTGGTGTGCGCCAGCAGCCCGCGCTCCAGCGCCTGCTCGCAGGCCCAGACGACGTAGGCCACGAAGTCCGCGTGCCCGTACTCGGCCAGCCGCGCGCGCACGCCGGCGTCGACCTCCGGTCGCTCGCCGGTGAGCACGAGCAGCTCCTTGACGTTGCGCTTGGCGGCGCCGTCCAGCAGTGCCAGCACGTCGCCGGGCGCGTGCAGGTGCGTGCGGTGCGTCGCGAACGCGCAGTACTTGCAGTAGCAGCGGCACGTGCGCGACAGCGACAGCGTGAGGTTGCGGCTGAAGGTGACGCGCCGGCGCACCCCTGGGAGTCTAGGGTCGGTGCCCGCTCAGCCGGCCGATCGGGCGCGCGGCCGGCCGCCCGGAAGGATCGCCGCCTCGTACAGGCCGCGGGCCGCGCGACGCACCGTATCCTCGCAACCGATGCGTCGCTTCCGGCTCCTGGCCGCCCTGCTCGTGGCCGCGCTGCTGGCCGGCGGCTGCGGCGCCGACGAGAGCAGCCGCGCCCCCAACGAGGACGCCACGCTGCTGCTGGACTTCCAGCCCAACGCCGTGCACACCGGGATCTACACCGCCCTGTCGCGCGGCTACGACACGGCGCTCGGGGTGACCCTGCGGGTGCGCGTCCCGACCGACACGACCGACGCCGTGAAGCTGCTCGCCTCCGAGACGGCCGACCTGGCGGTGCTCGACATCCACGACCTCGCGCTCGCCCGCGAGCGCGGCCGCGACCTCGTCGGCGTGATGGCGCTCGTCCAGACCCCGCTGGCGGCGATCCTCGCCGCGCCGTCGATCCGCACGCCGCGCGACCTCGAGGGCCGGCGGGTGGGCGTGACGGGCCTGCCGAGCGACGACGCCATCCTGAAGTCGATCGTGGAGGGCGCGGGCGGCGACCCGGCCAAGGTCGTCAGCACCACGATCGGCTTCACCGCGGTGCGCAGCGTGCTGACCGGGCGCGTGGCGGCGTCGATCGGCTTCTGGAACGCCGAGGGCGTCGCGCTGCGCGAGCGGCGGCCGCAGATCCGCGAGTTTCGCGTCGACGACTATGGCGCGCCGGCCTACCCGGAGCTCGTCCTGGCCGTGACCCGCGCGACGCTGCAGGACCGTCCGGCGGTGGTCCGCGCCACCGTGGCGGCACTCGCGCGCGGCTACGAGGAGGTGCTCAGCGACCCGGAGAACGGGGTCAGCGCGCTCCTCGCGGCCGTCGACGGGCTCGACCGCGCGCAGGTCGGGCGCGAGCTCGACGCCGTCTCGCCGTCGTTCACCGCCGGCGCGCGGGGTTTCGGGGAGCTCAACCGCACCCGGCTCGAGCAGTGGGCGCGCTGGGAGCAGCGCTTCGGGATCACGAGGCGCGAGCCTGAGGTGGGGCTCGCGTTCGACGGGCGCTACGTGCCCGCGCCCGGCCGCGACTGAGCGTCGGCGGCCGGCGTCAGCCGCCGCGCCATGATCAGCGAGGAGCGCAGCGACCCGTCGCGCCGGCGGTAGTGATCTCGGCGCAGCCCCTCGACCTCGAAGCCGTAGCCGGCGTACAGCGAGATCGCGCGGCCGTTGTCGGGCCAGACCTCGAGCTCGAGCTTGTGCGCGTCGGTCGCGGCGAGATGGCCCAGCAGCGTGTCCATCAGCACCCGGCCGCCGCCGCGGCCGCGCGCAGGCGCCACGATCGCCATGCCGAGCGCGAAGACCCCGGGGGCCGGCGTGGGGTGCAGGCCGAGGATGCCGATCACCTGGCCGTCGTCGTCGTCGAGCATCCAGCGCGCCTCGCCCGCCTCGATCGACGCGCGCTCCCGTTCGATGCGCTCGTCGACGTCGAAGCCGGGCTCGGCGGCGATCCAGCGCCGCTCCTCGCCGACGGTCGCCAGGACGCCGACGAACGCCTCGGCGTCGGCGGGGGTGGCCCGGCGGGTGCGCATGCGGCGCAGCGTAGGGCAGATCGATGAGCGGCTTGACGAGGCGCGGCCCGTCTCGCAGCGCGCTTTCGTCAGCAGTCCGAACCGTTCAGGTCCCGGCAGAGGACGCTCACGAAGGAGGAGTAGGCGGCGAAGAACCCGTCCGGATCGGTGGGGTCGTCGCCGAGCCGTGCCCGCGCGACCGAGGATGGCAACGCGGTCTGCACCTTGCGCGCTGCGTCCGCGCCTGCCGGCGAGCCATTCTCGGTGACGCGCTCGAGTGCCCGCTCCAGCTCGGACCGGGCAGCTGCCCACTCGGCGGTGGGGTCAGGCGTACACGCGGGCCCGGCGTAGTCCGAGCGACCGGCCCGCTCGATCTCCGTCTCGACGCAGAACGCGGCGTTCTGGTAGCGCGTCGTGGCCTGCAGGGCCTCGGTATAGCTGGCGGACCGCGGCAACGGCGCCGTGCGTCCCACCGGCAGGAGGCCGGCGAGCAGTGCGGTGGTCAGCACGGCGGTGTAGACCATCGTGCTGCGTGGCGCCGCGCGCCGCCACCACGCCCCGCTCTCGGCGGCGAGCGTCGGGCTGCTCGTGCGCAGCGCGCGAGGGGGAAGCCAGTCAGCGAGCGTCTTGCGCGAGGCGAGGATCACCACCAGACCCAGCAGCGCCGTCGGGACCGCGCCCCATCCCACCCAAGGCACCGGGCTGAGCAGCCACGGGGTCGCGACGGTGACGACGTAGACGCTCACGACGCCCGCGAGGAGGTGGCCGAGGGGAAGCCGGCGAGCCGCGAGCGCCATCGCCAGCCACAGCGCCAGCCCTCCGAGCAGCAGGGCGCCGAGGCTTCGCGGCACCGAATGCGCGGGGCCGTAGATATCCGCCCCGACCAGACCGGCGATCCCCAGGCCCAGGTTCGCCGCGGCGGCGATCACGCACATCGTGGCGGTGGCGAGAACGGCGAGCGGCACGACGCGCCTGCCGAGGCTCTCGGGCACCACCTCGAGGTCGGCCACCGCCGATCGGCCTCCGATCGCCGCGGCCATGCGATCGAGCGTGCGGCGATCGCGCCTGCGGTAGTCGACCCATTGGTAACGCTCGGCGTCGGAGAGCGCCGCCAGCGAGATCGGTGCGCTGATGACGACGACCGCGCGCGCGCCGAGCTGCTTGAGGGTGTGGGTCAGCCCGTTCGCCGGCGTGAGATCGCTGAGCACCAGGATCTGGCGATCGGCGGTCGGGCCGTGGACCCGGCGGTGACCGGCCGCTTGCAGCGCAGCGTCGACGGCCCGTTGCACCGCCCCGTCGAGCTCGTGACCGCGGATGTCGTAGGTGATCGAGCCGGCGGCCGGGGGCGGCTGGGCATCGGCGCCGCGCCCCCGCCGGGCGAGCATGCGCCGGCGCATCCAGCGCGGCGCGTCGCCGGTCGGCAGCCAGCGATACAACGACGGCGATTGCAACGCCCATGCTCCCGCGCCCAGCCACGCGATCACCCAGATCACGACCACGGCGACGGGCGCCTCGAGGACCTCGATCACCAGCGCGGAGCCGACGAGGTCGTAGACGATCAGGCTGCACGCGATCACGCCCAGCACCGCGCCGTACGCGAACGCGATGCCGAGCAGCGTCCCCGACCCCGGGCGGCGCCGCGCGAACGCCCACCCCAGCCAGCCGCAGAACGCGCCGATCGCGGCCAGGGCAGCGAGATTGAACAGCATGAGCTCAGCGCTGCCCGCGGACAGGCCGAGCGCCAGCATGCCGACCACCGCCGCCTCCCATAGCAGCGCCGAGGCGAGCAGCAGGCCCAGGACCAGCCACACGATGGCCGGCCGTGCGCTCGAGGAGGATGCGCCGACGCGGGCGGTCAACGCGCCGAGGTCACCGGCCTTCAGCGCATCCGCGAGCCGGCCGACCTGCTCCTCGAACTGCACGCACAGATCCGCACGCGGCGCGCCGGCCAGCGAATCGGGCAGGTCGACGCGTTCGGCGAGCGCTACGACGAGCGGCTTGCCCAGCTCCCGCGCGAGGTCGAGCTCGGCGCGCACATGCGGTGAGGCGAGCGCCGCACGCGATGCCACGAGCACGACGCCCTCTGACGCGCGCAGCGCCGCGACGATCTCGCTGTTCCAGTCATCCGCCGGTTGCAGGCGATGAACGTCAAACCAGGTGTCCACGCCGTGCACGCTGAGGGCGAGGCTGAGTTCCTCGGCGAAGTAGAACTGGGTCCGCGAATAGCAGACGAAGATCGCCACGTCATCGATCTCCCCTCATATGTCCACCCTTACTGTGACAGCGGACACACGTCCAGTTCACTGTCTTACACCGGCAGGACCAGATCGAAGGCGCAGCGGATCTGTGGACGCCTGCGCTCGCGCCTGCGCGCTACTCCACGACCTCGCAGGCCCGCGGGTCGACCAGCCGGTCGTGCCGGTCGAGCGATCGAAGCCGGGGCCGCACGTCACGGTGTCGGCCGAGCCGTCGATCGCGTTGATCTCGTCGTCACCGGCCCCGCCGAACAGCTGATCGGCGTCGAAGCCGCCGTTGAGCGTGTCGTCGCCGCCGTCGCCGCGCAGCAACGCCGAGGAGCTGCGCCGCTCGGGGACGGGATCCAGCTGCTCGGCGGGGCGGGAATCTGACGGCTACGCGCTGACGTCGGCGGCCAGCAGGCCGTCGACGAGCGCCGCGCCCTCGCGCGCCATGCGCGAGCGGGGCACGACGAGGTCGCAGCCGGCGGCGAGCGCGGCGGTGCGCGTGTCGACGTCGGTGTGCAGGTAGAAGGCGAGCGTCCGCGTGGCGGTGATCGCGGGACCGAAGGCAACCAGGCGGCCGGCCGAGTCCTCGCACAGATCGAGGACGAGCAGGTCGGCGGCGGACGCGTCCAGCGTGCCGGGGGCCTCGACGTCATGGCCGCCCGCGAGGAGCATCCCCTGGACCTTCGAGCCGAACAGCAGGTCGGGCAGGTGGGCGGCGACGCGGGCCATCAGACCGTCACTGCGCCCGCAGCTTGCGAAACTCGTCGCGCACCGACTGCGGGCGGCCCCACATCTGCTGCACCTCGACGCGGCCGGAGCGCATCTCGCGCAGGACGAGCTCGCCCTCGATGCCCGCCTCGTCGAGGAGGTTCAGCGTGCCGTGCACGCACGGCGCCGCGGCGGCGTGGCCGAAGCGGTGCGCGACGAGCAGCCGCCAGTGCCAGTCGTAGCGCGAGTACGGCTGGGCGTTGCAGGTCGTGAGGTACGTCGCCGCGTCGATGTAGCGCGACTCGTCCTTGATGCGCAGGTCGAGCTCCATGTCGGTCCAGTCGTCGGGCAGCGACTCGACGATCTGCTGGAAGGTGTCCGCGAGCGCCATCGCCTCGCAATCTACGTGATCGGCCGGGCGGCGGGCAGCGGGCGCCAAATCCCGATCGGGCCGGACGGCTATCCTCGCCTCATGGCCACGCTGACCGATGAGCTCGCCGGCGAGTATCGGGCCCTCAAGCAGGATTGCGGCCTGCTCGACCGCTCCGAGCGCGGCAAGCTCGCGCTGACCGGCACCGAGCGCAAGCCGTTTCTCGCCGGCCAGGTGACGAACGACATCGAGGGCCTGACGCCCGGCAGCGGCTGCTACGCCGCGTTTCTGACCCACAAGGGCAAGATGCTCGGCGACCTGCGCGTGCTCGACGTTGACGACGGCGACGGCGACGGCGACGGCGACGGCGACGGCGAGCTGCTGCTCGACACCGATCGCGCCACCCTGCAGGCGCTCTTCGACCTCGTGCGCCGCTTCAAGATCGGCTACGACGTCGAGCTGCACAAGCGCACCGTGCAGCGCGGGCTGCTCTCGCTCGTCGGGCCGAGCGCGCGAGCCGTGGCCGGCGCCGAGGCGGTCCCCGTAGAGGAGCACTCGCACCGGCCGGGCGCCATCGCCGGGCACGCCGTCCGCCTCATCGCCACCGAGGCGGGCATCGACGTGCTCTGCGACGCCGACGCGACCGAGGCCGTGCGCGGCGCCCTGCTCGGCGCCGGCGCGGTGCCCGTCAGCGAGGACGCCGCCGAGATCGTGCGCGTCGAGAGCGGACGGCCGCGCTACGGCGTCGACGTCGACGACTCGACGATCCCCCAGGAGGCCGGCCTCAACGCCCGCGCCGTGAGCTTCACGAAGGGCTGCTACGTCGGCCAGGAGACCGTCGCGCGCCTCTTCTACCGCGGCAAGCCCAACCGCCACCTGCGCGGCCTGAAGCTGTCCGAGCCGCTGCCGGCCGGCACCGAGCTGCGCCTCGGCGAGCGGGTCGTCGGCACGCTGCGCAGCTCGCTCGTCTCCCCCACCTTCGGGCCGATCGCGCTCGCGCTCGTGCGCCGCGAGGCCGTGCCGGGCGACACACTCGACGTCGTCGCCGACGGCGGCGCGACCGCCGAGGTCGTCGCGCTGCCGTTCGCCGTCAGCGACTGACGAACGCCCGCAGCACCGCGGGCGCGGGCAGCGGGTCGAGCTCGAGCGTGGGCGCGTCGTGCGACGCCAGCCAGGTCTGCACGATTCGGGCCTCCGCCACCTCGACCGCAGGCAGGTAGGCGGTCGCCTCGCTGCGCCGCGCGACCGCGCGGCGCGTGCGCTCGTGGAGATCCTCGCCAGGCACGGGGAGCGGGGCGGGCGGGGCGGGCGGGCCGGGCACGGCGGGCGGGGCGGGCGGGGCGGGCGGGGCGGGTGGGGCGGGTGGGGGGGTGGGGCGGGTGGGGCGGGTGGGCCCCAATCCACGACCCGCCCCTCGTGCAGCCAGAACGCGTCACAGCGCCGCGCGTCGCGCGGATGCGGGGCGAGGACGAGCCGCGGCCGCGTGTGCGTCGCCTGCAGGGTGCCGTCCAGCGCGCGCACGAGCGCCGCGATGCGCTCCCGGCGGCGGCGCAGCCAGGCGGCCCGCTCGAAGCGCTCCTCGGCGGCGGCGGCGCGCATCTGCTCGTCGAGGTGGGCCAGCAGCGCGGCGCCGCCGTCGCCGCTGCCGCCGAACAGCGCGAGCGCCTCGTCGAGCTTGCGCCGGTACAGGTTGGGGTCGAGGTCGTTGAGGCACGGCGACATGCAGCGCCCCATCTGCCCGTAGGCCGACGGCCAGGGCCGCAGCCGCAGCGTGCGCCCGCAGTGGCGCAGCCCGAACAGCGAGTCGAGCTGCTCCTTGAGCTCGACGGCGGCCGCACGGCTGCGCAGCGGCCCGATCGTCACCGAGCGCCCGGCCGCGGGCTCGCGCGCGACCTCGAGCACCGGATAGGCGATGTCCAGCCGGCAGCGCAGGTAGACGAACGCGTCGTCGTGCTTGTGGACGACGTTGCCCGGCGGGCGCAGCTCGCGGATCAGGCGGTTCTCGAGCACGAGCGCGCCCAGCTCGGAGCTCGTCGTGCGGTAGTCGACGAGGGCGGCCTGCGCGGTCCAGCCGTCGGCCCGCGCGGCCGCATGGAAGTGCGCCCGCGCCCGCGTGCGCAGCGCGACGGACTTGCCGACGTAGAGCACCTGGCCGGCGGCGTTGCGGAAGATGTAGACGCCGGGCTCGTCGGGCAGCCCCGCGAAGTCCAGGCTGTCGGGCACGTGGCGCTTGGTCACGCCGCCCTCGACGGTCCGCCGGGCGCGCGGCGCACGCGGGCGCCGGCGCGGTCCCGCCAGCGCCTCGAGCGCGTCGCCGACCGTCGCGGCGTTCGCGCACAGGCGCCCGAACAGCGCGCAGAAGACGCGCGCGCAGGTCTCCGCGTCGGCGAGCGCGCGGTGCGTCGTGACCACCTCGATGCCCAGCGAGTCGGCCAGCGCGGCGAGCCGGCGCTGGCGCACCAGCGGCGCGTAGCGGCGGGCCAGCGCCACGGTGCACAGCGTCGGCGGGTCGGGCCACGCCAGGCCCGCGCGGGCGAACGCCTGGCGCAGGACGCGGCGGTCGAAGGCGGCGTTGTGCGCGACGAGCACGCGCACGGGCGGGGCGCCGATGAGCGCGGCGAGGTCGGGCAGGATCGCATCGGCGGCCGGCGCCTCGTCGACCATCGCCTGCGTGATCTGGGTGAAGCGCTGGATCGAGCGCGACAGCGGCATGGCGGCGCCGACGAGGGTCTCCCAGCGATCGTGCAGCTCGCCGCCGCCGACGAGCACCGCGCCGACCTCGGTCAGCTCGCAGGCCTCGCCCGCGCGGCCGTTGGTCTCGGTGTCGACGACGACGAACTCCGTCGTCGCCAGCGGCTGGGCGAGCAGGTCCATCGCGGGAGGTTCGCGGGCGGGTAGGACGCCATGCATGCGCGGTTGCATCATTCGCCGACCGCGCCCGGGGGTAGCCTGTCGCACATGCATGCACAGGCCGATGGAGCACCGAGATGACGACCTTTGCCACGCCGGACACCGCGCGCCTGCTGGCGGAGCTCGACGCACGCACCCGCGTCGCCTGGACCTCCTACCGCGACGCGCTGAGCACGCTGGAGGGCGCTGCGTACGACGCCGCCGAGGCGGCCGAGTGGGACCAGCTGCAGGCGACCCTGCGCGAGGTCGAATCCGCGCGCGCGGACCTGCAAGCGCGCACCGGCAGCTGAGCGCAACACGCGCGATCGCGCATCGTTCGCCGCCCCGGATAGTTCCAACTGGCTGGTGAGGACGCTGCACGCGATGCGCAAGGGACGCTGGACCGCTGCCGGGGTCGCGCTCGCCGCGCTCCTGCTGACGGCCGGCGGCTGCGGCGGCGACGACGAGTTCGCCAACCGCGAGCGCGCGCCCGCGCCGATCACGCTGGGCGCCGCGGTCACGCCGCGCCACATCACCGTGTCGCCGTCGCGCATCGGAGCGGGGGCCGTCGAGCTGATCGTGAGCAACCTCACCACGGTCTCGCAGCAGATCACACTGCGCAGCGAGACGCTGTCGGCCGGCACGGCGCCGCTCGAGCAGCGCACCGGCCCGATCAACCCCGGCGACACCGCGTCGCTGACCGCCGACCTCGTGCAGGGCACGTACCGCATCACCGCGGGCACGCGCCGGACCCCCTCGGCGACGATCCGCGTCGGCCCGTCGCGGTCCAGCGCGACGGACCAGCTCTTGCAGCCGTAGCGCCGCGGCCGCGAGATTGCGACAATCTCCGCAATGCGGCGGCCCCGGACCATCCTCGCCGTGCTGGTGGGGCTCCTCGCGGCGGTCGCCGCGACGCTGGTCGTGACCGGCGGCTCGAGCGCCGCGCCGACGAAGTCGCAGGCCCTCTTCGAGAAGACGCTGCTCGCCGACGAGAAGACGACGAGCGACGTCAAGCGGCTGCTGAGCAGCGGCGGCGGCTTCGTCGCGCCGGACATCACCTTCGCGGACCTGACCGGCGACGGGCGCAGCGACGCGATCGTGCTCGTCGACACCGGCGGCGTCGGCGGCGCCGTCGCGATCTACGTCCTCAGCACCGACGGCGAGTCCGAGGAGAGCGACCTGCGGGTCGTCTACCGCTCGCAGCGCCTGTACCGCGCCACCATCGAGGTCGCCAACGCGGAGCTCATCCTGCGCACGCCGCGCTTCGTGGAGGGCGACGACGTCTGCTGCCCGGCGAAGATCGTCGAGCGCATCTACGCGTGGAGCGCCGGCGGCCGGACCCTGCGCCAGCGCCAATCGCAGGAGCTGCCCGGCCCGACGGGCTGAGCTTCCATGTCGCGCGCCCGACCGCTACGCTCGCATCCGGTTCACCGGCTTCTCCGGGAGGGGAACACATGTCACGGACGATGACGCTCATGCTGGGCCTGGCTGCGGCGCTGTCGCTCGTCGCCCCCGCGCAGGCCGCCGATCTCGTGCCGAGGCTGCTCGCGCCCTCGGTGCGCACGCTCGCGCCCGCCGACGGGGCTCGCTGCGCCGCCACCACGTATCGCTCCGGGGTCACGGGGATGGTCGACGTGCGCCTGCGCGGCAGCGGCGACTGGGACCTCGCCGTGCGCGACACCGGCGGCCAGCGCGTCGCGAGCTCGCGCGGCTTCGGCGGCAGCGAGGTCGTCCAGGGCTGGGTGCGGGGCGGGCGCAGCCTCGTCGTCGAGGCGTGCCGCCGGGCCGGCGCCGGCGCGCAGGCCCGGGTGACGCTGCGCACGGTGGCCTCCGCGCTGCCGAAGCTGCTCGGGGGCGGGACGGCTCAGCTCGTGCGCGTCAGCGGCACTGACGCCCAGCTCGCGGGGCTCGAGCGGGCCGGCTTCGACGTCACCCACGTGCGCGGCCGCGGCTGGGCCGACGTGATCGTCGCCGGCGCCGTCCAGCTCACGCAGCTGCGGCTGTCGGGACTGCGCTTCGAGACGCGCGACGCCAACCTCGCCAAGTCCTACGGCGCCGCCCGTGCCGCGGACGCCCGCGCCACCACGCGAGCGGGCGCCGCCGGCTCGGCGCTGCCCTCCGGCCGCACGTCCTATCGCACCTACGACGAGATCCAGGCCGAGCTCAAGCAGCTCGTCGCCCAGCACCCGGGCCTCGTGCGCCAGGTCGAGTTCGGCACCTCCTACCAGGGCCGCATGATGTACGGGGTCGAGATCGCGCGCGACGTCGAGGGCACAGACGGGCGGCCGGTCTTCTTCACGATGGGCGTGCACCACGCGCGTGAGTGGCCGTCGGCCGAGGCCGCGATGGAGTTCGCCCAGCTGCTCGTGCAGCAACAGGCCACGCCGCGGGTCGACAACATCCTGCGCAATTCCCGTGTCGTGATCCTGCCGCTGGTCAACCCCGACGGCTACGTCTCCTCGCGCAGCGCGTTCGACCTCGGCGACGCGCTCGGCCAGGAGCCCAACCTGACGCTCGTCGAGTCGATCATCCCGCCGGGCGGGATCTTCGCCTACCGGCGCAAGAACTGCGACGGCGAGATCCTCGGCCCGCAGCTGCCCTGCGAGCTGGCCTGGGGCGTCGACAACAACCGCAACTACGGCAACCTCTGGGGCGGTCCCGGCAGCTCGTCGGACGTGACCTCGCAGAGCTATCACGGGCCGGCGCCGCGCTCGGAGCCCGAGACGCGCGCGGTGTTCAACTACGTCACGTCGCACCACGTGACGACACTGGTCTCGATCCACAACGTCGCCGCGCTCATCCTGCGCCCGCCGGGCGTCAGCGGCTCGGGTCCCGCGCCGGACGAGGCGCGCATGAAGGCGATCGGCGACGCGATCGGGACGGCCGCCGGCTACACGTCGCAGTACGGCTACGAGCTCTACGACACCGCCGGCACGACCGAGGACGACAGCTACGCGGCGACCGGCGGCTACGGCTACACGATCGAGATGGGCCCGCCGGACGGCAACTTCCACATGCCCTACGCGACCGGCGTCATCGCGGAGTGGACGGGCGAGAACGCGCACGCCGCCCAGCGCGGCGGACTGCGCGAGGGCATGCTGCTCGCCGCCGAGGCGGCCGCCACCCCGGCCGATCACGCGATCGTGCGCGGCACCGCCCCGGCCGGGCGGATGCTGCACCTGCGGCGCAACTTCCAGACGCGCACGAGCCCGTACTGCCAGAAGGGCATCGAGCCGGTGCTGAACATCGGGCTGCCGGCGATCTGCCTGACCGGACAGAAGCCGCCGATCGTCATCGACGACACGCTCGACACCAGGATGCCGGTGCCGTCGTCGGGCAGCTACGCCTGGCACGTCAACCAGTCCACGCGCCCGTTCGTCGGCGCCGCCGGCGGCACCGAGGCCTACGAGCTGACCTGCGAGGACGCGACCGGCCTGGCGCTCGAGCGGCGCACGCTCACGATCGCCCGCGGCCAGGACATGACGCTCAACCTCGGCTGCGGCGCCGGCGCGACGACGCTGGCGGGGGGCATGCGCCTCGGGGCTTCGCAGCCGACGGGCGGGGCGGTCGGCCCGGCGCCGTCGGTCGACGGCGTCAGCGCGGTCGTCGCCGCGGCCGCCAAGCTCGCCAAGCCCAAGCTGCGCAGCCGCGCCCGCGGACGCAAGTTCGCCGCCTGCACCCGCAGCGCGACGCGCCGCGGCTCGGCGCGCGCGCGGGCGGCGCAGCGGGCGTGCGAGCGGCGCTTCGGCCTGTAGGCGCACCCCGCAACCGACGCCGTGTGACGAGCCGACGGACCGCCGCATGAAGCGCGTGCGCTGCACCGACGCCGGCCCCGACGCGCTCGAGCGCCTCGACGCGGCGCGCATGGCCGGGGTGGCGCAGTTCACCGCGACGTTGCCGGCCGCACAGCGCAGGCGCCTGTCGAGCGCGCTGCGGCCGATCCTCGACGACCTCGCCCAGCCGGCGCCCGGGACGGAGCGGACATGACCAGGAAGCTCGCCCTCACCGACGACAACCGCCGCTGGTGGACGCTCGCCGCGATGTGCTTCGCGCTGTTCATGGTGATGCTCGACAACACGGTCGTCAACGTCGCGCTGCCGTCGATCCAGAACGACCTGCACACGTCGATCGCCGGTCTGCAGTGGACGGTCAACGCCTACACGCTGGCCTTCGGCGTCCTGCTGGTCACCGGCGGGCGGCTCGGCGACATCTTCGGTCGCCGGCGCGTCTTTCTCACCGGCGTCGTCATCTTCGCCGCCTCGAGCCTGTTCATCGGCTTCTCGCAGTCCTCGGCCTGGCTGATCGGCGGGCGCGCCGCGCAGGGCGTCGGCGCGGCGCTCATGATGCCCGCCACGCTGTCGATCATCACGAACGTCTTCCCGCCGCACGAGCGCGGCCGCGCGATCGGCACGTGGGCCGGCGTGTCGGCGCTCGCGCTGGCGATCGGGCCCGTGCTCGGCGGCGTGCTCGTCGAGCACGTCTCGTGGCAGTCGATCTTCTTCATCAACCTGCCCGTCGCCGCGGGCGCGGTCGCGGTCACCCTCTTCGCCACGCGCGAGTCGCGCGACGAGACGGTCCTGCCGACGGTCGACTTCGCGGGCGTGACGGCGATCACCGTCGGCATGACCGCGCTGACGCTGGGGCTCGTCGAGGCCGGCGACTGGGGCTGGGGCTCGCCGCGCGTGCTCGGACTGTTCGCGCTCGCCGCCGCCGGCCTGGCCACGTTCGCAGTCGTGGAACGGCGCGTCAGGGTGCCGATGGTCGACTTCGCCTTCTTCCGGTCGCGGACGTTCCTCGGCGCGAACATCGTCGCGTTCATCGTGTCCTTCGCGATGCTCGGGATGTTCTTCTTCCTCACGCTCTACATGCAGAACATCCTGCGCTACTCGCCGCTGGAGGCCGGCATCCGGTTCCTGCCGACGACGTTGATGGTCATCCTCGTCGCGCCGATCGCCGGGCGCCAGACCGACCGCATCGGGCCGCGGCCGCTCATCGTGGCCGGGCTCACGCTGGTGGCGATCTCGCTGGCCTGGCAGTCGTTCCTCACCCCCACCTCGGGCTTCGGCTTCCTGCTGCCCGGCTTCATGGTGATGGGCATCGGCATCGCGCTGACGATGTCGCCGATGAGCACCGCGGCGATGAACGCCGTCGACCAGACCAAGGCCGGCGTCGCCTCCGGGATCCTGTCGATGAACCGGATGGTCGGTGGCACGCTCGGCGTCGCGGTGCTCGGCACGTTCATCGGCCAGACGAGCTCGCGGGCGGACTTCGTCGACTCGCTCGGCGAGGGGCTGCTGATCGGCGCGTTCGTCGCCGCGGCGGGCGCGATCGTGGCCTGGAAGCTCATCTCGCCAGAGCTGGCGGGTGGCGCGGTGATCCCCGCCCCGCCGGCCGGCGAGCTGGCGGCGCCGCCCGCCGAGCCCGCGCGCGAGTCCGTCGGGGCGTAGGATCTGCGACCGATGGCCGTCGACATCAGCCAAGTCGCAACCGTGGAGACCGAGCCGGGCGAGCTGCCCGCGACGATGACCGCCTGGGTCATCCGCCAGGAGCGCGAGGGCGAGCCCAAGGACGCCTTCCAGGTCGAGGAGATCGCGGTCCCCGAGCCGCAGGCCTTCGAGGTCGTCGTGCGGGTCATGGCCGCCGGCGTGAACTTCAACAACGTCTGGGCCGCGCTCGGCCAGCCCGTCTCGGTGTTTCGCTACCACCCCGAGGAGGAGCACCACATCGGCGGCTCGGACGCCTCCGGGGTCGTGTGGAAGGTCGGCCCCGGCGTCACCCGCTGGAAGGTCGGCGACGAGGTCGTCATCCACTGCAACCAGGCGTCCTACGAGGATGTCGAGGTCCACGGCCTCGACCCGCTCGCCGCGCCGAGCCAGCAGATCTGGGGCTACGAGACGAGCTGGGGCTCGTTCGCCCAGTTCTGCAAGGTCCAGGCCCAGCAGCTGCTCGCCAAGCCCGAGCACCTGACCTGGGAGGAGGCCGCCTCCTACGGCCTGACGTACTTCACCGCCTACCGCATGCTCATGGACCAGACCGACCTGCAGGCCGGCCACAAGGTCCTCGTCTGGGGCGCCGCGGGCGGCCTCGGCGTGTTCGCGACCCAGCTCTGCGCGCTGACCGGCGCCGACTGCGTCGGCGTCGTCTCATCCGACGAGAAGGGGGAGTTGGTCAAGCAGCTGGGCGCCAAGGACTTCATCAACCGCAACGAGTTCGCGGGCATGATGCGCAAGGGCGGCGAGAGCGACGAGGAGGAGAAGGCGCGCTTCGCCGAGTCGCGCCGCTTCGGCAAGCGCGTCAAGGAGATCCTCGGCGGCGCGCCCGACATCGTGTTCGAGCACGTCGGCAAGGCGACGTTCCCGACGAGCGTGTTCGTCGTCAAGCCGTTCGGCAAGGTCGTGATCTGCGGCGCGACATCCGGATTTCACCTCGACTTCGACGTCCGCTACCTGTGGATGCGCCAGAAGCAGATCATCGGCTCGCACTTCGCCAACGCGTGGCAGTGCACGAAGGCCAACGACCTCATCCGGGAGTCGAAGATCCGTCCCGTCCTGTGGAAGACCATGCCCTTCGAGGGCGTCGCGGAGGCCCACCAGCTCATGTACGAGAACGCACACCAAGGCAAGATCGCGATCCTCGTCGGCGCGACCGAGACCGGCCAGGGCAAGAGCGCCGAGGGCGCCGGCGCGATCCGCGCCGAGGTCGGCAGCTGATGGCCGCCGGCGTCGTCCATCTCCCGCTCTACGCGACCGGCTTTCGCGGCGACGACCTGCAGGCCGCGCTCGAGCTCATCGCCCCGCTCTCGACGCGGTACGGCGCGACGCGCTACGAGCTGTTTCGCTCGCGCGACGACCGCTACAAGTTCCTGCTCGCCGTCGACTTCGACGACAAGCAGGGCTGGGACGCCTACTGGTACGGACCCGAGTTCACCGAGTTCCGGGCCGCCTGCAGCGGCTGGTTTCAGGTGCCGCTGCTGTACGTCTGGAACGACCTCGTGGCGCGCGGCGAGGTGCGCGAGCCGGCTACGGTCTTTGAAGCCGGCTGACCAGCGGGTTGGCGATCCGCCCGAGGCGGTCGACGAGCCGCAGCCACTGCTGGGGCCGTAGGCCGCGCGCCGTGGTGCCGCCGCCGGCGCCGCCCAGCGGCCGGAAGCCGACGTGGATGTGGTCGGCGTGGTCGTTCATCGCCAGCGCGGTCGGAGCGCCGGGGTAGCTCATGAGGCTGATGACCTGCGCGGGCGCCATCGTGCCCTGCAGCGTCAGCAGCCGGCGGACCGTGGTGTCGGCGATCGAGCCGGGTCCCTGGCTGCCGAGGATCGACTGGCCGTTGATCTTCGCGATGTCGACGCCGTTGCCCGACGAGTGCTGCGAGACGTTGCCGGTCTCGGTGAAGAAGCGGTGGCCGCAGCGGATCGACGACACGCTCGGCCGCAGGCCGTTGGCGGCGAGGAACTCGAGCGTCGCGAGCACGCGGCGGTCGACGATCCCGGCGACGATGTCGCGCCGGCCGCATTCGTAGAGCTCGATGTCGGGGTTGGCCAGGACGCGCTGGGCCAGCGTCTCCTTGCTCATGAGCAGGATCTGGCCGATCGACCCGCCGGCCACGGCCCCCGCCCCGCGTGCGCGGAAGATGTTCGTCGACTCGAGCAGGCGCCACCCCTCGATGAACGGCTCGGGGTCGATCCGCGGCACGCCCTGGCCCGGCGGGCGGATCGAGAAGAGGACGTGCGGCGGCCTGCCGGTCGCGCTCGTCGAGGTCGAGCTCGAGCCGACCCGGCCGAGGATCGTGCCGGCGATGACGCGCCGCCCGGCGAACATCCGCTTGAGCTCGAGCTCGGAGCGCTCCAGGCCGACGTCGCCGGCGAAGAACGAGCGCAGGCTCGCCGAGGCGGGCAGCGCGAACGACGCGTCGAGGATCTGCCGGCGCCCGCCGGAGGCCAGCGAGCGCGTCCGCCCGGGGTTGGCGAAGAGCCGCTCCTTGGGGGCCGCCGCGACGGTGGTCGGCGTCGGCGGCCCGGCCTTGTCGCGCTGGGCCGCGCGCATCCTGGCCGCCGCGGCCGCCTTCGCCGCGCTGCGGTTGGAGCCGGCGCTGGCGGGCGCGACCGGCGCCGGGTCGGCGCCCGGCGCGGCGAGCGACCGCACGACGCGCGCCTTGGCCGGCGCCTGCTCCTTGGCGACGAGCACGCTGTGGGCGACCTTGCCGAGGTGCGCGTAGGTGTACGTGTTGCCGTAGGCGTCGCGCAGCATGACGAAGCGCCCGAGCCGCGGGCTGTTGGCGATGCGCATGATCCGCCCGTCCTGCACGGCCACGACCGGCGCGCCCGCGGGCGCCTCGATGCGCAGCTCGCGGCGCGCGGGCGAGCGCGCCGCGCGGTGGGCGAAGGTCATGCGCGCGGCGATCGGCGAGCGTCCCTGCGTCAACCCCGTCAGCGAGCCGACGAGGTCCGACGGGAGTCCGGCGATGAAGCGCGCCCGCGCCAGCACGGAGTCGACGTACCAGTTCGCGTGGTTGTAGGCGAAGACCGCCTTGCGCAGGTCCTCGTCGGCGCCGGCGGCCTTCAGATAGCGCGCGGCGGCGAAGATCGCGTCGACCGGGTTGTAGGGGTCCTTGCGGCCGTCCTCGTTGGCATCGACGCCGTAGGCCTGCCAGCTGGCGGGCATGAACTGCATCCAGCCGGTCGCCCCGGCGGTGGAGACGTTGAGGTTGCGTCCGTAGTCGGTCTCGATCTCGTTGATCGCGGCGAGGATCTCCCACGGGACGCCGTACTGGATGCCGGCCGCCTGGTAGATCGACAGCAGAAACGGCGGGATCGAGAAGCGCCCGATGAAGAAGTTCGGGATCTGGGCGGCCGCGGTGGAGGGTGCGAGCGGACCGCCGAGCTCGCTAGCGGAGCCGCCGTCCTCGGGGGCACCGGACGGGTCGTCCTCGGCGTCCGTCGCGCCCGCCGGCTCGCGCTCGGTCACGCGGCCGGGCGTGGTCTCGCGCGGCGGCACGGGGACGCGCTCGCGCTGGCGCTCCGGGGGGACCACGAACGCCGGCAGCCCCTCGCGGGCGAAGTCCAGCGGGCCGGAGACCGGCGGGGTGTACGGCCGTGACGCCACGGGCGGTGGCGGGGCGGCCGGCGCGGGCGCGGACGGCAGGGGCGGCGGCCCCGTAGGGGTCGCGACCGGAGCGGGGGCCGCAGCCGGGTCCGGCGCCGGATCGGCCGCCGGCGTCGTCGTGGTGGGCGTGCCGGCGTCGGGCGCGGGCTCCTGCGCCACGACGGCCGTGGCTCCGGGCACGCCGGCGATGCCCACGCCGAGCGCGAGGATGGTGGCAAGTCGCCGAGGGTTGCGACTGGGCGGTGTTGGGGACTCGATCAGGGGTCCTCGCATCGCGTCAGGGGCCGAGGGACGCTCCCCCAGCCGCCTGCGCACCGTATCGGACTTCGCGGCGGGGGTCTGCCAGATCGTGTGCTCGACTCAAGCGGGCGGGCGTCGAGGGCCATCGCAATCGGCCTTCTAGTCTTGGTCCATGCACCCGACCGAGCACCGTGGCCTGCGCGAGCTGTTCGCGATGGCCCGCCAGCTGCGCAACCACTGGCGCACGCTGGCCGAGCGGATCGACGCGCACGCGCCCCAGGAGGCTGAGCTGCTGCGCTCGGGCGCGGAGCTGGCCGGCGCGCTGATCGCCGAGCTGAGCGACGTCACGGCCGCGCGCGGCCTCTACGGGCGACCGCTGGCGCAGGGCCTCGGCGCCCGCCTGGCCGGCGTGCACAACGCGCTGCTCGACCCGGCGCTGGAGGTCAACCAGGCGGTGCGGTTCGCCGTGCTCGACGTCGTGCACGTCGTCACGCTGCTGGACTACCTCGCCCGCGCCGCCGCGCAGGATGGCGACGCCGAGCTGCAGCGCTTCCTGGAGGGCTGGTCGCGGCGGATGCGCGCCCAGGAGGAGGCCGCCCGGGCGGCCGCCGTGGCGCTCGCCGACGACCCCGACCGCGCGGTGCTGGCCTGCACCCCCGGCCTGCCCGGCCGGATCGGCCACGGCGCCGCGAGCGCGCTGGGCAGCTTCGGCGAGTGGTTCGACCGGCGCGCGCGGCGCTGAGCGACCCGACCCGGCCCGACCCGCCGACTCAGCGGCAGAGCGCGTAGATCGTTCCGGCCGCCGTCTGGCCGACCGCGGTCGTGCCGTCGTACGCGGCCATGACCAGCACCGAGCGCTTCTTGGAGACGGTGCGGTCGAGCACGATCAGGCTGACGCGGCCGGTCGCGGCGCCGGTCCGCCAGGTCTTGCCGCGGGGGCACGTCAGCCGCAGCGCGGCATGCGCGGCCTCGCCCCCGCGGGTGATCCGCACGGCGCGGCCGACGGCGACGTAGCCCCTGGGCAGCGGCGCGCCCGCACGCGCCTTGGCGACGCCGGGAAAGTCGGCGGGGCTGTCCTGCGGCGCCGCGATCAGCGCGCGCGGCGCGACCGCGATGGTGGTGTCGCCCCCGGCGGCCGCGGCGGCGACCCCGCCGACGGCGGCTACGGCGGCGATGGTGAGAAGCGCGGCGCGAACGGCGCGGCGCGGTGTGCGGCGTGACGACGACATGACGACTCCTTGCGCGGCTGGACGAATCCCCTGCCGCCATGGTGGGGCCGCGAGCGGCGTTCGTCAGGACACCCTGGGTGGGTACTGCGGACACCTCGGCGCGCGACGTGCGGACGACCTGACCCTCCTCGAGGTTCGAGGAGGGTCAGGCTTCGCCGCGCAGCGCGCTCAGCAGGCGTGTGCGGCGATCCACGCCTGGCTGGCGAGGAAGAACACCGGCGCCGTCCGGTGCAGGTTCACGTCGTGACCGGCGAACGGCACGATCGCGACGTCCAGGCGCGGCGCGTTGGGCCAGTACGGTGTCTCGTTGGCGACGATCTGGCTGGTCGAGGCGCACGTCACCTGCCCACCGCAGAACAGCGAGTCATGGGCGCCGGTCGCCAGCAGCACCGGGACGTCGACGTCGATCGACGGGTTGGTGGCGGGCGGGTTGTAGACCCCGGTCTCCAGGCCGGTGAACTCGCTGGCCGACATCGGCTCTCCCAGCAGGTCTTGCCGTGCGTCGCGCCGGATGAGCAGCTGGACCGTCCTGGCGCGCGGGCCCGGGTGCGCGGGCCGCCACAGCTGCCCCGCCGCGACGCTCGTCTTGGCGGCGCCCTGCGAGAGCGCGACCGGCAGCCGCACCGACGTGCAGCCGGCGTGAGCAGCGGCCGCCGGCAGCAGGCCGACGGCGAGTCCGGTGACGGCCAGTGCCCGCCGGAGGGTGGAGATACGTCGCATGTGGTGTGCTCGCTTTCGTGTGGAGGATCGGTTTGCCGGGTGAGCGGCGATCCTCGTGCGGCCACACGGCGCTTCGCGACGGGGAGGGTCCCTGAACTTCTGCGCGGCCTCCCCGGGACCGCGCCGCCGGCGGTCAGCCGCCGCGGCGGTCCGAGCCGACCCAGACGACGACGTCGGCGCGCGCCGACAGCGCCCGCACGTGGCGGCGGTAGAAGGTCGCGAAGGCCTCGTGCGCGTCGCGCGCGGCGGCCGGCAGCTCCTCGTCGCTGCGCTCGCTCGCCCGCCCGCTCGCCTACGCGGCGTCGCTGCGCTCGTCGTCGCGCTCGATGTCGGCGCGCAGCGTGCGCAGGGCCTGGCGGATGATGCGCGAGACCTGCATCTGCGAGACCCCGACGAGCCGCGAGATCTCCGTCTGCGTGAGGTCCTCGGCGAAGCGCAGCCGCAGCACCTCGCGATCGCGCTCGGACAGCACGTCGAAGGCGTCGTCGAGCAGCACGCGCATCTCCGCGCGCCCGATCTCGGGGTCGCGGGCGCCGATCGAGTCGGCCAGCGTGACGTCTTCGCCGGTCGGCTCGTCGAGCGAGCGGGTGCGCCGCGCCTCCTGGCTCTGGATCGTCAGCAGCACCTCCTCGAAGGGCTCCTCGACGAAGTCGGCGAGCTCCTGCACCGTCGGCGAGCGGCCCATCTGGGTCGTCAGCTCGTCGCGCGCCTTCGCGAGGCGGATCTGCAGCTCCTGCATGCCGCGCGGCACGCGCATCGCCCACGTCTTGTCGCGGAAGTGGCGCTTGATCTCGCCGAGCACGGTCGGCGTGGCGTAGGAGGAGAAGCGCACGTCGCGGGAGAGGTCGAAGCCCTCGATCGCCTTCATGATCCCCACGCAGGCGACCTGCACGAGGTCGTCGATCGGCTCGCCGCGGCCGCTGTAGCGCCCCGCCAGCGCGCGCGCCAGCGGCACCATCTCCTCGGCCAGCGCGTCGCGGGCGCGGGTGTCCCCGTCCACGTGGTACGCCCGCAGCAGCGTGCGCTCGCGGTCGGCCCGACCGGCGTTCGTGCTTACCCCCTCGCTCACCCTGCGCTACAGCCTCCCACAGCGCGCGTGCACCGGCGTGTGGGGTGCGCGGGCGAACCCACGAGGCTGCGTCAGCCTTGCTCGAGCGGGGCCATCGTGAGGCCCGCGCCCTGCAGCTGATCCCAGTACAGCTCCGCCGCTTCGCGATGCCCGGTCCACACGATCGCCAGGCCGCTGCGATGGATCGTGTCGGCGATCCGGAAGCCCTGGTCGACGCTCACCCCCGGGATGTAGCGGGCCAGCGTGTGGGCGACGTGGTCGAACGTGTTGTGGTCGTCGTTGCGGACGATCACGCGCCAGTGCCCGCCCAGTCCGCTGCCCGGCAGCCCGGTCCGCGGCTTCTCGATGGTCTGACTCATACGCACGCCAGGATACGAAGGCTCAGCCACCCGCGCCAGCCCGGCGCGGGGCGTTGCGGTAGCGGTCGATGCCCAGCCACTGGTCCATCGGCGGCATCGCCTGGGCGAACGCGGCGGCGGCCTGCTCGTCGAGGGTGGCGGCGAGCTCGGCGCGCAGCGCGGCCGCGTAGCCGTCGCGATCGGTCCGCGCCGCGAGCTCGCTCCAGCGCGTGAGGGCCTCGCGCAGGCGATCGAGGTGCTCGGCGACGTCGCGGTAGTCGCCGAAGTGCGTGATCGCGAGCGTCTGCGGCTCCCACGCCTCGATCGTGTCGATCGACGCCCGCCACGCCTCGAGGTCGAAGTCCGGCGGGGGCGTCGGGGCCAGCAGCAGCGCCCCGGGCGGCAGGCGCACGCCCGCGGTGTCGCCGGCGAACACCCAGCCGGAGTCCGCATGGCGGTAGGAGACGTGATGCGACGCGTGGCCCGGCGTGTAGGCGACGTCCCAGCCGTCCCGGCTCTCGCCGCCGCGCAGCACGCGCAGGTTCTTGGCCGGGATCGGCACGACCTCGCCCCACAGGCGGTCGAACTCCTCGCCGTACAGGCGCTTGGCCGAGGCGACCAGGCGCGCCGGGTCGGCGAGGTGGCGCGCGCCGCGCTCGTGGACCCAGACCTCGAGGTCGGGCCAGCGGCGCACGAGCGCGCCCGCCGCGCCGGCGTGATCGAAATGGATGTGCGTCAGCAGGAGCGCGCGCGGCTCCTCGTCGCCGAGCGCGTCCAGCAGCGTGTCCGAGGTCGACTCCGGGCCCGGGTCGACGATGACGTCGTCGACCTGCCAGGCGCAGATGACGTGTTCGAGGCCCTCGTGGAAGACGTCGATCGCTCGCACGGGTACTGAAGCTAGCGAGTCACCCCCTGCGCGAACGCGAAGCGCCCGGCCGGGTCGTAGCGGCGCTTGACGGCCCGCAGCCGCGCGAGGTTCGCGCCGAAGTAGGCCCGCTCCCAGTTGGCGAGCTCGGGATCGATGTAGTTCTGGAAGGCCTCGCCCGACGCGTGCGGCGCGAGCAGCGCCTGCGTGTCGCGCACCCACTGGGCGCAGGCACCGGCCATCGACGCCGGGTCGCTCGCGCCCCAGAAGCTGAGGTACGCGCAGTGCATGCGCTGCGCGCGGTGGACGAACGCCGTCGCCCGGGGCGCGGGCCGGTTGACGGCGCCGCCGAGCGCGTCGAGCTGCACGCCGCCCTCGTGACCGCTGCCGCCGACGCCCGGCCAGCGCTCGATCGCGGCGACCAGCGCGGCGATCGCCGGCCCCGGCAGCAGCCCCGTGAAGAAGTCCGAGCGCTGGTAGTTGGGAAAGCGCGCCGCCTCCCCGAGCACGGGCCGGCCGTCGCGCAGCGTCACGCCGTCGGGCTGCGCGGCCTGCGCGAATGTCCGCCGGCGCAGCGTCTGGCGCGCCGGGCCGGCCGCGACGAGCGGGGCGAGCAGCGTGCGCAGCGACGCCTCGCTGCCGTACCAGTGGCCCGATGCGGTCAGCGTCAGCGCGCCGTTCGGCCGGCGCAGGGCGCGCAGGCGTCCGTAGGCGAGCGTGGTCCGCGCGACCGGCAGCGTGCGCTGCCAGGCGTCGATCGCCGCCGCCGCCTGCGTCCAGGGATAGGACAGGGTGAACGCGATCGGCCCCGCGGGCGCGGCGCGCACGGCGTAGCGCAGCTGCGTGACGATCGCAAAGCCGGCGCCGCCGCCGCGCAGCGCCCAGAAGAGGTCGGCGCGCGCGTCCTCCGAGCAGCGCACGATGCGCCCGTCGGCCAGCACGACGGTCGCCGCGCGCAGGCTGTCGGCCGTGACGCCGTAGCGGCGCATGAGGCGCCCGAAGCCGCCCCCGAGCGTCAGCCCCGCGATGCCGACGGTCGGGCAGGTCCCGACCGGCAGCGCGCGTTCCTTCGCGAGGACGAGGTCGCGGTAGACGTCGAACACGTCGGCGCCGCCGCCGACCCGCGCCACCGGGCGGTGCGGCTCGAGCGTGACGGCGTCCAGGCGCGAGACGTCGGCCACGATGGCGCCCACGACGTTGCCGTAGCCGGCGAAGGAGTGCCGGCCGCCGCGCCCCGCGACGGGCCAGCCGCGGGCGCGCGCGAAACGGACCACCTGCGCCACGTCGGCGCTGCTCTCGCAGAACGCGATCGCGCGCGGCTCGAGGTCCAGGCGCGGATTGCGCAGCGCGCGCGCCGCGTCCCAGCCGGGGTCACGCGGTGTGACCAGCGTGCCGCGCAGCCGGCGGCGCAGCTCGGCGGTCGTGGCGGCGGGCGCCGAAGCCGTCAGCAGCGCGGGTGCGCTCGCCGCGACGAGCGCCGCCGCGCTCCCGCGGCGCACGAGCTGGCGCCGCGTGTGCCGTTCGCTCATGACAGGCCAACGGCGGGGAGCGTGCGAGGTTGCGGTCGCGCTACCCCTCGTCGGTGGCCGCGTCGGGGCCGTCCACGTCGTCGTCGGGCGTGGGATCGTCGCCGGCGTCGTCACCCGCGTCATCACCGGCGTCATCGCTCGCGTCGTCACCGGCATCGTCGCCCGCGTCACCGGAGTCGTCCATCAGGGCAGAGACGTCGAGCGCGCCGTCGTCGCCCCCGTCGTCGCCCCCAGCGGCGGGCCCGGCCTCCTCGGCCTTGGCAAGCTGCTCATCGGTCAGCGCGTCCACGCCGACGGGGATGTCGCTCTCCACGCCTTCGCCGCCACCGACGTCGGGCTCGGCGTGGCCCGGCACGTCAGGGGTCTCTTCGTCTGCCATGGGGTCCTCCTCCGATGGATGATGTTCTCGGCTCGTACCCGATCGGGGCGCGTGCGTACCGGCGCCGCGCCAGTACGATCCGCTGCGATGAGCCAAACGCCTGCTCACCGGCTGCCGGAGCCCGATCGGCCCTGGATGATGCGCACCTACGCAGGGCATTCGACGGCGCGCACGTCCAACGAGCTGTACCGGGCGAACCTCGCCAAGGGGCAGACCGGGCTGTCGATCGCCTTCGACCTGCCGACCCAGACGGGCTACGACGCCGACCACGAGCTCGCGCGCGGCGAGGTCGGCAAGGTCGGGGTCCCGATCGCCCATCGCGGCGCGATGGCCGAGCTCATGGACGGCATCCCGCTGGACACGATGAACACGTCGATGACGATCAACGCGACGGCGGCCTGGCTGCTGGCGCTGTACATCGTCACCGCCGAGGAGCAGGGTGTCGATCCGGCCGCCCTCCAGGGCACGACCCAGAACGACATCATCAAGGAGTTCCTCGCGCGCGGGACGTACGCCTTCCCGCCCGCTCCCTCGATGCGGCTGATCGCCGACATGGTCGCCTACGCGGTGACCGAGGTGCCGCGCTGGAACCCCATCAACATCTGCTCCTACCACCTGCAGGAGGCGGGCGCGACGCCGGTGCAGGAGATCGCGTACGCGCTGTCCAACGCGATCGCCGTGCTCGACGCGGTCCGCGCGCGCGTCGACGCCGAGCTCATGGGCAAGGTCTTCTCGCGGATCTCGTTCTTCGTCAACGCCGGGGTGCGCTTCGTCGAGGAGCACGCCAAGCTGCGCGCGATGGGCGAGATGTGGGAGTGGATCGGCCGCAATCGCTACGGCGTGGAGGACCCCAAGCAGCTGCGCTTTCGCTACGGCGTGCAGGTCAACTCGCTCGGCCTGACCGAGTCCCAGCCGGAGAACAACGTCCAGCGGATCGTGCTCGAGGCGCTGGGCGTCACGCTCGGCCGAAACGCCCGCGCGCGAGCGATCCAGCTGCCCGCCTGGAATGAGGCCCTCGGCCTGCCGCGGCCGTGGGATCAGCAGTGGTCGCTGCGCATCCAGCAGATCCTCGCCTTCGAGACCGACCTGCTCGAGTACCCCGACATCTTCGAGGGCTCGGTGGTGATGGAGGGGCTCGTCGCCGAGCTCGTCGAGGGCGCGAAGGCCGAGATGGCGATCGTCGCCGAGCACGGCGGGGCGGTCGAGGCGGTGGCGTACATGAAGTCCTCGCTGGTCGACTCCCACCGCGAGCGGATCCGCCGCATCGAGGCGGGCGAGCTGATCGTCGTGGGACACAACAAGTACCGCGAGACGGCGCCGTCGCCGCTCGCCGAGGGCGAGGACGGCGGGATCATGACGGTCGATCCCGGCGTCGAGGCGGAGGCGATCGCGTCGCTGGAGCAGTGGCGTGACGCGCGCGACGCCGGCGCCGTCGGAGCCGCGCTCGACGAGCTGCGCGCCGCCGCCGCCGACGACGGCGTCAACATCATGACCGCGACGATCGCCGCCGCCCGGGCGGGCGCGACGACGGGCGAGTGGGCACAGGCGCTGCGCGACTCCTTCGGCGACTACCGCGCGCCGACGGGCGTCGGCGAGGCCTCGGCGGGCCCCGCCGCGACCGGTCCCGAGCTCGAGGGGCTGCGCGACGAGGTCGCCCGCGTCGGCGACGCGCTCGGCCGGCGGATCAAGATCCTCGTCGGCAAGCCGGGGCTGGACGGGCACTCCAACGGCGCCGAGCAGATCGCCGTGCGCGCCCGCGACGTCGGCATGGAGGTGGTCTACGAGGGCATCCGCCTCACCCCCGCGCAGATCGTCACGTCCGCCCTGCAGGAGGGCGTGCACGTCATCGGCCTGTCGATCCTCTCCGGCTCGCACCGCGAGCTGATCCCGGGGATCGTCGAGGGGCTGCGCGAGGCCGGCGTCGACGCGCCGGTCGTCGTCGGCGGGATCATCCCCGAGGCCGACGTGCCGGCTCTCAAGCAGGCCGGCGTCGCCGCGGTCTACACGCCCAAGGACTTCGACCTGACCGCCATCATGCGCGACATCGTGGCGCTCGTCGCAGAGCGCAACGGGATCGCCGCCGGCGCCTGAGCACGCCGCGGCCGGTCACCACAACAGCCAGGCGGGGACGGCGGACGCGCCGTCGACGGCCGGGTGCCGGCGGCGCATCACCTCCCGTCGTCGTGTTGCTACCAGGCGCCCACGGAAGGCGCCTGGCCGGAGTTCCAGAGGTTGACGCTCAGCGCCCCCTGGGGATAGCCCCCGGTACGACCACGTGCACTTCCTTTCGACGAGGAATTCGCGTAAGGCACCCTTTCGCACAGCAGCCGCGAAGCGCCAAACGTGACATGTCGCACAGACCGCCGCGGCCGCTGGCAGGTGGTGTCGAGCGCCGGGCGCGCGCAGGCCGTCGGCGCCTCTGACGAGGCGGCCGCGGGCGTCGTCGACGGCAGCTTCCAGGCTTGCCTCGACGCCGCTGATCGCGGCGCCCGGCTACGCCAGGGCCTCGAGCTCCGCGCGCTCCAGCCGCCCGTCGGGGAAGCGCAGGTGCGCGTCGTCGCCGATGCACACCACGGTCTCGGCGCCGCGGTCGAGGATCTGCGCCGCGAGCAGCAGCGCGGCGAGGCGGTGCACGTCGCGCACGATGCCGAGGGCGAGCAGCGAGCGGGTCTCGTTGGCGACGTTGCCGTCCCCCACGCGCATCACGGTGCGGATTTCGCGGTGGATGCCGCGCGCGGTCATCGCCGCCGAGAGGTTCTCCAGGTCGTCGGCGGTCACCGCCGCGACGGCGCGCGCCCGGTGCAGGGAGAGGCGGCGCATCAGCGAGGGGTCGGCGGCGCGGCCGATGACGACCGGGAGGCCGAGCTCCTTGGCGATGCCCACGCGCTCGCCGTTCTCGTCGGCCTCCACGGCGACGAGCGGGATCTTGCAGCTCCGCAGCAACAGGCACAGGCGCATCCCGACCTGGCCGAGCCCCACCACGACGACGTGGTCGCGGCGCGGCACGGCGTTGCGGCCGAGGAGCCCGGTCAGCCGGCGCTCCACCACCCGGTTGACGAGGCCCGCGGTGAACGCGGCCGCCAGCAGCAGGGCGACGATCATCGTGCCCGCGGTGAAGAGCTTGTACCACCCCGGCCCGTCGGCGACCTTCGGGTTGGGATCGACGGTGACGAGCGTCTTCGCCGATCCGTAGATGGCGTCGATCGCGCTCTGGTCGAGCGTGAACATCGCCGTCACGGTCTCCACGGTGAAGACGACCGCGAGGCCGATCGCGCCGAACAGCAGCATGCCGGCGCTCTTGTCGTAGGGCGTGAAGAGCGCGCGCGCCAGCGCCTCCACGCGCCGCGGCCGGGGCTGGCGGATCGGCACCTCGGTCACCGCGTCGTCGCCCTCGACGAGACCGACCGGCTTGCCGTTCTGGAAGGACACCGCGGTGAAGCGCTCGTCGATGCAGGGGCCGGCCAGCGATGGCGCGACGATGTCCGCCAGCGACGTCATGCGCGTGTTCGCCACCAACTCGCCGACCTGCTCGACGATCGTCGGGTCGAAGATCGTCAGCAGCAGCGGCACGTCCGCGGAGATCGCGCGGACCATGAGCGCGAACCGCAGCACGATCGCGTCCTCGCGCTCGACCACCGCCACCGAGTCGATGGCGTCGTCCTCGAGCGCGGCGCGAACGTCGTCCTCGTCGGGTTGGCAGAGCCGGATGACCTCGGCGCCGGCCGCCACGAGCGCGCGCGCCGTCTCCTCGCTGAGATCGCCGTCGCCGATCAGCAGGACGGTCGGCCGCTCGTCCTGCGGCTCGTCGTCGTCGTTCGCCTTCTCGTCACTCATCGGCCACATCCGCCATCCGTTCGCACGTGCAAGCTCAGACGCTTGCGGAGTTCCCGCGGGGCGGCTCGAATCCTGCCAGCGGGGGTGGCTACACGAAGGCCCTGTCCTGCGTGAGCGGCGGCATCGTCCTCCACACGCGCCGGCGACTTCGCGCTCGACCCCGGTGATCGCCTCGAGCTCGATCCCGGCACCGAGCACGCCGCGACCGCTCAGGCGGCGGCTTCGAGGCAGAGCACGCCGCCGTCCCCGAGCGTGCCCAGGCGACTTCGCGCGGATGCGCACGAGCCACCTGCCCTTCCCGCACCGCCCGGCCGTGCACCAGTACACCCATCCGCAAGTTCTGCGGGTTTTCCCCGCGCCCGATCCGTGCCTGACTGCCGCCGGCGCCCGCCCCCGTGCCACCACCGCGAAGGCGGGTCACCGGCGACCGTCAGATCACGGCCGGGCATCCAGGAAACCTCACCGAACTTCCGGCCGGGTGCACTAGCGTCCGTCGCGGATGACCGCCACCGGCGAAGATCTCGGCCAGCGCCTGCGCGACGGCGACCGGTCCGCCGCGCCCGCGGTGCTCAACCTCGTCGAGAGCCGTACGCCGGCCCAGCGCGCCGAGATCGACGCGCTGCTGCACGCCGTGTCCCCCGCCGCGCTCGGCGGCGAGGCGCCGGCCCACGTCGTCGGCGTGACGGGGCCGCCCGGCGCGGGCAAGTCCTCGCTGCTGTCACACCTCGTGGCCGCCTGGCGCGCGCGCGGGCGCAGCGTCGCGGTGCTCGCCGTCGACCCGTCCTCCAAGCGCTCGGGCGGCGCCCTGCTCGGCGACCGCGCCCGGATCCTCGTCGATCCGCGCGACGATGACGTCTTCATCCGCTCGATGGCCGCCGGCGGCCGGCTCGGCGGCTTGGCCCCGGCGACGCGCGCGGCGGCGCATGCGCTCGCGGCGGCGTTCGACGTCGTCGTCGTCGAGACCGTCGGCGTCGGTCAGTCCGAGACCGAGGTCGCCGAGGTGGCCGATACCGTCGCCGTCGTGGTGCAGCCCGGCGGCGGCGACGTCCTGCAGTTCCTGAAGTCGGGGATCATGGAGATCCCCGATGTGCTCGTCGTGACGAAGGCCGACCTCGGACCGATCGCGCTGCGCTCGCGGCGCGACCTCAGCGCCGCGCTGCGCTCGCTGGGCGAGCAGGCGACGACGGTGGTGGCCGTCAGCTCGCTCGCGCCGCCGGCCGGCTTCGACGACCTCGTCGCGGCGCTCGACGAGCACCGTGCGCGGCTCGACGTCCCGGCGCGCCGGCTCGCCGCGCGCCGCGCCGGCGCGCTGGCGGACTTCGTCGCCGAGCACGGCGAGCGCGGCCTGCGCGCGCTCGGCGGCCGGCGCACGGCGCTCAAGCTGCTCGGCGAGCAGGACCCGGCGCTCGATGTCCCCGCCCTGACGCGCGCGCTCGAGGCCCGGGCCGCGGCATGATCGCCTCGCGTGCACGCCTGCTCGTCGACCTCGCGCTGATGATCGCGGGGTTCGTCATCGGCACGCTCGTCGCCGAGGCGGCCGGCGCGCCGAACCTCGGCACGGCCATGAGCTTCGGCCAGATCGGCTTCGCGCTGGCCGCCTTCTACGTCGTCGTCAAGCGCTGACGGGCGCCTACGGTGTCTGCAGCGTGGCGCCCGGCTCCGACAACGAGGCCACGCGCCAGTCGCCGTCCTCCTTGACGAGCCGCACGACATCCGTCGAGGGCACCTCGCCACCCGCCGTGGAGCGCACGCGGGCGAGCGCCTGATCGCCGTTGACCTCCACGCCGAGCACCTCCAGCCGCGGGTTCTGGCGATCCTCCAGCCCGGTGCGCAGCGCGACCTCGCACGGCAGGCCGGCCGCCCGCACGCGCTCGACGAGATCCTTGGCGTACAGGTCGTCGCAGATCGTCTGGTAGTCCTTGTCGCGCGTCGCGGCGGCGTAGTCGTCGAGCGTCTCGGCGACCGCGTCGTTGTCGTTCGGGCCGGGCTTGAGGACCACAACCGCGCCAACTACGACCACGGCGAGAACCACAAACGCGATGATCCGGGCCTTGCCGCGCAGCTTGCCCAGGCGGGCGAACGGCTTGCCGAGGAAGCGCAGCGACCGGAGGAGCCGCAACAGGAACCTGCCGATGAAGCGAAACGGCTTGCCCACCGCGGAGACGACCTTCTTCATTGGCGCGGCAGCCTAGTACAGACCCCTCACCATGATCCTCCTGCTCACCTTCGCCTTCCTCGCCGGCGCGGCCACCGCGATCACGCCGTGCGTGCTGCCGGTCCTGCCCGCGCTGCTGTCGGCGAGCGGCACCGGCGGCCGGCGCCGGCCCGCCGGGATCGTGACCGGGATGACGCTCACGCACGTCGTCACGATCGTCGGGGTCGCCTCGGTCGTCGACGGCGTCGGCGTGGGCGACGGCACGCTGCGGACGATCGCGATCGCCGTCCTGGCGCTGTTCGGCATCACGCTGCTCGTGCCGCCCGCCGCCGAATGGCTCACCCTGCGGCTGAGCTTCCTGGCGCGCCTCGCACCGCGCGGCGACGCCGACGGCTTCTGGTCGGGCCTGCCCGTCGGCGGCGCGCTCGGCTTCGTCTACGCGCCCTGCGCCGGCCCGATCCTCGCCGCCGTCATCTCGGTCAGCGCCTCGTCGGGCACCACGGCCAAGATCGTCGCCGTCGCGATCGCCTACGGGATCGGCTCGGCCGTCGTGCTGCTCGCCCTCGCGCTGGGCGGGCGGCGCGTGATCGATCGCGTGCGCCGCACGGGTCGCGGCGGCGCCCTGCAGCGCGGCTTCGGCGCGGTCATGCTGCTCACGGCCGTGCTCATGTTCACGAGCGTCGACCTGCGCTTCCAGGAGGCGCTGGCCAGCCACTTCCCGTCGTTTCTGACGAACCCCACCGGCGGGTTGGAGAAGTCCGCCGCCGTCGAGGACGAGCTCGCCGAGCTGCGCGGCAAGCCGAAGTTCGACGACGCGGTCGTGGACGCGATCGCACGCGCGGCGGCGCAGGGCCACGCCGGCGATCCCCGCGCCAGCCCCACCACCCTGCCGGTGCTCGGCACCGCCCCCGGTTTTGCCGCCGCGCAGCCGCGCTGGCTGAACTCCGCGCCGCTGACCATGGCCGGCCTGCGCGGCCGCGTCGTGCTCGTCGACTTCTGGACGTACACCTGCATCAACTGCCTGCGCACGCTGCCCTACCTCAAGGCCTGGGACGAGCGCTACCGCGCCCAGGGCCTGACGATCGTCGGCGTCCACACGCCGGAGTTCGCGTTCGAGCGCAAGACCTCCAACGTCCGCGGCGCGATCGGCCGCCAGGGCATCCGCTACCCGGTCGTCCAGGACAACGAGTTCGGCACCTGGAACGCGTTCGCCAACCAGTACTGGCCGGCGAAGTACCTCGTCGACGCTCGCGGGCGGGTGCGCTACGTGCACTTCGGCGAGGGTGAGTACAAGGAGACCGAGGCGGCGATCCGCGCGCTGCTCGCCGAGGCGGGCGACCGCCGGCTGGGCGCCGCTGCCACGCCGCGCGGGAAGATCGAGACCGTCGGCCGCCGCGCCACCCCGGAGACGTACCTCGGCAGCGCCCGCGCGCAGAGCTTCTCCCCCGTCGGGCCGAAGGACGGCACGCACGACTACAGCGCCGGCGCGCCGGCGAAGCTGCCGCAGAGCGTGTTCAGCCTCGGCGGGCGCTGGCACGTCGACCGCGAGTCCGCCCGCGCCGTGCTCGGCGCCACGATCACCGCCCGCGTCGTCGGCGGCGCGGTCTACCTCGTGCTGTCCTCCGAGGGCGACCGCCCGCGCCGCGTGCGCGTCGAGCTCGACGGCCGCCCGATCGCGCCTGCCGCCGCCGGCGCCGACGTCCGCGGCGGCGTCGTCACCGTCCGCCGCCAGCGCCTCTACAGCCTCGTGAAGCTCGCCTCGCCCGGCGAGCACGTGCTGGCGCTGCGCTTCGACGCGGGCGTGAGCGGCTTTGCCTTCACCTTCGGCTGAACGCGCCTCCGAGCGATCCCGAGGAGCGCGGCGGGGCTACTACCATGGCCGCGCATGGAGGCACACGAAGCCCGCTCGTGGCTGCGCTGCTATCGCTGCTGGTCGACAGACCTCGAGGTACAGGTTCACTACGAGGGCATTCACAAGATCGACCCCGAGACCGGTGAGCGCGCGGAGCCGGTCGACGAGCTGCAGGAGGCCGTCGTGCAATGCCTGGAGTGCATGCACGACCAGCCCCACCTCGGCTTCCACAACGGCCGCGTCGAGCCGATCGAGGACCGCTGGGAGCGGATGATCGCGGGCACGCCGTGGGTGGCCTCGTGCACCGTCACGGTCGACGCCGACGACGTCGAGACCTGCTCCGGTCCGGAGGCCGGCGACGCCCTCTCCTACGCCGCGTTCGGCGACTACGGGACGCGCGAGTTCTTCACCCATGTGCGCTTCCACAAGCACGACGGCGACAAGATCGTCGTCCACCTGCTCGTCGAGCTGTACGCCCGGTCGCTCGACGAGGCCACCGGGGTGCTCGAGGAGGCCGCTCGCGGCATGCTGGCGATCACCTCCCTCGCCGAGGAGTCGCGCCCGCCCGCGGCGACCGGCGAGGAACGCCACTGAGCACCGCGTTCAGGCGGGCTCGAGCGCGGCGCTGGCGAGCGACTGCGAGAACGGCACGCACCAGAACACGACGGTGTCGTAGCGCGCGAGGTCGACGCCCTCGGCGATCGCGTACTGCTGCGTTCCCTTGCTGCCCTTGAGCGCCCCGATGTCCCGGAACGTCTCGCCGCCCTCGTCGGTGGCGAGGTAGACGCGCACCTGCGGGCCAGGGTCGATCTCGAAGCCGTCGGCGAGCGTCAGGCGCCGGCCGCCGGCCGCGAGCCTGACGACGCGGGCGGTGCCCGAGGCGCTGTGCGAATCCGGCTTCACGGGCCCGCTCAGCTCTACGACGTTGCGGTCCTTCGTCGCGGCCGGCTCGGGCTGCGGCGCGAGCGGATCGACGTTGCCCGCCGCCTGCGGCGCCTGGCTCGCGGGAACGCCGGTCACGATGTCCTCGTCGACGACCGTGTCGCGAATCGACGTCCAGTAGAAGGCGAAGACTGCGCCGACCGAGCACACGAGGAACGTTCCGCGGATCCAGGGCTTCAGCGCCGGCCGGGCCTTGCCGATCCGCCCGAAGATCATGCTGCAGGCGACGAACCACAGCACGCCCAGAACGATCGTGCTCCAGTAGCCCGGCGCCACGACGCCCGACCAGAACCACAGCCCGGCCGCGAGCGTGACGACGACGAGCAGCGGCGCGAGCAGCCTGGCGGCGAGGCTCACGAGCGGACGAGGTTCGCGCGGGCGAGCGTCTGCGTGAAGGGCACGCACCAGAAGATCACGCTGCTGTAGCGGCGCAGGTCGACGCTGCCGGGGATCCGGTACTGCTGGTTGCCGCGGTTGCCCTTGAGCTTGCCGAGGTCCTTGTAGTCGTCGTCGATCTTGCCGTCGCCCTTCGCCTTGCGCGGCACGAGCCACACGCGCACCTGCGGCCCGGGATCGATGGCGAAGTTGCGCAGCGTGAGCAGGCGGCGGCCGTCGCCCGTGCGCACGACGGCGGCCTTGCCGCGGGCGTCGTGGCCGACGGCCTTGACCGTGCCGCGCAGGAGCTGGACGTTGGCGGCCCAGCCCTCGGCGGCGGGGACCGCGAGCAGCGTGACGACCGCGAGGGCGGCGGTGGTGAGGAGGTGTCGCATGCAGACAGTGTCTCAGGGGCGGCGCCTGCGTTACGTCCCGGCAGCCATCTATGGGTAGATGCCGCGCAGCCGCGCCGCCTCGGCGACGCGCTCGATCGCCACCGACAGGGCGGCCATGCGCCAGTCGCAGTCCAGGCGGTCGGCGGCGTCGATGACGCGGCCGAAGGCGGCGCGCAGCTGGCGGCGCAGGCGCTCCTGGATGTCGAGCTCGTCCCACGTGTAGCGCTGGTGGTCCTGAACCCACTCGAAGTAGGAGACCGTGACGCCGCCGGCGTTGGCGAGCACGTCGGGGACGACGAGGATGCCGCGGTCGCGCAGGATCGTCTCTGCCTCGGGCGTCGTCGGGCCGTTGGCGGCTTCGACGACGACGGCGCACTGCAGGCGGCCCGCGTTCTCGATCGTGAGCTGCTGCTCGCGCGCGGCCGGGATGACGATCTCGCACGGCACCTCGAGGACGTCAGCGGGGCCGACCGGCCGGGCGTCCGGGTAGCCGGCCAGGGTTCCGTGCTCGCTGCTCCAGCGCAGCACCGCCGCGATGTCGAGGCCGTCGTCGTCGACGAGGCCGGCGTCGGCATCGGACACCGCGATGACGCGGGCGCCGATCGCGTACAGCTCGGTGGCCGCGACGGCGCCCACGTTGCCGAAGCCCTGGATCGCGATGCGCGCCTCGCGCAGATCCATGCCGATGCGCTCGCAGACGGCCTCGGTGACGTAGACGACGCCCAGGCCCGTGGCCTCGCGGCGCCCCGTCGTGCCGCCGAGCACGACCGGCTTGCCGGTGACGATCTCGAAGACCGAGTGGCCCATCATCTGCGAGTACGTGTCCATGAACCACGCCATCTCGCGCTCGCTCGTGCCCATGTCGGGCGCCGGGATGTCGCGATCGGGGCCGATCACGGGGATCAGCTCGGCGGCGTAGCGGCGCGTGAGGCGCTCGAGCTCGGCGACGCTGTGGTCGCTGGGCGTGCAGCGCACGCCGCCCTTCGCGCCGCCGTAGGGCAATCCGAGCAGCGCGCACTTCCACGTCATCCACATCGCCAGCGCCGCGCACTCGCCGAGCGAGACGTCGGCGCCGTAGCGAAAGCCGCCCTTCGTCGGTCCCATCGTCAGCGTGTGCTGCACGCGGTAGCCGGTCAGGCCGCGCACCTCGCCGGAGTCCAGCCGCACCGGGAAGTTCACGACCAGCGCGCGCCGCGGCTGGCCGAGCCGGGTGACGAACTCCGGGTCGAGCTCGAGCAGCGCCCCGGCGCGGTCGAACTGGTTGGCCGCGATGCGGTAGAGCTCGGAGCCCCACTCGTCGCCCGCGGCGACGTCGTCGCGGTCGTTCTGGGCGTGCGTTGCCATGCCCGGCAACGTACCGGCCTCGGAGCCCGCGGGGGCGGCCTGAGAGAATCGGTTCATGCGGCTGCTGGTGCTGGGCGGGACCGGTTTCGTCGGTCGGCACATCGTCGAGGCAGCGCTGGCGCGCGGCGACGAGCTGACGCTCTTCAACCGCGGGCGGACGGCTCCCGGGCTCTTCCCGGGCGTCGAGCTGCTGCGCGGCGACCGCGCGGGCGATCTGCGCGCGCTCGACGACGCGGGCCCGTGGGACGCGGCGATCGACGTGACGGGCTACCGGCCGCAGGAGGTGGCCGCGAGGCCCGGCTCATCGCGGGCTGACGATCCGGTCGACGAGCCCGTAGGCGACGCCCTCCTCAGGCGTCATGTAGCGGTCGCGCTCGGAGTCGGCGTTGATCTGCTCGGCGCTCTGGCCGGGGTGCTTGGCGTACAGCCCGTCGAGCTGGGCGCGCAGCGCCATCGTCTCGCGGGCATGGATCGCGATATCCGACGACTGGGCGGAGGGACCGATTGCGCCGGTCGGCTGGTGGATGAGCATCCGGCCGTTGGGCAGCGTCAGGCGCTTGCCGGGCGCGCCGGCGGTGAGGATCAATGCGGCCATCGACATCGCGACGCCGCAGCAGATCGTCTGCACGTCGCAGGCGATCGACTGCATCGTGTCGTAGATCGCCAGGCCCGCGTAGACCTGGCCGCCGGGTGAGTTGACGTACAGCGCGATGTCGCGGTCGGGGTCGGCGGCCTCGAGATGCAGCAGCTGTGCGACGACGAGGTTGGCGATCTCGTCGTCGATCGGCTGGCCGAGGAAGACGATCCGCTCGTTGAGCAGGCGGCTGTAGATGTCGAACGAGCGCTCGCCGCGGCCGTCCTGCTGCAAGCGTCACGCCGGCGGCCCCGCGCGCGCCAGCCGCGCGCGATCGCCATCCTACGCCACCATGACCGCCGCCGCCCCTGCCAAGAGCTCCGCGTGGCCGCTGCTCGCCGCGACGGCCGCGCTGCTGGCAGCGCTCGTGCTGGCCTTCCTGCTCGTCGACCCGCTCCGCGACGTGGCGACCGCCGCGATCGACGGGGACGGCGCGCTCGTGCGCTCGCGCACCCAGGCGCTCGGCGCCGCCGGGGCGCTCGTGCTGCTCGCGCTCGTGCTGGCGCACGCCGTCATCCCCTACCCGGCGGAGATCACGACGGCGGCCGCGGGCTACGTCTACGGCTTCGGGCTCGGCCTGGGGCTGATGATGCTCAGCTGGTTTCTCACCGCGCTGCTCGCCTACGAGCTGGCGCGCGGGCCCGGCCGGCAGGTCACGCGCCGCGTCATCGGCGCCAAGCGTCTGGCGGCCGCGGAGCGATTCGTGGCGCGCGGCGGCGCGACCGGGCTGATCGCCGCGCGCTTCCTGCCGCTCATCCCGTTCAACGCGACCTGCTACGCGGCGGGCATCACGGGCGTCGCGCGACCGCGCTACGCCTGGACGACGCTCGTCGGCATCGCGCCGTTCTGCGCCGTCGTGACGTACCTCGGCAGCCGGCTGCAGACCGTCAGCCTGACCGACTGGCGCCTGTGGGCGCTCGTCGCCGGGCTGCTGGCGCTGCTGTTTCTCGCGCACCGGCTCATACCCGGGCCGGGACCTGAAGCGGCCTCCGGCGCGGGTGCGAGCACACTGCGCTCTGACTAACGCCCGCGAGCCTTCTTGCGCTTGCGGATGCGCAGCCAGCGCTTGATCAGCGCGAGCATCAGGCAGCCTCCAGTCGCTCTTCGAATGCCTTGAGCTGGTTTGAGATCTCGGCCGGCAGGTCATCGCCGAACTTCGCGAGGAACTCGTGCACCTGGGGCAGCTGGGCCTTGAACGCCTCGGGGTCGACGGCAACCACCTGCTCGAGGTCCTCCGGGGAGATGTCCAGCCCCTCCACGTTCAGCTCGCCGGGGCCCGGCACGATGCCGACGGCGGTCTCGACGCCCTCCGCGGTGCCCGCGCAGCGCTCGAAGATCCACGCCAGCACGCGCGAGTTCTCGCCGAAGCCGGGCCACAGGAAGCGGCCGGTGTCCGGGTCCTTGCGAAACCAGTTGACGTAGAACAGCTTCGGCAGGACCGCGCCTTCGCGGCTGCCGATGTCGAGCCAGTTCTGGAAGTACTCGGCCATGTTGTAGCCGCAGAACGGCAGCATCGCGAACGGGTCGAAGCGCAGCTGGCCGATTCCGCCGGCCGCCGCCGCGGTCATCTCCGAGCTCATCGTGGAGCCCATGAAGACGCCGTGGTTCCAGTCGAACGCCTCGGTGACCAGCGGCACGACCGTCGCGCGGCGGCCGCCGAAGATCATCGCGTCGACGGCCACGCCCTTGGGGTCCTCCCACTCCGGCGCGATCGCCGGATCCTGCGAGGCAGGCGTCGTGAAGCGCCCGTTGGGATGCGCGGCCGGCGTCTCGGAGTCGGGCGTCCAGTCGTTGCCCTTCCAGTCGATGAGGTGATCGGGCTTGTCCTCGGTCATGCCCTCCCACCAGACGTCGCCGTCGTCGGTGAGGCCGACGTTCGCGAACAGCGTGTTGCGCTCGACCGTCGCCATCGCGTTGGGGTTCGTCTTCTCGCCGGTGCCCGGCGCGACGCCGAAGAAGCCCGACTCGGGGTTGATCGCGTAGAGCTTGCCGTCGTCGCCGAACTTCATCCAGGCGATGTCGTCGCCGATCGTCTCGACGGTCCAGCCCTCGAGTGTCGGGATGAGCATCGCGAGGTTCGTCTTGCCGCACGCGCTCGGGAACGCGCCCGTGACGACCTTGACCTCGCCTTCCGGCGACGTGAGCTTGAGGATGAGCATGTGCTCGGCCATCCAGCCCTCGTCGCGGGCCATCTTGGAGGCGATTCGCAGCGCGAAGCACTTCTTGCCGAGCAGCGCGTTGCCGCCGTAGCCCGAGCCGAACGACCAGATCTCGCGCGTCTCGGGGTAGTGGACGATGTACTTGTTCTCGGCGTTGCACGGCCAGGCGACGTCCTGCTGGCCTGCGGCCAGGGGTGCGCCGACGGAGTGCACGCAGGGAACGAACTCGCCGTCCTCGCCGAGCACGTCGAGCGTCTTGGCGCCCACGCGGGTCATGATCATCATGTTCACCGCCACGCAGGCGGAGTCGGTCAGCTCGACGCCGATGTGCGCGATCGGCGAGCCGAGCGGGCCCATCGAGAACGGCACGACGTACATCGTGCGGCCTTCCATGCAGCCGTCGAAGAAGCCCTTGAGCTTCTCGCGCATCTCGTCGGGGTCGGTCCAGTTGTTCGTCGGGCCGGCGCCCTCGGGCGTCTGCGTGCAGATGAACGTGCGGTCCTCGACTCGCGCGACATCACCCGGATCGGAGCGCGCGAGGTAGGAATTGGGCCGCTTGGCATCCGCCAGCCGCGTGAACGTCCCGGCATCGACGAGCAGCTGGGCCAAGCGGTCGTACTCCTCCGCCGACCCGTCGCACCAGTGCACGTCGTCGGGCCTCGTCAATGCTGCAATCTCGTCGACCCAGTCGCTGAGCTTCTGGTTCTTGGTCGGCACGGTCGTCGGGTCGCTCACGCGTGGTTCCTCGCCTGTTCGCTTTGTCGCCTTCTCCGATTGTGGCGCAACTTCGCCGCAAGTGGCGGGTCGAGACATACAACGGACGTCGCATCAATCGCAGGGAGCGCGCCGCCCACCGGCGCCACGGGCGTTCTGCCCGCGCGAAACCGCATACCAGCGGACCAGCCGAGATCGGCCGACGACCCCTGCACAGCAGCGGGTTCGGCCCTCGCGCGTCCGCGCAACGACATTGGAGGAACCCATGCCCGAACCGAGCCATCCGGCCCAGCCGAGCATCTCGAAGGCACGTCGCGTGCTCAGCCGCGCACCCCGCACCCGCTCCGTGGTGGCGGCGACCGGCCTGCTCGTCATCTGCGTCGCGCCGTTCGCGAACGCCGGCACCGGCGGCCCGCTGCGTGAGGGCGTGCGCAACGGCACGACGACGGCCGAGACGCAGGTCATCTCGAACATCGGCTCCTCGACCGGGCCGACCGGCGGCTACTCGACCCGCCAGTCGAATCTGTCGAATTCCGGCGGCGGTGCCGTCTACGGATGCCGTTCGGCGGCGGGCGGATCGGCCGCCACGCCGCGGCCGCAGAACCCGTGCATCCGCGCGAACAACCTCAACACCGGCTACGCATTCGAGTTCAACGCGTCCGACGGCCCGGTCGTCGGACTGATCTCGGCGGGCACCGGTGGGGACGCCAAGAAGCCGTTCATCACGAACGCGACGGGCGTCGCGACCGGCTTGAACTCCGATCGGCTCGACAACCTCGATGCCGCTCAGATCGTCACGTTGGCGCGCACCAAGGCCAGCCTCGACGCCGATACGCTGGACGGCAAGGACTCCGCCGACCTGCAGGCGCGGTTCGCGCAGATCCAAGCCGACGGCGACCGCGACGAGACCCGCGGCCTGATCGGCGACACTCCGGTCGGTCATCCAAACACCGGCATCTACACCGTGAAGTTCGCCGGAGACGTCACGAAGTGCGCCGTGTCGGCGACAATCACGGGTGCCACGTCCGGCGAGATCACGGCCACCCCCGCGTTCGCGGACAACGTCACCACCGTCACAGTGCGCACAGCGAAGTCCGACGGCTCGACGACGGAGACGCCTACGCCGGATCGTCCGTTCCACCTTACGGTCAGCTGCTGACTCATCACCCACACGAGCGCTCGAGGGGCGCCTTCGGGCGCCCCTCGCCGTAGCAACCGACGCCTCGGTATCGAGACTCGCCGACACCCCGATCCTACCGCCCGAACGCAGGCGTCCACCACTAGTACACCCATCCGCAAGTTCTGCGGCCGGGTGTACTAGGAGGAAATTACCCCTGGCCATAAGACACACCATAAACCGGTATTTCATCGGCCACGGGCCAGCGACGAAGTCGGCTGCGGAAAACTGAACTGAAAGGTTGGAACGAGGAACATCGGTGGGTTGCCATGGGGGTGCATTGGTGCGTTGCCTAGCGCTAACCGCCGGGCGGGATTGTCGTGAGCGGGCGCCTTCGCCCCTTCCCTGCGTGGCGGGTCCGCCCCGGAGTCTGCTGGTACGGCGGCGCCACTAGGAGGCTGGTGTTTTTCGCCTCGATCGACATCCGGCTTTCCGAGGCGGCGATCTCCGAGATCAATTCACAAGGCGTGGTCGCCCGGAGGCCCGGAGACGGGCTTGCAGAGGGGTCGCTTGTTGCGAACTGTTCTCGCGGCCGAGGGCTCGCCGAAAAGGGCCCGTTTGGCACCGGCCTCCTAGGGGAATAGCCGTGACGCCCCAGAACCACAAACTTTCCAGAAACCGGTGTCATGGCGTCATTTCGACCCGACCGGAGCCGGCGCCCCGCGCCAAGAGGAACAAACCGGTTCACAAGAGGAGGAGCTCATGCTCGCACCACGCCACGAGGTGCCGCGCGAACTTGAGTCACCGCACGCGCAATGTCACCGCCGGCTGCGGGCGTCAAGGTACCCGTAGCCGTCCTCCCGTGGCACCACTGCCCGAACCTTCAGTGACACCCCGGGACGACGGACGCGCACCGATACGTGCCGGAGAACCGGCCTTTGCGGTCGGTGCGGAGGATCTTGAATAGCGTCCATGCGGACCCCGGCGAGCGTCCCTCCAGGAGCACCCGTCTTGCCGCGCTTGGCGATCGCCCCGCTCAGCACGCGACCGCTGAAGCGCACGACTCGCCCGCCGAGCGTCGCGCGCAATCGCGATGCTGCCCGCACGCGCACCGTGAGGGCCCGCGACACGATCGGGCTTCCGTTGACTGAGCGGTACGTTTCTACGCGGCGTCGGGCGTTCCGTGCTCCCGCCGCGGCACCAGCACCAGCCGTTTGAACTCCGCCACGAGCACACCGTCCTGGTTGAGCACGCGCGTGTGCACGCGGACCGTCCCGCGATCGAGCTTCGACTTGGACTCGCGCTTCTCGAGCACCTCTGATTCGCAGTAGAGCGTGTCGCCGTGGAAGACCGGCGCCGGGTGCTTGAGCTCCTCGGTGGCGAGGTTGGCGATCGCCTTGCCGCTGACGTCAGAGACGCTCATGCCAAGCGCGAGCGAGTAGACCATCGGCCCGACGACGACGTTGCGGCCCTGTTGCGAAGCCTTCGCGTAGACGTCGTTGAGGTGCAGTGGATGGTGGTTCATCGTGAGGAGGCAGAAGAGGTGGTCCTCGCTCTCTGTCACGGTCTTCGCGGGCCAGTGCTTGTAGACCGCGCCGACCTCGAACTCCTCGAGGTAGCGGCCGTAGGGGTGCGCTCCGGACGCCTCGCGCTCGCGCTGGTCCGTCGTGAATCCGTCGCTCATCCGGGTGTTCTCCTTCGATTCGTCGCGGAGACGCGCATGATGGCGTAGAGGGCGCCTGCCGCGCCGTCACGCCCGATGCCTACGAGCCGGAAGCGTCGTCGCCGAGCTCGCGCATGCGCGACCGCAATCGCGTGCGCGTCTCGTCGAGCTCCGCCTGCAGCGCGTCGAGCTTCTCGCGCCGGCGCGCGACGAGCTCGAGCTGGTGGGCGACGTGCTCGAGCGCCTCGTCGAGGATCGCCTTGCGGCGCGAGCGCGACGGCGTTCCCTCGCGCCACTCCGCGCGCAAGGCAGAACGCGCCTCCTCCGCCTCCACGACGTCGCGCAGCTCGTCGAGCGTCAACCCGAGCAGGTCTTTCAGACGCAACAGCTGCTCCAAACGCTCGGCGTCGGCCTCCGTGTACGCCCGGTGCTGGCCGGCATCACGCGTCGCAGACGAGGCGACCAGGCCGAGCTCCTCGTAGTAGCGGATCGTGCGCGGCGTCGTGCCCGTGCGCCGGGCGAGATCGCCGATCCGCAGCGCGCCCCCGGCCGTCGTCGGGGTCATGCCGCGCCGCGCTGCGCCGCCGCGACCGCCGCCGCGGACGACCCACCCGCCCGGGGGCGCATCAGCGACACGAGCGCCCCGACGAGCGACGTCGCCGCCAGGGCCCACAGCGCCACGTGCATGTTGTGGATGAACGGAGCCAGCCGCGCGTCGGACAGGCCCGAAGCCATTCCCGAGAAGATCTTCAGCAGCACGTCGGTCGGCACGGCGTTCGTGACGACCGCCAGCACGAAGGCGATCGACAGCACCGCGCCGGTGTTCTGCAGCATCATCCGCGCGCCCGCGGCCACACCGCGGCGCTGCGGCGCCACCACGCCCATCATCGCCGCGGTGTTCGGTGAGTTGAACATGCCCGAGCCGACTCCGACGATCGTCAGCCAGATCATTCCCTGCCAGTTTTCCGCAGCCGACTTCGTCGCTGGCCCGTGGCCGATGAAATACCGGTTTATAGTGTGTCTTATGGCCAGGGGTATTTCCTCCTAGTACGGCGTGTGCTGCTCGAGCGTCGTCATGAGCGCCAGCCCGCCGGCACTGACGACCATCCCCAGAGCGGCCAGCGTGCGCGAGCCATGACGGTCGGCCCACAGGCCGGCCAGCGGCGACGCGACGAGCATGCCGAGTGCCAGCGGCGCCAGCTTGATGCCGGCCGTGATCGCGTGTCGCCCTGCGCGCCCTGGTAGTAGAAGACGAACACGAATATCAGCGCAAAGCGCGACAGGCCGTTGATGAACGCGGCCCCGGTGGCGGCGGCGAACATCCGGTTGCGGAAGATGTCGAGGTCGAGCATCGGCGCCCGCGAGCGCGACTCGATCCACACGAAGGCCGGCAGCAGGATCGCGGCACCGGCCAGGCCGGCGAGCACGAGCGGATCGCCCCAGCCGGTCAACCCGCCGCGTGAGACGCCGAGCACGAGCCCGGTGAGGCCGATGACGAATGCGGCCGTGCCGGGCAGGTCGAGGCCGCGCACGGTGTCGGGCTTGGCGAGCTCGCGGAGGATCAGCCGACCCCACGCCGCGCCCACGAGACCCAGGGGCACGTTGAACCAGAACGCCCACGGCCAGTCGATCGCCACCAGCGCGCCCCCGAGCACCGGACCGAGCACGAGCCCGATCGCGGCGACCATCGTGTTGGTCCCCATCGCGACGCCGAGCTGCTCGCGCGGGAATGCGTCGGTGACCAGGGCGGCCGCGTTGGCGAACAGGAACGCCGCGCCGATCCCCTGCACGATGCGCCACAGAATCAGCTGCGTCGCATCCGCGGAGAACCGGCGCCCAGCGAGGCGAGCGCGAACACCACGAAGCCGCCGACGTACGCCCGCTTGCGGCCGAAGAGATCCGACTAGGCGACCGGCCGAGAGCACCAGCACCGTCGAGGCGATCATGTAGGCGAGGATCACCCAGACGAGCCGCAGGACGCTCGTGTGCAGACTGCGCCCAAGCTCGGGCAGGGCGATGATCAGCGTGCCGGAGTTGACCGTCGCGAGCAGCATCCCGAGGCTCGTACAGCAGAGAGCCCACCACTTGTAGTGGGCGTGGGTCGGCGCCGACGCCGGGATGGCGGCGGGCTGGCTTAGCGGGCAACAAATTGGCATCTTACGTAAACGTCAGGTTAGCGGCCCACGTAGAGGGTGCTGGGCGTTCGGGTCAGGCGACGCGCGCGTGAGCCGAGTCGCCGGTCGGCCTGCCCAGCCCGGCGCGGGCAGCGTGGCGCGATCCTGTTCGTAGCGAACATCAACCCGCCACGCTCCCACCCACCGACCGCCCACGCAGGCAGCCTGGCGCGATCCTGTTCGTAGCGAACATCAACCCGCCACGCTCCCACCCACCGACCGCCCACGCAGGCAGCCTGGCGCGATCCTGTTCGTAACGAACATCAACCCGCCACGCTCGGCACGCCGGCACGCCGGCACGCCGGCACGCCAAGCGTCGGATGCAGGGCGACTGTGGTCGGCGAGGTGAGCTCCCGCACCTCACCCACCGCCACCCGGCCTCAGCGGCCCGCCATGCTCATGCCAGCCCCCCGCCCACCGACCGCCGCGCACATCCCAGGCCGCCCACTCGAACGCCGACTCGATAGGTTCCGTCCTCGACCGAAGCCGCCCGACGACCTCCGGAGAGCCGCCCTGTGAAGAACCCCCGAGCCTTCTTCAAGCCGCTAGCCATCGGCGCGCCCGACCCGCCGCTCGAGAACCCCGTGACGCCGTCGCGGATGATCCACTTCCTCGACTTCTCCAACGAGAAGATGGTCGCCAAGGCGCCCGACATCGCCAAGAAGGTCGACATCCTGCTCGGCAACCTCGAGGACGCCGTGCCGGTCGAGCGCAAGGAGGCGGCGCGCGAGGGGCTGATCACCGTCGGCCGCGAGATGGACCTCGGCGACACGAAGCTGTGGACGCGGATCAACTCGCTCGAGTCGCCCTGGGTGCTCGACGACCTCACGCGCATCGTCGGCGAGATCGGCCACAAGCTCGACGTGATCATGGTCCCCAAGGTCGAGGGCGCCCACGACATCCACTACATGGACCGCCTGCTCGCCCAGCTCGAGGCGAAGGCCGGCATCGACCGCCCGATCCAGCTGCACGCCCTGCTGGAGACCGCGCTCGGCGTCTCGAACCTCGACGAGATCGCGACGGCCAGTCCGCGCATGCAGGGGATGAGCCTCGGCCCCGCCGACCTCGCCGCCAGCCGGCGGATGAAGACGACGCGCGTCGGCGGCGGGCACCCCGGCTACCGCGTGCTCTCCGACCCCGATCCGGAGAACCCCGACGCCACGCGCGAGAGCGCCCAGCAGGATCTCTGGCACTTCTCCTTCGGGCGCATGGTCGACGCCTGCGCCGCCGCCGACCTGCTCCCGTTCTACGGCCCGTTCGGTGACATCAAGGACGTCGCCGGCTGCGAGACGCAGTTCCGCGCGGCGTTCATCATGGGCTGCGTCGGCGCGTGGTCGCTGCACCCCGCGCAGATCGACATCGCCAAGAGGGTCTTCTCGCCCGACCCCGACGAGGTGCGCTTCGCCAAGCGCGTCATCGAGGCGATCCCGGACGGGCGCGGCGTGCACATGATCGACGGCAAGATGCAGGACGACGCGACCTGGAAGCAGTGCAAGGTCATGGTCGATCTCGCCGAGATGCTGGCACGCAAGGACCCCGAGCTGGCCGAGGCCTACGAGATGCAAGCGGCGTCCGCCTGACCCATTCACCGTAATAGCCGGCGCGTGCTGCGGTCACTGCCATGTGTTCTGGTGGTCGTGCTGGGCGCGGGCGTCGCGCCCGCATCCGCCGCCGACGTCAGCTTCCCGGGCGGCCCTGGCGCAGGGCATCGTCGGCGGCATGCTCGGCCTGGCGGCGCAGGATCGTCTCGCGGCGCTCGCGGTAGCCCTCCGCGTCCACGACGATCCGCCGGGGCGGGGGCCTGACGAACACGGGCGCCCCCGGCGAGTCCGGCCAGCTGACGGTCGAGTCCGACTCCAACACCGGGGCCACCGTGCACGACGACCGCCTCACCCTCACGGGCACCTCGGTGCGCCGACCGCCTCGATGCCGGCCCGGGCGACGACCGCGTCGAGGGCACGCCCGACCACGCCGTCACGTGTGGAGCCGGCACCGACGTCGCGTTCGGCCTGCGGGTCCCGGGCGCGCACGGCGACTGCGAGACGGTGTTCGACACCACCTCCGAGGAGCCGTCTCTCACCGTCAGCGACATCACCACCCGCAAGCGGCGACCTCGAGTCACCCTGGGATGGCATCGGTATCCAGGCGTGGTCGATCCGCCCGTTACCGCCGCCGGCGTCGTCGCGCCTTCGCCACCGCGACAAGCTGATCGCTCGAGGCAGGCTCCTCGCGGATCACGCGACCCGCTCAGCGCATCGTCGCCCTCACGCGCAACGCCCGCGGCCGCGGCCGCGCGCTGGCGTGCCGTCCGGCGCACAACGTCCGCCTGCTCGTCGCCGGCACCGGGACGCTGTCGGGCACGACGCACAGCGCCGTCCGCCGCGACGGGCGCCTGCCGCGCGTCGGCACGTGCCCGCAGCAGCGGTCCGCACAGGGCTGAACCGCGACCGGCGGCGCGCCCCCGCGCCGGCCGCGGGACAAACGCCCGCGTCTTATAGGGTCCCGCGCTATGCGTTTCTTCGAGTACGAGGCCCGCGAGATCGTCAAGCGCGCGGGCATTCCCGTCACGGACTTCGGCTTCACGACCGACGCCGCCGAGGCGCGCGCGATCGCCGAGCGCATCGGCGGTCCGATCGTCATCAAGTCGCAGGTGCTGACCGGCGGCCGCATGAAGGCCGGCGGCGTGAAGTTCGCCGACACGCCGGAGCAGGCCGAGCAGCACGCGGCGGACATCCTCGAGCTCGAGATCAACGGGCACATGCCGCGCGGCGTGCTCGTCGACCCGAAGGCCAACGTCAAGCAGGAGTACTACGCGGGCGTCGTCTGGGACGGGATCGCCAAGCGGCCCGTGATCCTGTTCAGCGACATGGGCGGCATCGACATCGAGGAGGTCGCCGAGCAGCACCCCGACCACGTCGGCCGCGTGCACCTCTCCAACCTCCTGCCGATCTCCGACCACAAGGCGAAGGAGTGCATCGCGCAGACCGGCGTGACCGGCAAGGCGCTGCAGCGCCTGACGCCGATCGTGCGCCGCCTCGCGCAGCTCTTCGTCGACCACGACATGGTCCTGGCCGAGATCAACCCGCTCTGCGAGATGCACGACGGCACGTTCGTCGCGCTCGACGCGCACATGGACATGGAGAGCGAGGCGCGCGGGCGCCACAAGCAACTGCTGCTCGACCTCGGCGTCGGCGACGACGAGACGCGCCTGGCGCGCGAGCCGACCGAGTTCGAGCTCGCCGGCGAGGAGGTCGACGGCTCCGACCACCGCGGCGTCGCCGGCAACGTCACGGAGTTCGACGGCAACATCGGCCTCGTGATCGGCGCCGGCGGCGGCTCGCTGACGCTCTTCGACGCCGTCCGCGCACACGGCGGCGAGCCCGCCAACTACTGCGAGATCGGCGGCAACCCGTCGGTGCAGAAGACCTGCGGCCTGGCCAAGCTCGTGCTCACGAAGCCAGGCGTCGACAAGATCGCGGTGATGATGTCGATCGTCTCCAACACCCGCGTGGACATCGTCGCACGCGGCGTCATCAAGGCCTGCCTCGAGCTCGGCTACGACCCCGCCGAGAAGATCGCGATCTTCCGCATCCCGGGGGCGTGGGAGGAGGAGGGCTTCAAGATCCTCGACAAGTACGGCATCGAGTACGCCGATCGCTCGGTCTCGATGCACGAGGCGGCGCGCCGCGCGGTCGCGAAGATCGCCGGCCCCGAGGCGGTGCGGTCATGAGCATCCTCATCGACGCCGAGACGACGTTCATCGTCCAGGGCATCACCGGCCGCGAGGCCGTCAACCTCACCCGCGAGTGCCTGGACTACGGCACGGGCGCGAAGATCGTCGGCGGCGTGACGCCCGGCCGCAAGGGCCGCGACGTGCACGGCGTGCCGGTCTACGACACGGTCGCCCAGGCCGTCGAGGCGCACGGCGGCCCGATCGACGGCTCGGTCGTCACGGTCCCCCCCGCGTTCACCAAGGACGCGGTCTTCGAGGCGCTCGAGAACGACGTCAAGCTCGTCGTGATCGTCACCGAGCGCATCCCGCGCCGCGACGTCGCGCAGATGGTCGAGCTGGCGAACATGCGCGGCGCGCGCATCATCGGGCCCAACTGCCTGGGGATCATCGTCCCCGACGTGGTCAAGATGGGCGGCATCGGCGGCCCGGCGAAGAACGCGGCGCAGGCCTACACGCCGGGGCCGATCGGCGTCATCAGCCGTTCGGGCGGCATGACCACCGAGATGTCGTCGACGCTGTCGGCGGCGGCGCTGGGCCAGTCGACCGCGGTGTCGATCGGCGGCGACGCGATCATCGGCTCGTCGTACGCCGAGCTGATGCCGTTCTTCCAGGCCGACACGCACACGGAGGGCATCGTCATCTACACCGAGCCGGGCGGCCGCATGGAGGCCGAGCTGGCCAGGTGGGTCATCGACAGCGACTGCCGGATGCCGATCGTCGCCTTCATGGCGGGGCGCTTCATGGACGACATGCCGGGCATGAGCTTCGGCCACGCCGGGACGATCGTCGAGGGCAAGGAGGACACCGCGGCCGAGAAGATCGCCCGCCTCGCCGACGCGGGCATCACGGTCGCCGAGGAGATCTCCGAGATCCCGGACATCATGAAGTCCAAGCTGCCGCCCCACGTCGTCCACCTCAAGCCGCCCGGCGTCAGCGTGCCCTCCTGGACCCACGGCGCGTCATGAGGACCGACGGCATCTTCATCGGCATCGCGGTCGACGACGAGGCGCTCACGGCCGAGCCCGCGCTCGCGCGCCACCTCGACACCGTCTGCCCCGTCGACATCTACAAGGAGGTCGGCGACGGCGGCCTGGAGATCGTCGAGAAGCACGTTGACGAGTGCGTCCTGTGCAAGCTCTGCCTCGACGTCGCCCATCTCGACGTCGGCCAGGACGCGGTGCGCGTGATCAAGCTCTACGACGGCGGCGCCACGCTGGAGTAGCCGCCGTCGGGCGGTCAGGCGCCGGCGGCGGCCTGCTCGCGCGCGTAGGCGTCGAGCCTGGCGAGCTCCTCGGCGTACATCTTGCGCATGACCTTCGGCGCGAACGTCCGCTCGAAGAACCCGCCGATGCCGCCCGCGCCGTTCCACGTCGTCTCGATCCGCACGGCGCAGGCGTCGGCGCCGGCCGGCGAGACGGTGAACATGGTCACGAGCGACGAGTTCTGATCGGTCTCGCTGATGACGCGGCCGGGCTCGGGCTCGTCGACGCGCATGACGTACTCGCGCACGCGGTTTCCGGCTTTGACCTTGAACCGATGCAGCGTGCCGGCGCCGACGCCGCCCTCGAGCACCTCGAAGTCCGAGAAGCCCTCGGGGAGGATGTGCCGGTGATGCTCGTCGTCGGCGATCAGGCGGTAGGTGAGCTCGGCGGGCGCGCCGACCGGTCCCTCTTGAACGACGGTGATCTTCCCCATGACCGCAACGGTACCGCCCGCCCGGCCGCGGACCGCCATCGCGTGGTCCTATCGGCGTCACGCGCCGAGCGTCCTGCGTCGGACCGAGGATCGTCGCGCTGCGGACGGACGTTCTAATGCGCGGGCGGTGAGGCGAGCGCGTCGACCGCCTCGCCGACCGACGCGTCGACGGGCACGGACTGCGCGATGTCCGTGAGCTCGAGCAGCCGGGCGATCTCGGCGTCGGGGGCGACGACCACGCGCACGGACTGCCCGCGCGCAGCGAGCGTGCGCGACGTGTCGTGCAGGAGGTGCAGCCCGGCGCTGTCGAGATAGCGGACGCCGCTGACGTCGAGCACGAGGCCGCGGTCGCCGGCGCGCGTCGCGTGCGCGAGCGCGCCGCGCAGCTCGGCGGCGCCCACGAGATCGACCTCCCCCTCCAAGCGCGCGATGGCCACGTCGCGATCGCGCTCGAACGCCACGCGCGCGCCCGCGGCACCGTCCGTGTCCGCGGCGCCGGCCGTGTCCGCGGCACCCGCACCCGCACCACCGCCGGGCCCGCCAATCGCCGGCTCGCCCCCGCCCCCGCCCGCCGACAGCATCCGCCGCAGCTGCACCCGCGTTCCGTCGCCCGCGCTGCTGATCGAGATCGCATCCATCAGCACGCGCATGAGCCGCAGGCCCTGGCCGCGCTCGGAACGCACGGCGGCAGAGCGCCACTGGCCGTGGTCGAACACCCGGATCACCACCTCGCGCCCGACGAGCTGCGCGCGCACCTCGACCGCGCTGCCCGGCGCGGCGCCGGCGTGCTCGATCGCGTTCGCGCAGGCCTCGCCCACGGCGATCAGCACATCCCCCGCCTCGCCGGACGTCGCGCCCGCGCGCCCGAGCCACGCGCGCAGGTCGCGGCGCAGCGCGGCGAGCTCCTCGGCGCGCGGGGCGATCACCGCGGCGAACGTCTCGGTCGCCGGCTGCGTCACGCGCAGGGCCAGCAGCGCGACGTCGTCCTGGCGCAGGGTGTCGTCGCCGACCAGGGTCGTGGTGAGGTGCTCGAGCGCGGCCGCCAGCTCGGCGGGCGCCCCGGCGACGGCGGCCCGCAGCTGTTGCATGCGGCTGTCGATCCCGTCGTCGCGGCGCTCGACGAGGCCGTCGGTGTACAGCAGGACGCCATCGCCCGGCGCGAGCACGATGCGCTCCTGCGGGATCGCCGCGCCGGCCGGCGCCGCACCGAGCGGCGTCGAGCGCGCCCCGGGCAGGAAGCCCGACGGCCCGTCGGCCGGCACGTGCAGCACCGGCAGGTGCCCGGCGCTGACGTAGCGCACCTCGCGCGTGAACGGGTCGAAGTCCAGGTAGACGAGCGTCGTGCTCAGGCCGACGCGCAGGTGGTCGACGAGCCGGTGCAGCTTCGCGACGACCTGCGACGGCTCGAGGCCTTCGACGGCATAGGCGCGCAGGGCCGTGCGCAGCTGGCTCATCGTGGCCGCCGCCTCGATTCCGCGGCCGACGACGTCGCCGATGACGACGCCGACGCGCCCGTCGGGCAGCGGGATGACGTCGTACCAGTCGCCGCTGACCTCGGTCTGGCGCACGCCGGGCAGGTACCGGACCGCGAGCTCGACCCCGTCCACGGCGGGCAGCTGCGTGGTCAGCATGCTGCGCTGCAGCGTGTGCGCGACGCGCCGCTCGCCGAGGTCCTGCACCATGCCCATGAAGTACTGCGGGCGGCCGCTGTCGTCGCGCAGCGCGCTGCCGCTCATCTCGACCCAGACCGAGTCCCCGCGGGCATCGACGTAGCGCTTCTCGAAGCGCACCATCGGCGCCGAGCCGTCGGCCAGCACGGCGAACGCGTGGCGCGTCTGGGCGACGTCGTCGGGATGCGTGATCGCCTCCGGGCCGAGCCGCAGGAGCTCCTCGCGAGAGCGTCCGACGGTGCGGCAGTACGCGTCGTTGACCTGCAGGAAGCGGCCCTCGTGGTCGATCAGCGACATGCCGATCGGCGCCTGCTCGAACGTCACCCGGAAGCGCTCCTCGCTCTCTCGCAGCGCGACGTCGGCGGCGCGCTCGCCCGTCATGTCGCGCGCGATCGTGGCGTAGAAGTCGACCTCGCCGCCGGCCGCGAGGTGCGCCACGATCACCTGCGAGACCGGGATCTCGTGCCCGTCGCGATGCAGCCGCGCGAGGTCGCCACGCCACGCGCCGTCGCGGCGCGCGGCCGCGAGCGCCTCGCTGTGCACACGCTGGCGCGCCCACGCGGGCGAGAAGTCCCCGATGCGCCGCCCCGCGATGTCCTCGTCGAGCCCGATGCCCACCATCAGGCGGCCCGCCGGGTTGATGTACACGAGGTTGTTGTCGCGGTCAGCGATCGAGACCCAGTCCGAGGTCGCCTCCAGGACGGCCCCGTAGCGTCGCTCGGTCGCCTCGGCCCGTGCGCGAGCGCCGATGTCCTCGTAGACGACGAGCAGCCCGTCGCCCAGCCGCGAGGCCGAGACCTCGAAGCGGGCGGCCGCCGCGCCGTCGGCGGGGCGCCCCTCGCCCAGGCCGACCTGCGTGCGCAGCGTGACGCCGGTCTGCAGCACCTCGACGAAGCTCGCGAACAGCGCGGGCGGGAACGCCGGCAGCGTCTCGAGCACGCGCCGCCCGACGAGCTCGACGGACGGCACGCGCGCGACCCGGCCCGCCACGCGATTGGCGTACTCGAAGACGAAGTCGACGACCCGCCCCGCATCGTCGCGCACGACCGACAGCGCGACGGTCGCCTCCGGCAGCTCGTCCAGCGCCGCGAGGGAGGGCGCGGTGTCCATCGGCGTGTTCTACCCGACGCTCAGAGCGGCTGCTCGACCTGGTCTGCCAGGAGGGCCTGCGGACCGAGCGGCTCGCGCGCGCCGCCGGACCGGCCGAAGGCGGCCAGCTGGAGCAGCTCGTCGGTGTTCGCCGGGCCGGGCCGCCGCAGCACCGCGATGACCGCGTCGACGACCTTCGCGTCGAACTGCGTGCCCGCGCACCGGCGCAGCTCCTCGATCGCCGCCTCGGGCGTCTGCGCACGGCGGTAGGACCGCGTCGTCGTGATCGCGCTGAACGTGTCGGCGACCGCGACGATCCGCGCCGCGAGCGGGATCGCCTCGCCGGCGGTCCCGTCCGGGTAGCCCTTGCCGTCCCAGCGCTCGTGCGACGCGCGCACGACCACGCCGACGTCGGTCATGCTGCCGCCGACCTTGTCGAGCATCCGCTGGCCGTACACGGTGTGCTGCTTCATGATCGCCCACTCCGCGTCGTCGAGCGGGCCCGGCTTGTTGATGATCTCCTTCGGCACGCCGATCTTGCCGACGTCGTGCAGCAGGGCGCCGAACTCGACGAGCCGCCGCCCGTCCTCGTCGAGCCCCATCTCGTCGGCGATCTGCAGCGCCAGCGCGATCACCCCATAGCTGTGGTCGCCGGTGTACTCGTCGTCATCGCTGATCACCTCGCCGAGCAGCAGCGCGGTGCCGCGATAGGCCTTGCTGAGCTCGATCGCCTGGTCGATGCGCGCGGCTCGCTCCCGGGCGAAGATCGCCAGCAGCGCCGCCAGCGGCAGCACCAGCAGGAACGCCAGCGCGCCGTCCTGCGCGGTCAGCGCCGCGAGCAGGCCGACCGGCGTGAGCAGGATGTCGACGAGGAACACGAGGCCCGTCATGCGCAGCTGCAGGCGCGGCGGGACGCCGAGCACGAGCCATTCGCGAGCCGCGCCCGTCGCCGTGTCACCCGCGAACTGCATGACGAGCGCGAGCAGGTACCACGGCCAGTGCTCGGGCGCCGGAGCAGCGACGCCCGCGGCCGCGAGCACGAGGGCCGGGCCGACGGCGAACCAGGAGTTGCCGACCGCGACGAGCACCTCGCGGGTCGGGTGGCGATAGCGGACGATGTCGCTGAGCCGCGCCAGCACGAGGCCCCCGACGACGACGAGCGGCGCCCACGCCGGTGCGACGAGGAAGAGGACGGGGACGAAGACGAGCTGCAGCGGGGCGACGTGGCCGGCGCCGACGTCGAACTTCACGCGCGAGACGAGCGCGAGGGCGACCACGAGGGTCAGCGTCACGTCGGCGGGAGGCGCGGGCGCGCCGAATGCGGCCGGCAGCGCGACCGCCACCGCCAGCGCCGCGGCCGCGAACGACGCCTCGACGAGCGCCTCGCGGCGCTCTGCACGCTTGCGCCGGCGATCGTGGCGGTCTGCGAGCAGCCGTTCTGCCTCGCCGGTCAGGTGCGGGGTCGCCGCTCGGCGCAGGCGCGTGAAAGCCGCCAGGTGATCGCGCACGCTCACCAATGAATCGTACCTGCGCCTGTCCAAACGGCTCTGGACGCAAAACTCGGCAATCGTTGTACGTAGTTAGCGCCAATAGCTGGCGATGAGATGCGTGAGGCCAACGCTTATGGGGAGCGAAGGCGCAAGACCGGCCAACGAAGGAGAACTCCCGTGTCCCTCAGTCGTCATTTCGTGCGAACTGCCGTCGCCGCGCTGACCACGACCGTCGCCCTCGCCGCAGGCGCATCCAGCGCAAGCGCGGGCGTGCTCGTCGCCTCGGCGCCGGACTGCGCCGGGCAGTCGCTCGCCAAGACCTTCCTCCCCTGGTGGGACGTCGCCCACTACACCGCCCTCGCGGGGGCGGACTTCGAAAGCGCCGGCGCCGGCTGGTCGATGCCCGGCGCCGCCGCGATCGCCAACGGCAACGAGCCCTACCACGTCGGCGGCTCCGGCGATTCGCACTCGCTCTCGCTGCCGGCCGGCGCCTCGGTGACGAGCCCGGTCATCTGCGCCGGACTCGCCCACCCGACCGTGCGGTTCTTCGCCAAGCGCCGGAGCGGCGGCTGGCTGTCGCTCGCGACGCTGCGCGTCGACGTGCTCTTCGAGACGGCGGGCGGAACCGTCCTGTCGCTGCCGATCGGCCTCGTCCTCAACGGCGGCAGCTGGCAGCCCACCAGCCCGATGCTCGTCATGGCCAACCTCCTGCCGCTCCTGCCCGGCGAGCACACGCCGCTCGCGTTCCGCTTCACCGCCCAGGGCGCCGACTGGTCGATCGACGACGTCTGGGTCGACCCCTACTCGCGCAACTAGAACACCCGTCCGCACGGACGGGTGCACGAGCACCGCATCGCCTGGAGCAGCTCTCGGCGGGCCGGCGAACAGCCGGCCCGTCAGCTGCGCGCGCGGCGCGTGCGCTGACGCTCCTCCTGCTTCTCCACCACGTGCGCGATGAGCTTGAGGATCTGATCGACCCCCGTCGCCTTGGCCTGGCCGTACGTGAAGGCCTCGCGCCAGTCGGCGATGTGGGCCTCCTTGGCCATGACGTTGAAGAACGAGCGCGGCATCTCGACGCGCACCCGGGCATCCTCGCCGATGCCCTTCGTCACGACCGGGCCCGGCAGCTGCACGCGGTACATCTGCACGTCGCCGCGGCCGCGCAGCTCGACGGCGAAGATGAGCTTCAGCGGCGCGAGCGCCGGCACCTCCTCGATGAACCGCGTCACCGCGATCTCGATCAGCGTCTTCGCGTCCTCGATCTTCTCGGTGGAAGGCAAGGCGGCGAAGACTAGATGATGGGATGACGTGGCCTCGCCACCGCCCGCGGCGCGCTCAGGACAGCGGCTTGAGCGGTCCGCCGCGCACGGCCTCGGGGCGGTAGTCGACCTTCTCGCAGCGCACGAACTTGTACTTCTTGCGGCGTGACTTCGCGACGTGGTAGATGTCCCGGCCCGGTCCGCAGTCCACGCGGCCACGGCCGTAGTGCACGCTGATGACGTCGTTGCCGTTGCCGCCGTAGATCTCGTTGTAGCCGTGCGAGCCGTAGATGAAGTCCGTGCCGTTGCCGCCGTAGATGACGTCCTTCTGGGTGCTCGGCTGGCCCTTGGGATCCCAGTCGCCCCACAGGACGTCGTTGGCATCGCCGCCGCGAATGTCGTCGGAGCCGTGATGGCCGAGCAGCTGGTCGGACTTGCCGGTGCCGCGGTACGTCACCGCGCCGTCGCCGGCCTTCTGGAGCTTGCCGTCGATCGTCGGCCAGTACTTGTGCGACGTGCAATCGCTGCACGGCTGGCCGGGGATGTGGCTCGCGCCGGCCGCCGAGGCGATCGACAGCGCGCCGAGCGCGGCGAGGGCGATGGTATGCGGGCGTCTCATCCGTGAAGCCTCCTGGGTCGTGCGTTAGATCTTGTTGCGCTGCAGCAGCTTGCGGCCGATGACCATCTTCTGAATCTCCGACGTGCCCTCGCCGATCAGCAGCAGCGGCGCGTCGCGGTACAGGCGCTCGATCTCGTACTCCTTGGAGTAGCCATAGCCGCCGTGGATGCGGAAGCACTCCTCGACGCAGAAGCGCCCGGCCTCCGACGCGAAGAGCTTCGCCATCCCGGCCTCGAGCTCGGAGCTCTCCCCCGCGTCCTTCAGGCGCGCGGCCTTGCGGGTCAGCAGGCGGGCGGCCTCGATCTGCGTCGCCATGTCGGCGAGCTTGAACTGGATCGCCTGGTGCTGGGCGATCGGCTTGCCGAAGGCCCGGCGCTCCTGCGAGTAGCGCAGCGCCAGCTCCAGCGCGCGCTGGGCGATGCCGACGCCGCGGGCGGCGACGTTCGCGCGGCCGACCTCCAGCGCGTCCATCATCTGCTGAAAGCCGCGGTTCAGGCCGCCCTCCTCGCCGCCGAGGATGTTCTCGGCCGGGCACCTGTAGCCGTCGAAGACGAGCTCGGTCGACTCGACGCCCTTGTAGCCCATCTTCTTCAGCGGCGGCGGGACGGTGAAGCCCGCGTACTCGCCGGTGTTGACCGACACGCCCGGCTCCTTCTCGGCGATGAAGCACGACATGCCCTTGTAGGGCGGCTCCGCCGTCGTGTCGGTGCGCACGAGCACGAAGACGATCGTCGAGCGCAGGCCGTTGGTGACCCACATCTTCTGGCCGTTGAGCTCGTAGTCGCCGTCGTCGAGCTTCTTGGCCGTCGCCTTGAGCGCCTGCACGTCGGAGCCCATCTCGGGCTCGGAGAGGCTGAACGCCGCGCGGCACTCGCCGGTCGCCATGTCGGGGAGGTACTTCTGCTTCTGCTCGTCGGTACCGAACTTCATGAGCAGGTAGGAGCCGATGAAGTGCGTGTTGATGATCCCCGAGATCGAGATCCAGCCGCGCGAGAGCTCCTCGACGATCATGCAGTACGTCGTCAGGTCCAGCCCCATCCCGCCGTACTCCTCGGGGATCGTGACCCCGAACAGCCCCAGCTCCTTCATCTGATCGACGATGTCCTGCGGGAACTCGTCCTCGTGGTCGTAGTGCTCGGCCTTGGGGAGGATCTGCTCGTCGGCGAACTGGCGGACCATCGCGATGATGTCCTTCTGCTCGTCGGTGTACTCGCTGTACGCGGGGGCTACGGCCATGGCTGGTGGTTTCTCCCAGGTTTCGGGATCGCGCGGGGACTTGACTGGGGTGTCAGCTTACATCTGCCGAGGCAGCCCGCGCGCGCCTGCCAGACTGCGCGCCGCGATGAGCAACTTCGCCGTCGATGTCGTCGAAGCGGCGCCGGCCGATCGTCTCGCGATCGTCGAGCTGGCGCGCGACGGCGGGCGCCGCGAGTGGACGTTCAGGCAGGTGGCCCAGGCCGCGCGGACGCTGGCCGCGCACCTGCATTCGCTCGGCGTGCAGCGCGGCGACACGGTGCTCACGCTCGCCGGAAACCAGCCCGACTGGGTGGCGGCGATGGTCGCCTGCGTTCGCCAGGGCTACGTCGTGCTGCCCTGCAACGAGCAGCTGCGCGCGAAGGATCTGGCGCTGCGGCTCGCCGCCTGCCCGCCGGCGGCGGTGGTCTGCGACGGGCGCAACGCGACCGTGCTGCGCGACGCCGGCTGGACGGGGCCGACGATCTGGGTCCCGGGCGTCGCCGACGGGCCCGCCGCGTCGCCGCCGCCGGCCGCCGACCTCGCGCCGCTCGATCCCTGCCTGATCACGTTCACGAGCGGCACCGCCGGCGAGCCGAAGGCGGTCGTGCACGCCCAGCGCTACCTCAGCGGCCAGCGCCTGCAGGCCGAGCACTGGCTCGCGCCGCAGCCCGGCGACCTCGTCTGGTGCACCGCCGCCAGCGGCTGGAGCAAGTCCGCGCGCAACGCGTTCATCGCACCGTGGATCCGCGGCGCCGCGGCGCTGCTGCACGACGCGCGCTTCGATCCGGCCGAGCGGCTGGACCTGATCGAGCGCGAGGGGGTCAACGTGCTGTGCATGGCGCCGACGGAGTACCGCGTCATCGCCAAGCGCACGACGCTGCGCCCGATCGCCTCCCTGCGCGGCCTCGTCGCGGCCGGCGAGGCGCTCAACCCCGACGTGCTGCGCGCCTGGGAGGAGGCGACCGGCCTGCAGATCCGCGACGGCTACGGCCAGACCGAGACCGGCCAGCTGACCGGGATGGCGCCCGGCGAGGCGGTCCGGCCCGGCTCGATGGGCCGCGCGCTGCCGGGCATCGCGCTGTCGATCGACGACGGCGAGCTGGTCGTCGACCCGGCGACCGTGCCGACGTTCTTCCTGCGCTACGGCGGCGACCAGGGACGCACGCCGTCGACACGGCCCTGGCACACCGGCGATCGCGTCAGCCGCGACGCGGACGGCTTCCTGTTCTTCGAGGGCCGCACCGACGACGTGATCATCTCCGCCGGCTACCGGATCGGCCCCTTCGAGGTCGAATCGGCGCTCGTCGCGCACGAGGCGGTCGCCGAGGCGGCCGTGGTCGCGGCGCCGGACGAGGAGCGCGGCTCGATCGTGCGCGCGGTCGTCGTGCTGCGCGACGGGTTCACCGCGTCCGACGACCTCGCCCGCGCGCTGCAGGACCACGTCAAGGCCCAGACCGCCCCCTACAAGTACCCCCGGCGCGTGGACTTCGCCGGCGAGCTGCCCAAGACGGCGAGCGGCAAGGTGCGCCGCGCGCTGCTGCGCAGTACGTAGCTTCCGAGCACTGGTTGCCACCACTGGTACCGCCACGGTACCATGCTCGGATGGCCATGAACCTCCGCCTCGACGACACAGAGATGGCCGCACTGCGGCGTAAGGCCGAGCAGGAAGGACGCTCGATGCAGGAGGTCGCCAAGTCGGCGATCAACGACTACGTCTCGGGCCGGCCAGACCGCCTGCGCGCGGCGATCGAACGCGTTCAGACCGAGGACGCGGAACTGCTCGATCGACTGAGCAGGTGACGGCGGCCGGCAGTCCGGTCGACTTCCTCACCGTCGAGGATCTGTTGGAGATCGCCCGCGGTCTGCTCGAGGTGGTGGAGGTGCGTGACATGGGGCTTCTCGCATCGGCCGCCGGTCGACCACAGACGACGGTATTCGGCGAGGACGCCTATCCCACGCTCGCCGACAAGGCTGCCGCGCTGATGCATTCGGTCGCGCGCAATCACGCGCTTGTCGACGGCAACAAGCGACTGGCGTGGTCGGCGACGCGTGTGTTCTGCCTGCTCAACGGCCGCGACATCGCGTTCAGCGTCGACGAGGCCGAAGCACTCGTGCTGGCGGTCGCCAAAGGCGACGCCGACGTGTCCGACATCGCACTCGCGATCGGTGAGCACCTGCGCTGAGGAGACCGTCAGTTCGACAGCGCGACGATCGCGTCGATCTCGACCTGGGCGCCCTTCGGCAGCGCGGCCACGCCGACCGCGACACGGGCCGGCGGATCGGCGGTGAAGAACTCGCCGTAGGCCTCGTTGACCTCCGCGAAGGCGCCGGCGAGGTCGGTGAGGTAGACCGTGCAGCGCACGGCGTCGTGCAGCGAGGCGCCGGCGGCGGCGCAGACCGCCTCGAGGTTCTGCAGGCAGCGCGTGGCCTGCTCGCCGGGCGTCTCGCCGACGAGCGTGTCGGTCTCGGGATCCAGCGGGATCTGGCCCGAGCAGAACAGCAGGCCGCCCGCGCGGACGGCGTGGCTGTACGGACCGACGGCGGCGGGCGCGCCGAGCGCGGTGACGGGCTCGCGGTGCTGGGACACGTGCTGGTGCTCCTCGGTCTCGGGGTTGGTGCGGCACCGGTGGACGGTAGCGCTGAAGCGAATGGCCAACCCGCTCGCCGCCGAGACTTCGCCCTACGTCTGCCAGCGATTCACCTGTAATGCGCCGGTGACCGAGCCCGCTGCGCTCGAGCCGCTTCTCGAATCTGCGACGTAGACGTCATCCGCATGCGGTAGAAGTGCGCGAATGTCCGCGCTGCTCACCGTCTTCGCCGGCCGTCGCGCCAAGTGGGTCGTCGCCGCGATCTGGCTGCTGGCGATCTTCGCCACGTTCGCCGCCGACCTGCCCGCGAAGTTCACCGACGCCGAGAAGAACGAGTCGACGTCGTTCCTGCCCGGGGACGCCGAGTCGACGAAGGCGCTGGAGGCCACCAAGCGCTTCCAGGACGGCGACGAGCTTGCGCCGCTCGTCATCGTCTACCGCCGCGAGGGCGGGCTGACCGCCGCCGACAAGCGACGGATCGCCGCCGACCGCGCGGCCCTCAACGAGCTGCGGCTGCGCTCGACGTCGCCGTTCGCCGCCCCGCTGCTGTCGCGCGACGGCACGGGCGCGATCGTGCAGGCGCAGGTCACCGGCGACGGCGAGGCCGAGACGATCCTCGACCCGGTCGACGCGGTGCGCGAGCGCGTCAGCGATCCCGGCGGTGGGCTGGAGACGAAGGTCACCGGGCCGGCCGGCTACGCCGCCGACCAGCTCAAGGTCTTCGAGGGCATCAACGGGGCGCTGCTCGGCGCCGGGCTGCTGCTCGTGCTCGTCCTGCTCGCGCTCATCTACCGCAGCCCGATCTTCCTCTGGATCCCGCTGCTGGCGATCATCTTCGCCGAGCTCGCCACCCGCGCGCTCGGCTACGGGCTGATCGAGGCGGGCGTGACCGTCAACGGCCAGTCCTCGGCGATCCTGTCGATCCTCGTGCTCGGCGTCGGCACGGACTACGCGCTGCTGCTCGTCGCCCGCTATCGCGAGGAGCTGCGCCACCACGAGGACAAGCACGAGGCGATGACGCTCGCGCTGCGCACCGCCGGTCCGGCGATCTTCGCGTCGGGCATGACCGTGATCGCAGCGCTGCTGTGCCTGGTGCTGGCCGACGTCAACGGCACGTCGGGCCTCGGGCCGATCGGCGCGCTCGGCGTGGCCGTGGCGATGGTCGCCATGCTCACGCTGCTGCCGGCGTGGCTCGTCATCTGGGGCCGGCGCGCGTTCTGGCCGCGGGTCCCGCGCTACGGCACCGAGGGCATCGACGAGACGCACGGCGCCTGGCGGCGGGTGGGCGACCGCGTCGCGAGCAGCCCGCGACGCGTGTGGGTCAGCACCGTCGCGCTGCTGCTCGTGCTCGCGCTCGGGCTGCTGAACTTCGACACCGGGCTGACGAGCGGCAACGGCTTCCGCGACGACGTCGAGGCGGTCGCCGGCCAGGAACTGCTCGACCAGTCCTTCCCGAGCGGCTCCAACGCGCCGACCGACGTCATCGTGCCCGATCCCGGGCGGGTCGACGCCGTGCGGGAGGCCGCCGCCGCGGCGCCCGGCGTCGAGTCGGTGCGCGAGGTCAAGCGAACCCCGGAGGACGGCGTGCTGCTCGCCGCCGTGCTCGAGCGCGACCCGTTCTCGACCGAGGCGTTCGACCTCATCCCCGGCATCCGCGCGGCGGCCAAGCGCGCCGGCGGTCCGCAGACGCTCGTCGGCGGCGGCACGGCGGTCGAGTACGACCTGCGTCAGGCGGCGGCACGCGACAACAAGGTGATCGTCCCGATCGCGCTGCTCGTCGTGCTGCTCATCCTCATCCTGCTGCTGCGCGCGCTCGTGGCGCCGATCATGCTGATCGCGACGGTCGTGCTCTCGTTCGCGGCCTCGCTCGGCGTCGCCGCGGTCGTCTTCGACGTGATCTTCGGCTTCCCCGGCAGCGACCCCTCGCTGCCGCTGTTCGCGTTCATCTTCCTCGTCGCGCTGGGGATCGACTACAACATCTTCCTCATGGCCCGCGTGCGTGAGGAGACGCGCCGGTGGGGCACGCGCGACGGGATGCTGCGCGGCCTGGCCGTGACCGGCGCGGTCATCACGTCGGCCGGGATCGTGCTCGCGGGCGTGTTCTCCGTGCTCGGCGTGCTGCCGCTCATCTTCCTCACCGAGATCGGCTTCGTCGTCGCGTTCGGCGTCCTGCTGGACACGTTCATCGTGCGCTCGGTGCTCGTCCCGGCGCTGACGTTCGAGATCGGCCCGAAGATCTGGTGGCCATCCAAGCTCGCCGAGGAGAAGCCCGCCGAGCCGTAGCCCGGGCGGGCCGCCCGGCCCGCCCCTACGCCGCTTCGTCGAGCTGCTGAAGCTCGGGCTCGTCGAGCACGAGCTCCGCCGCGTCGACGTTCTCCTCGAGGTGCGCGACCGAGCCCGTGCCGGGGATCGGCAGCATGACCGGGGAGCGCGCGAGCAGCCAGGCCAGCGCGACCTGGCCGGTGGTGGCGTCGTGGGCGCGGGCGATCTCGGCGACCGGGCCGCCCGGCTTGGCCAGCTCGCCGGCGGCGAGCGGAAACCACGGAAAGAACCCCAGGTCGTCGCGCTCGCAGACCTCGAGCACGTCCTGCGACGCGCGGTCGGTGAGGTTGAAGCGGTTCTGGACCGTGACGACGTCGACGATCGAGCGCGCCTCCTCGAGCTGCTCGAGCGAGACGTTGGAGACCCCGATGTGGCGGATCAGGCCGTCGCCCTGCAGCTCGGCCAGCGCGCCGACGGACTCCTCGTAGGGCACGTCGGGATCGGGCGCGTGCAGCTGGTAGAGGTCGATGCGCTCCACCCGCAGGTCGCGCAGCGAGCGCTCGCAGGCCTCGCGCAGGTGGTCGGGGCGCCCGTTGCGCGCCCACTGCCCCGGGCCGCTGCGGGTCAGGCCGCCCTTCGTGGCGATCAGCAACCCCTCGGGATAGGGATACAGCGCGTCATGGATGAGCTGCTCGCTGAAGTGCGGCCCGTAGCTGTCGGCGGTGTCGATGAGGTTCACGCCGAGCGAGATGACGCGGCGCAGAACCTCGAGCATCGCATCGCGGTCCTGCGGGGGACCCCACACGCCGGGCCCGACGATCCGCATCGCGCCGAAGCCGAGGCGGTGGACCTCGAGGTCGCCGCCGATCGTCAGGCTGCCGCTGGAGCCGACGCCGCTCATCCCGCGTCCGTCGTCGCGACGGGCGCCACTGCGCCCTGAAAGCCGTTGGTCTTGTGCGTCCCGTCGCAGAAGGGCTTGTTCTGCGATTCGCCGCAGCGGCAGAGGAAGATCGCGTCGCGGTCGCCGCCGGCCACCGGATCGCCCGTCGCGTCGTCGACGAGCGAGACGCCGCCCATCACCTTCAGCGGGCCGTTGTCGATGAGCAGCACGGTGACGTCGGACATGGCGGTGGATCTCCTTGTGAACGCGAAGCGTGAGGGCGGGTGAGGGGGGCGAGGCGAGCGCGGCGTGGCGCCGCCTACAGGACGGGCAGGTAGCGATCGAGCTCCCACTGGCTGACCTGCACGCGGTAGTCCTCCCACTCGCGGCGCTTGATCTCCACGTAGCGGTTGAACATGTGCTCGCCCAGCGCGCGCAGGACGAGCTCGGACTCGGAGGTCAGCTCGATCGCCTCGCCGAGCGTCTCGGGCAGCTGCTCGATGCCGAGCCGCCGCCGGTCGTCGGGCGAGAGGTGGTAGAGGTTCTTCTCCATCGGCTCGGGTAGCTCGTAGCCCTTCTCGATGCCCTCCAGGCCGGCGTGCAGCAGCGCGGCGAACGTCAGGTACGGGTTGCAGGCGGGATCCGGGCAGCGCAGCTCCATCCGCGTGGCGTTCTCCTTGCCGGGGTGATAGAGCGGCACGCGCACGAGCGCCGAGCGGTTGCGCCGGCTCCAGGCCACGTAGACCGGAGCCTCGAAGCCGGGCACGAGGCGCTTGTAGGAGTTCACCCACTGGGCGAAGATCGAGGAGATCTCGCGGGCGTGCTTGAGCTGGCCGGCGATGAACGCCTTGCCGGTGTCCGACAGGAAGTACGGGTCGTCGGCGTCGAAGAACGCGTTCCTGCCGCCCTGGAAGAGGCTCATGTGCGTGTGCATGCCCGAGCCGTTCTCGCCGAACAGCGGCTTGGGCATGAACGTCGCGTGCCAGCCGTACTTCATCGCGTACTCCTTGACCGTGATGCGGTACGTCATGCAGTCGTCGGCCATCTTCATGGCGTCGGCGTAGCGCATGTCGATCTCGTGCTGGCTGGGACCGACCTCGTGGTGGGTGTACTCGACGTGGATGCCGAGCTGCTCGAGCGCGAGGACCGTCTCGCGACGCACGTCGGAGCCGGCGTCGAGCGTGGTCAGGTCGAAGTAGCCGCCGTTGTCGAGCACCTCGGTGCCCTTGGAGTCGCGAAAGAGGAAGTACTCGAGCTCGGGGCCGACGTTGAACGTGTCAAAGCCCATCGACCCGGCGCGCTGCAGTGCGCGGCGCAGGACGTGGCGCGGGTCGCCCTCGTAGGGCGTGCGCTCGGGCGTGAGCACGTCGCAGAACAGGCGCCCGACGCCCTGCTCCTCCGGCCGCCACGGCAGGATCGCGAACGTCGACGGATCGGGCATGGCGAGCATGTCGGACTCCTCGATCGCGTTGAAGCCCGTGATCGACGATCCGTCGAAGCCCATCCCGCCCTCGAAGGCGTCGTCGAGCTCGTCGCGGTTGATCGAGAACGACTTGAGCTGGCCGAGGATGTCGGTGAACCACAGCCGGATGAAGCGGATGTCGCGCTCGGCGACGATCGCCTTGACGTCGGCGGGCGTCTTGGGACGGTCGTCGGTCATCGCTGGAGCCTAGACCGTGAGGCTCGCAGCCGATTTGTTGCCGGTGTGTTACGCCAGGTCAAGCCAGCCAGCGCTGTGCCCAGCGCTCGAGCTCGTGTACCGCCGGCGCCAGCGCGCGCCCCATCTCGGTCAGCTCGTACTCGACGCGCACCGGCCGGCCCGCATGCACCGTGCGGCGCACCACGCCGCGCGCCTCGAGCTCCTTCATGCGCTCCGACAGCAGGCGATCGGACAGCTGCGGGACGGCATCGGCGATCTCGCCGAAGCGCAGGATCTGGCGGTGGATGAGCACGCCCACGATCGCGCCCGTCCAGCGCCGGCCGATGAGCTCGACCGCCTGGTGGTAGTACGGACAGCAGCAGCCCGGGCGCTCCTCGATCGCGACGAGGGTTCGCTTGGCCGGTCCGCGCCGGGGCGCGTCCGGCTGCGGCGGACCGTCGTCGTGAACGCCCATGGGCTTGCGCTACCGGCTACGCGCCGCGGCGAAACATCGGCATCTACGCGGCGCGAAGCGTGCGCGTGTCCTCCACCGAGCCGTCGACGGGAACGTCGCCGGCGACGTTGACCATCGCGGTGAATCGCTCGAGCGCGACGTAGGCGATCGCCTCGAGGATCTGCTCGTCGCTCCAGCCCGCCTCACGGGCCTCCTCGTGCAGGTGCACCGGGGGGCGACCCGGGTTCTCCACGACGGCCTTGAGGTAGTGCATCAGTGCGGCCGCGCGCGGATCCTTGGAGTCGAACTTGCGCGCCAGCGAGACGTCGTCGAGCGCCAGCCCGGCCTGGCGGGCCGTGCGGGTGTGCAGCGCGATGCCGGGGCGCGAGCCGTGATGCTCGGCGACGGCGAGCGAGATGCGCTCGAGCATCGGCACGTCGAGCTCGCCGCGACGCAGCTCGGAGCGGAAGCGGGCGTAGCCGCGCAGCGCCGCCGGAGAACCGGCCAGGGCGCCGAGGAAGTTCGGCAGCTGGCCGCCCGTCGCGAGGGCGCCGCGCAGGACCGGCACCGAGCCCTCCGGCGCGGTGAGGTCGTCGTGGATCTGGAACCTGCTCATCGATGTCTTCATGGGGGAGCCTTCTGGGGGGAGATGGCTGGGATCAGCATCCATGCCGGTGATTCGCTTACTTGTCGTAAGTGTAGGCCGCTCGGGCCACCCGCACAAGGCGGGCTCGTTCAGTTCTACGCACGCGGCTAAACGCCGGCTCAGGCGGATGTGTGGATGTTGCGAAGAGTGCCCCGGGCGACCGGGTCGCTTCGATGGGTCGTGACGCGGCGTGTGCGCCGCCGCGGCGCGGGTCGTCGGCGCGCGCAGATCAGCGCGCAAGAACCGACGCGTCCGCGGTGCCGACGGCGACGAGGCGGCGGGTGCGCCGCCGCGGCGCGGGTCGTCGGCGCGCGCAGATCAGCGCGCAAGAACCGACGCGTCCGCGGTGCCGACGGCGACGAGGCGGCGGGTGCGCCGCCGCGGCGCGGGTCGTCGGCGCGCGCAGATCAGCGCGCGAGAACCGACGCGTCGGCGGTGCCGACGGCGACGAGGATCAGCATGAGCCCCATCAGCAGCGCCCACAGCGCCAGCCGGTCCGGGCGCGGGCCGACGCGTTCGACCGGCCTGCGCACCGGGCGCCGCCGGTCGAGCTCGATGCGCGGCACGGCCGGCGCGGGCACGGTGCGCCCGCGGATCTCGACGGTGCGGCGGGCGGGCACGGCGGTGCCCCGGGCGTGCGGGCCCCGGCGCGCCGCGGGCGCGGGCCTGGCGCCGTCTGACTGGCGGCGCTCCACGACTTGCGGCGGACGGCTCTCCGGCGCGGACCGGCGCTGCGCGAGGTCGGCCCGGTCGGCACGGCGGCGCGCCTCGTCGGTGCGCTCGTAGACGTCACGGAGATGTTCGACGTCGGCCCACCATGCTGGGGCCTCTGTGTGTCCCATGTGGTCTTGACCCTCTTTCCGTGGAGGCCTACGGGGTGAGCTGACGGGCTCGCGCTGAAAGAGTCGCGCTACGCCAAGCATCTGGCGATTCGCCCCAACGAATGGTTCCCCCGCTCCCCTGGCCCTCCCGAGCCAAGGAATTCGGCGTGCTGACGGCGGCATCGTAGCAGCGATCGATTTCCCTGCATATGCGCAGTGTTATGGAGACTGCGGACGGAATCGCGCAGTTTGCGGGTTCGCCGACCACGCGCATGCGGCGGCGATGACGCTCCGCTCACCGGCAATGCGCTGCGAAGTGTGTGCTGGCCCGGGATGCCCGAGCGCGCTCAGGCGCCGGGGTTACTAGCGCCCGGCGACGTCGGCGATGTACTCGGCCACGTGCTCGGCCTCTTCGCCTTCGAACAGCTGGGCGGGCATCTGGCCGGTGCCGCGCGCGCGGCCCTTCTCGATCGCGTCGAGCGTCAGCCCCTTGGTCGGCGCCAGGACGTCGAGGTCCGGGCCGACGCGGCCGACGGCGTTGGCGTCGCCGAGCGTGTGGCACGTCGCGCAACGCTGGTTGAAGAGCTCGCGGCCCTCCTTGAGGTCCGCGCTGAGCTTCTCGCCGCCGGGACCGGCCGAAGCCTGGTCGCCGAGCAGGACGAGCGCCGGCACGACGAGCCCGAACAGCACGATCGCCGCGACCACGGCGAACTCCGCGACGTGCAGGCGCTGGGTGCGTCCACGCTCGAGCGTGGCGCGCACGCCACGCGGCCCGCCGCGCATCGCCACGAGGACGACGCCGAGCCCGAGAGCGACGAAGATCGAGACGAAGATGAGTGCTGCCATGCGGCGGGCAATCTACTCGACCGGCCGCCCGGAACGCCTCACCGTCACACGGGTCCCGCCGCGCGGCGGTGTCATCGGCTCCGCCCGGCCCCGAAGTTCATCACCGGCGGAGCGACCGCGCGAAAGTCGTCGGTGCCCGTCGCGGCGAGCGCCTCGAAGCCGCCCCCGCCCCCCGCGGTAGCCGCGAACTCCTGCATCGCCGCCTGGCGGGCGAGCTCGATCGCGTCCAGCAGCGAGAAGTCCTTGACCTGCGCCGCCACGCGGTCACCGACCTCCAGCCGGGTCACCGCCCGCGCCACGATGTTGATCGCCCCGCCCGCCGACGCATGGCGCTCCAGGCGCCCCTCGATGACGACGAGCGGCTCCGTGCGCACCGTCAGCCGCTCGCGTTCGTAGATCTGCGGCGAGACGATCACGTTGACCGTCCCGTGCTCGTCCTCGAGCAGCAGGAACGTGATCCCCTTCGCCGTCCCCGGCCGCTGGCGCGCGACGACGAGGCCGCCCACGCGCACCGGCGAACCGTGCTCCAACCGGGCCAGCGCGCCGATGTCGACCGCCCCGCCGGCGTGCAGCCGCGGGCGCAGCAGGCCGATCGGGTGCGTCGAGGCGGTCAGCCCGGTCGTCGCGTAGTCGGCGACCATCTCGTCCCAGGCCGACAGCGGCTGGAGCTTCGGCGGCGCGGGCAGGTCGAGCGCGAGCGCGAGCTGCACCCCCTCGCGGCCGCCGGCCCGCACGCAGGGCGCCGTCACCCCCAGCTGCCACAGCGCGACGCGCCGGTCGCCGCCGGCCAGCGCGTCGCAGGCGCCCGACCAGGCCAGCCGCTCGAGCGCCGCCCGGCCCGCGCCGGCGCGCGAGGCGAGGTCCGTCCAGCGAGGTGAAGGCCCCGCCCGCGTGGCGCGCGGCGACGAGCGCGGCGATCTCGTCGGCGCGCACGCCGAGCACGTAGCCCAGGCCGACCTGGACCGCGGGTGGGTGGGACGCATTCATCACGGTGCAGCCGACCTCGCTGGCGTTGACCTCCGGGGCGAGCACCGCGATGCCGCGCCGCTGCGCCTCGTGGACGAGCGCGTCGGGTGGATAGAAGCCCATCGGCTGCTCGTCGAGCAGCGCGCAGAGGAACTCCGGTCCGTAGTGCACGCGCAGCCACGTCGACTGGTAGGCGAGCAGGCCGAAGGCGGCGCCGTGGGCCTTGGGAAAGCCGAAGCCCGAGAAGCCCGAGACCATCGTGAAGACCGCCTCGGCCTGCTCGACGGTCACGTCGGGATGCGTGGCCATCGCGCCCTCGACGAAGCGCTGGTGGTGCGCCTCGATCGCCTCCACCGAGCGCTTGCGGCTCATCGCCCGGCGCAGGCCCTCGGCCTCCCCCACGCTGAAGCCGGCGAACGCCTGCGCGACCTCGAGCACCTGGTCTTGGAAGATGATCGTCCCCAACGTGTCGCGCAGCGGCGGCTCGAGCGACGGGTGCAGGTAGGGGATCTGAAATGAGGGGTCGACGCGCAACCGCTGGCGGCGCTCGATGTACGGGTTCACCGCGCCGCCGACGATCGGCCCCGGCCGCACGATCGCCACCTGGATCGTGATCTCGTCGAGGTTCTTCGGGCGGGTGCGCCGCAGCGAGCCCATCTGCGCGCGCGACTCGATCTGGAAGACGCCGGTCGTGTCGGCGTTCTGGATGCACTCGTACGTCGCGGGGTCGTCGTAGGGGATCCGGCTGAGGTCGATCCGCTCGCCGCGGCGCGCGGCGATGTGGTCGACGCAGCGCTCGACCGCCGAGAGCATCCCCAGCCCGAGCAGGTCGATCTTCAGAAAGCCCGCGTCGGCGCAGGAGTCCTTGTCCCACTGCGCGAGCTGGCGGCCCTCCATCGCTGCCGGCACGAGCGGCACGCAGTCCACCAGCGGGCGCGTCGCGACGATCATCCCGCCCGAGTGCTGGGAGAGATGGCGCGGCAGCCCGTAGGCCTCCCGGGCGAGCTTGACGAGCCACTGCCAGCGCCCGGTCCGCCGCCCCTCCCCGAGCGCGAGGTCGATGTCGCGGTCGACCTGCAGCGACGACCAGCCCTCGCTGCCGCGCGCGACGCGCTCGATCTCGCCCGGCGGCAGCCCGAGCGCCTTGCCGAGCTCGCGGATCGCCCCGCGGGCGCGGTACGTCGGGAAGGCCGCGACGAGCGCCGAGCGCTCGGTGCCGTAGCGCTCGTGCACGCGCGGGATGAGCTTCTCGCGCACGTCGCGCGGGAAGTCGAGGTCGATGTCCGGCAGCGCGGTGAGCTCCTCGTTGAGGAAGCGGCCGAGCAGGAGCTTGTTGGCGATCGGGTCGACGTGGCTCAGACCGGTGAGATGGCAGACGATCGAGGAGACGCTCGAGCCGCGGCCGCGGCCGGGCGGCAGCAGCGAGCGGGCGTTGTCCGTCCCGCGCACCTCCACCGCGACCTGGCGCGCGAGCTCGAGCAGGTCGCGATGCAGCAGGAAGAAGCCGGCCAGGCCGAGGCTGTCGATGACGCGCAACTCCTCCTCCAGGCGTGCCTTGGCCTCCTCGTGGTGGACGCTCCCGCGCGGGTAGCGCGCGTCGAAGCACGCCTGGCAGACCTCGGCCAGCGCGCGGCCGGCGGTGCGATCCTCGGCGCCGGGATAGCGGTAGCCGAGGTCGCTCGTGAGGTCGAAGGTCAGCGTCTGCGCGAGCCGCCCGCTCTCGTCCACCGCCGCGGGGTGGTCGGCGAAGCGCGCCGCCATCGCCTGCGGGCTCGTGAGCACGTGCGCGTGGTTGCCGCGCCGCAACGGCTCGGAGGCATCGAGCGTCGTGTGCTCGCGGATCGCCACGAAGGCGTCCTGCAGGTAGGCGCGGTCGCGCGAGTGCGCGTGGACGTTGCCGGTCGCCACCGTCGGGACGCCGAGCCGCTCGGCGAGCCCCGTCAGCCCGCGGTTGAGCGCCCGGTCGTGGCGGGCCAGCGGGCGCTGCAGCTCGACGCGGAAGCTGTCGTGGCCGAAGGCGCCCAGCAGGCGGCGCATCGTCGGCTCGTCGCGCACGCCGCTGCGCGCGCAGCCGCTGAGGCAGACGAGGCCGGCGTGGTGCTGCGCGACGGCGTCGAGCGAGACGGCGGGATCGCAGCGGTCGCGCTGCGGGCCGTCGCGCGTATGGCCGTGCGCGCGGGTCAGCAGGCGGCAGAGGTTGCGCCAGCCGGTCGCGTCGCGTACGAGCAGCGTGAGGTGGCGCCCGTCGTCGAGCGTGACCTCCGCCCCGTGGATCGCCCGCAGGCCGAGCGACTGCGCCGCCTGCGCGAACTCCATCGATCCCGACAGCGAGTCATGGTCGGTGAGCGCGAGCGTCGCGTGACCGCGGGCGAGCGCCGCTGCCACGAGCTCCTCGGGCTGCGAGGCGCCGTCGAGGAAGGAGTACGCGGAGTGGCAATGCAGCTCGGTGTAGGCGGGGCGCGACATACGAACAGATGTTCGCATACGTGGTGGACGGAGTGACGCGGTCGCGCCTCCCGCGCAAGCGCCGGCGCGGCGCTACACCAAACGAATCCTCAAGTCATCCATTCGTTTAGCCGATGAGACGACCACGGCAGCAGGGTCGCTGCCAAGAGGGTGGCAGGGCAGCCGCCACACACGCTTCAAAGGGGATTACATGCAGCCGCTTTCCCGCGGGGTGGACAGGCGCACGCCTGCGCTGACCCGCTTCGCCGTGAGGTATCCGTGGGCCGTGCTGATGGCCTGGATCTCGATCGTCGTGGTCCTCGGCGTCATCGGTCTGGGCATCGACAGCCGCCTCTCGGCCGGCGGGCTGCAGGTCTCCGGCTCTGAGTCCTCGCGAGCCCGCGCCCTGATCGGCGGCAACTTCGGCGACTCGGCGACCCTGCCGGTCCTGCTGCGCGGCCCGCGCGCCGACGTCAAGTCGCAGGGCAAGGCGCTCGTGACCAGGCTCTCCAAGCGTCCCGGCGTCCGCGTGATCAGCCCGTGGTCGGCCTCGACGGGCCGCAGCGCGCTGCGCCCGTCCGCCGACCGTGCGCTGCTGCTGCTGTCGGTCAGCGGATCGCACGCCGACATCGCGCGCCGCAGCGCGTCCGCCCAGCAGCTCGTCGACGAGGTCACCGCCGCGCCCGTGCGCGCCACCGTCACCGGCCTGCCGCTGCTCACGCGTGACGGCACGCGCTCCTCGCTGGCCGCCGTGCACCGCGCCGAGCTAATCGCGCTGCCGCTGCTTCTGCTCGCGCTGCTGCTCGTCTTCCGCTCTCCCCTGGCGGCTGCGATCCCGGCCGTCTTCGGAGCCGCCACGATCGCCGCGTCGACCGGCGCGCTGGCACTGCTGGCGAGCATCGTGCGGCTGGACTCGTTCGCGCTCGCGGTCTCCTGCATGGTCGGCCTCGCGCTGGCGGTCGACTACTCCCTGCTGTTCGTCTCCCGTCTGCGCGAGGAGCTCGCCGGCGGGCGCCACAGCGACATCGAGGCCGCTGTCGGCGCCGCCGCCGCCCCGACGACGCGGACGGTCGGCGCGGCCGCGGCGGCGATCCTCGTCGCGATGGGGGTCGCCGCGGTGATGTCGCCCGGCACCGCCCTGCTCGCCGCGTCTCTCGGCGTCAGCCTCGTCGCGCTGCTCAGCGCCGCGACCGCGGTCTTCGCCGTGCCGGCGATGCTCGTGCTCGCCGGGCCGTGGCTGGACACCGGCGCGCTGCCCTCCTCGTCGGAAGGCGGAGCGAGCGCCGCCCTCGCCAGCGCCGCGACGCGCCGTCCGGCGCTCGCGATCGGCGCCACGCTGCTGCTGCTCGCGGCATGCATCCCCGTCGCCGGGCTGCGCACCGGCGCGCCGGCGGCTCAGTCGCTGCCCTCGGGCAGCGACGCGCGAGCGCAGTACGACGCGGTGGCCACGTCGATGGGCGCCGGCTGGACCGAGCCGTTCGAGATCGTCGCCGTGGCGCGCAAGGGCGCCATCACGACGGCGCCGCGGCTGGCCACGCTGGAACGCGCCCAGCGCAAGATCGCGCGGGACCCCGCGGTGCGTGCCGTGCTCGGCCCGGGCACGATCGCGCGCTCCGCCGAACGCCTGCGCAACGCCGGCCGGCGCGCCGTCGACGCGCAGCAGGGCAGCCGCAAGGCCGGCGGCCGGCTGCGCAGCCTGGGCAGGAACGTCTCCAGCGCCGCCGACGGCGTCGAGTCGCTGCGCAGCTCGCTGACGAGCGCGGACGACGCGGCCACACGCCTGGCCTCCGGCTCGCGCGACGTGAAGGGCGGCGTCGGCTCCCTGCGGTCCGGCCTGAACGGCGCCAGCAGCGGGGCACGCCGCCTCGCCGCCACGCTGGCCGACGCCAAGCGCGGGACGAGCGCCGTCGAGTCGCAGTCGGTCGCCGCCAGCAGCGTCGTGCGCGACGTGCGCAGCAACGCGCGCCAGCTCGGCACCGCGCTCGGCACGCTGGCCACCAGCGCCCGCGACCTGCAGAGCCGCCTGCGCGCCCGCGCCGACGCGATCACCCAGGTGCAGTCCGGCGTGCGCGCTCAGCGCCGCCAGGCCGACGACGCGCTCGCCACGGCGGAACGCTCGATCTCCGGGATGAGCCTGTCGGGGATCCGCGCCCGCAGCGCCCTGCGCCAAGCCCGGCAGGCGCTCTCCACCGACCCCGCCGCCGCGCTCGACGACCCGGTGCGCGAGCTCGGGCTCGACGCGCAGTACGCCGCCTCGATCGCCACCACGACGGCCGCCGGCGATGCCGCACGCCTGGCGACCGCCGTCGGCAGCCTCGCCGACAGCGCCGACGCGATCGCGCGCAAGGTGCGCGGGCTCGGCGGAACCGTCGGCTCGCTGTCGGACGGCAGCGCCTCGCTCGTGAGCGCGATCGACCAGCTCGACGGCGGAGCCGACAAGATCGGCGCGGCCGTGACCGCGGTGAGCGCGGGCGTCGACGGCCTGGCCAGCGGCGTGCGCACCGGTGCGCAGCGCAGCAGCGAGCTCGCCAACGGCCTCGACGACGCCAGCAGCGCGGTGCGCGGGCTGAGCGGCTCGGCGAGCGGCGACGGCGCGCAGCCGCAGAAGGCCAGCGCGAGCTTCTTCGACTCGGGCTACTTCCTGCTCGCCGCGCTGGAGAGCGGCAACGGCGGCACCGCGTTCGGCGTCAACGTCGACAAGGGCGGTCAGGGCGCCCGGATCGTCGTCGTGCCGCGCCATCCGGCCTCCGACCCGCGGACGCAGGCGCTGTACGAGCGCCTGCAGGCCCTGTCGGGCCGTCTCGGCAAGAAGCTCGGCGCCGACGCCGCCGTCGGCGGCCCGGCCGCGGTCCTGACGGACTACGACACGGCGGCGAGCCAGCGGCTGCCGCTCATCGTGTTCGTCCTGACGCTCGTGACTGCGCTCCTGCTGGCCGCGCTGCTGCGTTCGATCGTCGTGGCGTGCATCGGCGTCGCGCTGAACCTGCTCGCCGTCGGCGCCACGCTCGGCCTGCTGGCGCTGCTCTTCCAGGGCGACTCGCCGCTGCTCGGCGGCCCCGGGGAGATCGACGCCGTCGCGGTGACCGCGATCTTCGGCGTCGTGTTCGCGCTGTCGATCGACTACCAGGTGTTCATCGTCAGCCGGGTGCGCGAGGAGTGGCTGCGCAGCGGCGACGCCGCCCAGGCCGTCCAGCTCGGGGTGGCGCGCACGGCGCGCGTCGTCACGGGCGCGGCGCTGAGCATGCTTGGCGTGTTCCTCGCCTTCGGCCTCTCCGACGTCGCGAGCCTGCGCCAGTTCGGCGTCGGCCTGGCGATCGCGATCGTGATCGACGCGACGCTCGTGCGGCTCGTCCTGCTGCCCGCCGCGCTGCACCTGGCCGGCCGTTGGGCCTGGTGGACGCCGACCGTGGAGTTCGAGGACCGGCGTCCGGTGCCGGCGAACCTCGCCTGGGAGGTGCCCGTTCGCGCGGACTAGACCGCTGGATCTCCTGAAAACCGGTTGATCTCGGCCCCCGGGGCGCGTCCAGAAGCGCCGCCCGTGGGGGTCGTCCGAATGTCCACTCCAGGACGTCTAGACGCCTGGACAGGACTCCGCGATCCGACATGGAGGGCATGCTCAAGTTCAAGCCCGCCCTCCTGATCTCACTGCTCGCACTCGCCGCCGCGTCGCCCTCCGTGGCGTCCGCCGATTTCGGCGACCCGGTCCTCGACGCCGAGGAGAAGGCCTTCTGTACGAGCATCAACCAGTACCGCGCCCAGAACGGGGTGGCTCCGCTGCGCCTGTCCGCCGCGCTCACCACGGCCTCGAAGTGGATGAGCACCGACATGGCGTTGAAGAATCGCTTCAGCCACACCGACAGCCTGTGGCGCTCGTTCGGCAGCCGGCTCACCGCCTTCGGCTACGGGTTCCCGACCTACCGGGGTGAGAACATCGCCGCGGGCTACGCGAGCGGCGTCTCGACGTTCCAGCAGTGGCGCGCCTCGTCCGCGCACAACGCGAACATGCTCAACGCGAGCTACACCGTGATGGGCATCGGCCGCGCGTACTCCCCGTTCGCGACGTACCGCAACTACTGGACGACGGACTTCGGCGGGTACGCCGACCGGACGATCCCCTGCTGATCGTGCGCCGCGCCTGATCGAGGCTCAGGCCGGCACACAGTCCAACCGCCGCTCCCACAGCCCCGAGGGCGGACGCGAGGACGCGGCGACGAGCTGCACGCGGTCCACCGCGTGGTCGTATTCCACCCCGAAGCGGGCGCCGCCGGCGATGCCGGCGGCGCCCCCGTCGTTGGTGGTGTCCGTGCGGTAGGCGCGGACGTCGAGGTGCGCGCGGTCGCGGATCGTCGCGGCGAGCGCCCGGATCGCCGCCGGGCTCGCCGGGTGGGCGCGAAAGCGCGCCCAGGTGGCGTGCACCCGGGGGTCGCGCAGGTCCAGGCGGGCGGCGAGCTCATAGCGCCGGCCGGCGAGGTCGGTCCTTCCCCCGCGGGCGTTGGCGGTGCGCGGCGCGTACGTGAACGCCAGCGGCGCGGCGCCCGCGGCGATCGTCCCGGTCGCCGACAGCGACAGCTCGGTCGGGCGGCGCCTGCGGTCGAGCGTCAGACCGAGCGAGATCGAGTGATCGGCCGCTGCGGTGGGCCCGAGGACGGCGCTCGTGAGACCGCCCCAGCCGCCACCGCCCGAGGTCAGCGCGACCGTCACCTCACCGGTGCGCCGGTCGCGGCGCGCTCCGACCGTGTTCGCGGTGAGGCCCTCCAGCCATCCGCTGCCGATCCCGGCCTGGGCGAGCCCACGCAGGCCGCCGTCGTAGAACACCTCGCGCGCCGGCCCGGGTGAGCGGCCGTCGCGGATCGCGCGCATGAACGCCCGCGCCGCGCGCTCGTCGCGCGCCACATGGACCTCGCCCCGGCCGAGCGTCACCTGCGCGGCGGCGCGCAGCTCGTTCGTCGAGCCGGTCGGCCGGCCCTGGACGGACGCGCGCGCGGTGGCGCCGACGCCGATCTCGAGCCCGGCGGCGCCACCGCGCGCCACCGTGAGGCGCACCGTCCCGTCGGACATCGCCTCGCGCAGGACGTAGCGGTCGTGATCGATGCGCACGAAGAAGGCGCTGACGGCGTAGTGATGCTGATCGCGCCGGCTCGCGACGACGCAGGGCTTGGCGCGAGGGTCCGGGCACGGCCCGCCGCCGACGACGCACAGCGCGTGACGGATCTGACCGGTGACGGCGTTGACGACTCCCGCGGCGCCGACCGGCGCGACGCCGACCGCCAGTCCGAGCACGATCGCCAGCACGGCGACGAGCGCCACGTAGTCGATCGTCGCCTGCCCACTCGCCGAGCGCATGCCAGCGAGGCTGCCGGGCGGCGTGTCACAGATCTACGCGCGACTGCTCAGAAAGAACCCGAGATTCGTGCCGGAGGTCGCGCGCGAGCCCGGTATGCGGATGTAGCTGCGGCCATTGCGCGCCTCGTCGGACGCCACGAGGCGCTCGACCAGCAGCGCCTGGACGAGGCCGACGAGCATGCAGCCGAGCGTGATCCGCAGGCCCGCGTCCCAGCCGACGGCGCCGACGCCGAGCTCACCCGGCACCACGAACAGCGCGGTCAGCACGACGACGACGAGCGGCGGCTTCCACAGCGCCGTAGGCTGGCCGGTGAGCTGCGCATCCGGCGCGATCGGCTGCGCCGCGGCGAGCCAGCGGCGCACGTAGAAGGGGCCGGCCACGGCGAGCACCGCGGCGACGAACGCGATCTGCAGCGCCGTGCTGGCGGCGCGCTCGGTCGCCTCGTCGGCGAACGCGAGCAGCGCCGCGCTGGCCAGCGCGCCGGCGGCGGCGAGCACTGTGCCCTCGAGGCGCAGGCGCCGGCGGTAGGTCGGTGGCGTGGCCGGCGTCATCCGCTGGACACTACGGCGGCGACGGCGACGGCGATCACCGCAGGCGGCCTCGTGCGCGCGGCAGCAGGGCCTTCGCAGCACAGCACGTCCCCGCGCCAGGTGAGGCGCGCGCGGCAGCGGCGCGGTCAGTCGCGCCAGTGAAAGAACGCCGCGGTCGCGGTCAGCTCGAAGATGCGCTGGACCGGGTGCGGCCCGGGCACGAGGCTGAGCCGGCGACCGTCACGCTCGGCGGCCCGGTGCAGCCCGATCAGCACGCGCAGACCGGTGGAGTCCATGAACTCGACCCCGCGCAGGTCGACCACGATGCGATCGCGGCCGGCGGCGTGCAGTGCGGCCACCGCGCGCTCCAGCACGTCGGCGGAGTGCAGGTCCAGCTCGCCCGACACGGCTACGACCGCCTCGCCGGCACCGCCGTCCACGATGTCGGCACGGAACGGCTGGACGAGCAAGGACGAAGACGCGGTCATCAGATCTACCTCCCGATCAAGGGCACGGCGTTCATGATTCTTCTTCGGCAGTCCCGCCGTCGACCTTTAGTCCAGATCGCATGGGCGACGCTCAAGCCGGTCGGCCGCCGCACGCGTCAGCGCTGGCGATACCAGCGGCGCTCCTCGAGCTCGCGGAAGACCACGACGTTGCGCCCGCACGTCGTGACGACCTCCCAGTAGCGCCGGCGCAGCGGCCGATCGGTCCACCAGCGGTCCTCGATGAGCCAGCTCTCGCGGACGGCGTCGACGGTCCGCCCGTCGACGTCGAGCGGGACGCCGTGGTCGTCGGCCCGTACGCGGGTGGGCCGCGGCTCGGCGATCCGGCGCGGGCCGGGGCTCATGAGCGCCTCACGTTCCCGGGGTGGGCGGGGACGGATCGAACGGGGTCAGCACGACGCGGCGCTCGGGCACGCGCGAGTCGGGGTCGATCTCCAGGACGCGCAGCGCGGCATCGGGCCCGGCGGTGGCGCGTGCCTGGCGGACGGCCTCGCGCAGGCGCTCGTCGCGGCGCGCGGCGCCGTCGTCGAACAGCGCGCGGTCGCCGGAGTGCGGCGGGCCGAAGCGCTCGACGGTGAGCTCGAGCACCTCGGCCGGCGCCGGGAGCAGGGCCAGGCGGTTGCCGAGCACCATGCGCATCCGCTGCGCGTCGGCGAGCGCTTCGCGAAAGACGACGCGCTCGCGCCACGTGCCGCCCTCGACGAGGCGGGCCGCGAGCACGACGGCGCGCAGGGTCCGCCCGCGCCGCTCGCGGCGCGCGAGCAGGCGGTCGATGAGCAGCCCGAGCGCGCGGCCGAGCTGCTCGCCCGAGCCCGACTCGGGCAGCTCGAGCTCCTCGCGCAGCAGCTCGCCGGGCAGGCGCGGCGCCAGCGCCGTGTCCTGCCCGCGGGCGAGGTCGTGGGCCAGCAGGCCGGGACGGCCGAAGCGGTCGGAGACCGCGCCGCGCGGCAGCGCCGCGAGCGCGCCGAGCGTGGCGATGCCCAGCCGCTCGAAGGGCTCGACGAGCGCGGCGGTCTCGGCGCGGCGGCGCAGCAGCGCGACCGGATGGGGCGCGAGGTCGGCCGCGCCGGCGATCTTGGCGGGCCGGCGGACGCGCGCCGCGGAGGCGGCGACCATCGCGCAGAAGCGCGTCGGCCCCTGCCCGACCCGCGGGCCGGCGAGCACCCGGCGCAGGCGTTCGTCGCCCTGCGCGGCGAGGTAGCCGTCGGCGAGCATCCGCACGACGCGGCCGGCGTGCAGGCGCTCCAGGCCGCGCGCGTCGAAGCAGGCCTCGCCGGGACGCAGCGACTCGACCGCCGCCCCGAGGCTCTCCAGCCGCGACAGCCCGCACTCCCACGCCTCGGCGACGCCCATCGGGTCGGGCGGCACGAGCGCCAGGCGCGGGCAGCGCGACAGCGCCTCCCCCATCCGCATCCCGGCGTGGATCCCGAAGCCCTCGGCGGCCTGCGAGGCGGCGCCGATGAACAGCTCGCGACCGGGCTCGGGCGCCAGCGCGGAGGGCTCGCCCAGCAGCCCCGCGCGGCCGCCCGCGGCGACGGCGAGCTCGAAGCGCTCGAGCAGGATGCAGACGATCGACATACGAACAGATGTTCGCAATGATCGGGCCGGGCCGCAAGGGGCGGCGCCGTCCGCTCCCGCGCGTCTGACTCCCGTGCACCCGCGCTGCCGACGTGGCGCGTAACCCGCTACCAAGGATCAACCATCCGACGACGTGTTACTGCATATGCTCGGCTCGATACGTCCGACGCCGTTCCAACACACGTATCGGAAAGGGGCTCGAGCATGAGCACCAACCCGCCGCTGAGAGTTCGCCGATCGCTCGCCGAACTGCAGGACGACTACAAGAACGGAAAGCCCGAGCAGCTCGAGCAGCTGATGCGGGCCTGGAAAGGGATCACGGATCCGACCCTCGACCCCGACGACCCGTACTCCTTCTTCGTGCTCGGGGGCTATCACGGCGAGCCATTTCGCGGCGCCGGCTAGGGTGACAGCACCTTCTGGGGCGGCTACTGCAACCACGGCAACGTCCTCTTCCCGATCTGGCATCGCATCTACCTGCTCAAGCTCGAGGACGCGTTGCGGAGCATCCCTGGTTGCGAGGACGTGACGATGCCGTTCTGGGACGAATGCAGCACGGATTCGCTGACGAACGGCATCCCTTGGGCGCTCACCGACAAGTCGTTCACGTTCGCGAACGGCGAGACGATCCCCAATCCCCTGCGCTCGTACCGCTTTCCACGCAACATCGTCGATCATCTCGCCGAGAACGAACTCGTCACCGGCAACCTCATGATCTACAGCAAGCCGGCCGGCTACGAAACCGTGCGCTATCCCTACTCCGGCCTGGTCGGGAGCCTCAAGGACAGCCAGGAAACCGCCAAGCACAATGCGAAGTGGTCGTATCCGAAAGCCGTCGAGGTTCTCAACGAGAACATCAAGGCCTGGCTGAACCAGACGATCGTCATCAACAAGAGGAAGATCAGCACGGGCGTCCACAACGCCTTCGTGGCCTGCCTCAAGGCGCCGAACTACACCGTGTTCTCCAACACGACGTCGGCCGCCGCCTGGGGTGACAACAACCCTCCCGAGGTGGCGCTCGAGAGCCCGCACAACAAGATCCACCTCGCCGTCGGCGGATACGACGTTCCCGCATCCTCTGCGCCAGACCAACCCGATCTTTCGGTGATCCGCGGAGCCAACGGCGACATGGGCGAGAACGACACGGCGGGCCTGGATCCGATCTTCTTCTTTCACCACTGCTTCATCGACCGCGTCTTCTGGCTCTGGCAGCAGGCCAACGACGCGACCGACGATCTGCCGATCATCGCGCATTACCCGGGCACCAACTCGGCTGACTCGCAGGGCGCGACCCCCGGCATTCCCGCCAACGAGTGGCTGACGATGGATACGCCGCTGGAGCCGTTCACCCGGACCGACAACGGGTCATCTCGGCCATACGTCGGGCGCGACGGGTTCAACATCGAAACCCAGCTCGGCTACAGGTACGGACCGGGCTCGCTGGAGCCGGGCTCGGTCGAGCTCGAGGATGCCGGCGCCCTGAAGGCCTCGTCGGCTTCCGCCGGCGAGCCGAGGCTGCACGTCGCGGGGATCGATCGCAGCCGCATCCGCGGCTCCTTCCTGATCTCCGCCTTCGCCGAGGTCGACGGGAGGCGAGCGCACCTCGGCTCCGAGGCGGTCTTGAGTCGCTGGCACGTCGGGGGTTGCGCCAACTGCCAGACGCATCTGCTGGCCGGCGCGAGCTTCCCCCTGCACGGGCTCGAGGTCAACCAGCTCGCCGAGAACGCGCTCCAGGTCGAGGTCCGCACGCGCCATGGGCTGCTCGGCGACCAGCCGCATGGCCTGGCGGCGGCGTCCGTCGAGACGCAACCGCATTTCCACCTCGAGGTGCGCTAGCGCTAGCCAGCCCAGCCTCGGGGACGCCCCGGCTCGCTGGCCGAGGGCCTCACCACATAGAAAACCCCCGCAATTGCGGGGGTTTTCCGTAGCAGACCGATAAGCCGGATTCTGTCGTGAGCAGCCATCCATCTGACGCGGCCGACCTGGACCTCGGCGGGCAGCCTGCAAACGGTCCTGCTTGGCCTTGCATCGGGTGGGGTTTACCTGGCCGCCGTGTCGCCACGGCGCCGGTGCGCTCTTACCGCACCTTTTCACCCTTGCCTGTGCGCGCTCGCGCGCGTCATCGGCGGTGTGTTTCTGTGGCACTTTCCCGCGGGTTTCCCCGGGTCGGGTTCCCGACCACCCTGCCCTGTGATGTCCGGACTTTCCTCGAAGGGCGAGCCTCCGCGGCTGCTTGGTCTGCGTGCTCAGCCTAGCGCCGGCCCGGTGGTCGCGCGATCGTTGCACGGGCTGTCGCGCCGCTCGGCCCACCGACGTGTCGCGCGCCATCGGGGCGCCTGCCCGGATGATCCAGGCTAAGGTGCGGCGCATGGGAGACGTGCTCGGCCGGCGCATCGCGGCAGCGCTCATCGATACCGCGATCATCACCATCCTGCTCGTCGTCATCGCCAAGACGCTCGGCGACGAGGAGGTCGCCAACCGCTCCCTCTGGGCCGAGACGGACGGGCCGCCGCGGGCGCTGTTCATCGCCTTGACGTTCGCGTACTTCTTCGGCACCGAGGTCATGTGGGCCCAGACGCTCGGCAAGCGCGTCATGAAGCTTCGCGTGGTGGGCGTCGACGGCGGCAGGCTCAGCACCGGAGCGGCAGCGATCCGCAACCTCGTGCGCTTCGTCGACGCCCTGCCGATCTTCTACGTCGTCGGCGCCATCAGCGTCTTCGCGACCGGCGAGCGCCGCGCCCGGCTCGGCGATCTCGCGGCCAACACGAAGGTCGTGGCCGACGACGCGCCTCCGCCCCCGCCGCCGTCGCCGGACGATCGCCGTGACCGGCCCGAGGATGACGACATCCTCGCGCAGGTTCTGCGCTAGCCGGTCGGCAACCTGGGCCGGCCTCGTGCCGTCCGCGCAGGCGCTCGCTCAGATCATCTCCGCGCGGCACGACGTGCAGCGTCCACCCACCGCGGACGGCCCGGCTCCGTAGCGGGGCGTCATCGCCTCGTCGCATATCGGACACGTCGCGGTGCGGTTCGCGGTGAGGTCCTCCCAGGCGCCGGAGAGCACGTCCTCCAGCGTCCGGCCCTCGCGCGGGGACGCCTGCAGCCGCTGGGCGGCTGAGCGCTGGTAGTGCCCGCCGGCGGGGCGGCGTGCCGGGAAGCTGCGGACGGGCAGTACGTAGAACAGTGCGGGGGCGTGTATCGCCATCAGTGCACGCTCCGAAACAGCCCGACCACCCGGCCGAGCACCCGCACGTCGCGCGAGCGGATCGGCTCCATCGTCGCGTTCTCGGGCTGCAGGCGGATGTGGTCGGCCTCGCGATAGAAGCGCTTGACGGTCGCCTCCTCGCCGACGAGCGCGACGACGATCTCCCCGTCCTCGGCCGTCTCCTGCGGACGCACGACCACGTAGTCGTCGGGCAGGATGCCCGCCTCGATCATCGACTCGCCGCGCACGCGCAGGACGTACTCGCCGACCTCGCCGCCGGCCAGCGACGGGACCGAGACGTATTCCTCGATGTTCTCCTCGGCGAGCACCGGCGAGCCGGCCGCGACCTGGCCGACGAGCGGCAGCCCCTCCGGGCGCACGACCGACTTGACCTGCTCGAGCGCGCGGTCGAGCAGCTCGATCGCCCGCGGCTTGGAGGGGTCGCGGCGCAGCAGGCCCAGCTTCTCGAGGTTCGCGAGGTGGGCGTGGACGGTCGAGGAGGAGGCCAGGCCGACGGCCTTGCCGATGTCGCGCACGGTGGGCGGATAGCCGTACTTGGCCGAGTGGCGCTTGATGAAGTCGAAGATCTCCTGCTGGCGCTTCGTCAGATCGAGATCCATGGCGCAGGCTCCTTGACGGGTGAGGTGGGATCGAGCGGGGCGAACATCTGTTCGCACAAGCTAGAGGGGCGGTCGGACGGAAGTCAAGCGCCTGCCTATACTGGCCCTCGCCCTGCGCCGGTGGCGGAATTGGTAGACGCGCAAGGTTGAGGGCCTTGTGGGGGGATTCCCCCGTGGAGGTTCGAGTCCTCTTCGGCGCATGATTGGAAAACCCCGGTATAGCCGGGGTTTTTCATGTCTGGACGAGGCTGCTTCAAGTGGGTCTGGAGCTGCTTGGGATCGGGCATCCCACAGATTCATCCCACAAACGACCCCAGCGTTTCCGGGGCGTGTGCTCGTGCCCGCTCATGACGTCGGGGGTTCTCTGGACCCCGAACGGCGCCCGATCGGGCTTGTGTCGGCGAGCCTGAGCCGAGACTATCCGTCCGGCTGGCCGCCGATCACCCGGCAGACGTTTTGCCATGCAGAAGGTCGAGGGTTCGAGTCCTTTCATGCGCTTGTACGAACCGGAGTCTGTCGAACCCGGGACGAAAGGCCCGCAAACCTGGGCCTTTCGACGCCTTTCGCCTTTCGGCCTCTCGGCCTTTCGTGTTTCTGAGGAGCGACGCAGAGCTTCTACCACCGGCGTCTACCAAACCGGACTTGCAGTCGCGCCCGTTTGCCTCCCGAGTCTCACGCAGGTCCCGGCCAAACTCACCCCGCCGCCGGCCGGCGCGGCGCCGCTGGTCACACCCACGCGGGCGACGCGCCGCCGACTGGGGCGGCGCCGGTGGCGCGTCTACCCTCAAATGGTGACTGACGGTCGGCTACAGCGACTGATGAGGATTCTGGCTGGCTTGCGCGAGAGCTTTGACGATCACGCCGCCAACTGCGGCGATCGCGTGCTCGCGATTGCGATCTCCGACGAGGATTGGGACGAGTTGCGGGTCGCCGAGATCTGGGGATTCCCGGTGCTGGCGTGGGATGAAATCGAGAAGGGACGGTTGCAGCTGCTCTGCGAGGCCAACGGCCGGCTGATCCCGCCGCACGACACCCTCGAGGACCTGCTCGACCATTGGAACTACCGGTTGCAGCCGCCCGCGACCCCTGAGCGCGCGTTGAGCTAGTCGGTTCGGTCTGTGTCGCCCTGAGGCTCGCCGAACACGTCCGGGTCGATCACGAGGCCCGTGTTGTAGGCGATGAGCTTGACGCGCAGGTGCCGGTAGGCGGCGCCGGTGAGTTGTGCGCGGCGTTCTGATGCGATGACGTCGTGATGAACGGTGACGGGCATGTAGAGCAGCGCGACCGACTCTTCGGTCAGCGCGCCGCCGGCTGGTAGGTAGAGGTAGTTGCGGAGCCGATCGGCTCGTAGGTTGCTGACGTTCTGCGCCGTGATGACGGCGGCGTCTATAGCTGGGCGACCGGTCGGATCGGCACGAGCGTGCGCGCAGGCATGGCGTAGGTCGACCTGTCGCGTGCGGCGCCTTGCGCCGCGATCGTGCAGGACGGCGAGAGCAGCATCGCCGGCCCGGCATCGAAGGGACCCGACAGAAAGCGGCGGTTGCCTTCGTCGATGAGGACCGCGTCCGGAGGCGCCGGGATCGCGATCGGGACATCGACGAACACATCCCCCTGCAGGAACGTGGTCGACCACGGTTCGACGTAGTACGCGTCGTCGGCCGGGCGCTTGACGCTCATGGCGTGCTGCGCTCGGCCGACCGGGACTCGATCAGAGCACGTCGCCGGACACGACTGTGCCGTTGACGGCGGTCTGCTCCGGCAGTTCGGTGGCGGGGGCGTAGGAACTCATCAGCTCGCTGCGCATCCGCTCGACCTCCTCGCGGGGGAAACGACGAAAGCCGGACCCGGGCAGCTTGACTCCGCGCAGCAGGCCACTCTTCTCCCAGTTGCGGATGGTGTTCTCGTGGACGCCGAGGACTTCGGCCGTCCTGCGCACGTTCAGCAGCTCGGTGGACATGTGGGCGTTCTCCTCAAGACGTGGACGGGCTCACCCAAGGGTTTGCCCGGAGCGAGCGGGAATCTATCGACTTTGTTCGGACATTGCACAACGGGCACTTTAGCGAGTTTCGTGGCTTTATGGACTTTGTGTATATTTGGTGTCGGCTGAGATCCGGCCGACCTTGAACTTCGACCGCGAGGAACCCGCACATGACCGCCCCTCTGCCTCCCACCGCATCCCGACCGCCGCGGACGCGTTTCGTCATCCCCCGATCAGGCGCGGGCCGGGCGATCACGTCATCACCGAGGTCCTGCGAGAGATCATGGTCCCCGCGGCCCACCTGACCGAGGCCAAGCACCGACGCGACATCACCTGCGAGCTGGCCAGGCGCCACGCAGCCGCTCGCGGCTACTGGCATTCGGGCTCGATCGCCCACGGCGCGCACAACGCGCCGCTCGGTGACGCCGACTGCGGAGTGATGATCGATCGTCGCTTCAAGGAGTTCCGCGACTACGGCCCCGACGCGGGACCCGGTGGCGGCAAGGGCCCCGAAGGCCATCGACGGGAAAGCCCCACGCACTTGACTCCACCGAGATCGCAGCGGCACGGTTGAGCCGCGTGCTCATAGGGCTTGACACACCGAGTTGGGTACCCAAACTTCTTACGGCCGTGCGCACGCGCGATCAGCCGGTGCGCAACCTGACGATCCGCTCGCTTGACCGCCCACGCTGCCAGCTGACGATCGACTTCTTCATGCACGACGAGGACGGCCCCGCCTTCGACTGGGCGCGCCGCGCCGCGCCGGGAGACACGGTCGCTTCGGCGGGCCGCGCACGCATTGGACGACCGAGCCCGACACCGACTGGACGCTGCTGATCGGCGACGAGACCGGCCTGCCGGCGATCGGCGCGATCATCGAGCAGCGGCCGGCGGGCCACCGCACGATCGCCGTCGTCGAGGTCCAGGGCGAGGCGGAGGAGCAGACGACCGTCAGCCCGGCCGACCTCCGGATTCATTGGGTGCACCGCGGCGAGCGCCCGCCCGGCCGCGCCGGCGCGCTCGTCGACGCGGTGGCCGCGCTCGAGCTGCCCGCCGGCGGACACCCGCGGGTCTGGGCGGCCGGGGAATCGCTGCTCATGCGGCGCGTGCGCGAGCATCTGCGCGACGAGCGCGGCATTCCGCGCACGCCTGCCTGAGCGTGCTTGGCGACTGGAAGGACGCCGGCTGAGCTGCGCGGGGCGCGGCGCATCGGTGAAGCGCAGCTTCACCGTCCGCATGAGCGGCGCCGAGAACGCCGGCGAGCGAGCCATCCGAAGGCGACGCCGGCCGCTCGGGACGAGGCCGGCCCGGACGCCGTGTCAGCCCAGCGGCGGCGTGCGGCGGCAGCTCACCCCGTGCTGGTCGAGGAACGCCAGCCAGCGCTCGGCGTCGGCGCCGTCCTCGGCGGCGCGCTGCAGGCCCGGCGCCATCGCGCCTGACAGGATCTGATCGACGCCGTAGGACAGTGGCAGCGACACGCACCTCGCCATCGCGCTCTGCGTGGCGTCGCCGGGGGTGTCGAGCACGTACTCGCTCGACCACGCCTCGCCTGTCTCGGCCCGCACGTCGAGCGAAACGGCGAGCACGACCCGATCGCGGTCGTCGGCGCCCGCGGCATAGCGCGCCGCGAGCTCGTCGGCCAGCGCGTCGATGCGTGGCCGATCGCCGGCGCGCAGCTCGTCGAAGACAGGCCCCCAGGCGTCAGACCAGCCGTCCAGGCGCAGCGTGCCGCGCACGAACGTCTCCAGGCGCCAGCTCGACGGCACGCCGTACTGCTCGACGAACGGAAGGCTGTCGCGATTCGGATAGGCCTCGAAGGCCTCTCCGCCGAGGAGCCGCCGGCTCACCGCCTCCCAGGGACGTTCGGCGATCTTCTCGCTGCCGCCGTCCACGTACCGCGCGGGCGAGCGCAGCGCATGCAACACGCCGCGCGGCGCCCAGCTGAAGCGGTAGCGAAACGCGTTGGGCACCGCCGGCAGCCCGCCGCAGTAGGAGGTGAACCGGACGGACGCTGCCCCGTCGCCGAGCTCGGAGCGAGCCTGCGTGATCAGCCTGTGGGCGAGCAGATGGTCGATCCCGGGATCCAGGCCCGCCTCGGTCAGCACGACCAGGCCCGCGCGCGCGGCACCCTCGGCCAGAGCCGGGATCGGCTTCGACGCGTAGCTCGAGCAGGCGAAGTGCGCGCCCTCGGCGATGCACGTCTGCAGCACCGCGGCGTGCTCACCGGCGGGCAGCATCGACACGACGACGTCGCCGGCGCCGAGCTCGGCGGACAGCGTCGCCATGTCGAGGCCCGCCCGCGCGAGCGCGCGGTCGCCGAGGCCGAGCTGCGCCAACCGCTGCTCGACGCGCGCCTGCCGGCGACCCCAGACCATGACCTGCTCGGCGCTGTCGCACACGACGGCCAGGCCCGTGCCCGTCGACAGTCCGGTCCCGAGCCAATGGACCGTGCCGCTCGCCGCGACGGGGCCGCTCATCGCGGACTGCCCAGCTCGAGCACCGCCGCATCGCACGCCTCGTGAAACGCCGCCAGGCAACGCTCCCACGGGGATGCGGCGGCAGTGCCCAGCCGCAGGAGCTGCGCCAGCAGCTGCGCGGAGAAGTCCACGCTCGCCTCGACCGGCAGGAGCGACGGCAGGTTGTCGATGGCGATGAGGTCAAGCGGCCGCTCGCCGCCACGAATGCGCCGCACGGGCCGCTCCCAGTCGGTGGCGTCGTCGTAGATGGGCAGCACGTTGCAGTCCGACGTCACGTCGCACGTCACGTCGGCGACGACCCGCAGCCGGCGGGCCGGATCCGCGACGTCCGCCGTGGTCAGGAACGGCGGCACCGGGCGTGGCGTGAGCACGGCGTTGACGAGCAGGTCGTGGTCGAGCAGCTGCGCGCGATCCAGCGACCGGGTCTCGGCCACGTCCCAGCACGTCGGGCTGACGCCGGCGGTGTGGAGCGCCGCGCGCGCGCCACGACCGCAGCGCCCGAGCGCACCGATCACGAGCGCACGGGGCGTGTCTGCGCTGCGCCCACGGGTCAGAGCCCGGTCGAGCGATGCCTTCGACAGGGGCTGCAGTGAGCCGCGCAGCTGTCCGCGCAGCTGCAGGACGCCGAGCGCGGCGCCGACGTAGCCCGCCCAGTAGCCGAACGCGGCAAGCCGGCGACCGCTGTCGTCGACGAGGTGCTCGAGGTCGAGCAGGCTGCCCTCGCCCAGCGCGAACCGCGCCAGCAGCGCTCGGCTGCCGATCTGGCCCTTGTACGCGTGGGCGAAGTAGATGTGGCGCTGCGTCAGCGGCGTCGCCTCGCGCGGCAGCTCCTTGAGGCCGACGACGTAGTGGTCGCGGCCGGCGCCGGTCCAGCTGCCGGCCGGGCGGATCGCACAGCCCGCGTCCGCGTACTCGGCCGTCCCGAAGCAGCGCGTCGGCGACGCCTCGACCGTGACCTGCACCCCGTGGTCGACGAGCGCCCGCGCGTCCGCCGGGACGATCGGCGCACGGCGCTCATCCGGCCGCGCCTCGTGGCGCATCCACAGCTTCGTCGTCGGGCTCACCGCCACGATGCCATCAGTCCCGGCGCGCCGGCGCGAGCGCCGGCCAGCTTCGAAGGGGTGCTTCGGCGCTGCCCGATGCCGGCCGCAGCGCATTGCTGCAACCGCGCAGCTTGTACGTCAGGAGCGTGAACGCCAGGGCCAGGCCGGCCGCCATCAGCCAGAACTCCTGACCGTGGCCGTGGTCCGACAGCCAGCGATACGTGGCGACGCCCGCTCCGCCGCCGATGGCCTCCCCCAATGCCGTGCTGATCGCGAACAGGCTGTAGCCGACGGCGCGACTGCGCTGACCGATCAACGTCACGAACACCACGTCCGCGCTGGGTACGAACATCATCTCCCCCAGTGTGAACAGCATCACGAAGATCACCGCGCCGACGTACCCGGGCAGCAGGTACGGCGTCATGAACGACACGACGAACACGCCATACGCCAGCACGATGGTGACGAGCCGCCGGCCCTTGGTCCACCGCTCGGCCAGGCGCGTGACGCCCAGCTGCAGGCACACCACCAGCAGCGCGTTGAGGGTGTACAGCCAGCCGAGCTCGCCCGGGGAGTCCAGCGTCCCCGACACGTAGACCGCCAGCACGTTGAACAGCTGGCCGTACAGCATCCAGTAGAAGAAGTTGATCACCAGGAAGGCGCGCAAGCCCGGCAGGCGCAGGACGGCAGGGAAGGCCCGCAGCGACGCCGCCCCCGCTTCCAAGGGCGCCACGGGGAGCACCGCTCGGTTCAAGAACGTCACGACGCCGGCGGTGGCATACACGGCCGCGGTCGCCCACAGGACATAGCCCTGCTGCTCGCGCTCCACGAACAACAGGGCCAGCGGCGCCGCGACCGCCGCGGCGATGTTCACCGCGATCGCGACCAGCGAGAACAGGCGAGCGCGGTTCTCCGTGAGGTCGCTCGCCGCCGCCGCCAGCTGCTTGCTCGCCAGCGCGTTGATGGAGATGCCCACACCGGCGAGCGCCAGCGACGTCGCCGTCAGCGCCATCCCGTCGGCGAACCGCAGGCAGACGAACCCGGCCGCGGCCATGACGCAACCGAGGAGCACCGAGCTCGCCGCCGGAACCCGTTCCAGCCACGGCGCCAGCGGGATGTTCGCCACCTTGTTGGTGAACGCGAACACCATCACCAGCAGCGCGATCTCGTGACCCTCGAACGCGGCGGCACTCAGGGTCACCACCAACGTCGACATCAGGCCGTAGTAGCCGAGGTACGTCAGCAGGTAGTGCGTGACGACGTAGCCGCTGGTCCTGCTCACCGAACTGTGCTCCTGTCGCCTGCGCGGGCGCTGCGACGACCGCCGCCGCCCCTATGCCAGGGTGGTGACACGTGGTGGCTCCCACGTCACCTTGACGAGGTCGCGCGCCGTTTCGGCGTTGGTGATCGCGTCGTCGACTCCGCTGCCTTCGCACAGCACGTAGCCCTGCCGCGACGTGGACGAGTCGAGCGCGCCGACCTCCTGGCCGGGCTGCAGAGAGCAGGTGACCCGCAGCACGCCGCGAGCCTGCTCGGCGACCGGCAGATCCTCGACGCTCAGGATGCGAGCGTTCTCGTAGGCGAAGAACCGGATCGCCGCCGCCGCGGCGACCGGGCAGCGCTGCGGTGCGGGAAGCTCGAGGAGCGCCGCGATCGTCTCGGCCATCAGATCGACGCCGCTGACCAGCTCGCACAGCTCCCAGACCTGATCGCCGCCGACGCGGGTCTGCGACTCGATGATCCTCGGGCCCGACGGGGTGAGTCGCAGCTCCGTATGCGCGGGCCCGGTCTGCTGGTCGATGAGTGCCAGGAACCTGACGACCAGGTCCGCGATCTCGTTGCGCACATCGTCGCCGAGCCGCGCCGGAACCTGATGTCCGAGCTCGACGAAGCGGGGCGTCGTCGTGGTGAGCTTCTCGGTGATCATCACGACCTCATGGCGGCCGTTCACCGATATCGACTCGACGCTGTACTCGGGCCCCCGCAGGAACTCCTCCGCCAGCACCGGCCCCGCCGCGGCCGCGTGCGTCACATCCCATCGCTCCGCCAGCTCGGCTTCGGACTCGGCGAGGAGCACGCCCTCGCTGAGACCGCCGTCGCACGGCTTCAGCACGATCGGCTCGCCGGCCATCTCCGCGAGGAACTCGCGGGCGTCCTCGATGGCGGCGCAGACGCGGTGGCGCACCGGGCTGAGGCCGTGGCGCGCGAGGACGTCCCGCGTTCGCCGCTTGTCGCGCGTCAGGCGCACGGCCCGCAGGTTGTCGCCGGCGACGCCCAGCTCGAAGGCGCATCGCGACGCCGGCTCCAGCCCGTACTCGGTGAACGAGATCACGGCGGCGACCGGGTCGGCCGCATGCCACTCCCTGGCCAGCCGCAGCATCTCGTCACTCGAGCGATAGTCCAGCGCCGCGTACCGCTGCGCATGCCGCGACTGGCGCTCCTCCACGAGCTCCGGGGTTTGCATCATCGAGTAGCGGACACCCAGCTTGTCCAGCTTGTCCAGGGTGCTGCTGGGGCCGCCGATCACCAGTACGTGCCGTTGTGTCATGACCAGGCTTTCTTGGCGTGGGCGAACAGGGCGGCGAGCCGCGGTCGCGAGGCCGCGGCCGGGCCGCCGAGACGGTCGCCGTAGGGTCTTACGGGCGCAGCCGCGACAGATCGATGTCCATCCGGTTGGCCCACGCGCGGCTGCGCGTCATCAGGACGTCGACGAGCTCGGGATGGGTCTGGGTGACCTCGTCCTTGTTGAGGACCAGCGCCAGCAGCTCGCCCACGCGCTGGCGGATGTGCATCTGCAGGTTGGACTCGTCGAGGCACTTGCGCCCGAGGCCGATCGAATCGGTCAGCAGCTCGATCCGGTGAAACCAGTTCGCGGGCAGGTACAGCACGTCGCCGGGCTGCATCACGTACTGCATCAACTCCGTCTCCGAAGACCGCAACAGCGCATCGAAGTCCGGGGCGCCCTGATCGTCGCTCACCAGCCTCGCCTTGGGGCCCATCACGTACCACCGCTTCAGCCCGACGATCTGCGCGTGCATCACGTCGACCATGTAGGAGTCCTGGTGCAGGCGGGTGATGCCGCCCTTCTGCCCGAGCCAGAGCTGGTGATTGGCCGACGCGGCGGCGCCGTACAGGTCGCGGCGGAAGTCGTACTGGGCGATGTCGAGCTCCGGCATGTCGTCCGCCAGCCACGGACACACCGTCTGGTAGTACCACTCCTGCAGGTAGATGGGGGCGCCGCCGGTCTCGGCGTTCGCCTTCAACAGGTCCACGAACTCGGCGAGCGTGGCGTGGCGCGCCGCCTGCGTGTTGTAGCTGTCGACGATGACGGGGGCCGACCCGCAGGTCTCGGCGAGATGCTCGAAGGACCACGTCCGCACCGACGGCCAGTCGGCCACGAAGCCCTCCAGCACGACGGGCCGCTGCTGCATCCGGTACTCGCGCTCGAACTGCTCCTGTGACAAGCCGCTGCGGCGCTCGATCGTCGGCGCGTCCGACATCGCCTCGGCCAGGGGCCCGTCCTTGAACGCCTGTTCGACGATGGCCGGGCTGTGGCGGTCGTGTCGCCTGAGGAAGTTCGGCTCAGATTGCATGGGTGGTGCTCCTCGTGTTCGGGGTTTGACGTGCGCCGGCCATCCGCAGGACGGCCTGATGCACGTGGGCTCTCAGCAGTGGCTGCTCGGGTAGCCAGCGGTGGATGAAGTGGTCGCAGCCGTCGAGCCAGACCGTCCGGATCGAGCGGGCGCGATGCGCGTTGCGCACGTAGCCCTCGACCGCGGCCGCGGGAACCACCTGGTCGTCGCGCGCGGCGATGATCAGCAGCTCGCCGTCGAACTCGCGCATGCCGGCATAGGCCGGGGAGTCGTCGTAGTCGCCGGGCCGCGCCTGGCTGCCGTCGAACCGCCGATCGGCGGCGTCCTGCGGATAGGCGGCCGGACAGAACAGGATGAGCCCGCGCGGTCGCAGCTGCGGGACGATCCAGGCGGCGAGGTGGGCGCCCATGCTCGTGCCGACGAGCAGCGGCGCCTCGCCGGCATTGAGGTGGGCGGCGGCCGCCAGGGCCTCTGATCGCCGCCGCCGCAGGCAGGACTGCTCGAGGACCCCGGTGCTGTCGCCGTTGCCGGAGAACTCGAAGGTCATCGACGCGTGGCCGTGCTGCGCAAGGTGTCCCAGCAGGTAGCGGACGTTGTGGCGCGACGCGGTGGGGCCCAGGCCGTGCAGGTGCAGGATGCTCGGCTCGCGCCCGTCGGCCGCGTACAGCTTCGTCGCGGCGAGCCGATGCTCGTCGGCGGCGACCACGAGCTCCTGGGTGTACACGTCCGCGCGCGTCGCGCCCGCGGCCGCGGCCGCACGTTCACGCACACCGGTCACGCGACCGCCTCCGACGACGTGAAGCCCGAGAACCGCTGCGCCCGCAGCGCCGGCCACTCCTCGCTCAGAATGCTGTAGTAGACGACGTCGCGGCGCCGGCCGCCGGGCATGTAGTTGAAGCTCCTGAGCGTCCCCTCTTCCCGGGCGCCCAGCGCCGCCAGCCCGGCCCGGGCAGCGCTGTTCAGCACGTCGGTCTTGAACTCGACGCGCTGGCAGCCCAGCACGTCGAACGCGTGGTCGAGCAGTGCCAGCTTCGTCGCCCGGTTGACGCCGGTCCCTCTGGCTTCGGCCGCGAGCCACGACCAGCCGATCTCCAGCCTGTGCTCCGACGCGTGGAGGTTTCCGTACGCCGTGCTGCCGACGATCCGGCCACGCTCGCGGTCGATGATCGCGAGCACGATCCGCGTCCCGTCGAGCGTGTCCCGAACCGCGGTTTCGATGAACTCGTCGAGCTCCTCGGGCGTCGTGATCTGCGTCACGAAGTGGCGCCAGATGGATTCGTCGAACGCGATCCGCTCGAAGTCGTCGCGGTCCGTGATCCGCACGCGGCGCAGTTGCACCCGGCTGTTCTCCAATGCCACGTCCGGCAGCTGCGTCCAGCTCATGACGACACCACCGCCGCCGGGCTCGTCGACCGCCGCTGGCCTGCGTCCACGACAACCGACCCTTCGCCGGGGGCTGCGTCCCCGGCCGCGCTGCCTGCCTCGTAGATCGCCGCGAGCTCGCCCGCGTAGCGAGCGTGGATCTCGCGCCGCTTGGGCTTGAACTGGGCGGTCAGCAGACCGTTCTCGATCGAGAAGCGCTCCGGCGCCACCACGAGGCCGCGGATGCGCTGCTCGGCGAGCAGGCCGCGGTTGACGGTCTCGACGTGGCGGCGCACGGTCGAGCGCTCCAGCGCGGGCGAGACCGGCGAGATGATGGCGGACAGGAAGGGCTGGCCGTTGCCGAACAGCACGCAGTCGTGGACGTCCGGATGCGCACGCAGCAGATCCTCCACCAGCGTTCCGAGCACGTTGTAGCCCGTGTCCAACGTGAGGATGTCGTCGACCCGGCCCGCGATGAACAGGAAGCCGTCCTCGTCGAGATGGCCCACGTCGTACGTCTTGACCTCGCCCGTCGGCAGGAAGACCTTCTCGCTGGCCCCGGGGGCGCACCAGGTGTAGCGGCGGTTGACGGGAGCGCGGCTGCCGACGATCAGGATGCCGTCGTCGTCGAAGCGCACCGTCTTGTTCGGCAGGACCTTGCCGACGCTGCCGAGACGGAACGCGCCCGGGTGGTTCTTGGCGACGATGCACGTCTCGTTGAGCCCGTAGCCCTCGTAGAGCGGCACCGCGCCGTCGTTGAAGAACTCCAGCACGGCGCGGCTGGCCCGAGCCGAGCCGGTCCACAGATAGCGGACGCGCCCGCCGAGGTGCGCCTGGATGGCACGTTGGCGGGCCGCGCGCTCGCGGGGCAGGCCCGCCGACTCCAGCCGCGCCTTCAGCGCCTCGAAGAAGCCCGGCACGCCCATGATCACGGTCGGCGACGTCGACTGCGCCATGGCCACAGCGTCGTCGAGGCCGGCCAGCGTGACGTCGTGCTGGTTGACCAGCGACGAGTAGACCCAGTAGCGCTGCTGCAGAAACCAGTACCCCAGGAAGGTCAGGACGTTGTCGCCGTCGCCGTGGGCGAACAGGCGCTGGATCTCGGCCAGCGAGCTGTCGACGCTGGCGACGGTGACTTCGAGCCCCTTCGGGGGGCCGGTGCTGCCCGAGGTGAACTTGATCGCACAGATGTCCGGGGGCGCGTAGCCGGGATGAGGCGGCAGCGGCGCTGCGCCGTCCGAAGCCGCGTCGCCGGCCCAGTCACCCACCGCGGCGATGTCGCGGACCCTGCCGCGCCCCGGCCCGTCGGTGGTGAACAGCAGCCGCAGGCCGAAGTCGGCGACGATGCGCTGCGGGTCGAAGCGGCCGGGCTCGAAGCCCGCCGTGACGCCCCCGAGCTTGAGGACGGCGAGGTCGAGCAGCACCCACTCGATCCGGTTGCCGGCCATGACCCCGACCCGGTCCCGCGGCCGCACCCCGAGCGCGTACAGCCTGCGCGCCACCGCGACGGCCTGGGCGTCGAGCTCGGCGAGCGTGAGCGAGTGCTGCTCGCCCGCGTGCGTGAAGTGGATGCGGTGCCGGGTGTCGCGACACGCGGTCGAGGCGATCACGTTGATCACGTCAGCGGCCGGCGCGGTCATGCCGGCGTCGGCCTCGGCGTGTGCGGGCCGCTCAGACATCGCTGCCGTGGGCCACGAGCTCGCGCACCGGCGCGGAGGGTGCGGCGTCGGGGTCGGCATCGAAGAACGTGACGCCGGCGAGCTCGACCGGCGACCCGGCCGCGACGAGCTCGACCGACCGCGGCCAGCTCGCCGTCTCGGGCAGGCCCAGCCCCGCCGCCAGGCGTCCCGCGAAGCGGGGCATGACCGGCGCCGCGCAGCGGGCGAGCAGGCGCGCGGCGGCGAGCTCCAGCGCGACGACCGTGCGCGTTTCGTCCGCCCACGGCGCGATCCCCGCGGCCGGCTGCTCGAGCCTGGTGAACCGCAGGACGTCCGCGACGATGCCGTCCAGCTCGGCGGCGGCCTGGTTCAGCGAGAACCCGTCGGCGCCGAGGCTGGCGGTCACGGCGGCGAGCCGCACGTCGAGGCGGTTGAGGAACGCCGTGTGCTCGGGCGTCCAGACGCCGGCGTCGGGCGCCGCGCCGCCGTAGCGTGCGTCGACGCGAGCACCGAGATCGTTCAGCCAGCGCTGCCAGGTGCCGATCAGCGTGTCGCGCAGGAGGGCTTCGTACTCACGGCGATCGAAGTTGGTGCGACGGCCCTCGGGGCGCGTGAGCGACAGGAAGAACCGCACGGCGTCCACGCTGTGCGGACCGAGGATCTCCTTGCCCCAGATCGCGTGACGGCGGCTGGTCGAGAACTTGCTGCCTTCGAGCAGGTAGAACTCGTTGACGTTGTAGTCGATGTCCGGCGTCCAGTCCGGGAAGGCGAGGCGGTACAGCGACGGGAACAGGACGGCGTGGTAGAAGCTGTTGTCGTAGCCGAAGAAGTGCACGATCTTCCAGTCGGCCTGCGGCTCGGCGGCGCGCCATTCGCGGCTCAGGCGGCGCCCGAGTGACTCGATGCCGTGCAGGAAGCCGTAGGCCATCTCCGGCCACACCCAGATGACCTGTCCGTCGCCGCCGGGCTCGAGCGGGGGCACCCCCCAGGCCGCTGGGTGGCTGATCGGCAGGTCGAGCCGGCCGCGGTCGAAGATGCGCTGCGCGAGCTCCCGCAGCCGGGCCGGCACCCGCCCGAGGCGATGGTGCGCCAGCACGTCCTCGCGATGCTCGTGCAACGGGAGGGTGAACCGGCTGACGGTGGCGTGGCGTGGTGCGGCGCCGCTGCGGGCACGCGGGTCGACGAGGTCGACGCAGACGTTCGGCTCGCCGCACTCCTCGCAGATGTTGCCGCCGGTCGGCTCACCGCAGCCAGGGCAGCCGCCGCGGACGTCGACCTCGTACAGGTAGCCGCCGGTCTGCGCATCGAGCAGGGCCGGACCGTCCTGCGGCGCGACGGCTCCGGAGGCGACGAGGCGCGAGAAGAACTCCTGCAGACCCTCCCGGTAGCCGTCGTCGACGCTCGTCACCGTGTACTGATCGATCTCGATGTCCATCAGCGCGAGCGTGGACGCGATCTCGGCGCTGTAGTACGCCGCCGTCTGTGCCGGCGCGAGCCCGTCGCGCTCGGCGGCGGCGAGCACGTAGCTCTGGAAGTCGTCGCTGCCCGTCAGGTGCCACGCCTCGGCGCCGTTCATCCGCTGGAAGCGCACGAACGCGTCGGCGCCCAGGTAGGGCCCGGACAGATGGCCGAGGTGCAGGTCGCCGTTGGGCGTCGGGGGCGTCGAGAAGACGAACAGCGGGCGCTCCCCGAGGCGCCGGCGATCGGTCCTGGCGGCGGCGCGCACCGCGCGCTCGGCGTCGCGCCAGTACAGCGTCAGGAAGATCAGGTCCGTGTCGCCGGTGTTCTCGATCACGTGGCGCTCGAACGGCTCGAACAGCACGACCGTCCCGCATGCCACCTGGTGGTGCCGGCCGTCGGCGACGACCTCGCCGCAGCCACCGAGGATCACGAACACCTCGGTCTCGTCGTGCTGGTGGCCGTCGGATCGGCGCCCCGGAGCGACGCGCGCCCAGGCCGCGTCGACACCGACTTTCTCGCTGGCGCTCATCTCGATTCCGAAGGCGTCGTGCAGCGCGGCGGCGTTGTAGGTGCTGATGATCACGTGAGGCTCCATGAGGACGAGGGGGACGAGGTCAGGACCAGGCCGGCGGCTTGCGCGGCGATCGCCGGGGCCAGCCGGTAGCCGGAGCCGTTGGCGGCGCCGGCGAACACGAGCCGTCCGGCCGCGTCGAGCGCCTGGACCACCGGCTCGCCGTCGGTGCTGTAGGCATCGCAGAACACGCGGCCCGCCGAGCAGCGCTCGGCGAGCTGCGGCGCGTAGCGGGCGAGGGTTCGGCGCGCCGCGTCGACGTGGCCGGCCGACAGCCCGGCGGCGGGAGCGTCCGGGTCGGCGTCCCACTCACCGCAGGTGTAGCTGAACAGCCAGTGACCCCGGTCGACCAGCGGCAGCAGGAAGGCATCCTCGTCGTCGAAGACGATCACCGGATCGGCGGCGGCCGGGCGCTGCTGGACGTGGAGCGCGACCACCCGCTTCACACGGGCGCCGAGCGGCGCGACGAGGTGCTGCCAGGCGGGTGCGCCGAGCCAGGGGCCCGGGGCCAGCACGACCTGCTCGACCTCGATGCGCTCGCCGGTGCTCAGCCGCAACTCGACGTGCGTGGCGTGGAGCTCGAGGCCCGCGACGCGGACCCCTTCGCGCAACGCCACGATGGGCGGAAGCTCGCTCGCGAGCGATCGGGCCAGCGCGTGCACGTCGGCGTGCTGGCAGCCGTCGCCGCGCCACGCGGCCGTATCGCGGGGCAGGCGGACGACGTCGGGGACGCCTCCCGCGCGCTGCAGCCGCGCGCTGGCGAGGTACGTCTCGCCAACCCGAACAGCGCTCGTCTCCCGCGCCACGACACACATGTCGAGGGGGCGCATCGGCAGCGCCGGCCGGGTCTCGCGCAGCCCGGCGTAGTAGTCCTGGCTGTAGGCCGTCATCCGCCGCACGCGCTCGGTCGCGCCGCGCGGAAGGTGCAGGCCGGCCGACCGCCGGCTGGCGCCGCAGCCGACCGCGTCGCGGTCGAGGACGACGATCGGGCGCTCGGGGGCCCGAAACGACAGCTCGGTTGCCACCAGGCATCCGACGATCCCGGCGCCGACGACGGCGATGCTCGGCTCCGTCATCTCAGGCCCCCGCGGACACGGCGGCGGACGTGGCCGCCGACCACTGGATGAACGACTCGAGCTGACCGCCGGTGCTGACGCCGCGCAGGCGGTCGATGATCCGCTGGCTGCGCCACGCCACGAGGCTCAGGTTCGGATCGGCGTGACCGCGCTGCTGCCGGGCACCGTTCTGGACGAAGATGTTGCGGTCCGGCGGGCCGTCCCAGCGGATGGCGAAGTCATGGTCGATCCTGAATTCGTCGCCCTCGCGCTCGAGCCGCGCCGCGATGGGGGCGAGGAACTCCATGCGCGAGGGCTTGAAGCCGGTCGCCCAGATGATCACATCCGCGCGCAGGTGCTCGTCGACGCCCACGCGGTCGTTGCCCATGAACGTGACGTCCCACCCGGTGGCAGCGCGACGCACGTGCGTGACCTCGCGATTGGGGAACAGCCCGATGAGGTCGGCGACGCCGTCGACGAACCGGTGCACGTAGGTGCGCTGGTAGATCTCGCGCAGCGTCGACTCGGAGATGCCGTCGCTGGTCAGCACGAGTTGACGGTTGCGGTCCTGGCGCAGCTCGGGGGGCAGGCCGAAGAAGTAGTCCGAGTACGACGGCATGTAGTACTCGTTCGTGAACGCCGAATCGTCGATCGGGAAGAAGTTGCGGCGCCGCGAGATCCATGACACGCGGCTCGGCAGCTCATCCGGGTCGCGCGAGATGAGATCGAGCACCGCCTCCGCACCCGACTGCCCCCCGCCGACGACACACACCCGTTTGCCCTGCAACGTCCGCGCCTTGTCGACGAACTCGCTCACGTGGAACTGGCTGTCGCCCAGGTGGCCCTGCGCTGCCGGCGGGACCCACGGCTGGCTGCCGACGCCGATCGCGATGTTGTCGGCCGTGAGGCTGCGCCGGCTCGTGCGCACCATGAACGTCTCGTCGAAGTCCACCGACAGCACCTCCTCCCCGAAGACGACGTTGTCGTTCTTGCGGCTCGCCCACTCCATGTAGTTGCGAAACTCCTGCCGCGGGACTGCGTCGAAATCGGCGTTGATGAAGTGATAGATCCGACCCATGGTGTGCAGGTAGGACAAGAAGGAGAACGCGTTGGTGGGGTCCGAGAGGCTGACGAGGTCCTTGAGCAGCGCCACCTGCAGCGACGTTCGCGGCATCTGCTGTCCGTCGTGCCAGCCAAAGCTGTCCTTCTTGTCGATGAAGAGGTTCGATACCTCCTGGTGGCTGGCGAGCAGCGATGCGAGGCTGAGGTTCGCCGGCCCCACGCCGATACCGAGACATGCGTAGTGACCGCAGATCGGACTGGCCGGGACGGCCACGCCGCTTTGCGGTGACATCCGTTGTCTCGTTTGGGTACGGTTCAGCAGTTGTTCCATAGGCCAGTGATCCCCGGTTCGATGAGTGGGGTGTAACACCGTTGCCCAGCGTCGTGCTACCTCTGGGGCGGGAGAGTGCCGAAAACTCGACGTGCGCTGAACTGTGGCGACGTCAATGTGGCACCGAGCAAGTGTAGTGCTGGTGAGGGCACTCAGTGTGATCTTCGGCACAGTCGAGGTGTTCGCCCACCTCCGCACCCATTTATCGGCAAAACCGTAAATCGGCCGTGTGCGGGGGAAAGCGATCCACCCGGCCTATCCGGCCAGGCGACGCGTGCGAGAGCGCCGCCAACGTCCTGCCGATCGCATCCGATCGCATCGATCGCATGAATGGCGTCGATCGCATCGACCCCCTTCGAAGCGCTCGCTGCGACGGCCCATCGGTGAGGGCGGCACGCCGCCCGGGGTGGCAGACGCGCGGCCGCCCCGCAGGGGGAATGGGGGCGGCCGCGCTGTCTGCGCGTGCGGAGCGCCCAGGGGGCTCGGCGTCCGTTGACCGCAATATCGCGCGGCGCCGGCGGTTGGATCACTCCCGCGATTCCGGGCGCGCCGGCACCCGCGCCGGGGAGCGCCGGCGCCTCAGCTCGCCTGCGCCAGCGACCCCTGCTGCGCCGCCCACTCCGCCCCGATCTCGCGGAGGATCTCGAGCATCGCGGCCGCGGCCGGCGACACGTAGCCGCCGGCCAGCGTCGCCGCGAGCACGTGGCGCGCGGGCGCGCTGCCCGCCAGGCAGCGGATCACGACGTCGTCGCGCACCGCGACGAGCGCGAGGTCGGGGATCAGGCAGACGCCGACGCCTGCCGCGACAAAGCCCTGGATCGCGTTGTAGTCGTCGGACTGAAACGCCACGCGCGGCTCGAAGCCCGCGGCCTGGCAGGCGCGCTGGAGCACCATGCCGTCCGGGCAGCGGCCCGTCGTGCCCAGGATCCACGACTCCTCGGCGAGGTCCGCCAGGCGGATCCGGGGCTTCTTGGCCACCCGGTGGCAGGCCGAGACGCAGAGGTACATCGGATCCGTGAGCAGCTCGTGGCGCTCGATCGCCGGGTCGGAGATCGGGGCGAACCCGGCCTCGACGGTCAGGGCGATGTCGCACTCGCCCAACTTCAGGCAGTCCAGGCCCTCGTCGGGCTCGCGCGGGCCGAGCGTGACCTCGACGCCGGGATGGCGCTCGCGGAAGCGCGCGATCGCCAGCGGCGCGATCGTCGCCCCCGCGGTCGGGAAGGACACCATCCGCAGCCGCCCCCCGCGCATGCCGGCGATGGCCTCGAGCTCGGCCTCGGCGTCGGCCAGGCGCGAGAGGATCACGTCGGCGTGGGCGACGAGCGCCCGGCCGGCGTCGGTGAGGTGTACGCCGCGCGCGCGGCGCTCGACGAGCACCGTGCCCGCCTCGCGCTCCAGAGCGGCGATCTGCTGGGAGACCGCCGACTGGGTGTAGGCGAGCGCCTCGGCCGCGGCGGAGAACGAGCCGCGTATCGAGACCTCGCGAAGGACCCGCAACCGCTTCACATCGAGCATTAGCGCAGCTTATCCACAAGCCAGGCAAATGTCATTTGTGCTCATGGCCTCACGCTGGAAAGGTGGGTCTCGTTCAGTTCGACGGACCCTCGGAAGGAGCCACGACATGACCACCACCCAGGCCGGAGCGATCGTCATCAGACGCGCCACCGACGCCGACATCGGCGCGCTCGCGGACCTCGCGATCCTCGACAGCCGCGAGCCGCTCAGCGGCCCCGCGCTCATCGCCGAGGTCGACGGCGTCGCCCGCGCCGCGCTGGACCTCGACGACGGCAGCGTCGCCGCCGACCCGTTCGCCCACACGGCCGAGCTCGTCGAGCTGCTGCGCCTGCACGCCGGCTCCCCGCGCCGCACGAGCGCCGCCCACGGCTCGCTGCGCGGCCGCGTCGCCTCGCTCATGCGACCGGTCTGCGTCCGTGCATAAGGCCGCGTTCGAGGCGTTCGCCACGTGGCGGACCGATGCCGCCGCCGGAATGCCGCCGCCACCCCGCCACACGCCGCCCGCCGATCGACCGGGCGGCGAGCCGCTGCGCGCTCCTCCCCGGCCGCGCGCCCGCCTGCGCCGCGCCATCCCCCGTGGCGTGAGCGCGCGGCGGCGCGCTGCGCGTGATGAGATAGGCCGATCGCACCGGCGAGCTTCACCTGGAGAGACGGCGAGCGCACGATCCACTTCGGACGCGACGCGCTCGACGGCGCCGCCGCGTCGCTCGGCGAGGGCTACACGCTGCTGACGACGACGCGCGCGTCGGCGATGGCCCCGGCCCTCGCCGCGCGCGCGGCCACCGTCCACGAGGTCGCGCGCGGCCGCGTGGACGAGCTCGCCGGCGAGCTGCTCGACGTCGTCGATCCCGGCGCGCTGATCGTCGCGCTCGGCGGGGGGCGGATCATCGACACGGCCAAGGCGCTGGCGGCGGCGCGGGCGCCGGGTGCCGAGCGCCCGCGCGTCGCGGCGATCCCCACCACGCTCAGCGCCGCGGAGATGACGGCGGTGCACCGCCGCGCGGCAGGCGCCGACGCCGCGCTGCCCGGCGTGCGCCCGGCGATCGTCGTCAACGACCCCTCGCTCAGCGCCTCGCAGCCCCTCGCGGAGCTCGCCGCGAGCGCGGCGAACGCGCTGGCGCACGCCGCCGAGGGTCCGGCCACCCGGCGCGCGAGCCCGGTGCCCGCGCTGGCCGGGCGCGAGGCGGCGCGGCTGATCGGGGCGGCGTACGCGGGAACCGACGGCGACGGCGAGCCCGACCGCGACACGCTGGCGCTCGCCGCGCTGCTGTCGGGCTACACGATCGACAGCGCCGGCTACGGCCTGCACCACGTCCTCGCCCAGACGCTTGCGCGCTTCGCGGGCGTCGGCCACGGCCCGTCGAACGCCGTGATGCTGCCGCACACGCTGGTCGCGCTCGAGCGGCGCGGAGCGGCGGGCGCCGCCGATCTCGTCGGGCTCGCCACCGATCTGGCGCGCCGCGCGCACGCCTCGCGGCTGCGCGACCTCGGCGTCGACGACGCCACGCTCGACACCTGCGCCGACGCGGCCGCCCAGCGCGCCGAGCTCGACCGCATCCCGCCGCGCCCCGATCGCGACGAGCTGCGCAGCCTGTACGCCGCGGCGCACTGACTGACGCGAGCTACGGCCGGAGCGCCTCCTCCCACGTCCGTGCGCCGTCGCGCGTGTGCACGATCGTCCCGTCGCCGAGCGCGAGGTACAGCTCGTCACGCGAAACGGCCTTGAAGCGGTAGGGCTCACCGCCGACGCGTCCGCCGGTCGCCCGCCACGAGGTGCCAGCGTCGGCCGAGACCTGCACGCTGCCGTCCTTCAGCGCGCGGTACAGCGCGTCGCGTGCCGGCCACGCCAGCCGGATGCCCGATCCGCGGCCGATCCGCTGCCACGCGGCGCCACCGTCGTCCGAGCGAAACAGCTCGACGTCGCTGGCCGCCACGATCCGCCGCGGATCGCCGGGATCGACCTCGAAGCCGTCGATCGGCACGCCGTTGGGCGTGAACTGCTCGCTGAACGTCCGGCCGCCGTCGCGCGAGACGAGCAGCGCGCCGGTGACCGCGTCGGTCGCGTACATCCGGCCGTGCTTGAAGACGATCGTGTGCAGGTCGCTGCGGCCCAGGCGCGACAGCACGCGCCACGTGCGGCCGCCGTCGGCCGACTCGATGACGCCGAGGAACTCGGGGATCGCGCCCTTGCGATCGGGATGTCCGGAGCCGACGAGCCGGCCGGGACCGGCCACCGCCACCTCGAGAAACGCGCCGACCGGCGCCGACCGCGCTCCCGCGCGCACGGTCCCGCGCACCTGCGTCACCCGCCCCGACTCGCGCGCGATCCGGAAGAAGCCGCGGTTCGTCGTGAGCAGGAACGCGCGCGTCGCCGGGTCGATGTCGAGCGCGTTGACGAGCGGCGGCGGCTTCGCCGGATCGACCAGCCGGGTCGACGGCGCACCGCCCGCGCGCGAGCCGTCGCCCTCCCCGCAGCCCGCCAGGGCGAACGCGAGCACCAGCACCAGCACCAGCACCAGCGCGGCGAGGACGAGGGCGCCCTGGCGGCGGCCGGCGGGGGCGAAGCTCACCCCGCGATCGTAATCCGAGGCGGTGCAGCACCGCGCGACGGGGATACTGCGGCGATGCTCGACCTGCTGATCGAGGTGGTCGGCGGCGCCCCGTCGCGCTGCACGTACGCCGAGGCGCGCCACGTCGCCACCGACGAGGAGGACCTGCGCGTCCGCAACGGGCGCGTCGACCACGTCGACGGCACGAGCGCCGACGGCGTCGGCGTGCGCGTGCGCGCGGGCGGCGGCTGGGGCTTCGCGGCGACCCGTGAGACGAGCCGCGCCGGCCTCGAGCGCGCGCTGGCCCGGGCACTGGCGATCGCCGAGAGCCAGCCCGCGGCCCCCGCCGGACCGCTCGCGCCCGTCGCGCCGGCGCGCGGGCACTGGTCCTGCGCGTTTGACATCGACCCGTTCGCCGTCGCGCTGGAGGACAAGCTCGCGCTGCTCTGCGCCGCCGAGGAGCTGCTGCGCGGCGACCCGCGGATCGCCCGCTCCGACGCCGCGTGCGAGAGCCGCCGGGTCCGCACGGCGTTCGCCTCGACCGAGGGCGCCGCCTGCACCCAGGAGCGCGTCGAGTGCGGCGCGTCGCTCGCCGCGGTGGCCGTCGACGGCGACGAGCTGCAGGTGCGCTCGTATCCGGGGGCGCACGGCAGCGCGAGCGCATGTGCCGGCTGGGAGCACGTGCTCGCGCTCGACCTCGCCGCGCACGCGCCGCGCGTCGCCGCCGAGGCGCTCGAGCTGCTCGTCGCGCCGGACTGCCCCGCGGGCCGCCGGACCGTCATCCTCGGCGGGGAGCAGCTCGCGCTGCAGATTCACGAGTCGATCGGGCATGCGCTCGAGCTCGACCGCATGCAGCTCATGGAGGCCTCGTACGCCGGCGCGAGCTGGGTCGTCCCCGCCGATCTGCACCGCGTGCGCTACGGCTCCGAGCAGCTCGACATCACCGCGGACGCGACGCTGCCCGGCGGCCTGGGCACGTTCGGCTGGGACGACGAGGGCGTCGCCGCCGCCCGGACCCCGCTCATCCAGGCCGGGCGGCTGCGCGCCGCGCTGTCAGACCGCGGCTCGGCGGCGGCGATCGGGCTCGATCGGTCGGGCGGCTGCGCGCGCGCCGACGGCTTCGCGCGCCAGCCGATCGTGCGCATGACCAACGTCTCGATCGAGCCCGGCGAGGCGGGCTCGCTCGCCGACCTCGTCGGGGACACCGGCGACGGCCTGTACCTGGAGACGAACCGCTCGTGGTCGATCGACGACCGTCGCCTGCACTTCCAGTTCGCCACCGAGGTCGCGCGCGAGATCCGCGGCGGCGAGCTCGGGCGCCTGCTGCGAAACGCGTCGTACGCGGGCGTGACGCCGGCGTTCTGGAGCCGCCTGGATGCGGTGTGCTCGGCACCGGAATGGCAGCTGTGGGGCGTCGGCAACTGCGGCAAGGGCGAGCCGGGACAGGTCATGCGCGTCTCGCACGGGACCGCCCCGGCGCGCTTTCGCGACGTCCAGGTCGGCGTCGCGTGAGCGAGTCGCCGCCCGAGATCGCCGAGCGCGCGCTGGCCCTCGCCGGGCCGGGCGAGGCCCAGATCACGGTCGTGCGCGAGCGCGCGCTGACCTCCCGCTTCGCGTGCAGCGCGCCGACGCAGGCGACCGGCGTGGAGGACACCGAGGTCGAGATCCTCGTCGTCCGCGACGGCCATGCGGCGCGGGCCTCGACGAACCGGCTCGACGACGACGCTCTGCGCGCGACGGCGCGCCAGGCCGACGCCGCCGCGCGCGCGGCGGCGCGCTCGGGCGCGGGCTCCTACCCCGGGCTGCTGGAGCCCGGCGGGGAGTCCGGGCCGGCAGCCGCGGCGGCGGGCACCAGCGACGGCTTCGACGCCGCCACCGCGCTGCTCGATCCACAGGAGGCCGGCGCCGCGCTCGCCGACGTGTTCGCGGTCGCCGCCGAGCACGGCCTGGAGGCGTTCGGCATCTGGACCGCCGGCGCGGTGCGGACGGCGATCGCGTCGAGCCCCGGCCTGCGCCGCGACGAGGAGGTGACCGACGCGTTCATGAAGGTCATCTGCCGCGACGCTGGCGGGCGCAGCGGCTTCGCGGCGGGAACGGCCCGCGCCAGCGCGACGATCGACGCGGCCGCGATCACGCGCGAGGCGGCGGCCAAGGTCGACGGCGAGCCGCTCGCCGAGCTCGGCCCCGGCGCCTACCCGGTCGTGCTCGAGCCCGCCGCCGCCGGCGCGCTGCTCGAGTTCCTCGGCGACCTGGCGTTCAACGGGCTGTCGCACGCGGAGGGCCGCGGCGCCCTCAGCGACCGGCTCGGCGAGGCTGTCGCCGCACCGGCGATCGACCTCTTCGACGACCCGACGTGCCCCGGCACGCTGCCGCACGGCTTCGACCTCGAGGGCGTTGCCAAGACGCCGCTGGCGCTGCTCGAGGGCGGCGTCGCGCGGGCCGTCGTGCACGACCGGCGGTCGGCCGCGCTCGCGGGCGGCGCGGCGCGCTCGACCGGCCACGCCACCCGGCCGGCCGGCTCGCCGTGGGGCCCCTCCCCCACGAACCTCGTGCTCGCCGGCGGCCACGCCGCGGATGTCGCCGAGCTCGCCGCGCCGATCGAGCGGGGCATCTACGTGACGCGCCTGTGGTACGTCAACACGGTCCGCGAGAAGGAGGCCCTGCTGACCGGCATGACGCGCGACGGCACCTTCCTCATCGAGGACGGCGCGATCACGCGGCCGCTGCGCGACGTGCGCTTCACCGACTCCGTGCTGCGCCTGCTGGGCGCCACCGAGGCGCTCACCCGCGCGCAGCGGCTCGTCAGCGAGGGCGACCTCTACGGCCGGCGCTTCGCCCACGGCGTGCTGTGCCCCGCGCTGCGGGCGGACGGCTTTCGCGTCACGGGCGCGACCACGTAGCCCCGCGCCACCGCCCGCCACGGGCCACGGGCCACGGGCGGCCCCGCCGACTCGTTCCCCGCTCGCCGGGCGGGACTAGATCTTCAGCAGGACGATCGTGTTCAGGACGAACGCGAGCGAGAAGGCGATCGTCCAGCGGTTGAGGTTGCGCTCGACGAGCGAACCACCGCCGAAGGGCCCGGCGCCCGTGCCGACGCCGAACGCGCCCGACAGCCCGGCGTCCTTGCCGGAGTGCATGAGCACGAGGAAGATCACGACGACCGACAACAGCACCTGGACGGCGGACAGGATGTTCTCCATGGCGTCAGGGTACCTCAGCCGGCGGGTCGTCGACCCCGCCCGCGTCGTCGAGCGCCTTGAGGATGACGACCGCCTCGGCCCGCAGCTGGCGGTCGAGCGCGCGATGGTCCTCCTCCGACAGCTTGCCGGTGCGCAGATCCATCTCGGCGTCGCGGATCTCGCGGTACTTGGCCTCCTTGCGCGCCTCGAGCTCGGCGATCTCGTCGGCCGCTTCGCCGCGGGCGCGCTCGCGGGCGCTCAGGCGCAGCGGCGCGGCGACGATCGCCACCACGGCCAGCAGCGCAACGACGATGACGAGCAGCGCGACGACGTCCACGATCGGGATTCTGCGCGGCGCCGGCCGCTTACGCGCGGCCGAGGTCTTCGGCGACGCGGGCCGCGTAGCGCGCCGAGACGCGGCGGCGGGCGGCGTCGGGACCGGGCCACAGCGCGATCAGCCCACCGAGGAAGACCACGATCGCGCCGAGCCAGATCCACGTCACGAGCGGCGAGGAGATGACGCGGAACGTCGCCGCCGGCTCGGACTGGATGTAGCGGTTGACGATCCCGTTCAGCGCGGCGCCGAGCGCCTGTCCCTCCAGCTCGGGCGGGAGCTTGCCGGCGGCGGCGGCGAAGACGCGGTCGCCCTCCTCGATCGTCGGCATGAGCTTGCGGATGTCGGGCGTCATCGCCGCCCACAGATCGCGGCGCAGGCCCGCCTTCAGGCCGACCTCGCTCGTCGCCTCGCCCTCGAAGAAGCGCCCCACCGGACCCAGCCCGGCGACGTCGCGCGACGGGAAGTAGCTGCGCTCCGGGCGTAGCGTCACGATCTTCTCGCCGTCGCGGCGCACGTCGACCACCGCGCCGAAGGAGATCTTCTCCAGCTCGCCGGACTTCGTCGTCGAGACGCGCGAGGTCGCGCGGGCGTACGTGAAGTCGTGGTCGCCGACGCGCATCGTCTTGCCGGGCGTCAGCGAGACGTCGCGGGCGTCGCTGAACGCCGTCGACGCCGCGACGCCGACGAACAGCAGCGCCATCCCGACGTGCACGAGGTAGCCGCCGTAGCGGCGCCGGTTGCGCGCGACGAGCGAGCGCAGCGCGCCCAGCGGCCCCTCCCCCGTCATCGCGCGCCGCACGCCGAAGCCGCGCCAGAACTCCTGGCCGACGCTGACCACGACGAAGGCGCCGCAGACGAACATCGCCAGCGCCGGCGGCCGCGATGCGGCACCGAACGCGGCCAGCACGACGCCCAGGCCGAGCGCCGCGGCGGCCGGCAGCAGGAAGTTGCGCCGGGCGTTGGAGGCCGTCGCCTTGCGCCAGGCGATGACCGGCCCGATGCCGCTGAGCAGGACGAGCATGATCGCCAGCGGCACCGTGTACTTGTCGAACCACGGCGGGCCGAGCGCGCGCCGCGAGCCGGTCAGCGCCTCGGCGATCAGCGGCCAGAACGTGCCCCAGAACACGACGAACGCCATCGCCACGAGCACGAGGTTGTTGAGCAGGAAGATCGCCTCGCGCGAGAGCAGCGAGTCCAGGCGGTTCTCCGAGCGCAGCGCCTCGCGGCGCCAGACGACGAGCGCGCTCGAGCCCGCGATCATCGTGCCGATGAGGATCACGAACGGCACGCCGAGCGTGGACGCTCCGAAGGCGTGGATCGAGTCGAGGATCCCCGAGCGCACGAGGAACGTGCCGAGGATCGCCAGCGTGCCGGTGGCGAGCACGAGCGAGACGTTCCAGATCTTCAGCATCCCGCGCTTCTCCTGGATCATGATCGAGTGGATGAACGCGGTGCCGGTCAGCCACGGCAGCAGCGACGCGTTCTCGACGGGATCCCAGGCCCAGTAGCCGCCCCAGCCCAGCTCGGAGTACGACCAGCGCGCGCCGAGCAGGATCCCGATGCCGAGAAACAGCCAGGCGGCGAGCGCGAAGCGGCGCGTGGCGCGGATCCAGTCGGCGGCGCCGACCTGGCGCGTGATCAGCGCCCCGACCGCGAACGCGAACGGGATCGTGAACAGCGTGTACCCCGAGTAGAGCATCGGCGGGTGGATCATCATGCTCGGGTGGCGCAGCAGCGGGTTCAGCCCGGCGCCCTCGGCGGGCGGTGTCGCCAGCAGCGCGAACGGCGTCTCCTTGAAGACGAGCAGCGCCGCGAAGAAGGCCGCGAAGCCGAGCAGGACGGCGGTGGCCCACGGCGCCACGATGCGCAACTGGCGGCGGGTCAGGAACAGCACGAGGCTGGACCACAGCGACAGCAGCCACAGCCACAGCAGCAGCGAGCCCTCCTGCGACGACCAGGCGGCGGCGGCCTGGTAGAAGGTCGGCGTCGTCGTCGAGGAGTGGCTGGCCACCGTGGCGAACGTGAAGTCCGAGCGCAGGAAGGCGAACTCGAGGATCGCGAAGGCGCCGGTGACCAGCGCCGCGATCGCGTAGACCGAGCGGCGGCCGGAGACGATCCACTCGTCACGGCGGCGGATCGCGCCGTACAGCGACGCCGCGATGCCGTACAGGGCCACGACGAGGGCCAGGATCAGCAGCGCGCGGCCGACGGTGGCCATCAGGTCAGGTCCTTCAGGAGGAGGCGCGCTGCGTGGCGTCTTCGGTGAACTTCGAGGGGCACTTGGTCACGAGCGAGTCGCGCTCGCCGACGAACGTCGCACCCTGCTTGCGGACCGTGACGATGACCTCGCGCCCCTCGCGGAACGGGTCGGGGATGGCGCCGCTGTAGCTGACGGGGACCGAGGTGGTGCCCTCGCGGTCGCGCACGCGGAAGTCCACGCCGCCGTCGGTCGTGCGGACCGATCCGTCGACGACCTTGCCGGTCAAGGTGTAGGACGTGCCCGTGCCCGCCGTGGCCGCGACGAGGTCGCTCGGCGTGACCGACTCGCTCGAGCTCAGCAGGCTCGTGTAGACGAGCGCGCAGGCCAGCAGGACCGCCGCCGAGAGCGCGACGACGAGGCGGATCTTGCGTTTGCGGGCGGGCGGCACGGCGTCGTCAAGTATCGCAACTCGCGCGCGGCGAGCCGCCGATCACGCCCGCCGGACGCGCCACCTACGAGGAAACGTCCGGTGCAGACAGAAACCTTTGACGGGTTGCGGAGTCCTTGTCGATAGAACCATGGCCCCGATGAGCGTCCGACATCTCCCATTTCCCCACAAGGCCCCGCGCGGTCGGCGCCTGCACGTGGTGCCCGAGCCCGCGCCGCGGCCCGAGCCGATGCACCCCGCCGAGCGCCGCATGCGCGACGCCGGCGGACCCGACGATCGCGCGTGCTACTCGTGCGGCTGCGGGTTCATCTTCGTCGCGCCGGTCTCGACCTCGGTGCGCTGCCCCCACTGCGACACGCAGCAGGCCTGGTAGCTGCTACAGCAGGACGGTCTGGCCCGCGGCCTGGTACTCGATGTTGCGCGCGAGGCCCTCGAACTGCAGCGGCTCGGAGGTCAGCGCGGCGCCGACCTTCGTCGTCATGGCGCGACGGCGCGAGGAGTGGATGCCGACCGTGTGGAAGCTCCTCTCGTCGTCCACGTCCTCCAGCTCGAGGTCGGGCAGGAAGACCGTCAGCGTGTTCGTGCGCAGGTGCGAGACGCGGTCCAGCGTGACGCTGATCTCGAGGCCGCGGGCGCTGGTGTGCGTCTCGATCTCGTCGCCCTCGAAGCTGTAGCGGCCCATCGGACCGTCGTAGTGCAGCGACGGCGGACCGTCCAGGGCACCCGGCGTGTAGACGATCTTCGTGTCCTCGTGGGTCAGCTCGAAGAGAGTGGGACCTGCACTTTGCACAGCAACCATGGTGCCCTCGCTTCAGACGGTCGGCGCGATGAACGCTGGATGGTGAGGCCGCAGGGGTCCGCTGTCCAGCACTTTCGGAACTTCTTATCTCCGCGATCGTTGAGTCTTAGTCGTACGCGACGAGATCCGCGTTCAATCTCGCCGCCAACCCGTGGGCGCCCTGGCGCATGACGTAGTCGTGATTCCAGGCGAAGGCCGGGCGGCCGATCGGCGCCAGGCGGTTCATCCAGGCGCGCGACGTCGACACGTCCCACGAGTAGACGAGCGCCGTCCCCGCCGGCCCCTCGTAGAGCCGCCAGATGCCGACGCCGAGGAGCTCTCCGCGGGCGTGACCCTCGAGCAGGTAGGGCGGCTCGGAGCGCGTCACGCGCATGTCGAAGGCCAGCGAGTAGGGCAGCTTGGAGCGCCACACGAAGCGCGACAGCGCGCCGACACCGTGCTCCCCGCCGGGCTCGAGCTCGGTCACCTCGAGGACGCCCTTCCACCACTCCGGGTAGCGATCGGAGGCCGAGACGACGTCCCAGACGTCCTGGATCGGCGCGTCGACGCACCACGTCGTGAGGAACCTGTAGGCCGCCATCGGCGGGGCGAGAATAACGCCCCCGGGGTGCGGCGGCCACCGTTGGCGAAGCGGACGACGGGTCTCGAACCCGCGACCTCGAGCTTGGGAAGCTCGCGCTCTACCAACTGAGCTACGTCCGCGCTGACCGGCGATTCTACGGCGGTGGCGCGGCGGGCGCGCGCCCCCGTCAGATGGTCGATCGCGCGGCCGGCGCTTGTCGTGCAATCCGCCATCTAGGCTGATCTGACGATGAAGCGCCTGCTCGTCCCGCTCCTCGCCGCCGCCGTCGCGCTCGGCCTCGTCGGCCTGCTCGCCTACGGCCTGCTCTCGCGCTCGACGGACGACTCGATCGAGCAGGCGGTGGCGAGCGGCAAGTTCCCGCCGGCGCCGAGCGCCGAGCTGCCGGTCCTCGGATCCGCAGCGACGCAGTCGGTGGCCGCGCTGCGCGGCCAGGTCGTCGTGCTGAACTTCTGGGCCTCCTGGTGCATCCCCTGCCGGACCGAGGCGCCGATCCTCGAGCGTGCGCACCAGCGCCTGACCGCGTCCGGCTCGGGCACCGTGCTCGGCGTCACCTACAACGACTCGCGGCCGGCAGCGCTGACGTTCGCCGGCAAGTACGGCATGAGCTTCCCCAGCGTCCGCGACGTCGGCGCGAAGCTCGCCAAGCGCTACGGCACCCACCGCGTTCCGGAGACGTTCGTCATCGATCGCCGCGGGCGCGTCGTCGACGTCTTCCGCGGCCAGATCGACCAGGCCTTCGTCGACCGCGCGCTGGCCAAGGCGCAGGTGACGTGAGCCGCGTCCTCGCGCTCGCGGCGCTGCTGCTCGCACTGCTGCCGGCGGCGACCGCGCTCGCCGCGACGCCGCAGGTCGACCTCGTCGACGTCGAGGACGAGGTCATGTGCGTCGACTGCGGGATCCCGCTGAACACCGCCGAGGGCGCGCAGCCCGACAGCCAGCGCGCGCTCATCCGCGACCTCATCGCGCAGGGCATGACGAAGGAGCAGATCAAGCAGGAGCTCGTCGCGGAGTACGGCGAGGACGTGCTCGCGCTGCCCGATACGAGCGGCGTCGGGATCACCGCGTACGCCATTCCGCTCGTGCTCGGCGGGCTCGTGGTGGCGGCGCTGGTCCTGCTCGTGCCGCGCTGGCGGCGCCGGCCCGCGGCGGGGATGGCCGGCGCGAGCGGCGGCGCGGGCAACGCCGCCGTCGCGGGCGCAGAGGAGGGCCCGGGCGGGCTCAGCGACGCCGACGCCGCCCGCCTCGACGAGGATCTCGCCCGCTACGACGAGCGCTGACGCGCGCGACGCCCCGCCGACGCCGGGCGCGGCGGGGTGCCCCGGGGGCACACCGATTGGTGATTGCGCGAGGGGGGATACTCGTCTCACCTTGAAACGCAGCCGAGCAGGACACCGACGGACCGACGGCCGGGCGATCGCACAGGGCGCGAGGTGCCGCGGGCGGGCCCTGGCGGGCGCGCTCATGGCGCTGGCGCTGCTGTTCGCCGCACCCATCGCGACGGCGGCCGCGGCGGTGCCGACCAACACCGTCGCCCCGTCGTTCAGCGGGGTGCTGCAGGAGGGCGAGCTGCTGACCGCCGATCCCGGCACGTGGACCGGGAGCCCCACGAGCTACGCCTACGCCTGGTACAGCTGCAGCGCCGGGTTCGCGGACTGCGACTACATCGCCGGCGCCACCCAGCAGACGCTCCTCGCCGATGCGGCGGACGTCGGGCGCTACATCGGCGTGGACGTCATCGCGACGAACGCCGAGGGCAACTCGGATCCGGTGGCCGCGCTGCCCCGCGGTCCCATCCTCGTCGGCTATCCGGAGGTCACCACGTTGCCGGCGGTCGCCGGCACACCGCAGGAAGGCCAGACGCTGACGGCCGACCCGGGCACCTGGACGCCGGCCGCCACCAGCTACACGTACCAGTGGATCGGCTGTGACGCCGCGCTCACGGCCTGCGACGCCATCGCCGGCGCGACCGCGCCGACCTACCGCCTCGCTCCCGGCGACGTCGGCCGGCGTCTCGTGGTGGGCGTCGTCGCGACCAACGCGGGCGGCCCGTCGGACGCGGAGTTCTCCGCGCCGACCGAGCCGGTGCTGGCCGCGCCGCTGTCGACGACGAACCCGCCACCGCCGTCGTCCTCGTCGCCGCCGCCACCACCACCGGCGGCCGTCGTCGTCACGCCCCCGCCGCTACCCGCGGCGGTCAGTCCCTTCGCGATGCTGCGCAGGCTCGCTCGCGCCGACGGCAGGCTCGAGCTCTCGGTCCGCGCTCGCTCGGCGGGCCGGTTCACCGCGCGCGCAACCGCGAGCGCCGCCCTGCTCGCGCGCGGCTGTGTGAGCACCTGCAAGCGAACCGGGCGCGGCGACTTCGGCAGCGCGTCGGTGACGAAGACCGCGGCGGGCGTCGCCAAGCTCGTGATCAAGCCGTCCGCGCGCGCGGCCAGGGCGCTGCGCAGGAGCCGCACCCTGCCGGTGCGCGTGACGCTGACGTTCCGCCCGGCCGGCGGCGGGGCGGCGACCAGCCGCGACTATTCGCTGACCGCGAAGGGAACGCTCGCCCTCGCGCGACTGCCGCGTCGTCGATGACGCCAGCCGACACCGCGCTGCTGCGCCGCGCCTGGGCCGCGTTCGCTCGCGGTGACGTCGCCGCCGCGACGGACGCCCTGCACCCGCAGGTGCGCTGGTACGCCGCCGGCGATCCCGACGGCGAGGGGAGCTGCCACAGCCGCGAGGACGCGGCGGCGTTCCTCCAGCGGGCGCTCGCCGACGGTCTGACCGCCGAGCTGCTCGATGTCCGCGACGCGGGCGATCGCCTCGTCGCCGTCATCCACACCCACGCCCCACCCGAATGGGAGCGTTCTGAGGACCCGCACGGGGAGCTCGTCACGATCCGCGACGGTCAGATCGTCGAGATGGTCATCTACCCGACGGTCGCCGACGCCCTCACGGCCGCGGGGCTCACCGACGAGCTGCCCTGAGGCGCGCCGTCACATCGTGTCCGGCGCACTCACCCCGAGCAGATCCAGCGAGCGCGCGATCGTGCGCTTCGCCGCGGCGCTGAGCGCCAGCCGGAACGACTCGGTCCCCTCGCCCTCGGCGCCGACGACCTGGCAGTCGCGGTAGAACGCCGTGAAGGTCTGCGCCAGCTCGAGCGCGTAGACCGCGATCCGGTGCGGAGCGCGCTTCTCGGTCGCCTCGGCGATCTCGTCGGGGAACGCGAGCAGCTTCTTGACCAGCGTTCGCTCCGCCGGCTCGAGTGGGCCGGTGAAGCGGGCGCCTTCCTCGAGCGCGGCCGCGACGCGCGGCGGACCGCCCGCCTTGGCGAGGATCGACGCGATCCGCGCGTGCGCGTACTGCACGTAGTAGACGGGGTTCTCGGCGGACTGCTCGCGCGCGAGGTCGAGGTCGAGGTCGATCGTCGTGTCGTGCGAGCGCTGCAGCATGAAGAAGCGCACGGCGTCAACGCCGATCTGCTCGATGAGGTCGTCGAGCGTCACGAAGTCGCCCCGGCGCTTGGACATCTGCGCGCGCTCGCCGCGCTCGATGATGTTGACGAACTGCATGATGATCAGCTCGAGCTGGCCCGGCGGGCCGCCGAGCGCCTCGAACGCCGCGTGCATCCGCGCCACATGGCCGTGGTGGTCGGCGCCCCAGACGTCGATCAGGCGGTCGAAGCCGCGCCGGCGCTTGTCGAGGTGGTAGGCGATGTCCGAGGCGAGGTAGGAGGGCTCGCCCGTCGAGCGCTCGAGCACGTCGTCCTTCGGCTCGCCGTGCGCGCTCGTGCGCAGCCACAGCGCGCCCTCCGACCGGTACGTCTCGCCGCGCCGCTCGAGCTCGGCGAAGGCGCGGAGCACCGCCGTCGGCTCGCCCGCGTGCAGGGATCCCTCCGAGAACCAGACGTCGAACTCGACGCCGATCGTCGCCATCGACGCGCGGATCCGCTCGAGCAGCCGCTGCACGCCGCGCTCGGCGACCACCATCGGGTCCCCGGTCGCGGCGTCCGGGATCTGCTCGGCGAGCTCGCGCACGTACTTGCCCTCGTAGCCGCCCTCGGGCACCGCCTCGCCGCGCGCGCGGGCGCCGATCGACTCGCCCAGGCGGCGCACCTGGCCGCCGATGTCGTTGATGTAGAACTCGCGCGTCACGTCGTGGCCGCTGAACTCGAGCAGCCGCGCGAGCGAATCGCCGTAGGCCGCATGGCGGCCGCCGGCGGCGGTCATCGGACCGGTCGGGTTGGCCGACACGAACTCGACGTCGACCCGCTCCGCAGGCCGCGCGCCACCGCCGCCGAACCCGTCGCCCGCGGCGACGACGTGGCCGAGCGCCGCGACGAGCCAGTCGTCGGACATGAAGAGGTTCAGGAAGCCGGGCCCGGCGACCTCGACGCGCTCGAGCGCCGCACCGAGGCGCTCCACGAGCTGGTCGGCGAGCCGGCAGGCGACGTCGCGCGGCGGCACCCCGGCGCGCGGGGCGAGCAGCATCGCGGCGTTCGTGGCGTAGTCGCCGAAGCCCGCCCGCTTGGGCCGTTCGAGCGTCGGCGCGACCGAGCCGTGCGCGCCCGAGCCGGCGACGGCGCCCGACGCGGCGGCGACGGCGTCGCGCAGATCTGAGAGTGGTCCGGCCATCGCTTCAATCTATCGGCGGTGCCGCCGCGGTCCGCGCCTTTCAGTAGTGGTACGGCTCGCCCGCCAGGATCTTGTGCCCGCGGTAGAGCTGCTCGAGCAGGACGACGCGGGCGAGCTGGTGGGGCAGCGTCAGCGGCCCGAGCGAGAAGCGGTGGTCGACCTCGTCGAGCTGCAGGCCGAGCGGGCCGCCGATGACGAAGCACACGTCGCGGCCGGCCTGGCGGCGCTCCTCGAGGAAGCGCGCGAACGACAGCGAGTCGAACTGCTCGCCCTCGCGCGACAGCAGCGACACGAAGGCGCGCTGCGGGATCCGACCGGTCACGCGTTCCTCCTGGCGGACCTCGATCATCTCGACGCGCGCATGGCGGGCGAGCATCTTGAGGTAGTGCTGCGTGTCGTCCGCATACGGCGGGCGCAGGCGCCCGACGGCGAGGACGATGATGCGCACGATGCGATATTAGATGGGCGCATGGCTGAACCAGACGAGACAGAGCGCCACATCAACATCCATTTCTCCCCCGAGATGATGGGCGGCGTCTACGCGAACTTCGCGAACGTGTCGTTCTCCGACTACGAGTTCACGATCACGTTCGCCCGCGTCGACCACGAGATCGATGCCGAGGAGATCCCGGGGGTCGTCGTCTCACGCGTCAACCTCGCGCCGAAGTTCATGCGCGAGCTGGCCGACGCGCTCGAGGACTCCTACTCGAAGTACGCCACGCGCGAGGGCATCAAGAACCTGCCCGAGTTCGGCGGCGGCAGCACGCCCGAGCCCCCGGACGACGAGTAGCACACGGTCGGGCGAGCGATCGACCCGACTACATTGCGCGGATGCGAGGCGGTCCCAGACACGAGCGCGGCTCGGACGCCGATCCGATCGTCGTGTCCCAGCGCGGTGACACGCGCTTCAGCTCGGTCCGGTCCGCTGCGCTCGCCGCGCCCGCGGGGAGCGTCATCCTCGTGCGCAACGGCGTCTACCACGAACAGCTGCTGATCGACCGGCCGCTCACGGTCAAGGGCGAGGGCGACGCCGACCTGACGACGCTGCGGACGCACGGCACGACGGCCGCCCTCGTCAAGGCCAGCGCCAACCTCTCGAACCTCACCCTGTCGGCCGGCGCCGATCCGGACAAGTCCGACTGGGGCGTCGTCTCGATCGAAGGCGCTGCTGCGGCCACGATCGCCGACTGCGTCATCGAGGGCTCGGCCGCGATCGGGCTCAACCTGCCCGGCGGCGGGAACGCGGACGTGCGCCGGTGCACCTTCAGCGGGACGCTGGTGGCGGGCCTGAACCTGTGGAGCTTCTCCCGTGCGACGGTCCGCGAGAGCGCCTTCACCGCCTGCGGTGCCAGCGGCATTCGGCTGCTGACCGGCCAGCTGGACGTCCGCGATTGCCGCCTGTCTCGCGCGGGTGCGACCGCGATCCTGCTCGAGGGCGGCCGCGCGACCATCGAGGGGTGCCGGATCACCCAGAGCACCCTGGCGGGTGTCGCGATCAACGCCGGCGAGCACGCGCTGCGGGCGACGAGCATCCGCGACGGATCCGACGCCGGGGTGGTGCTGACGCGGGGCAAGCTCGAGCTCTACGGTTGCGACCTCGAGCGCAACTTCTTCGCGCACGTCATCGTTCGCCGCGCCGCCACCGGGCGTCTGGTCGAGTGCACCCTGCGCGACGGCGAGGATCACGGGGTCTGGTGCGATGGTGGCGCCGTCAGCCTGGTCGACAGCGACATCAGCGCCAACGCGCGCGGCGGCATCATCGTGGTCGAGGGCACCTGCACCGCGCACCGCACGCGGGTCCGCCTCTCGCGCGCGGGGCCAGCGGCGCCGCCTGCGCACGCCAAGGCGGCGTTCGGTCATGGGTTCGGAGCCGACGGCGATTGCGAGATCAGCCTCACGGACTGTGACCTGAGCGACAACGAAGGCTCCGGCCTGATGGCGTCGCAGGGCGCGACGGTCACCGCCCACGGGTGCCGGCTCGAAGCCAACGGGGGCTTCGGTGTGTCGCTCCGAGCCGGTTCGACGGCACGCCTCCAGCGCACCGCGCTGGAACGCAACGCCGCCGGCTCCCACCACGTCGATGCCACGTCGACGCTGGTCGGCGCACCCGAGGTGCCCGTGACCGCCGTGGCCGCGCCGGCGGTCGCGCGTACCGGCGCACCGGATCAGGGGGACACCGCGGCCGAGCCGCTCGGCCAGCTGCTCGCAGAGCTCGACGCGATGACGGGGCTCGCCGAGGTCAAGAGCCAGGTTCGCCAGCTGATCGCGTTCCTGAGAGTGCAGACGTTGCGGCGCGCGCAGCATCTGCCGGGCATCGAGACCAGCAAGCACCTCGTGTTCCTGGGCAATCCCGGGACCGGCAAGACGACGATCGCGCGCCTCATCGCGCGGATCTATCGCTCGCTGGAGCTGCTAGAGAAGGGTCACCTGGTCGAGGTGACCCGGGCGGAGCTCGTCGGCGAGTTCGTCGGTCACACCGCGCCGAGAACCAACGCGGTGGTCGACTCGGCGCTCGGCGGCGTGCTCTTCGTCGACGAGGCGTACACGCTCTCCGCGAGCACCGGCGGCGTCGGCCACGACTTCGGACGGGAGGCGATCGACACCCTGCTCAAGCGCATGGAGGACGATCGCGAGCGCTTCGTGGTGATCGTCGCCGGCTATCCGCGGCTCATCAATGCCTTCCTCGACTCGAACCCCGGCCTGCGATCGCGCTTCTCGCGCCGGATCGTGTTCGAGGACTACACCGACGCGGAGCTGCTGGAGATCGCCGTCGGTCTGGCGGCCAGCCACGGCTATCGCCTCGACGACGGTGCCGTCGCGGCGCTGCGGGTTGTGTTCGGCCGGGCGCGGCGCGACGAGGGCTTCGGCAACGGCCGCTACGCGCGGAACGTCTTCGAGGCGGCGGTGTACGCCCAGGCGGTGCGGCTCGACCGGCTGGAGGTCATCCCGCCGGCCGCGCTCTCGGAGCTCACGGCATCCGACATCGAGCAGGCCGCCGCGCGGGTCGATCAGGGGTGACCGGGGCCGCGGGGGCCGCGGGGGCCGCGGGGGCCGCGCGGGGGCCGCGGGGGGGCCGCGGGGGGGCTGCGGGGGCCGCGGGGGCCGCGGGGGCCGCGCCCGGGAGGGTGGTCCTCCCCGGCATGGGCCTACCGCGTCCCGCGCTCGTACGCAACGCCCATCCCGATGCGCTCCATCGTCGGCGGGTGCGTCGCCAGCAGCAGCGTCTGCCAGCGCGGCGGCTCGGGGTCTGAGAGGTTGCGCAGCGCGATGCGCCGCTCGAAGCCGATGAACGGCTCGGGCTGGCCGGTCAGCGTCAGCGCGTAGGAGTCCGCGCGCGCCTCGACGCGGCGGCTGAGCTGGTTGGAGATCGTCGTGATCGTCGTCGTCATCACGACGAGGCCGAGCGCGAGCGCCGGCAGGACCGCCGGGCCGGGCTCGGCCTCGCCGGGCGCGAAGCGGCGCGCCAGCTGCGCCACGGCGAACAGGCCGAACGGCGTGACGATCGCGAGATAGAGCAGCCCGTTGGGCACGTCGTGGTGGTGCTGGTGGGCGAGCTCGTGCGCGACGACGAGACGCACCTCGTCGCGCTCGAAGTTTTCCAGCAGCGTGTCGTAGAGCACGACGCGCTTCGTCTTCCCGAGGCCCGCGACGTAGGCGTTGGCGGCGGTCGAGCGCCGGCTCGCGTCGACGCTGTAGACCTCGCCGATGTCGACGCCCGCGCGCTCGGCGAGCGTGACGACGTCGTCGCGCGTCTGCCCGGCGGGCAGCGGCTGGAACGTGTTGAAGAGCGGGTCGAGCACGACCGGCGCGGCGTACGTGCTCACGATCCCGAACACGACCACGATCGCCGAGCCGGGGATCCACCAGCCGCGCGGATAGCGGCGGATGAGGCCGACGGCGGCCGCCGCGCCGACGCCGGCCAGCGCGGCGCCGATCCCCCAGGCGATCGACTTGTCGCGCGCGTAGCCCTCCCAGGACTGCGTGACGAGGCCGACGTCCTTGGCCCGCTCTCGCGAGACGATCTGCAGCGGCAGGATGGAGGCCGAGAGGGCGAGCGAGAGCGCGGCGCCCGCGGCCGCGCCGGCCAGCAGCGGGCGCCGGAAGGATCCGCGCAGGCGCCTCGGCGGGCGCGCGACGAGCAGCGCCAGGAGGCCCAGCTCGACGACCAGCACCCCGCCGTAGATCGCCAGCTGCGGACGCCGGTAGTCCTGGGCCCGTTCGATCTGCGCGGCGCTGAAGTACGCTTCGGTGCGCACGGGAGCAGGCTCGATCACCCCGCTGCGCGGCCGCAGCAGCACCACCGCAAGCTCTGCGACGACGACGGCAGCGACAATTGCCGCTCCCCAGCGCAGGCGTCCCCGGTCCACGGGCGAAACTGTACGAGATGCAGGTCGCGATCCTCTCCGACATCCATGGCAACCGCCACGCCTTCGAGGCGGTGCTCGCCGACGCCGAGTCCGCCGGCGCCGACGAGATGTGGTGCCTCGGGGACCTCGTCGGCTACGGCGCCGAGCCGGACGCCTGCGTCGAGCTGGCGCGCCGCCACGCGGCGATCTGCCTCGCCGGCAACCACGACATGGGCGTGACCGGGGCGATCGGCCTGGAGGAGTTCTCCACGGGCGCCGCGCTCGCGGCGCGCTGGACGCGCGAGACGATCAGCGACGCGAACATGGAGTTCCTCTCGGCGCTGCAGCCGGCCGGCGAGGAGGACGCGATCGGCCTCTACCACGCCAGCCCGCGCGATCCGGTCTGGGAATACGTCCTCAGCGCGCTGCTGGCCGAGCTGTGCTTCGACAGCCAGCCTCAGCGCGTCGCGCTGATCGGCCACTCGCACGTCGCGCTGTCGTTCGTGCGCCCGGAGGGCGACGTCGCCACCGGCGAGGCGCGCCGCGACGGCGACGCGCTGGACATCGGGCCGAAGACCGGCGAGTGGCTGCTGAACCCGGGCTCGGTCGGCCAGCCGCGCGACGGCGATCCGCGCGCCGCCTGGCTGATGCTCGACACGCGCGACTGGCAGGCACGCTGGCAGCGGGTGGAATACGACATCGCCGGCGCGGCGGCGGCGATCCGCGCCGCCCGGCTGCCCGATTCGCTGGCCGAGCGGCTGAGCTACGGTCAATGAGCGTGCGCCGCGCCCTTCCCTACGTCCTCGCCCTGCTGCTGGGCACGAGCACCGCGCTGCTGGCCGCCTGTGGCGGCGGCGGCACGAAGGGCGGCATCCCGTCCGCCAGCGCCGGCGAGCTCAAGAGCCAGATCACCGATGTCCAGCAGGCCGTCGACGGCGGCCGTTGCTCGGAGGTCCAGGGCCAGCTCAAGCACGTCGACGAGGCGATCGACCAGCTGCCGAAAACGACCGACTCCCAGCTCGTCGACGCGCTGCGCGAGGCCGCCACCCGGCTGCGCCGCGTGGCCGTCGACGAGTGCGATCCGGACGCCGGCACGGAGACGACGACCACCGAGACGCCCACGACCGAGACGACGACGACCGAGACGGTGCCCGAGGAAGAGCCGAGCGAGACGCTGCCGACGGAGACCACGCAGACCCCGACGACGACCACACCGACGGAGCCCCCGCCCCCGCCGGCGACGACGCCGCCGGCACCGCCGCCGGTCACGCCGTCCCCGCCGGTCACCCCGCCCCCGGCGCCCCCGCCCGGCGGCGGCATCACGCCGGAGATCCCGCCCGGATGAGCCAGCTCGACGTCATCGCCGGCCGCTACGAGCTCGGGGAGCGCCTCGGCTACGGCGGCATGTCCACGGTGCAGGTCGCCGTCGACCGCCGCCTGGAGCGCCAGGTCGCCGTGAAGCTGCTCGCCGAGCACCTCGCCGACGACAGCCAGTTCATCTCGCGCTTCCGCCGCGAGGCGCTGTCGGCGGCGCGGCTCGTGCACCCGAACATCGTGCAGGTCTTCGACTTCGGCCTCGACGAGGTCAGCGGCCGCCACTACATCGTCATGGAGTACATCCAGGGCCGCTCGGGCGCCGAGATCCTGCGCGAGGAGACGCGCCTGGGCGTCGCCGACACGCTCGAGCTCGTCGACGGCGCCTGCCGCGGCCTCGTGCACGCGCACCGCATGGGCGTCATCCACCGCGACGTCAAGCCGGGCAACATCCTGCGCTCCGACGACGGAGCGGTGAAGCTCGCCGACTTCGGGATCGCCAAGGCGGTCGGCGGCACGTCGCAGCTCACGCAGGCGGGCTCCGTGCTCGGCACCGCGGCGTACCTCGCGCCCGAGCAGGCCAGCGGCGGCGAGGTCGGCCCGGCGGCCGACATGTACGGCCTCGGCGTCGTGGCCTACCAGCTGCTGGCGGGTCGCCTGCCCTACGAGGCCGGCTCGCTGACCGAGCTGGCGCTGCTGCAGCAGCGCGAGTACCCGATCCGCCTGGACGAGATCACACCCGAGGTACCGGCGGCGCTCGCGCTGGCCGTCGAGAAGGCGCTGGCGCTGGAGCCGGGCGAGCGCTACGCGAGCGCCGAGGAGATGCGCAGCGCGCTGCACGACGGGGCGCGCGGGATCGCGCCGCGAGGGTCCGATTCCGGCTCGACCGCGGCGACGTCCATGCTGCCCCGGCGCGAGGAGCCGACCGCGGCGACGCGCATGGCGCCGACGCCATCCTCCGCGCGGCGCCTCGAGCCGCAGGCGCCGCCCGGCGGCCTGCCGCCATCGCGCTACGAGCCGATCCCGGACATCCCGCCGTCGCGACGCGACCTCGAGCCGGCCCGCCGCAGCGGCGGGCTGGGGCGGCTGATCGCGGTCCTCGCGGTCGCCGCGGTCCTGGCCCTCGCGATCGCCTACGCCATCGGCAGCTCGTCGGGCAGCTCCGACGTCAAGCTCTCCCCCGTCGACGGCAACGAGACCGGCGAGGTCGTCGATCAGCTCAACTCGCTGATCGAGGACAACACGCGGTAGGCGCGGGCGCTGCGGAGGGGCGCGCGTCTGGCCGGTCTGGCGGATCAGGGTCGCTGCGCGTGCACGATTCGCCACACCGTTCTTGCGTCGTGTTGGTGGCGCGACACGGCTCGATCGCGCCGCCGTCGACCCGCCCTGACGGATACTGCGTCGCATGAGCGTCGACGAACCGCAACGGTCGGTCCTCCTGGCCGAGCGAGCGTTGCAGGCGGCGATGCGGGCCGGGGACGTCGAGGAGCTCGACCGGCTCCTGCATCCTGAACTGCTGGCGGTCGGCCCCGACGGCCAGATGATCGACAAGGCCGGGGATCTCGCGGCGCACCGCGCGGGCATCTTCTCGATCAGCGAGCTGACCGAAGAGGAGGTGCGCGTGACCGTGCTCGACGACGTGGCGGTGACGTTCGTCGTGCTGCAGGTCCGCGGAACGATCGACGAGGCGCCGGTCGGCGGTCGCATGCGCTACACGCGGACATGGACCCGCGACGGCGGATCGTGGCGCGTCATCGCCGCGCACATCAGTCCCGCGGCGGACTGACGCGCCGTAGTGCACCGTCAGTCGCCAGCTACTGTTGGTGAAGCATGGTGTGAACGACAAGGGGCGGATCGCGTGGAGCCGGTGACGTTGACGTTGGGCGCGATCGCTGCAGGGCTGGTCGCCAAGGCGGCCGAGCGGGCCGGCGACCGTGCCGTGGAGGGGGGCGAGAACGTGTTGCGTCGCCTCGTGAGCCGGGTGCGAGAGCGCTTCGGCGACGACGAGCCGGCCGCCCGTGCACTGGCGCTGGTCGAGCGAACGCCCGATGACGGCGCTTCGGTGAAGGCGCTCGCGGCGCGTATCGCCGAGCACGCGACGGTCGACCCGGACTTCCGGCGCGACCTCGACGCGCTGGTGCAACGAGCCGGGGCCGAGGGCATCGACGTGGACGCGGTGCGGCAGATCGCGTCCGGCGATGGCAACGTGCAGATCGCCGGGCTGTCGGAAAGCCAGGTCGGCGTCAGCTACGGCACGCCGCCGCCCGATCGTCGAACTGGCTGATCGACCGGGCGCGTGACGGAGGTGGGCGTTGCGGGGGCAGTGGGTTGAGGGCAACCGGAACGTCCAGATCCAGAACGTCTCCGGCTCGACGATCCAGATCACCCATGGAGGACCGCCCCGGAGGGTGCCGCTGGAGGCGGCCGTCATCCCGGTCAGGCCGGATGTCCGCTCGCCGGTGCGGCTCGTGCGCGCCCGCTCCGGCGTGCTGCCGTACACGGCCCGCGCGGGTCTGCTCACGGACCTCCAGCAGTGGGTCGCGGTCGCCGACCCGTTCGCCGCCTGCCTGATCGGAGGGCGGGGCGGCAGCGGCAAGACGCGGCTGGGCGTCGAGCTGTGCGAGCAGGCCCGCGAGGCGGGCTGGCTGACCGGCCTGCTGACCCACTCCGCCGATCAGGCGGCCGTGGAAGCCCTCGCCGGCGCGCCGACCGCGCGGCTGGTCATCGTCGACTACGCGGAGATCCGCGCAGAGCAGCTCGAGGCGATGCTGCCGCTGCTGGCGGCGGCGGCCACCGCGCGGCATCCGGTGCGGGTCGTGCTGCTCGTGCGCGCGGCACCGCGCGGCGGGCGCGACTGGGCGGATGTGCTGCGTCATCGAAGCGACGCGCTGGACGCGCTCGTCGACGACGTCCGGCAGTGGATCCTGCAGGAGCTGCCGCTCGAGTCCGGCGAGCGGGCCACGCTGTTCGACGCCGCCGCCGGCGCGTTCGCCGCGCGGGCGGATCGGTCCCCCGGGAGCCTCGACGTGGGAGACCTGCTGTCCGGCGACGTGTTCTCGAGCCCGCTGATGGTCGTGATCGCCGCGTATCTCGCCATTCACGGTGAGCGCGAGCTGCCGCTGAACATCGATGCGCTGCTCGACGAGCTGCTGCACCACGAGCAGCGCTACTGGAGAACGAGCGCGCAGGCGTGCAACGTGGACCGCGATCCGGTCCTGCAGCGCCGCGTCGTCGCGCTGGCCACGCTGACCGCAGCGGCCGGCGAAACCGAGGCGGTCGCGCTGCTGAGCCTGATGCCCGACCTCGCCGATGCGTCGGCGCGGGAGCGCGGGCAGCTCGCGCGCTGGGTGCACGAGCTGTACCCCGCCGGCCCCGGCTGGTGGAACCCGCTCGAGCCCGACCTGATCGCGGAGCACCTGGTCGCCGGCACCTACGCGGACACGCCGGCCGTCCTCTCCGGGGTGCTCGCGCAGCGCACTCCGTCGACCGTCGTGCGATCGCTGGACGTCTTCACGCGGGCGGCGCCGGATCACCACGGGCTCGCACACGCGCTCGGTCCGATCCTCGCCGACCGCCTGCCGGGGCTGTGCGAGCTCGCGGTCACGCAGGCCGAGAGCGAGACGGACCTCGATCTGCTGCTCGGAGAGACCACGGTCGCCGCCGCGCTCAACCGGGCTGTCAACGCGATCGCCGTCGAGCCTGGTGCGCTGACGGCCGCCTTGGACTGCCTGCCCAACCGTCCGGACCTCATCCTCAGCCCGCTCTCACTCACCCTGCACGCCCAGCTCACCGACCACCTCCGCGAACCGGCCGCGCGGCCTCCCGGCTCGGAGGGCGAGCACGCACGGTTGCTGGGCACGCTCGCGGCACGCCTGGGCGACGCCGGCCGCCGCGAAGAGGGCGTGGCGGCGATCGAGGAGGCCGTCCGCGTCGGCCGGCGGCTGGCCGCGGAGAACCCAGCCTACGAGCCCGACCTCGCGATGTCGTTGCACAACCTCGGCCAGCAGCTGGACGCCGTCGGGCGCCGCGACGAGGGCCTGCGCGCCCTCGACGAGGCCGCGTTCATCCTCCGGCGTCTCGCGACATCCGATGCTGCGACATACGAACCCGCCATGGCCCTCGTCCTGAGCACCCTCGGCGCACGGTTGGGCGCGGACGGACGCCGCGCGGAAGGCCTGGCCGCGATCGAGGAGGCCGTCGGCATCCTCCGCCCGCTGGCGACCGCGGATCCCGCCGCGCACGGACCCGGCCTCGGCGCGGCGCTGACCAACCTCGCGATCGGACTGGGTGACGTCGGGCGCCGCGACGAGGGTCTGACGGCGATCCAGGAGTCCGGCGGCATGTACCGGCGCCTCGCCGCCGCGAACCCCGCCGCATACGGTCCCCACCTCGCCGGCACGCTGAACAACCTGTCGACGCGGCTTCGTGCACTTGGACGTCACGAGGAGAGCCTGGCGGCGATCGAGGAGGCCGTCGGCGTCATGCGGCGCCTGGCGGCCGCGAACCCCGCCGCGCACGAGCCCGACCTCGCGATGCTGCTGACCAACCTCGGCGCCGGCGTGGGTGCGGCGGGACGCGTCGAGAAGGCCTTGGCAGCGGTCGAGGAGGCCGTCGGCATCCGCCGCCGCCTTGCGGCGGCAAACCCGGCCGCCTACGAGGCCAAGCTCGCATCCTCGCTGAACAACCTGTCGGCGCGGCTGCGTGCGCTCGAGCGCGTCGAGGAGAGCCTGGCGGCGATCGAGGAGGCCGTCGGCATCCGCCGGCGCCTGGCGGCTGCGAACCCCGCCGCGCACGAGCCGCTCCTGGCGATGGCGCTGAGCAACCTCGGCACTGAACTGGGGGCGGCGGGCCGCCTCGAGGCGGCCTTGGCAGCGATCGAGGAGGCCGTCGGCATCCGCCGGCGCCTCGCGGCCGCCAACCCGGCCGCCTACGAGCCCAACCTCGCGATCTCTCTGAACAACCTCTCGGTCCGACTCGCCGCGCTCGACCGCCACGACGAGGGACTCGCTGCGGTCGAGGAGGCGATCGGCATCGGCCGGCGCCTGGCGGTCGCCGACCCCGCCGCGTACGAGCCGAGCTTCGCGGTATTGCTGGTCAACCTGGGCGATCGCCTCGATGTGGCCGGCCGCCACCCCGAGAGCATCGCAGCGCTCGAGGAGGCCATGGACGTCTACCGCCGTCTCGCGGCCGCGAACCCCGCCCTCCATGAGCCCGCGCTGGCCGAGCTCCGAGACGAGCTCTCCACGCGGAAGCGGAACGCTCGTCGCAAGCGGCGCCGCGGGTGAACCCGCTCGTCGCCGGCGCTCCACCGGCGCCGCCCGGGCCGCGCCCGCGCGGCGGGGCGCGACCGTTCCGTTGGCGCAGGCGATGCCGAGGACAGGGCCCCGGTGCCGCGCGCCCCGCCGCCGGCGCCGCCGTCACGGCGCGGCGCCCGCGCGCAGCGCCGCGGCGTGCTCGCGCAGCGTTCCGCCCGCGATCGCGCCGCGCAGGCCCTCCATCAGCCGCGCGATGTAGGCGAGGTTGTGCAGTGTCAGCAATCGCGCGCCCGTGAGCTCCTTGTTCTTGACGAGGTAGCGCAGGTAGCCGCGCGAGTGCCCGCCGCCGCAGGCCGGGCAGGGGCAGCCGTCCATGATCGGCGCGTCGTCCTCGCGATGGCGGGCGGCGGTGAGGTCGACGCGCCAGCGCCGCGCTGGATCGGGCACGATCGCGACGCCGTGGCGGCCCAGGCGGGTCGGCATCGCGCAGTCGAACGTGTCGACGCCGAGCTCGACGCCGCGGATGAGGTCGTCGACGTCGCCGATGCCGAGCAGATGGCGCGGACGCGGGTCGTCGCCCAGTGCGGCGGTCGACCAGCCGACCACGTCGTACATCTGCGGCTTGTCGGCGCCGAGCGACCCGCCGATCGCGATCCCGCCCACCGGCCGCGACGCGACCGCCTGCGTCGACTCGATCCGCAGATCCTCGTAGACGCCGCCCTGCACGATCCCGTACACGAGCTGCCCGGCCGGCCCGTGCGCGTCGTGCCACGCCAGGCAGCGGTCCAGCCAGCGGTGCGTGCGCTCGGTCGAGCGCGCGGTGTACTCGCGGTCGATGTGAAACGGCGTGCACTCGTCGAAGACCAGCGCGATGTCCGAGCCGAGCTTGGCCTGCACCTGCATCGACGTCTCGGGCCCCATGAAGCGCTCGGAACCCTCGATGTAGGAGCGGAAGCGCACGCCCTCCTCCTCGATCGACAGCACGCGGCCCATCCGGTCCGGCCCGACCGGCGCGCGCCCCTTGATCTCGTCGGCCACCGTCCCATGGCCCATGCTGAAGACCTGAAAGCCGCCCGAGTCGGTGATGATCGGGTGCGGCCAGCCCATGAAGTCGTGCAGGCCGCCGAAGTGCGCGATGAGCTCGGGGCCCGGATCGAGAAACAGGTGAAACGTGTTGCCGAGCACCATGTCGTAGCCGAGCGCGCTGACCTCGCGCGGCTCCAGCCCCTTCACGGTCGCCTTCGTCGCCAGCGGAACGAAGGCCGGCGTGCGGATCTCGCCGTGGGCGGTGCGCAGGATGCCGGCACGCGCCCGCGAGCCGGCGTCGCGGTGGAGGATCTGCAGCGCGCTCATGCGCGCCCCAGCCTACGAGTCGCGCTCGGCCTCCGCCGGCGGCGCCGCGCGCTGCACCCGGGCGGCCATGTCCGCCGGCGGGCGCCACGGCTCGCCCGGCTTGCGCTCGGGCGCCTTCCAGCCCGACGCGGTCATGCCGAGCGCGCCCATCGCCTTCTCCTTCGCGCGCCACGGCACGCGCCGGTACACCGGTACGAACAGCGTGCTCCACAGCCGGCCGCCCTTCGGCTTGACCGGGTCGACCGTCGACGGCTGGTCGCGCCCGAGCTCGCTGAGCACGGCCAGGCGCAGATGCGCCTCCGAGCGCTTGCGCAACTTGCGCTTGGCCTCGGCCAGCGAGCTCATCACACCACCGCCAGCTTGTTCGCCCGCTGCTCGGCCAGCGCGTTCTGCGCGGCGATCTGGATCGGCTCGAAGAGCGCGCCGATCGGCGGCGAGTAGATGTTCTCCATGTACGCGAGGTCGTAGAGCGTCGCGCCGCGCTTGGCCGCGAACGCCAGGAAGTCGCAGCGCTCCTTGACGCCGTCGCCGCCGTGGATGACACCGCCGATCAGGCGCAGCGTGTCCGGCTCGGCGAGCAGCTTGACGAACGTCTTCTGGGCGCCCGGGTAGTAGCGCGCCTTCGTGATGCCGACGCCCTTGGCCAGCACGTACGGGATGCCGATCGACTTGGCGAGGTTCTCGCCCATCGAGAAGCCGCCGATCGTGTAGTCGCCCGCCACCATCCCCCACGGCACCCAGACCGGGTCGTAGGCCAGGTCGCCGCCGGTGATGTTGACCGCGGCGACGCGGCCCTGCGCGTAGGCGTGCGCGCCGGTCAGCCCGACGATCGGGATCATGTTCAGCCCATGCGGGATCTCGACGACGTCGCCCGCCGCCCAGACGCCGGCCGCCGAGGTGCGCATGTGGTCGTCGACGCTGACCGCGCCGGTCGTGCCGAGCTTCAGCCCCGCCGCCTCGGCGAGCTGGGTGTTGGGCACCTTGTGCAGGCCGGTCACGACCGCGTCGCACTCGAGCACGCCGTCGGGCGTCGTCACGGCGCAGACGTGGCCGTCGGCGTTGCCCTCGAAGGACTCGACCTTCGTGCCGAGGTGCAGCGTGACGCCGCGCGCCTCCAGCGAGTCGTGCACGGGCTTGGCGACGTCCGGGTCGAGGATCTCGTGCAGCACCCACGGGCCCTCGTCGACGAGATCGACGTGCAGGCCGCGGTGCGCCAGGCCGCCGGCCATCTCCACGCCGACCGGCCCCGCGCCGACGACGACGATCCGCTTCATGGAGTCGAGCTTCTTGTCGAACTCCATCGACTTGCGGATGTCCTTGACGTAGTGCAGGCCGTCGAGGTTGGCGCCCGGCACGTCGGGCTGCTCCCAGAAGAAGCCCGTGCAGAGGATGAGCTGGTCGAAGCCCTCGGGCTCGTTCTTCGTCGTGATCGTGCGCCGGTCGAGGTCGATGTCGGTGACAACCGTCTCCATGCGCATGTCGAGGCCGTCCTCGCGGTAGCGCTCGACGGTGGACAGGAAGAGGTCGTCGAAGCTCGGGATCTCGCGGCCGTGGACGAACGGGATGCCGCAGGGCGAGTAGGCGATGTCCGAGAACTCCGTGAAGACGCTCACCTTGAGGTCCGGATTCAGGCGCTTGGCGATGGTGGCGGCCGCCGTCCCCGCGCCGCCTCCGCCGATGACGACTACGCGCTCCATGATGGTTCCTCCCGGTCGAGAATGATCAGATCTGAAAGCTCTTCGCGGCGGCGATGCAGGCGCCACGTGCCGCCGTCGCGGGCGACCACGGCCGGGCGCAGGTCGCCGAACTGCGTCGACTGGACCTGCTGGTAGGCGCCCACCTCGCGCGCCAGCAGCACGTCGCCGGCCGCGACCTCGCCGAGCGCGGCGGCCGGGGCGACGACATCGATGTTCAGGCACAGCGGGCCGGCCACCAGCGTCGGCGAGGACACCGTCCCCGCCCGCCCCCGCGGCGCGAGCGCCTCCAGGCGCGGCCACGCCCACAGCGCGCCGGGCAGCAGGTTCGTGCCGGCGTCGAGCACGGCGCACGGACGGCCGTCGGCCAGCGTCTTGACCGCGACGACCGTGCACGCGAGGTCGACCGCGTCGGCGACGAGGGCGCGCCCCGGCTCGAGCACGAGGCGCCCGGCGAACCCCGCGGCGCGCAGGGCGCCGGCGACCGCCGCCGCGTGGGCGTCCGCCGCCGGCGAGGGCGCGGCGGGGATGCCGCCGCCGATGTCGATCGCCGCGACGCCGCCGAGCTCCGCGGCCAGCCCGGCCAGCATCGACGCGGCCTGCGCGTGCACCGCCGGGGCCTTGGCCCAGCCCACCCGGACGCTCGCGGCCAGCGTGCGGGCGGCGTCGGCGCCGCCGTCGGCGCCGGCGCCGAGCTGCGCGGTGAAGTCGGTGGAGACGAGGTGGACGTGCAGCACCTCGAGCGTGAGGCCGAGATCGCGGGCGCGGCGGCCGGCGGCGACGATCTCGCCCGGCGGGATGCCGAAGCGGCTCGGTGTTCCCTCCGGCCCGGGCAGGCCGACGCGCAGCCCGACGCGAGTGACGCCGGCCACGGCGAGCTGCTCGAGCTCGGGCGCGCTGTCGGCGATGACCAGCGCCCCGTCGGCGGCGGCCCGCGCCAGCAGCGCGTCGGGCTTGGCCGGCCCGTTGACCGTGATGCGCGACCCCTCGATTCCGACGACGTCGCGCGCCAGCGCGTACTCGGCGGCGCACACGACCTCGGCGCCCGCGTCGTCGTCGGCGAACGCGCGCAGGAAGGCCGTCGTGCGGTTGGTCTTGTAGGAGTAGGTGATCTCGACCCCGTCCCCGCCCGCCCACGCGGCCGACCACGCCGCGCGCAGGCCGGCCAGCCGCTCGCGCGCCCGGTCGACGTCGGCCAGCCACAGCGGCGAGCCGTGCTCGGCGAGCAGCGCGGCGACGCTCACGACGGCGGGCGGGCTCGGATAATGGCGGCGAGGTCGAACGCCCGCGGCGTGCCCTTGCTCTCCAGCAGCGCCGCGACGGGCTCGCGCCAGCGCCCGGAGGCCGCCTCGGCGATCGCCTCGGGCAGCATCGCGCGCAGGTGCTCCATCGCCCACGGGTCGGGCCGCGACAGGTTCAGCCGCAGCGTCGTCGCCGCGCCCGTCGAGCCCAGCCCGTCGCCCGGGTAGGTGGCGACGCGGCGGGCGAACAGCGCGACCATCAGCTCTTGCGACGTGACGCCCGCGCCCGACGTGTCCAGCGCGCACGCCAGCCCGCGCACCGGCGAGGTCGTCAGCTCGAGGCCGTCCACGCCGTCCAGCGTGGCCATGAGATGGGCGAGGTTGCCGTGCACGACACCCTGCGCGTGCGCGAGGTAGTGCTCGTCGCGCAGCGCGGCGAGCGCGCCGTGCTGGGCGATGAGGCTCGTGTTCAGGCGCGTCAGCGCCGCCTTCAGCCGCAGGCAGCTGCGCATGAGGCGCGACGGCCCGGCGAGGAAGCCGATCCGCGCGCCGGCCATCCCGTAGCAGTGCGAGACCGAGAACGTGGCGACCGCGTTGTCGGTGAGCTCGAGCGCGGGCAGCGACTCGAACGGCACGTCGGGGTCGATGACGATCGAGCCGTGGGTGACGTCGTGGACGAGCAGCAGCCCGTGCTCGTCGGCCAGGCGCGCGAGCGCGGCGAGCTCGGGTTGCGTCTGCACCGTCCCGAACGGGTTGAGCGGGTCGACGATGACGATCGCGCGGGTGCGCGGCGTGATCGCCGCGGCGACGGCGTCGGGATCGAGGCGAAAGCCGTTGCCCGCGTCGATCGGCACGGTGACCGGCGTCGCGCCCGTGGCGATCACCGCCGACGGCACGTGGAAGTAGCCCGGGTCCGACAGGATGACCTCGTCGCCGGGGCCGGCGACCGCCATCAGCGACAGCGCGATGCCGGCCTGGGCGCCCTCGGTGCCGACGACCTCGAACCCGTCGTCGCGGTCGCGCCCGAGCACCGCGGCCGCCGCGTCGCGCAGCGGCTCGATGAGGTCCGGGCTGTACTGGTTGAGATGCTCGGCGCAGACGGCGTCGCGCATCGCGTCGACCGCGCTGGCCGGCGGTCCGGCGAAGCAGGTCAGCCAGCCGAGGTCGGCCCACGTCGCGGGATCCAGGCGCGTCGTGCCGCCCGGGTAGAGAGCCGCCGGGTCGAGCCTGACGATCCCGATCGCATCGCGATAGGTCAGGTAGTTCCACATCGCGTGGTGCGAGCGCTCCAGCCGCCGCAGCCGCTCGGAGGCGAGCTGCGGGGTGCTGCCGGGATCGGCGCCCCAGGTCAGGACCGAAGAGCTCATGGGGCCGCCTCCTGCTGCTCGGGGTCACGGCGGACGAAGCGCATGACGCGATAGATGCCGTTGCGGTCTGCGGTCACGGATACCGCCTCATACCCCGCAGCACGTGCGTACCCGACGATCTGCTCGGCCGGGCGCAGGCGCCACACGCAGCGCCGGCCCGCGGCGTTGCGCCAGACCCGCGCGATGTACTCGATCTCGGGGTTGGCGACCTGGACGTTGCAGACGATCTGGCCGGGCGCGAGCGTCGCGGCGAGATCGAGGAAGTGGCGCTCGATGAGCGCGTCGTCGTGGTAGATGCCGTACAGGCCGAGCTCGCAGACGACGTCCGGGCGTGGGCGCAGCCCCGCGAGCGCGGCGGGATCGAAGGCGCTCGCGGTACGGGTCGTCACGCGCGCCGCGACGCCGAGCTCGCGCGCTGACGCGGACGCCTGGTCGAGGGCGGCGGCGTCGACGTCGCAGAGGATCGCGGTCGCGCGCGGGTGGCGGCGCAGCGCGTGCAGCAGGTACGGGCTCGGGCCGGCGGCGAGGTCGGCGACGACCGGGCGCTCCGCGCCGGCCGCGTCGATCGCCTCGAGCACGGCCGTCTCGGCCAGGCCGCGGATGTCGCGGAAGGCCTGGCAGGTGGCGCGGTCGAGCAGGCGGCGGTCCAGCCGGCGCCCGAGCGGCGTGCGGCCGACGGCGCGGTCGGCGTAGACGTGCGCCATGAACGGGCCCGAGTCGAAGCCGTGGCGGTGGCCGATCCGCGCTCCCTCCGACACGCATGCGCCCGCTCGCGAGGCGAGCGACAGCGCGGCGAACCGCCACGCCCGCGGCGAGCTGCGCGGCAACTCGCGGCGCAGCGCCTCGAAGCGGTAGGCGGCGGCCAGCTCAGCCGACATACAACCCGGTCTCGACGAGCTCGCGCAGCCGGTAGAGCTCGTGCGCGTCGAAGGCGGCGCTGTGCGGCTGGAGCATGATCGCGTCGAGGCGCCCGCGCGCGCGGTCGTTGTCCGCCGAGACGATCGCGATCGTCGCCGCGTCATCGCCGTCCGCGCCGGCGGCGTAGGCGTCGAGCAGCTGCCCGAAGTGATCCAGCGAGCCGGCCGCGTAGGCGACGAGCTCGTCGAAGTCGTCGATGATCTCGATGCGCTCGTAGATCGCCTCGCCCTCGGGCGGCGCGACGTAGGCATCGGGATCGACGCCGTGCGCGATCGCGCGCGCCCGGAAGAGGTTCATGTGGCGCGCGTTGGCGGCGACGAGCTCGGCCAGGAGCTGCGTGGCGCCGGGATCGCAGGTCATCGGCACGCGGATCGAGAAGAGGTCGACCCAGCGGCGCATGCCGTAGGCGTGGCGCGCGAAGACCTTGCCGATTCGCCGCGGGTCGTCGCCGAGCACTTCGAGCAGCTCGTCGCGGTTAGCGAGCATCGGCGGCAGGCGGGTCGAGCACGGTGGACACGTAGGAGACCTCGAGATCGTCGGAGAGCATGTTGGAGACCCAGCAGAAGGACTTGGCGCGGTCGACCAGGGCGCTGAGATCGTGCTCGCCGGGGAACGCCGCGACCTCGAGGCGCAGCCGGCTGTAGCGCAGCTCCTTGCCGACGCGCTCGGCGTCGACGGTCACGCGCAGCCCCGGCAGCTCGATGTCGCGCTTGGCCGCCACATGGGCCACGGCGAGACAGAAGCAGCTCGCCAGCCCGGCGAGGAACACCTCGGTGGGCATCATGCCCTGGTCGGCGCCGCCGGACGCCTCGGGCTCGTCGGCGACGAGCTCGTGGTCGCGGGCGGTCACCGTGGCCGACAGCCCGCCGTTCCAGCGCGCCTCGACGTGGCGTCGATCGCCCATCAGGCGACCCCGGCGATCCGCTCGGCGTGAAACGACCCGTAGGCGTCCTCGTGGACGGCGGCCGCGATGTCCCAGCCGTAGGCGTCGACGACCTTGCGGCCGGCGGCGACGAGCCGCTCGCGCAGAGCGCGGTCCCGGGCGAGGCGGGCGAGCGACCCGCCCAACGCGCCGCCGTCGCCGGCAGGCGACAGCAGCGCGTTTTCCCCGTGGGACAGGAAGGTGAGAAAGACGTCGATCTCCGAGGCGACGACCGGCAGCCCGGCGGCCAGCGCCTCGAGCGCGACGAGGCCGAACCCCTCCTTCGTGGAGGGAAACGCGAACAGGTCGGCGGCGCGGTAGTGGCGCTCGAGCTCGGCCGAAGTCACGGTGCCGACGACGCGCACGTGCTCGCTGACGTCGAGCTGGCGCGCCCGCGCGCCGAACCGATCGATCTCGTCGCGGTAGTCGAACAGCGTGGCGCCGCCGACGACGAGCAGCACCGGGTCGAGCTCCGGGACCTGCGCGCGCAGCTCCGCGAAGCCCTCCAGCAGCGTGAGCGAGCCCTTGCGCGGCTCGATGCCGCCGACGGTGAGCACGGCGAGCCGGTCGGCGAGCCCGAGCGCGTGGCGATCGGCGGCGCGCTCGGTGCTGTCGCGCGGGGCGCGGAAGCGCGCGCAGTCGACGCCGTTGCGCACGAGCCGCGCCTCGACGCCGAACTCGCCGGAGAGCCGCGCGACCCACGGCTCGCTCACGCAGAGCACGAGATCGGGCATGAGGATCGAGCGGTCCTGGCAGGCGATGAGCGACGGCGAGATGAAGTCGTCGACGTGGTGGACCGTGCGCACGACGTGCGCGATGACGCCCTCGTCGCGCAGGTCCAATGCGGCGTTGGCCGAGATGCAGTCCTGCGCGTGCACGACGTCGAAGGCGCCGCCGGCGAGCAGCGGGCGCAGGCCCTCGCGGTACGCCGCGACCATGCCGAGGATGCGCTCGTCGAAGCCGGCCTCGGTGGGCACGTGCTCGACGAGGCACGTGCCGACCGTGGTGGCGCGGAAGAACGCCTCGCCGGGCTGGGCCAGCGCGGCGACGCAGACCTCGTGGCCGCGGCCGGCCAGCGCCTCGGCGACCGCGAGCGCGTGCTCGACGCCGCCGCGCGGCTTGACCGAGTAGGTGAGCATCGCCACCCTCATGCGGTGACCTCCGCGGGCGCGATCGCCCGCAGCGCCAGCCGCGTCGCCGCGGCGTTGGACGGCGCGACGATCGCGCCGGCCGCGCGCAGGACCTGCGTCTGGCGGGCGGCGTCCTGGGGATCGCCGTTGGTCCCGCAGACGCGCGCCAGCACGACGGCGTTCTTCGCCGCGGCGGCGATCGCGTCCGACAGGCCCGACGCGGGATCGACGTGGCCGCCGTGGCCGAGCACGACGTCGAGCAGCACGCAGCCGACGTTCTCGTCGTTCGCGGCCTCCTCGAGGAATCCGAGCCGCACGTCGAGGTCGACCATCGGGTGCGGTCGCCCCTGCGTGTACTCCTCCTCGCCGAGGTCGAGCACGGCGTGGCCGCCGTTGCGCTCGTCGGGGCCGTGTCCGACGTTGCCCTCCAGCGGGCCGAGCTGGGGCTCGAGCAGCGTGACGGCCTCGTGCGCCAGCGACCCGCCCGAGAACAGGCCGAGCAGGCGCCGTCCGGCGGAGCGCTCGCGGGCGGCGTCGACCGCGTCCTCGAGCGCGGAGAGATCCTCGGGATCGGTGCCGGCGGCGGCGCGCACGGCGGCCTCGAGCGTGTCGTGGATCTCGAAGGGGGCCGCGGCGCCGTTGCCCTCCCAGCCGACGAACGCGGCGACGACGCGCTTGCCCGCGGGCAGGTCGTCCGCCAGCGAGGCGACGACCTCCGGGGCGGGCGGCTTGGAGACGAGCAGCAGCGTCTCGGTCTCGTCGTCGGCGGCGAGCATGTGCATCGCCTGGCGGAACATGATCCCGCCGATGTCGGCCGAGAGGTCGCGCCCGCCGACGCCGACGATCTGCGAGACGCCGACGCCCGCGGCGTCGAGCAGGCAGGCCGACTCCTGGGCCCCCGTGCCGGCGGCGGCGACGATGCCGACCGGGCCGGAGGTCACGACGTTCGCGAAGCCGAGGCCGACGTTGCCGAGCATCGCGGTCCCGCAGCCGGGGCCCATGACGAGCAGCCCGAGCGCCTCGCCGCGCTGCTTGAGCTCCAGCTCGTCCTCGAGCGAGACGTGGTCGGAGAAGAGGAAGACGTGCATCCCGGCGCTCAGCGCGCGGTGCGCCTCGAGCGTGGCGTACTCGCCGGCGACGGAGATGAGCGCGACGTTGGGGTCGTCGAGCCGGCGCCGTGCGGACACGAGCGAGCGCGGCGGCTCGCGGTCGGCCTTGCCGCCGCCGCCCCCGGAGGCTGCGCCGCCGCCGCTGGAGAGCTCCTGCTCGGCGGCCGCGAGGGTCTCCTGCGCGACCTCCTCGCCGCCGGCGTCGACCGCGACGACGAGATCCGACGGCCCGGCGCCCGACACCTCGGCGCCGCGCGCTTCGAGCACCTCGAGGTTGGCCGCGGTGCCCATCCCCATCTCGCAGCCGTCGACGCCGTCGCGACCGCGCAGGCCGCGGGCGATGCCCATGAGCTTGACGCTGTCGGCGTAGCGGTTGGCGATGACCTTCACATGCCAGCTCACAGCAGCGCGGCCTCCGGCTCGGCCTGGATCCAGGTGCCGTCCTCGCCGCGGATCGCCGCCAGCAGCGATTCGGCGTCGGTGATGATCGCGGCGCGGCCCTCGCCGCTGGACGCGAAGCGCTCGGCGGACTCGACCTTCGGCCCCATGCTGCCGGGCGGAAACTCGCCTGCCTCCAGCCGGCGGCGCGTCTCGGACACGCTCATGTGCGACAGCGGGCGCGCCCAGCGGGTGCCGAAGTCCTCGACGACACGCGGGACGGCGGTCAGCAGCACGAGGATGTCGAAGCCGAGCGCGATCCCGAGCTCCGCCGAGCAGCGGTCCTTGTCGATGACCGCCGCCATGCCCGAGAGCGCGCCGCCGCGGGTGCTGACGGGGATGCCGCCGCCGCCCCCGGCGATCACGATCTCGCCGCTCTCGGCGAGCACCTTGATCGCTTCGAGCTCCAAGATCTCGACGGGCTTCGGGCTGGCCACCATGCAGCGCCAGCCGCGCCCGGAGTCCTCGCCGACGACCCAGCCGCGCTCGCGCGAGAGCCGCCGGGCGTCCTGCTCGGTGTAGAACGGGCCGACCGGCTTGGTCGGATGGTCGAACGCGGGATCGTCGTCGTCGACGCGCACCCGGGTCAGGATCGTCGCGGTCTGGGCGGTGGGGTCGATCTCCGCGATGCTCGTCTGCAGGAGGTAGCCGAGCTCGCCCTGGGTCATCGCGCCGAGCGCGTGCAGCGGCAGCCCGGGCACCTGCGGCTCGCCCATCGCGTGCTGGAGCATCAGCGTGCCCACCTGCGGGCCGTTGCCGTGCGTCAGCACGACCTGATGCCCCTCGCGGCGCAGCGCCACGACGGCCTCCGTCACCGGCCGCGCGCTGTCGAGCTGGTCGGCCCACGTACCGCGCTGGTTCTCCTTCAGCAGCGCGTTGCCGCCGACGGCGATCACGATGCGCATGCGTGCTCCAGGGCTGAGCACCTAGTCAGCTCCCCTCACCATGAACCAGAGCGCGCGCGCCGGGCGCTCCGTCGGGTTCTGCCACGTGTGCGGCCGGTCCGTTCGAAAGTGGATCGAGTCGCCGGGCCCGAGGTGGATCGGCTTGCCGTCGACCGTGACGCACATCGAGCCCTCGAGCACGTAGATCAGCTCCTCGCCGGGGTGGCGCATCGGGTCGGGGCCGCTGTCGGCGTGCGGCTCGACGACCGCCTCGGCGCCGGCCAGCCGGTAGCGGCCGTAGCGGCCGGAGACGTTGTCCAGCGCGATCCCGTGCTTGGAGGTGTACAGCCGGGCGCGCTCGTCGCCGCGGACGACGATCGCCGCGGGGACCTCGACGTCCTCGTCGATGAAGAAGCTCACGCTGGTGCCGAGCGCCGCCGCGACCTTCATGAGCGTGGCGATCGTCGGCGTCATGCCGCTCTTCTCGATCTTGTGCACGGAGGCGGTCGAGACGCCGGCGCGGCGGGCCAGCTCGGCGAGCGACCAGCCCCGCTCGGCGCGTGCCGACGCGAGCTTCGCACCGAGCGCGGAAACGGTCCGCTCGATGTCGGGAAGGGTCAGCGGGGTGATCTTGCGCTCGGGCTCCAGCGTCACGATGTGTCGGATAGTACACATCGCGCCGCTCACCGCAAGATATTCGTAACCTGGCTGAAACATTGGGCATTCACGATGTCCACAGCGCTTCCGACTTGACGCACGACGCCTGTCGCGCTAGGAATGCGTCCACAATCCGATAAGGGTTCCGGGAGCGGAGCCCGGCCGGCGCTCGCGCCGGCTCTACCGAGGAGGGCCGCATGGCCGACAACCTGACTGACCCGGGTACGGAGCTGTTCAACACCGAGGAGAAGCTCTTCGAGGACATCAAGGCCGAGCCCGGCGAGAAGGCCTACACGTTCATGCACACGGTGCCCTACGAGGGCTCCGTCGGGCTCGTGAACCTGCTCACCACGACCCGCGTCCTGCGCAAGGGATTCGACACGAGCCTGATCCTCTACGGCCCCGGAATCCTCATGGCCTCGGGTACTCGCGGCTTCCCGAAGGTCGGCGACGAGGCCTTCCCCGGCCACATGGCGATCAACAACCAGATCGCGAAGTTCATGGAGGAGGGCGGCAACGTCTACGCCTGTCGCTTCGCCGCCGGCGCGCTGTACGGCTTCCCCGAGGCGAACTTCATGCCGGGGGTCAAGCCGTTCCACCCGCTCGACGTGCTCGACTCCGCGCTGACCGCGTGGCGCCAGAAGGCCTTCCAGCTGAACACCTGGACTCTGTAGGACCGTGCTCGTGCTGGACCGGGACGGAGCGGTGGCCGCGTGGCGCCGCGCCGAGGGGCGCATCTACCCCTCGGTGATGATGAACGCCGCGCTGTACCAGGAGTACGTGGCGGTCGTGCAGGGGATCGCCGGGGAGCTCGGCGACGTCCGCAGCGAGGACGACCTCGTCGTCGCGTGGCACGAGCGCCGCGACCTCGCCCGGATGGTGATCGATCGCCTCGCTCCGTCGATGGCCCAGCTCATGGACCGCGAGGCCGTGCGCGACGCGGCGTTCTGCCATCGCCACCGCGAGGTCACGCGCGAGCACGGCAAGCAGCTCGCCGCCGAGCGGCTCGAGGAGGCCAAGCGCACCGGCGCCGAGTGGGTGACGTTGTTCGACGACGTCACGCCGCTCGGCGCGCAGCGCCTGGAGATGCATGTCCGCAGCGGGCGGGCCCTGCACACGAGCACGAGCCTGCCGCTCGACGGCACGCACCCGGAGTGGGAGCTGGAGGTCGTGCAGCTCGACCCCAACGACGGCGTCTGGCTGCTGGACAAGCCGCCGCTGCTGACGACCCAGAAATTCGACCGTCAAGACGAATGGGAGGCGCGCGTCAAGCAGGCCCGGTCCTCCTTCGGAGGTGACCAGAAGTGACGACCCACCCGAAGAAGATCATCGACGCGCACTGCCACATCGGCGAGATCCCGCCCTGGAAGTACTACGACCTCGAGCATCCTGTGAAGCCGACGGTCTACGACTTCCCCGACACGAAGGCCTTCCTCAAGGGCCACATGGAGGAGTTCAAGGTCGAGCGCGCGCTCGTCATGTCCAACTACGGCGTGCCGATCCACGAGCTGTCGTTCGATCTCAACGACGTGGTCATGGAGGCCGCCACCTCGACCGACCGGATCCTCGCCGCGATCTGGGTGTCGTTCCTGCCGCGCAACGCCGAGCTGACGCGCACGGCGCTCAAGCTCGCGTCGGAGTCGACCGTCGTCGCGCTGAAGACGACCTTCCTGCTCGGCGGCAACCCCGACCCGGGCACCTGGGACGAGGAGACGACCGCGCTCGCCGACGAGATCTTCGACGTCGCCGAGAAGCACGACCTCATGTTCCACTTCCACACGAGCCCGGGCGGCAACTCGGACTTCAACAACTTCGTCCCGCTCGTCGAGAAGTACGGCAAGCGCTGCAAGATCTACCTCGTCCACATGGGCGGCGGCGTGTCGGGCCACATCAAGCTCGTGCCGAAGTTCCTGCAGTGGGTGCAGGAGGGCTACAAGGTCTACACCGACACGTCCTGGGCCGTGGGCTTCGGCGCGCGCTTCCTGCTGACGGAGATCGAGCGCACCGGCGTCGGCGGCGACCGCGTCTTCTTCGGCTCCGACGAGCCCTGGTCGGACTTCGACTCGGAGTACTGGAAGCTCAACGGCGTCCGCGGGATCTCGCAGGAGCTCAAGGACAACATCTTCTGGCGCAACTTCGAGAACGTGTACGACGGTCGTGGCTGAGCCCGCCGTCACCGACCGGCCGCCGCTGTCGCTCGACGATCGTCGCCTGCTCGTCGAGCTGCAGTCCTTCGGCGTGCGCGTCGTCGGCGGCGACGGGACGCTCGGGCGGCGCGGCGGCGCCGGCCCGTCGGATGCGCTGTTCATGTACGTGCGCGGGCTGCCGTTGACGGTGCCCCAGCATGCCGAGTACGTCGGCGGCTCGCCGTACACGCTGCGCCTCGACGGGCCCAAGCCGTCGCTGTATCGCGCGGAGGATCTCGTCGGCGTCGTGGGGCTCCCGCGCCGGCCGAAGATCTACGACATGCAGACCGCGGACGGGATCCCGTACTGGAAGATCGCCCTGCTGCACCTCGACTCGATCGCCTCGACCGTCGTGCAGAAGTGCATCTACTGGGGCACGCACGAGCAGTGCGGCTTCTGCGGCATCGAGCTGACGCGCGGCGAGCAGACGATCCCGGTGAAGACCCCGGCGCAGCTCGCCGAGGTCTGTAGCGCCGCGCACGCGCTCGACGGGGCGGTCGACGCGACCCTGACGACGGGCTCGATCAACCGCCGTGACCGCGGCGCGCTGTACATCTCGCGCTGCGCGGCGGCGATCAAGGACGCCTGCGGGATGCCGGTCCAGGTGCAGTTCGAGCCGCCCGACGAGCTGTCGGTGATCGACGACGTGCACCGCGCGGGGGTCGACGCCGTCGGCATCCACATCGAGACCTTCGACCCCGACGTGCTCGCGCGCGTCGCGGCGGGCAAGGCGCAGTGCGGCATCGAGGGCTACTTCCGCACGTGGGAGAAGGCCGTCGAGGTGTTCGGCCGCGGGCGCGTCACGACGTACGTGATCCTCGGCATGGGCGAGCGCCCCGCGCTCATCGAGGCGGGCTGCCGCCGCGCGATCGAGATGGGCGTCTATCCGTTCGTCGTGCCGATCCGGCCCGTGCCGGGAACGCTGCTGGAGCACACCCCCACCCCCGATCCGGACTACGTCGCGGCGATCTACCGCAGCGTGTCGCAGATGCTGTCCGACTCGGGCCTGGACCATTCCGACGCCGCGGCGGGCTGCGCGCGCTGCCAGGCCTGCTCGGGCCTGTCGGCGTGGGAGCGCGTCTTCGAGAAGGAGGAGAACGGTGGCCATTTCCGTCTCGGCACCGTCCACGCTTCCTGACCACCGGCTCGTCCCGGCCTGCGCGCTGGCGCACGACCGCGGCGAGCTGGCGGCCCACTTCGCGATCCGGCGCAGCATCTTCGTCCACGCGCAGGGGCTGTTCGAGCGCGACGACCGCGACGACCGCGACGCCGACCCGGCGACGCTGCACGCGGTCGGCCTGGCCGGCGAGGAGATCGTCGGCGCGGTGCGCCTGTACCGCCTCGACGGCCGCGGGCTGTGGAAGGGCGACCGCCTCGCGGTGCTGCCCAGCGAGCGCGCGCTGCAGCTCGGCGCGATGCTCGTCCGCTTCGCCGTGCGCACCGCCGGCGAGCGCGGCGGTCGGCGCATGGTGGCGCAGGTGCAGGTGCCCAACGTCCGCTTCTTCGAGCGGCTCGGCTGGCACCGCGACGGCGAGCCGGCGCCGATGCTCGGGGTCGAGCACCAGCCGATGGCGATCGCGCTCAGCCGCTGCCCAGGCCGGTGAGCGGGGCGATGGCGAGGTCCCACACGGTCGCCCGCTCGGCGCCGGAGCGCAGGTCGAGCGTGCGGGAGTCCTCGAAGGCGCCGCAGACCTCGCAGGCGAGGCCGCGCTGGGTGAAGACCGCGCGCGCGGCGCCGGCGGCTTCGGGCGTGGCGGCCGCGAGCAGGAAGCCGAAGCTCGGGAAGGTGCGCAGCCAGCGTTCGATCGGGACGCCGTCGGGCCGCGGCAGGCGGTCGACGTCGAGCACCGCACCGCAGCCCGCTACCTCCAGCAGCTGCAGCAACGACCCCGCCGCGCCCGGCATCGACACGTCGCGCGCGGCATGGCACAGGCCGTTCTCCGCCACCTCGGCGAGCGCGTCGCCGTCGGTGCGCAGGCGCTCCGGCGCGCGGTCGCGCAGCGAGGTGAAGAAGTCGTCGTCGTCGCTCATGTACCGGCCCTCGAGGCAGAACGCGCCGAGCAGCACGTCACCGGGTCGGGCGGCGGTGGCGCGCAGCGGATGGCGGGCGATGCCGGTGCACGTCGCCGACAGCGAGGCCGGCCCGCCGATCGTCAGATGCCCGCCCACGACCTCGACGCCGAGCAGCTCCGCGGCCCACGCGAGGCCCTCGAGCACGAGCGTCGCATGAGCCTCGTCGGGGCTGACGAGCATGTCGAGGATCGCCAGCGGCCGGCCGCCCATCGCGCGCACGTCGGACACGTTGGTCACGACGGCCGATGCGCCCGCCGCGCGCGGCTGCGCGGCCACGAGGGAGGGCAGGATCGCCTCGCCGCAGAGCACGATCCACTCGTCGCCGTGGGCGACCAGCGCGCCGTCGTCGCCGTCGCCGACCGGGCCGAGTGGGCGGACGAGCCGCAGGTCGCGCTTGGCGTGCAGGGCCGGCAGGGCGCTGATCGCGGCCGCCAGTGCGTGAGCGTCGGACACCGGCGTGACCCTAGAGAACCCGAACACGGAGGACGTCGTGCCCCTTGATCAGGCGGTGCTGCAGAAAGTGGAGGTCGTCAACGTCGGGCTGCTGGCGTTCGGCGACGCGATCCGCGACCAGGACACCCCGGTCGTGGACGTCGACTGGCGCCCGCCGGCGTCGGGCGACCCCGACGCGGTGCGCGCACTCGAGCGGGTCTGGGGCGTCCATGGGGCGACGGTCGCCGCGGCCAACGAGACGGTCGTCGAGCGGATGGAGGCGTGCAGCCCCCGCGCGGTCGGGGTCGCCACCGCGCGCGACGTCCTGCCGGTGCTGGCCGAGGGCCGCATGCTGATCCACTCGGGGCCGCCGATCGAGCCGCATCGCCTGGCCGACCCGCAGCGCCGCGCGCTCGTCGCCGCCTGCCTGTTCGAGGGCTGGGCCGACGACCGCGACCGCGCCCGCGCGATGATCGAGGAGGGCGTCATCGGCCTCGCCTCGGGCAACGAGCACAACCACGTCGGCGCGATGACCGGCGTCTGCTCGCCGTCGATGCCCGTATGGTGCGTCGAGGACGAGGGGTCGGGCGCGCGGGCCTACTCGACGTTCAACGAGGGCGCCGGCAAGACGCTGTGGTTCGGCACCGACGCCGACGAGGCGATCGAGCGCCTGCGCTTCTTCCGCGACGACCTCGGCCCGCTCATGGGCCGCCTGATCGACCGGGTGGGCCCGATCGAGATCTTCAAGCTCGCCGCGCAGGGCCTGCACCAGGGCGACGAGCTGCACATGCGCAGCCAGGCGACCGGCAACCTGCTCATCCGCGACCTGCTGCCGGGCTTCGCGGCGCTCGGCGGCGAGCGGGCGGCGCGCTTCCTGTCGACGAACTGGCACTTCTTCCTCAGCCTCACGATGGGCGCCTCGAAGTGCACGCTGCTGGCGGGCTCCGGGGTGCCGGGCGCGAGCGTCGTCTCGCTGATCTCGCGCAACGGGACCGACGTGGGCGTGCAGCTCTCGTCGATGCCGGGGCGCTGGTTCATCGCGGATTCGCCGCCGGTCTCGGACGCGCTGCTGCGCGAGGGCTACGAGGAGTCCGACAAGGCCAAGGACATCGGCGACTCCGCGGTGATCGAGTGCGTCGGCCTGGGCGGGATGGCCGTCGGCGCCGCGCCGGCCGTGGCGGCGTTCTTCGGCGGCGACGCCGCCGACGCGATCGCCCGCACCGAGCGCATGCGCGAGATCTGCGCCGGGCGCTCGTCGCGCTTCACGATCCCGTCGATGGACTCCGCGCCAACGCCGGTCGGGATCGACGCTCGGTTGGTCTGCGAGCTGGGGATCGCGCCGCAGATCACCACCGGCGTGCTGCACGTCTGCGACGGCGTCGGCCAGATCGGCGCGGGCGTGGCGCACCAGCCGATCGAGCCCTTTCAGGCCGCGACGATCGCGCTCGCCGGTGAGCTCGACGCGGCCGCGGGGGCGGGGGCGGGGGGGCGGGCGCGGGCGCGGGCGCCGGCGTGGGCGCGGGCGCCGGGCGCCGGCGAGATCGCGGGCGCGGGGTGAGCCCGGGCGAGAGCGCGGGCGCGGGCGAGAGCGCGGGCGCGGGGTGAGCCCGGGCGAGAGCGCGGGCGCCGGCGAGAGCGCGAGCGCGGGCGAGAGCGCGGGCGAGAGCGCGGGTGCCGGCGAGCGCGCGGGCGCGAGCGCGGGTGCCGGCGAGCGCGCGGGCGCGGCGTGAGCCCGGCCGCAGCCGCCGCGCGGCGGACGGCGCGTGCGGTCGTCATCGGGCCGGGGGCGCGGCGCGCGCTGCGTGGCGCGGCCGGGGCCACCGCCGGGGGTGTTGTCGAGTGGGCCTTCGGGCCGGGCGGCTACGTGCGCTTCGGCGAGCGGTATGTCCTGCTCGCCCCGGCGCGATCTGTGCTGGGGCCGCTGTCGATCCTCGTCGGCGGGCTCGTGCGCGGCGATCTCGTGCCGGGCGATCCCGCGGTCGTCGCGGGTGACGCGCTGCTCGTGGGGCCGCTGCGGATCTCGCTCGCGGGGGCGCGCGAGGCGCCGGCGCCGCTGCGGGCGGGCGCGCCGGCGGCGGCGGCGGCGGCAGACTGGCGTCCGGCGCTGGAGGCGGCGCTCGCGGTGGTGGCCCCGGTGCCCGCCGCGCTCGCCCCGGGGCTGGCGGCGCTGGCCGCGGGCGACATCGCGGGCGCGGTGGCGCAGCTCGCCGGCCGCGGCGAGGGCCTCACGCCGGCCGGCGACGACGCGCTCGCGGGCTACGCCGCGTGGCGCTGGACCAGCGGCGCGCCGGTGCTGATGGCGGCGGCACGCTGCGCGCCGCTCGGTGCTGAGTACCTGCGCTGCGCCGAGCGCGGGGAGCTGGCGCAGCCGGCAGCGGAGGTGCTCGCGGCGATCCGGGCGGGCGACACGGGGTCGGCCAGGCGCCGGGCGCGCGGGCTGGCCGCGTGGGGCGCCTCGTCCGGGACCGCGCTGCTGTGGGGCATCGCGGCCGGCGTGGCCGCGACTTCTTCGGTGTCGGCGCCGGCGTCGCCGGAACTCCAGCTTCGGGGCTGAGTCGTCCCCGGAGGCGGCCGCGTTGTGCGGCGTTCGGCGTGTGGAGAGTGCGCTCTAGGCGCGGATGAGAGAGAACCGCGCAGCCGCGCTCGCCAAGGTGCCGGATCGCGCGAGCGTGGCGGGTTGATGTTCGCTACGAACACCTACGCGCCACGCCACCTCGCCGCCACGCCGTCCGCCGCAAGCGCGGCGGGTTGCGCGCCACGCCACCTCGCCGCCACGCCGTCCGCCGCAAGCGCGGCGCGTTGATGTTCACTACAAACACCTACGCGCCACGCCACCTCGCCGCCACGCCGTCCGCCGCAAGCGCGGCGGGTTGCGCGCCACGCCACCTCGCCGCCACGCCGTCCGCCGCAAGCGCGGCGCGTTGATGTTCACTACGAACACCTACGCGCCACGCCACCTCGCCGCCACGCCGTCCGCCGCAAGCGCGGCGCGTTGATGTTCACGACGAACACCTTCGCGCCACCCTTCGCTGGTCACCGCCGCTCGGCACGGCAAGCCGGCGGTCGCAACCGTCAGCCGCAGCGGTTGTGCCTGGCGCGCGAAGCCCCGTCGCGCGCGGGCGCAGCCGGGCTTCGATCGCTCCGGGGCGGGCTCTCACGCCCGCCCGGGATGGGAACCGCCTACGGCTGGCCGGCGTCCGTCGCCGTCGCGTCGCCCTCGATCGTGCGCGGCTCCTCGCCGCCGGCGCCGATCTGGACGCGCCGCCGGCGTGACCTGCTCGGGCTTGGGGATGCGCACCTCGAGCACGCCGTTGTCGAACGACGCGGTCACGGCGCCGGCGTCGACGCCCTCCGGCAGCGTCAGCGAGCGGGAGAACGCGCCGCCGATCGCGATCCGCACCACGCCCCGACCTACCGCGAGGGAGCACGCGTCCCGGGCGCCCTCGTCCCAGACCCGCCCGCGACCACCACGCGTTGCGTCCCGGGAAACCGATCAAGCAACGAATCACCCGAAGGCCGGCCGCGTCGGTCCCGCTCCCCGGCGCGGAATCCGCGAACTACAGCGGCCCTACCTACTTGCAGCAGCCCCAACCCGTCGCGTCGAGCACGCGATCCCAGGCGTCGCCGAGCGCATCCAGCTCGGCGGGGCTGAAGAGGTCCAGGAACATCGCCCGCACGCCGGCCAGGTGGGTGGCACGCGCGGCGCGCAGCTTCTCGCGGCCCTCCGGCGTGAGCTTGGCGAACTGGCCGCGGGCGTCGTCGCTGCAGGCGACGCGCTCGAGCAGGCCCTCGCGCGCCAAGCGGTCGACGAGCCGCGTCAGCCCGCTGCGGCTGAGCAGAATCGAGGAGGCGAGGTCGCACATGCGCATGCGCTCGTCCTCGGCGTCGGCGAGGTACATCAGCACCTCGTAGGAGCTGAGCTGCAGACCGTGGGCCGCCTCGAGCTGTGCGTCGAGGGCCTTGGCCATCGCCGCGTGCGCGCGCAGCATGCCGCGCCAGGCGCGCAGCTCGGCGGGCGCGAGCAGGCGCAGGTCAGGGGTTTCGCCGATGATCGCCATACCGCCTGAGGATAGTGCGTGCTGATTGCACGTACAACGAGTTGCGGGCCCGGCGCGGGTCCTGCGATCCCGTGACCTAACGTTTCGCCGATGCGCGTCTCGGGTTGCACGCCCACATGAGCTTCGAACCGCTCGTCCACGTCGTCCGCGAGGCCGCCGGTGAACCCGCGGGCGCGCTCGTCCTCCTGCACGGCCGCGGCGCCGACGAGCACGACCTCACGGCGGTCCTCGACGTGCTCGACCCGCAGCGCCGCCTCGTCGGCCTGACGCCCGGCGCACCGCTGCCCGGTCCGGGCGGGAGCCCCGGGCGCTGGTGGTACATGGTGCCGCGCGTCGGCTACCCCGACCCGACGACCTTCCACGCGACGTACGACCGGCTGACGAGCTTTCTCGACGGCTGGCTGCAGGAGCGCGCGATCCCCTGGGAGCACACCATCGTCGGCGGGTTCTCGATGGGCTGCGTCATGTCCTACGCGACCGGCCTCGGCCCGCGCCGCCCCGCGCCGGCCGGCATCCTCGCGATGAGCGGCTTCATCCCGACCGTGGAGGGCTGGGAGCCCGAGCTCGAGACGCGCCTCGAGCTGCCCGTGTTCATCACGCACGGCTCGCGCGACCCGGTCATCTCGGTCGACTTCGCGCGCGACGCCCGCGCGCGTCTGGAGGATGCGGGGCTGCCCGTCGAGTTCCACGAGCACGGCGGGGGTCACCATCTCGACCCGGGCTCGCTCCCGCTCATGACCGCGTGGGTCGCCGCGCGCGCCGCGCAGTTCGCGCCATGAGCGCACACGCGGGTTAGCGGCGCCGCCCCGCGGAGAGAACGGGGCCATGGACATCGCCCGCCACCTCGTCGACGCCGCCCGCAACCTCACGTCGTCGGAGCCCGCGTCCGGCCCCGACCGGGCCTACCGCCTGCACACCGGCGAGCACGTCCCCGACGGCATCCGCCGCATCGCCCGCGGCCAGCTGCAGGACGCCGCAGAAGAGCTCGACCGCACGCCGTCGCGCCGCATCGGCCAGGCCGTGCACAACACCCGCAAGCGCTTCAAGCGCCTGCGCGCGTGCGTGCGGCTGGCGCGCGGCGGGATCGGCGAGCCGGCCTACGAACGCGAGAACACCGCGTTTCGCATGGCCGGGCGGAGGATCTCGGCGCCGCGCGACGCGCAGGTCCTCGTCGAGACCCTGGACGCGCTGACCGAGCGCTTCGCCGACGAGCTCGCGGAGGGCGCCACGGCCGGCCTGCGCGCCCGGCTCGCGGAGGAGCAGGCGGCCGCCGCGGCCGCGCCGGCCGACGAGAACGGGCCGCTCGCCGCCACCCGCGCGACGATCGACCTGGCGCTCGCCCGCACGACCACCTGGACCTTCGAGCCCGATGGCTTCGACGCCCTCTCCCCCGGCCTGCGCCGGATCTACCGCCGCGGGCGCCGTGCGATGCGCGCCGCGCGCGAGGACCCGACCGCCGAGAACCTGCACGAGTGGCGCAAGCGCACGAAGGACCTCTGGCACGCCGCGGAGATCGTCCGCCCCGCGCGGCCCAAGGAGCTCAAGCGCATCGCGCGGCGCGCCCACAAGCTCTCGGGCCTGCTCGGCGATCACCACGACCTGCACGTGCTGCGCTCCTACGTCGAGACGCACCCGCAGTGTTTCGCCGACGAGGTCAGCCGGCAGGCGCTGCTCGCCGTGATCGACCGGCGCTCGCGGCGGCTGAGCGAGAAGGCGCTCGCCCGCGGGCGCAAGCTCTACGGGCGCAAGCCCAAGCGCTTCGTGCGCGAGATCGAGCGCGGCTGGCGCAAGCGCGCGGCGACCGCGCCGACGCCGCGGGCCGGCTGAAATTCAGGGGGTGTTGCGTATTGCGTCCACAGGGTGGACGGATAACGCAAGACCCCCTCCTCACAGCACGCTCGCCGCCAGCGCCGCGAGCGCGCTGAGCACGAGCACCGCGAGCACCGCCCGCTCGTAGCGCTCGCCCTCCAGCCAGGCGAACGCGCGGCGCCCCGCGACCTGGCCGGCGAGGGCAGCGCCGAGCAGCGCCCAGACCGCGCCCGGCAGGGTGAACGCCGCCGCCACCAGCAGCACCGGCAGCGCGAGCACCGACTGAGCGATGAACACCGCCGCCATCGTGTCGCGAAACGCGGCCGGCGTGGCGTCGCGGGCGAGCAGGTAGAACGCGAGCGGCGGGCCGCTCACCGAGTTCGCGGTGGCCAGGGCCCCGCTCGTGACGCCCGCGACAGGCGCGTGCCACGGACGCGGCGCGACGGCACCGCTGCCGCGCGCGCTGACGCGCCGGCCGCCGCGCAGTCGCACCGCCAGCCCCGCCAGCACCGCCAGGCCGACGAGCGCCGACAGCGGTTCCTCGGGCAGCTCGCGCAGCGCCAGCGCGCCGAGCCCGAGTCCCGGCACCGACCAGGCCACGAGCCGCCACGCGTCGCGCCCGAGCACCACCGGCCGGCGCCGCTCGGTGGCCAGCGTGAGCCCGTTGAGCAGCAGCCCGAGCAGCACGCTCGCGCTCACCGCCTCCTGCGGGCCGAGCACCGCGAACAGGATCGGGGCGGCGACGAGCGAGAAGCCGAAGCCGGTCGCGGACTGCAGCGCCGCGCCGACGAAGACCGCCAGCACGGCGAGCGCGACCGCCACGCCGGTGCTACGCCGCCGGCGCGGCCGCGACGAGCAGCGAGCGGCCGGTCATCTCCGGCGGCTGCGCGATGCCGAGCAGCTCGAGCGCCGTCGGGGCGATGTCGGCGAGGATGCCGCCCGGCGCATCGAGCCCCGCGCCCGCGACGGTGGCGATCAGCGGAACGGGGTTCAGCGAGTGCGCGGTGTTCGGCGAGCCGTCGGGCTCGAGCATGTGGTCGGCGTTGCCGTGGTCGGCGGTGACGAGGCACACGCCGCCCGTCGAGCCGACGGCCTCCACGATCCGCCCCAGGCAGGTGTCGACGGTCTCGATCGCGACGACCGCGGCGCGGATGACGCCGGTGTGGCCGACCATGTCCGGGTTGGCGAAGTTGATGATCGCGAAGCGGAAGTCCTCCTCGTGCCAGGCGGTGACGAAGGCCTCCGTCGCCGCGCGGGCGCTCATCTCCGGTTTGAGGTCGTAGGTCGGCACGTCGCGCGGCGACGGGGCGAGCTCGCGCCGCTCGCCGTCCTCCGCGCGCTCCTTGCCACCGCCGAAGAAGTACGTCACGTGCGGGTACTTCTCGGTCTCGGCGACGTGCAGCTGGCGGCCGCCGTAGGCGGCGATGACGCGCGGCAGCGTCACCGTCGGGCGCGTCGGGCGGAAGATCACCGGATAGTCGCCCAGCGCGCCGCCGTACTCGGTCAGCGTCGTGTAGCGCGCGACCGGCGCCGCCCCGCGGCGGTCGATCTCCGGACAGGTGGGCTCGGCCAGGGCGCGCGAGATCTCCCGCATGCGGTCGGGACGGAAGTTGAAGGCGATGACCGAGTCGCCGGGATCGATCGCCCCGTCCGCGCCGACGCGGGTCGGCGCGACGAACTCGTCGGTCTCGCCGCGCGCGTAGGCGGCGCCCGCCGCGGCGGCAGCGGTCGGCGCGGTGTGCTCGGCGATCCCGTGCACGAGCAGGTCGTAGGCGCACTGCACCCGGTCCCAGCGGTTGTCGCGGTCCATGGCGAAGAAGCGCCCGACGACGCTGGCGACGCGGGCGATCCCCGCCTCCGCGCACCAGCCCTCCAGCCGTTCGAGGAACTCCGCCCCGCTGTGCGGCAGCGTGTCGCGCCCGTCGGTGAAGGCGTGGATGACGAGATCCTCGACGCCCGCCGCGGCCGCCGTGTGCAGCAGCGCGTGGAGGTGGTCGATGCTCGAGTGCACGCCGCCGTCGGAGACGAGCGTGAGGACGTGGACCCGCGGCGTCGCCTGCAGCGCCTCGAGCAGCACGGGGTTGCCGCCGAAGCCGGGCAGCCGCGCGGCCTCGTCGATGAGCGTCAGGTCCTGCTTGACGACCGCCCCCGCGCCGAGGTTGAGGTGGCCGACCTCGGAGTTGCCCATCTGCCCGTCGGGCAGGCCGACGGCGCCGCCGCACGCGGTCAGCGTCGTGTGCGGGTAGCGCTCCCAGAGCGCGTCGAACACCGGCGTGTCCGCCAGCGACACCGCGTTGCCGGGACCATCCGGTGCCAGCCCCCACCCATCGAGCACGACGAGGCAGACGGAGGACGGCGGCGCCACGACTACGACGACGCGGCGACCTGCACCGCGGCATCGACGATGCGCGCGAACGACTCGGGCTCCAGCGAGGCGCCGCCCACGAGCGCGCCGTCGACGTCGGGCAGCGCCAGCAGCTCGGAAGCGCTGTCGGGGTTGACCGATCCGCCGTAGAGGACCCGGGCCAGCGGCGCCGCCGACGGCGCCTTGTCGCCGATCAGCGCACGGATGAACGCGATCGCGTCCTGCGCCTGCTCGGGGGTCGCGACCTGGCCGGTGCCGATCGCCCAGATCGGCTCGTAGGCGATCGTGACCTCGGCGACCTGCGCCTCGGTCAGGCGCTCGAGCCCCTCCTGGACCTGGTGGCGCAGCTTGCGCTCGGTGTCGCCGCGCTCGCGCTCCTCCTCGGTCTCGCCGACACAGAGGATCGGCTTGAGCCCCGCGTCGAGCGCCGTGAGCAGCTTGGCCGCCAGCGCCCGGTCGGTCTCGTGGTAGTGCTGGCGCCGCTCGGAGTGGCCGAGCACGACGCCGTGGACGTCGATCTCGGTCAGCATCGGCGCCGAGACCTCGCCGGTGTACGCGCCGTGATCGGCCTCGTGCAGGTTCTGCGCGAAGACCTCCACGCGCGAGCCGCGCGTCGAGTCGACCATCGCCTGCAGCGCGGTGAACGGCACGCAGATCGCGATGTCGACGCCGTCGGCGCTGGACACGCGCGGGAGCAGGCCCTGGATGTACTCCTCGGCCTCGTCGATCGTCATGTGCATCTTCCAGTTGCCGGCGATGAACGGCGTGCGGGCCACTAGGACAGCACCTCGAGGCCCGGGAGCGTCTTGCCCTCGAGCAGCTGCAGCGAGGCGCCGCCGCCGGTCGACATGTGGGTGATCTGGTCGTCGAGGCCGAACTGGGCCAGCGCCGCGGCGCTGTCTCCCCCACCGACGACCGTCACCGCGTCGGTGGCGGCGACGGCCTCGGCGACCGCGCGCGTGCCGGCGGCGAACGGGGCCAGCTCGAAGGCGCCCATCGGACCGTTCCAGAAGACCGTGCCGGCGGAGGCGATCTCCGCGGCGTACAGCTCGGCGGTCTTCGGGCCGATGTCGAGGCCCATGAGGCCCTCGGGCACGTCGATCTCGTCGTGCTGGATCGGCTCGGTGTCGGCCGAGAACTTCGCGCCGAGCACGTGGTCGACCGGCAGGCGCAGCTTGTCGCCGCCCTGCTCGAGCGCGCGCCCGGCGGGCTTGACGCCCTCGGCCTCGCACAGCGACGCGCCGACCTCGTGGCCCTGGGACCGAAAGAACGGGTAGCTCATCGCGCCGCCGATGAGGATCGTGTCGGCGACCTTCAGGAAGGCGTCGATGACGCCGATCTTGTCGGTCACCTTGGCGCCGCCGACGATCGCCACGAGCGGGCGGCCGGGGTCGGCGAGGATCCCGGTCAAGGTCTCGACCTCGCGCTGCAGCAGGCGCCCCGCGGCGCAGTTGCCGACGTGGTCGACGACCCCGACGGTCGACGCGTGCGCCCGGTGCGCGGCGCCGAACGCGTCGTTGACGTAGAAGTCCGCGAGCGCGCCGAGTCGGGCCGACAGCTCGGGGTCGTTCTTCGTCTCGCCCGGCTCGAAGCGGATGTTCTCGAGCATCACGACGTCGCCGTCGGGCACGTTGTCGAGGTCCGGCGCGAGCGCGACCTCCGTGCCGATCAGGCCCGCCAGGTGCTCGGCGACAGGCGCAAGCGAGAACTCCGGCTCGCGGTCCTTCGGGCGCCCGAGGTGCGAGACGAGCAGCAGCCGCGCGCCCCGCTCGCGCAACGCCTCGATCGTCGGCAGCGCGGCGCGGATCCGGGCATCGTCGGAGACCGCGCCGTCCGCCAGCGGGACGTTGAAGTCGACGCGGACCAAGCCGCGCTGACCGGAGACGTCGCCGAGGTCGTCGAGCGTCCGCATCAGTGGTCCGCCTCGTGGCAGGCCGGACGTGCCGTTGCGAGTCCGACCACTTCTAGAGGACCTTCTGGAGGACGTCGACGCAGCGGTTGGAGTAGCCCCACTCGTTGTCGTACCAGGAGACGACCTTGACGAGCGTGCCCTCCATGACCGACGTCAGCAGGCCGTCGACGATCGAGGAGTGCGGGTTGCCGACGATGTCGCTGGAGACGATCGGGTCCGTCGTGTACTGCAGGATCCCGGACAGCTCCCCCTCGGCGGCGGCCGCGAACGCCTCGTTGACCTCCTCGACGCTCGTCGACTTGCCCGCGACGAACGTGAGGTCGACGACCGAGCCGGTCGGGACGGGCGCGCGGACGGCGAAGCCGTGCAGCTTGCCGTTGAGCTCGGGCAGCACGAGGCCGACGGCCTTCGCGGCGCCGGTCGACGTCGGCACGAGGTTCATCGCGGCCGCGCGCGCGCGGCGCAGGTCCTTGTGCGGGCCGTCCTGCAGGTTCTGGTCGGCCGTGTAGGCGTGGATCGTCGTCATGAGGCCGTGCTCGATGCCGACGGCCTCGTGGACGACCTTGGCAAAGGGCGCGAGGCAGTTCGTCGTGCACGAGGCGTTGGAGATGACGTCGTGCGAGTCGGCGTTGTACTTGTCGAAGTTCACGCCGAGGACGACGGTGATGTCCTCGTCGGTCGCGGGCGCGGAGATGACGACCTTCTTGGCGCCGGCGTCGAGGTGCTTGGCCGCACCCTCGCGCTTCGTGAAGAAACCGGTCGACTCGAGGACCACGTCGACGCCGAGATCGCCCCAGCCGAGCTTGCCCGGATCGCTCTCCTCCATGACGAGGATCGCCTTGCCGTCGACGACGAGGCCGTCGTCGGAGAGCTCGACGCTGCCCGGGTAGGGTCCGAGAATCGAGTCGTAGCGCAGCAGGTGCGCCAGCGTCTCGTTGTCGGTGAGGTCGTTGACGGCGACCCACTCGATGTCTGCTTCTGCCGCCTGGGCGGCGCGGAACACGTTACGGCCGATGCGGCCGAAGCCGTTGATTCCAACACGTACGGGCATTTCGGAGTGACTGTCCTTCCTGGGGATTCTTGAACGCTTCGATGCCGATGAAGGTCCCTCCCGCCTCGGCGCGGAGGCGGAACCCTACCGTTCCGGCGCGCCCAATCCCGGCCCGGCGGCGTGACGCAAGGGCGCCGTCCGCACTACGGTGACGGCATGCCAGAAAGCGTTCGCAGCATCGGCGCCACCGCGTCGCTGAACCACGAGGGCGCCGCGGACGACGACTTCGCCGTGGTCGAACTGCGCCTGTTCGCCCTCCTCGACGGCGGCGAGCAGGTCGACGACCCGCAGCCGGCGTCGCTCAGCGTCCGCTGCGCGCGCGACAAGCTGGCCGCGCTCGAGCTGTCGGTGCTGATGTCGATGCGCCTCAGCCGGCCGCCGACCGGGGCGCGACTGGAGGCCTGGCAGCGCATCTGCGAGGTGCTCGCCGAGCGCGGGATCGACACCGATCCGGCCACGCTGCACGCGCTGAAGTTCTCGCTCACCCCCGACGGCGAGCTGCGCGCGGCGCAGCAGGCCGTCTGGCCGAGCTAAGCCGGCAGCAGGCTCGCGCCGACCGCCCCGCCGAGGTCGCCGAGCGCGGCGACGAGGACCGGCGGCGGGCGGTCGCTGAAGAACAGGTGCGGCAGCATGGCGGCAGCGATGCGGTCGGCGTAGGGCTGGCCGAGGCGCACGCCGAGGCCGCCGCCGAGGATGATCACCTCGACGTCGAGCACGTTGTCGACGGACGCGACGCCCGCGCCGAGCATCGCGATCGCGCGGTCGATGAGCTTCGTGGCGAGCGGATCCCGGCGTTCGAGCGCGGCCGCCCAGATGCCGCTCGTCAGCCGCTCGCGGCCGCGCTTGCGGGCGATCTTGAACAGCTCCGTCGGCTCGCCGCGCTCGTGCAGCTCGCGGGCGCGCGCCTCGAGCGCGTTGCGACCCGCGTACGCCTCCATGCAGCCGCGCCGGCCGCAGGGGCACAGGGCGCCGTCGACCTTCACGACGACATGGCCGATCTCGCCCGCCCCGCCGCGCCCAAGCCACGGCCGGCCGTCGAACACGATCCCGCCGCCGACGCCGGTGCCCCAGAACACGCCGAGCATCGAGCCATGGCCGCGGCCGGCGCCCAGCGCGGCCTCGGCGTCGGTCGCCACCTGGACGTCGTTGCCGAGCGCGACCGCGGTGCCGAGCGCCTCGTGCAGCACGCGCGCGAGCGGGTACGAGCCCGCCCAGCCCGGCAGGTTCTTCGCGCTGGAGACCGTGCCGGCCGCCGCGTCCACCGTCCCCGGCGAGCCGACGCCGACGTGCGTGAGCTGCGCCGGCTCGACGCCCGCCGCGGCCGCCGCCTCGCGCAGTGCGGAGACGATCGCCGCGGCGACGTCGGCGGGCCCGCCCTGTGTCGGCGTCGGGCTGCGCGCCTGGCCCAGCACGGCGTGCTGCTCGTCGACCACGACGGCCTGGATCTTCGTGCCGCCGAGGTCGACCCCGCCCGCTGGCGCTGTCAGCATCGGGCGGCTCCGTGGGGCCGGACGCCGATGGTCAGCCGCCGAGGATCGCGCCCAGCAGGTTGCCCTTGAAGGGCGCCGTTCCCGGGACGAGCGCGACGCCGTCGAAGTCGGTGTGCGCGCGCATGTAGTCGAGCTCGCGGCCGAGGTCGCCGACACCGTTGGTTGCCGGCAACGGCGCCAGCATGAGCGTGCTGACGACGCCGATGGCCTCGCCGGCGGCGTTCATGAGGCCGCTGCCCGAGTCGCCCGGGATGCCCGGCGTGACGGTCAGGACCGTCCGGCTCCAGCCGCCGCCGGCCACCTGGATGACGACGCCCTGCTTGGGGCTGAGCTGCGTGATGCCCAGGCGCAGTTTCGAGTTGCCGTACGAGTAGACGGTCGCGAGGCGGCCGGCGCCACCGCCGACGCGGGTCGGGCCACCGAAGCCCGGCACGCTCGGATCGACGTTGCCGGCGTCGGCCGGGTCGAGCCGCACGAGCGCGAGGTCGTTGTACTGGCAGGCGTTCGCGTCGCTCTCCTGCGCTGCCTGCATCGTCAGCCAGGAGTTGTAGACGAGCGTCCCGGGCCGGCTGGCGCCCGTCACCGTCACCGGCGTCCCGAGCGGCAGCGACCCGCTCGTGCAGCCGTTCGTCGAGGTGGCCCCGCCCGTGCCCGAGCAGTGCGCGGCCTGGCCGATGTACGTGCTCGTGGCGTCGCGGAAGATGAAGTTCGACGTGCATTGAGCGCCGTTGGTCAGCGTCTGGACGCCGGGGTGGATCGGGGCCGTGGGGGCGGCTGCCGCGGTCGTGGCGGTGGCCATGACGCAGATGATGCCGAGTACTGCGGTGCGCGCGATGCGATGTTTCATGACTGTGCCTCCGTGCGTCGAGTGGCTGCCCGCGCGGCGTCCTACCGCGTCGGCGCCGCAAGCTTGAGCCGCGGCAGCCGTGACTGGACGGACATCGTACGCACGCGCCGTCGAACGTACAACGGTTGGCCGGAACGCCAGCGACGGTCGCGGCCGGCGATCGGGTCTCGTCGCGGCGCTCGGCGTCGCCGCCGCCGCCGCCGCGCCGCGCCGCGCCGCGCCGCCGTCGCCGTCGCCGTCGCCGTCGGCGAGGTTCGCCAGTACGGGCGCGCGGGTAGCAACCGCTGCGTTCGTTTCGATCCACACGAGGAGACGCCCGCATGCCCATCGCCGGTCCCACCCGCACGCCGCACGACGCGAGGAGCATCGAGGCCGGCATGCTGCTGATCGGTGCCGGGGCGATCCTGCTCTTCGCCTCGCTGTTTCTCGAGTGGTACGAGCCCGGCATCGACGCCTGGGAGATCTTCGAGGTCTGGGACCTCGTGCTCGCAGTGCTCGCGGTCGTCGCGCTCGTCGCCGTCGCGAGCCGGCTGGGCTTCGGCCCCCCGCGCCCGGCGAGCTGGCTCATCGGCCCGGCGCTCGGAGCGCTCATCATCGTGCTGTACCTGATCATCAACCCGCCGCCGCTGACCCCCGACATCGACGGCGATCCGTCGACCGGCCTGTGGCTCGCGCTCGCCTCCGCCGTCATGAAGTCCGCGGGCGCGCTGCTCTCGGTCGCACGGATCTCCGTGGCAATCACCCCGGGCGGCGGCTTCGGCGGCGACGGCGACGGCACACCGGGCGTGCCCGCTGATCGCTACGACCGCGCCGGCGCCGGGCGAGTCGCCGCCGACCCCGTCGAGCCCGGTCCGGTCGCGGGACCGGGGCCCGTCACGCCGGGCCGCCGCGGCCCCGGCCCCGGTCCCGGCCCGGACCCGGATCGCCCGCCGACCGACCCCACGCGCCGCATCTGAGCGCCGCGCCGCGCCGCGCGTCGCCGCCGCCGGGCGACGGCCCCCGCCCCGCCCGCCCGCGCGTCGTCACGATCGGCGTCTACGAGTTCGACCTGGCGTCGTTCCTCGACGCGCTGCGCGCCGAGGACGTCGGTCTCGTCGTCGACGTGCGCCAGCGCCGCGGGGTGCGCGGCGCGCGCTACGCGTGGGCCAACGCGCGGCGCCTGCAGCAGGCGCTCTCCGAGGCGGGCATCGCCTACCGTCACCACCGCGAGCTCGCGCCCACGACCGAGCTGCGCCACCTGCAGTACGCGGCCGACGACCGCAACCGCGTCGGCAAGCGCTCGCGCGCCGTGCTCGACCCCGAGTACGCCGAGCGCTACGTGCGCGAGATCCTCGACGCCGCCGACCTCGGCGCGCTCGTCGCCGCGCTGCCGGCCAACGCGGCGACGGCGCTGCTGTGCGTCGAGGCCGACCCCGAGGCCTGCCACCGCTCGCTGATCGCCGACCGGCTGCGCACGCGCCACGACCTGCCGATCACCCACGTGCGGCCGGCCGGCCGGCCGGGGGCGGGTGCGGTCAGTGCGCGCCGCTGACGAGCTCGAGCCGCAGGCCGTCGGGATCGAGCAGGTACGCGGCGTAGTACAGCGGGCCGTACTGCGGCCGCATGCCGGGCTTGCCGTCGTCGCGGCCGCCGTGCGCGAGGCCGGCCTCGTAGGCCGCGCTGACCGCGGCGCGGCCGACCGCCTCCAGCGCGACGTGGCCGTAGCCCGGCGCCGGCGGGCGGCCGCGGTCGACGACCCAGAACTGCTCGTGGTCGTGCCCGTAGGCGACGGCGCGCTCGCTCTCGAACATCCGCCGCGCGCCCAGCGCGTAGAAGATCGCGTCGTAGAAGCGCGTCGAGCGCGCGAGGTCGGAGACCTCGAAGGCGACGTGGAGGATCATCGCGCCGAATGTCCCACGTCGCGGTGCGCCACGTCCACCTCGACGTCGTCGCGCGCGCGCAGCCGCGCCGCCAGCGCCTCGACGATGGCGACCGAGCGGTGGCGCCCGCCGGTGCAGCCGACGGCGATCGCGAGGTGCGCCTTGCCCTCGGCGATGTACTCCGGGATGAGGAAGTCCAGCAGCGGCTGCAGACGCTCGTAGAACCCGTCGAGCTTGCCGCCGCGCGACATGTACTCCACGACGCGCGGGTCGTAGCCGGTCAGCGGCCGCAGCTCGAGCTCCCAGTGCGGGTTGGGCAGGAAGCGCATGTCGAGCACGATGTCGGCGTCGCGCGGCAGGCCGTGCTTGTGGCCGAACGAGGTCAGCGTCACCGCGAGCTTGGCGCGCACGTGGCGCGGCAGGAACTCGTCGGCGATCCGCCGGCGCAGCGTCGCGGCGCCGATCCCGCTCGTGTCGAGCACGAAGTCGGCGCGCGCCTTGATGTCGTCCAGCGCCGCGCGCTCGGCGGCGATCCCCTGCGCGACCGAGCCGGTCGGGCTGAGCGGATGGCGCCGGCGGGTCTCCTTGTAGCGGCCCAGCAGCGTCTGCTCGTCGGCGTCGAGGAACAGGACGCGGTGCTCGACGCCGCGGTGGTCGAGGTCGTCGAGCACGCTGCCGAGCGCTTCGAAGAGGTCGCGCGCGCGCACGTCGGAGACGACCGCCGCGCGGCGCACCTTCGCGCCCTCGTGCACGAACAGGTCGACGAGCCCGCGGATCATCTCCGGCGGCAGGTTGTCGACGCAGAAGTAGCCGTCGTCCTCGAAGACGTTCATCGCGGTCGACTTGCCGGCGCCGGAGAACCCCGTGATGACGACGAGATCCTCGAGGCTCGACGTCGCGGCGGGCGCCTCGTGTGAGCCGGTCACGCCGCTGATTGTGGCGGGCGCACCGGTCGTCGGGTTACCGGCCGGTCACCCCGACGTGCGGTTGAGGTACGCGTAGAGATCGCGCGCGGTCTTCGACGGCAGGCCGGGCACCGCCTCGAGCTCGTCGCGCGAGGCGCCGAGCATCGCCTCCGGCGAGCCGAAGTGCTTCAGCAGCGCGCGCTTGCGCTTCGGCCCGACGCCCGGCAGGCCGTCGAGCACGGACTCGGTCATCTGGCGGTCGCGGCGCGTGCGGTGGTGGGTGATCGCGAAGCGATGCGCCTCGTCGCGCACGCGCTGCAGGAGCTGCAGCGCGGGCGTGTCGTGCGGCAGGCGCAGCGGCGCCCGGCGGCCCGGCATGTAGACCTCCTCGAGCTGCTTGGCCAGCGAGATCACCGCCACCCCGCGCTGGCGAAAGCCGTCCAGCGCGCGCAGGCCGGCCGAGAGCTGGCCCTGGCCGCCGTCGATGACGATCAGCGACGGCAGCGTCGCGAAGGACTCGTTGCGCTTGGGATCGTTGGGGCTGAGATCCTGCTCGGACTCCCAGCGCGCCAGCCGGCGCCCGAGCACCTCCTCCATGGCCGCGAAGTCGTCGGGCACCCCCTCGGTGGTCGAGCGCACGTTGAAGCGCCGGTAGTCGCTCTTCTTCGGCGCGCCGCCCTCGAAGACGACCATCGAGGCGGTCGTGTTCGTGCCCATGAGGTTGGAGATGTCGAAGCACTCGATGCGCAGCGGCAGCGCGTCGAGACCGAGCGCCTCCTGCAGGCCGTCGAGCGCTTCGACGCGCTGCTGGCGGCGGCGCTCGTCCTTCAGGCGCTCCTGGTCGAGCGCGAGCGCGGCGTTGCGCTCGGCCAGCTCGAGGATCCGGCGCTTGTCGCCGCGCTCGGGCACGCGCACCTCCACGCGCGAGCCGCGCAGCTCGGTCAGCACCTCGCCGAGCACCTCGCACTCGACGACCTCGCGCTGGACGAGGACTTGCGGCGGCACCGCCATCGCGTCGCCGTAGTACTGCAGCAGGAACTCCTCGGCGACCTCGGCGATCCCGTAGCCGGCCTCGTTGGAGAGATAGAACGACTGGCGGTCCGACAGCACGCCGTCGCGGATCTGGAAGACCTGGGCGTTGGCGTCGACGCCGTCGACGGCGATCGCGACCGCGTCCAGCGTGCCGACCGCCTCGTTGGCCACGCGCTGGCGCTCGAGCAGGCTGCGCACCGCCCTGAGGCGGTTGCGCTCCAGGGCGGCCTGCTCGAACTCCTGATTGGCGGCGGCGGCCTTCATGCGCGCTTCGAGGTCGCGCTCGATCTGGCGGTAGCGGCCCGAGAGGAACGCGATCACGCCGTCGATCGCCGCGCGGTACTCCTCCTTGGACTGGTAGTCGACGCATGGCGCCCCGCAGCGCTTGATGTAGAAGTCCAGGCACGGCGAGCCGCTGCGCCGCCCCGGCACGGTGGCGCTGCACGAGCGAAAGGCGAACACCTTCTGCAGCAGGTCCAGCGTGCCGCGCACCTTCTTGGCGTTGGAGTACGGCCCGAAGTACTGCCGGTCGCGGCGGTGGCGCTCGCGGGTGAAGTACACGCGCGGGTAGTCCTCGTCCAGCGAGATCGCCAGGAACGGATAGGACTTGTCGTCGCGCAGGCGGATGTTGAAGCGCGGCTTGTACTGCTTGATGAACTGGTTCTCGGTGAGCAGCGCCTCGGCCTCGGAGGAGACGAGCAGGAAGTCGATCTGGTGCACGAGGTCGACCATCTCGACGGCCCCGCGGGTGACCCGGTTGGAGAAGTGGCCGGCGACGCGCTTGCGGATCGACTTCGCCTTGCCGACGTAGACGACCTTGCCGTGGATGTCGCGAAACAGGTAGACGCCCGGCCCGTCGGGCAGGCTGCGGCGCTGGTCGCGCATGCGGGTGGAGGCGTTCGTGGCGGGGCTCACGGGCATCGCTTCGAGCATAGATCGGCGTCATCGGTCGGCCCGCCCGCTTGGGGGCCAACCGAGCGTGGCGCCGCGCGCTCGCGCGTGGGCGCCGGCCGGCCCGGCGCGGCGCGTTTGCGGCCGCATGGGCGTGAACCGCGCGGCGGCTGGGAAGATCCCACCCATGCGCTCGCCGATCGCCGTCCTCACCGTCATCGCAGGTCTCGCCGCGGCTCCCGCCGCGCTCGCGTCAAGCCCGCCCACCTCCACCGGCAGCGGAGGCGCCGCCGCGACCGTCGACCGCCTCGCCACGAAGGCCGCCATCGACACGCTGCGCCGCGGCGGCAACGCGACGGACGCGGCGGTCACCGCGGCCGCGGTGCTCGGCGTCACCGAGCCGTTCTCCGCCGGCATCGGCGGCGGCGGCTTCATGGTCTCCTACGACGCGTCGAAGCGGCGGGTCACGACGCTCGATCACCGCGAGCGCGCGCCGCTGGCGATGCACCCCGAGTCCTTCTTCGAGAACGGCACCGCGCTGGGCTTCGCCGACGCGCGCTACAGCGGCTTGTCGGTCGGCGTTCCGGGCACGGTGCTCGGCTGGGAGCGCGCGCTGCGCCGCCACGGCACGATCACGCTGGCGCAGGCGCTCGCCCCGGCGATCCGCGTCGCGCGGCAGGGTTTCGCCATCGACGACGTGTTCTTCTCGCAGGTCCGGGAGAACGTCGCGTACTTCGACGACGTGCCGGCGGCGGCGGCGCTGTACCTCGACCCCGACGGCACGCCGCGCGACGTCGGCACGGTGTTCCGCAATCCCGACCTCGCGCGCACGTACCGGCTGATCGCGCGCGCCGGCTCGCGCGGCTTCTACCGCGGCCGGCTCGCCCAGGCGATCGCGCGGACCGTTGCCAGCCCCGTGGTCAGCCCGGTGGCGGACCACCGCTGGCGGCCCGGCGCGATGACCGCGGCCGACCTGCGCGCCTACACCGCCCCCGAGCGCGAACCGGTGCACACGACGTACCGCGGCCTCGACGTGTTCGGGATGGGCCCGCCGTCGAGCGGCGGCCTGGCGACCGCCGAGGCGCTGAACATCCTCGAGGGCTACGACCTGAACGCGATGCCGCGCGCCACCGCCCTGCACCACGTGCTCGAGGCGTCGCGACTGGCGTTCGCCGACCGCGGCGCCTACATCGCCGACCGCCGCTTCTTCGCCGTTCCGCGGATCGGGCTGCTGTCGAAGGGCTTCGCCGCCACCCGGCGCGCGCAGATCGGCGACCGCGCGGGGACGAGCCCCGCCCCGGCGGGCGACCCGTACGCGTTCGACGGCGGCGTGCAGCGAGCCGGCGAGCCCTCCTTGACGTCGACGCGCGCGGGGACGACCACCCACATCACCGTGGCCGACAAGCGCGGCGACGTCGTCTCCTACACCTACACGATCGAGTCGACCGGCGGCTCGGGCCTCGTGGTCCCGGGCTATGGGTTCTTGCTCAACAACGAGCTGACGGACTTCAACTTCACCTCGCGCACGCACCCCAACCGGGTCCAGGGCGGCAAGCGGCCGCGCAGCTCGATGGCGCCGACGATCGTGCTGCGCGACGGGCGTCCGTGGCTCGGCCTCGGCTCGCCCGGCGGGTCGACGATCATCACGACCGTGCTCGGCCTGCTCGTCGACCGGATCGATCGCAGGATGCCGCTGGCCGCCGCGATCGCGATGCCGCGCGCCAGCCAGCGCGACACGCCGGCGACGGTGGCCGAGGCCGCGTTCCTCAAGTCGCCGGAGGCGACGGTGCTGGCCGCGCGCGGGCACGCGTTCTCGCTCATGGGCGAGATCGGGGCGGCCACGGGGGTCGAGCTGTTCAGGGACGGGCGGATGCGGGCCGTGGCGGAGCCCGTGCGGCGCGGGGGCGGCAGCGCGCTGGTGGCGACGCACAAGCGCTGAGCGCGATCCGCTCGACCACCCCCGGCCACCACTAGGCGCAAGAGCTTGGTCGTCGAGGAGGGGGCGGGCGGCCTCGTGCCGGTGGACCGGGCATCCCGGCCCCTGGCCGTCGCGGCACCCGCGCGCTTCGAGCGCGACGTCTCTCCGGCCCGCCGAGCTTCCTGGCGGTCGAAGCTCGGATGATCTCGGGGGCCTCGGGGCCTCGGGGCCTCGGGGGTTCGGGCTGGGTTCGATCAGTCCGCCCGGCGGCGGTGCGTGCTCCCGGGGGGGCGGGGGCGCAAGATGATTGCGGGCGCAACTACTTTGGTACAGTCGAGGCCAGGCAACGCAAAGGACCGACCATGAACCTCGACGGCATCCACCACATCACCGCGATCACGGGCGACGCCCCGCGAAACGTCGACTTCTACACGCGGGTCCTCGGCCTGCGGATGACCGCGAAGACCGTCAACCAGGACGATCCGAGCGTCTATCACCTGTTCTACGGCGACGAGAACGCGCAGCCCGGCGCCGACCTGACGTTCTTCGAGTACCCCGGCGCGATCCCCGGCCGCGCGGGGGCGGGCATGGTGCACCGCATCGTGTGGCGCGTCGCGTCACCCGAGGCGATCGGCTTCTGGGCCACGCGCCTCGGCGACGACGGCGTCGCGACCGAGCGCGACGGCGACGCGCTGCGGTTCGCCGATCCCGAGGGGCTCGCCCACGAGCTCGTCGTCGACACCTCCGGCGACGATCCGCTGATCGCCGAGCACCCCGAGATCCCCGCGGCGCTCGCGCTGCAGGGCTTCGAAGGCGTGCGCGCCTACAGCTTCCGGCCCGACGACAGCACGCTGCTGCTCGAGCGGCTCATGGGAGCGGTCGCGCGCGACGGCGAGGTTGCGTCGTTCGAGCTGCGCGGCGAGCGCCGCGGCGGCTGGATCGCGTGGGACCCGGCCCCCGCCGCGCGCGGCCGTCAGAGCGCCGGCACCGTGCACCACATCGCCTGGGCCACGACCGACGCCGACATGCAGAGCTGGATCGACACCGTCACGGCGGCGGGCATCCCGAACTCCGGCTACGTCGACCGCCACTACTTCCACTCGCTGTACTTCCGCGAGCCCGGCGGCGTGCTCTACGAGCTCGCGACCCGCGAGCCCGGCTTCACCGTGGACGGTCCGGTCGAGGAGCTCGGCACGAAGCTCATCCTGCCGCCGTTCCTCGAGCCGCGCCGCGCGGAGATCGCCGCCCGCCTGACGCCGCTGCCGGACCCGCGCGCCAATCGCGCGGGGAACGCGGCCGGCGCGCCCGCGCAGTCCTAGGCAGCCGGCCGATCCGCGGGCAGGGTGGTCCGCCGGCGCGCTACACCGTCAAGCTTGGCGTCGCGTCCGCGCGCGGGTCCGGCCGTGCGCCGTTGCGACGCGGCGGCGAGACGACGAGCCGGCCGATCGCCCCGGCGCGGCCCGGGTTGGCGAGCAGCGGCCCCTGCGCGGCGTCGCAGCCGATCGCGCGCAGCGCCCGCAGCTGCGAGCCGGTGGCCACGCCCTTGGCGGTGACCTCGCTGCCGAGCGCGTGCGCCATGTCGACGATCCCGCGCAGCACGGCGTCGCCGCCGGTCTGCTCGAGGTCACGGACGTAGACGCGGTTGAGCTTGAGGGTGTCGAAGCGCAATTGGCGCAGGCAGCTCATCGAGAGGTGCCCGGTGCCGAAGCCGTCGAGCGCGAGCTGCACGCCGGTCGCGCGCAGGCGCTCGAGCGCGGCGACGGCGGCGCGCGGATCGGCCATGACCGCGGCCTCGGGGATCTCCAGGCACAGTGCCGAGGGCGCGACGCCGGCGGCCCGCACCGCCTGCTCGATCGTGATCGGCAGGTGGTTGTCGGCGAGCTGGTGGGCGGAGACGTTGATCGACATGACCAGCCCCGGCGCGGCCCCGGCCTGGCGCCAGCCCGCGAGCTGACGGCACGCCTCGGCGATCGCCCATTCGCCGATCGAGACGACGAGGCCCGTCTCCTCGGCGACCGCCTCGAAGTCGCGCGGGGCGAGCAGGCCGCGCGTCGAGTGATGCCAGTGCACGCGTGCTTCGAGCGCTCGTACGCGGCCGCTGCCGAGGCTGAACTGCGGCTCGTAACGGACGCACAGCTCGCCGCGCGGCAGCGCGCGGCGCAGCTCGACCTCGTCGGCGAGGCGCGTCAGCGCGCGGGTGCGCATCTCCTCGCCGAAGACGACGTAGCGGTCCTTGCCGCTCTCCTTGGCGCGGTACATCGCGGCGTCGGCGTCGCGGATGAGCTCCTCCGCGCTGCGGTCGTCGTCGCGGCCGCCGACGGCGATGCCGGCGGAGACGGTCAGGACGATCTCGTGGGCGTCGACGACGTAGGGCTCGCGCAGCCCGGCGATGAGGCGCTCGGCGACGCCGACCGCCTCCGCGGCGTCGCGCAGGTCCTCGCAGACGATGACGAACTCGTCGCCGCCGAAGCGCACGGCGGTGTCGTTGGCGCGGACGGCCTCGCGGAGGCGCTCGCTCGCGGTGACGAGGACGCGATCGCCGGCGGCGTGGCCGAGCGAGTCGTTGAGGACCTTGAAGCGGTCGAGGTCGAGGAAGATGACGCCCGCGTGCAGCCCTTTGCGATGCGCGCGCCGCAGGCCGAGGCGCAGGCGGTCGAGCATGATCGCCCGGCCGGCCAGCCCGGTGAGCGGATCGCGCAGCAGATGCTCGGTGGCGCGCCAGGAGACGATGTTCGCAGCCGAGGCGGCGAGGATGAAGATGCCGTGGATGAAGGCCCACGACCACGGGTTCTCGACGGCGGCGTCGTTGGAGAACACGGTGTGCGGCATCGTCGAGCCGAGCACGCCGTGATGCACGACCACGAAGCCGATCGCGATGAGGAACGGCAGCCAGTCCTGGTAGAGGATCAGCAGCGAGACGACGACGAAGAAGTGGAAGTGCCCCTCGATCTGGCCGTTCCAGAAGTGGATCAGCAGCGCCGAGCATGCCACGAGGCCGAGTGCCGCGGCGGCCGATCGCGGCGCGCGGCCGAGGCGGGGGATGGTCGCGACGATGGCGAGGGAGACGACGAGCAGCATCTCCGACGCCGAGTGCAGCACGCCATAGCCGCGCGCCACCGCGAAGGCCAGGAGCGCCGGCACGTGCAGCCAGAGCAGCACGGTGATCGAACGATGGCGCCGGCGCCAGACGGCGTCGGGCAGCAGGCGGCCCTGCGGCAGCTGGGCGACGATCCGGCGGGCGTGGCCCCGAATCAGCCGTGCGCCGCGCCGGCGGCTGAGACGCGCAACAGCAGGCAACAACGAGATGCGCGTACCGGAGTCGATGCCCAAGCATCGACTTCTGCGCGACAAAACTTGAACGTCGGCGATTTGCAGGGATTGCTTCTGTCGAGGGTTGCCTCGCGCGGCGCCGCGGTGGCCAGAAAAGCGACAAGCGTCCCGGCCGTAACCGGGACGCCTGTCCACTTGCGCCGGCCGTCGGCCCGACGCGTGAGGGCCGTCGACCAGGTGCTGGGGATGTATCGGCGCGGGACACCGGGCGATCCAGCCAATTGGACGGATGTCCACCCCTCGGGCCGTCGGAGCACGACGGCTCAGCGCACAAGGCGCACCTCCAACCCGCCGCCGGCGACGGCCTCGCCGGCGCCGCCGAGCAGGCCGAGGATCCGCGCCACGTAGCCCCGGGTCTCGGGGATCGGCGGCACGCAGCCGCAGGCGGCGACCCGGGCCGGCCCGGCGTTGTAGGCGGCGAGCGCGAGCGGCACGGACCCGAACCGGCGCAGCAGGTCGCGCATGAGGTGCGCCTGGGCATCGATCGACGCCGCGGCATCGAACGGGTCGCGCAGCCCCATCGCCTGCGCCGTTCCCGGCATGAACTGCGCGATCCCCTGCGCGCCCGCCGGCGACCGCGCGAACGGGTTGAAGTTCGACTCCGCCATGAGCTGGGCCGCCAGCAGCCCGGCCGAGATGTTCCAGCGCTGCGCCGCCTGCGCGAGTGGCTTCGCGTAGGCGGCCGGTACGAACGAGGGCAATGCGCGGGCGGTCTCGCCGTCACCGCCGCTGGCCTTGGCGGTGAACCCGACCGACGACGTGCCGGCATTCAGGGTGAATCCGTAGTGCCACGGCTCCCACGCGTAGCGCTGGACGAAGTGAAAGCGCTTCGCGTTGGCCGCGAGCCACCCATAGGCTGCCCGCGGGCCGAGGTCGAGCTCGGTGGCGAGGCGGTGCAGCGAGCGGCCCGGCGGCGCGACCCACTTCGGGTCCGGGTGACGCGCGAACAGCACAGACTGCTCGGCGTTGGAGCGAAAGCCGCTCACGACAACGAGCGAGACCCCATCCTGGCGCGCGGCGGCCTGCATGCGATCGAAGGCCGCGGCGACATCGGGCCGCATCGGCTTGCCCTGGCGCTGGGCGAGCGGCCCGCGGTACTCGCCCGGGCCGGCCGACCAGAGCGCCACGTCGGCCGGCGCGGCCAACTCGGCCTCGGCACGGGCGCCGGCGGGCACCCGCTCACGCGATCCGACCGCGATCGCATCGCGCACCTCTACGCGCACGCGCACGGGAGCGAACGTGTCGCCATCCGCAAACGCGACGCCGACGTCGTGCGCGCCGTTGGCGCGGGCGGTCGCCAGCGCGGCGCGGCGTCCGCGCGCGAGGTACTCCGTGCGCTCCAGGTGGGCGCGGTTCGGACGCCCGCCGATCTGGCGCGGCTCGAACAGCCCGCCGTAGGCGTCGTGCATGGCGCGGACTCCGGCGAGCGCGGCGAGGTCGGCGGCGCGCTGCTCGTCGCTCTGGACGCCGATGCCCTGTGCGATCGCGCCCAGCACGAGAGCGCCGAGGATCGCGGCGAGCGCCACCCCGATGAGCAGGATCGTCGCCTGGCCCTGTTCGCCAGGAGATCCGTGCGCGGGTCGATGCGCCGGTGGGCCGGCGGCCATCTGTGTTGTGCGCGAACCGGTCACGAGAGGGCGGCGACGGGCGCCGCGAGGGCCCGGCGCGTCGAGGGCAGCAGCACGAGACCGGCGGCGGCGAGCGCGCGTCCCGGGTCAGCCGGAGGAACCGCGCAGGTCAGCGCGCGCTCGAGGCCGGCGCTGGCCAGCCGTGCGAGCGAGTCGTCGGCGGCGGGCGCGACCGCGACGACGACGAGGTCCTGCATCGCGAGCAGATCGTCGAAGGCGGCGGCCCGCGGACCCGCGAGGGCGAGCACCGTCGGCGCGGGCCCGGCGGCCGCCGCCGCGCGCAGCGCCTGCGACGCGGCCTCCTCGGCGTCGGTGGCGAGGCGCACGACGGCGAGCCGGCCGGCGGCGGTCGTGTCGTGGCCGCGCTCGCGCAGGGTGGCGGCGACCCGGGCTGCGGCGGGCAGCGCCGGGGCACGGCGGCTCGCACGGGTCTGCTCGGGCGACCAGACGCAGACCACGCAGGCGGGGGCCCGCGTGGCGCGTGCGAGCGCGAGGCCGAGCGCCGCGCCGAGCGCCGGCGCGTCCGCCGACGGCGCGAGCACGGCGACGGCGGGCGGCGCCGGGACCACTGCGGACGACGTCGGGGCCGCCCGGTCGGTGTCTGAGCGCTCGCTCCCGGTGAAGCGATCGGTGACGGGCGGCCGCCTCCGGGCGGCGCGATCCGCCGACCACCGCGTCCGCGTGGCCCGATCCATGGCCGCCCGGGGCCGCCGGCGCGGGCGCGGCGAGGCGGCCGGAGCCGCGTCGCGCTCGCCGGCGGGGGCGACGAAGTGCGCGGCGACGCGTTGTCCCAGCGTCATGGTCGCGGGCCGGCGTGCGCCACGCCGGTGGCCTCGAGCAGCTCCGCGAGCTTGGGCAGGAACGCGCGCGGTCGCAGCCGAACGCGCACGCGTCGATCCTGCACGCGAACGTCGACGCGGCCCCGCGACCATCCCGGTACCGCGTCGCGCGCCGCGGCGGCTGGATCGGTGCGCTGCAGAAGCGCGATCGCACCGGCCTCGGCGGCGTGGTCGGCCAGCTCGTGCGCGGCGCCCGCGGCCAGCAGCTGGGCCACCGCGAGCACGACCGCGAGCAGCATCGGCGCGACCGCGACGAGCTCGATCGACGCCTGACCGGACTCGCGCCGCGGCGGGGCCGGATGCGGTGCGCGACGGGCGCGCATCTCAGCGGGTCTGGTCCTGCAGGCGGGCGCGGGCGGAAATCGTCGTCAGGCGGCCGGAGCCGACGACCGCCGGGATCGCGATCGCGACCTGCACGCCGTCGCCCGACGATGCCCGGCGAACGACGAGGCCGCGCTCGAGCCGCTCCGGCAGCACCCGGCGGACGGCGGCCGGGGCGTCCGCGCCGACCGCACTCGCGCGGGCGGCCGCGCGTGCCGCCGAGCCCGCGAGCCAGACGGCCTGGCCGGCGACGACAGCCTGCCAGAGCACGCCGGCGAGGACCGCCATGAGCGGCAGCAGCGCCACGAGCTCGACGCTGGCCTGGCCCTGCTCGGGGCCGGATCGAGGGGTGTTCGCCATGCCTCGCAGACTGCCGATGGCGGTGTCACGGATCTACGCATATGTGTGACGAATGAGCCGCGATGGTGTCACGAGATCGCGTAGCGTGTTGACGAGGGGATGCGGCTGGCACGATCGGCCGGGGGTCCTCACGTTTTCGTCCCCCATTTGGACAGAAACGTGGGGACCCCTTCACACACACGCGAGGCCGCTGGCTCGTCCCGCACCGGCCGGCCCGGACCGCGGCGCCGCCCCGCTCAGGAGTACGAGCGGTGGCGCTGCCAGACGAGGTACAGCGTGTACGAGGCGCCGCCGATGAGCCCGAACCAGAGCACGGCGCCGGCACCCGTCTCGAACAGCCGGCGCGAGGCGGCGACCGTGACGACCGCGATGCCGACCGCCGCGTAGAGCGCGAAGCGCCAGGCGTCACCGAGCGAGAAGATCTCGCCGCGGAAGCGCCGGTAGAGGATGCCGCAGCCGAGCGCCATGAGGACGATGAAGATCGCGCCGAGGAGCTGGTTGATCAAGTCCGCGCCCTCACCCCCGCCCGGGACGAGCCACACGACGAGCCCGAGCAGGACGATGATCCCGATGTTGCGAGCGGTCTCCAGCGACATGGCCAGACAGGCTAGAGCCTCACGCGTCGAAGCTGCAGTCCAGCCGGGCGTCGCGTTCTCCGAACCGGCCATTCACGACCGGCGACCGGCGACCGGCGACCGGCGACCGCGACCGCGACGGCGCGCCGCGGGCGCAGGGCTGAGCCTCCACCCTACCCTGAGGCTGGCCCCGACCGCCCCCCGGGACGAGCCGACTTCACCCGATCGACACGCCGACGTGCAGGCGCACCGCGCACAATCGGCTAGTAGGCTCGTCCGGACGATCGATCGGGATCGCAGGGGCACCGGTCAAGGACGGGCCGATGCTCGCCGATAGCGGCTCAATCGCCCCACGGGTGAGTCGTTGTTACGCAGGTCAGGACACATTCGGAGATGACGGCCAAGCCCCAGGGCACCACGCAGCGAGCGAGCCACGGACGGATCGCGGCGGCGCTGTGCACTGCTGGGGTCATCGCAGTCGCGTTCAGCGGGAGCCTGCTCGGGACAGCGGGCCAGGAGCCGCCGGTCCCCGGGGACCCCGTCGCCGCGGCGCCGACCCAGGTCGCGCCCGACAGCGCCCCGGCGCCGCAGGTGAGCGCACCGGACGTGACGCCGCCGGCACTGCCGCCGCCGGCTCCTCCCACCGATACGACGGCGACCACCGCGTCCGGCGAGGACACGACGACCAGCCCGCAGGCTCCGTCCGGCCCCCAGGACCAGGCGGATTCGAGCCCGGCGGCGGACCCCCCGGCCACGCCGTCGGATCCATCCCCCGACGAGGCCGCCGCCTCATCCCCGGCGACGTCGCCGGACCCGCCACCGTCCTCTGCCACGGCGCAGGCTCAGGCACCGTCTGCGCAGTCCAGCCAGGCCGGCCCGGCCCGCAGTCCCTCCTCGAACAGGGACCTCGGGCACTCCAGGACACTGCCCTTCGGCTTCCTCGCCGGCCCCGCCAACGTCGACGCGCAGGCCGAGTCTGGCGCACGAGCGCTCGTCGGCTGCCCGCCGCGCGCCTCCGCCGCGCAGGCCAAGGCGGCGGCCAAGCGAAAGCTGCGCGAAGCCAGGCGCGGGCGCAAGCCTCAAGCCCGGCTGCAGGGTCTCGGGCAGGGCGGCGGAGCGGCGGGCGCGACCTCGCCCGACGAGGTCTGCGATCAGGCTGCCGCCGGCTCAGTCGGCACCGTGTCGCCCGACCGCGCCGCGCGCAGCGATCGCCCGACCAGGACACGGTTGCGCAACGCCGAGGGCGTGCCGACCGCCGCCAACCCGACGATGTCGCTCGCGCTGCCCGGGCCGGTCCCCGTCGGCGTCCCGAACTTCTTCATCGAAAAGTTCCGCATTCCGCCGTTCCTGCTGCCGATCTACCAGGCCGCCGGAATCGAGTACGGCATCCGCTGGGAGGTTCTCGCGGCGATCAACGAGATCGAGACCGACTACGGGCGCAACCTGAACATCTCCTCGGCCGGCGCACTGGGCTGGATGCAGTTCATGCCCGCGACCTGGAAGCAGTACGGCACCGACGCCAACCGCGACGGGCGCAGGGACCCGTTCAACCCCGTCGACGCGATCTTCGCCGCGGCCCGCTACCTGCGCGCGGCCGGTGCGGACGACGACCTGCGCCGCGCGATCTTCGCCTACAACCACGCCGACTGGTACGTCGAGTCCGTGCTCATGCGCGCGCGCCTCATCGGCGGCCTGCCGAGCGACCTCGTCGGCTCACTGAACGGCCTCACGCAGGGCCACTTCCCGGTGTTCTCGAAGGCGCGCTATGCCGACGACCTCGCCGAGCGGGCGACGGCCCAGCGCACGCGGGCGAGTGCCAACGTCGCGCGGCCGGTCGACGCCGACGCGACGCGACGCGGGGTCGACATCTTCGCCGGCGCCGGCGCGCGCGCGATCGCCGTGCAGGACGGCACGATCGTTGCGATCGGCCGTTCGAAGCGGCTGGGCAGCTACGTGCGGCTGCGCGACGCGTTCGGCAACACCTACACGTACGCCCACCTCAAGAAGGTGGCCCAGCAGGTGCCGGTCCCCGAGCGCCGGACGCAGAGCAAGGCCTCGATCGCTCGCGAGCTGGCGCTGCCCGCGCGGGACCCGAAGCCGACGCGGGCCGCATCCGCCGGGCGGGCGAAAGCCGGCGCGGTGACGCAGACCACGCCGCCGCCGCCGGCCGCGGCCGCGGCCGACGCGACCGCGAAGGAGCGGCTGTTCGCCAACCCCGGGCGCCGCAACGCCCTCCCCCACGGCGGCGCGCAGCAGATCCGCGAGGCCGAGTCCGAGATCGGGCAGGCAATGACGCTGCGCTCGTACTTCACCGGCGTGTACGGCCTCGATCCCGAGGACGTCGTGCTCAAGCGCATGATCGTCGGCCGCCGCGTCATCGCGGGCACGATCCTCGGCCGGATCGGGCGGACCTCGACGACCGTCTCACCGCACCTGCACTTCGAGATCCGTCCCGCCGGCCGCGGTGCGCCGCGGATCGACCCGAAGCCGATCCTCGACGGGTGGAAGCTGCTCGAGTCCACGGCGATCTACCGCGCACACGGGCGCAACGCCTTCGTCGGCGGCGGCGCCTCGATCGGCCAGATCCTGCTCATGAGCAAGGAGGCCCTCGCGCAGCACGTGCTCGCCAACCCGCGGATCGAGCTCTACTCATGCGGGCGGCGCGACGTCGAGGCCGGCATCGTCGACCGCCGCGTGCTGGCAGCGCTGGAGTTCCTCGCCGCGAGCGGGCTGAAGCCGAGCGTCACCTCACTGCGCTGCGGCCACAGTTATTATACGGCGAGCGGCAACGTCTCCGAGCACTCGGCCGGCAGCGCCGTCGACATCGCCAAGATCAACGGCATTCCGATCGTCGGTCACCAGGGCGAGGGCTCGATCGCCGACATCACGATCCGTCGCCTGCTGACGCTGCAGGGCACGGCCAAACCGCACCAGATCATCAGCCTCATGAAGTACGACGGCACCGACAACACGCTCGCCCTCGGCGACCACGCCGACCACATCCACGTCGGCTTCCGGCCCGAGTACCGCGAGGGGTCGGCGCAGTCGGGCGACGTCGACGCCGTCCTGAAGCCGTCGCAGTGGATCAAGCTCATCGCGCGGCTGGGCACGATCGACAACCCGACCGTCGACGACAAGGCCTCGAAGTACGCGATTCCGGTGCCGGTGCCGCGGGCGTCGAGCGCGCACCGCAGCGAGTAGCGCTGCCGCTCTCGGGTCGCCCCCTGCCACGCAGGGCGGCGGCATGGAGCCGTTCGCCGCAGGATCGTGGCGATCGCGGGCGGTTTCCCGACAGTTCGCATGCGACGCTCGGGGCGTGGCGCACGCTGTACGCGGATATAGCGGAAAAGGTGACATACCCCCCATGGGCGAGCGGGTCGTGCGCCTCGCTGACCCACCGCAGCTCCGGCCACGAGCATGCGTATCGCGCGGACGGCCACCCCGCGCCGTCGATGTCACCGCGGCTACGCGCCGCATCGCCGCGCGCCGGCGGTGGTTGTCGAGTTGGGGATGACGGAGACGGCTGGATCCCGGTCGACCGGCTCACACTCGCGACCTCGTTTTCCGGACGTGTACGCGATCGGAGACGTCGCGGCCGTCGGAACGCCGCGGGCCGGAACGTTCGCCGAGGGTCACGCAGCAGTGGTCGCCGAGCGACTCGGTGCGCTGATCCGAGGCGCGACGGCGTCGGCCGAATATCGCGGGCGCGGGGTCTGTTACCTCGAGATGGGCCGCGACCAGGCGGCGACCGTCGACATCACGTTCTTCGCCGATCAGCGCACGGGTGAGTTGCGGGGGCCGTCCGTGGACTTCGTCGCGCACAAGGCCGAGTTCGGTCCAGCCGGATCAAGCGCTGGTTCGACGGGGAATGGACAGCGACGTGATGTCCGGATCCTTCGACGCCCACTGACCTCAGGTACAAGCGGGGACTGCTGCAGATCCGGCCTTGCTCGCACACCAGACCGGCGTCCTCTTGGCGGCGCAGGCATGGTGCGCTCGCCGTCGCGGATGCGCAACGACACTTCACCCTGAAGCACTCACGCGGCGCTTGAATGCGCCCCGGTCGCGATCTACGCCGTGCGCGCCTTGCGGCCTGGCCTCAGCGAGTCCGCAACTGCGCGCGCAGCGTGCGGCCGGCCGCACCGGTCAGGTGTACAACGGCGAGCTCGCGCACCGACGCAGGCAGCGCGTGACCCCACACCCGGCCGGCCTTCGCCGGGTCCAAACCGCCCAGCTCGCGGGCCGCCCCGCCGCGCGTCGAGATCCCGACGCGCCAGGGCTCGTCGGCGACGCCGGCCGCGAGGACGACCGTCACCCACGGCTGGTCGCCTTGGTAGGCGAACACGACCCCAGGCTTATCGCCCGCCGCGTCGCGCAGCTCCGCTGCGGTGAGGTACCTGCCGCCGGCCCGCTCCAGCACCGCGCGGTAGCTCGCGCCGAGCCGGCGCTCCTCGCTCGTCGCCGACAGCGTCGCCCACGTGGCACCGCCGGCCGCGAGCAGGAGCAGGGCGGTGGCGGCGATCGCGGGCACCAGCCTCCGCCGGCGGCGCACCGCGCGCGGTCGTGCCGGCTGCAGCGCGTCGAGCACCCGGCTCTCGAACCCGGGCGGCGGCTCGTGGCCGGTCACGCGGCCGAGCAGCGCGTACTCGGCCGGCAGCGGCGCGTCGGCCGCGGTGGGCGGGCACGGCGGTCAGGATCTCCTGCGCCAGCACGGCAAGCTCGTCGATGTGCGCGCGGCAGGCCGGGCAGCCGCGCGCGTGCGCGAGCACCCGCGCGCGCTCCTCGCCGTCGAGCACGCCGAGCGCGAGCTCGGCGGCCGCCCCGCGGATCTCGTCGCACGCCGCACCGCTCACCGGTCGCCGACCTCCAGCTGGGAGCGCAGCTTCAGCATCGCGGTCCGGATTCTCGTCTTGATCGTTCCGAGCGGCGCCTGCTCGATCTCGCTGATCTCGAGCACCGTGCGTCCGCAGAGCGCGGCGAGCACGAGCGCTCGGCGTTGCTCGGTCGGCAGCGCCGCGATCGCCGCCCGCACCCGGTCGGCCTCGTCGTCGCCGCGGCCGCGCTCGTGTGGCCTCGCCTCGTCGGCCGGCCGCTCGAGGAACAGCCGTGCCGACGGGTCGACCGACACCGAACGTCGCATGCGGCGCGCGTCGATCGCCACGTTGCGCGTGATCGTCAGCAGCCAGGGTGCGACGGCGCCGCGGGCCGGCTCGTACACCTCGGCGTGTCGCCATGCCCGGACGAACACCTCCTGCGCGGCCTCCTCGGCGTCGTCGGGATCACCGAGGATCGTCAGCGCCAGGCCGTACACGCGGCTCTGAAGGGAACGTCCTCGGACTTTCACGCCGCCGCGGGTGGCGAAGCCCCGCCAGAACGGCTAGGAGGAAATACCCCTCGCCATAAGACACACCATAACCGGTATTTCCTCGGCCACGGGCCACCGACGAAGTCGGCTGCGGAAAACTGATCTGAAACCGTCGCACGAAGGCCGCTGCCGCGTCCGGGTCGCGCGACGCCATGCCGGCCAGCAACGCCTCATCGGACACGCGCCACACTACGTGATGCCGACGGCAGCGACCGAGGGATTGCGCCGCTGCCTACGGTCACCTATATCGCCGTGCTCAGCACAGCGAGTCGTCCTGCCGGACGGTCAGCATGGCCGGATTGCTCACCCCGGAGCTGTTACCGGCGCGATCGACGGCGACAACGGTCCAGGTGTTCGTGCCGGCGAACGTGTAGAGCCACGCCGACGCCAGCCCCGGCGCAGTCACCCCGCGCAGCACCCCGTTCTGGTAGACCTCGTACTCGATCGTCGACTGCGGATCGACGTTGTCGGTCGATGCGCCCCACGCCAGCACGTTGCTCGCGCAGAAGTCGTCGGCCGGCTGCGTCGCGGTCACGTTCGTCGGCGTGGTGGGCGGCGTCCGGTCGCTGCTCTGCTCGAGCGTGACGGTGACCGCATTGCTCGCAGCGGACAGGTTGCCCGACGAGTCGCGCGCCCGGACCGCGAACGTGTGCGCGGTGCCAGGCGTCAGGTGCCGCGCGCGGAACCCCGCTCCGAGGTGCTCGCCACCACCGCGCCGTCCATCAGCACCTGATAGGTGAACGACCAGCCATCGGTGGACCGATCCCAGGCCAGCGACACGCCTGACGGCGTCGTCGCGGTGACGCGCGCGTTGGCCGGTGTCGTCGGAGCCGTCACGTCCGGCGCGGTGTTGGCGGTCACGGCACTGCTCAGCGCCGACTCGTTGCCGGCCGCATCGACGGCCTTGACGCGGAAGGAGAACTCCCTGCCCGGCACGAGGCCGGTGACCGTCTTCGCCGGCGGAACGGGCGCGCCCCAGATGCAGTAGGCGCCCGGGATCATGTAACCCGAGTAACACGTGACGTCGTGGTGGATGCGGCCCGAGTTGTCCGTCGACGCCGTCCACGCCAGGATCATCGTGTCCCCGGTCGCCGCGGTGATTCGCACGTTCGTCGGCACGGTGGGAGCCGTCACGTCCGGTGGCTGCTTGGGACGCGCCGCCGATGCAGCCGGGACAGCGCTCACCACAATTGCGAGCGCTACGCAGGCACTGACCACCACGCGGATCTTCATGGGTAACTCCCCCTCGAACGCTGAAACGATGCCGTCACACGTACTACGTGCAAACGCCCGCGAGGGATTGCGGCCCGCCGTTCATGGCGGGCGCACGCGGGCAACGACGCTCTCGGCGCAGTGAGGCATTTCGTGCTGCCCGCCGAGCCGGCGGCCACCACGTTCGCTGCGCCGACGCGGTTGGCGCCCAGAGCGCTCTCGCGGTCCGCTCGGTGGTTGGACCGCTACACGCTCACCTGACGCGGCACACGTCCGCGCTACCGCCGCACCGATCCCCCGTGATGCTCCCGTCACCAGCACCTCGCGGCCCCGTTCGGACGCTCAGCCCGCCCGCTCGCGCGCCCCCTGCGCGGCCTGCGCCGCCTCCGACGCCGACGCCCGCCGTGGGTCGTCGTCAGCGAGCTTGCGGTTGACCGCGACGAGCCCGGCGGAGGCGCAGGCCGCGGCCTCGGCGAGCGCGACCGCGGTCAGGGCGTCGGGCCGCATCGCCTTCGGGCACTCGCGCGCGACCTCCGCCGCCAGCTGGGCGATCTCGCTCGCCGCCGCGGCGATCGCCAGCGCGAGGTCGGCCGCCTGGATGAGCGCCTGGTCGACGATCCGCTCGCGGTCATCGACGGCGAGCGCCTCCGTGCCGGCGGGCTGAGCGACCCCACGGCGCGCCGAGCGCTCGTCGTGCGCGAGCACCGCCGACGCCTCGAGGTAGGCCTGCGCGTCGCGGTCGATGAGCGCCTGGGTCTGCATGCGCAGCGCCTCGGCGTGGGCGATCGCGCCGCCGGCCTCGATCCACGACGGGCGCGAGCCGCGGGCGACCTTGGCGATCAGCGCGGCGGCCGCGGCGGCCGTGAGCGCTGCGGCCGGGCCGCCGCCGCCGGGCAGCTCGTGCGGGGACGCGAGCGCACCGAGCACCTCGACCAGCGGACGGTTGAGCAAACCGGATCTTGGTGCGGCGGGCATTGGTAGTCAGGGGCGCAGTGCCCGCGCTTGGCGGGTCTGGTTCCCCATTCCCCTTTCAATTCCGTGCATGCGGTTTTCCCGCACACGGCGTACCGATGATCTTCCTGGCATGGCTTACGCGGCCCCTGGGTAGCGGATCGTGCCCATCAGCCGGTGCAGGCCCATGTTCTTCAGCCAGTCAGGCATCCACTGCTCGGCCTGCCCGGCGCGTAGATGACGACCCTGGCGCTTGATCAGCAAGCGTTTCAGGCGCCACGCGACGTAGCGGTCGATCTGGACGAACTTGTCGGCGGCGTTGCCGGTGCGAACGTCGTTCCCCCACCCGCGCAGCACCGGGTTGAGTTCCGCGATGACCTCGCGGATATCCCCCATGCCGGCGCGACGACGACGGTCCGTCAGACCCTTGACCCGCGTTCGGATGCGCGTCATCGCCCGCTTGCTGGGCCAGCGATGCAGGTAGTAGCGGCGGATGCCGCGCTCCAGCAACCTGCCCGACACACGCGCTCTGAAATGGCAACCGAGGAAGTCAAAGCCGTCACGGCCGTCGCGGAGATCCACGATTCGCGTCTTGTCCGGATGCAGCTCAAGCCCCAGGCCGCCAAGGATCTCCCTGGCGCTCTGAAGCGCCGCCTGCGCCTCACGCTCGCTGCGACAAAGCACCAGCCAATCATCCGCGTAGCGGACGAGCGTGCCGATGCCCCGCGCCACGAACGCGCGATCGAAGGCGTGCAGGTAGATGTTCGATAGCAACGGCGAGATCACGCCGCCCGGCGGCGTCCCGATGACCGTTTCCCGGCACACCCCGTCATCCATCACCCCTGCCTCAAGCCACAAACGCAGCAGCTTGAGCACCCGCCGATCCGAAACCCTGTCCGCCACGAGCGCCAGCAACTTCTGCTGATCGATCGAGCCGAAGTAGTCGCGGATGTCGGCCTCTGCGACCCACACCGCGCCGCGCGGAAACGCGACCCGAATGCGTTCAAGAGCCTCCAGCGCCGAGCGCTTGGGCCGAAAGCCGTACGAGACCTCCAAGAAATCGGCCTCGAAGATCGGCTCCAACACCAGCCGCGCGGCCTGCTGAACGACCCGGTCGCAGACCGTCGGGATCCCGAGCGGCCGCACACCACCATCTGGCTTTGCGATCGCCACACGCCGCACCGGCGCAGGACGATATGAGCCCCGTCGAAGCGCATCCTGAAGTTCGCCGAGCATCCGCTCGACGCCATACGCCTCGACCTGCGCCAACGTCATCCTGTCGACGCCGGCCGCGCCCCGGTTCTTACGCACCCGCCTCCACGCCTCCCACAGCACGTCACCTCTGCGGATACGGTCATACAACGCGTGAAAACGACGCTCCGGGGACCGCTTTGCACATGCCCATAGCGTCCGCTGGAGTTCTCGCACGTCCCCGCCACCAGCCACCAAAGCGGGGGCTCCGTGGATGATCGTAGGTGACTCGGGCCGGCCGGCGAGCGCGGGTTCCTGGGGCTGAGCGGGGGTTCTGCGCTGCTTGCGGGGTGGCCGGGAGGCCGGGAGCGACGCGCACAGGTTCGGACCGTAGGTTCGCGGTTCTGAAGCTGCGAACTGGAGGTCGTCGCCCATGCGCGTCACGAGCGCATTCTGTCGTCTGCTCGATCTGCCCGGTGTGTGGGTCCGTTCGGTCAGCTTTGAGCCCGATCGGGTCCGCGTGAGGGTAAGACGGCGACCTGCCGGCTGACGCGGATCGACTGGCAGACGATCGGGCGGATCATCCAGCGCGTCGGCGACGAACTGCTCTGCGAGGACCGCCTCAGCGATCTGTTTGAGATCTCGATCGACGAGGTCGCGTGGCGCAAGGGCCATCGCTACCTGACGCTGATCGGCGATCACCGCCGTCGCTGCGTGGTGTGGGGCACTGAGGGCAAGGGGCAGGCCGCGGCCGATGCGTTCTTCGCCGAGCTTGACCGCGACACGCGCCGTGATGCTGACCGCGGGCGCGACGCCGAAACCGCCGAGATCCAGGTCAAACCGTCCGCCGAAGCCGAAGCCGAAGCCGAGGATGTGATTGGAGAGCGCGCCGGGCAGCTGCGGGCGGTCTCGATGGACATGACCGGTGGCTACGCCAAGTCGGTCCGCCGCCACGCCCCGCAAGCGGTCATCTGCATCGACAACTACCACGTCGTTCAGCTCGCGACAAAGGCACTGGACGAGGTCCGCCGTGAGCATTGGAACGAGCTGCGCGCAGCGGGTGACCGCGAGGCCGCCAAGCAGTTCAAAGACAGCCGCTGGTCGCTGCTGAAGAACCCCGCCGACCTCACCGACCGCCAAGCCGACACGCTCACCGCGCTGCACACCGCCGGCGGCAAGGTCCCGCGCGCCTGGGCGATGAAGGAGATGGTCCGCGCGATCTTCGCGCCCGGCCTGACCGTCGACGCCGTCGACGAGCTGATCGACCGGCTCCTGGCCCGCCTGTCGCGCAGCCGCCTCAGACCGTTCGTGCGGCTCGGCCGCACGATCCGCAAGCACCGCGATGGCATCCTCGCCGCCCGCCGCATGAAGCTCAGCAACGCTCGCGCCGAGGCGCTCAACAACAAGGCCAAGCTGATCACCCGCCGCGCCTACGGCTTCCACTCCGCCAACGCCGCGCTCGCCCTGATCCATCTGACCTGCGGCCCGATCACGCTGACGCTCCCGCACGAGACGACCGCATGACTTCACCTACGATCACCCTCGGAGAGCCCCAAAGCGCTGCTGGCGCACGGGTCGACGAGCGGTAGCTCGCCGAGGTCGTTGGGTCGCGTCACCGCGACCATGCCCTAACGCTTACCTCCGCGACACGCGTGACCAAAGCAGGGGCCCTTCGCTACCAGCGCGTTGTTCTGCACGCCGATCATCACTACTACGACCCCCCCGGACTCCCGCCGCGCTCCGCTCGCTTTCGCCATCGACTCATACGAGCGGTCTTTGCTGACGAGGCTGGCCAGACGGATCTCCCTTGTCCCGTGATCAGACCTTGCGCGCGTGCAAGTCTCCCTACCCCGCAGGGACCCACCAAGCCCGATCCGCAACCAGGACTGACGGACATCGCCTTCGCCGTGACATGAGCGGCTCGGCTCCCCGACTGTAGATCTGACGAGGCTGCAATCCCAGCCCACGCGCTTGCTCGCTCCAAAGAGGCTCCTGACGCCCCGCTCGGCCGCGGGGATCTCTCCCCGAGACCGGGGCCTGCCACCCGGCGCTCCAGCGCCTACCGGAGCGGGACTCCCACCCGCCGGCCTGATCCAGCTTGCAAGGCGCACCACCCGGCGATCGTACCCGCATCCGCGGTCGCTGCCGGTGGCGAGAACGCCGCGCCGGCGGCACGGCTCAGCGCGGTTCGAGCGCTCCCAGCTCCACAGGGGTGCGCTGCCGGGTGGGCGAGGCACTCGGCGCTGGTCGGCCGGTCGCTGCGACGCAGCGCGCGCATCTGCGCCGGGCTGAGCATGGCCTCCGCGCTGGGCGGCCCGCCTGCGGACACGAGATCCTCGGCGCTGCCGGCGTCGAAGTCGGAGAGGTCGGAGGCTGTCGGTCGCTCGCGCGCCACGGTGGCCCCTTTCCGATGTCGGAGGCGGTCTGCGGATCCGCGGCGTCCCACTCGCCGAGCCCCGCACGACCTTGCACCGCCGACCCTACCCACCTGTACGGGTGTTCGACCCGCGGGGGGCGAGACGCCGGTGCAGCGCCACGCCCGGGCGGGTACGGCAACGCGGCCGTGCAGACCGCGGTCACAGCGAAAGCCGGCCGCGCGCGGCGAGCCGCTTTCAGCCGCCCGTGAACCCGAGGATCAGCTGCGCCGTCTCCAGCGGGACGTCGAGCTGCGGGCAGTGGCCGACGCCGTCGAGCTCGACCCAGTCGGCCTGCGGCAGCCAGTCGTGCCGGTAGCGGTCGGCGCTCGACGGCCAGGGCAGGATCGTGTCCGCCGTGCCCCAGACCACCCGCACCGGGCAGGTGATCCGCTCGGCGTCGATGTGGTAGCCCTCGCGCAGCGCGGTGTCGATCAGCGTCTGGGTGCCCGGACAGAACGCCGTGGCGTTCAGCACGTGGACGATCAGCTCGTGCGGGATGTGCTCCACGTTGACGGTGATCGCCGACGTCACGCGGCGCCGGCCCTCCTCCGTGCGCACGATCGCGTCGGCGTGGGGGGCCAGGGTGAGGAACGTCCTCTGCCACTCCGTGAACAGCGCGAGGGTCGCCTCCACGGTGTCGTCGTCCTGCGCCCAGCCGCCGGCCGGCGCGAGCGCCACCACGGATTGCGCCCGCCCGCGCTCCGCCAGCCGCAGCGCGATGTACCCGCCGACCGAGTTGCCGACCAGATGCGCGGTGGCGAAGCCCGCTTCGTCCAGCGGGCCTTCGACCGCGGCGAGCATCTCCTCGGAGCTCACGCGCGCGCCGATCGGCGGACCGCCGACGTGGCCGGGCAGGGTCAGCGCGAGCACGTCGTGGTGACGCTCGAGCTGATCCAACACGAGCTCCCACACCCTCCATGAGCCCGTGAACCCGTGCAGGAGCACCATCGGCGAGCCGCTGCCGCCGCGATGCGACGCGGTGAACCCGGCGGGGGCCATCAGGCGAGCTGCGCCAGCATGCGGTTCGTGATCGCGGCGGCCAGCCGCAGCTGATCGCGCGCAGCCACCGCCGGCGCGGCGTCGAGGCGGGCGCGCACCGGCGCGATGAGGGCGGGCTCGGCCACGGCGGCGATCTCAGCACAGATCCGCGCCGCGTCGCGCACGACCTCGGGATCGACGCTCCAGATCGACTCGAAGCAGCGCTCGCCCGACGGTCGGGTCGAGCTCGACAGGGGCTCCCAGCCGGCGAGGCAGACGGCGTGGCGGTCGGCGTCGCACACGATCGCCCACTCGCGCGCGAGCGGATCGCCGGCGGCGACGGGGATCTCCGCGGGCCCGTCGCGCGGGGCAGCCCGCCGGGCGAAGCGGGCGAACGCCACGCTCAGCTGCGCCGCGCGCGACAGCTCGCGCCAGCGCACCTGCTCGGCGCGATAGAACGCCTCGCGCTGAAAGGACGCGAACAGCAGCGGATGCTCGGCCCGCGACAGGCACTCCTCCTCGATCGCGTGGCTCAGCGCGAGCATGAGCCGCTTGGGCAGCGTGCGCGCCTCGAGCTCCGGGCGGCGCCGGCGCAGCGCGGCGTATAGTGATGGCGAGTGCGCCGCCCGGTCACGCGTCGCGCGCTCGATCGCCGCCGGCAGCGACCCCCCCGCGGCGCGCTCGGACGCCACGCTCACGATCTGCTCGAGGTCGCGCTCGGTGTACCGGCGGTGTCCGCTGGGCAGGCGGCGCGGGGCCGGAAATCCGTACCTGCGCTCCCACATCCGCAGCGTCCCGTCCGGGACGCCGCTGCGCGCCACCACCTCGCTCATGCTCAGGACGCCCATCGCATTCTTATACAGGATGTCGAAGTTTACCTGTACGTTTCTGTGGGAATGATCGGCACCGCCGCCGCCCCCGCACTATCGAGACAGTCATGACCGCACCGGCGCCCTCCACCGTCCGCACGGCCGAGCCTCGGCGCATCGCGTCCGGCTCCGGCGTGCCGCACAGCGCCGGCGCCGGCGCGGGCCACGTCCGATGAGGGTCGTCGTGGTCGGCGCGGGGCTCGGCGGCCTCGCCGCCGCGCTGCGCCTGCAGCACGCCGGCCACGACGTCGTCGTCGTCGAGGGCCGCGACCGGCCGGGCGGGCGCGCCTACCAGCTGCGCGACGGCGGCTTCACCTGGGACACGGGACCGTCGCTCATCACGATGCCGTGGGTGCTCGAGGAGACGTTCGCCGCGGGCGGCCTGGACCTGCGTCGCGAGGTCACGCTGCGCCGCCTGGACCCCTTCTACCGGATCCGCTGGGCGGGCGAGGCGCGCGCGCTGGACTTCGTCCCGACCGAGCGCATGCCCGACCAGATCGCGCAGTTCTCGGCGCGCGACGCCGCGGCGTTCGACGGCTTCCTGGCGGCGCTGAAGCCGATCTACGAGCAGGGCATCCTCGGCGCCGGGCGGCGCCCGTTCCTGAAGCTGCGCGAGCTGCTGGCCTTCACCCCCAGCATGCTGCGCCTCGGCGCCGCGCTGCCGTTGTGGCGCATGGTCGCCAAGCACTTCGAGCACCCGCGCATCCGCGAGGCGTTCTCCTTTCACTCGCTGTTCATCGGCGGCGACCCGTTTCGCGTGCCGGCGATCTACGGCGCGCTCGTCTACCTGCAGTTCCTCGACGGGGTCTGGTACGCCGACGGGGGCGTGTACTCGCTCGTCGAGGCGATGGCGCGGCCGCTGGACGTGCGCTGCGGCGAGCGCGTCGCGCGCATCGAGCACCGTGGCAGCGCGGTGACCGGCGTCGTGCTGGAGGGCGGCGGGCGGATCGCCGCCGATGCCGTCGTCTCCAACGCCGACGTGCTCACGACGCACGCGCTGACCGGCCGCCGCCGCCCGCTGCGCCGCATGACGCCGACGATGTCCTGCCTGCTGCTGTACCTCGGCTGCGACCGGCGCTTGGACGGGCTAATGCACCACACCCTGCTCGTCGGCCGCGACTACCGGCGCTTCATCCGCGACGTCACGCGCGACGGGCGGCTGCCCGCGACGCTCTCGACCTACGTGCACGCGCCCACGCGCAGCGAGGCGGCGATGGCTCCGCCCGGGCAGGACTCGATCGCCGTGCTGCTGCCGGTGCCCAACCTGCGCGCGGGCATCGACTGGGAGCGCGAGGCGGGCGGGCTGCGCGACGCGCTCGTCGCCGACCTCGAGGCGACGTTCGGGCTCGGGGGGCTCGCCGCGAGCATCCGCGTCGAGCACCGGATGACCCCGCTGGACTTCCGCGACGAGCTCGGCGCGGCGCACGGCAACGCGTTCGCGGTCGAGCCGACCCTGCAGCAGTCGGCGGCGCTGCGCCAGCCCAACCGCGACCGCGCGCTGCGCGGCCTGTACTACGTGGGCGGCGGGACGCATCCGGGGGCCGGCATTCCCGGCGTCCTGCTCGGCGCGGAGATCACGACGGCGCTGATGGCGGCCGACCTGCCCGCCCCGCGGAGGCCGATGGCCCATGCGTGACGCCGATCTGCTGCGGGCCAAGGAGACGACCCGCCGCGTCGCGCGGACGTTCGCGCTCGCCTGCCGGCTGCTGCCGCGCGAGGTGCGCGACGACGTCTACCTGCTGTACCTCGTGTTCCGCACGCTCGACGACGCCGTCGACGACGGCGAGCCGGATGCCGTCGAGCGCCTCGCGGCCGTCGAGGCCTGGGCGTCCGGCGTGCCCGCCGACAGCCGCGAGGTGCGCCTGCTCGACGCGCTCGCGCAGCGCCACCCGCTGCCGCGCACGGCCTTCGCGGACTTCTGCGCGGGGATGCGCGACGACCTCGCGGGCACCCCGATCCTCGACGAGGTCGACCTCGACCGCTACTGCTACCGGGTGGCAGGAACCGTCGGGGTCGTGATGGCGCACGTGCTCGGGATGCGCGATCCCGACCGCGCCGTGCCCGCGGCCGCGGCGCTGGGGATGGCGATGCAGCGCACGAACATCCTGCGCGACATCGACGAGGACCTCTCCGTTGGGCGCGTCTACGTCGCGCAGGCGACCCTGCGCCGCTTCGGGGGCTCGCTGGAGCCGGGCCGGCGCGAGACGCTGCTGCGCGACCAGATCGCGCGCGCCGACGCGCTCTACGACCGCGGCTGCGAGGGGATCGAGCTGCTGGTGCGCGGCCACCGCGCGATCGCCGCGGCCGCGGCGATGTACCGCGAGATCCTGCGCCAGATCGAGCGCGACGGCTACGGCGCGCGACCCGGGCGCGCCGTCGTGCCGCGGCGCCGCAAGCTGCTCGTCGCGGCGACGAGCCGATGACGCCGGCGCCGGCGCTGACCCGCGCGTCGCGGGGCCTGCTCGGCGCGCTGGCCGGGGCGCAGGTCGGCTACTCGTTCCTGCCCGAGGCGCGGCGGGTGCCCGCCACGCGCGCGATCGTCGCGCTCATGGTGACCGCCTCGGGGGTCGAGGCCGCCGCCACCCGCGGCGCGCGGCGCGGGCCGGCGCTCGTGGCGGGCGCCGGCGCGCTGGGGCTCGCCGCCGAGCTCGTCGGCGTCGCGACCGGTCGACCGTTCGGGCACTACACGTACTCCGACCAGCTCGGGCCGCGCTGGCGCGGCGTGCCGCTCGCCGCGGGCGCGGCGTGGGCGATGATGGCGCGCCCCTCGTGGGTGGTGGCGGGGCTGATCTCGCGCCGGCGCCCTGTGCGCGTCGCGCTGGCGGCGGGAGCGCTGACGGCGTGGGACGTCTTCCTCGATCCGCGGATGGCGCGCGAGGGCTACTGGTCCTGGCCGGGCGGGGGCCGCTACGAGGGCATCCCGGTGACGAACTTCGCCGGCTGGTTCGTCACCGGCGCCGGGGTGTTCGCGGTGTGGGCGCTGGTCGACGGCGAGGATGACCCTACCGCCGGCGGCGACGAGGCGCTGGCGCTGTACGCCTGGACGTGGGGCGGCGAGCTGTTCGCCAACCTCGTCATCTGGCGCCGGCCGCGGGTCGCGCTGGCCGGCGGGGCGGCGATGGCGCTGTTCGCGGTCCCGGCGCTCCACGCGCGCCTGCGCGGGCGCCTGCGCGGGCGCCGGCGCGCGCCGCGATGAGCCGGGTGGTCGTCGCCGGCGCGGGCGTCGGCGGGCTGGCCTGCGCCGTGCGGCTCGCGCGAGCCGGGCACGCCGTCACCGTCGTCGAGCAGGGCCCGGCCGCGGGCGGCAAGTGCGCGCGGATCGTTCGCGACGGCTTTCGCTTCGACGCCGGCCCGTCGCTGCTGACGATGCCCTGGCTCGTGCGCGAGCTGCTCGGCGACGCCGTCGAGCTCGTCCGCGTCGAGCCGGTGACACGCTACCGCTTCGCCGATGGCTCGCGCGTCGAGCTGTCGGCCGACCTGCCGCGCACGGTCGCCCTGCTCGAGTCATGGTCGCCGGGCGCGGGCGCGGACTGGGCGCGCTTCATGCGGATCTGCGCGGCGATGTGGCGCGCCTCGCAGCCGGTCCTGACCGGCCCGCCGCCGTGGCCGCCGCGGCGGCCGGCCATGTCCGGGCGACGGGCCCCGGACCCGCGCGACCTGCTGCGCGTGCGCCCCTGGCACACGCTGCGCTCGCTCGCCGCGGCGACGCTCCGCGACCCGCGACTGCGGCTCGTCGTCGAGCGCTTCGCGACCTACGCGGGCGCCGACCCGCGCCGCGCGCCCGCGGCGCTGGCGGTCGCCGGCTACGTCGAGCACGCATTCGGCGCGTGGCACGTGCGCGGCGGGATCTACGCGATCGTCGAGGCGCTCGTGGCGGCGCTGCGCGAGGCCGGCGGGGAGCTGCGCTGCGGGGTGCGCGCGGATGCGGTGACGCTCGCCGGCGGCGCGACGGCGACGCTGTGGGGTGGCGGCGGCGGCCGCGGCGCGCGCGGGCGGGTCAGCGGGGTGCGCACGAGCGAGGGCGATCTCGCCGCCGGCGCGGTGGTCTTCAACGGCGACGCGCCCTCGCCGCGCGAGCGCTCGCTGTCGGGCTTGGGGCTGATGATCGGCCTGCGCGGGCGGGACGCCGGGCGGGTGCACCACGAGATCCGCTTCCCCGCCTCCGGCACCGACGCGGAGTGGGAGGACGTGTTCGTCACCCGCCGCCCGGTGCGCGACCCGACGCTCTACCTCGCGGCGTCGTGGGTCAGCGACCCCGGCGAGGCCCCGGCCGGCGGGGAGAACCTGTTCGTGCTCGTCAACGCGCCCAGCGGTGGCGTCGACTGGGAGGCGGCGGGCGAGCGCTACGAGTCCGCGCTGCTCGCCAAGCTGGGCCTGCCGGCCGACCGGGTGGCATTCGTCCAGCGGCGCACGCCCGCCGACCTCGAACGCGAGACCGGCGCGCTCGGCGGCGCGATCTACGGCATCGCCCCGCACGGCCGGCTCGGCACCCTGCGCCGCCCGCCCAACGCGGTGCGCGGCGTGCGCGGGCTGTGGCGCGTCGGCGGGACGACGCATCCCGGCGGCGGCCTGCCGCTCGTCCTGCTCAGCGGCGCGACGGTGGCCGCCGAGATCGACTCAGCGGCCTGATCGGCGAGGCGGGTGTCCTCGGAGCCGGGCGCCGACCTGGCCGAGCGGACCGTTAGGAACTCCTACTGCTCACGGGCCGGGCAATCGGCACGGGCGCAGTCGGCTTCGGATGCGAAACCGTGGGTCGGCGGCCACGCTCGACCGTACCGGGCGCGGGCCGGCGCACTGAGGACTCAGCCACGCTCGGGCGACCGTTCCTCGATGTCCCGTTGGTGCTCATCGCTCATAGCGTAGTGGTCGACCAGACGGATTTCGTCGGCATCGATCCATATCCCAACGCTGTGACGCCGGCCGGAGGACGGCTGATCGATCCGTCGTCCGACGAGACGTCCCATGGCTCCTCGAGAAAGAGATCGCGTGTGCGGGTTCCGTACCCGGAATGACTGCGCCTGCCGTAGTAGCCGGCCACCCGGCTTCCATCCTTCAGCTCGACAACGAGCAGGAGGTCTTGGTCGTGGTCGAACGCGAAGTCCCACGACGTCTTGGGTCCGGTGCTCGGAGTTGAGGCGATCGCTCGATGCGTAGAGCCGTCGTCGCGATGGACGAGTTCATCCATTGCCACGCGCCGACCGCGGCAAGCGCAGCAAGCACGAGCAGAACCACCACCCCGACCAACCCGATGAGCCACAACGGCGATCGCCCGGTCGCAAAGTGCTCGAGACCCGACCGATCGAGGATCCCGAGGACGGACAGCAGGGCCACGCTGAGGGCCGGCAGGAGGTAGACCAGCAGCGAGTAGTAGACAGTCGTCAGCAACCGGTCGAACGTCGATTCCTCGCCGCGAACCTCGTACAGCCGCTCCTTGAGCAGCACGGCCACGAAACCGGGCAGAACAAATCCCACGAGTGGGAGCAGTGCGGTTGCGGTTGCGGGCGGCGTCATTGTCGAACAGGTGTACGTGATCGGGCCGACAAACTCGCGTGGTGCCTCGCAGGCGAGGCACGGCGAGACACCGCCACCGAACCGCGCGGCGAGGGGTCAGGCGCAGGCGCGCGGTCCCGCCAGCGGGTCGACGCCGCCCCACGTCCCGCTGCTCGCGTACGGGGTGAAGCGCGCGAACAGCTCCTCGGAGTACCAGCGCTCGGCCCGCGTGCGGCGCACGACATCACGGTGGTCGGGGCGCCCGTAGGCGTAGTTCTTGACCGCGTCCAGCGACTCCCACAGGGAGAACGTGGCCTGGCGCGCGACCGGCCACTCCCCGATGCCGACCGACGCCAGCCGCCCGGGCCGGCCGTGCAGGTCGGCCGCCGGCGACGCGATCGCCCGCGAGAACGCAACGAGCTTCGAGGGGCGGACCGCGGCACGGGTGAGGATCGCGACCGGCGCGCCGGGCGCGGGCGCCGCCGCGGCGGCCGCAGCGGGCGCCGCCTCGGCGAAGAGCGCGTGGCCGCTCCACGTTCCGCGGGCGCGCAGCGGCGCCAGGCGCACGTCGTAGACCTCGGCCCCGCGCTCGCGCCAGCCGCCGGCGACCGGCGACCCGGCGAGGAACGCGTCCAGCGCGGCCTCGTCCTCCCAGACGGCGAACAGCGCCCAGCGGCGCAGGTCCGCCGACAGCGTCATCGTCTCGCCGCGGCCGGTGCCCAGCAGCCTCCAGAACCGCAGCCCCGCCGTGCTGCGCAGCAGCGGCCGGTCCAGGCCCATCCGCGACAGCCCCTGCGCCGCGGTGGCGCGCGGGTACCGGACGAGGTGAAACGAGGCGAGCACCGGTCCAGTATGCGCCGGTCGCGCCGCCGCCGCCCGGCTACGGACTACGGGCTGGGCGGCACGACCGCGGTCTCGGAGGACCGCGTCGCGCTCGCGTCGTACGTCCGCCCGCGCCACGTCCGCGACGGGCGGATCGCGCTCCACGTCAGCCACGCCGTGACCGGCACGTCGGCGAGCGGGGCGAGCGCGTAGGGCAGCCCGCGCGGCTTGGCGTAGGCGCGCGCCAGCGCCACGTGGATCGCCAGCCGGACCGCGACGAGCACGGCGTCCAGCGGCGTGCCGCGCCGGCTGACGAGGCGCGGCAGGGGCAGGGCCAGTGTCAGCCACAGCAGTGCGACGTCGCCGGACTGCTGCAGCGGGCCCGTCGCCCCGGAGCCCATCAGCGACCGGCCCCAGCCCGTCCACGTCTCGCGCGCGGAGGCGTACATCCGCACCTCGAGCAGATCGGCGGCGTCGGCGAACCCGATCAGGCCCCCGTCGGCACGCAGCGACCGGGCCAGCGCGATGTCCTCGGACAGGTTGCCGCGCACCCGCCCCCAGCCGCCGGCGGCGAGAAACGGCTCGCGCCGCACGACGATGCACTGGCCGTTGGCGAGGGCGCGCCGCGGGCGCGGCTGCCAGCCCTCGACGTCCAGCGGCCCGAGCCGGTACGGCAGCGTCGCGGCCATCGCCGGATGCAGCAGGCGCTCCGCGGCGGTGTCGCAGACGAAGCGCGGCGCGGCGCTGAGCAGGTCGTACGGCGCGGTGGCCTCGACGACCGCGGCGACGAGCCCGGGCTGCGGCCGCGTGTCGGCGTCGAGGAAGATCACCCAGTCACCGCTCGCCGCCTCGAGCCCCTGCTGCATCGCCCACGACTTGCCGATCCAGCCCGCCGGCAGCTCGGCGCCCGCGACGACCTGCGCGCCGTGCGCGCGGGCCAGCGCCGCGGTGCCGTCGGTCGAGCGGTCGTCGACGACGAGCACCTGCGCGTCGACGCCGTCCAGACCGGCCAGACACGGCCCCAGCCGCGCCGCCTCGTCGCGGGCGGGGACCACGATCGACACCGTCCCGTCGGGCGGCGGGGCTCCCGCGGCGAGCGGGGCGCGCCGCCGGCGGCCGCGGGCGAAGCGGGCCGCCAGCACGGCGGCGGCCGTCGCTTGCGCGGCGAGGAAGGCGCGCTGGGTCGTCGTGCGGGCCCCGGCCATCGCCCTCAGTCTGGTCGCTCGCGGCGAACGCGAGCCGGGCGGTCGCCTACAGCAGGTCGCGCAGCGTGTCCTCGAGCGCCAGCTGCTCGAGCTTGGACAGCGAGCGCGACTCGATCTGGCGTATCCGCTCGCGCGAGACGTTGAAGCGGCGCGAGACCTCGGTCGCCGTGCACGGCTCCTCGCCGCACAGTCCGTAGCGCAGCTCGAGCACGCGCCGCTCGCGCTCGTTGAGCGTGTCGAGCATGCGCCGCACGGCGTCGACGTAGACGCCCGCAGAGGCGCGCTCGTAGGCCGACGAAGCGTGGTCGTCGGGGATGAGCTCGCCGAGCACGGAGCCGCCGTCGTCGCCGACGGGCTGCTCGAGGGAGACCGGCGTCTGGGCCCATGCGCGCAGCGCGATGACCTGCTCGGTGGACAGGCCGGCGTACTCCCCGATCTCGTGGAGGGTCGGGTCGCGCCCGAGCGACATGGCCAGCGCGCGCTCGGCCGTCATGACCGACTTGAGCTGCTCGTTGAGGTTCACCGGGATGCGGATCGTCCGCGCCTTGTCGGCGAGTGCGCGCGCGATCGCCTGGCGGATCCACCACGTGGCGTACGTCGAGAACCGAAAGCCCTTGCTGGGATCGAACTTCTCGACGGCGCGGATGAGCCCGAGCGTGCCCTCCTGGATGAGGTCGAGGAACGGCAGCCCCTGGCCGCGATAGCGCTTGGCGATCGAGACGACGAGGCGCAGGTTGGCCTCGACCATGCGCTCCTTCGCGCGCAGGTCGCCGCGGCCGACGCGATGGGCGAGCCCGATCTCCTCGTCGGCGCGCAGGAGCCTGATCCCGCGGATGTCGCGCAGGAACAGGTCGAGCGCGTCGGTGGTGTCGCCACTGCCGGGGTGCTGCCGCTCGCCGAGTCTGTCGCCTCCCATCACTGCACTCGACGGTAGCACGACCGTTCGTGCAGATCGTAAGCGCTCGGTCGCGCTCGGCCAGATGTTCGGCAGCACATGGGGAGAGCCGCTGTACCCGCCCCGGCGCAGGTGCGCACGCCGCGTGCGATCCGGCGCCCGCTCGCCGCCCCCTAACCCGCCAGCCGGTCGCGCAGCTCGGTCCACAGCGCGCCGTAGGCGAGCGCCGCGCGGCCGTGCGGGGCGCACTGCGCCAGCGCGCGCCGTTGCAGGCCCATCCGCTCGACTTCGGACGCCGCCGGGATCGCGGCGGCGAGCACGCCGTCGTCGTCCGCGAGCTGCGCGGCGACGTCGCGGTGCAGCCTCTTGCGGCCGTCGGCCATCGAGAGGAACGCGAGGATCCGCGGGCGCGGCTTGGGCACCTGCTCGGCGACGAAGCCGCACAGCTGGTCATAGGTGCGCAGCGACAGCGGCGTCGGGATGAGCGGCACGAGCAGGACGTCGGCGGCGGCGAAGACGCTCTCCGAGGCCAGCGAGATCGCCGGCGCGCAGTCGAGGAACACGTAGTCGTACTGCTCGGCGAGCGGGGCCAGGACGCGCGCGAGGCCCTCCGTCGGGCGCTTCGTCGCGTCGAGCGCGAGGTCCATGTTGCGGTAGGAGAAGTCGGCCGGCAGGAGGTCCAGGCGCGGGTGGTCGGAGCCCTTCAGCAGCGCGGCCGGGTCGCTCTTGCCGCGCACGAGCTTCGCGCCGCCGCCGCGCACCTTCGGCCTGATCCGCAGCAGGTAGCTCGCCGCGCCCTGCGGATCGAGGTCCCACAGCAGCACGCGCGCGCCCTCCTCGGCGGCCGTCCAGGCGAGGTTCACCGCCGCCGACGTCTTGCCGACGCCGCCCTTGATGTTGTACAGCGCGACCGTGGTGGGCATGGATCAGCCGAAGGTCTGGGAGACGAGCTTGCGCTGCGGCTTGGCGGCGAACTGCGCGAAGCGCTCGGCGAACTGCGCACGCGCCTGGTCCTGCTCCTCGGCGAGGCGCTGGACGAGCACCCCCATCGCCATGAGCGCCGCGGCGCCGCCGTCCAGCGCGGCGATGTCGTCGCCCAACGCGCGCAGCGCGTCCGCCTGCACCTCGCGGTCCTGAAAGCGGCCGAGCACGTCCTGCAGCCCCTTCAGCGTGGCGACCATCGGCTTGACGATCCCGGCCGGGTAGATCGAGGCGAAGAACTCCAGCAGGTAGCGCAGCTCCTTGCCCTTCTTGCGCAGGTCGTGCAGCGCATCGTGCGGGCTGTCCTCGTCGATCGCGCGGCCCATCTTCACCATCTGCCGGTACACCTTGGCGATCCGGTCGGCGGCGACCTCGGCGATCGGCCGGGCGGCGTCGGGGCGGTCCTCCTCAGGGGCGCCGACGAGGACGTCGAGGAAGTCGCGCCAGTTGTCCAGCAGCGCGCGGGTGCGCTCGGACTTCAGCCCGCGCACCATCGTCGCCCGCTCGGCAGCGAGGCGCAGCTCGAGCAGCTCGCGCAGGGGGGCGACGTCGGCCGCGCTGTCGGGCGGCAGCGTCGCGACGAGGTCGCCGAACTCGAGCAGCTGGACGTCGAGGTCGCGGGTCGGCCCGGTCAGCACCTGCAGCTCGCGAAAGCCGGCGCGGAACACGCGCAGCGGCTCGGGCGCGAAGACGCCGCGCAGCTCGCGCTGCAGCGCGCGCGAGCGGCGCACCGCGACGCGCAGGTCATGCAGGTACTCGCTGTCGGTGTCGGCGAGGGTGCCGGGCAGGTTGACGTCGACGATCTCCAGCAGCCGGCGCAGGATGGTGACGGCGGCCGCATCCGCACGCGCATCGGCCGACAGCGCGACGCGCAGCTTGGAGGACGTCCCGCCGGGGACGGCGCCGGTCGCCGCAACGGCTTCGTCCTGGACCGGCTGGGACACCGGCGCGAGCGCGAGCTCGACGGTGAGCAGCGCCAGCACCCGCTCGTAGTCGGCCTCGTAGCCGAGGACGCCGGTGACGTTCAGCCGCGAGCGCAGCGCGAGCTTCACGTCGCCGCCCGCCAGCACCGTCGGCTCCTCGGCCTGCAGGCGGACGACGACCTTGCCGAGGTCGTCGAGCACGTTGACCGGCAGCAGGCGGCTGCGGACCCGCACGATCGGCGTCAGCACCCGCATCTCGACGATCGGCTCGAGCCGCTCGCGCAGCTCGTCGGCGGGCAGATCGACCGCGGCCAGTCGGCGCAGGCCGCGCGGGTGGTCGGCGGCCGCGCGCTCCTCGTTCGTGGCGGCGTCGGTCAGCGCGAAGCGGCTGCCGCTGTCGACGAGCGCGAGGCCGGCGCCGTGCAACCGTCCGTCGAAGGTGTCCCAGAAGGTGCGATCGGTGCGATGCGCGCGCTGCGTGACGACCGCGACGTGGCGCGCGAGCTGGTCGGCCGCCGCCGAGGCGTCGATGCCGTCGGGCAGCAGCAGTTGGGTGCGGGGCGTCTGCACCCGGTGAAGTCTGCCAGCGCGCCGGGAACGCGGCGCGCCGGCCGGCGCGTCAGACGTTGCCGCCGGTCGTGCCGCCCCCGCCGCCGGCGAGGCGCTCGGCCTCCGCGCGACCCGGGTGGTCGGGCGGCAGGTCGTGCGGCGAGATCTCGTCGTGCGCCTCGGGCGTGTCGCCCAGCTCCGTCTCGTCGTCCGGCGTCATCGGCCCCAGCGGCTCCTCGGCCTCGCTGTCGTGCGGCGGGGACTTCTCGGGATCGTCGCTCGTCATCCGCAACCTCTCGTCCGTGGTGTACGTGGTGGGCTCCTGCTACCCAGCGGCCTGCGCAGCCATCACCCCGGTGCCGCCTGCGACCGGCGACGATCCCCGGCAGGGCGGGCGCGAGCGGTCTAGGGTGGATCGGCAGATGGCGATCTCGCGCCGACCCGAGGATGCCGCGCCGACGGCCAGCCCGGCGCCGGTCCTGGACTTCGCCCAGATCCTCGACGTGCTCGCGGATGCCGTCACGATCCGCGACCGCGCAGACCGCATCGTCTACGCCAACCGCGCGGCGCTCCAGGACATGGGCTTCGCGAGCCTCGCCGACCTGCAGCGCCGCCCGCCGCGGGAGATCATGGCCGACTACCTCGTGCTCGACGAGCTGGGTCGCGAGCTGTCGATGGCCGACGTCCCGTCCGTGCGCATCATGCGCGGCGAGCCCGCCGACCCGCTGCTCATGCGGACCGTGCACCGGGCCTCGGGAGCGCTGAGCTGGAAGCTGCTGAAGGCCACGCCGCTGCGCGACGACGACGGCGTGCTCGTCGCGACCGTGACGATCATCGAGGACGTCACCGAGTCCAAGTGCGCCGAGCTGCGCAGCCGCTTCCTCGCCGAGGCGGGCGAGATGCTCGCCTCCTCGCTGGACTACGGGCAGACGCTGCAGAACGTGGCCTGGTCGGTGGTGCCGCAGCTCGCCGACTGGTGCGCGGTGGACCTCGTCGACGAGGCCGGCCTGCGCGAGCACGTCGTCGTGGCGCACTCCGATCCCGAGCGGCTGGAGCTCGCCGAGCGCCTGCGCGAGTACGAGCAGCTCGAGTTCGACCGCCGGCGGGGGGCCGGCAGCGTGCTGCAGAGCGGCCGCCCGGCGATGTACAACGAGATCTCCGACGCGATGCTCGAGCGCGCGGCACGCGACGACGAGCACCTCGCGCTGCTGCGCGCGATCTCCATGCGCTCGGTGCTGATCGTCGCGTTGCGCACGCCGTCTCGCACGCTCGGCGTCATGACGCTCGTCATGTCCGAGTCCGAGCGGACGTTCACCTGGGCCGACCTCGAGTTCGCCGAGCAGCTCGCCGGCCGCGCCGCGATGGCGGTCGAGAACGCGCTGCTGTACCGGGCGCGGGCGCAGATCGCCGCGACCCTGCAGCGCAGCCTGCTGCCCGAGGTGGTCCCCGAGATCCCCGGCTGGGACGTCGCCACCCTGTACCGGCCGGCGGGCGCCGAGCGCGAGATCGAGGTCGGCGGCGACTTCTATGACTTCGTCGAGCTCGAAGACGGCTGGCTCGTGATCATCGGCGACGTCACCGGCAAGGGACTGCAGGCCGCGACGCTGACGACGCTCGCGCGTCACTGCACCCGCTTCATGTGCCGCATCGACCCGCGCCCGTCGGCCGTCCTGCGCGCGATCGACGAGGCGCTCGTGGCCTACGGCAAGCTGTCGCTGTGCAGCGCCCTGTGCCTGCGCCTGCGCGACGACGAGATCGTCGTCAGCTCGGGCGGACACCCGCTGCCGCTGGTGGTCGGGCCGGACGGCGAGCCGCGCGAGGCGGGCCGGCCCGGCATGCTGCTCGGCATCCCGGAGTGCTCGGGCTGGCACGACGAGCCGCTCACGCTCGCCGCGGGCGAGACGCTGCTGGCCTACACCGACGGCGCGACCGACACGCGCGGCGCGGACGGGCGCTTCGGCGAACCGCGCCTGCGCGAGCTGCTGCGCTTGCGCGCGGGCGCGCCGCCCGGCGTCGTGCTCGCCGCGCTCGACGCCGAGCTGTCGGCCTACCGGATCGGCCCGCAGGCCGACGACACCGCCGCGGTGGCGATCGCGCGCAGCGCGGTGCGGACCGTGCTGCCCGACGCGCCCGCGGTGAAGCGGCTGCGCTCCGCCTGAGCCGGCGGCGAGCGGGGGGCCGGGCCCGCGTGGACGCCGGTCCGATCGCGCCGGGATGTGCAGTCCGCATGTTCACGCGCGCAGGAGGCGGGTACCCAGGGCGGTGTGACACGCCCGCGCGCAGAGCCCTTCGCGCCGCCGGCCGGTCGCGCCTGATGCGCGTCGCGGTCGTCGGAGCCACCGGCAACGTCGGCACGAGCGTCGTGCGCGCGCTCAGCGCCGACCCGGCGATCGAGGAGATCGTCGGCATCGCCCGGCGCCGCCCGCAGGTGTCCTTTCCACGCACGACATGGGTTTGCGCCGACGTCGTGCGCGACGACCTCGTCGCGGCGTTTCGCGGCGCCGACGCCGTGGTCCACCTCGCCTGGCTGATCCAGCCCTCGCGCGACCGGGCGGCGACCCGCAGCGTCAACGTCGATGGCTCGCGGCGCGTGTTCGAGGCCGCCGCCGCGGCGGGCGTGCCGACGCTCGTCTACGCCTCGTCGGTCGGCGCGTACTCGCCGGGGCCGAAGGACCGGCGCGTCGACGAGAGCTGGCCGACGGGCGGCATCCCGACGTCGTTCTACTCGCGCGACAAGTCCGATGTCGAGGCGATCCTCGACGGCTTCGAGGCCGCGCAGCCGGAGATGCGCGTCGTGCGCCTGCGGCCGGGCCTGATCTTCAAGGGCGAGGCGGCGTCGGGCATCCGGCGGCTGTTCGCCGGCCCGCTGCTGCCGACGCCGCTGCTGCGCCGCCGGCTCATCCCGATCGTGCCCTCGCTCGAGCGCCTGCGCTTCCAGGGCGTGCACTCCTTCGACGTCGCCGAGGCCTACCACCTGGCGCTCACGCGCGACGTGCGCGGCGCGTTCAACGTCGCCGCCGAACCCGTGCTCGACCCGCCCGAGCTGGCGCGGCTGCTCGACGCGCGCCCGGTACGCGTGCCCGAGCGCGCGCTGCGCGCCGCGGTCGACACCTCCTGGAAGCTGCGCCTGCAGCCGACGCCGCCGGGCTGGCTGGACCTCGCGCTCGGCGTTCCGCTGATGGACACCACCCGCGCGCGCGAGGAGCTGGGCTGGAGCCCGACGCGCACCGCCGGCGAGGCGCTGCTCGAGCTCATCGACGCGATGCGCCGCGGCGAGGGGCTCGACACCGTGCCGTTGCAGGCCGGCGGCGCCGGCCCGCTGCGCGTTCGCGAGTTCCTGACCGGCGTCGGCGCGCGCTCGCGCGGCTGACGCTCAGTCGCGCAGCCCGGTCATCACCACCCGGTCCTTGCGGACCACCTTGAACGTGCTGTCGGCACCATCGCCGCGCATGACCGCCGCGAGCTGCTGCTCGTCGACCTCGGCGAGCCACTCGTCCCAGCCCAGCGGCTCGAGCGAGGGGTTCTCGGCGGTGCCCGGGAAGACGACGACCAGGACGGTCGGATCCATCCCGCTGGAGCCGGTGCCGCGCATCTTCATCGGCTCGCCGCCGCGCTCCTGCACCCACGCGCGGATGATCTCGGGGTCGATCGTCACGATCTCTTCGCTTCGGGCCATCGGGGCTCCATGTCTGTCGTCGGTTGGTGGTGTACGAGCGGGTACCCGGGTGCCCTGCGCCGGACGCCCAACCGGGCGCTCAGCCGCGCGCAGGCTCCTGCTCGACGCCGCGCGCCGCGCCGCGGTTCATCGCGAACGGCGGTCGCGGCCCGAGGCCGTCAGCGCGGGACCCACACGCTGAGCGCGCCCATCGTGATCGCGAGCATGCCGAGCAGGATCCCCGCGACGTTGGCGGCGCCGCCGATGCCGCAGGCGGTGGCCAGCACGACGCAGGCCCATATCGTGCAGGACACCTGCGCGGTCAACCCCGGCGTCCGGGGCCAGCCGTACGTCGCGAAAGCGAGCAGCCCGAGGCCGAGGGCGATGAGCGGCAGCCCGAGCACCCAGGCGACGTCGCTGCCCACGCAGCCGTCGCCGACCTCGCAGGCGCGCTGGATCATGAGGTCCAGCCCGACCGCGACCGCGGCGCACGAGAGCAGGCCGGAGAGGATCAGTGCGAACTGGGCGCGCGACGACATGAACGGCGGGGAGTACCCGGGCCGGGGCCGGGCTACCCGCGATCGTGCGCGTCCGGCGGGGTCGGCGGAGGTTCGAAGCCGCGGACCGGGGTCCGCGGCTTCGTCCTCGCAGACGGCGTGACTGGTACACCCATCCGCACGTTCTGCGGCCGGGTGTACTAGGGGTTACAGGCGGTCAGGCTGTCGAGGAACAGGATGCCCAGCAGCCCGCCGGCCTGACAGGCATCCGTGCCCGCGCCGCCGTCGAGCGTGTCGACGGCCCAGTCGCCGGGCGGGCCGGTCAGGCTGTCGTCGCCCGCGTTGCCGTTGATGATGTCGGCGCCGGTTCCGCCGTCGAGCGTGTCGTTGTCGACACCGCCGTTGATGGTGTCGTCGTTGGACTCGCCTCTCAGGGTGTCGGCGCCCTCGCTGCCGGTCATCGTGTCGTTGCCGATGCCGCCGACGAGCGTGTCGTTGCCGGCGCTGCCGGTCATCGTGTCGTTGCCGATGCCGCCGTTGAGGGCGTCGTTGCCGATCGCGCCGGTCATCGTGTCGTTACCGGTGTCGCCGTTGATCGTGTCGACGAAGGCGGTGCCGGTGACCGTGTCGTTGCCGCCGCCCCCGTTGATCGTCCTGCCGCTCGTCGCCGAGCCGCAGTCGATCGTGTCGTTGGCGTTGGTTCCGGTCACCACGGTCGAGGACTGCATCACGCCGATGCTGACGACGCAGATGTCGGCCGGGGCGGCGGCGGTCGCGGTGGTGATGCCGAACGCGGCGGCCACGGCGCCGGCGAGCACCACGCTGCCGACAACCAGGCTGCGCCGAGCCGTGCGGGCGCCGGGTGAACGATGGGTCATGAGTCTCCTGTGTGCTGCGCTGGCCTGTGGCGACCCGTCCTCGCGCAGCGCGAGTCCGGATCGAGGTGCCACGCGATCGCCGATCGAACGAGTGACGAGTGACGTGAGCAGCTAGTGGCCTGCGCGGTCAGCGCCGGCGTGGCGGGGCCATGGGGAGCGCTCGCCTCTCGGTGAGAAACGCCCTGATGACTCTGTCAGTGGGATTCGATTGCTCCCCACCCGCTTCACTGTCAACGTAGCATTAACTCCACGCCTAAGAGTGTTAACGTCGACTCTATGGCTTGGGTGCGGCCGATGCGCACAGACCGTCGGATCGGCGATCGGTGCGGGCAGCCGCTTCACACCCGGCCGCGGGCCAGGTCGATCAGCCGGCCGAGGACGCGGTCGCCGTCGATCCGCAGGCCGTCGTGCTGGAGCTCGGTCGTCAGCCAGGGGCGCAGGCCGCCGATCACCGTCGCCGTCTCCTCCGCGAACGCGCGCTCGACGTACATGTCCCCGGCGTAGATCGCGGCCGCGACCGGCACCTCGTTGGCGGCCAGCCGCGCCGGGTCGTACAGGCGCGGCCACGCGTGTTCGGCGAGCAGGTTCGCGGCGTCGCGCAGCGGCGCGAGGGCGCCGTACTCCTCGAGCATCCACGGGAACACGTGCTCGCCGGTGAAGAGCTCGGGCTCGGGCTCGTAGTCGGCCGGCAGCATCCGCTGCGCCGACCAGCGCGTCGTGCCGCCGTCGGCCCAGCAGGACTCGTGCAGGACCGCGTAGAGCGGGTTGCGTGCGAATGGCAGCGCGCGGTCGACGTCGTGCCGGAAGGCGGGCGAGTCGGGCGCCAGCTCGAGGATGTAGTGCAGCTTCTCGGCGCCGGCGCTCTGGCCGAGCAGCATGCCGAGCTGGCGCAGGCGCCGGGGCGTGAGGCGGTCGCCGCTCGGCAGGCGCACGTCCTCGCCCTCCAGGCGATCGAGCAGCGCGCGCACGCGGGCGCGGTCGGCGGGGTAGCGCGCGTAGTAGCGCCGGGAGGCGGTGAGCGTGCGGGCGTAGGTGGCCGCGTAGACGTCGTCGATGCGGTTGCCGAGCGGCGGCAGGCCGCCGGTGATGAACGCCTCGTGCAGGCCCTCGGGCGCGAGCGACAGGTAGCTCACGACGCAGATGCCGCCGAAGCTCTGGCCGAGCACGCTCCAGCGCTCGACCCCGAGCGCGCGGCGCAGGCACTCCGCGTCGCGCACGATGGAGTCGGCGCGGAAGTGGGTGAGGTAGGCCGCCTGCTCGGCGGGCGTGCGGCCGGCCGGCGCGCCGACCGGCGCGGAGCGGCCGGTGCCGCGCTGATCGAGCGCCAGCACCCGGAAGTCGCGCAGCGCGCGCTCGAGCCAGCCGGGGCTGCTCGGGTGGCGGGTCGGCCGCGCCGCCTCGTGTCCCGGGCCGCCCTGGAGGTAGAGCAGCAGCGGGCGGTCCAGCCCGTCGAGGTCGGCGACCTCGCGGGCGAAGATCGTGATCTGCTCGCCGCCGGGCCGGGCGTGGTCCAGCGGGACGGACAGCTCGTGTTCGGCGAGGCGCAGTCCGGGCGTGGTGAGCGTCACGGGCACCGCAGCGGATTGTCGCGCACCCGGGCGAAACCGCGGGCCGCGTCCGCGGCGCAAGACCCGCGCACGCGACGGACGGTCGCGTTGGATTGCCCGCGTCCACTCGCCCGCGCTGCCGGCCAGCCCCGACCACGGTGGGCTCACGCTTGGCGCTCAACCCGGAACACATTGGCTCCTGCCGTTCGCGGCCGCCGACCACCGAGCGCCCGACGGCGACGGGCGCCCGCGGGGTGACCGGGCACGAGCCTGTCGCTGCGCGGGTTTCTCGCCGCGCGCCGGCGCGGGTGCACTGACGAAGCGTCACCGAGGCGTAGGCTCGCGCCCGACGTCAAGCGCTTGGGGCGCCGTGCCCGGCAGCGAGCAGCGCCCGGACGCCCCCCCGGCGCGGCTGGTGAGCGCCCCCGCGGGGGGTGTGTGACCTTTTACGCGATATCCGCGTACAACGTGCGGGACGTCCCTCCTCAGGCGGGACCTCCCTCTCCTCAGCGGGACGTCCCTCAGCGGGACCTCCCTCAGCGGGCCGCCGGCTCCCGCAGCGCCGCCACCCGCGCCGCGTGCTCGGCCCGCGCCGCCAGCACCCAGGCGTGGGCGTCGAGACCGTCGAGCAGCGGCCCGCGGCACAGCGCGAGCGCCGCCGCCGCCTCCCCGGCGGCCACGAACGCGTCGAAGCGCTGGAGGTCGGTCGCGCAGCGCAGGCCGACCGTCGTGCGCCCGTCGAGCACCTCGGCCTCGTGGGATCCGAGCGCGCGGCGCAGCGCCCACACCGCGCTGCGCAGCGCGCTGCGGGCATTCGACGGCGCCAGCTCCGGCCACAGCAGCGCCGCCAGCGGCCCGCGATCGTGCTCGCCGGGGTGCAGCGCCAGCCAGGCCAGCAGCGCCGGGCCCTGGGGATGCGCCGGCGGCGGCACCGGCCGGCCGCCGGCGTGCCCCGAGAGCTCGCCGAGCAGCCTGACATTGACCACCATGCAACGATCGTACGCAGCGCCGCGCGGGCCGGACACATGGGGGTCTCGACCCGTTCGGACTCACAGGTTCGTCACCATGTGTCGACAGCCTCGGTACGGACGCAGCCAATGAAAGGACCAGAAGGTCGTCGATGACCGTCGCAACGATCGAGATCCGAGCCCCCCGCGCGCAGGTCGCGCTGACCTGCACGCTGCGCCGCCAGATCGGCTCGCCGATCCCGGCGCAGACCGTGGACGTCGGCCCGCGCGGCATGCGCATCCGCAGCCCGCGCCCGCTCACGGCCGACGAGACGGTCGGCTTCGATCTACCCGGCCTCGACATGCGCCTCAACGGCCGCGCCCGCGTCATCTGCGAGGAGCGCCCGCACGTCTACGCGCTGCGGTTCGAGGGACTCCCCGAGCCGATGATCCGCCGGCTGCACGCGCTCGCGATCAACGCGCGCTGACGGCCGCCGCCGGCGTCAGCGCTTCGCCGCGCGCAGGCGCAGCGTCGCCGTCTTCGTCGGCCCGCGGTTGCCCGCGGAGTCCGTCGCCCGGACGCTCACCGCGTACGTGCCCGGCTTGAAGGCACCGCGCAGCTCCAGCCGCCAGCGCTTGCCCCCGCGCGCGGTGACGAACACCGGCTTCGTGCAGCTGCGGGCGGCGCCCAGCGTGCCCTTGCGGCTCACGAAGCGACAGCGCGTGCCCGACTTCAGCGCGACGGCGACCGTCACCTTGCGCAGCGCGCCCAGGCGCTCGCGCGTCTTGGCGTCCGCCTTGCACCCGCGGTCGCTGGCGGTGCCGCGCAGCAGCAGCCGCGTCGCGCGCAGCGACGAGTTCTTGCGGCTGAACACCGTCGCCGGGCGCTTGACGTCGGCACACAGCGGCAGCGGGCTGTCGTCGTACTTCAGCGAGTAGAAGCCGCCGGTCATGTCCGACGCCAGCACGTGGCCCTTGTAGTGGACCATGTCCCAGACCTCGGGACGGCCGAGCGGGAAGTCGGTGAAGAAGCGCCCCAGCAGGCCGGTCAGCGTCGGCTGGCCGAGCAGCGGGCGCGTGCGATCGTCGTGCGGGACGATGAAGCCGACCTCCGTCGGGCGCTCGCGCTTGCCGGAGAACGCCGCCGAGGCGTCGAGCACGTAGACGCCGCCGTGGTAGTGCGACAGGTAGATCTTGTCGCCGACGATCTGCTGGTTGTGCGGCGAGAACGTCAGCGATCCGCCCGCGCGGCCGGCCGGGTTCGTCCACGTCGCGACGAGCGCGTCGAGCGACGCCTGCTTCAGCGCGGCGTCGGTCGCCAGCGCCTGCTCGGGCGACTTCTTGTCGTTCGCCGGGCCCAGCTTCGAGAAGTCCGTCGCGTCGACGATCCACAGCGGGCCGGGCTTGTCGCCGTTGCCGACGAACGTCCCGCAGCCGTGGTACTTGTCGCCCTCGGACATCTCCGACAGGCCGCTCGGCGACTGGGGATCGATCAGCAGCAGCATCTCGGCGGGTATCGTCACGTAGCGCCGGCCGTCCTTGTGCGTCACGTCGATCGTGTGCGCGTACCAGTCGTTCTCGCACTCCGGCGTCGGGTCCCACTCGGCGACCTGCCTGATCTTCGACGGGTCGGTCACGTCGTAGACGTTGAAGCCCGTCGCGAAGCCGGCGGCGTTGTAGAGGTACGTGCGGCCGTCGAGCGGGTCGTTCTGGATGAACGTGTCGTGGACCTCGTTGTTCTGGATCGTCGCGGCGAGGTTGATCGTGCCGAGCTGGCGGACCGTCGTGAGGATCCGCTTGCCGGCGATCTTCGTGACCTTCGCGATGTCGATCCCGACGCCGTTCTGGTTGGAGATCACGTACTCGCCGGCGGCCCGCGGCTTGGCCGCGCTGGACGGGCCCGAGGGGATCGTGTGCGAGCGCACCGTGTGCACCCCGCCGAGGCCGAGGATGGGATAGAACATCGTCTTCACGGGCTTGCGCGGATTGGCGACGTCGATCACGTCGACGCCCGGCCCGCTCTGGTTGAGCGCGTTGAGGTTCAGCGGCAGCGTCGGCAGTATCGTGAGCTTCTGGATCGACAGGTACGCGGTCTTGCCGTCGCTGGAGAGGTCGACGAACGCGCCGCAGTTGACGTCCTCCAGCAGCTGGTCGCACTCGGTCGCGTCGTAGCGCGAGAGGAACTTCGGCTTGGCCGGGTCGGAGACGTCGAAGAACAGCACGCCGCCCTGCGGATAGGTGATCGCCACGGCGGCGATGTCGGCCTTGACGTCCATCTCGCCGAGGATCACGTTCGGGCGGTCCTTCAGCTGCGCGGTCAGCGACTCGAACGCGACCTGCTCCATCCGGCAGGCGAACTCGTGCTGCTTGATGTCGGAGTGGTCGTGGCCCTCGCCGATCGGCATCGCCTTCGCCGCCGCCTCGGTGCAGGGTCCGGCCGGTGCCGGTGCCGGCGCCTGGCGCGGGGTGGCGACGCGCGTGACCGCCGCGGCGGCATCGGCCTGGGCGGTGCCGGCGAGGCCGCCGAACAGGCCGTGGCCGCCGAGCGCGCCGGGCGCCGTGACGTGCGCCTCACCGGGGTGAGCCCCGGCCGGCGCGACCGGCAGCGCGGCGAGCATGGCCGCCAGCGACACGAGGCACGAGAGCAGGACCACACGACGGCGCATGCCGCGGCAACCTACCGGGTTCGGCGGCGGCCGTTGACCTTTGCGCTCAACTCGGCACGTGAAAGGACATCCGCAGCAGCGTGCCGCCGTGCGGCGAGTCGCCGATGTCCAGCGTGTCGGCGGTGTCGGCGATGAGCGGCAGGCCGACGCCGAGCCCCGGGCTGTCGAGCCGCGGCCGCATGCCGCTGCCCTCGTCGGCCACCTCGACGAGCAGGCTGTCGCCCTCGAAGCTCGCGTCGATGCTGACCGCGCCGGGCTGCGGCGCGCCGACGTAGGCGTGCATGACCGCGTTCGTCACCGCCTCCGAGACGGCGAGCTTCGCCGAGGTCAGCAGCGGCTCGCCGATGCCCGCGTCGCCGAGGAACGCCGCGATCGCGCCGCGCAGCGTCGGCACCGCCGCCGGCACCGCCTCCATCGACTCGTGTAGGTGCACGCTCACAAGGATAATTCTGCTGTGCCCGGAGGACGTCACACCTGAACGCCGACGGACAGAAGATTAACCCGCGCGGGCCGCTACGTTTCGCCGCGCGCGATCAGCCGGCTGAGCACGATGATCGTCTTCGTGCGCGCGATGCCCGGGTTCGTGCGGATCCGCTCCGTCGCGGCCTCGAGGTGGGCGACGTCCGTCGCGCGCACCTGGATCAGGGCGTCGGCGTCGCCGGTGACCGTGTAGGCGGCGACGATCTCGGGCTCGCCCACGAGCGTCTCGCGCAGCGCGGTCGGGCTCATGTTCGCGGCGCAGAAGATCTCGACGAACGCCTCGATGCGCTGCCCGAGCGCCGTCGGGTCGACGAGCGCCGTGAAGCCGGTGATGACGCCGCGCTCGCGCAGGCGGTCGACGCGGCGCTTGACCGCCGGCGAGGACAGGTTCACGCGCTCGCCGAGCTCGGCCAGGCTGCGCCGGCCGTCCTCCAGCAGCTCGGCGACGATGCGGCGGTCGATGTCGTCGAGGTCGGCTATGCGGCGAGCGAGGGGTTGGGGTGGGCGGCGCGGCGCGCCAGGCGCAGGCCGGCCGCGCCGGCCTCGGCGCCGGCGTCGGCATCCGCGTCCGCGTCCGCGTCGGCGTCGGCGAGCACGCCGAGCAGGCGCTCGAGCAGCCAGTCGGCCTCGGCGCCGGTGATCGTCAGCGGCGGTGCGAGCCGCACGGTCTGCTCGTGCGTGTCCTTCGCCAGCACCCCGGCCGCCAGCAGCCGCTCGCAGATCGCCCGCGCGCTGCCGTGGCTCGGGCGCACGTCGAGCCCGAACCACAGCCCGCGCGAGCGGACCGCGGCGAGCGCGGTGGGCGCCGCCCCGTCCAGCGCGCCGCGCAGCCGCTCGCCCAGCCGCGCCGCGTTGGCCTGCGGCTCGCCGGTGGCCAGCAGCTCGAGCACCGCGCGCCCGACCGCACAGGCGAGCGGGTTGCCGCCGAACGTCGAACCGTGCGTGCCCGGGGTGAAGACGCCGATCACGTCGTCGTCGCCGGCGATCGCCGACAGCGCGACGATGCCGCCGCCGAGCGCCTTGCCGAGCACGTAGAGGTCGGGCACGACGCCCTCGTGATCGCAGGCGAACGTCCGCCCGGTGCGGCCGAGACCCGACTGGATCTCGTCGGCGATGAGCAGCACGCCGTGCTGGCTGCACAGCCGCCGGGCGGCGCGCAGGTAGCCGTCGGGCGGGATGACCACGCCGGCCTCGCCCTGGATCGGCTCGACGAGCAAGCCGACGACGTCGTCGCCGTGCGCGCGCAGCGCGTGCTCCAGCGCAGCCGCGTCGCCGAACGGCACGCGCACGAAGCCCGGCGCGAACGGGCCGAAGCCGTCGCGCGCGAGCGGGTCGTCGGAGCAGGAGACGATCGTCGTCGTGCGGCCGTGGAAGTTGCCGTCGCAGACGATGACGGTGGCGCGGTCGGGCGCGACGCCCTTGACCTCGTAGCCCCACTTGCGGGCGGCCTTGATCGCCGTCTCGACGGCCTCGGCGCCCGTGTTCATCGGCAGGATGCGCTCCTTGCCGGTCAGCGCGGCGAGGTCGCGCGCGAACGGGCCGAGCTGGTCGTTGGCGAACGCGCGGCTCGTCAGCGTCACGCGATCGAGCTGCGCGTGCGCGGCGGCGACCAGGCGGGGATGGCGGTGGCCGAAGTTCAGCGCGCTGTAGGCCGACAGCGCGTCGAGGTGGCGGCGGCCGCGGTCGTCGTGCACCCAGGCGCCCTCGGCGTGGGTGACCGTGACCGGCAGCGGGTGGTAGTTGTGAGCCGTGAAGCGCTCGGCGAGGGCGCCGGCGTCGCCCGCGCCGCCGAGTCGCACGTCGAGCGCCAGCGTCAGGCAGCGCGGCCCGCCGCCGGCCTTGATGAACTCCGACACGTCGACCACCACGGGCTCGAAGCCGCGGGCGCGGAGCTCTGCTTCGATGCGTGGCGAGCACGCCGGCATGACCACGGTGCGCCCGACGACGACCGCGTTGGCGCTGAAGGCCGCGACCTCGTCGTCGGTGAGGACGATCGGGTCGGGCACCAGCGCGCGCACGAGGCGCGCGCTCTCCGCGTCGAGCTTGTCGAGCGCGACCAGCGCGCTGCGGGCGTCCAGCGGGCAGAAGACGATGTCGAGGTGGTAGAAGCGCTCGTCGGTCAGCTCGACGGGCAGGATCCGCGTGTCGACGATCCGCGCGAGGTCTATATAGGACGAGGCCGACGAGCGCGTGCGATACGCGCCGACGAGCGTGCCGTCGAAGGCCAGCGCGTCCCCCGCGCCCTCCTGCACGACGTCGTCGGACAGGTGGCGGATCGCGTGGCCGTGCTGCGCGAACCAGCGCTCGGCGAGCGCCGTCTCGCCGCGCCGCTCGGGGTGGCGCATGCGCGCGGGGATGAAGGTGTCACCGTCGACGAGGCCGAGGTTGGCGGTGAAGACGAGGTCGGGCAGGTTGGGCTCGGGGGCCAGCGTCTCGACCTGCGCGCCGGCCGCGCGCAGCGTCGCGACGAGCGCGTCCCACTGGCGCTGCGCCCGCGCGCGGTCGATCGGCACGGCGACGTCCATCCACGGGTTGATCGCGTAGGAGACGTCGAAGTGGGCGGGCGGGCACATGAGAAAGCGCGCGCCCGCGATGAGCTCTGTGGACATGGCTACACGGTGGCAGGCGAAGGGGCGTTCGCCAAGCGTCGGGCGTTGCGCATGCACAACCGATACTTGCGTGGATCGCCGCGGAACGTCCGATTCTTGCGCGGATTGGCCCGCGTGGGGCGAATCAGGCGCGGGCATGACCCCCAACCAGGCCGCGCGGGCGATCGCGCCCGCGTTCTACGGGCGCCGCGTGCTGCGGTCCGTCAGGTCGATTCCGAGCGCCTCCACCCGACCGCGCACGTCCTCGTCGTCGGAGGCGGCCGCCTGGCGCAGCCAGTCCAGCGCCTCGTCGCGGTCCTGCTCGTCACCGCCCTCGAGCAGCGTGACGCCGACGTTGTGGGCCGCCAGCGCCACGCCGCCGGTGGCAGCGACCTCCTCCTCGCCCGAGCCCACGGCCGCGAGCTGCTCCAGGACGCGCAGCGCCTCACCGTCGCGACCGCGCTCGCGCAGCATCGCGGCGAGGTTGAACCCGGCGACGTCGTCGCCCTCCTCGATGCCCCGGCGAAACAGCGTCTCGGCTTCGTCCCAGCGTTCCTGCCGGCGCAGGACGCCGGCGAGATTGTTCGGCACGAGTTCCTCACCCGCGTCGAGCGAGATGCGGTACCAGCGCCCGGCGCTCAGCTCGTCGTCCGGCGCCAGAGCAGCCATGCGGCAGTCCACAGGCAGACGACGCTGACCGCGCAGGCGAGCGCAAGCGCGAGCGTTTCGGTCGTGGCAGCGAGCAGGATGAACGCGTGGCCGACCACGGCGAGCGCGACGGCCAGCGCCTGGGTGAGAAACCGCATGCCCGCAGCCTGCCGCACCCGGCCAGCGGCGCGGCGCCACGACCGGCCGCGGGCTCAGACCGACGACGTCGACGCTGGCGCCGCCGGCGAGGCCGCCGGCGACATCCGCCGCATGTACAGCTCGAGCGCGACGAGGCCGGCGAGCAACCCGGCGAGGCCGAGCACGAACGCGTACGAGAGCGCGTTCTCGGTGTCGAAGCTGCCCCAGTCGCGCGCGGCCGCGAGCAGGATCAGCGCGATGCCGATCGCCTGGCTCTGCAGCGTGATCCGGATCGCGCTCGGACGGCCGTCGAGCCCCATCATGATCCCGGTGATCCCCGGCAGGGCGAACCAGCCGCCGAGGGTCTGCGCGGTCAGCGGGGTGAGCGTCCACGGCCAGACGTCGATCATCGTCGACGGCGAGAGCAGCAGGAACAGCGCGACCGCCACCTGCACGCCTCCGGCGCCGATCAGCATGTTGCGGATGTTCGACGGCAGCCGCGACTCCCCCGGCTCCGGCGTGCCGGGATCGGTCTTGCGGTTGGCCCACCACGCGAGCGGCACGAGGATCGGGGTCGTCACGTAGAGCCCCATCCAGATCCAGAACGCGACGTTGTCCTGCAGGAAGCGATCGAGATGCGAGAACGACGCGATCGCCATGAAGACCGTGAACGCCGTGACCGGCAGGAAGCCGACGTGGACGCGGTGAAAGCGCCGCTCCATGAAGACCCGAGCGAAGAAGTAGGCGCCCGCGATGTAGCCCGCGCCCATGATCAGCGGCGTCATGTCGGGGTGGATCTCCCAGGCGAAGTAGTCCTTCGTCGAACCCGGAAAGAAGTACAGCAGCACGAAGGCGACGAGCAGGAACGGGACGATGAACGCCCCCAGGATGTGCGTCTGCTTGAAGACGCGGTCGTCGCGTTCGGAGGCCATGGCGTGTTCTACCAGACCCTGCGGCGCCGATCAGAATATTCGTCCGTCAGTTCATCGTCCTGTACCAGAGCACTCCGGCGGCGGCCGCGAGGCCGACGACGCTCGCCGCGTAGGCGAACCCCAGTGCGGTCGTGGCGGGATGGCCGAGGTTCAGCAGGAAGGCGTGGGCGACGACGACGAGCAGCACCGCCGTCGCGCGCGCGAGGAGCTTTCTGACCGGGGCCGTGCCCATGACGCGCCGCCGACGATAGCGCCGGCGCGCCAACTCGCCAAGCGAATCACGAGGCGAGCGCCTCCCAGCGCGCGAATGCCTCTTCGACCGCCTGCTTGGCAACGGCGTGGCGCTTGGCGGACCCCGCGGTGGCCTCGGCGGTCGCCCACGCGCCCGGGTCGGCGAGCTCCGCTTCGAGCGCCTTCAGCGCCGCCTCGGCCTGCTCGATCTCGCGCTCGAGCTCGCGCACGCGGCGGCGGGCGTTCTTGGAGCGCCCGTTGGACTGGCCGTTGGATCCGCCGGCCCCGCCCCCGGCCCCGCCCCCGGCCAGGGCTGCCGCGGTCGCCGCCGCCAGTCGCTCGCCGGCGCAGTGGGCCCCGGCCGGCGCCTGCGCGGGCTTGCCCTTCCGCTTCGCCGTCTGAGCCGGCTTCGCCGCAGCGGGCTTCGCCGCGTGCACCGGCGCTGGCGCCGGTGCCACGCTCCCCGTCCGGGCCGCCGCCCTCGCGGCCTTGCCGGCGACGTTCTTCGAGGCCCGCTCGGCCGCGCGCTTCTCCTCGCGCACGCGCACGTACTCCTGCCAGCCGCCCTCGTAGGAGCGCAGCGTCCCGTCGAGCACCGCCACCGTGCGCGTTCCGACCGCCTCGAGCAGGGCGCGATCGTGCGAGACGAGCAGCAGCGCGCCCTCGAAGGACTGCAGCGCGTCCTCGAGCGCCTCGCGGCTCTCGATGTCGAGGTGGTTGGTCGGCTCGTCGAGGATCAGGACGTTGGCGCCCGACGCGACGAGGATCGCCAGCGACAGGCGCCGGCGCTCGCCCCCGCTCAGCCCGTCCAGCGGCTTCTGACCCTCCTCGCCGCTGAAGAGGAAGCGACCGAGCAGCGCGCGCGCCTTCTGCGGCGTCAGGCCGGTGTGGATCGTCGCCGCCTCGGCGACCGTGCGCGCCCGACCGCCGTCCCCGCCCACCCCGGTGCCGAGCTCGTCGGCGTGCTGGGAGAGGTGGCCGATCTTCACGTTGTGGCCGGTCGAGAGCTTGCCCTCGGTCAGCGGTCGCACGCCCGCCAGCGTGTCGATGAGCGTCGTCTTGCCGGCGCCGTTGGGGCCGACGAGCGAGACGTGCTCGCCGCGCTCGAGCCACAGCTCGGCGTCCTCCAGCAGCACGCGCGGCGGGTCAGCGCCGACCTCGACGCGCCCGCCGGTCAGCTCGAAGACGACGCGCCCGCTGCGCTCGGGCGCCTTGAACTGGAACTTCAGGCCCTCACGGTCGCCCGCCCCGCGCTCGATGCGCTCGATCTTGTCCAGCCGCTTGACGCGCGACTGCGCCTGCTTGGCCTTCGTGGCCTTCGCCCGGAAGCGCTCGACGAACCTCTCGAGGCGCTCGATCTCGGCCTGCTGCTTGTCGATCGCGCGGCCGAGCGCGATCTCGCGCGCGGCGAGCTCCTTGCGCCAGGCCGTCCACGTGCCGGGAAAGAAGCGCGAGCGGCCGGCCTCGAGCTCGAGCACGGCCGTGCCCACCGCCTCCAGGAACCAGCGGTCGTGGGCGACGAGCACGATCGCGGCGTCGAGCGACTGCAGCGTCTTCTCGAGCCATTCGAGCGACTCGATGTCGAGGTGGTTGGTGGGCTCGTCGAGCAGCAGCAGGTCGGGGTCGCCGGCGAGCGCGCGGGCCAGCGACGCGCGCGTGAGCTCCCCGCCAGAGAACGTCTTCAGGGAGCGGTCGAGGTCGTCCTCGCTGAAGCCCAGCCCTCGCACCATCGACGTCGCGCGGTCGCGCCAGGTCCAGCCGCCGGCGTGCTCGAGGCGAGCCTCCGCGCGCGAGTAGGCGTCGAACGCCGCCTCGTCGCCGTCGGCCATCGCCTGGGCGAGGCGCGAGAGGTCGTGCTCGACCGCGATGAGGTCCGCGCAGCCGCCGAGGATGTAGTCGCGCAGCGTGAGGTCGCGGTCGCGCGGCGGGCGCTGGTCGTGCAGCGCGACCTTGCAGCCCTTCTCGGAGACGACGTCGCCGCCGTCGATCGACGTCTCGCCCGCGAGCATGCGCAGCAGCGTCGTCTTGCCGGCGCCGTTGCGGCCGGCGATCGTCAGCCGCTCGCGGCGCTCGAGCTTGAAGGACACCCCGCGCAGCAGCGGGTTGCCGGCCATGTCCTTGCTGAGGTCGGAGGCGATGAGAACGGCCATGCCTGCATGGTAGGTCGCACGGCACCGTCACTGCAGGCGCCGGGCCTCAATCGGTGATGGTCACCGGGACGCCCGGCGAGATGCGCGCCGCGAGCCAGCGGATGGCCGGGTCGGCGAGGCGCACGCACCCATGGGAGACCGCCGTTCCAGGGGTGCCGCCGAGGTTCTGCACCCCGTGCAGCGCGATCTGGCCCGGTCCACCCTCGAACTCCTGCAGCACGTTCGATCGCGCGCTCGTGGCGAAGGCGTACGGCGCGCCGGCGCTGCCGCGCGGCATGAGGATGCTCTCCTCGACGAAGAAGCGCCCGCGCGGCGTGGGGGTCGACGGCTTGCCGACGACGACCGTGAATGTCCGCATGAGGCTCCCCCGGCGATAGACGCGAACCTTGTGCGTCGAGGTCCGCAGGGCGATGCGCCACGCCGTCGCCGTCGCCTTCGTTCCCGCCTTGACGATCCAGCCCGTGGAGCTGTTGGGTCGGCCGGGCAGCATCACCTTCAGCCATCGCACGCCCTTGCTCGTCGTGGCGTGACCGACGACCGGAAGCACGGTCGCCGAGCCCGTGATCGGCGCCCACGCGGGCAGCGTGGTGCGCGTGGTCGGGCGGTTGGGCGCGGATCTCACCCCGTGCGGCTTCAGCAGCACCGCGAGCTCCTGGCTCCGGCCGGCGACGGGCGCCGTCCGTGCCTGGGCCGCCGGGGCCGCGGCGGCGCCCGTCGCCGCGGCGGCGACGAGCGCCAGGGCGCCCGAGGACGCCTGCGCCAAGGTCTTCACGCCCCCGCCGCCGTCAGCGCGCCGCGTAGCGCACGCGCCCGGCGCCGTCCTTCTGGCTGACGACGAACTGCGTGTTGACGCGCTTGACGGTCGCGGTGCACGAGAACGTGAGGCCCTTCTTCTGGTGCACGCCCGACGGACAGCTGACCCGGGCGGTCTTGCCGCGCTGCGCGGCTACGCTGCGCTCGATCGCACGCTCCACCTTCTCGGTGTTGAGGATCGTCGCGGCCTTCGCGTCGTCCTTGCCGCACGCGGCGACGATGAAGCTCGCCGCGATCAGGGCTGCTGCCGCCAGCGTGCGGCCGAGGCGTCGTGCGGTGGGCGAGGTGGACCGCCCGCCTGCCGGCGCGTGCCGGCGGTCGAGCGTGGGGTTCGCGGTCGTTGTCGTCGTGAACGTCGGACGCTGCGTCATGGATCTAGCCAAGCCTTTCGATTGTGAGAGATGCGTTCGCGTTTGCCTGTGTGCCACCCGCGAGGGTCTGGAGGGTCACCGCGGCGGCGCTCGAGTGGTTTCTCAGCGTGAGCTCGTCGCCCGCTCCGACCTCGACGAACACCTGTCCGATCAGCGGCTGGGTGCCCGCGCCGGATCCGTAGATCGACCCGCTGACCAGTGCTCCATTGCGGAACAGCGCCATCTGCGACGGCTCGTGGCCTGAGACCGAGAAGGTGACCTTGTAGGTCCCGGCACCGACGAACCGGACCCCGGCGGTGCCAGGGGCATGGGTGATCCCCGCGGTCATGAGACCGTTCATGTCGAACGTCACGTCGGCCTCGATGGGCACGTCCTGCCCGCCCTGGTTGAACACGTAGGCGTACTCGGAGATGCCGCCCGCGGCGCCCGTCGCGCCGGTCGCGCCGGTCGCGCCGGTCGCGCCGGTCTCACCCGCGGGGCCCGCCGCGCCGGCAGGGCCTGTCGATCCGGTGTCGCCCTCGGCGCCCGCCGGTCCGATCTCGCCCATCGGTCCGGCAACACCGTCCGTGCCGGCGGCTCCGTCAGATCCGTCCGTACCGGCAGCACCGGTGGCACCGGCCGGGCCAGTGGAACCGTTGGCTCCGGTCTCGCCCTTGACGCCCTGGAGGCCTTGTGGCCCCGCGGCGCCATCTGCTCCGTCCTCGCCAACTGCGCCATCTGCGCCGGCTGCGCCGGTGAGACCGGTGGCACCGATCTCGCCCTGCGCGCCGGTGGCACCGACCTCGCCCCGCGTGCCGGTGGCACCGGTCGTGCCCTGCACGCCCTGGAGACCCTGAGCGCCAGTGGCACCGTCGGAGCCGTTGGCACCGTCGGCACCGTCGGCACCGTCGGAGCCGGTCGTGCCGTCGGCGCCGGTTGCGCCGTCAGAGCCGTTGGCACCGGCCGCGCCGGTCGTGCCGTCGGCGCCGGTTGCGCCGTCGGCGCCGCTGGCACCGGTTGCACCCGCGTCGCCCTGCTCACCCTGCGCGCCGGCAGCACCGGTCGCGCCGATCGAGCCCGTGGCACCGATCTCGCCCTGTGTGCCAGCGTCGCCCTGGACGCCGGCGTCGCCCTGGACGCCGGCGTCGCCCTGCACACCGGCATCGCCCTGCACACCGGCATCACCCTGCACACCGGCATCGCCCTGCACACCCGCGTCGCCCTGCACACCCGCGTCGCCCTGGACCCCGGCATCGCCCTGGACCCCGGCATCACCCTGGACCCCGGCATCACCCTGGACCCCGGCATCGCCCTGGGCGCCGGCCTCGCCGTTGACGCCCTGCAAGCCCTGCACGCCAGCGTCGCCCTGCTCACCCGCGTCGCCCTGGACCCCGGCATCGCCCTGCGCGCCAGCCTCACCTTGGACCCCGGCATCGCCCTGCACGCCCGCGTCGCCCTGCACACCCGCGTCGCCCTGGACACCGGCATCGCCCTGCACACCGGCATCGCCCTGCACACCAGCATCACCCTGCACACCCGCGTCGCCCTGGATCCCGGCATCACCCTGCACACCCGCGTCGCCTTGGATCCCGGCATCGCCCTGGGCGCCGGCCTCGCCGATCACGCCCTGCAAGCCCTGCACGCCAGCATCGCCTTGAACGCCCGCGTCGCCCTGGGCGCCGGCATCGCCCTGCACACCGGCATCGCCCTGCACACCGGCATCACCCTGCACACCGGCATCGCCCTGCACACCGGCATCGCCCTGCACACCAGCGTCGCCCTGCACACCAGCATCACCCTGCACACCAGCATCACCCTGCACACCAGCATCACCCTGCACACCAGCATCACCCTGCACACCAGCATCACCCTGCACACCAGCGTCACCCTGCACACCGGCATCACCCTGCACACCAGCATCGCCCTGCACACCGGCATCGCCCTGCACACCGGCATCGCCCTGCACACCGGCATCGCCCTGCACACCGGCATCGCCCTGGGCGCCGGCCTCGCCGATCACGCCCTGCAAGCCCTGCACGCCAGCATCGCCTTGAACGCCCGCGTCGCCCTGAGCGCCGGTATCGCCCTGCACACCGGTATCGCCCTGGGCGCCGGTATCGCCTTGGACGCCCGTGTCGCCCTGGGCGCCGGTATCGCCCTGCACACCGGCATCGCCCTGCACACCGGCATCGCCCTGGGCGCCGGCATCGCCCTGCACACCAGCGTCGCCCTGCACACCCGCGTCGCCCTGGACCCCGGCATCGCCCTGGACCCCGGCGTCGCCCTGGACCCCGGCATCGCCCTGGGCACCGGCCTCGCCGATCACGCCCTGCAAGCCCTGCACGCCAGCATCGCCTTGAACGCCCGCGTCGCCCTGGGCGCCGGTATCGCCCTGCACACCGGCATCGCCCTGGGCGCCGGCATCGCCCTGCGCACCCGCGTCGCCCTGCACACCCGCGTCGCCCTGCACACCCGCGTCGCCCTGCACACCGGCATCGCCCTGCACGCCGGCATCGCCCTGGGCGCCGGCCTCGCCGTTGACGCCCTGCAAGCCCTGCACGCCAGCGTCGCCCTGGACCCCGGCGTCGCCCTGCACACCCGCGTCACCCTGCACACCCGCGTCACCCTGCACACCCGCGTCGCCCTGCACACCAGCATCACCCTGCACACCGGCGTCGCCCTGGGCGCCGGCATCGCCCTGCACACCAGCGTCGCCCTGCACACCCGCATCGCCCTGGGCGCCGGCATCGCCCTGCACACCAGCATCACCCTGCACACCCGCGTCACCCTGCACACCAGCATCACCCTGCACACCAGCATCACCCTGCACACCGGCATCGCCCTGCACACCGGCATCGCCCTGGGCGCCGGTATCGCCCTGGACGCCCGCGTCGCCCTGGGCACCGGCATCACCCTGCACACCGGCATCGCCCTGCACACCAGCATCACCCTGCACACCGGCATCACCCTCACCCGCCTCGCCCTGGGCGCCGGCCTCGCCGATCACGCCCTGCAAGCCCTGCACGCCAGCATCGCCTTGAACGCCCGCGTCGCCCTGGGCGCCGGTATCACCCTGGACCCCGGCATCGCCCTCAGCGCCAGCATCGCCATGTGCGCCAGCGTCGCCCGCCGGACCGGACGCGCCGATCGATCCAGGCGATCCGGCCGGCCCGGCCGCACCCGCTGGCCCGGTGGAACCGGCCGCGCCGGTGAGTCCGACCACGCCTCGCAGCCCGTCCGCCCCCGCCGTGCCGGTCAGCCCGGTCGCCCCGCTGCTTCCATTGGCGCCGGTCGCGCCGGTCGCGCCGGTCGTGCCGGTCGCGCCGGTCGTGCCGGTCGCGCCGGCCGTCCCTTGCGCGCCGGCCTCCCTTCCGCCGGCCTCGCCGGCGGCGCCGCCCGAGCCGGTCACGGCAGCGGCGCCAGGCGCGCCAGGCGCGCCGGTCTTACCGGTCTTGCCCGCTGCGCCTGTCTTGCCAGACACCCCGCGTAGCCCGCGGGGGCCCTTCGTCGAAGATTTCGTTGTGCACACCGGCGTCTTGCGGGCGCACTTCGCAGACCGAGTCTTGAGGCCGCTCTTGGCGCCCGCGCTGCCGGCAACCGCGACCATGTTCTCGCAGGGGGGCAGCGGACGAGGACAGGCGGCCGCGGCCAAGCCGACCGGGACCAGAACCGCACATGTGCCGACAGCAAGCAGGAGCAGCCACTGACGCTGCGCACGCGAGCGCTCCCGCGCGACCTGGCCGGCGTGCGATGTTGCCGCGTTGAGCGCGCGCAGGGACCGTCGCGTGAACGGGTTGCGAGTCTTCGAAAGCATGAGCGGACCTCATTGGAGTGACACGCGGCTGAGGCCTCGGCCTCCGGTGGTCACGCATCTGGATGGTTGTCCCGTCCTGACCAGCATGACGTCAGAAATGAGTCACGCATGGGCCGAACGGTTCATCTTCGCTGCGCGCAGAAACGGACGAACACATGACCCGAGTTGCGGGCCGACCCGAGGCGGCGTTTAGGTGATCAGTCCGCGGCGCATGGCTTCTCCGACGGCCGCGGCTCGGTCCGAGACATCGAGCGCCGCGTAGGCGCGCTCGAAGTGGCGTTTGACCGTCGCCGGGCTCACGTGCAACGCCTCGGCGATCTGGGCGGCGGAGCGCGCCTGCGCCGCTGATGGGATAGTTGGGGTCAAGCAGCGGCCGGCCTCGAGGACGCGGGCTCCAGGGTGACGTTGTGTCCGAGTCGTTGCAGCTGAGCGATGAGGCGCTTGGCCTCGCGCTCGGGGTCGCGACGGCGCTCGAAGTAGTCGCCGCCGGGCTCGCGGTACAGCTCGCCGGTGCTGAGCATGTGCCAGGCGGCGACGAGGATCGAGTGCTTGACCGCGCCCAGGGCGCGTTTGTGGCCGCGGCGCGGCCGTAGGCGGCGGTATTGCGCGGCGAGGTAGGTGTCCTTCGTGCGCGTCGACGCGAGCGCCGCTTCGGTCAGCGCGATCCCCAGCCAGCGCGATCCTTTGCGCGTGCGCCCGGAGCGGCGCTTGCCCGCGGACTCGTCGTTGCCCGGGCAGGCGCCGGCCCATGACGCGAGGTGCCGTGCGCTCGGGAAGACGGACATGTCGCCGCCGGTCTCGGCGATGATGACCTCCGCGGTTCGCTGCTGCACGCCGGGGATCGTGCACAGCAGCTCAACCGCTTTGGCGAAAGGGCCCAGTTGCTCTCCGATCGCGTCAGACAGCCGGTCGATCTGCTCGTCGAGGAAATCGAGGTGCGCGAGGATCGCCGAGACGATCAGCGCGTGCTCGACGTCAAAGCGGCCCTCCAGCGCCTCCCTGAGCGCCGGCAGCTTCGCGCGCAGCCGTCCCTTCGCCAGTTCCGCGAGGACGGTCGGGTCCGTCGTCCCGGCAACGAGCGCGTCGAGCATCGCGCGACCCGACACCCCGAGGATGTCCGACGCGACGCAGTCCAGCTTGATGCCCGTGTCCTCCAGGATCTTGTGCAGCCGGTTGGCCTCGCGCTGGCGCTCCTCGATCTGCGTCTTGCGATACCTGGTGAGGTTTCGCAGCATGCGGATCGGCTTGGGCGGCACGAGACTCGCGCGCAACAGCCCGGCCTCCAGCAACTGCGCCAGCCACGCCGCGTCACCGACATCGGTCTTGCGGCCCGGGACCTGCTTGACGTGACGCGCGTTGACCAGGACGCACTCGAAGTGATCCTCAAGGATCGCCCACACCGGCCGCCAATACACGCCGGTGGCCTCCATCGCCAGATGCGTGACCCCGTGCGCCGCCAGCCAATCGCGCAACCCCAGCAGCCCCCGAACGGTCGTCGCGAACTCCGCAACGTCCTGCAAACGGCCGCGCTCGCCGTCGGGCACCCTGACCGCTGCGGTCACCTGCGCCTTGTGGACATCGAGCCCCGCAACCCGTTCATGGAGCCGATCGAACACCTGCTGCATCACACCCTCCTCCCCGTCGATCAATAACGCGTCTTGATCGCCAGGAGAGCCCCCTGAGAACAACGAGTCTGATGGTCGTGCTCAAGGGCACAGTCCGGGGTACCGGGGAGGCTCCCACGCCAAACTAACATCGGGCTCGCAGGCACCAAGGCGAAACCGGCGTCAACAGGCGACGCCCAAAGCATGCAGCATTTCACTCGCCGCGGGTGGCCGAGCGGCCATGACAACTAACTGCAAGACGTCAAGCTCGCGCGGCGTCAGCACGGATACGGTCATCTCCCCGCTGCGGTGGCTGAGAAAATGCCCGATCTCGTGACCGATGCCCTTCAGCACGCGCAAGAAGCGCTCGGTCGGCGCGGGCGGCTCGACCAGCAGAAACTCGCAGACGGCCAGCGTCTCGTCGCCGTCGACCGCCGGAATGAGCAGTGCTCCGCCCAGCCCTGCATGGCGAATGGCCGTCGCTCTGGCCGACGGACTCCCCGCCGACGCTTCCCGGACGATGATCGGTCGACGCTGGATGAATGCTCGGCCGACTGTGGCTGAGCCAAGCCCGGGCTGCCAGGCACGCGTGGTCTCGGCCACCGAACTCAGGTCGCTCGACGGCTCATGCCAGATCACCCTGGCAGCGAGGGACGGTCCATCGGGCACCCAGAACGCCGCGAACGGAACCTCCAGCGCGTGTGCCAATCCCGCGATCAGGCCTGTAGCGCCGCTCTCGAGCGACGTCCACTCGTCCAGCGCCTGCGTAACCGCGACGTGCGCCGCCAGCTGACGGTCCAGACGCCGTGCCAGCGTCACGTCTTGGACGAGCCCGACCAGTCGCGTCTCGTCGCTTGCCCGTCCGTCCGACACGACCGCAACGGTGGCCCGTAGCGTGCGGATGGAGCCGTCCTGATGGACGATCCGGTACTCGGCCGCATGTTCTGTCGCCCCGCGGGTCCGGAGGGCTGTCAGGAATCCTCTGATCCGCCAGCGGTCGTCCGGATGAATTCTCCTGACGACGAGCATCAGGGCAGGCACGCGGGGGCGCGGCTCCAAGCCGAAGATGCGAAACAGATTGTCAGACCACAGAACCTCGTTGGATCGGAGCGTCCACTCCCAGCTGCCCGTGCCGGCGATGCGCTCAGCGCAATCGGATAGAGCGAGCCGTCGCTCCGATCGACACTCCGAGTCCGTTCGGTCATGTGGCAACTTGTACGACGTATACCACGCTTATGTCTTGCGGGTACGTCGTGGCTTGGGTCACTGACCTGTCACAATCCTTGAGTGTGACCGCCCTGTCTCGCTGCTGACTTACTACCGATCGGGCGGCTCCTCCTCGTCGGCCTCGCCGTACTCCGCCGGCGACAGGTCGGCCTCTCTCTCGGGAGTGAACGCATCGCGCTCGGGATAGCCCTCGCCGTCGTCGTGCGAGGCGTTGCGGACGAGGTCGCGCTCGGCCAGCTCGAAGCCGTCGGCCTCGCCGCCACCGGCCTCGTAGACCGCACGCATCGCAGGGTCGACGACCTCCGACGTATCGGCCCCGCCGACATCGGGGTTGGCGCCGCCGATAGCGGCGGCCTCGCGAGCCGCCTCCCACTCCTCGCGCGTCGCGAAGTCCGGATCGTTCTCGTCGTAGCGTTCCATTGGGCACCGGCTACCCGATCGCAGCGCGATCCATCGGCGACCTCAATAAACTCCCGCGGCGTGCTGCGCCGCCTGCCGATCTCCGCCGTCCTCGCGATCACCGCCCTGCTCGTCGCGGCGGCGCCCGTGCTCGCCCACGACAACGGCGAGGGCTGGTACGGCGAGACGAACGACCGGATCGTCACGAACGCCGGCTTCATCCTCATCGTCTTCTTCCCGCTGTTCATCTTCTTCGTCTCGCTGCTGCAGTGGCGCCTGGAGAAGCGCAAGGATCAGCGCAAGGCCGCGGCCAAGGCCGCCGCCAAAGCCCAAGGCGGCTGGTAGACCCGCGCGCGCCGGCAGGCGCGCGGCGTAGGCTTGCCCCCGGCAGGCGGCAGGGCGGCAGGCACGACCGAAGAGGAGAGCAATGGCGTATTTCGTGACGGGCGCGACCGGCTTCATCGGCCGCCATCTCGTCGAGCGGCTGCTCGAGCGCGAGGGCGACGTCCACGTCCTCGTCCGCGCCGGCTCGCAGGAGCGCCTGAACGCCCTCGTCGAGCGCTGGGGCGAGGCCGCCGCCGCTCGCATCAAGGCGGTGGTCGGCGACCTCCAGGAACCGCGCCTCGGGGTCTCCGACGAGCAGATCGCCGCGCTGCAGGGCGAGATCGAGCACTGCTTCCACCTCGCCGCGATCTACGACATGACCGCCGCCGAGGAGGTCAACGAGCGCCTCAACGTCGTCGGCACGCGCAATGCCGTCGACCTCGCCGTCGCGCTCGGCGCCGAGCATCTGCACCACGTCTCGTCGGTCGCCGCCGCCGGCGAGTACAAGGGGCTGTTTCGCGAGGACATGTTCGACGAGGGCCAGAAGCTGCCGTCCGCCTACCACCGCACGAAGTTCGACGCCGAGCGGATCGTCCGCGAGCAGTCCTCCGTGCCATGGCGCGTCTACCGCCCGGCGATTGTCGTCGGCCATTCGCAGACCGGCGAGATGGACAAGGTCGACGGGCCCTACTACTTCTTCAAGGCGATCCAGAAGGCGCGCTTCGCGCTGCCGGAGTGGATGCCGCTCGTCGGTCCCGAGCTCGGCTACACGAACATCGTCCCGGTCGACTTCGTCGCGGCCGCGCTGGATCACATCGCCCATCAGCCCGGCCTCGACGGGCAGGCGTTCCACCTCACGAACCCCAAGCCGATGCGCGTCGGCGAGTCGCTCAACGCCTTCGCCAAGGCCGCCCACGCGCCACAGCTGGCGATCCGCGTCGACAAGCGCCTGACCGATGCGCTGCCCAAGGGCACGCTGTCGATGCTCATGAAGCTGCCGCAGGTGCGCGACATCCGCGACACGGTGCTCGCCGACTTCGGGATCCCGCCCGTGGTGCTCAAGCACATGGCGATCAGGCCGCGGTTGGACACCCGCGACACCGAGCGCGCGCTCGCCGGGTCGGGCATCACCGTGCCCGAGCTGCCCAGCTACGCCGACCGGCTCTGGGACTACTGGGAGCGCAACCTCGATCCGGACCTCTTCAAGGACCGCTCGTTTCAGAAGGCCATCAACGGCCGCACGGTCATCATCACGGGCGCGTCGAGCGGGATCGGCCGCGCGACGGCGCTGCAGGTCGCCGCCGCGGGCGGGACCCCGCTGCTCGTCGCGCGCGGGCTGGAGAAGCTCGAGGCGCTGCGCGAGGAGATCGAGGCCCTCGGCGGCACCGCCCACGTCTACGGCGCGGACCTGTCCGACATGGACGCGATCGACGCGGTGGTGGCGCGGATCCTCGACGAGCACCCGGCGATCGACTTCCTCGTCAACAACGCCGGCCGCTCGATCCGCCGCTCGGTCAAGCTCTCCGAGGATCGCTTTCACGACTTCGAGCGCACGATGCAGCTCAACTACTTCGGCGCGATCAAGATGATCATGGCGCTGCTGCCGCACATGCGCGAGCGCGGCTTCGGCCACGTCGTCAACGTCAGCTCGATCGGCGTGCAGACCAACCCGCCGCGCTTCAGCGCCTACGTCGCCTCCAAGGCCGCGCTGGACTCCTGGACGCGCGTCGTCGCCTCGGAGGTGATCGGCGACGGCATCTCGTTCACGACGATCCACATGCAGCTCGTGCGCACGCCGATGATCGCGCCGACGAAGCTCTACGACCACTTCCCGACGATCTCGCCGGAGGAGGCCGGCGCGCTCATCTGCGAGGCGATGCGCTCGCGCCCGAAGGAGATCAACACCCGCCTCGGCACGGCCGGCGAGGTGCTGCACGCGCTCGCGCCGAAGGTCATGGACCAGATCCTGCACGTCGCCTACAACGTGTTCCCGGACTCCGCCGCCTCGAAGGGCGAGAAGGCGCCGGCCGACGCCGAGCGGGCGAGCATGGAGCAGCTCGCGATGGCGAACATCATGAAGGGCGTGCACTGGTGAGCCGGGTCACAAGCCAGATCTCGATCTCGCTGGACGGCTACGTCGCGGGACCCCACCAGAGCGTCGAGAACCCGATCGGCGAGGGCGGGATGCGCCTGCACCAGTGGGCGTTCGCGACCGCGACGTGGCGCGAGCAGCATGGCGGTCGCGGCGGGGAGCGCAACGCCGACGCCGAGGTCGCCGACGAGGTCACGCAGGGGATCGGCGCCTACATCATGGGCCGCAAGATGTTCGGCGGCGGCGATGGACCGTGGGACGAGAGCTGGACCGGCTGGTGGGGCGAGGACCCGCCCTACCACGCGCCGGTCTTCGTGCTGACCCACCACCCGCGCGAGCCGCTGACGATGCAGGGCGGCACGACCTTCACGTTCGTCATCGACGGCATCGAGGCCGCGCTCGAGCAGGCGCGCGCCGCGGCCGGCGACGGCGACGTCTCGATCGCCGGCGGCGCGAGCGCGGTGCGCCAGTACCTGGCCGCCGGGCTGCTCGACGAGCTGTACCTGCACATCGCCCCGATCACGCTCGGCGCGGGAGAACGGCTCCTGCAGGACGTCGGCGGGCTGACGCTCGAGCCGGTCGAGGTCGTCGCGTCGCCGGCGGTCACGCACGTGAAGTACCGCGTCGTGCGCTGAGCCGGCCTCGCGAGCCTACGGGCAGCCGCAAACCCTCGCCGGCGGGCATCGCGCTGCGCGAATCCGGCCCTACAGCGCCGCCGGCACGCTCGTCCGGGCGGCGCTCTCGCCGCCACGACGGTGCTGCGCAGGCGCCAAGCGGACGAGCCCACGGCGGCCTGAGCCGACCGCACGACGCCATGAGGGCGACCGGTCGCTCTCACCCAAATCCGCCGCGCTTGACTTGGCGTCAAGTCCGTGGGCTGAAACTTAATACGTCATCCCGTCCGAAGGGTGTACGTTGCGCGCAGTGCGCGACATGCGCCGTCGCTCAGCGGCGGGCGGTCTGCGCTCACTCTCAGGGGGGTTGAGAACATCGTCTCGACAGTTCGCTCAATGAGCGCGGTCACGTGATGGCTGCGCTCTCCTCGTGGTGGATGGTCGGCTGGGTGGTCGGCGCTGTGGTGGTCGCCCTCGTCGCCGTCCTTCTGCTCACCATCACCGCCCTCGCGCGGAAGACCGACGGGGTCGCCAAGCACCTCGTCAGCGACCTGGACTCGATCGCGCTCAAGACGCGGCCGCTGCAGGACGTCGGCGCGACGAACGTCGCCGTGCAGACGATCACGCGCTGCCTGCGGGCCGCGCGCGGCGGGGATCCGGTCGTGGACCGTTACCACACGTCACCGGGGTGGCGCGAATGAGTACGACACAGACCGTGCTGGCGATCGTCGGGCTGCTGCTGGGGCTCGTCGTGCTGGGCGTGGTGATCTCCCTGCTCAACGACGTCCTCGCGCCGTTGCGCAGGATCTCCGCCGACGTCAAGAACGCCGAGACCGCGCCGATGCTGAAGAAGGGCATCCCCGGCGCCGACCAGCTGGGCACCACACGCCGCCTGGCCGACTCGGTCCCGCCGCTGGCCGTCGCCTACCTCAACAAGCTGGCGCTGCCCCAGCGGCCCGCGCCGGCGACGCTCAACGCGTCGGCTCCGCCCGCCGCACCACCACCGCCGCCGGCGCCGGCGGAGGCGCCCTCCCAGCAGCATCTGGATGCGCCGTCGACGCTGCCCGCCTGGAAGGTGTTCAGCCAATGAACGCGCTTCCGGCAGTCGTTGCGATGTCAGAAAATCAATCCGCGTGGGTGTACACGCTGGTGGTCGGATTCGTGGTGCTGCTGGTCGTCATCGCGCTGCTGGAGACCCTGCGGCGCACGGTGCTCCAGCTCAACGACGACATCTGGGACACCTGGGTCAACGGCAAGGCGGTCGTGAAGAACACCGCGATGACGTACCTGCTCAAGAACACCCGCAATTCCGGCGACGACCTCGTCCGGGAACTCGACAACCACCGGTAGTGAGGAGCGCCCGATGAACACCATCCTGATCGTGGGGACGCTGGTCGAAGTCCTGCTGCTGGTCGTCGTGCTCGCGCTGTATCTCGTCGCGATCGCAGGAACCCTGAACAAGATCGCCGCGAACGCCGCGCTGATCCGCGTCGGCGTGCACGCCATCGATGATCAAACCCGTCCGATCGATTCCGAGATCCGCGGCATCAACGGCGCCCTGCAGAAGGTCGCCACCGCGCTGACGAACGTCACGCGCTGACGCACAACGCCTGACGCCGGCCGGCGGGAACCGTGCGGTAGCACGGTCCCCCGCCGGCCGGCGGTGTCAGGCGATCGGCTGACCCGGATGGGTCAGGCCACGATGAACGGCTGTACCGCCTTGAGCACCGCGTCCATGTCGCTGGCCTTGTCGAACGCCGCCGGCGCCGGCGGCTTGTTGCGCACGAGGCGGATCATCGCCGCGTGGCGCGCCTCGATCTGCACGATCCCGCCGGCCGCGCCGAGCACCTCACCGGAGGCGATCATCGGAGCCGCGCCGTTGTAGGCGCTGACGCCGGTGTCCTCGAGCGTGTTGGCGGTCTTCAGGTAGACCGCGCGGTTGGCGAACGCGCCGCCGAAGTCGAACGTCGGCTTGGCGACGGGCTTGCCACCGAGCTTCTTGACGGTCGCGGCCAGCGCGTCGACGTGCTCGCCCTCGTTGTCGCGCAGCTCCTTGGTGAGCTTGCTCTCGTAGTCCGACAGCCCCTTGACCTGCTTGGCGGCCTGAACGTAGAACTCGTTCTCGAGGTACTCGAGGGTGAGCGCGAAGTTGAGGATCTCGACGTCGCCGCTGCCCGAGTCGGCCAGCGCCTTCGTGATGAGCCCGGTCGCCGACAGCGTGCCGTAGGCGGCGGCACCCGCCAGCGTCGAGCGCAGGAGAAAGGACTCCCGTGTCATGCCGTGAACCTTGATGGCGGCCAACTCGGGGGCCACCAGTCGCGATGAAGCCATGTGCGTTCTCGCTTTCGTGATCGTGGTGGTCGATTAGGCCAGGAACGGCTTGACAGCCGCGAGGACCGACTTCATGTCCATCGGCTTGCCGAAGGCGCCGTCGGGCAGCGCGCCGCTCAGCCCGCCCTTGCCGTCGCCGAAGCCACGGCCGACGAGGATGTTGAGGGCCGCCGCGTGGCGAGCCTCGACGGTGTGGATCGCCAGCGCGGCGGCGAGCACTTCCTTGTTCTTGATGTTGCCCGCTTGCCCGAGGTACGCAGCCGCGCCGAGATTCTCGACGTCCGCAGCGGCCTCGAGCGTCGCCTTGAGGCCCTTGTCGAACGTCGGCCCGAAGTTCGACTTCGGAGCCGCCACCGGCTTGCCGCCGAGCTTCTTGATCGTCGCGATGAGCGCGTCGACATGCTCCTGCTCGGTCGAGCCGAACTTCTTGGCGATGGAGCCCACCTTCGGGTCCTTGACCATGCCGCTGTCGATCACCTGCGCGTAGAAGTCCGCCTCGAGGAACTCGAGTGTCAGCGCGTAGTTGAGGATCTCCAGATCGGACTTGTTGCTGTCCGCGTTGGCGGCAGCGGCCGGTGGGGTGGTCGACGATGACTTGTCGTCATCGTCGTCGCCGCAGGCGGCCAGCGCGATCGAGAAGGCGCTGACGGCACCCGCCCCACCGAGCATCTTGAAGAAGCGCTTGCGCGAAGACGGATCGTCTGCGAGCTCACGCAGTGCTGAGTCGGTCACGGGAAACGTGCCTCCGAACTCGAAGTTGACAATGCTTGCGCATGCGCGGACCGGCCCGGCTTAGATCAGGAGCTGGCGCGTCGCCGCTCGCCCAGTAACTCCCGTGCCGAGTGACTCAAAGGCGAAAGATCGGCACGAGCCGCTGCTCGTGCTCGGCCTCGATGCGCGCGACGACCTCGATGTGCTGCTCGAGTGGCGTGCCGCGCAGCTTCGTCCCCAGGCCTTCGTCGACCTGGAAGATCCCCGCGGAGTTGGACATCGCGATCTCGATGCGGACCGCCTTCTCGTCGCCCCCCGCGATCGTGACCTTCTCGATTGCGTAGGCCGACAGCGAGTGGATGTTCGTGTGGCCTGCCTCGAACGGCACCCGCGACCGGCCGCGTGCCATGTCCAGCGCGTCGGCGACGCGCAGGATCGCGCCCTCGATCGTGAACGGCGCGCCCTTGGAACGGTGCGAGATGATCGCGTGCATCGTCTCGGCGACGACGATCGAGCGCGTCGGCTCCTCGTAGACGTCGGCCAGCAGCCGCGGCAGCTTGTCGGCGGTGAGAAACAGCGAGTAGGCCTCGTGGTCGGTGCGGTGGATCGACATCCCGACGCAGTGCAGGAGCGCCGCGCCGGCGATGACCACCTCGGCGTCGCGCGTGTCGAGGCGGTGGTCGGCGACGATGCTCGGCGTCACGCCGCGGGCGAACAGAAGCCGCGACAGGCGCAGCGCGATGTTCAGGACGATCTGGATGTGCACCCAGGAGTGGTCGGACATGTGCAGGCGCTCGGCGTTGACGCCGGCGGCGTGCCACCACGCCTTGACCTGCAGGTCCTGGTCGACGGCCTCCAGCAACCGCTCCAGGCGCCGGTTCCCGCGCGCGGGCGCGTGCACGCGCGCATCCTGCGGCGAGCCGAGCGCCGGCTCGGGCCGTTCGTCGTTCACTCGCCGGCCTGGGCGCCCTCGCTGGCGCGCGCCGCGTGCAGCCTCATGAGCTCGCGCTGCACCGAGCGGGCCGGGTCGTGGTCGGGCTTGCGCTTGCGCCAGCGGCCGTCGGCGCGCAGCTCCCACGCCCACTGCTCCGTCGCCAGCGAGCGGTCCAGCGTGTCGAGCACGTCGTCGCGCACGGCACGAGCCTCGACCGGGGCGATGAGCTCCACGCGCGTGTCGAGGTTGCGCGGCATGAGGTCGGCCGAGCCGATCAGGACGCGCTTCTCGCCGTCGCGCTCGAAGCTGTAGATGCGCGAGTGCTCGAGGAAGCGCCCGAGCACGCTCGTCACGGTGATGTTCTCCGAGATGCCCTTCACACCGGGCCGCAGGCAGCAGATGCCGCGCACGTTGAGCTGCACCTCCACGCGGGCCTGCGAGGCGCGGTACAGCGCGCGGATGCAGCGCCGGTCGACGAGCGAGTTCATCTTCATGCGAATGCGGGCGTTCTTGTCGCCGCCCTCGCGGGCGGCGATCGTGCGGTCGATCTCCGCCAGGATCCCGTCGCGCATGCCGTGCGGCGCGATGAGCACCTTGCGGTTGTCCAGCGGTCGCGCCACCCCCGTCAGCGAGTTGAACATGTCGGCGACGTCGCTGCCGATCTGCTCGTCGCAGGTGAACAGGCCGTAGTCCGTGTAGCTGCGGGCGGTCTTGGGGTGGTAGTTGCCGGTGCCGACGTGGACGTAGTGGCGCACGCCGTCGCCCTCGCGGCGCACGACGAGGATGCACTTGGCGTGCGTCTTCAGCCCGGGGTAGCCGTAGACGACATGCACGCCGGCCTGCTCGAGCGCGCGCGCCCAGCCGATGTTCGCGCGCTCGTCGAAGCGCGCCTTGAGCTCCACCATGCAGACGGCCTGCTTGCCGCGCTCGGTCGCCCGGATGAGCGCCGGGAACAGCGCGGAGTCGTCGGAGGTCCGGTAGACCGTCATCTTGATCGCGAGCACGTCGGGGTCGGCCACCGCCTGCTCGACGAAGCGCTCGACGGAGCTGGCGAACGAGTCGTAGGGATGGTGCACGAGGACGTCGCCGCGGCGCATCTCGGCCATGACGTTGGCGTGCTCGGACTCCTTGCCCTGCAGGCGCGGCTGGGTCACCGGCGTCCAGGGCGGGTCGCGCAGGTCGGTGAAGCCGCGCACGCCGTAGATCTGCCACAGGTCGCTGAGGCCGAGCAGCCCGTCGACGTCGTAGACCTGGCGCTCCTCGAGGTCGAGCGCCGCGCGCAGCTGCTCGCGCACGCCGGGATCGATGTTCCCGTCGACCTCCAGGCGCACCGCCTCGCCGAAGCGGCGCTGGCGCAGCTCGGCCTCGACGGCCTGCAGGAGATCGTCGGCCTCGTCGGAGACCTCGAAGTCGGCGTCGCGGATGACGCGGAAGAAGCCATGGCCGGTGATCTCCATCCCCGGAAAGAGCGATTCCAGGTTGGCCGCGATGACCTCCTCGAGGGCGACGAACGTGTTCGGCGCGTCGTCGACCTCGACGAAGCGGTCGAGCATCTCCGTCGGGATCTTCACCCGCGCGAAGGTCTGCTCGCCGGTCTCCGGATCGCGGACGAGCGCGGCGAGCGACAGCGACAGGCTCGAGATGTACGGAAACGGGCGTCCCTGCCCGACCGCGAGCGGGGTCAGGACCGGGAAGATCTGGCGCCGGTAGCGCTTGCCGAGCGCCTTGCGCTGGGGCTTCGAGAGCTCGCTCAGCGGCAGAATTCGCAGGCCGTGGTTCGCCAGGGCCGCAATCAGCGTGCCGAGCACCATGTCCTCCAGGCGCTGCTGCTGGGCCACCACCCCCGTGCGGATCGCGTCGATCGTCTCCGACGGCGTCAGGCCGTCGGGTCCGGGATCGGCGAGGCCGGCGTCGATCTGGTCGTGCACGCCGGCGACGCGGATCTGGAAGAACTCGTCGAGGTTCGAGCTCCAGATCGCGGCGAGCTTGACGCGCTCGAGCAGCGGCATCGTCTCGTCCTCCACGAGTTGCAGGACGCGGTCGTTGAAGTCCAGCCACGACAGCTCGCGGCCGAAGTACAGCGACTTGTCGTGCAGGTCGACGTCGCTTGGCGGCGCCGGCGCAGGGGCCGGCTCGACCGAGCGGATCGGCTCCTGCAGCGAGAGGTCGGCTTCGGGGTGCATCATCGCCCGATCAGACTATCCGGGCGCCGCGCGCGCGTAACCGAGTGGTGAACGCCTCGCCGTACGCGCGGCGGGTCGGCCCTGTGCTTCGCACGGCGCGGGGGTGGCGATTGCGTCGTGCAACGGCATCGATGAGGGCGTGGGGGGCGGGGGCTGCGGCGTTCGGGCCGGGGCGGGCGTCGGGGTGGCGATCACGTGGCTGAACGGCATCGCTGAGGGTGTGAGGCTGCGTGCGCGGCGGCGTTCCGGCCGGGGCCGGCGGTGCGGGGGATCGCGAATCGCGTGGCTGAACGGCATCGCTGAGGGTGTGAGGTTGCGTGCGCGGCGGCGTTCGGGCCGGGGCCGCCGCGCGATCGGGCAGCGTGGCGCGTTGATGTTCGTAGCGAACATCAACCCGCCACGCTCCCGCCGAACCGGCCGCTGCCGAGGCGTCGTGGCGAATATGGGTCGCTCTACGCACCACATTCGCCACGACCACACGCGTGCCGGGGCGGATCGGCCGGTCAGGGCGGACATGGGTCGCCGGGGCCCCACGATGCGACACGACCGCCGGCGCCGAGGCATGGGCGAACCCGCGCGCACCCGACGGCCCGCCCTCAGATCAGTCGTTCTGGCGGGGCTTCGCCACCCGCGGCGGCGTGAAAGTCCGAGGACGTTCCCTTCAGAGCTGCCGTTCACCGCCACCCGCACGGACGCCGTCACGCAGTTTCACGGCGCCCGCTAGCCGCATTTTCCGCGGCTCGAGCGCCGCTTCACGCGCCCAGCCGCGCGAGCTGCTCGAGCACGACGCCCTCGCGCAGCCCGCCGCCCGCGAACCGCAGCGGTGCGCGCAGCGCCCGCGACGCGGCGTCGAGCAGGAGGATCGCGGGCGGCAGCAGGCGGGTGCGCTGGGGATGCAGTCCGAGCGCGGGCGCGACCTCCGCGGCCGGCCGCGTGACGAGCGCCTGCAGCCCGCGCGCGAGCGCCGCGCGGTCGAGCTCGGCGCCCATCAGGCGCTGCATCGACGTCGCGCTGCCGCCGACCGCGTAGGCGACGGCCGGCTGCGGCGCGTCCACCTCGGCGAAGCGCGCGGCGAGCATGTCGCGCACGCGCGCGAGCTCGGCTGGCGCCGGCGGGTCGGACAGCAGCTCGCTGCGGGCGAGGCCGGCCGAACCGAGCGGCAGCGACACCGACCACGTCACGCCGCCTTCGCTCGTGCCGACGACGAGCTCGGTCGAGCCGCCCCCGACGTCGACGACGCCGAGCAGTCCCGGCGGGCGCTCGACGAGCATCCCGATCGCGCCGTGGAAGGCCAGGCGCGCCTCGTCGTGCGAGTCGAGGATCTCCAGCGGCGCGCCACAGGCGGCGTGGACCGCGGCGGCCAGCGTCGCGCGGTCGGGCGCGCCGCGGACGGCGGCCGTCGCGACCACGCGCAGCGCGACCACGCCGAGCTCGTCGGCGATGCGCACCTGGCGCGCGACGACCGCGGCGACCTCGTCGATCTTGGCCTGCCCCACCGCGCACGGCGCCGCGCCCGCCACGCCCGCCGCACCCGCCGCGCCCGCCTCGCCCACCTCGCCCGCCTCGCCCACCTCGCCCGCCGCACCCACCTCGCCCACCTCGCCCGCCACGCCCACCTCGCCCACCTCGCCCACCTCGCCCACCGCACCCGCCACGCCCGCCACGCCCGCCACGCCCGCCGCACCCGCCACGCCCGCCACGCCCGCCACGCCCGCCACGCCCGCCACGCCCGCCACGCCCGCCACGCCCGCCGCGCTCAGCAGCGTGAACGCGCGCTCGGCCACGACTTCGCGCAGCCGCCCGTCGGCGAGCTCCGCGACGAGCAGGCGCGTGGTGTTCGACCCGATGTCGATGCAGGCACAGCGCGTCACGAGAGCCGCCGCAGCCGATCTTGTCATGATTGCGCCGCCGTGGATTCCGCCGCTCCTGCCATTCTCGTGCGCGACCTGCACAAGTCCTACGGCAACGTGCACGCGGTGCAGGGCATCGACTTCGAGGTCGCCGCCGGCGAGGTGTTCGGGCTGCTCGGCCCCAACGGCGCCGGCAAGACGACGACCGTCGAGGTCCTCGAGGGCTACCGCCATCGCACGAGCGGGATCGTGTCGGTGCTCGGACACGACCCCGGCGGGCGACCGCGTGCCCTGCGCGAGCGCGTGGGCATCGTCCTGCAGTCCAGCGGCATCTACCGCCATGCCACGCCGCGCGAGCTCGTGGCGCACTGGGCGGGCTTCTACCCCGCCCCCCGCGACATCGGCGAGGTCATCGAGCTGGCCGGGCTGGGCGCGTGCCAGGACGTGCTCACGCGCAAGCTGTCGGGCGGGCAGTCGCGGCGGCTGGACTTCGCGCTCGCGCTCGTCGGCGATCCCGAGCTGATCTTCCTCGACGAGCCGACGACCGGCTTCGACCCGGCCGCGCGGCGCGCGGCGTGGGATGTGATCCGCGCGCTCGCCGACCTCGGCAAGACCGTGCTGCTGACGACGCACTACCTCGACGAGGCGCAGGCGCTGTGCGATCGCGTGGCGATCGTCAAGGACGGGCGGATCCTCGCCGTCGGCGCGCCGGCGCAGCTCGGTGTGGGCGCCTCCTCGCGCTACCGCGTGGCGTGGCGCGACGACAGCGGCGAGCTCGTCCACCGCGAGACCGACGATCCGACGGCGCTGCTGCATCAGCTCACGAGCGCCGCGCTTGCCCGCGGCACCGGACTGGCCGACCTCAGCGTGTCGCGGCCGTCGCTGGAAGACGTCTACCTCGAGCTGACGGCCGAAGCCGAGACTGACGTCGACATCGACGTCGACGTCGAGGAGCCGTCGCGATGAGCGCGGCGATCGCGCTCACCTGGCGCCAGTACCGCCTGGAGCGCAAGATGTTCTGGCGCAACCCCAGCGCGGCGTTCTTCAACTTCGTGCTGCCGCTGCTGTTGCTCGCGCTGTTCGGGGCGATCTTCTCCGGCAGCCAGAAGGACCTCGACATCATCGTCCCGGGCATCGCCGGGATGAGCGTCATGACCACGACGTTCGTGGCGCTCGCGATGAACCTCGTCTTCCTGCGCGAGCAGGGCGTCCTCAAGCGCCTGCGCGGCACTCCGCTGCCCAGCGGCAACTACCTCGCGGCGCTCGCCGGGCACGCCGTCACGAACACCGCGATCCAGCTGACGATCGTCATCGGCGCGGGCGCGTTGCTCTTCGGCGTCGGCCTGCCCCACGACTGGATCATGCTCGCGACCTTCGTCGCGGCCGGCGTGATCTGCCTGGCCTCGCTCGGCGTCGCGCTGTCGCACGCGATCCCGAACTTCGACTCGGCGCCCGCCTACGTCAACGCGATCTTCCTGCCGGTCATCGTGCTGAGCGGCGTCTTCTACGACGCCGAGAACGCGCCCACGTTCCTGCGCGACATCGCCCAGGCGCTGCCGCTGACGCACCTCATCGACGGGTTGTCGGCGGCGATGGTCACCGGCGCGGCGTTCGCCGACCACGTCGACGACCTCGCGGTGGTGCTGCTCTGGGCCGTGCTGGGGATCGTGCTGGCCGTGCGCGGGTTCAGCTGGGAGGCGCGGCGGGGCTGAGCCGCGTCACCCCACCGGGATCTGCTCTTCCGGGACCGATTCGCGCGGTGCTGCGGGGAGCTTCCTGGAGCCGGTGTGCAGATGGGTCGAGTACAGGGTCAAGCCGACGAACGCCAAGCCGCCCACGAGGTTGCCGACGACGGTCGGGATCTCGTTCCAGAGCAGGTAGTCCCCGATCGTGAAGTCGCCGCCCAGCAGGAGGCCCGACGGAAACAGGAACATGTTGACGATGGAGTGCTCGAAGCCCATGTAGAAGAAGAGCATGATCGGCAGCCACATCGCGATCGTCTTGCCGCTCACCGTGGTGGACATCATCGCCGCGATCACGCCGGTGCAGACCATCCAGTTGCACAGGACGGCGCGGATGAAGAGCGTGAGCATGCCGGCCGCGCCGTGGTCGGCGTAGCCCACCGTCCGGTCCGCGCCGATCGTGCCGATCTTCTGACCGACCGCGTCCGGGACTTCGGTGAACGCGAAGGTGAAGACGATCGCCATCATCACCGCGACCAGGAAGGCGCCCGCGAAGTTCCCGACGAAGACGAGCGTCCAGTTGCGCAGCACGCCGCCCGCGGTCACGCCCGGCCGCTTGTCCAGGAGGGCGAGCGGCGCCAGCATGAACACACCGGTCAGCAGGTCGAACCCCAGCAGATAGAGCAGAACGAACCCGACGGGGAACAGCACCGCTCCGGCCAGCGGCTCCCCGGTCTGCACCGTGATCGTCACGGCGAAGGCCGCGGCGATCGCGAGCGTCGCCCCGGCCATGGCCGCGCGAATCAAGGTGTCGCGGGTGGACATGAGCACCTTCGACGCCCCGGCGTCGACGGCCTTGGTCGTGTACTCCGCTGGGGTGAGATACGCCATGGGCCTCTTTCTGGGACGCGATCGCGCTGGCCGGCACCTGCGCCGCCGCGCTGCAGCGACGTTCACCGCGCATTCTCGCCTTCGCCGTATGCGTGTGTAAAGGCGTACGACGGTTCAGTCGCGCACCACGAACGCCGGCGGCGCCTGCCCCGTCACGTCGACCGCCACGGCCGGCAGCCCGCTCGCCTCCCAGTCGGCCCGCAGCAGCCCGAAGATCACGACGTCCAACGTGCGGTCGCCGTGGCGGTGATAGCCGCGCAGGACGCCCTCACGGTGAAAGCCGAGCCGCTCCAGCGCGTGCTGCGAGCGGGCGTGCTCGACGTTGGAGTACGCGCCGAGGCGATCGAGGCCGAGCACGGCGAACGCGAGGTGGCACATCAGCGCCTTGGCCTCCTGGTTGGCCCCCGTCCCCCACCAGGCGCGGCCGAGCCACGAGCCGATCATCGCGCGGCGGTCGCGGACGGCGAGCTCGCCGAGGCCGGTGATGCCGATCGGGCCGGCCGCGAGGTGCTCGACGACGAGATCGAGGTGCTCGCCGCGCTCGCGCTGCGCCGGCAGGCGGGCGAGGTACGAGCGTGCCTCGGCCTCCGACGTGTACGGCCCCCAGGAGAACCAGCGCGTCACCTCGGGATCGGAGGCCTGCTCGAACAGCGCGGCGGCGTCCTCGGCGCGCGGGATCCGCACCCGCAGCGTCGGGCCGGTGAGGGCGAGATCGTCCACCGGAGGTAACACTACGCAGATGCGCGCGCTGATCTACGACGTCCACGGCAACGTCCTGGCGCTCGCCGCGGTGCTCGCCGACGCCGCCGAGCAGGGTGCCGACGCCTACCTGATCGGCGGCGACGTGGCGCTGTTCGGGCCCTGGCCGGAGGCCGCCGTCAGCCGCCTGCAGGAGCTCTCCCCCGCGATCTGGATCCGCGGCAACGGCGAGCGCTGGACCGCCGACCCCGCCGCGGCGCCCGCGCCGGTGCGCCCGGCGACGGCGGCCGCGCGCGAGGCGCTCGGCGACGAGCTCGTCGCTCAGCACGACGACCTGCCGCACAGCGCCGACCTCGGCGGCGGCACGCGCGCGTGGCACGGCTCGCCGGTCAGCGACGTGCGCTCGTTCACGCCCAAGCCCGGCGACGACGAGGCCGAGCTGCTCGCCGGCGTCAGCGAGCGACGCCTCGTCTTCGGCCACACGCACCTGCCGTTCGCGCGCACGTCGGCGGGCGCCATAGAGCTCGTCAACCCCGGCAGCGTCGGCATGCCCTTCGACGGCGACCACCGCGCCGCCTACGCCCTGCTGCACGACGACGGCGCGATCGAGCACCGCCGCGTCGACTACGACCACGCCGCCGTCCCCGCCGCCTTGCGCGCGCGCTACGGCGACGACGCGCCCTGGCTCGAGGCGCCGCTGTACCGCTTCACCCACGCCCGCTTCGGGCCACGGTGAGCGAGGTCGACCTCGCGGCCGCGCTCGCCCGCGAGCTGCTGCACGGCACCGGTGCGCTGCGCGTGAGCATCGCGCTCGACGGGCCGCACCCCGCGATCGTCGAGTGCGAGCGCCTGCGCGCGATCGTCGTGCGCGAGGAGGCGGGCGTGCGCGAGCTGCCGCACGACGCCGCGAGCGACGTCCCCCTGCCCGAGCTGCCGTTCATGCGCCGCCTGCCGGCGTTCGACGTCGACCCCGCCGAGGGACGCGTCGCCGGCGTGCTCGGCGGGCTGGAGATGTTCGGCCGCGTCGTGCGCGAGCTCGCCGCGCTGCTGCCGGGCTCGAGCGTCGTGGCCGCCGACTACGAGACGAGCGACCCCGCCGTGCCGCTCGGCATCGCCGGGCGCGCCGGCGAGCCGCTCGTCGTCCTGCTCGGCGAGCACGAGTTCACGCTCGATGTGTGAGACGCCGGCCAGCCCGCCGGCATGCGACCCCGGCTCACGAGCGCGCGACGGGCCGGGCCGCCTCGAGGCGCCCGGCCCGTCCTCGGTCGCCCAGCCTCTACGCGCCGCAGGGATTGCCGCTGTGACCGGCGCTCGCCTCGCCGATGATCACGTCCGGCAGGAGCACGTTGTCGAGCCAGATGGCCCGGCGGGTGATCTGACCGGAGACGCTCGTCGTCGCATTGATGCGCAGCGTGGCCAGCAGCAGCGGGATGGTCACGGGCTCCGTGAGCACGCTGTAGCTTCGGCCGTTGACCCGCAGCCCCACGACCTTGCCCGCGCTCGACAGCGCGGGCGCACCGCTGCCCGAACACAAGGCCGTCGCATCGGCGACCGTCGCCGTCGCGCTGAGCCCCAGCCCGACCAGCACGTTCGCCGTGTCGGCGTGCGCGGTGGCCTTGTCGCCGACCGCGGGAGCGGCCGCGGCGAGGTCGTTCGGGGTCTGATCGGTGCGGGCCGTCGGCGCCGTGAGCGTCGTGGCGACGGCACCCGACCCCCTGTTGAGATTCACGAGCGCCGCGGACATGTCACGGCAGGGCCCGCCCGGCGGGTTTGCGACGATGACCTCGAGCAGGCCGAGCAGCCGCAGGCCGGTCGCACGGCAGGTGAACGCGCCGTCGCGCTCGTCGTCGAGGATCGTCCCCACGCCCGTCGTGCGCTGGATCGACGCGCCGCTCGCCGCCGAGAGCGTCACGGTGAACGTCTCGTCGGGCTCGTTGACGGTGTCGCCGCGGACCTGCACGGAGACGTCCTCGCTCTGGTCGTTGGCGGCGAACGTCAGCAGACCGCTCTTGGCCGTGTAGTCCGCCGGTGCCGTCGCCGTGCCGTTGGCCGTGGCGTAGCTGACGGTCACCGGCGTGGTGACGGCTTGGTCAAGCGTCACCTTGAACGTCGCATCGACGAACCCGGAGTTTCGTTCGCTGACCGTCACGTCGTTGATCGAGAGCTTGGCGGCGGCGGCCCACAGCTTGCTCGCACTGGTCTTCACCGTCACGTTCTGAGCGTTGACGAACGACGCATCGATCGTGTCGGTCCCAGCCGTCGTTCCGACATACGTGAACGTCACGTTTCCGCTGGCGTTGGTCGTGCAGTTCGCGGGGACACACGTACCGGTCGCGCCGGCGTTCACGCCGGCCACCTTGAACGTGACGGCGACTCCAGCCTGCGCGACACCGCCCTTGCGGACGTTGGCGGTCACCGTGTGCGACGTGCCGACCGGGTTCGTCGCAGAGGGCGGGGTCAGCGTGATATCGGTGGGAACGATCACCGCAGCGCCGCCGAGCGCGGCCGCCCGCGCGGTGCCCGTTTCGGTCGCGAGGACCTTGAGGAACGCGGGATGGGACGTGTAGGCGTCGTGCCAGCAGCAGATGTCCAGCGAGTCGTCGATTCCGACGGCACTGCCGTCGATCGTCGCCGTGATGTCCGAGTAGCCCAGCGCCGTGTCGAAGGTGAACTGCCCGGCATCCGGGAGATAGGCATAGGTGTCCGGCAGGCCCGTCTGCGAGAGGCCCATGAGACCGCCGCCGCCGTTCACGAACGAGGCGATGTCCGCCTGCCGACCTGCGAGCGCAGTGTTCTCGGCCGGCGTGAGTCCTCCGTCGAACGTCTCGATGACGCTGCTGGCGACCGCGATCATCGCGAAGCCGGCGAGGGACTGCGACGCGATGTTGGAGGCGCCGTTGACGTACGTGATGGCACCCGGCGCGGCGCTGTCGATGGCATTCCAGAACGACGTCACGTTATCGCCGGGATTCTTTCCGGCGCCGATGACGAGAATTCCCGATCCGCCGTTCGTCACGTTGGCCAGGACGCCGTTGTTGACCACATTCTGGTAAACGCCGATCGGGCCGTGACCGCCGACGCCACCGTCCTCAGCATCGATGCCCATCAAAACGAGCGGTCCGGCTTGCGCCGTGGCGGCGGCCCCGCCCATGATCCCAAGCGTGAGCACTGCCGCGATCACGCCCCGCCACTGCCGACTTGACATCCGAGCGTGCGCATTCCTGCCGTGATACGACATCTTGTGACCTCTGGTGAACGATGGTTGCCGGATCAGCCGGCTGATCCGGCTGTCGCCTTTCCCCGGAGGCGACGCGAACCTCGCACACTCACGTAAGTGAGGTCAAGCCACTTATGCGTAAATACGGTGCAGTGTGTTCGATATCACAGAGCGCCGGACGTCGCCCTACCTGTAACTCACCCGCCGCCCCTCGTGGGCTACGACCAGCGGCTCACGCCATCGGCAGGTCGGCCGGGTTGGCCCCGACGATCTTCTTGGAGTCCTCCGAGCGCACGAACACGAGCGTCGCGACGATGCCGAGGATCGCGAAGCCCGCGCCGGTCAGGAACGCGAGCTGGAAGCCCTCGGTCAGCGCGCCGGGGATCGCCGCGGGCGCGCCCTGCGCCGCGGCCACGAGGTCCGTCGTCTTCGAGGCGGCGATCGTGCCCAGGACCGCGAGGCCCAGCGCGCCGCCGATCTGCTGCGACGTGTTGATGAGGCCGGACGCGAGCCCGGATTCATCCTCCGACACGCCGGAGACGGCGGCGATCGTCACCGGCACGAACGCGAAGCCCAGGCCGACCGCGGAGATGACCATCGGCGCGAGGAGATTGGACAGGTACACGCCGTCCTCGGGCACCTGCGCGAGCCACAGCAGCCCGATGGTGATCAGCCCGAGCCCCGCGAGCAGCACCGGCCGGAAGCCGAGCCTCGTGACGAGCACCGAGGCGGCTCCCGCCGAGAAGATGATCGCCAGCGCGAGCGGCAGGTAGGACAGCCCGGCGTCCAGCGCGCTGTAGCCCAGCACCTCCTGCATGTAGCGCGACAGGAAGAAGAACATGGCGAACAGCGCGGCGCCGACCAGCAGACCGACGAGGTTGGCGCCGGTGAGCGTGCGCAGGCGGAAGATGCCGAACGGCATGAGCGGGTCCCTCGAGCGCAGTTCGATGTACACGAACGTGACGAGCAGCGCGGACGCCACCGCCAGGAGGGTGAGCGTCTGCGTCGAGCCCCAGCCCGCGTTGATCGTGTCGACGAGCGCGAAGACCAGCAGCGACAGACCGACCGTGACCGTGATGGCGCCGAGCGCGTCGAAGTGGCGCATGTCGGTCTCGCGGCGGCTCTCGACGAGCAGGCGCGGCGCGAGCACCGCGGCGATGATGCCGATCGGCACGTTGACCCACAGCACCCATTCCCAGCCGGCGTACTCGGTGAGGATGCCGCCGAGCAGGACGCCCGCCGCGCCGCCCGAGCCGGACACCGCGCCCCAGATCCCCAGCGCCTTGTTGCGCTCCGAGCCCTCCTCGAACATGTTCGTGACCATCGACAGCGCGGACGGCGCCAGCAGCGCGGCGCCAAGACCCTGCAGCGCGCGGGCGGCGATGAGCTGCTCCTCGCTGGTGGACAGACCGCCGAGCAGCGACGCCAGCGAGAAGAGCCCCAGGCCGACCATGAACAGCCGCCGCCGACCGAGCAGGTCGGCCATGCGGCCGCCCAACAGCAGGAAGCCGCCGAACGTCAGCGCGTAGGCGTTGGGGATCCAGGTCAGGTTCTCCTCGGAGAACTTCAGGTCCCGGCCGATCGAGGGGATCGCGACGTTGACGATCGCGGCGTCGAGGATGATCACGAACTGCGTGCTGGCGAGGAGCGCCAGCGCGAGCCACTTGCGGCGCTGAGCGGTCTCGGCATCGGTCATCGGTCGTGCCCCCGGGTGATCTGGTTAACATGAGCAAAGATTCCGCTTAGACGCGGGGCAGCCTACGGATGGAGGGTTCCACTTGTCAACCACCGCTCAGCGGCCATTGCGCGCCGACGCCCGGCGCAATCACGAGAGAATCGTCGCCGCCGCCGCAGCGGCGTTTGCCGAGAGCGGGCTCGACGCTCAGGTCGAGGACATCGCGCGCCGGGCGAGCGTCGGCGTCGGCACGCTGTACCGCCACTTCCCGACGAAGGACGCCCTCGTCGCCGCCCTCGCCGAGGAGCACTTCGAGCGCCTGGCCGACACCGTCGAGGCGGCGCTCGCGCAGGACGGCGACGCCTGGGAGACCTTCGCCGCGACGATCTGGCGGATCGCCGACACCGTCGCCGCCGACGTCGCATGGTGCGAGATCGTCGGTGGGCACCCGACCGTGGTCCAGGCCGCATCGCGGGGGCAGCACCGCCTGGCCGCCGCGACGTCCGCGCTGCTCGCGCGGGCGCAGGAGTCCGGCGCGATGCGCGCCGACGTCACCTTCGCCGACATCAGCACGATCATGTGCGGCTTCGGCCACATCGCCGCCGCGCAGCGCGCCGGCGCGGCCCTGGACTGGAAACGCTACCTCGACATCGCGCTCGACGGCCTGCGCGCTCGATGACCTGGCCACAGCGGCTGCTGGTCGCCTTCTTCACCGCCGCAGGGATCCTGCACTTCCTGCGCCCGGGCATGTACGAGGAGATCATGCCCGACTACGTGCCGGCCCATCACGAGCTCGTGCTCGCCAGCGGCGCGGCCGAGATCGGCGGAGCGCTGGGCGTCGTCCCGCCACGCACGCGGCGCCTCGCGGGCCTGTGGCTCGCCGCCACGCTCGTCGCCGTCTTCCCCGCGAACGTGCACATGGCCTTGCACCCCGACCGCTACCCGGGGCTGTCGCCGGCCCTCCTGTGGGGGCGGCTGGCGCTTCAGCCGCTGGCAATCTGGTGGATCCTGGCCGCGACACAGCCAAATCGCCGCGTCTGCGCCGGATCGCGCAAACCTTAACGGATTCCTGATCGGACCCTTAACCGGCATTGAGGTGCTCGGTGAACAATGCTCCGCAGGTTCCCAATCGCCGGCTGGAGACCCCTCCCCCATCCAGTTCGGCAGCCTACGCCCCGGTAACGGGGCGGAGAGCAAGGAACCGCGAGTCGCGCTCCCGATACCTGACGCGACCGCAGACCGCGAGGGTCGGGGCGGCGGACCGATGCCGCCGCCCCGCACCCCGCGCGTTACGCCCCTCCCTCCCCCTGTGGGCGTGCGCTTGAGGCGGGGTCGGCTGTTCGGCGGTCACTGACATGCTCGACGGCGCCGGCCCCGTCGTTCGGTCGTTCCCCGACGATGTCGCTCGTGCCCATCGGCGCGGGAGACGCCACTATCGTTGGACCATGATCCGGCGCTCGTCGCAGTGCCCGACGCTATGAGGACGCGGCCGTAGATGTCGCGCCCGCGCCGCCGCGCGCGGTGGCTGCTCGCCGTGGCCGCATGGGGGCTCGTGATCTGGGCAGCGATCCTGCTCGTGCCCAGGGTCGTCACATTCACGTGTTCCGGCGTCGGGGATGTCGACCCCGGGCTCGCGTGCGAAGACTGGCCGCCACCGATCGCCGCGCTGCTGATTCTGGGCGCCCTGCTGCTCGCAATCAACCTGCTGGTGGTGGCGTACAGCCGGCTGCGCGGAGGGACGCCGGGCCCGTGGCAGGCGCTGCTCGGCGGGATCGTGCTCATCGCAGGCGGGCTGATCGCTGGGGTCGCGTGGCTGCGCTGGATCTTTCCGTAGACCCGGATCGAGCGCACTCGACATCGCCCGCTCCGGGCGGCTCGCACCAGAGGATGGCTCGGCGGTCAGACCTTCGCGGTGCGCAGCTCAGCGGCGTCGGCGCCGCGGAACGGTGCGATGCGCTCGGCCTCCGCGGCGAGCTCCTCCCGCACCGCCGGCACGAGCGTGCCGAGCGACTCGACGGTGACGAGCAGCTTGCGGCCCTGCTTCGTCGGGCGCCAGAGTGCAGCCACCTCGCCGTGCACCAGCACGGTCCCGGGGCCGCCCAGGACGCGCCAGATCCGCCTGCGCACGGCGGCGTCGGGCACGAGCACCTCGCGGTCGCGGGCGGCGTTCAGCGGATCGAGGTTGGCCAGCAGCCGCACGCCCTCGGTCCGCGTCTCGCCGACGAGCGCGGCCCGGTCCTCGGCGAGCGCCCAGGCCTTCGTGCCGTCGAGGTCGACCAGGACGAGCTCGCCCGCGCGCTCCCACAGCGCGGCGGCGTGGGAGGTGGCCAGGCCGGCCCAGTCGGCGAACAGCTTCGGCCGGGCCGGGCCGTAGGCCCGCAGGAAGCGCCGCGCCAGCTCGGCGCCGGGGTCCTCGAGCGCGGGCGCGGCGGGCGGTAGGCCGAAGACCGCGCTGCGGCCCTCGCGGCCGACGATCGCCAGCACGCCGCGGATGCCGGTGGCGCGCCACAGCGATGGGTGCACGTGGTGGCCGTCGCAGCCCTTGCACCACCACAGCAGCTCGGCGGGCAGACGCTCGCGCAGCGCCTGGTGGAAGTCGTCGCGCGCCAGCGGCCCGTCGCGCAGGCTCGCGTGGACCGCCTCGCTGACGCGATCGAGCGCGTCCATCGCCGTGATGGCGTCGAGCGCCTTGCAGGCATTGCCGATCACGACCCTCGCCGCCGCCTCGTCGGGTGGCGCGAGCCCGGCCGTGAAGACCGCGAGGTCGTCGGGCGCGACGGCCAGCGGCGCGCCGCGAACGCTGGGGACGAGCACCAGCTCGTCGAGCGCCGCCGGTGCCGCGTCGGCGCGGGCGGCGAGCGAGAGCGCGGCCGTGCCCGGCGGCGTGTCCTGCAGTCCCACCACGGCGGCGGAGCCCGCCCCGTCCGGCCCCAGGCGCTCGGTCAGGTGGTGTCGTGCCAGGCGAAAGGCGAGCGCCTGCTCGCGCGCGACGCGCACCGCGCGGCCGTCCATTGGTAGTCACTGGCGCGGTCCTCGCCTAAGCGAGTCCGTTTCCAGATTCCCCTCTCAATCCGTGCGTGCGGTGTTCCCGCACACGGCGTACCGATGATCTTCCTGGCGCGGCAACGCGACCGACGAGATCCCAACGACAGCACGCCGCCCGCGAGGAGTCGCCCCAGCAGAACCGGGACTGGCGGACATCGCCTTCGCCGTGACATGAGCGGCTCGGCTCCCCGATCGTGACTGTGACGAGGCTGCAATCCCAGCCCACGCGCTTGCTCGCTCCAAAGAGGCTCTCGACGCCCCGCTCGGCCGCAGGGATCTCTCCCCGAGACCGGGGCCTGCTACCCGGCGCTCCAGCGCCTACCGGTGCGGGACTTCCACCCGCTGGCCTGATCCAGCTTGCAAGGCGCAACATCCGACGAGCCTAGCGGCGCCAGAGCACGTGCCGCCCGCCGTCCGGAGGCGGGAACGAAAACGGCCGCGCCCATGGCCCGGCGCGGCCGTCTTCTCGTGGGTGGGCGGCTCGGGCGGGGGGACGACCCGAGCCGCCGGCTGCTACGCGCTGATCGGCTCAGTGCGCGCAGGTTCGAGGGCGATGTCGAGCACCTCGTCGATCGTCATGACGGGGTGGAACGTCATCGCCTCACGCACGTCCGCGGGAACGTCGTCCAGGTCGGCGCGGTTGCGCTCGGGCAGGATGACGGTGGTCAGACCCGCGGCGTGCGCGGCAAGCACCTTCTGCTTGAGGCCGCCGATCGGCAGGACCCGGCCCTGCAGCGTGACCTCGCCGGTCATGCCGACGGTGTGGCGCACCGGCCGTCCGGTGAGCAGCGACGCGAGCGCCGTGGTCATCGTGACGCCCGCGCTGGGGCCGTCCTTCGGGATCGCTCCCGCCGGCACGTGGAGGTGGAACTCGCGCTCGTCGAAGGCGTCGTCGCCGATGCCGAGCTCCGAGCCGTGCGCCCGCACGTAGGTCAGCGCGATCTTGGCGGACTCCTTCATGACGTCGCCGAGCTGGCCGGTCAGCGTCAATCCGCCCTGGGCGCGGGGGGACCGCATCCCGTTGGCCTCGACGAACAGCACGTCGCCACCGACGCCGGTCACCGCCAGGCCGGTCGCCACGCCCGGCACCGCCGTGCGCGCCGCGGCCTCCTGGAAGACCTTCTGGCGTCCGAGCGCGTCGCGCACGAGCGCGACATCGACCGTCACCGGAGGGGCGCCGTCCCCACCCGCCCTCGAGGCGATCTTCGTCGCGATCTTGCGCAGCAGCGTGCCGAGCTCGCGCTCGAGCTGGCGCACGCCTGCCTCGCGGGTGTACTCGGCGACGATCAGCGTGAGGATGTCGTCCTCGACGACGACCTCGTCCTCACGCAGGCCATTGCGCTCGCGCTGGCGCGCCCACAGGTAGTCACGGGCGATGGCGGTCTTCTCCGCGACGGTGTAGCCATCGAAGCGGATGACCTCCATGCGGTCCAGCAGCGGCCCGGGGATCGTCTCGGCGATGTTCGCCGTGGCGATGAACAGGACCTGGCTGAGGTCGATCTCGATGTCGAGGTAGTGATCGCGGAACGCGTGGTTCTGCGCGGGGTCGAGGACCTCCAGCAGGGCCGCCGACGGGTCGCCGCGCCAGTCGGCGCCGACCTTGTCGACCTCGTCGAGCATGATCACCGGGTTCATCGTGCCGGCGTCGCGCAGGGCACGGACGAGCCGTCCCGGCAGGGCGCCGATGTAGGTGCGGCGGTGGCCGCGGATCTCCGCCTCGTCGCGGACGCCGCCAAGCGACATGCGCACGAACTCGCGTCCGGTCGCACGGGCGATCGACTCGCCGATCGAGGTCTTGCCGGTGCCGGGCGGGCCGATCAGGGTGAGGATCGCGCCGGAATCGGTCTTTCGCCCTCCCGTCCTCGCAAGCTCGGACGTCCGGGCGACGTTTGCGTCGATACCCCGCTCCTGGCGCAGCTTGCGCACGGCGATGTACTCCGTGATGCGGTCCTTGACGTCCTCCAGGCCCGCGTGGTCGGCGTCGAGCACCTCCCGCGCGTGGACCGGGTCGAGCATCTCGTCGGACTCCTGGCTCCACGGCACGGAGATCAGCCAGTCCAGGTACGTGCGGATCATCGACGACTCCTGGCTCTGCTCGCCCGCGCGCTCCAAGCGATCGAGCTCGCGCTCGGCCTGCGTGCGCACGTCCTCGGGCATGCCGGCGTCGGCGATCTTCGTGCGGTACTCGTCGGCGACCGACTCGTCCTCGCCCAGCTCGCGGCGGATCGAGTCCATCTGCTGGCGCAGGAAGTACTCGCGCTGCTGCTTCTGGGCGCCGGACTCGACGTCGTTGCGGATGCGGTTGCGCACCTGCAGCTCGGTCAGCCGCTCGCGCTGCAGCTCGACGGCGAGTGCGAGCCGCTCGGTGACGTCGACGGTCTCCAGCAGCCGGACCTTCTGCTCGAAGGTGAGGTCGGGGCTGTAGCCGGCCGTGTCGGCCAGCGCGCCCGGATCGGCGACGGAGCGCAGGAACGCGGAGACGCGCTCGTCGGCGCCGCGCTCGGAGAGGATCTCCTCCACGACCGCGCGGTACTCGCGCTCGAGGGCGCGGGTGCGCCCGTCGACGGGCTTGGTGTCGGGGTGCTCGGTGACCTCCGCGCGCAGGCGGCCATCGGCGTCGGCCTCGGCCGCGCCGGAGATGACCCCACGCGCCTCGCTCTCCAGCGAGACGCCGCGGGCGCCGCCGGGCAGGCGGATCGTGTCGGCGACCGTGGCGATCGTGCCGACCTTGGCGTACTGCCCATCGTGCCGCGGCACGAGCAGGACGCGGTCTTCGCCGGAGGCATCAACCGGGAGGTTGATGTCCATCGTCGGGAAGATGACGGTGTCGTCGAGGGGGATCAGAAGCAGCTTGGCCATGTGAAGGTTCCCGTTTCTTTTCGTTGCACGCACAACTATACAGAACGCGCTTACGAAACATGAGTTGAGTCGCTCAGGCTGAGATTTCTGCGTCCGAGCGTAGCGAGATCCGCCGCGCTACTCCGTAGTCTTGGCGCATGCCCGCGACCTGGCCCGACGAGCAGTACGCGCAGGCCTCCTGGCCGGTCGCGCTCGCCTGCCTGCAGCTGCTCAGCGACGAGACCCGCTGGATCCATCGCCGCGTCGAGACCATCGACCTGCTCGCCCAGGAGCTCGTGCGCCGCCAGGTCTCGGTCGACTTCACGCTGCCCGCGCCGCTACTCGACGATCTGCGGATCGGGCCCGACGGCCCGTGGTGCGTGCCACTCGCGATCCTCGAGAAGCGCCCGCTGCGCGACTTCGACCTGCGCGAGCACGACGAGTGGCGCTCGATCCTCGGCGCGAGCTCGGGCGAGCCGATCGCCGCCGGGATCGTCACCGCGGCAGCGCGGCTGGCGGTCGCACCCCGCGCCCTCGCGCCCGACGTGGCGAGCCTGCTCGAGCTGATCGCCCGCAGCGACCTCGACGCCGCGCGGGCGGCGATGGCACAGCTGCGCGGCCGTGCCGAGGACACGCCGCAGATCGCGCGGATCCTGGCCGACGAGACGAGCGGCTACTTCCTGGCCACGTTCGCCGAGAGCTACATGCTGATCGCGCTGCTCGGCGACCCGCACGGGCGCCGCATCCTGAAGTACGGCTACGAGGAGCACCTGCGGCTCGGCGGCCGCGCCTCGCGGGCGCGGCGGCTCGCGCGGCGCCTGGGCTGGTCGCCGTTCGTCGTCGACGTGGCCGTGCCGACGGCGGCGCACGCGGCCTCCTACCACGCCGAGGTCATCGTGCCCGAGGAGCTGCGGCTCGATGCCTGGATCGTCGACACGCGGACCGACGAGCTGCTCTCGACGGACATCGAGCGCGCGGTCGACCGTGCGTCGCTGCACGCGCCGCGGGTCGCGCTCGACGCCGACCCGCTGCTCGTCGCCGCGATCTCACCGGAACGAGCCGACCTGCCGACGCTCGCGTTCGCCACGAGCGCGGTGACGGCGCTGTTGCTGCTGATCGGCGCGGCGCTCGGCGACTTCGGCTCGCCGGCCGCCGGCTCGTCGGTCGCGCTGCTGCTGGCGGGCTCGGTGCTGTTCGCGACGGCGGTCGCCCGCAGCGGCGAGCACCGCCTCGTGCGCGGGATCTTCGCCGGCCCGCGCTGGCTGCTGTCGATCGTCGCGGTGGCTGCGCTCGCGGCGGCCGCCAGCGTCGCGTTCGGTGCCGATGACGGCGTGCGCGACGCCATCTGGTACACCGCCGGGGGCCTGAGTCTGCTGGCCTGTCTCTGCCTGGCGGTAGGATTCTTCCGAGCAGCATCCCTGACACGCCGCCAGACCCGCTCTGGCACAGACGACGATCACCCACGGTGACCTTCTCCGAGCTCTCCAAGATTCTGGCCGACACCGGCAGGCTCCCGCCTGGAAAGCGCCCTGCGGCATCGGTCGTCCTGCGCTCGGCCGAGGGCCTGCCCAACCGCAACCTCGGCATCGACGTCCGCCCGCCGAAGCCGATCACCCCCGCGCAGGCCAAGTGGCTGCGCGAGCAGCGTGCCGCCTGAGCGCCAGCCTCAGCCGCCGAAGCTCAGCGCGGCCGCGAGCGTCGCGTGCGGGCCGGGGTCGACCGCCTTGATCTCGAGGTTGCGCTCCCTACCCGACAATCGCGGGTCCGGCCGACTCGGTGGGTGTACTAGTACCCGAGGCGGGCAAGCCGCTCGCGCTCGGCGCGGCGCTTGGCCTCGCGCTGCTCCTTGCGGTTGCGCTCGCGCTCGCGCCGCTCCTGGTCCTCGTCGCGACCGGTGACGATGCGGATGCTCTTGCGCAGCGTGCCGTCCTGGGCGTGGGAGGCGAGCTCCGAGCGGCTGGGGCGGTCGTCGCGGCGCGGGCGGCCGCCGGAGCGCTGGGCGCCCGGGCGGCGTCCGGCGCTGTCGCCGCCGCGCGAGCTGCGCTCGGCCTCGGGCGGGCGCGGGAGCTGGCCCTTGACCTCGCGCACGGGCGTGGCCGCGAGCCGCACCCACGCGTTGAAGACGGGATCGCCGGGCTTGAGGCCCTCGGCGGCCTGCGCGCAGACGGCGGCCCACTTCAGCGGCTGGCCCTTCTCGTCCTGCTTGGGCTTGAGCGCTTCCTTGATGATCTCGGCACCGCCGACGCGCTCGATCGCCGCGGTGACGCGGGCGGGCGAGGTCGGCGAGCGATCGCCGGTCGCGTCGGGCTCGTGCTCGGTGGGCGCGGCGGAGGCCTCGGCGGCCTCCGGCTCGGCGGCGGGCGTGGCCTCGGCGGGCGTGGCCTCGGCGGCCGGCGCGGCCTCGGCGGCCGGCGCCTCGGCAACGGGGGGCGCGGCCTCGGCGGCGGTGGTGGTGGTGGTGGCCTCGGCGGCGGCGGGCGTGACCTCGGCCTCGGCGGCGGGCGCCTCGGCGGCCGACGCGTCGCCTTCGGCCGGCGCCTCGTCAGTGGGCGCCGCGGCCGGCTGGGTCGCGGCGGGACCGCCGCGGCGCAGGTCGGTCAGGGCGGAGAAGAAGGCGCGGCGGTGGCGCTCGGCGGCCGAGGGACGGCGGCGGCGCTTGCGCGTCGGCAGCGTGGCCTTGACGGTCGGCAGCGGCTTGGGGTCAGCGGCGACGCCGAGGATCTTGGGTCCGACGGCCGGGCGCTCGGTGTCGGGCTTGACCACGGGTGTGTCGGCGGCGGGAGCCTCAGCAGCGGGAGCCTCGAGTGCGGGAGCCTCAGCAGCGGCGACATCGCCGGCCGGAGCAGCGGGCGCGGTGGCCTCGGCGGCGGGAGCCGCGGGGCCGGCAGCCTCGGCGGCCGGGGCCTCGGTCGATGGAGCCTCAGCAGCGGGGGCGTCGGGGGCCGGAGCGTCGGGCGCGGCAGCCTCCGCAGCGGCCGGTGCCTCAGCGGCAGGAGCCCCGGGCGCGGCAGCCTCAGCAGCCGCGCGAGCCTCAGCGGCAGGAGCCCCGGGCGCGGCAGCCTCAGCAGCCGCGGGAGCCTCAGCGGCAGGAGCCCCGGGCGCGGCAGCCTCAGCAGCCGCGGGAGCCTCAGCGCTAGGCGCCTCGGGCGCGGCAGCCTCAGCAGCCGCGCGAGCCTCAGCGCTAGGCGCCTCGGGCGCGGCAGCCGCAGCGGCGGCCGGAGCTACAGCAGCAGGAGCCACGGGCGCGGGGGCCTCGGCGGCAGGCGCCTCGGGCGTGGCAGCCTCGGTCATGGCAGGCGCGGGAGCAGGCGCCTCGGCCGTCCGAGCCGCGTCCGATTCCGGGGTCGCGGAGGCGTCCGCGGTCTGCTCGACCGCGGTCTGGCCGTTGACGTGTGACGCGGAGGCGGACGGTGAGGGAGCGTCCGCCGCCTTGGCGGTGTCGCTCTCTCCCGTGGGACCGTTCCCCGTCTGGCCGTCAATCTCGGCCGTCATCTCGGCTGACGTCTCGCCGCTCACCGACATGAGCTTATCGCCCCTTGAGACAAGCTGGGGTCGCGATCGCAAAATGCTGGGGATCGCCGCCTCTCAGAAGACGCCGTACTCCCGCACCAGCACGACGAGGGGGGTCTCGAACAGCAGGGCCAGCAGCCCCGCCTCGAGCTCGCGTCCGGCCCGCCGCGCGCGGGAATAGGCTTCCGACGCGCGTCCGCCGTCTCACGCCGCACGGCCGCCAGCTCGGAGCGCGTCGCGTCGTCGCCGAGCATCCCGATCCAGCGGTCGTAGGCGTCCAGCGCGCGTCCACCGCCGTCCCTGAGGTCGTACGCCGCGAACGCCGCGGCGAGCCGATCGGTCGCCGGCGCGCGCAGCTGCTCGACGAGGAAGTCGCGCATCGCCGCCTGCCGGTGGCGGTCGCAGAGGAGGATCGGCAGCAGCGCCGCGGCGAAGAGCACCTTGCGTCCCGTGCGCAGCTTCGCGTTGCGCAGTCCCCATTTCTCTCGTCCTCGCGCTGCTTGCCGACGAAGTCGACGCAGATCGTGCGCCAGTAGCGCACGAGGTCGTTGAGCAGGAAGCGCGGCGGGCGGAAGTCCTTCGTCGCATCCTCCAGGTAGCTGTTGAGCACGTGCACCCAGCAGCGCTCGTAGGCGTCGTCGCCGGCGACCGGCACCGACTCGAGCAGCAGCAGCATCCGGCGGGTGAGGCTGCGGTTCGTGTCCTCGTCGAGGCCGATCCGGCTGGCCAGCACGTGCGCCGAGGCGGCGGCGCCGAAGATCTCCTGCGTTCCCGGCTTGCGGTCCTCGGCGCCGAGCAGCTCGCGCAGCGTGGCCACGATCGGGTCGTGCTCGGGCCGCAGCGGGCCGTCGACGAGCAGCAGCCAGTCGTCGTCGGAGTGCGCGGTCAGCTCGCCCCGGCCCCAGGATCCGAACAGGACGATCGACGCGTCGTCGGGCAGCGCGACGGGTGCCACCCGCGCGCGCATCTCGGCCAGCCGCACGGCGGTCAGCGCGCGCGCGGCGAGCAGATTCGGAAAGCCCTCGGCGCTGTGCGCCGCCAGGCGCTCGAGCGCGCCCGCGGGGCTCGCGATCAGAGCTCTCGCAATGGCGCTTCGAGGATCCACGGCACGTCGCGACAGCGCCGCAGGAGCCCGCCGAAGCGCTCCTCGTCGCGCGCGGTCAGCGCCACGTGGTGGCAGTCCTCGTCCAGCGAGCTGACATGAACGTGGCGCAACCGCGCGCCGAAGCTGTCCAGTAGCCGCTCGCCCTCGGCCAGCGCCTCGTCGACCGACGCCGCGTGCGCGACGTCGAAGCAGAAGCCGGCCGCGGGCAACGCGGCGAAGTAGGGGCGCAGCTCGGCGGCCGTGCGTCCGTCGCGCTTGCGCGCGTCCATGTTCTCCAACACGAGCGCCGAGCCGAGCGCGGCGTAGCGGGCGGGATCGTCGATCGTGTCGGGATGCACGACGACGGCATCGACGCTGCGCACGACCTCCAGCAGCATCGCGACGAGCTGCTTCTCGCGCAGCCGGCGCCCCTTCGACGGGGCGTGCAGGCTGATGAAGTGAAACGGCAGCGCAGGCGCGGCGGCGAGGAAGTGCAGCAGGTCGGGCAGCTCGTCGGCCGACAGCGCCGCCAGCTCCACGGCGAACGTCGACGTGCGCTGCGCCTCGGCGACCAGCGCCTCCCAGTCGCCGCGCTGCTCGACGAGGGCGCCCGTCGACGTGCCCAGCGGGTGATGGCGGGCGATCGGCCCGGGTTGCGTGAGGACGGCAGCGGACGGCACGAGTCCGACACCGTAACCGGCGCGCCAGACGGTGACGAGCGCCCGTTAGGAAACGACCGCAACGTCCGGCGTCGCGGCGATCGCGGCGGCGCTGACGAGCAGGTGGATGTGCGCGAAGCGAGCCGTCAGCGACTCGCCCATCGAGATCGTCAGCGCCAGCGCGAGCAGCTCGCGGATCGACTCGGCCAGTGCCGCCTGCGGCGCGGTGTCGCCGACGAGGCAGGCCAGCCGCGCGAGGTCGATGAACTCCGCGTCGTCGTCGCCGCCGGCGAGCGCCGTGGCGAACGCGGCGGTGACGAAGTACTCCACCCGCGCGAGCAGCGGGTCGCGGCGGATCCGGCCGTCCCCGACGGCGGGCCCGAGGTCGGGCGGGTCCTCGCGCGCGACGATCCGCGCGAGCTGCCCGCCCGCGACGCGCTGAAGCTGCGCGGGCGTCAGGCCGGCCTGCAGCGCGCAGCGCAGCGAGCTGATCACCGACTGCTCGATCGTGCCGAACGGGATGTCGGTCGCGAAGAGGATCTGGCCTGGCGGGATGTGCGAGTAGACCGCGAGCTGGTCGGCCGCGCCGAACCACGACGTGTCGAAGAAGACGTTGGGGTACTCGTGGATGCGCTGCCAGATCCACGCCGGGTCGCAGGCCGCGCAGTGCGCGAAGATGAAGCGGGCGCGCGGGACCTCGCGCGCGAGCTCGAGCGCGTGAGCGCCGAGCGCCGGACTGCCGCTGCCGGCGTGCAGGAGGATCGGCAGGCGCTCGCCGTCGGCGAGCGCGGCGAGCTCGCGCACGACCGGCTCGTCGAGGCCGAACCGCTCGGCGCGCGGGTGCAGCTTGATGCCGCGCGCGCCGGCGGCGAGGCAGCGGCGCACCTCGGCCCCCGGGTCGTCCGCTGCCGCGGGTCGACGCGGCAGAACGCGACGAGGCGGTCATCGGAGGCCGCCGCCGCGGCCAGGACGTGATCGTTGGCGGCCGCGTAGCCGGCGGGCTCCTGCATCGGGAAGACCACCGCGCGCGACCGGGTCGGCGCGAGGGCCTCCAGCAGCTCCGTCGCCGTGCACTTGAAGCCGTCGGGATCGTTGACCCCGATGTGCGTGTGGGCGTCGAAGAGCGTGACCGGCGGCAGCAGCCTCAGGGTCTGCTCGGACCACGGCGTCAGCAGGTCGTCGGCGTACACGGCGGGCAGTCTACGGCGTGATTTCTCGCAACCTTCGTGACGAATTGCGAGACCTCGCCCGAGCGCATGCCTAGACTCGACCCATGAGCTACAGCAACGGATCCGTGGGCACGTGCACGTGTGGCCGGCTCGCCATCGCGTCCTGCAATCGCTGCGGACGCACACTCTGCGATGAGCACGCTCGCACCCTGCCGCCCGCGCCGGAGGGCATCTCCGCCAACGCGCTCGGGCGCTTCGAGCTGGCGGTCCGCCTCGCCGAAGGCCCGCATTGCGAGGGCTGCCGCGCCGACATCGGCAACTACGCGCTCGAGCAGATCAACAACGCGCCGCGCGCGGAGCTGCCCGACCACTGGCTGGACCGGGCGATCGCGCTCAGCGGCGATCAGACGCGTAGCGAGGAGGAGAAGCGGCGCGACGCCGACCTGCCGGCGTCGCTGACCGCCAAGGACGTCGCGACGGAGTTCCTGCGCCGCATCGAGCGACCCGCGCAGGAGCGCGTGCCGGTGTCGCCACCAAGCCTCATGCGCAACCCCGACTACCGCGACGGGTGGTCGGTCGAGTGCCGCCGCACGCAGTACACGGTGACCGGCCACGGCGCCGGGCGCTACCGGCTGCCCTGCCTCGTCTCGACCGACGGCGACCTGCTCGGCCCCGCGCTGGAGGAGGGCGACAAGCCGGGCCAGACGTGGTGGATCGTGCCCGAGTCCGAGATCGAGCTGCCGCTGCTCGTGACGGGCGTCGCGCAGCTGCTCGTGCTCAGCGCGTTCATGCCGCCGCCGAGCGCGCCGATCTACTAGTCCACCCGGCCGGACAGCGGCCGCCGATGAACGCGGCGCGCCTGCTGGCCGACCTCGTCGCCATCGATTCGGTCAACCCGGCGCTCGTGCCGGGCGCCGCCGGCGAGGCCGAGATCGCGGCGTACGTCGCGCGATGGATGGGCGAGCGCGGCCTGGAGGTGACGATCCTCGACGAGCCGCCGGGACGACCAAGCGTAGTCGGCGTCGCCCGCGGGACGGGCGGCGGCGCGGCGCTGATGCTCAACGCCCACACCGACACCGTCGGCGTGGCGGGCATGGACCGCCCCCACGAGCCGCGCGTGGCGGGCGGGCGCCTCTACGGGCGCGGCGCCTACGACATGAAGGGCGGCCTCGCGGCGATCATGCTCGCCGGCGCCGGTGCCACCGCGGCCGCCGACCGCGGCCGGCTGCGCGGCGACGTGATCGTCACCGCGGTCGCCGACGAGGAGCACGCGAGCGTCGGCGTGCAGGCCGTGCTGCCGCGCTTCGGCGCCGACGCCTGCGTCGTGGCGGAGCCAACGCACCTGCGCGCGTGCGTCGCGCACAAGGGCTTCGTCTGGGCCGAGCTCGAGACGCGCGGCCGCGCCGCGCACGGCTCGCGACCGGACCTGGGCATCGACGCGATCGCCGGCATGGGACCGGTGCTGGCGGGCATCGACGCCGTGCAGGAACGGCTCGCCGCGGCGCCGCACCCGCGGCTCGGCCCGGCCAGCCTGCACGCCTCGCTGATCGCCGGCGGGCAGGAGCTGTCGAGCTATCCCGAGCGCTGCGTCCTCGGCCTCGAGCGCCGGACACTGCCCGGCGAGGACGTCGCGGACGTCGAGCGGGAGCTGGCGCAGCTGCTCGCCCTCGCCCGCGAGGCGGACCCCCAGCTGCAGACCGAGCTGCGGATGGGTCTGTGCCGCCCGCCGTTCGAGATCGACGCCGACGCGCCGATCGTGCGCCTGCTGCGCGCCGCGGGCGCCGCCGTGCTGGGCGCCGCGCCTGCGGTCGTCGGCGACCACGCGTGGATGGACGCGGCGTTCACGGCGGCCGCGGGCATCCCGACCGTCGTGTTCGGCCCCGGCGGCGCGGGCGCTCATGCCGTCGAGGAGTACGGCGACCTGGCCAGCGTCGAGCGCTGCGCCGAGGTGCTGATCGAGACGGCGCGGCGCTTCTGCGCGTAAGCGGACGGCTCAGGGTCGGTCGAGGACTCAGCCGCGGCGCGCGGACGATCGCGCGTGGTCCAGCGCATCGCGGCGCTCGCGGGCGAAGCGCCAGACCAGGCCGATGCCGCTGTCGAGCTTCTCGCCGGCGCGCGCGAAGCCGCACTTCTCGAGCACGCGAACCGAGGCGTTGCGCTCGGGCAGCGTGTGCGCGAGCACGCGCCGGACGTCCGGTGCCGCCCAGGCCTGCTCGAGCAGCTCGCCCACGGCGGCCGTCGCCACGCCGCGATCCCTCCAGCCGGGCGCGATCGAGTAGCCGATCTCCACCGCGCCGTCGCCGTCGGGGGCGCCCTTGAAGCCGCCCCAGCCGACGAGCGTGCGCGGCGTGTCGAGGACGATGAACCGCGGGCCCCAGCGTGCGCTGGGCGGGTCGTCGGCGATCTCGTCGCGCATGCGCTGCAGCGACGCCGGGAACACGGCCCAGCCGTCCGCCACCGCGCAGTCCAGCACACGCGCGAGCGCCGCTTTGTCACCGACGGCGGCGTCGAGCAGCGGGACATCGCAGGTGATCAGCGAGACGGCGGGAGCGATGCGCGCAAGTATCGCGCGAGCTGCGTCAGGCGCTGAGCCGGGTGACCTCGACGAGGCCCGGGACCCGGCTGACGCGCTGTGCCTCGCGGTGGTCGAGCAGGCGGCCGCGCAGCAGCCGGGCTCGGTCGGACACCGGTCGCGGCGGCGCCTGGAGCTGCATCGCGAGCGGCACGACGCGCTGCGCGACGGGCGCGAGGCCGTCGACCGCGTAGCCCTGCGCGTAGTCGACGCCGAACTCGCGCAGCAGCGCGAGCGTGGCGAGGTCCTCGACGCCGCCGGCGATCGTCTCGACGTCGAAGGTGCGCGCGAGGGCGACGATCGCCTGCACGAGATGCTGATGCGCGGGGCGCTCCGGCAGTCCGCGGACGAAGTCGATGTCGATCTTCAACGTCTGGACGGACAGCCGCCGCAGGTACGCGAAGCCGCCCGTGCCGTTGCCGAAGTCGTCGAGCGACAGGCCGCAGCCCAGCTCGCGCACCGCGGTGGCGAAGGCCTCGCCGCCGGTCGAGTCGCACACCAGGGCGGCCTCGGCGACCTCGAAGACGACGTTGCCGGGGGGCGCTCCGACCCTGCGCAGCTCCCGTTCGATGAGCGCGAGCAGCCGCTCGTCGGCCAGCGATGCGGCGGACAGGTTGACCTGCACGATCCGGCCGAGCGCCGCGAAGCGCACCGCCCGGGCGATGACCCAGCTGTCGATCTCGAAGATCAGGCCGAGCTCCTCGGCGGCCGGCAGGAACGCTCCGGCGCTGACGATCTCGCCGTCGCGGCCGATCATGCGCAGCAGCAGCTCCTCGCGCGCCGCCCCGCCGCGCAGGGGGAGGATCGGCTGGGAGTGCAGCTCCAGGCGGTTCTCGTCGAGCGCCTCGCGGACGCGGCCGACCCAGTCGACCGAGTCCAGCCGGCGCTCGGCGCGGCGCCGCGTCTCGAGCTCCGCGGTCACGTCGTCGAAGGCGATCACCATGCCCCCGCCGGACTCGGGGCTGGCCGAGCAGACGACCGGCAGGATGCGCCCGTCGCGGCGGACGAGGGAGTCCTCACGCGAGCGGACCGTGCGCCGGTGGCGGAACACGCCCGTCAACGGGGCGTCGGCCGGCGGCGCGGCGCCATCGGGCCGGCGGCGATGGATCAGGTCGGAGATGTCGTGGCCGATCAGCTCGTTCTCGGCCCATCCGAGCATCCGCTCGGCGGCGGCGTTCATGCAGATCAGCCGGTTGTCGTCGTCGATCTCGATGATGCCCTCGGCGATCGTCTCCATCGTCACCACGCACAGCTCGTCGAGGTGGCGGCGGCGGGCCGCGATCTCCTGCTCGGCGCGCGTGCGCCGCGCCTCGGCGCGCAGCACGGCGTTCTCCTGCTGCAGCCGCGCGACCTCGCGGCGCTTGGCGTCGGCGCCCTCCAGCAGCGAGTAGCCCTCGGTGGGGATGATGGCGCTGTGCGTGCCGCAGACGCGGGCGAAGGCGGCGACGCTTGCGGCGTCCTTGAAGGCGCTCATCGGATAGGCGCACAGCAGGGCGAAGTCATGCGTCTCGGCGAGCTCGTTCCAGAGCTCCTCCAGCGCGATCGCGGCGTCGGTGTGGCCGCCGGCCCACAGCAGCGCGACCATCTCGCCGTAGACGCGCACGCGACGATCGCCGCCGGCGGCCCGTGCCAGCACCGCGCCGACGGTCTGCTGGAACAGCCGCGCATCGGGCACCTCGTCGACCATGAACGCCTCGAGCAGCTCGGCCGCGTCGAAGGCGATGTAGCGATCGGCGGCGATGGCATGCTCGACGTCGATGCCGGCGGTGCGCAGCGCCTGCTCGAAGAGGCGGCGATGGGCGCCCGTCGCCACGACGACCGCGGCGCCGCCGTCGTGCAGGGCCGGACCGACGAAGCCGGTGACCGTGTCGGCGAGGAACTGCTCGGTCTCGTAGAACTCGGCGACGTGCTCGTGCCCGCCTGGGCCGGCGGCGCGGGCCGGCGGAGGAGCTGCTGACCGAATCCGGTCGGAGGGTGCCATCGCTCACCCATCGGCGCACGGACGAACGGACTTGATGCTTTGACGGCAAACAGACGCCTCGGCTGTCGTCTGACGGCCGCGACTCGACGGGTGTTCTAGTGGATCGTCCGGTTAGTTCGCTCGGTGTTGGAGGTGATCGGTCTCTGGGCCAGAAGTTCTCGTTGACATGTTCGGCGAGGATGGAGGCTGGTGATGCGGGCGATCAAGCGGATCGAGCTGGCAGAACGCGACCGGGTCGAGCTGGAGCGGATCGTGCGCGCGGCGACGTCTGAAGCGCGGATGATCGAGCGGGCGCGGATCGTGCTGTGCGCGTCGCAGGGCCTGAAGGGCTTGGAGATCGCTGAACGGGTCGGGTGTTCTGAGCCGACGGTGATCAAGTGGCGGTCGCGGTACGCCCGCGACGGGATCGACGGGCTGCGTGACGCGCCGCGCTCGGGACCACCACTTCGCTACGGGCCTGAGGTGAGGGCGCTGCTGATCGCCAAGGCATGCACGCGGCCGCCGGCGACGGCCGAGGGTGCGCGTCAAGAGCGCTGGACGTATGAGCAGCTCGGCGCGGCGGTCGGGATGTCGGGCTCCCAGGCGCACGAGATCCTGTCGCGCGCGGCGATCAAGCCGCATCTGACGGACTACTGGATCATGAGCGATTTCTCCCAGCCGCAGTTCGAGGAGCGTTGCTCGCAGGTGTGCGGCCTGTACGTCGATCCGCCCGAGAATGTGCTCGTGATCTCGATCGATGAGAAGACCGGGATCCAGGCCAAGTCACCGACCAAGCCCGACACGCCGCCCGCTCCAGGCCAGCCCGCGCGGCGTGAGCACGAGTACAAGCGCAACGGCACGCAGTGCCTGTTCGCCGCGTTGAAAGTCCACCACGGCGATGTCCTCGCCATGGCGTCCAAGACACCAAACCGCTGGGACCTGATCCGCTTCTTGGAGCACCTCGACGCCGAGATCCCCGTGGTTGACGGCCAGCAGATCGTCGCGATCACCGACAACCTCTCTACCAGGGGCACCCAGGAAGTCCAGGATTGGCTACAGGCCCATCCGCGCTGGCGTTTTCAGTTCACCCCGACGCACGCCTCGTGGCTCAACCAGGTCGAGATCTTCTTCTCAATCCTCGTGCGCCGACTGCTCAAGCACGGCATCTTCACCAGCGAAACCGACCTCGCCGAGCAGATGCTCGCCTACATCGAGACCTACAACCAGACCGCCAAGCCGTTCAAGTGGACCTACACCGGCAAGGTCCTTGAAGCATGACCAAACCAACTAACCGGATGAACCACTAGGTGCGGGCGCGAGCGCGATGGCCGGATCAGCGCCGGACGACGATCGTCGCGTCGCGTCGCGTCGCGTCGCGGGCGCGCGGGGGCGGGCTCGGGCGCAGAGCCCGAGCCCTACACGCGCGTGCAGGCGATCGAGCGCGGCCTCGGCCGGCTCCAGAGCTACACGGCCGCGATGGCAGAGGACGCGACCAAGCTCGCGAACCTCGACCGGCGACTGCCGAAGGACGGCGAGCCGAGATCACAACCCGCATTCGAGGCCCTCCGCGACGCAGGAGCGATCACGAACGACCTCTGCCGCAGGCTCGTCGCGTCGCAGAGGCTGCGCAACCGGTTCGAGCACGACTACATCAAGGCGGACGCCGACGATCTGCACGAGGCGGTGGTTCGGCTGCTCGAGATCGCGCCCGCGTTCCTCGACCGGTTCGTGGGGTGGGTCGAACCGCACTTGCGGTAGCTGGGCGCGCCGCGGCGTCCGCTCACACCCGCCATGCGTCGCTGAACGCCGTCGGCGTGGGGCAAGCCGGCGGCGACGATGCGGGCGTGAACGGCAGCCGGTCGTCCAGCCAGTCGGCCAGGAAGTGCGCGAGGGTCGGTCGCTCCTCGGTCCAGGCGCCACGCCACGACGCGGCCTCGCTTCCGACGTAGTCGTTGGGGTCGAAGCGGATGACCCGTCCCTGCTCGGAATTGCAGTCGACGCACGACCAGATGGCGCAGCCCCAGTGGCAGATGGCGACGAGTCCCTCGGGCCAGCCCGGCCACGCGCAGAACATGACGACTTCGCGCGTCTCGCCCGCCAACCGCCGCACCCGCACCTCGCCGGTCGCGCGGTCCATGCTCGCCGCGACGACGCTCGCGCGGCGAACATCCAGCCCCGCCCAACTGCGAACCTGTGCCATGTCGGCACCACTGATTGCGGTCCGGGGCCGGGGCCATCCCCGGGCCCTCGACCCGCGCACGTTCATGCGCGGGTGCCGACCCTCACATCACTCCCGGACGGTCGAGCACCATCCATAGGGACTAGCCCTTCACGCGGTCGCGGCAGCTGCCGATCGAGCGCGCGACGTACAGCGTCTCCGGAGCGATGTCGGCGTCGTTGGGCCACACGATCGTGCCAGCCTCACGGTCGACGACCATCTCACGGAAATACGGCGGATCGGCTAGCGGCTCGAATACCCCGCCGTACTCGAGCAGGTACCCGAGCTCGACGTCCCCAGCGGTGCCATCCTCAAACCGAAGCCGGACGACGTAGCCATCCAGCGGCACGGCGTCGACGACTAGTGGCGTGCTGCGCAATCGACCCGGATGGTAGCCGGTCAGGGCAGCGGATCCACACCCTCGAGCGGCTCGTGCCGGCGCGCGCGATCCCAATTCTCCCGGCGTTCGACTTGATGCGCTCCCGCCCATTCCACGACAAGTCGAAGCGCCCTCGGCGGGAGCCGTCCGGCCAGCACCTCGAGGCCCTCGATATCGATCGACGCCTCATCGCCACCGTACCCTGCGTGGAAGTGCGGGCGCCCGAGATGCTGGATCTCATCGTGATACATCCAGATCACGATTCCGTAGAACGCGCGGCTGGCTCGACGCGCTCAACGACCGCCGACACGTGTCGATGACCCTCGACGGCAAGCACGCGCCGCGCCCATACGAGCAGCCCGAGCCGCGCGCCGTCCTGAACTGCCTCGCCTACGATCCGGCCGGCCTCCAGCTCATCCCTGCCGCCGCGACGACGAAAGCCCGGCAGCCGTCGGGGCTCGCCAACGAATCGCACCACCCGAGCCCGCACGCACCGCTGACCGAGACCGACGGCTACCGCGCATGGCAGCTTTACACGGACATCACCGGCCATGTCACGCCGGTGACCCGTTTGACCGCTGACCCGCTCGACACCCCACGACCTGGTTTTCGCTATGCACATGCGGCCCTCGCCGCTCGATTCAGCGCGACCTCCAAGTACTACCGGCCCGACGGCCAGACGCGCGCCAGGCGATCACGTCGCGCAAGTCCCGGTCGCGCAACAGTCATCGCGTGCGGCGGCGTTGTCATCGAAACCGATCGGGGCGCAGCAGTCGTCGCCGGTCCCGCGCCAGAGGGCCAGACACTCGCGCACGGCGATGGCGGAGATGACCAAAGCGGCGATCGGGTCGAGAACCTGCAGCCCGGCACCGGCGCCGATCAACGCGATCAGTGCGGCTGTCGCTTGAGCGGCGCAAAGCAAATTCTGGATGCCCTCACCGGCGGTCGCATCGGAATCCAGCCGACGAGCGAGCCGCAGCTTCGCCCAGCCCAGCAGTGGCATGAACACGATCGCCGAGGCGGTCACCGCGATTCCAACCGTGTTGGCGTGAGCGTCGCTGCCGCTGAGCAGCTTGCTGCACGACTCGTACACGAAGTAGGGGACCAACAGCAGAAACGAGCCGGCGACCCAGCGCTGGGCTGTGCGTTCACTCGTCGCCGAATGGGTCCGTGAGCCGGTGAAGCGCCAGATGATCGTCACCGACGCAAGGCCTTCGACGAACGATGAGGCCGCCCAGATCAGCAGGCTCAGCGAGTTGGCTTCAACGCCGGCGGCGAGTCCGACGATGCCCTCGATGCTCATCCAACCCAGCGATGCCCACGACAGCTGACGCGCGCGCTTGGCCGCGGTCAGCCATGCCGTATCGCGCACTGGCGCCGACGGCGGGGAGGCCGGCGCCGTCGGCAGGATCGCCAACTCGGTCGTGCTCACGCGATCACCTGCTCAAGGGCGCCCACGACAACGCGGCCGCGCTCGGTGAGTGACGCGAAGACGACCTTGCCCTCACGCCGGCTTGCGACGACTCCCTCGCGGCGCAGGCGGCTGAGGTGATGGGAGACGGTCTTGTCGCTCTGCCCGGTGATCCACGCCAGATCGCAGCCACAGATCTCGTGCTCGAACAGCGCCTGTGCGATCAGCACCCGCGTCGGATCGCCGAACACCTTGAACGCTGCGGCCAGTTCGGCCGCCCGGGCCGGCGCGAGACGGTTGCGCAGCGCTTCGGCCGTCTCCAGATCCAGGCAGAGCAGATCGCATGCACTCACCCGGTCATTCTAACGGACATTGGATTGATCGCGGCGGGCGCTGCTGTTCGCAGCCTTCGGGCGGGTCGATCTTCGGTGCTGAGCACCCGCTGCACCGGCACCGAATCAAGCGCCGCGTCCGGGAACCGCTGAGGACGCGACTCCGCTCTCCAGCCGAGCCGGCGACGCGTCGGCAGCGCATCAACGAGCGCGGCAAGGTTGCTCGACAGCTTCGTTGGACCCCGGTGTACGGCGCGGTCCGGGCGCGGCAGGTCAGCCGTACTCGCCGGAGAGAGCGCTGAAGCGCCGTGTGGCGCGATCGAAGCGCCACACGTCCACCTCGGCGTCGCGTGCGCGCTGTACCACGTTGTCGTTGACCTGGGCGGCGACGATCGCCGGGCGGACGGTCCACGCGGCGTCCTTCGCTGCGACGAGATCGCGGTACTCGAGAACCTGGCCGACGACATCGCGCAGACCGCCGCGAAGATCGCTGAGTCGCGCGTGGATCTTGACTTCGATCAGCAGGAGCGTGCGATCACGCGTGCGATCGACGAGCACGATGTCCGGGAAGCGCAGCTCGTCGCGTGAGGTGCGCACGCGCCAGATGCGGTCTGATCAAACCCCGGATCTGTGGCGTTGAGTCAGACGCAAACCAACATCAAACGCGCCCGCGTGCGCTGGCGCTGCCCCAACAACCGCTGCAAGGAGATCTCCACCTACTTCACCGAAGACCCCCGCGACCACGCCTGGTGGCCGCGGCGCGGCAAGAGCATCCACGCCACCGACCGCCGCGCCTACACGCTGTATCGCAACATGATCGAGTCGAGCTTCGCTAGGAGGAAATACCCCTGGCCATAAGACACACCATAAACCGGTAGTTCATCGGCCACGGGCCAGCGACGAAGTCGGCTGCGGAAAACTGACACAAAGAGCCTCGGCATCGGGTCCACCGGCCAACCCGCCCTCTGGGCTCGCGACAGCGGCACCACCCTCATGCTCGCCCTCCACAACCTCCTCGCCACCGCCACCCGCGTCGCACACACCAACGGCAGCTACCGGATCTTCCACGACGAATACGAGCGCCTCAGCCTGAATCGCGGCCGTCGTGCACCGACCCCGAAGACCTCGACCGAGAACGAAGAACCCGACCCGCCCACCTCCGATGGGACTGGCCGCCACCCGGCCGACTCCCGCGGGCCGACCCCCTCGCATCACCCGGCCAGTTCCCACTCGCCTCCTGAACCACCGGCGGGTTCCGCGCCCCTGAACCGCGGAACCCGCCGACCAAGGCGCCAGGCGCAGAGCGGCTCAGCTCGATGCCGACGGAGCTGGAACCACCCCGGCCGCGCGCCGAACCCCGGCCGGGACAAACCTGCAAACCTCGTGCTGGCGTGCGCGGAGGCGGCCCCGGGTTCGACGCCCCAGATGCACCAAGCGTCGGCGTCTCGCGGGTCCCGTCGGCGTCGAGCGCCTTCGAGTCGCCGCCGGTCGCCATCGGACCATGCAACGCCGAGAAACGTGCAAATCCTCGCCCGGACTTCGGGCAACCCGCAACAAGAAACCTGCAAACCCCAGGGCATGCAGGCTGTTGAGCCGACTTCGCTGGGCGCGGAAACCTGCTCAACAACCTGCAAATCGCCGGAGATGGAGACGGCGGGAATCGAACCCGCGTCCGCGATCGCGTAACGGTGACGTCTACGAGCGTATCCGGCGCTCTGATCTCGCCCTCATGTCGCCTCGCCGGCGGGGTTCATGAGGGCCAGCTCCCTGAAATGTCCCCGGTTCGACGGGAGCGGATCTCCCCGGGTAATCCGGCATTTTGATTCCGAGGATCCCAGCGGCCGGCTGGCCGGGCTCAGAACCTCACTCGCCTAGTTTGAGCTAGGCAGCGAGGGCGGCTTCGTGAGAATCCGCACGTATGGTTTTGTCAGGTGTTTTACGAGGCCTCCTGACACCTCGGCTCGCAACCACCGTCACGAATTCGACCACGTCGAAGCCATGTCGTCCCCGTGTTCGGTGCGCCCTGCAGTCTAGCGCTCCACGGCGCCCGCGACGGACGGATGGCCGCGCGCTCAGCCCGGCGGCGCAGGCGGCGTCGTCTCCGGCGTGGCCGGCTCCTCCGGCGTCGTCTCCTGCGGCAACGGCGCCGCCTCCCTCGCCTCGGGCACCGGCGCAGGCGCCGGCGGGGGCACGGTGATCGTCTCGGCCGGCGGGGGCACCGTGACCGTCTCGGCCGGGGCCGGGCCGGTCTCCGTGTTCTCCGGCGTCGTCGTCGTCGTGTCCGTCGGCGTGCTCGGGGCGCGCTTCTTGCCGCTGAAGAGCGTCGTGTCGCGTCCGCCGCCCGCGACCGAGTTGCCGGCGAGCAGCTCGGGCACCGTGATGATCACGGCCGCGATGATGAAGCCCAGCAGCCCGGTCACGATCGCCAGCTGCCAGTGGCGCCGGCTCCGGCCCGGGCGCGTCGCCCCCGGCGCCTCGCCCAGCTGCGCGATGCGCGCCTCGATCTCCTCCGGCGATTCGCGCGGGGGCTCGTCGAGCGGCTCCCCGGTACTCGAGGTGCTGCGCACGACGCCGCGCACCGGCACGGCGCGGGTCACGACCTCCACCGGCCTGAACAGCATCTCCTTCAGGAGCGCCACGAGCACGGGCGTGAACGCCGCCGCCGCCAGCGTGCCGGGCGCCCAGATCTGCGCGGTCACGTAGGCGGCCGCAGCCGAGGCCAGCGCGGTGACGACGAGCGTCGGGAAGTCAACGGCGCCACTGCGCCTGGATGTCGTTGAGCCGCTCACAAGCCAGGCCGCTGCCCGGTTGCGAGGAGGTGTAAGCGTGTGATGAACAGACGCTTAACGTAGTGCGACGCGGTTCTGGGGCCGCTTGAGGAACCCGTCTGCCTGGTCGCGCTCCGAAGAGGCGCCCTGGATTGGGGTGGCGCGGCCTCACACCTCGTGGCCTCGCTCTTTGCGGCTCCAGTTCCGCGTCGCCAAGCGAAGGTACGCCTGCTCTCAGCCGAATGCAAGCGCGGATCGACACAATTGTGCAATCTGCGTGAAATATCCTCTCGCGCATGACCGTCGAAGACGTTTCCTGGGACCTCTCACCGCTCGTCCACGGCGAAGGCGATGCCGGCGCCGACCGCCTCCTCGACGAGGCCGCGCAGCGCGCGCAGACCTTCGCCGACACCCACGTCGGTCGCCTCGCCGATCTCACCGCTGCCGAGTTCGCGGCCGCCGTGACCGAGCTGATGGACATCTCCGAGCTCGCCTCCCGCTCGGGCCACTACGCGATGCTGCGCTTCAGCGTCGACACGGCCGACCCGGAGATCGGCGCGCTCATGCAGCGCATGCAGGAGAAGAGCACGGCGATCGAGACCACGCTGCTGTTCTTCGAGCTCGAGTGGGCGGCCCTCCAGGACGATCGTGCCGACGAGCTGATGGCCGCCGAGGGCGTGGACACCGCGCGCCACTTCCTGCGCTCCGCACGCCGCTATCGCCCGCACCTGCTCTCCGAGCCGGAGGAGAAGATCCTCGCCGAGAAGAGCATCTCGGGCGGCTCGGCGTGGTCGCGGCTGTTCAGCGAGCAGGTCTCGGCGCTCAGCGTCGACCTGCCCGGCGAGGACGAGCCGGTCACCCTCGACGGCGCCCTGGCCCGGCTCATGTCGACCGATCGCGACGAGCGCCGGTCGGCCGCCGAGGCGGTGACCGCCGCGCTGCAGCCGGGGCTGCGCACCCGCGCGTACATCTTCAACACGCTCATCCACGACAAGGCCGTCGACGACCGCCTGCGCCACTACGACAACTGGCTGGCCGCGCGCAACCTCGCCAACGAGGCCTCCGACGAGTCCGTCCAGGCGCTGCTGAGCGCCGTGCGCAACCGCTACGAGATCCCGCGCCGCTGGTATCGCCTCAAGGCGCAGTTGCTCGGCATCGACCAGCTCGCCGACTACGACCGCATGGCGGCCGTCACGCAGGACGACGAGCCCGTCCAGTGGGAGGACGCCAAGGAGCTCGTGCTCGCCTCCTACGCGGACTTCACCACCGAGCTCGGCGATCCGGCGCGCGCCTTCTTCGACGACCACCGCATCGACGCCCCGCCACGGCCGGCCAAGCGCGGCGGCGCGTTCGCCGCCTACACCGTGCCGAGCGAGCACCCCTACCTCATGCTCAACTACACGGCCAAGCGCCGCGACGTGCTCGTCCTCGCGCACGAGATGGGCCACGGGTTGCACGCCGAGCTGGCCCGGCCGCGCGGCGTGCTCGAGCAGGGCACGCCGCTGACGCTCGCCGAGACGGCGTCGGTGTTCGGCGAGACGCTCGTGTTCCGTCGCCTGCTCGAGCAGGCGACGACGCCCGAGTCGCGCCTGTCGCTGCTGGCCGAGTCGATCGAGGGCTCGATCGCCACGGTGTTCCGCCAGACGGCGATGAACCGGTTCGAGTCGCTCGTGCACACCGCCCGCCGCGAGGAGGGCGAGCTGTCGGTCGAACGGTTCAACGAGCTGTGGTCGCAGTCGCAGGTCGAGATGCTCGGCGACAGCGTGGCGCTCAGCGACGGCTATCGCTGCTGGTGGTCCTACGTGCCGCACTTCATCTCGACGCCGGGCTACGTCTACGCCTACGCGTACGGCCAGCTGCTGGCGCTGTCGATCTACAAGCGCTACGTCGACGAGGGCGAGTCGTTCGTGCCCAGCTACCTGGAGCTGCTGCGGGCCGGCGGATCGCGCAGCCCCGAGGAGCTCGGGGCGATGGTCGGCATCGACCTCGCCGACCCGGGCTTCTGGGACAGCGGGCTGGACCTGGTCGAGGCGCAGCTCGTGGAGGCCGAGGTGGCCGCCAACGAGGCGCTCACGCGGACCTGACCGTGCGTCCAGCCCACCGCGGCAGCGCGGGGGGCCTTGTCACAATGGGGGCATGAGCGCGCACTGGCCGCCACCCCCACCGCCGTCGTTTCAGCCCAAGCCTCCCTCCGAGGAGCCGCTCGTGGCGACGGGCGGGCGGCCCGAGGCGTCCGCCGCCGGGGCCGCCGCGCCGCCATCCGCTCCCTCCCCCGACTCCCCCGCCTCGACCGCCGCTCCCGCCTCTCCCGCCGCGGCGGAGCCCGACCAGCGCCCCTGGTGGCGGCGCTTTCTGTCATTGATCGTCGTCGCCGGTCTGCTGCTTGTGAAGTTCGGCAAGCCGCTGCTCCTGCTGCTGACCAAGGCCAAGGTCCTGACGACGGGTGCGACGATGCTCGTCTCGATCGCCGCCTACAGCCTGCTGTGGGGCTGGAAGTTCGCCGCCGGATTCGTGCTGCTGCTGCTGGTCCACGAGATGGGCCACGTCATCCAGCTGCGCCGCGAGGGCATCGAGGCGAGCGCGCCGATGTTCATCCCCTTCCTCGGCGCGGCCGTCATGGCGAAGTCGCTCGGCGAGGACGCCACCGCCGAGGCGCGCGTCGGCCTGGCCGGCCCGATCCTCGGCACGCTGGGCGCGCTCGCGCTGATCCCGCTCGGGATCGGCGCCACCGACCCGTACTGGCACGACTTCTGGCTGGCGCTCGTCTTCACCGGCCTGTTCTTGAACCTCTTCAACCTGCTGCCGGTCGTCCCGCTCGACGGCGGCCGGGCGATGGCCGCGCTGTCGCCCTGGATGTGGTTCGTCGGGCTCTTCGTGATGGCCGTGGTGGCATTCGCGGTTCCCAACATCATCATCATCCTGATCCTGCTGCTGGCCGCCTACGAGACGTACAAGCGCTGGAAGGCGCGCAAGGCGGGCGGCGAGGAGGTCGCCTCCTACTACAAGGTCAAGCCCGCCCACCGGCTCGCGATCCTCGCCGTCTACCTCGGCCTGATCGTCGTCTGCGCCAGCGGCATGGCCCTGACCTACGTCGAGCGCAGCATCCCGTAGCCCATGGCGGCGGAGATCACGGTCGAGCGCCTGACCAAGCGCTACGGAGAGACGCTGGCGGTCGACGAGCTCTCCTTCACGGTCGAGGCCGGGCGGGTCACGGGATTCCTCGGGCCCAACGGCTCGGGCAAGTCGACGACGCTGCGCGCGCTGCTCGGGCTGATCCGCCCCACGAGCGGGACCGCGCTCGTGATGGGCCAGCCGTTTGCGGAGCTGCCCAACCCGGTGCAGGCGGTCGGGGCCGCGCTCGACGCCCACGACGTGCACCCCGGCCGCTCCGGGCGCGGCCATCTGCGCACGATCGCGGCGGCGGCGGGGATCCCCAACTCGCGCGTCGACGAGGTGCTCGACATGGTCGAGCTGACCCCGGCGCGCGACCGCCGCGTGAAGGGCTACTCGATGGGCATGCGCCAGCGCCTCGCGCTCGGCGCCGCGCTGCTGGGCGATCCGAAGATCCTCATGCTCGACGAGCCCGCCAACGGCCTGGACCCGCAGGGCATGCGCTGGCTGCGCGACATCCTCGTGGCGCTCGCCGCCGAGGGCCGCGCCGTGCTGATCTCCAGCCACGTGCTCTCCGAGGTCGAGCAGACCGTCGACAGCGTCGTCGTGATCGGCGCGGGCCGCCTCGTGATGCAGGGCTCGCTGGCCGACCTCGTCAAGGGCGACCGGCGGCCGATCCTCGTGCGCTCGCCGCGCCTGGACGAGCTCGGCGCGCTGCTCGAGGAGCAGGGCGCCGCCGTCATGGCCGACGGGCGGCCCGACGCGATGATCGTGCAGCGCTCGTCGCTGGAGACGATCGGCACGCTCGCCGCCGACCACGGCATCCCGATCTTCGAGCTCACGCACGAGCGCGCGACGCTCGAGGATCGCTTCCTCGAGCTGACCGGCGAGAGCGGGAACGTGCGATGAACGCGCTGACCTCCGAGTGGCTCAAGCTCGTCTCGGTGCGCACGACGTGGGCGCTGCTGGGGTCGATGATCCTCATCGAGGGGCTCACGGCCGGGCTCGTGACCGGGCTGAGCGAGCTCGACGACCTCAAGGTCCGCAGCGTCGCGACGCTCGCGATCGGCACGCACCTGGCGATCGTGTTCATGTTCACGCTCGGCGCGCTGCTGTCGACGAACGAGTACCGCCACGGGACGGCCAGCTCGACGTTCGTCGTCACGCCCAAGCGCGAGCGCGTGATCGCCGCCAAGCTCGTCGTCGGCCTCGCGGTGGGGATCGTCGGCGCGCTGCTCTACATCGCCGTCAACGCCGGCCTGGGGCTGTCGATCCTCTCCTCGCGCGGCATCGACGTCGACTCCGACACCGCGGTCAACACGTACCTCGGCGTCGGCACCGGGCTCGTGCTCGGCTGCCTGTTCGGCGTCGCGCTCGGCGCCGCGCTGCGCAACCAGATCCTCACGGTCGTGACCGGCATGGTGCTCTTCCTGCTGGCCGGCACCGCGGCGCTGTTCATCGGCAACGACATCGGCCAGTACTTCCCGGGCGAGGCGCTGCTGGCGCTCAACGGCACGCCGGGGGCCGACGAGACCCTGCTCAGCCAGACCCAGGGCGGGCTCGTGCTCGGGGGCTACTGCGTCGTGCTCGGGGCGGCGGGCATGTGGCTCACCCGCGAGCGCGAGGTGCTCTGACGCGCCCCCGGCCCGGCGCGGGTCCTGCGACGCTGCTCGTCATCCGCGCCGCCGCCCCCCTCCTGAGCCTCATCGCGGTGCTGTTCGTCGTCACGGGCTGCGGGGGCGGCGACACGTCGCCGTCGCCGGGCCGCGCGGCGGGCGACATCGAGCGCCTCACGGTCGCCGGGCAGGCCGCCGTGGTGATCACGCCGACCGCGAAGACCCAGCGGGTCGTCGTCTATGTGCACGGCTCCGGGGAGAGCGTCGAGAACATCTTCCGGGACCCCAGGAAGGAGGCGATCTTCGACACGCTCCTGGGCGCCGGCTACGCGATCGCGGCGACCGACGCCCACGGCGACAACTGGGGCAGCGCCGCCGGCGAGCGCGATCAGCTCGCGCTCGTCGAGGCGCTGCGCGAGCGCGGTCTCGGCGACCTCTACGTGCTGGCGCTCTCGATGGGCGGCTTCAACGGCCTGCAGATGCTCGACGACGTCCCCGTGCGGGCGTGGGCGGGCATCTTCCCGGCCTGCGACCTCGCGTCGGTCTACGCGCTGGGCCTGTACCGCGGCCAGATCCGCGACGCGTACGGGCGGACGGGAACGCGCCTGGGCGACCTGATCGCGCGGCGCAGCCCGGTCGACTTCGACCCGCCCGACGGGCTGCCGATGCGCTTCTGGGCGTCGGCCGACGACCGCGTCATCCCGACGGCGCAGAACACCGCCGTGTGCGCGGCGCTGGCCCGCCGCCGGGGCGCGCGCGTCGAGGTCACCGCGACGCGCGGCGATCACGGCGACGCGTCCAACTACGACGCGGCGGGCGTCCTGCGCCTGTTCGAGTCAGCCGGCGGCTAGCACGGCGATATCCCCTCCAGCCGCTGGCGAGACCCGCGCGCGCCCCATCGCAGCAGGATCGCGAGCAGGCGGCGCAGCGACGGTCGGCGCCGGGTGGCCATGGCGCCGAGACTCTAGACACCGTGTCAGCGCGGCGCGCCGTCGACGTGGCCCCCGCCGCCGGGTCCTCGACGAGTCGGCGGTTCGCGTCGCACGGGCAGGCTCGTGCGCGCGCGAGAATGAGTGGATGCCGATGCCGGTGCCCTCGCTTTCAGCTTGCGGGAGATGACTCGCCGGATCTCGATCGCGCTCGTGGCGCTGGTGGCGATCGGGCTGTCCGGACTCTGGGCCGCGGGCATCGTCGAGCTCTTCGATCCCGCCTACAACCCCCAGGTCGGAGGCGTGCCATCGCTGCTCGCCGCGCAGGCCGTGGTGGGCGGGCTTGGGATCACCAGCCTGCTGTGCGCCGGGTTCCACGCCGGTGGGCGGCTGCGCGGTCGCGGGAGCGGGCAGAGGTGGCGGGCTGTGTTGGCCCTGGCGTTGGCGGTCGTGCTGTTCGGGACCGGGTCCTTCCTCGCGATGATCGCCGCGTCGTCGTGAGCGCGGGTGAGCGAAGCCGCTCACCGGCCCGGGATAATCCGCGGCTCACACTCTCGAGGTTGGGGGACCATGGGCAAGACAGGCGGCGTGACGGAGCGCCACGACGAGGCGTTCGAGTTCGACGAGAAGCTGACCGTGGTCGGCGCGCAGTTGCGCCCGGGCGACGCGGCGCCGGCGTTTGCGCTGCCGTCGCTGGACCCCGCGTCGGAGGAGATGCGCGACGTGGCGCTGGCCGACTCGGCTGGCGCGGTGCGGCTGCTGAACGTCGTCAACTCGCTCGACACGCCCGTCTGCCACGTCGAGACCCACCGCTGGGAGCAGCTGCGCGACGAGCTCCCCGAGGGCGTGCGGGTCTACACGATCAGCATGGACCTGCCGTTCGCGCTGGCGCAGCGCGGAGGGCGTCGAGCACGAGGCGCTGTCGGCGCACGCCGACGAAGGGTTCGGCGCGGACTACGGCGTGCTGCTGAAGGAGTGGCGCCTGCTCCAGCGCGCGGTCTTCGTCATCGACGGCGGCGGGAAGGTGGTGCACGCCGAGTACGTCGCCGACCAGATGGCCGAGCCGGACTACGACGCTGCGGTTGCGGCGGCGGTGGCGGCGTAGTCGTTGAAGAACGGTTGCGAGGAGGCCGGCGATAGCGCCGGAATGCGCGCGAGGACGAGCGTTCTGGCGTCGGCTGAGAACCCGCTCGCGCGAGCCGCGTCCTGTTGCCGGATGTGGTCGCACACCGACCGCGCGGCGCCGTACGTTCGAGAGGTGGCGAAGAAGTTTCGAGAGGTTCGGCGAGCGCTGTCGGAGGCGGGCTGGACGAAGGTGCGTCAGGCTGGCTCGCACGAGACGTGGCGCAGCCCGGACGGCGCGATGTCGATCACGGTAGCCGGCAAGGACTCCGATACCGTTCCGGTTGGGACGCTTGGCGCGATCCGCCGGGCGACAGGATTGGAGCATCTGCGATGAAGGACTATCTCGTCATTTACGAGCGAGCCGACGACGGCAGCTGGGGCGCCCACAGCCCTGATGTGGAGGGCGTGTTTGCGCTGGGGGCGACGCGCGAGGAGACCGAGCTCCGGATGGCCGAGGCGCTGGCCGCTCACCTGGCGTACCTGCGCGCTCAGGGGCGGCCCACGCCCGAGCCGCACACCGACGCCGGTCGCGTCGCGGCCTGATCTGGCATCACCCTCGACGTAGCGTACGGCTCGCGCCGAGGCCGATGCCCGTGATCGCCGGACTCGCTTCGCTTTGCGCGAGGAGCGACACTACGCATCCTGGACCGAAACCGCTCCTCACACGCGAGAGCAGAAGTCAGTCTGGCGACATCCACCGCAACAAGGCTGGGATCGTCACGCCGATTCAGCGGCGCTGCAGGTCAGGTCGACGCGTCGCACACACCGTGACACGCGCGTACCACGTGATGACCATCCGACCGCGTTGACGGGCGGTGACAGTTCTCAGTAGGCCACCACCGCTTCGAGCTGGTTCTCGATCTGGTGGCGGATCAGCGTTGGCGCAACGTAATAGCTCTGGGCGAGCTCATAGACCGTCTCGAGGGCGACGACTCTAGGCCTTCCAATGAGATCACTGATGCCCGCGGCTGGGGCGAGGAGCTCGGCGGCGAATGCTCGCTCGACTTTGTGGGACCAAGTTGTCGCGTTCGTGACGAGGAATGGTCTTTCGGGGTGCGTGTGAAGGCCGCGCCAGAGCGCGCGTCCCGCGACGAACCTTGCTGTCGTATCCCCTCGCGCTCCGACAACCAACGCAAGATTGTCCGGTCGAGCCATAGCGGCCCCGAGCAAGGCTGGATCCGAAGCGGGTCGACGCTCAAGATCAACCAACCGTTCGACCTCGGCTCGTTGAGACGTATCCCAACGCAGAACGTGACGAATCGCCCGCGCCTCCTCGTATCCGAGTCGGTAGGGAGGCATACGCGTTGCGGCTTGGACGTCCGAAACAGCGGCTCGCAGGGGCGCGAGGGATGCCGACCTCCCACCCCGCCGTCTCAGTCTGAGCTCGGCGTCCTGAACCCAGCGAAAGTCCTCCGCAAGTAGTGCGGGATCCGCCGCTTGCGCAAGCTCGATGGTCACGGGATCACCGAGGGCCGCCCCGAGCTTTTCAAGTAGAAGTGCGATCGGCGGATCAACGTCATACGGATCGAGACCCAACGCGGCTGCGGCAGTGCAGAAGGACGCCTCGTCCTCGTCCGCCCCTGTAATCGCTTCCCATTCCTCGGTGAGATTGGGCGCGCTCACGCCGGACGCTTCGAGGCGCTCGATCACCGACTCGATGAATGTTGCGAATGACCGGCTCAGGTCATTCGTTTCAACGTATAACGCACCGGATGAGAGATAGGCAATCGGATCGGAGGCCCGGGCCGGTCGTGCGTGCCAGGACACAAGCGTTTGCTCGCCCTCCGGAGAAAAAACGCAAGCTGGCCAGATGAAGCCGTCGGTAGCCGCGCGCATGTCGTGGAGGTCGTCTACGGGCGGCATCTCGCCGCCCGTAGCAGCCTCAACGAGCCGCACACCCCGATCGGCGTGCCGCACGTGATTCCGCAGGCTCCACCAGCGCGTCGCCAACCACTCTGCGAGCGAATATGCCGGGCAGTAGATCCCGTCTCGCACCCCGCCACCGCGCCTGTCCTCGACCCGGGTAATGCAGTGATGATCAAGCCACAGCTCCAAGCGGCAGAATGTTGCTGCTAGCTCGGGAGCCGTAATTCCGTCCGCTGAATGCCACTCAGCCCGAAGATTCAGAGTGCCGCTCATGACTTCAGTGCTGCCGGCCACTCATCGGACGAAAGTTGCCAGCCCTTGTACTGCCCCATGCCTGCGTTCGTCAACCGCGCCTCGTAGCACTGGTCGCCGTCGCGCCACCAGGCGTCCCGCGGAAAACCCTGCTCCCACTGCGCTCCCGTGTTCCCGGTCTCGATTGCCTGACGGAGCCAACTCGTCAGTACCGACTGGTCCGTGAGGTCTGGCGGACAAGGAGTCGCGTCGGCGCGGAGCATCGGCGCTCCGCTAGACGAGACATGCCCCTTGTGCTCGGCGCTCCCCACGTACGTGGCCTCGGCTGCAGCGCGTGTGGCGTCTACGCCGTCAGGGGGTGGCGCAAAACCTGCGCGAAAGGGGGCGGCGGCGACCAGGCGAACGCATTCCGACGACAACCATAGAGCGCGGAACTCCGGCAACTGACCGACGGTAGCCGCCTGCACGCCCGCCGAGGCGCAAAGCGGCGGCGCACTCGCTGCCTCCGGCCGATCGGCGAACCGGGCGGAGCTCACCGCCCACGATCGCGTTCCTGCCTTCCCGGCGACCGCCTACGTCGCCAGAGCATCGTGATCCGCGTGGACGGCGGCTACGGAGTCACCCCGCGAGCCTGGTGAGGAGCCGAGGAGGCGGACCTCGTCTGCCTCCAGCTTCTCCTTCGCCGCGCCGACCGCGGCCTGCGCGACAGCGGTTACGAGTTACCTGATGACGGCCTTGTTGTTCGAGCCGTTTGAGGAGCGGTCTCTCTCCTGGCGCCGGGGAGCGGACGCGCTCCCACGCGCCGATGTCGTCCCACACGGCCGCTAATCGCGAAGTCGGTGCTTTCAATTTCCGCGCATCTGAGTTAGCGGGTGCTGGCCCCACGGTCCGACCGTACTTGTCCGACGGGCCCAGACAAGCCCTTGAGCGGCGCACGCGGGGTCCTCACTCACACGCGCTCGGTGACATACGCCGCGCCGGTCTTGTCCGGTTGATGCTCTTCCTCGACAGCAAGGAGCCCGTCGGCTGACACTGCGTTGGCCGACCCCGTCAAGCGTGCCCAGTCAGGCTCTGTCGGGCCGACGCTATCCCGTGATTCTCCTTCCGACGAGAAGTACAAGAGCGCGAGGGTCCGCGCGAGCGCTGGGTTTGCGCGAAACGGGCGCTGAGCGGCCGCACCCGCAATGCGCGAGAAGCAGCACTGTCGCGTACGCGTTCATCCCTGCCGAGCGATTGGCACTGTAGACAGGCCTGAGACCGACGAGTCCAAGCTTCGGCTCGTCACGCGGCCCTGCGCCCCTGGGGACGATTGCCACTGGTCAGCTCACCAGGGCGTCGATACGGAGTATCTCGCCACGAATCTCAGCCGGGACTTCACTAGCCCGCATCCGCCCGATGACGCGCCGCGGCGTCACAGCCTTGTACCCCGAAGTCTGGAGAAGCCGGTTAAGGTCAGACAACGCACGTTTGCCGCCGCAACGCTCGACACGCAGCTGGGGATCTGCCCACACGGCGCTCGCGAACGCGCTTGCATCGCGGTGAACGGTTGTGTCATCGACACGTCGCAGGGCGCAGCGTCGGTGTGATGCGAATACGTTCGCGCGGTAGTCCGTTTCTTGACTTGCAATCGCCTCCTCTAGGAGCCGCGCTATTACTGTTTCGTCGGTGCCGGATGCCCGCGCTATCGCCGACGGGACCAGCAGGTAGTTCTCGAGCTCCTTCCTCGCCCAGATGTGTGGCGTAACGCCAATCGCACGAAGCCGCTGTTCGACGGCATCAACCTCTTCATCCAGCTTGTAATCCCGGTCGAGGAAGACGTGCACAGGAACGGCGCCATCCAAGAGGTTGGCCGCCATCCACTGGAATGGCTCGATGTGCTCCCACCGGTCGAATCCAATCCACGGGATGACCGCTATTCCCGCCTCACGGATCACGCGTCCGGCGCCAACCCTCCGACCCAGCGCACGGATGACCTCCATGTCCTCGCCTTCCACGAAGAGGACCACTTTGGCGCGAAGCGCCTTCGCCAGGCGCAAATTGAAGGCACTTCCAAGCGCATCGGATAAGCCGACGAGGGTCTCTGCACCAGGGCTGCGTATGCCGCGTGAACGATCGCGAGACACCCATACGACGCTGTCGCGCGCAGCTGCTGCCAAGACCTCGGCTGAGTGCGTCGCTGTAATGGTCTGACCACTCAGCGAGTCGAGCAGATCGACCAACCGTCGCTGAAGGTCTGCGTGCAGAAACACGTCGGGCTCGTCTAGAACGACCACATCGGCGTGCCGATGACGAAACACATGCAGTAGCAGCTGCAGCCAGATCTGGAGTCCATCACCCGCCCAAAAAATCTCCTTGGGAACACGACTATTGGGCTCGGAGTAATAGAGGTCAAGGCCACCAGCGCCGTTCACGCGGAGATCCTGCAGCTGCAGCTCGCTAAGCCAATCCCTCGAGAACGCTACGAAGTCGTCAAAGCCCGAAGCGGGATCCCCTAAGTGCCCCACTTCCTCTTGGAGCAGGCGCAGTTGGTTGCGGAAATGGGTGCTCGACAAACGCGTATCGAGGTTGCTTTGGATGTGCTTCGGCGTCAAGTAGTCCTCGGTGTGACTCACTGGAGCGAGGACCGGCACAAGGCCGATCACGGGCGTGAGCCGGCGCACGTCGGCCGGCCGCGTCAGGGCAAAGCCCTCCTCGCGCAGACAGAAGAACCCGCCAGATGAGTCATCTGGCGGCCAGACGGCCTCTAGCGTCAGATCCCGCGCGAGGTCGAGGCGCAACCTCGTTTCGACCTCGTGAAATTCGTGTGGGAGGTTCTCGCTCTGCAGGCCGATCGGCTGGCTCGAGAAGAAGTGCCCAGTCCTCGTGATGCCGTCAATGCGCTGCTCGTCTGTCGCGCGCGTTCGAGCAGCCATGCGCAGCATGCTCGCGCAAGCCCGGAGAGCGGCGATGATGGTTGATTTGCCGGAGTTGTTGGGTCCGACGAGGAAAGCGGTGTCCCCAAACGTCAGCGAGTATCGGCCGAAGGCCTTAAAGTTGGTCAGAGTCAGCTTCTTGATCACGTCGTCTACCTCGCGCAGTCTGCTCCCGCGTAGCAGCAGCATAAGGATGTGTTGCTCCTACTCCCGGCTCGCGAAATTTCGGTTCCTGAAGCGGACCGCCGCTGCCTTGGCCCGTCACCCTCCGCGTCGGCGGTCGAGGCTGAGCCGCCCCAAACAACGAATGACGACGACCAGGGACCGGAGCGACGCCCGCGCCCGACCGGCGGCTTCGCGAGGCGGTCGAGGAACTTAACCGCGCCGTCCGGCGCCCATGCACAATCGCGGCGCGGCGGACGCCGAAAAGAACCTCCTGACCGGCGGACGCGCCGATCGAGCGCGACGGCCCTTGATGCGGTTTGCGCGTGAGACCCCCAATGCGCGAAAGGGAGCGCTTGCCTGTGCTCCTCGGGGATCCGGGCTTGTGTTGAGCGCCGCTGAGATTGAGCACGAGCGGCGGGCGTGGCGCTGTTCGTGGTGGTGACGGTGCTGGCAGGCTTGGCGCGTTCGTAGACGCGCGAGAGCCCTCCCGCCAGCTTGGCCGGTTGGCGTCGGGAGGGCTCTCTGGATGCCGGAGGTGGCACCTGATGTTGATCGTATGCGCCGTGCCGTCGGCGGTCGAGGATGGGCTTGCGGGCGGGGGGCTGGCGTGCCCGTCGTGCTGGGCGGTGTTGGGGCCGTGGGGCCATGCGCGGGCGCGGGTGCTGCGGGGCGAGCGTGGGGATCGGGTGCTGCGGCCGAGGCGGGCGCGGTGCCGTGGTTGTGCTGGGACGCATGTGCTGCTGCCGGACTGCACGTTGCTGCGCCGGCAGGACGAGGTGGCGGTGATCGGCGCGGCGATCGCCGCGCATGTTGGCGGGCAGGGGCATCGGAAGATCGCGGCACGGCTGGGATTGGCGGCGGGCACGGTCCGCGGCTGGCTGCGGCGGTTCGCGCAGCGGCGAGAGCTGCTGCGCGCGCATTTCACGCGGTGCGCGGCCGTGTTGGAGGTCGAGGTCGGGGCGCTGTTGCCGGCCGGCGGCGATGTCGCGGACGCGCTGGAGGCGATCGGGGTTGCGGCGCGGGCGTGGCGGCTGCGGTTCGGCGAGGGGGAGGCGTGGCCGGCGGCGTCGCGGCTGTCGGGCGGGCTGCTGTTGGCAACACGAGCGCCCTCCTACCCGTGGCGGGCGTGAGGTGAGACGGTCCCGCGCTGATGAGCCAGGGTGCGGGAAGGACCGGTGAGGAGCGTCGCCGCGAGGTCGGGCTGTTTCGCTACGCGCTGATCCGCGACGCGGCCGATTTGGGCTTGTCGAAGGCTGAGCGCGGCCGGCTTGTCCGTGCGCTGGCCGAGCGTGAGCATGTCGACCCGGACGGGCGACCGGTGCGGGTCAGCCGCACGACGCTTGACCGCTGGATTCGCGACTACCGCCACGGCGGCTTTGAGGCGCTGCTTCCGCGGCCGGCGGTGGTGGCGCCGCGCACGAGCGCCCGAGCTGTTGGAGCTGGCGTTCGCGGTCAAGCGCGAGCGGCCCGAGCGCACGACGGCGCAGGTCCGCGAGGTCATGCTCGCGGCCGGCAAGGGCGCTCCGGGGCTGCGGACGTTGCAGACCCATCTCGCCCGGCAGGGGCTCAACATTCGAGCGGACGGCCGCTCTGCGGGGAAGGTCTATGGCCGCTTCGAAGCCGCGCAGCGCAACGCGCTGTGGACCGGCGATGGGCTGCATGGCCCGATCCTGGCCGGGGCGACGGCGCGCAGGGCGGTCTTGTTGGCGTTCATCGACGACCACAGCCGGCTGCTGGTCGGGTGGCGCTGGGGCACCGGTGAGGACGTGTTCCGGCTGGAGGCGGCGCTGCGCTCGGGGTTGATGGCCCGTGGTGTCCCGGAGGCGATCCTCGTCGACCGCGGCTCGGCGTTCGTGTCCTCGCAGCTGCTGCGCGCGTGCGCCGTGCTCGGCGTGAAATTGGTCCACGCCAGCCCGCGAGCCGCGACGACGAAGGGCAAGATCGAGCGCTTCTTCCGCACGGTCCGCGATCAGTTCCTCGTCGAGATCGACGACGGCCTCGAGCTCACTGACCTCAACCGCCTGTTCAGCGCGTGGCTTGAGGTCGTCTACCACCGCCGCACTCATTCCGAGACCGAGCAAACGCCGCTTGCGCGCTTCGAGGCGGCGGGGGCGCCTGCTTTGCCGACCCCCGCTTTTCTGCGGGAGGCGTTTTTGTGGAGTCAGGAGCGGACGGTCACCAAGACGGCGACGGTGTCGCTGCACGCCAACAGCTACGAGGTCGACGCGGCGCTCGTGGGACGCAAGGTCCAGCTCGTCTTCGATCCGTTTGACCTGACGCGGATCGAAGTCCGCTACCAGCACCGGCCGTTCGGAACCGCGGTGCCACTGGTGATCGGCCGCCAGGTCCATCCGCAAGCCGAGCGCGAGCTGCCGCCGCCACCGACGGGCACCGGGATCGACTACCTGAAGCTGCTGGCCGAGCAACGCGACGCCGAACTGGGCGGGCAGCGGATCGACTACGCACGCCTCGCCGAGCCCGAGCCCGAGCCCGAGCCCGAGCCAGGCGACGGCGACGACACCACCGACCAGGAGGCAGGATGAGTATCGACCGGTTGCGGGCGCACTACGGGTTCACGCGGATGCCCTTCGGCAAGGACATCGCGCCCGGCGCCCTACATGGACATGGCGCGCACGCCGAGGCGGTCGCGCGAATCTCGTGGTGCATCAGCGAGCAGGCGATCGGCGTGATCACCGGCGAGTGCGGCGCCGGCAAGACCGTCGCCGCCCGCGCCGCGGTCGCGGGCCTTGACGCCTCCAGGCACACGATCCTCTATCTCGGCACCCCCGGCGTCGGCCTGCGGGGCATCTACGGGCTGATCGTCACCGCGCTCGGCGACACCCCGCGGTTTCACCACGCGGCGCTGATCCCCCAGGCACAGGAGCTGCTGGTCGCCGAAGCCTCAGAGCGCGGCAAGCAGGCCGTCTTGATCATCGACGAAGCCCATCTCCTGGACGGGAATCGCTTGAAGGCGTGCGCTGCCTATCGAATCTCGGGATGGATCAGACGGCGCCGTTCACGCTGCTGCTGCTCGGCCAGCCGACGTTGCGTCACCGGCTGCGGCGGGGTGCGTTCGCGGCGCTGGATCAGCGGATCGCGGTCCGCTACGCGATCAACGGCCTCGACTCAGCTGAGACGGCCAGCTACATCGCGCATCATCTCGCGCTCGCCGGCCGCTCGGACACGCTGTTCAGCGACGACGCCGTCACGGTGATCCACGACCACTCACGCGGCCTGCCCAGGCTCGTCAACAACCTCGCCGTCGCCGCGCTGATCGCCACGTTCGCCGCCAAGAAGGCGATCGTCGACGAGTCCGCCGCACGCGTCGCGATCGCCGAGATCTCCGCCGAATGAGCTCGCTGTCGCTGCTCGACCAGCCGCCCGAGGACCCGCCAGACGCCGCCATCCTGCCGGCGCCGGCAGGCTGGCCGGCGCCGCCAGACCGGGCCGTCTACCACCAGCTGCTCGGCGAGATCGTGCAGAAGATCGCGCCGCACACCGAGGCCGACCCCGTCGCGATCCTGACCCAGCTGCTGGTTGCCTTCGGCGCCGCCGCCGGCCGCGGCGCGTTCTTCCAGGTCGAGGCGACCCGCCACTACCCGAACGAGTTCATGCTCCTCGTCGGCGACAGCGCCAAGGCCAGGAAGGGCTCCTCCTGGGATCACGTCCGCCGCCTCCTCGCCGACGTCGACCCATCGATCGAGCACCGGATCCTGACCGGCCTGTCCAGCGGCGAAGGACTGATCTGGGCCGTCCGCGACCCCAGCACCCAGGACCCCGGGATCAGCGATCAGCGGCTGCTCGTCATCGAGCCCGAGTTCGCCGCCGTCCTAAAGACCTCCGCGCGCGAGATCTCCACGCTCTCACCAACGCTGCGCTCGGCTTGGGACGGACGGCCGCTGGCAATCCTCACCCGGACCGCGCCCGCCCGCGCCACCGGCGCGCACATCACGCTGATCGGGCACATCACCCGCGAGGAACTGCGCCGCCACACGACCACGACCGAACTCTCAAACGGCTACCTCAACCGGTTCCTGCTGATCGCCTGCCGCCGACAACGGCTGCTGCCCGAAGGCGGCCGCCACGACCCGCTGCACGACAGCGGCCTTGATCGCCGCCTCGCCGCCGCCGTTGCTCACGCCCAACGCGCCGGACAGCTGCGCCTGGACGACGACGCCCGCGCGCTCTGGCATCACGCCTACCACCGCCTCGCCGAGCCCGCCACCGGGATCGTCGGCCAGATCACCGCCCGCGCCGAAGCGCACGCGATCCGCCTCGCGCTCCTCTACGCCCTCACCGACAGCCAACGACAGATCAATGCGCAGCACCTCACCGCCGCGCTCGCGCTGCAGGACTACGCGGCCCGCTCCGCCGCCTGGGCGCTGACCGGCGCGACCGGCCAACCGCTCGCCGAACAGATCCACACCGCCCTCCAAGCACACCCCGGCGGCCTGACCCGCAGCCAGATCAGCGACGCCCTCAACCACAACCAGCCCGCCGGCCAACTCGACCACGCCCTCCGAGCCCTCCAGACCACCGGCCGCGCGACCGTCACCCAGATCGCCACCGGCGGCCGCCCCGCCCAACTCTGGGCCGCGACGCCGGCCTCCTGACGGGCTTACTTCTTCTTTCGTACCCGACCCCTCGATGCCCATCTCCAGCGGCACCGCCATCACCAATCTCAGCGGCGCTCAACAGCTTGAGCAAGAACGATCGTGTGGCGTGAGTATGTGAGCAGCGACGCGGAGCGGCCACGGGCCGCTGCCACCGTCGTTCGGAAACAAGCCGTCGTTTGGATTACGTGAAACGCTCTGGACCCCGGCTCGACGAAGCAGCCTTCGGCTTCAGGGGCCGCGTGTAGTCGGTGGAGTCGCCGGGGCTTCCTCCAGGTTCTCCCTCGCTCGGCGATGCGTCTGTCGGCGCTTAACCCATACCCACATGAGCGACGCGGACAGGACCGCCCCTGCGACACACAGCCACCACGGCGTCCCAGCAACGTAGGAAACGGCCACGAGAGCTGGAAATAGACTGGTGACCGCACGTATGAGCCGAGCGACCAACCTCGTACGGGGCCCCGGCTCGCTAAGGAGCAGAGCGCGCCGCTCTCGAGAGTACGCGCGAAGCTCGGTCCAAGCGGCATCGAGTTTTTCGGTATCGGTCTTGACGGTCGCCGCGATGAGTGCAAGCTCGTCCTCCAGCGACGGACCACCGCGTCGTTCGGTCATTTCTCATTACCTGGCTGCGCACCGAGCGCAGGGCGTTGACCACGCGTTGTTAGGAGCGTGTCAATCCTGGTGGTGGTCGCTTGCTGCTGATTACGCAACACTTCGACCACGCCAGTCAATCGAGCCAACTCTATGCCGAGGTCTGTCATCGCCTGGCTGGCGTTGGCCACCGCTTGATCTGCTCGTCGGTCGAGTTCCGCCACCCGTTCTACGGTGAGACCGGTCGCAGATAGCTGGTACTTGCCGTAGGTGAACCCCGATGCTGTGGCCATCATCAAGAACAGGAACATCAAGCCGGCGCCCTCCAAGAAGCGCGCCCAGCCGCTGCTACCGGCCCACTCGTAGAGCGGCGGAAGCGGCGGCGCGACCAGCGATCGCTGTGGCGGCAGCTATGCACGCCCCGGCCGCGATGAGCTCATTACGGCGTCTGCTGGTCATCTTCTCGGCAACTACTTTACCGGACACCACTCGGCCGCCGGGGACGCATTCGCACGACGCGACTGCGACGCCGCCGCCGGACAGGGTTTCGCTTCTCGACGAACGGGGCGCTCTGCGTCGAACTGACGCCAACCACCGAGCCGTTGGTCGGGGACTGACTCACCAACAACGTCGTTGACCCGCCGTCGCGACGAAGGCCGACGACTCCTCCCGAAGGACGAGGCGCGTCCGCATCCTCCTTGCGGAGGACACGAGGATCACCGCCGCGGCCGACGCCAGCGGCGCGTCTCGCTGCCACAGTCCGCCCTGCGATGAACGCCTCGCTGCCCACCACCCGCACGAAGAGGAGTGCGTCTCCCATGTCATCAGCCGCCTCCACCCGCCCCCGCTGGCCGATGTCGCCCTCCGTACGCCGCAGCGTCCTGACCGCGCACATCATCGCGTCGGTCGGGCTGCTCGGCGACTCGGCCGGCTTCCTGGCGGTCGCCGTTCGGGCCGCCACCACCGGCGATCCCGCGCTGGCGGCGTCGTCCTATGAGCTGCTGGAGATGTTCAGCATCGTCTTCGGCATCCCGCTGAGCATGATCTCACTGGCCACCGGCGTCGCGCTGGGCTTCGGCACGAAGTGGGGCGTCCTGCGCCACACCTGGGTGACCGTCAAGCTGGGGCTGGTCATCGCCGTGATCCTCCTCGGCGCGTTCGTGATCGGCCCGTCGCTGACCCTCATGCAGGACGGCACCGGCGGACGTGAGACCACGCTGATCGTCGCCAGCGCCACCCAGGTGCTCGCGCTCATGCTCGCGACGGGCCTGTCGGTGTTCAAGCCGGGCAAGCGCCGCCGTGCCCGCGCCAGCTCCGGCCGCGCGCCCGTGTCGACCGCCTGACCGTCGCGGCGGTAGCGTGGCGTCGCATCCCGCTGCCGATCCACACCGAGCGACTCGTCGTGCGCCCCTACGTCCTCGACGACGTCGCCGAGATCCACCGCGTGCTGTACGGCGACCCCGCGCCGATGCGCACGCTCGGCGGCGTGATCGCCATCGAGGCGACGCGCCGGCAGGTCGAGCTCTCGATCGCCCGGCAGGACCGCCTCGGCTACTCGTTCTGGGCCGTCATCGACCGCGCGACCGGCGCCATGGCCGGCGAGGCGGGCCTGCTCCCGCTCGGCGAAGCGGGACCGGAGATCGAGCTCGGCTATGCGTTCGGCAGCGCGTTCTGGGGCCGGGGGCTGGCGACCGAGGTCGGGGGCGCGCTCCTCGCCGAGGCGTTCGGCCCGCTCGGGCTGGAGCGGGTCGTCGCCGTGACCCTCCCCGAGAACCTCGCCTCACAGCGCGTGCTGGCGAAGCTCGGCTTCGCGCCCGCCGGGCGCCGCCACGTGTGGGGCGAGGAGCAACTCTTCTACATCCGCGAACGAGACAAGCGCGATTAGCGCCGGACCGGCCGGGTGCGCAGCACGCGGCCGCCGGCAGTCACCTCGCGCAGGCTCACCGGCCCGAGCCCGCGCGGGAGCACGAACGCGTAGAAGCCGTCCCGAACCGCGACGCGAGCCGGGAAGCGCCCGGACCGACCCGGCCGCTGCGCCCGCAGCAGCACGGCCGCCACCCGCGGCCCGGCGACGCCGACGTACCGCCGCGCGCCGTCCCCGTTGCTGCCCGAAGAGAGCAGCCCCGTCCGCAGCCGACGGCCGGGCAGGACCGGCGCGCCGGCGCCCGATCCCGCAAACGGCGATCGCGGGGGGCTCTGCGAGAAGACCCACAGCGTCTGTGACCGTGTGGCGTTCTCCAGCAGTTCGGCGAGCTGGCTCGCGACCGCCTGCCTGATCGGCTCCGAGCGATCCTCGGACAGGACCGCCGCGCGCTCACGCCGGGCCTGGTGGCAGCCGGCGGGGTCGCGGGCGGCGGACAGGACCGCGCCCTCCTGCACGTACGCGATGACCTCGACGTTGCCCGGCATCACGAAGCGGCGCACGGTCCGGCGCAGGATCGGGCCGCCGGGCAGGCGCGTGCGCAGCCGCCGCAGTACCCGCTCGGGGTCGCCCCCCGCCGCCGCGCGCCGCAGCGACGGCAGCGTCGCGGTGATGCCCGGCAGTGCAACCCCGTCGCTGAGCACCGTCCCGGCCGTCCGCGTCCTCGTGCAGACCGGCAGCTCAGCCGTGGCGCGCATGGCGTCGACGATGATCGCCCGCGCCGTCGACTCGTCGCTCTTGCCGAACTCGATGATGCCGGCCGCCGTCGCGCCCGCCGGCGCGGCGATCAGCACGACCGCGAGCGCGATCCAGCCGCCCCGGCGGCGCGGGCGGCGCCCGCGGTCCGGTGCCGCGATCCCGCCGGCACGGGCCTCGTTGCGGCGATCGGCCGCCGCGACGAGCTGGTCGCGCAGCCGGGCCAGGGGGTCGTCGGTCATCGGGTTCCCTCCAGCGTCGCGCGCATCCGCCGCAGCCCGCGCGAGACGCGCTTGCGCACCACGGATTCGGAGACCGCCAGGTCCTGCGCGATCGCCGCGTAGCCCGCCTCGTCGACGACCCGCGCGGTGACGGCGTCGCGCTCGTCGGTCGGCAGGTCCGCCAGCGCCTGCAGCGCACCGCTGCCCTCCGCGGAGAGGCGCCGCTCGAGCTGCTCGAGCTGCTCGTCGGTGACCACCAGCGGCTGCATCTGCAGCGCGCGCCGGGCGCGGTCGGCCGCGGCGCCGCTGCGGTACAGGTCGACGAGCTTGTTGTGCGCGATCGTCTGCAGCCACGCCCGTGCGCTGCCGGCGCCGCGCGGGGTGAACGACCCGCAGCGCTCGAGCGCCACCGCGAACACCTCGGCGGTCAGATCCAGCGCGAGCTCGACGTTGCCGAGGCGATGGCGCAGCGCGACGAGGATCGACATGTGATGACGGTCGTAGAACACGCCGAACGCCGCGCCGTCGCTCGTCGCCAGCGCGAGCAGCGCCTCGTCGGTGTGGTCGTCGCCGTCGCCCATCGACTGTCTAAACGAACGAGGGCGATCCGTGTGACGAACGCCGCGGGCGCCGGGCCGGCGATCGATCAGGCCGCTGCCGGCGCGAGCGGGAAGCCGACGCCGGTCAGCTCCTCGGACCGTTGCCAGAGCCCGCGCGCGGTCTCGGCGTCCTGGGCGGCCGCGCTGCGCTTGGCCAGCGCCGGATGGCCACGCTGCTCCTGAAAGCCGTCCGGGCCGACGTAGCTCGCCCCGGGCAGATCCTGGCTCGCCGCGTAGAGGATCGGCAGCGCGCCCATCGCGTCGCTCTGGGCGAACAGGCGGTTCGTGATCGACATGAAGCGGTGCTGCAGGCCGCTGCCGGTGTGGCCCTGCAGGTTCGTCGCCGCGTAGCCGGGATGGGCGGCGAGCGCCCGGAGCGGCGATCCCGCCTCCGCCAGGCGGCGCTGCAGCTCGAGCGTGAAGAGCAGGTTGGCGAGCTTGGACTGGCCGTACGCGGTCCAGCGGCCGTAGCCGCCGCGCTCCCAGTTGAGGTCGTCGAGGCGGATCTTGCCGGTCCGGTGCGCCGTCGACGACACCGTCACGACGCGGTCGGTGATCTGCGCGAGCAGGCGATTGGTGAGCGCGAAGTGCCCGAGGTGGTTCGTGCCGATCTGCAGCTCGAAGCCGTCCTTCGTGCGGCGCTCGGGGGTGGCCATGACGCCGGCGTTGTTGACGAGGACGTCGAGGCGGCCCTCCCACGCGTCGGCGAACGCCCCGATCGACGCGAGATCGGACAGATCGAGCGCACGGATCTCCGTACTGCCGGAGATCGTCTGGGCTGCCTGCTCGCCCTTCGCGGTGTCGCGGACGGCGAGCACGACGTGCGCGCCCGCACCCGCCAGCTCGCGCGCGCAGATCAACCCGAGGCCGCTGTTGGCACCCGTCACGACGACGGTGCGGCCGGCGAAGGAGGGCAGGTCGGCGGCGGTCCATTTCGAAGAGGTCATAGCTGACAACGTAGTCGCTTCTCCTCGTGGCCAGGAGTTACTGAAATACGTGGGTCAGCGGTTCGCGTCGCGCAGCGCCCGGTCCATGTCGCGCTTGCTCTCGCGCTCCTTGATCGACTCGCGCTTGTCGAAGCGGTCCTTGCCCTTGGCGAGCGCGATCTCGACCTTCGCGCGGCCGCCCTTGAAGTAGATCCGCGTCGGCACGAGCGTCAGGCCCTTCAGCTTGATCTGGTCGGCGAACCGGTCGATCTGGGTGCGCTTGGCGAGCAGGCGGCGGTCGCGCTCGGGCTCGTGGTTGGCCTGGGCGGCGGGGGCGTAGGGCGGGATGTGGACGTTGTGCAGAAACAGCTCGCCGTCGCGGATGAGCGCGTAGCCGTCCTTGAGCTGAGCGCCGCCGTCGCGCAGCGCCTTGACCTCGGTGCCCTGCAGCGCGATGCCGCACTCCAGGCGCTCGAGCAGCTCGAAGCGATACGAGGCGTAGCGGTTGGAGGCGACGTCGCCCGGCGCGACCTTGCGTTTCTTGGCCTTGGCCATGCGTTGAGGGTACGGCCTTCATTCCGCGTCCTCGCCCGGAAGTTCGATGCGGCGTCGCCCAAAGTGCAGACCACTGCGGGCGGCCAGGAGTTCGAAGTCATCGTCGCAATGCACCACACCGCAGCCGTGCTGATGGGCGACCGCGGCGGTGACGAGGTCGGGCTCCGGCAGACGATGTGCTTGGGCGTCGTGACGGGCCAACGCCGCCATCGCATCGGCGGCAGCTCGAACGTCATGGCGTCGACAGCCAGGGTCGCCATGCGGGTGGTCAGCACCTCGCGCTTGTCTGCGACGGCGTCACCGCCCTGAGGGCCGCGCATGAGCTCCAGGAGCACCGCGGGTGAGAGCACGAACTCGCTGCTCGCGAAGCGCCGCGAACGCGCTGCTCATGCTCTCGTCGCGGACAAGTCCGATACGACGCTGAGGGCTGGGCATGAACGTGAGTGTGGCACCGGGAGCTGCACCACCTGCTCGCTCCAGCTCCACGGTGCCGAAGCCAACGAGGCGAGCGCGGCGCCGGGCGCGTCGTAGTACGGTCCCGGGCTCAACCAACCGGGGGGTCCCTGCACGAGGGGCTGAGAGGGCGCTGCCTTGCGCCGACCCGACGAACCTGATCTGGGTCATGCCAGCGAAGGGAGATCCATGGTTTCGCCGACACAGGCGCGCGCACGTTCGGTATTCGAGTCCAGCGCACCGTGCCGCACGCAGATGCACCTCGCCCGCAGCGGCGTCGTCTCGCCCGAGATGCAGCGCGTCGCCGAGCGCGAACAGCTCGCGCCCGCGCTCGTCCGCGCCGAGGTGGCGCGGGGGCGGATGATCATCCCCGCCAACGTCCACCACGCCGCGCTGGACCCGATGGCGATCGGCCTCAGGGCGCGGGTGAAGATCAACGCGAACATCGGCAACTCGCCGACGACGTCGTCGCTGGAGGAGGAGGTCGGCAAGCTGCGCCTCGCCGAGCACTGGGGCGCCGACACGGTTATGGACCTGTCGACCGGCAAGCGCATCGACGAGACGCGCCAGGCGATCCTCGACGCCGCCGCCGTGCCGATCGGCACGGTGCCGATCTACCAGGCGATGGAGGGGCTGCGCCACGCCGAGGAGCTCACGATCGAGATCCTGCTGGAGACGATCGACCGCCAGGCGCGCCAGGGCGTCGACTACATGACCATCCACGCCGGCGTGCTGCTCGAGCACCTGCCGCTCTGCCGGCACCGCGTCACCGGCATCGTCTCGCGCGGCGGCGGCCTGCTCGCGCGCTGGATGGTCGAGCACCGGCGCGAGAACCCGCTCTACGAGCACTTCGACGAGATCCTCGAGATCTGCCGCGCGCACGACGTCTCGCTGTCGCTCGGCGACGGCCTGCGCCCGGGCTGCATCGCCGACGCCTCCGACGCCGCCCAGTTCGCCGAGCTGGCGACGCTCGGCGACCTCACGCTGCGCGCGTGGGAGCGCGACGTGCAGGTGATGGTCGAGGGCCCCGGTCACGTGCCGCTGCACCAGCTCGAGATGAACGTGCGCCGCCAGCAGGAGGTCTGCCACGAGGCGCCGTTCTACACGCTCGGCCCGCTCGTGACCGACATCGCGCCCGGCTATGACCACATCACGTCGGCGATCGGGGCGGCGATCGTCGGCTGGCACGGCACGTCGATGCTGTGCTACGTCACGCCGAAGGAGCACCTCGGGCTGCCCAACGCCGAGGACGTCAAGCAGGGCCTCATCGCCTATCGGATCGCCGCCCACGCCGCCGACCTCGCGCGCGGCAGCACGCGCGCCGCGGCGTGGGATCGCGAGCTGTCAGAGGCGCGCTTCTCCTTTGACTGGCGCAAGCAGTTCGCGCTCTCGCTGGACCCCGAGACGGCGCAGGCGATGCACGACGAGACGCTCGGCGACGACTACTTCAAGTCCGCCGAGTTCTGCTCGATGTGCGGGCCGAAGTTCTGCCCGATGCACAACTTCAAGGACGTCGACTGGGACGCGATCGCGGCGGTGGTGCGCCAGCGGCGGGCGGCGCGGGCGGCGGCATAGGACGGGCGCGTCCGGGTCCGGCGTCAGGCGGCGGGCGCGCCGAGCGCCGCTGCCCACCCGGGCGTACGGTCAGCTCAGCGCATCCACCACGCGGGCCCGCCTCGGGACAGGCGGCTCATGATCGTGCCGGGCGGGACGCGCAGGACGCGCGCGGCCTCCTTGTAGCTCAGGCCCGCCACGTCGACGAGGGCGATCGCCTCGCGCTGGTCGGCGGGCAGGGCGGCGAGCGCGCCGTACAGCTCGGCGGCTTCGAGCGCCGCGTGCGGGTCGCCGCGCCCGCCACCGCCGCCGCGGGCGGCAAGCTCGAGCTCGTCGGCGGGAACGGCCTCCTCCGGGCGCGAGCGGGCGCTACGCAGGTGGTTGTAGAACGTGTTGCGCACCGAGCGCTCCATGTAGGAGAACGTGTCGCCACCGCGCAGCATCCGCGGGCGGGCGAGCACGCGGGCATAGGTCTCCTGGACGAGGTCCTCGGCGAGGTCGGCCGAGCCGCAGATCGCGCGGGCGAGCCGGTACAAGCGGGTGAGCTCGTCGGCCGCGGCCTGCGGGGCGAGCGGCACTTCGGCGCTGCCCGCAGCCGCCCCTGGCGTCCTCGCGCCCGCCAGACGACGTTCGATCCTCCCCCTCGCGGTCCTGCTCAGCATCGGCCTCGCCGGCACGGCCAATGCCGCGCTGCAGGGCTCTGACAGCAGTGCTGCGGCGCAGACGCTGATCGGCCGCGACGACGACGCCACCACCGACCCGACGCTGCAACCGCCCGGCGTCACCGCCGACCAGACGCTGCGCAAGGGCGATCAGCTGCGCGGCGGGCGCGGCAACGACCTGCTCGTGGGCCGGCTCGGTCCCGACACCCTGACCGGCGGCGACGGCGACGACGTGCTCGTCGGCGGCACCGAGCGCGGCAGCGACGCCGCGGCCTTCCCGAACTTCGACGTCGCCTACGGCGGCGGCGGCGGCGGCGACGACGCGTTCATCTGGGCGCCGGGCGACGGCAGCGACGCGTTCGTCGGCGGCTCGATCCGCACCCGCGTGGTCACCGTCAGGCGATTCGTGCCCCGCAACGGGCGCCGGGTGATCGTCAAGCGCAAGATCACGCAGCGCCTCGGCCAGCACACCGACACGCTGATCCTCGGCACGATGCTGCTGCCCTCGGGCGACAACACCCAGCCGGCGCGGTTCAACACCCGCTTCGGCTTCCTGCCGCGGACGTTCGTCTCCGATCGCGGCCTGCCCGCGACGATCGGCGACGCGCCGGCCGCCGCCCCGATCAAGGGCTTCTGCGAGGTCCTGCCCGCGCCTCCCGGCCTCGGCTACGACCACCTCGTGCGCTTCTTCGTCGAGGCCACCGGCGCCCAGGCCGTGACGCTGCGCATCCGCGGCGTCGAGCAGGTGCTGTGCGGCACGCAGAACGCCCACGGCATCACCCAGACGACGATCGGCGCCACCGGGGCGGCGGTCCGCACGACGGACTTCCAGCCCGCGCTGAACTCCAAGCTCGACGCGCTCGTCGACTGACGCCCGCCGAGCCGTCGCCCATCGTTCGCCCGCGTGCCAGGGATGGCGCGCGGGCGGGCGGACGCCCGTCTGCGCTCAGTCCGGCGCGTCGGCGGGCACGAGATCGACGCGCCCCCGCGCGGTCTCCACGCGCTCGACCTGCACGCGCACCGGGTCGCCGAGGCGGATCGTCTCGCCCGTGCGCTCGCCGGTCAGCATCGTGCCCTCCTCGTTGAGCTCCCACCAGTCGCCGCGCAGGCGGCGGACGGGCAGCAGGCCCTCGTGGCCGCCGCCGAAGCGCACGAAGGCGCCGGCCCCGATGAGGCCCGTGACCTCGCCGTCGAACGCGCGGTCCCAGCCCTGCTCGAAGAGCTCGCGCTCGAGCAGGAACGCCCGCGCGATGCGGTCGGCCGTGCGCTCGATGCCCATCGCGTCGCGCTCGCGCCCCGACGACCAGACGCCGATCTCCTCCAGCTCGGAGGCGCGCGGCGCGTCCTCGCCCGCGCCCACCGCCGACAGCAGCGCGCGGTGCGCGACGAGGTCCGGATAGCGGCGGATCGGTGAGGTGAAATGGGTGTAGTGCGCCAGACCGAGGCCGGCGTGGCCGAGCGGCTTGGGCCCGTAGTTGGCCTGCGTGAGCGAGCGCAGGATGAGGAACGTCAGCGCGTCGCGGCCGTGGCCCGTGCGCGCGACGTGCTGGGCGACCGCGCGCGAGCAGGCCGCGATGACCTCCGCCGCCTCGGAGGGCGTCAGGTGCTCGCGCACCGGCGGGGTGGCGACGCCGAGCGACGCGAGCTGGGCGACGAGCCGCAGCGCGCTCTCGCCGTCGGGCTTCTCGTGGACGCGGTACAGCGAGGGCACCCCGCGCTCGGCCGTGAGCTTGGCGACCTGCTCGTTGGCGGCAATCATGAGGTGCTCGACGAGCTGGTGTGACTCGGTCTGCTCGCTCGGCCGCGACTCGGCGACGTGGCCGCCCACGTCGAAGCGGAACTCCGGCTCGCTCGTCTCGAGCTCCAGCGCGTCCTGCTGCAGCCGGCGGGCGTGCAGCGCGGCGGCGACCGCGCGCGCGGCCTCCAGCGGCGCGGCCCAGGGCTCGAGCGCCGGCTCCTCGCCGGCGAAGACGCGGTCGACCTGCCCGTACTCCAGGCGCGCGTCCGAGCGGATCGTCGAGCGGTAGAACTGCGCGCGGGTGACGTCGGCGCCCGCGTAGTCGAGCTCGACGGTCACCGCCGCGCGGCGCTGCTGCGCCACGAGCGAGCAGGCGTCGTTGGACAGCGGCTCGGGCAGCATCGGCTCGACGCGGCCGGGGACGTAGACGCTCGTCCCGCGCCGCGCCGCCTCGCGATCGACGAGCGAGCCCGGCGCGACGTACGCGCTGACGTCGGCGATGTGCACCCAGATCCGCGTGCGCTCGGCGTCGAGGCGCTCGGCGGAGATCGCGTCGTCGAAGTCGCGTGCGGTCGCCGGGTCGATCGTGAACGTCGGCAGGGCGGTGAGGTCGCGGCGCGTGGCCTCGGGGTCGACGCCGCGATCGCGCGCCTGCTTGGCCGCCCGCGCGACGGCCGGGTCGAAGCGCCGCCGCAGCCCGCGGTCGAGCATGAGCGCCTCGAGCACGTCGGCGGCGACGTCGGGACGGCCGAGGCTGCGCAGGACCTTCGCGTGCCCGCCGGCCCGGGTGGCCGGCCGGACGAGCACGAGGTCACCGACCACCGTGCGCGAGTCGCGGTCGAGGACCATCCGGCTGCCCGGGGTGAAGAACGGCTCGGCGACGAGGAAGCGCCCGCGCTTGTCGACGGTCGCGACGATCCCCTCGGCGACCGGCGGCTCACGCGGCGGCCGCCCGCCCGGCGCCGCGGCGGCGCCGCCCTTGCCGTTGCCGTTGCCGTTGCGGCTGCCCTTCGGTCCGCCGGCCTTCGCGCCCTTGGCCGGCGGCCTGGCTCCGCGCGCGGGCCGCGCGCCGGGCTTGGCCTGGGCCGGCCGCGCCGCGGGGTCGGCCTTGATCTTCGGCTTCGGCCGGCCCTGTCCGAGGGCGTCCTCGTAGGGCGGCTTGCGCTTCGCCGGGCCGCCGTGGCGGCGCCCGCTCACAGCGCGCCGGCCAGGACGTCGAGCGCCCGTTCGAGCTGCTCGTCGCCCTTCGCCTCGTTGTCGTTGCGCACGACGACGTCGGGCTTCAGGCCCGAGCCGGACTCCGTCCCCGCGCCGCCGAGGTTGCGCCCGCTGGGCAGGAAGTACTGCCCGACCGTGATGTCCAGGGCGCCGCCGTTCTCGAGCGGCATGATCTGCTGGAAGACGCCCTTGCCGAACGTCCGCACGCCGACGAGCTTGGCCCGCTTGCGGTCCTGCAGCGCGCCGGCGACGATCTCCGACGCCGAGGCGGTGTTGCGATCGACGAGGACGACCGTCGGCAGCTTGCCCGCGATCGGCTGGCCGACCGCCTTCAGGGTCTGCGTCTCGACGGCGCGCCCCTTCGTCGTGACGATCGTCCCGTCGGCCAGGAACATGCTCGCGATGAGCTGCGCCTCGGTCACGAGCCCGCCGCCGTTGCCGCGCAGGTCGAAGACGATGCCCTTCGCGCCGCGCCGCTTCAGGCGCCGGATCGCGTCGGCCATCTGCACGTGCGCCTGGCGCGGCCCGAACGACGACAGCGCGACGTAGGCGACCCGGGTCCCCCCGGCGTTCGCGATCCGGGACTCGACGACCGGCACGTCGATCCGCTCCCGCGTCAGGCGGCGCTTGAACGTGCGCGTCTCGCGGCGCAGCGTCAACGTCACGGAGGTCCCCTCGGGACCCTTGATGCGCGCGGTGGCGGCCTGCTCGGCCAGGCCCGCGAGCGTGCGGCCGTTGGCGTGCGTGACGACGTCGCCGACCCGCAGGCCGGCCCGCTTCGCGGGCGAGTCGGCGTAGACGGTCACGATCCGCAGGCCGTCCTCGACGCCGACGATCGCCGTCCCGACACCGGAGAACGCGTTGTCGAGCGACTGCTCGAACTGCCCGTACTCCTTGGGCGAGAGGTAGGCCGAGAAGCGGTCGTCGAGGTCGTTCACCGCGCCCGCGAGCGCCGCGTCGGCGAGCTCGCCGCGGTCGACCGTGCGGTAGTACTTGTCCTCGATCGTGTCCAGCGCCTCGACCGTGGTGCGGCGCTCCTCCGGGCCGACGAGCACGTCGGCGACCGGGTCGACGAGGAAGCGCGGGTGCCCGCCGAGCCAGATCCCCAGCACCAGCATGCACGGCAGCAGCAGGAGCAACACGAGCTTCATGCTGGGCAGACGGGAGGGCATGCGAGCCCTACACGCTATGAGATCGGGCTCAGCGCCAGCGTCGGCGGCGCTCGAGGCGCCCGATGGAATCGCCGATCAGCCAGATCGTCGGCGGCCACAGGCCGACGAACAGCGCGCGCCGCTCGGCGTTGCCGCGCTCGTCCTGATCGACGGTCTTCGCGCGGATCCAGAGCGCGACGCACAGCCCGACGCTGCCCATCGAGACGAGCTCGAGGTGGTCCTTGCGCACGCCGGCGCGGTGAATCGTCTTGGCGATCATCCCGGCGCTTGTACCCTCGCTGCCCGCCAGGCTAAGCGGGTACCCAGGCAGGATGCCTCGCCGCCTCTCGCCTTCGCGCCGCGCCGCGACCGCCGCGCGCTGGCCGCTCGGCGTCCTCGTCACCGGATGGGACTACCTGTGGCGCACGACGCCGATGCACCGCTCCGAGGCTGCCGGCTCGGTCCCCGACGACATGCCCCCGCCGCTGCCGCCGGCCACCGACCGCACCGACATGCAGGGCGTCGAGGACGGCGTCGGCCCGCTCATGCACCGCACCTTCACGACGCGCGTGCGCGAGGCCGAGCGCGACGCCGAGCAGCTCATCGCCGCCTTCGCCGGCAAGCCCAACCGCGCATCGCCGACCGCGCTGGCGAGCTTCGTCAAGCTGCGCGGCGACGAGGGCGAGCTGCGCATCGGCGACGAGTTCACGGTGCGCATGCCCGGGCCGTGGGACGGTCCCGTCCGCACGGTCGAGGTGCAGCCCGCGAGCTTCGGCTTCGTCACCCTCGACGGCCATCTCGAGGCCGGCCGGATCCGCTTCAGCGCGCGCGACCTCGAGCCCGGCCGGCTGGAGATCCGCATCGAGGCCTGGGCGCGCGGCGGCGATCGGCTGTCGAGCCTGCTCTTCGACCGCCTGCCGCTCAACAAGGAGGTCCAGCTGCACATGTGGACCTCGGTGCTCGAGCAGCTGACCGACCTCTCCGGTGGGCGCCGCGACGGCCTCGTGGACATCACGACCAAGCGCATCGACCCGCGCGAGCTCGAGGCCGCGCATGCTGGATGAGCGGCTCGCGGCGACGCCGCGCGCTCAGCGTGCGCTCGCCGCGCTGCGCGACCGGCCGCTGAACTTCGATCCGGACGAGCTGCGCGACGCCGGGGAGCGCGCGGGGGCGGATGCCGGGTGGCACGTCGACGACTACGAGCAGGCCCTGCCGGCCGAGCCGCCCGGTGAGCCGGTCGCCGGCGGGAGCTTCGCGATCGCGCAGCGGCTCATGCGCGACTACGCCTTCGCCGACCCGGCGATGGTGCGCGCCGTCTACGACCCGTCCGGCGACCTCGCCGAGCGCAACATGCTGCTCCAGGTGCGCTTCGGCCCGCTGCGGTTCTTCCTCGGCTGCCGCGTCGGCACGATCACCGACGAGACGCGGACGGTGGACGGCCGCGCGGTGCGCGTCTGGGGCTGGAGCTACGGCACGCTGGCCGGCCATGTCGAGCGCGGCCAGATGGACTGGACCGTCTGGAAGTGGCTCGACGACGGCGCGGTCGAGTTTCGCATCCACGTCGTCTCGCGGCGGGCGGAGGTGCGCAACCCGATCCTCCGGCTCGGCTTCCGTTTGGTCGGCCGCAGCCAGCAGACCCGCTTCGCGCGGCGCGCCTGCGAGCGGATGCGCGAGCTCGTGGCGGACGAGCTGGCAGGGGGCGGCGGTGCCCCGGGTTCAGGGCCGGCGGACGAGGGCGGCGCGGCGCGACTGCGTGGTCAGCGCGGCCGGCCGCTTGCGCAGCAGCGCGCCGTCGGCGACGGCGACGGCGACGGCGACGAACGTCACCTTGCCCCGTCGCACCCCGAAGAGCACCGCTCGTGACGGGCCGCCGGCGACGCGCCGCGCGCCGGATCCGGCGCTACGCAGCAGCTGCCGGGTGAGCGGGCCGGCCGACGAGCGCGCGCGTCGGGCTGCACCTCAGCCCGCCACGACGATGCGCGGTACTACCCATGCAGCCGGCGCAAGCATGAACAACTGACATCTCGAGGAGGGCCGGCTGCTCAGGTGTCAGTTGTGCAGCTATGACATGAACGACTGACGCCCCGCGGCAACGCGGTCATCCATGCGTCAGTTGTTCATGCTCCTCGGCCCGGCAGCGGACGACCGCCCCGCGAAAGGGCGCAACTACACGCGTAGGAAGCGGCGCAGCGACAGCCCCGAGCCCGCCGCCGAAACCAAGATGCTCGCGACCAGCAGGACCAGCACGAGCAGGCCGAAGTTGATCGTGTCGGGCGCGGCGATGAGCGAGAAATCGGCCTTGAGCGGATCGATGAACGCGACCTTCGCGACGAGCAGCGTGCCGATCGCCATCAGCCCGCCCATCGCGCCGACGAAGATGCCCTCGAGCACGAACGGCCAGCGGATGAACCAGTCGGTCGCGCCGACGAGCTTCATCACCGCGACCTCGCGCCGGCGGGCCATGAGCGACAGGCGGATGGTGTTGGAGATCAGCAGGATCGAGGCGAGCACGAGCAGCGCCGCCAGCAGGCCGATCGAGAGCTTCACGACACGCGTGGCGGAGAGGATCTTCGTCGTCTCGTCGCGGCGGTTCTTGACCTCGTCGATCGCGGGGTGCACGACGCCCCGCTCGCCGCTGGGGCTGAGCGGCGCGAGCGCGTCGCGCAGCTTGCCGACGGCGGCCGGCTGGTCGGGCGTGACGCGGAAGGTGTCGGGCAGCGGGTTGGAGCCCAGCAGCTGGTAGGCCTCCGGGTTCTGCTTCTTCTCCTTCGCGTAGGCCTCGGCCTTGGAGACGAACTCGACCTTGCCGACGTGCGGCGTGTCCTGCGTGAGCTGGCGGCGGACCGCCTCGACGTCGTTGTCGGTCGCGCTGCTCTTCAGGAAGACGTCCACCAGGACCTTGCCGCGCACCTCGTTGGCGGCGCCGTTGGTCGCCTGCACGATCGGGATGAACACGCCGAGCACGAGCATCGTGACGAGCACGGAGGCCATCGCCGCGAACGGCGGGCCGGCGTCGCGGCGCAGCGAGCGCGAGACCTCGCGCAGGAAGAACGGGAAGTTCACGGCCGGCTCACGGGTAGTTCCGCCACCCGCCCCCGCCGGACGACGGGTCCGGCTTCGGCGTTGACGCCGGCGTGCCGCCACCCGGCGTCCACAGGTGCTGCTCGGTGGACGGGTGGTGCGGGTCGGCCGGCGCCGGATGACGCGGGGCCATGAAGTCGTCGGTCGGCTGGTCGCGGCCGAGCTGGCCGTAGGCGCGATCGAGCATGTCGCTGAACTCGTCCGTCGACTGGTCGCCCTGGGCGTACATGCCGCTGGCCTCGTCGCGGATGATCTGGCCGCCGCGCAGCTCGATGACGCGCCGGCGCATGCGGTCGACCATGTGCGAGTCGTGCGTGGCGACGATCACCGTCGTCCCCGCGCGGTAGATCCGGTACAGCAGCTGCATGATCCCCAGCGACGTGTTCGGATCGAGGTTGCCGGTCGGCTCGTCGGCGAGCAGCAGCGGCGGGTGATTGACGAACGCGCGGGCGACGGCGACGCGCTGCTGCTCGCCGCCGGAGAGCTGGTCGGGGTAGTTGTGCAGCTTCGTCGACAGGCCCGTCAGGCGCAGCACATCGGGCACCTTCGTGCGGATCTCCTTGCGCCGGGCCCCCGTCGCCGACAGCGCGTAGGCGACGTTGTCGTACACGGTGCGGTTGGGCAGCAGCTTGAAGTCCTGGAAGACGACGCCGATGTTGCGCCGGTAGTACGGCACCTTGACGTGCTCGAGCGAGCCGAGGTCGCGGCCGGCGACGCGAATGGTGCCGGCGGTCGGCTCGCGCTCCTTGATGAGCAGCCGCATGATCGTCGACTTGCCCGAGCCGGTCGAGCCTACGATGAAGAGAAACTCGCCGCGGCGGACGTTGAACGTCGCCCCGTCCAGGCCGATGTCCCCGGCCGGATAGTGCATGCAGACGTTGCGAAACTCGATGACGTTGCGGGCGTCGGGCGGCCGCTGCACGGAGCGCACCGGAGGGGCCACGCGCTGGGCCTGGGCACGGTGCCGCGCGGCCGGCAAATGGCGCGGTCGGCTGTGTCGCTCGGGAGCAGACATGTAGGAGGAACCTAGCGGGAGAGCAGCTCGATCGCGCCAGGCGCACGCGGTCTTGCAGGGTGCAGGAATCCGTGCGCCGGCGGCGAGCGACGGCGCCCTTGCCGGCCCCTCAGCCGCTCACATCGCGGCTGAGCGGGCGACGCCGGCGTGGCGCCAGCGCAGCATCGAGCCGGCCCGGCGCAGCGAGCGCGGGTCGATGCCGGTGCCGCTGTCGAGCACGACCGACTGGTCGGAGAAGTCGGGCCTGCGCCGGCGCACCTCGGCCGCGACGATCGCCCCGCGCGCGACGCGCACGCCGATCCAGGCCAGGCGGCCGGCCGCGGTGACCGCCATCCCGCGGATCGCGTCGTAGCCGGACTCGGGGCCCGGTGTCGACAGCGGCGCCGAGGCGAAGCGGCCCCGCCCGTCACGCAGGTTGACGAGGTGCACGCTGGAGCTCGAGTTGGTCAGGCTGCAGGTGCGCACGTTGAGCGCCACGAAGTTCCCCGCGACGACGGCGCTGTCGATCAGGTCGCTGTTCTGGCACTCCGCGCCGCCGTGACCGATCCCGTAGGCGCGATTGGCGCTGCGGCGGCAGCCGAAGACCTCGCCGCGGGCGCGGAACACGCGCACGTGGCGGTTGGCGGCGATCGTCTTCGCGCCGTTCATCGTGCAGTGCGGTGCGCGCACGCTGCTGGCGCGCTTGCCGGGTTCGGGCACGAAGTCGGCCTGCGCCGCCGGTGCCAGCAGCAGACCCGCGACGATCGTGGCGCCGGCGACGGCGAGCCGTGCCCGTGGTCGGTGCAGGGTGGGCGCAAGGAGTCGCATGGTCTGTGAACGAGACGCGCGCGCCAGGGTTACGCTCGCACCGGCCCGGCCGCCGATGATCGAACGTTCGTCCGCAGAGCGCAACCCGCGCGCCGCGGGGTCCGTTGCGATCGGTAGCCCCCTTCCCGACAGGCGGATCTCATGCTCAGCGCACGCTCGTCCCATCCTCACGCCGCGATCGCGCTCGCGCTCGTGCTCGCGGCGCTGACCTTCTCGCTGCTGGCGATCGTGGCGGCGCCAGGCGCGCACGCGGCGACGATCGCGTCGTCGGTGCGGGGCTACGCGGCCGGCCCCGTGCTGTCGGGTGACGGGCGCGTCGTCGTCGCCGAGCACGGCGGCAAGGGCGCGCTGCACCTCCTCGCGATCGATCCGCGGACCGCGGCGAGCCCGCGGCTGGCGTACTTCGCGCCGCTCGCGGGCCCGCGCGACTTCGCGGTGCTGCAGCTCGAGGGCAGCGGCGGGATCCTCACCGCCACGCACGACACGTTTCGCCACGTCGGCCGGCCGGGCATGGCCGGCCTGCCGCAGAAGCTCACGAGCCGCGTGATCACCAACCAGCCCGGGCTGAGTGAGCTCGGCGCGTGCGCGCCGGCGCGCAGCACGCTGCAGGAGCAGGCCGCCGGCGGCGACGGGTTCGTCGCCAGCGTCGGCGAGGACTGCGCGGCCAACCGCTCGACCCTGCGCATCCGCACCCCGCAGGGCACGCACACGATCCCCGCCCTGCTCGGCCCCAACGACCGTCCCGACTTCGCGCCGAACATCTCCGAGCTGCGCGCCACCGGTCCGATGGTCGCGTGGGTCGAGATGCGCCTCCCGATCACCGGCATCGGCCCGACGCTGACGCTCGTCGTCGCGCGCGGGGCGACCGGCGAGATCCTGCTGCGCACGCCGCTCGACGACTTCGCCTACGGGCTCGGCCTCGCCGCCGACGGCACCGTCGTGCTGCCGCGTCCCACGGACTGCAGCCTCCGCGTGGTCTCCCCCGCGCAGCCGGCGATGCGCCGGATCGCGCTGCCCGTCGCGCTCTGCCCGTCTGCGCCCGGCTCGGTCGCCGCGGCCGGCGGGCGCATCTTGTACCCGGTCAGCGGCGGGTACGCGATCGCGGATGCGGCCGGCGCGGCGCACTTCCTGCGCGACAGCGCGGGCAGCCGCTCGCCCATCGCGTTCGACGGCACCACCGCCTACGTCACGCGCGTCGACTGCGACGCGGACCGCCTGCTCAGCGTCGACCCGGCGCTGGCCGGAGCCCCGCCGCCGTTGCCGCCGGCCACCCTGCGGTCCTGCCCGGTGCGGCGCGCGAGCCCGTCGCGTCTGAGCGCCACGCCGAGCGGCCGGGTGAGCATCGCGCTGCGCTGCCCCGCCGGCTGTCGCGGGACGCTGCGCCTCGTCCAGCAGCGCCGCGGTGGGCGCGAGCGGCGTGTCGCCAGCGTGGACTACGCCGTCCCCGCCGGCCAGGTCGTCCTGCGGCCCCGGATCGCGGCGTACGCGCGGGCGCTGGCGGGCTGCCGCGGCGGGCTGCGCGTCAACGCCGTGCTCTTCCCGGCGTTCGACGATCGCACCGTGGCGGCGCCCGGCAAGGGCCTGGGCGTCTACCGGATCAGCGCGCGGACGCGCTGCCGGCACACCGGTGGGCCGGCGTTCAAGTCGCCGCCGGCCGGGCCGCGGCCGTAGTCGTCCGCTCCGCCGGCCCGGTTTCGGATTGACGCGCGAGGGCCGTAGGGTGCGACGGATGCGCCACGCCGCGATGCTCGTGTGCCTCGCGTTCGTCCTGTCAGCGACGACGTCCGTGGCCGCGGCCTCGCCCTACGGGCTGCTGGCCCCGGCGGACGACCCGCTCGTGTACTGCGACGAGGGGCTCGACGCGGGCGCCGCCGGCGCGCACACCGACGCCGAGCACGACGTGCGGCTGCCCGACGAGCCGCTGCCCGCGGGGGTCACGCAGGCGCGCCTGACGGTCGACGGCGTCGGCACCCGGGTGCTGCAGGCCGGCCCGGCCACCGCCGAGGAGGCCGTCGTCTTCGTGCACGGCAACCCCGACTCCGCGCGCGACTTCGACGCGCTGCTGGTACGCGCGGGCCGGTTCGGGCGCGCGGTCGCCTTCGACATGCCCGGCTACGGCCGCGCCGACGATCGTCCCGGCCTCGACTACTCGACCACCGGTGCGGCGCGGTTCATCGCACGGGCGCTCGAGCTGCTGGGGATCGAGCGCGTCCACCTCGTCATGCACGACTTCGGCGGGACCTGGGGTCTGCAATGGGCCACCACGCACCTGACCGTGCTGCGCAGCGCGACGCTGCTCGACGGCGGGGTGCTCGTCGGCGTCGTGGGCCATCCGACGGCCCTGACGTTCTCCACTCCCGTCGCGGGCGAGGCGTTCATGGCGGTCACGAACCGGGCGGGGTTCAAGACCCTGATCGGCGTGCAGAACCCGCTCCCCGAGCGCTTCCTCGACCGCTTGTACGACGACTACGACCGGGCGACGCGCTGCGCGATCCTGCACTACTACCGCTCGGTCGAGGATCCCGACGCGCTCGGGCGCCGCCAGGCCGCGCTCCTGCGGCCGGCCGGCGTGCCCGCGCTCGTCGTGTGGGGCGCGCGCGACCCGTACGTCCCGGTCGGCGTCGCGGCGCGACAGCGGCTGGCCTTTCCCCGCGCGCGCATCGAGATCCTCGGCGGCATCGGCCACTGGCCGCAGGTCGAGGCGGCGCAGCAGACCGAGCAGCTCGTCGCGGACTTCCTCGCCGAGCGCGTCGCGGCACCGCGACTGCGGGCCCGAGCGCTGCGCGCGCGACCGGGCGCCCGCCGGCTGTCGGTGCGCCTGAGCGTCGCGGGGGCGGCGCGGACGCCGGGCGTGCGGCTCGTGCTCACGCGCGGTGGACGGGTCGTCGGGACGGCGCCTGCGCGCACGGTCGACGGCGTGGCGCGCCGGGTGGCGATCGCGCTGCGCCGGCCGCTGCGGCGGGGCCGCTACAGCCTCGAGCTGCGGTCCACGGAGCTCGCGACGCAGCGTCAGGTGGTCCGCGTGCGCTGAATCGCACCGGCAGCGTCAGCGGTCGGTTCGCGCTCACCGCCGCCGGGGTAGCTTCGTCCTCCACCCGCTGTCATCACACCCCGCGCCCGCGAGGAGGACCCATGCCCAACCACTACGCGCACACCTGCATCCGCGTCCTCGACCCGGAGGCGTCGCAACGCTTCTACGAGGCGCTCGGCTTCGAGCCGCGCGGGCGGCTGAACTTCGAGACCGCCTACAACCTCTACATGGGCCTGCCCGGCGACGGCGACGTGCTCGAGCTGACGGTCAACCTCGGCCAGGAGGAGCCCTACGACCTCGGCACCGGCTACAACCACATGGCGCTGACCGTCGACGACATCGCTGCCACGCTCGCCTCGCTGGAGCCGCTCGGCGTGGCGCCCGAGAAGCCGCCGTTTCACCCCGGTGGCCGCGAGGACCTGCCGCTCATCGCGTTCGTCCCCGATCCCGACGGCTACCGCATCGAGCTGATCGACGGCGGCCATTTCGACACGCCGCAGGACCCGGCGCCGTAGGGGGCCCCCCTCGCGCGGACAACATCCGTCCACGCGCGCGTCCTGGAGCGCGGCGGCCCGTTTGGTGGGTCGATGGTTGCTACCGCTCCCCCGCCCACCGCGATCGCCCGCACCACCGCGGGTCGCCTCGCCGTCTGCGTGCTCGTCCTCGTCGCCGCGTTCGCCGCGACGGCGATCCCCGCCGGCGCCAGGGACTCGCTCGCCCCGCCGGGGGCGCAGCCCAACTGGCTGCCCAAGGAGGGCTGGGTCTGGATGCACTGGCTGCCGTTCGAGGAGACCGAGCTGGCCGCCGCGCTCGGCACGAACGCCGCCGGCATCCGCGCCCACCTCACCGACGACCGGCACACGCTCGCGACGCTCGCCCAGCGGCGCGGTTGGCGGGTCAAGCCGCTCGCCCGCCACCTGACGCGCCGCTTCGACGGCCGGGTGACGCGCACGCGGCTGGCGGCCCTGCGCTGGCGGACCGAGCGGATGCTCACCCAGGGCCACCTCGCTCAGCACGTGCTGTTCCACGTCTTCCACGGCCCGGCCGTTCCGGCCAACGCGCCGGCGCTGTTCGGGATCACGCGAGACGGGTTCCTCGCCGCTCGCCAGGCGGGCCTGTCGCCCGACGAGCTCGCCCGCCGCGCCGGGCGCGATCCGGCCGCCGTCCGCGCCGGCGTGCTGGCGCTCCTCACCGACGAGGCCGCCCAGGGGGTCAAGACGCGTTCACAGTCGCGCGCCCAGGCCCGCCGCATGCTGGCGCGCCAGCGCAAGGCGCTGACCTGCTGGATGCGCTCGCCGCTGCCCAAGCTGGACCCGAACAACCCCTTCGGCGGGCGCGACGGCGACCCCGGCCGGGCACCCGGGCACGCGCACGTGGCGGCCATCCCCGGCTGCGGCGGCTGCTGCCACGCCTGAGCCGAGTCAGCGGCTCAAGCGCAGGTCGCTGGCCAGCCCCGGGGTCGAAGACGGACGCGCTACGACGGCTCGGACATCCGCGCCAGCGCCTCCCCCACGCGCTCGCGCACCACGAGCGCCGAGCGCTGGACGTGGGCGCGCATGAACGCCGCCGCCGCGTCCGCGTCGCCCGCGATGACGCAGCCGAGGATCTCCAGATGCTCGGCGATCGTCGCGGCGATCCGGTCGTCGGTCGTGAAGTCGTGCACGCGCAGGATCCGGATGCGGTCGTTGAGGTCGGCCAGCATCGCCTCGGCGACGTCGTTGCCGCTCGCGGCCGCGAGCGCGAGATGGAAGCGCTCGTCGGCGTGGACGAAGTCCGGGCCGCGCGGGACGTCGCGCGTCCCGTGCCAGCCTGACTGCAGGTCACACCACTGCTCCTCGATCGCCTCGAGGCGGCCGTGGTCGCCCGCGGTCGATGCGCGCCGCGCGACGAGCTCCTCGATCGCGACCCTCACCTCGTAGAGCTCGCGCATCGACGTCACGCTGGGCGCGCTGGGCGACAGGCCGCCGCCCGGGTCGCGGACGATGTGCCCGTCGCCCTCCAGGCGGCGCAGCGCCTCGCGCACGGGCGTCCGGCTCGTCTGGAACTCGGCCGCGAGCTGCAGCTCGACGAGGCGCCGGCCGACCGGCAGGTCGCCGCGCAGCAGCTGCTCGCGCAGGCCGGCATAGACGCGCTCGGCGTGAGACGTCGAGCGCGTGCCGTTGGAGCGCGTCATCGCCACCTAGTGTCGCCGAGCGGCGAGCTGCTCGGCGTGCGACCGGGGACTCGCCACCCGGCCGCCGTCAGGACCGGCGCACGGTCAGCCATCGAGCGCCTCGACCGCGGCGACGAAGGCCCCGAGCGGCGGCAGCGTGACGCCGCCGCCGATCTGCCCCACCCCCGGTTCGCGGTGGGCGATGCCCGTGTGGATCGGCGGCACGATCTGCGTCTCGACGACCTTGCGCGCATCGACACCGAGGATCGCCGGGCCGTCGGGCAGCGCCAGCGCCGGGTGCGCGCCGGCGGCGATCGTGCGAAACGCGGCCATCCGGGCGGGGATCGTCGCCGCGTCCAGGCCGACGGACGGCGCCGACAGCGGCGAGGCGCCGATCGCCAGGGCGCCGAGTCCGTAGACCTCGATGATCGCCGAGTCGCCGAGGTCGGCCTGCATCTCGTCGCGCGTGTGGCCCGAGTACAGCGCGGCCGGATCGGGCAATGCGGCGGGCCCGGTGAACCAGCACTCGCCGGTGCCCGACAGCTTCACCCCCACCTCGACACCGTTGCGCGCGACCGCGGTGACCAGCGACGAGCCCGGAACCCCCGCGGCGCAGACGAGCGCGAGCTTGGCGAACACCATCGCGACGTTGAGGAAGAACTGGCCGTTGCCGCGGATGAAGGCGTCGACCGCCGGGGCCAGGGGCGCAAGGGCCTCGGCGATCAGCGCCGTGCCGGCCTCGGTGCGGTGGTGCGCCTCGTCGCCGCGCACGAGCGACGCCGCGTGCAGCTCGAGCAGCCCGAGCGGGCCGTGGGCGTCGAGCGCGCGGGCCAGCTCGGGCGCGAGCACGTCGCGCATCCAGATCAGGCGCGCGACGACCTCCTCGTCCTCGGCGCCGTAGCGCAGCACCTTGCCCGACCCCTCGTTGAGCGGACACCAGGCGGTCAGGCCGGTCGCCTCGTCGCGCGCGACGAGCACCGGCATCGAGCCCGTCACGACGCCGGACATCGGCCCCACCCCGCCGCAGTCGTGGTTGGGCAGGAGCGCCACGCGGCCTTCGTCGGCGAGCGCGAGCGCGGCCGCCGGCGTGGCGGCGACGCCCTCCAGCGCGAGTGCGACGCCGAGCGCCGCCCGCATCGGCGCGCACATCGCCGCCGAGGCGATCGGCGGGCCGGCGTGGCAGGCGCCTCCGGCCGCCAGGTGCGCGACGACCTGCGCCGCCGGCACGACGCCGACGAGCACCGGCCGGGCGGCCGCCAGCGCCGTGACGGCCGGGTCGGTTGTATGCAGTTGGGTACGCATCGTGCTCGCCACCGTAGTGGCGGCCCGCGCGAGACGGCATGGACCGGATGGCGAAATATGCCCGTGCCGTATGGGCCAACGGGCCAATGCGACGCGCTCTGCGCCCGCCGTAGGTTGCGAAGGCATCCGAGCGTCGTGGACCGCGTTGCATACAACGAGCCCCGGCGCAGACCGAGAAAGGCCACCCGCCACGCCATGAGCTCCGAGCCCGCCGCCGTCGACGCCGCGCCCTACCCGTTCGCCTTCGATCCCGCCGTCACCGCGCTCGTCATCATCGACATGCAGCGCGACTTCCTGCACCCCGGCGGCTTCGGCGCGCTGCTGGGCAACGACGTCTCGCTGCTGCTGGCGGTCGTCGAGCCGCTGCAGGCCGTGCTCGAGGCGGCCCGCGCCGCCGGCATGGCGGTCATCCACACGCGCGAGGGCCACCGCGCGGACCTCAGCGACTGCCCGCCGAGCAAGCTCGCCCGCGGCCGCCTCGACACGCCGATCGGCGCCGAAGGGCCGAACGGCCGGATCCTCGTGCGCGGCGAAGCGGGCCACGGGATCATCGACGAGCTCGCGCCGATCGCGGGCGAGGTCGTGCTCGACAAGCCCGGCAAGGGCGCGTTCTTCGCGACCGACCTCGAGCACATCCTGCGCAACGCCGGCGTCACCCACCTCGTGGTGACCGGGGTCACCACCGAGGTCTGCGTGCACACGACCGTCCGCGAGGCCAACGACCGCGGCTTCGAGTGCCTCGTGCTCTCGGACTGCGTCGGCTCCTACTTCCCCGAGTTCCAGTCGGTCGGCCTGAAGATGATCGCCGCGCAGGGCGGGATCTTCGGCTGGGTCGCCGCCTCGCAGGACCTGCTTGCGCACATGCCGACCACCGGCTTCGCCGTCGAAGCCACCGGATCCACAGACCCTGCCGACGGCTTCGCCGTCGGTGCCCCCGCCGCCGTCAACTAAGGGAGGCCGACACGATGTCCGCTGCCGCCGTACCCGCCCCGTCAACGCCTGCGCTGTGGTCGCGCGGCGACCTCAACGCCTTCTTCGGGCTGGGCATCAACATGCTCGTCAACGTCCTCGTGCTCACCGGCCTGGCGGCCGGCGTCGTGCAGATCTCGGGCGGTGACGTCTTCGGGACGATCCTGCCGGCGCTCGGCATCGAGCTGCTCGTCGGCAACATCTTCTACTTCTACATGGCCCGCCGGCTGGCCCTGAAGGAAGGCCGCAGCGACGTCACCGCGCTGCCCTACGGGCCGAGCGTGCCGCACATGTTCATCGTCACGTTCGTCGTGATGCTGCCGACGTTCATCGCGACCAAGGACCCGATCGCGGCCTGGACGGCCGGCCTGGCGTGGGCCTTCATCATCGGGATCATCATCCTCATCGGCGCCTTCGTCGGGCCGACGATCCGCAAGTTCACGCCGCGCGCGGCGCTGCTGGGCACGCTCGCGGGCATCTCGATCACGTTCATCTCGATGGGGCCGGCGGCGCAGATGTGGCAGGCGGCGTGGATCGCGCTGCCGGTGCTCGCGCTCATCGTCATCGGCTTCGTCTCCGGCGTGCGGCTGCCGGGCAACTTCCCGATCGGGCTCGCCGCCCTGCTGCTGGGCTCGGCGATCGCGTGGGCCGGCGGCTTCATGGAGACCGCCGCCGTGACGAGCGCGGCCAAGGACATCGCCGTCGGCATCCCCTCACTGAACCTCGACCTGCTGTTCGACGGCTTGAGCGGGATCTCGCCGCTGCTGGCGACCGCGATCCCGCTGGGCATCTACAACTTCACCGAGGCGATGAGCAACGTCGAGAGCGCGGCGGCGGCGGGCGACAACTACAACCTGCGCCACGTCCTGCTCGCCGACGGCACCGGCGCCGTCGTCGGCTCGGCGCTCGGCAGCCCGTTCCCGCCCGCCGTCTACGTCGGGCACCCCGGCTGGAAGGCCGCCGGCGGCGGCATCACGTACTCGCTGGCGACCGGCGTGCTCATCTTCGTCCTGTGCTTCTTCGGGCTGTTCCCGCTGCTCGGCGCGCTGCTGCCGGTCCCGGCGATCGTGCCGGTGCTGCTCTACATCGGCCTCGTCATCGGCGCCCAGGCGTTCCGCGCCGTGCCCAAGGCGCATTACGCGGCGATCGTGCTCGCGCTCGTGCCGAACGTCGCGGCGTGGGCCTCGGGGTTGATCGACAACTCGCTCGCGGCCGCCGGCACGAGCGCGGCGAAGGTCGGCCCGGAGGCGCTCGGCAACGCCGGCGTCGTCTACGAGGGGCTGCTCAAGCTCGGCCAGGGAGCGGTCCTCGCGGGCCTGATCCTCGGCGCGATCGCGGTGTTCATGATCGACCGGCGGTTCGTCTGGGCGGCCGGGTTCAGCTTCTTGGCGGCGGCGCTGTCGCTCGTCGGGCTGATCCACGGCGCGGAGGTCTCGCTGTCGCCGGACGACATCCAGGCCAAGCTCGCGCTCGGATACCTGTTCATGGGGCTCGTCTGCCTGGCGTTCTCGCGGCTGGGCATCCCGGAGCGCGAGGTGGATCTCAGCGATCCCGTCGACGTCGAGGACTTCGCCGCGCGGATGGCGTTCAAGCCCGCCGACGTGCCCGACGACAAGCCCGCGCTGCAGCCGGCGTGAGCGCGATCGGGCCATGAGCATCGCGGCGCTCCTCGCGCGCTACCGCGACGGCTCGCTGGAGCCGGCGGAGGTCGCCGCGCGCGCGTACGAGCGCGCGCGCTCGGCGGCCGGCCCGGCCTGGATCTCGCTGGTGCCCTGGGACGACGTGAAGGCGTGGCTCGCGCGGCTGCCGGCGGCGGCCTCGCCGGACCTGCCGCTGTACGGCGTCCCGTTCGCGATCAAGGACAACATCGACCTGGCGGGCACGCCGACGACGGCGGCCTGCCCGGCGTTCGCGTACACGCCGCGGCGCAGCGCGTTCGCGGTCGAGCGCCTGATCGCCGCGGGCGCGATCCCGATCGGCAAGACGAACCTGGACCAGTTCGCGACGGGGCTGACCGGGACGCGGACCCCGTACGGAGCGTGCGCGAGCGTGGCCGATCCGCGCTACGTCGCGGGCGGGTCGAGCTCGGGGTCGGCGGTCGTCGTGGCCGATGGCAGCGTCCAGTTCGCGCTCGGCACGGACACCGCCGGGTCGGGCCGCGTGCCGGCGGCGTTCAACGCGGTCGTCGGCCTCAAGCCCTCGCTCGGGACGATCTCCACGCGCGGCGTGGTGCCCGCCTGCCGCAGCCTGGACTGCGTCTCGCTCATGACGACCGACGCCGCGGATGCCGCGCGGGTGCTGGCCGTCGCCGGCGCGGCCGACGCGAGCGATCCGTACGCGCGCGGCCCGCGGCCCGCCGCGCCACTGCCGCCGGCCGGCGCGCGGATCGCCGTGCCGCGCCCCGACGGATTGACGTTCGGCGGCGACCTCGGGGCGGCCGCGGCCTGGCAGCACGCCCTGCGCCGCGCGGAGGGGCTCGGCTGGACGCTGACCGAGATCGACTTCGCGCCGTTCGCCGAAGTCGCGGCGCTGCTGTACGACGGGCCTTGGGTCGCCGAGCGCTACGCCGCGGTGGGCGCGTTCATCGCCGCCCATCGCGACGCGGTCGACCCCGTCGTGCGCGCCATCGTCATGGCCGGCCGCGACGTCGGCGCCGTGCAGGCGTTCCGCGCCGCCCATCGGCTGCGCGAGCTCGCGCTGCGGTGCGCCGCGATCTGGGCGGGGGCGGACGCGCTGCTGCTGCCGACCGCGCCGACGCTGTTCACCGCCGCCGAGATCGCCGAGGCGCCGATCGCCCGCAACACGCTGCTGGGGACCTACACGAACTTCGTCAACCTGCTCGACCTCTGCGCGGTGGCCGTGCCCGCGGGCGGGCGCGCCGACGGCCTGCCGTTCGGCGTCTCGCTGATCGCCCCGGCCGGCGCCGATCGCGCGCTGCTCGCGCTCGCCGCGCGCTGGCGCGGCGAGCCGGCCGGCCCGCTGCCGAGCGGCGACGGCGCGGCGCCACCGGCGACCGCCGAGACCGTCGCCGTGGCCGTCGCCGGCGCGCACCTCTCCGGCGAGCCGCTCAACGGCCGGCTGCTCGCGCTGGGCGCGCGGCTGCGCGAGACGGTCCGCAGCGCGCCGACCTACCGGCTGTACGCGCTGGCCGACACCGATCCCGCCAAGCCCGGGCTCGTCGGCGGCGCGCCCGCCGCCGGCAACGGCATCGAGCTCGAGATCTGGGAGCTCTCATTGGAGGGGTTCGGCCGGCTCGTCGCCGCGGTGCCGGCGCCGCTGTCGATCGGCACGATCACGCTCGCCGACGGGCGCGGCGTGAAGGGATTTCTCTGCGAGGCGGGGGCGGTCGCGGACGCGCCGGACATCACCGCGCACGGCGGCTGGCGCGCGTATCGCATGCAGCTACAGGCCCCGACCGCCCGCTGAGCACGCTCGCATCGACCCACGGCGGAACCCTATGATCGCCCCGTGCCACCAGTCCGTCTGGCCGGGAACCGCCGTCGTTGGCTCACGCTGGTCACCGGGCTGTCGATCGTCGGGCTGCTCACCGTGCTCGACGTCGCGATCGGGTCGTCGCACGTGCTCATCGGGCTGGTCGTCTTCGCCCCCCTCGTGGTCGGCCTGTTCGGCGACCCGCGCGACGTCGGGATCGTCGGCGCCGTCGCGACGCTGCTGATCGCGCTGAGCGCCGTCTGGAACGACGGCGTCCCGGTGGGCACGTACCTCCAGCGCCTGATCGTGTGCGTCGCGATCACGCTCATCGCGGTGCTCGCCGCCCGCAACCGCGAGCGCACGCAGCGCGACCGCGAGCGCTTCGCGGTGCTCGCCGCGACGGGCGAGATCGCCGACGGCACGCGCGACCTGGCCACGACGGTGGCGTCGCTCAGCGAGCTGCTCGTGCCGACGATCGCCGACATCTGCATCGTCGACGCGCTCAGCGGCGGCCAGATCCGCCGGCTGGCCGTGCGCGCCGCGGGGCCGCGCGGCGACGAGACCGCCGCGATCTTCGCCGCGCGCGCGCCGCTGCTGCCCGACGACCCGCGGATGCCCGAGCAGCCGTTTCTGGCAGAACGCGTCGGCGAGGACCTGCTGCGCCGCATGGCCGCCGACGACGGCGAGCTCGCGCGCCTGCGCGCCGCCCGCGTCTGCTCGGCGATCGTCGTCCCGCTGCGCGCCCGCGGGCGGCGGCTCGGAGCGCTCGTCCTGCTCGCCACCACGCAGTCGCAGCGCCGCTACGGCGACGAGGACCTCCAGTTCGCCAAGGTCCTGGCCGGCCGCGCCGCGCTCGCGCTCGACAACGCCGGCCTGTTCGCCGAGCTGGAGACGATCGAGGCACAGCTCACGGCCGTGCTGTCGACGCTCGCCGAGGCGGTCACCGTGCAGCACACCGGCGGGGGGCTCGTCTACGCCAACGAGGCGGCGGCGCACATGCTCGGCTACGCCACCGCCCAGAAGCTGCTCAGCACGCCGGTCGACGAGATCGTCGACGCGTTCGACTCGACGAAGGAGGACGGCTCGCCGCTGCGCGTCGAGGACCTGCCGGGGCGCCGGCTGCTCGCCGGGGAGCCCCACCCCAAGCCGCTCGTGCTGCGCGCCGTCGACAAGGCCACCGGCAGCGTCGACTGGCGCGTCACGAAGGCGTCGGGCGTGTACGACTCCGACGGCGCGCTCAAGCTCGTCGTCAACGTCATCGAGGACATCACCGAGGTCAAGCGGGCCGAGCTGGCCCAGCGCCTGCTGGCCCGCGCCGGCGAGCTGCTGTCCTCGTCGCTGGACTACGAGCGCACGCTGCAGCAGGTGGCCGAGCTGGCGGTGCCCGAGCTCGCCGACTGGTGCACGCTGAGCATGCCCGACGGCCATGGCTTCGTCCGCGCCGTCGCGGTGGCGCACGTCGACCCCGAGAAGGTCGCGCTCGCCCGGCGCATCGGCGAGCGCTACCCGACGCCTACCGACGCCACCACCGGGGTCGCGCAGCTCCTGCGCGACGGGCAGTCGCAGCTCGTCAACGACATCCCGCCGGACATGCTGGCGCTCGTCGCCCATGACGACGACCACCTCGAGCTGCTGGCGGCCGTCGGCCTGCAGGCCGGCCTCACCGTGCCGATGCTGGCGAGCGGCAAGATCATCGGGGCGCTGTCGCTCATCAGCGCGGAGTCCGGCCGGCGCTTCACCACCGCCGATGTGACCCTGGCCGAGGAGCTGGCCCGGCGCGCCGGGGCGGCCGTCGAGAACGCGCGCCTGTACACGGAGCGCTCGAACATCGCGCGCACCCTGCAGACGAGCCTGCTGCCGCGCAGTCTCCCGCACATGCCGGGCTGGCGGGCCGCGACGCTGTACCGGCCGGCCGGTGACGAGAACTGGGTCGGCGGCGACTTCTACGACGCGATCGGCGTCGGCTGCGGCTGGCTGGCGATCGTCGGCGACGTCGTCGGCCACGGCGCTCCGGCGGCCGCGCTGACCGGCCTCGCCCGCCACACGCTGCGCACGGCGGCCACGCTGCACGACGATCCGCTCGATGCCGTCCGCACGCTCAACGGCGAGCTGCTCGCGCGGGCGGACATGTCGCTGTGCTCGGTCGCGGCGGTGCTGCTGTGCGACGGCGACGCCGGCACCGCGACCGCTCAGGTCGTCTGTGCCGGCCATCCGCTGCCGCTGCTCGTGCGCGACGGCGAGGTCCGCCCGATCGGCGAGTTCTCGCCGATGCTCGGCGCGTACGCCATCGAGGCATGGGCCCGCACGCAGATCGACCTCGAGCCCGGCGACGTCATCGTGCTCTTCACCGACGGCGTGTTCGACGCCGTCGGCACGGACGGCCGCTTCGGCGAGGAGCGCCTCGCGCGCGCGCTCGCCGGCACGTCGGACGCAGACGACGCGGTCGCCCGCATCGACGCCGCGCTGAGCGCGTTCGCGGTCGGCGACCAGGCCGACGACACGGCGGTGCTGGCCGTGCAGCGCGTGGCGGTCGCAGCGATCGCCAACCATCACTGAACGAGGCGAGCCGGTGCCGTCCGGCGGGCGCTACCGTTGGGACATGACCACGATCGTCACCTCCACCCTGGCCAATGGCCTGCCGCTGCACCGGATCGGCATCGACGGCACGCGCGCGGTGACCATCCTGGTCGCGTTCGATGCCGGCGCGCGCACCGAGCGTCCCGAGGAGAACGGGATGGCGCACTTCCTCGAGCACCTCGTCTTCAAGGGTGGAGAGAAGTTCCCGCACTACCGCGACGTCAACGAGACCGCCGAGCGCCTCGGCGGCTCGCTGAACGCCTACACGTCGCATGACCTCGTCGCGTTTCACATCACCGTGCGCGCCGAGGCGGCCGCCGACGCCGCCGACCTGCTGACCGACTTCGTCGGGCGCCCGCACGTCGACGCCGGCGAGCTCGACAAGGAGCGCGGCGTCGTCATCCAGGAGATCCAGCGCTACAAGGACGAGCCCTCGTCGGTCGCCGAGGAGCTCATCGACCGCGCGGCGTTCGGGGAGCATCCGCTCGGGCGCCCGGTGCTCGGTCCCGAGGAGCACCTGCGCACGTTCACGCGCGACGCGATCATCGAGTTTCGCAACCGCCGCTGGTCCGGCTCGCGGGGCGGCGCGTTCGTCGTCGGCAACCTCGAGCATGTGCCGGAGAACGGCGCCTTCTCGGCCCTCTTCGAGCGCTTCCCGACGCTGCCGGCGCCGGAGCCGTTCGAGCCCGCGCCGCCGTTCGAGCCGAAGGTCATCGTGCAGGAGCGCGAGACCAACCAGTCGCACCTGCGGATGTCCTACCGCCCCCAGGTCGACGTGTCCGATCCGTCCAAGCGCGCGGCGATGTCGATCTACGCGACGCTGCTCGGCGGCTCGATGAGCTCGCGGCTGTTCGACGAGATCCGCGAGCAGCGCGGGCTCGCGTACTCGGTCTACGGCGTGTCGCACGCGCATGCGGACGTGCCGCTGCTGCAGCTTGCCGCCGGCCTGGACTCGACGAAGTGCGTCGAGGCCTACACGCGCATGCGCGAGATCGTCGGCGAGCTGCGCGACGAGGGGCCGACCCAGGCCGAGGTCGAGCGCGCGCGCGCCTACGCGGCCGGCCGCCGCGTGCTGGCCTTCGAGAACACGAATGCCGTCGCGCGCTATGCGGCCGCGCAGTCGATCGTCTTCGGCGAGAAGATCGACCCGGATGCGGCCATCGCGGCGCTCGACGCCGTGACGCTGGAGGAGGTCGCGGAGGTGGCGCGCGACGTCGCCGACACGCTGGCCGTCGCCTGCGTCGGCCCGCACAGCGAGGGTGACTTCAGCTGATCGGCCAGCCGGCCTGAACCGCGGCGAGCTCTCGCGCTACGCCGGTCGCGTCGGCGACCGCTGGCCGCTGGAGCGCGCCGTGCTCGGCGGCGCGCGGGTGGCCGACCTACACGGCGCGCCGGAGCAGCGCGAGCGCGGATCGGAGTACGTGGTGGTGCTCGTCTCGGGCGCGTTCGACGGCATGCCGTGGCTCGAGCGCGTCTACCACGCGGGCAACCTGTGGGACGCCGGCGAGATGGGCGCGCGGGCCGACGTGCACTGCTACACCCCGGTCGAGCTCGAGCGCAAGGTGGCGAGCCTGCGCGTCGTGCGCGCGGCCGTGGGCGACGGCGTGGATCTGCTGACGATCGGCTGACGTCGCGTTGGGCTGCGCGCGCCGAACGGCGCGTCAGCCGGCGCACGTAGTGGCGCGCACGGCGCGATATCCGCACTCGGCGCGCCCCGACCGGCCGTGACCGCTCAGTCGAGGTTGCCGCAGAGGTTCAGGCCGTACTGGATCGCCAGGGTGTCTGACCGCGCGCGGTTGGCGCGGAACCGGTCCAGCGCGCTGCGCAGGTTGTTGCCGGCGGTGGTCAGCGCCCGCGCGTCGTTGCCCTGCGCCGCTTCGACGAACTCGTCGGCGGTGCTGCGCAGCCGTTCGAGCAGCGGCGCGGAGCTGCGCACCGAGTTCACGTAGCCCTGGGCCTGTGTGCGCGCCGCGCCCGCGTCGGGCAGCCGCACGTCGCTGATGTCCTCGCTGAAGCGCTCGTAGACGTCGGCGAGGACCTTGTTGGCGTCGGCGACCTCCTTCGCCGTGCCGGGGTTGTCCTCGCCGGCGTCGGCGAACTCGCCGAGGAAGTCCTCGCAGACGCCGTCGGCGTCGAGGATGAAGCCCTCCTTCGTCTGGGGGCCGTCGTCGCCGCCGCAGCCGGCCAGCAGCGAGAGCCCGAGCCCGGCGACGAGCACGAGCAGCAGCACGGCGAGGGCCCGGGGCGAGCGGGAGCGGGAGCGGGAGCGCAGCACCGCGCCAGCGTAGTTGGTCGACCGCGCGCGCCGGCCGGTCAGGAGATCGCGATCATCCGCTCGATCGGGACCCGCGCGCGCGCGGCGATGGCGGCCGGCACCTTGACCTCGTGGACGAGGTCGCGCAGGCCGTCGCGCAGCTTGGGCAGCGTGATCATCTTCATGTACGCGCAGGCCGCGCGCTCGTTGGCGGCGATGAACTCCGTGTCGGGCGCCGCCTCGCGCAGCGGATGCAGCATCCCGATCTCGGTGGCGACGATCGCCGTGCGGCGGCCGACTCCCCCGGCGGCCGCGTCGGCGGCGTACTTCAGCATCCCGCCCGTCGAGAGCATGTGCACGCCCTCGGGCTCGAGGTCGCCGGCCGCGACGTACTCCATGACCGAGGTCGAGCAGCCGCACTCGGGATGGATCAGGAAGTCGGCGCCGGGGTGCTCGGCGCGCACCTGCTCGATGTCGCGCGGCCGGATCCCGGCGTGAACGTGGCACTCGCCGTCCCACACGTGCAGCGCGCGGCCGATCCGCCGCTCCACGTAGGCGCCGAGGAACATGTCCGGGCCGAACAGGATCTCCGTGTCCGGCCCGTGCTCGCGCAGGATGTGCTCCACGACCGACACCGCGTTGGCGGACGTCACGCAGTAGTCCGTCAGCGCCTTGATCGCGGCGGTCGTGTTGACGTACATCACGGTGATCGCGCCCGGATGCCGGGCCTGCCAGGCGCACAGCTGGTCGGGCGTGATCGCGTCGGCGAGCGAGCAGCCGGCATCGACGTCCGGGATCAGGACGGTCTTGTCGGGCGACAGGACCGAGGCGGTCTCGGCCATGAAGTGCACGCCGCAGAACGCGATCACCGACGCCTCGCAGGCCGCCGCCCGGCGCGAGAGGCCGAGCGAGTCGCCGACGTAGTCGGCGACGTCCTGGATCTCGGGCAGCTGGTAGTTGTGAGCGAGGATGACCGCGTCGCGCTCGGCCGCCAGCTCGCGCACCTCGGCCTGCAGCGAAGCGACGTCGTAGAGCTGGAGCAGGGTCATGGCAGCGTCTCGAGCAGGAGCGACAGGTCCAGGGCGGCAGCGGAGTGCGTGAGCGCCCCGATCGAGATCCAGTCTACGCCGGTCTCGGCGTGGGCCCGGAGCGTGTCGAGGCCGATCCCGCCGCTGGCCTCCAGGCGCGCGCGGCCCGCCACACGGGCGACCGCGGCCCGCAGCTCGGGCGGGCCCATGTTGTCGAGCAGGATCCGCGTCGCGCCGGCGCTCAACGCCTCGTCGACCTCCGCGAGCGTCGAGCACTCGACCTCCAGCCGCAGGTCGGGATACGCGCTCGCAGCTGCGCGCACGGCGGGCCCGACGCCGCCCGCCAGCAACGCGTGGTTCTCCTTGATGAGCACCATGTCGTAGAGCCCGGCGCGATGGTTGACGCCGCCGCCCGCCGCCACCGCCGCCTTCTCCAGCGTCCGCAGGCCCGGCGTCGTCTTGCGCGTGTCGAGGATCTGCGCGCCGGTCCCCTCGACCGCCCGCACGCAGCGCGCCGTCAGCGTCGCGACGCCCGACAGGCGCTGCAGGAAGTTCAGCGCCGTCCGCTCGGCGCCGAGCAGCGCGCGGGCGTCGCCGGTCGCGCGCAGCACGGGGGCCGGCGGCTCGCGCCACCGCGCCTCCGGTCCGAGCCGCTGGAGTCGCACGTCGGGGTCGAGCGCGCGAAACGTCGCTTCGGCGGCGTCGAGGCCGAACACGACGCCCGCCGCCTTCTGGGTGATCGTGGCCACGGCGCGGGTGCCGGCCGGCACCGTCGCCTGGGAGGTCACGTCGCCGTCGCCGAGGTCCTCCGCCAGCGCGCGCCCGACGAGCCCGGCGAGCGTCTGTGCGTCAGGGCTCATGAGAGGGCGCAGGATAAGGGGGAAGATGGGTTCGATGATCGACCTCGACGCCTGGCTGCCCGCCCCCGAGATCACGACGTGCCACAGCCGCACGGCGGCGGTCGACCGCGACACGCTGTGGTCCGCCGCGCGCGACGTGCGCCTGGACGAGACGCGCACGATCGGGCGCCTCGTGCGCTGGCGGATTCCCGGCGTCCCGCCCGAGCAGACGTTCATGGGCCTGCTCAGCGAGGACCCGTTCACGCTGCTCGACGAGGGTCCGCACCACGCGATCTCGGGGCTGTGCGGGCGCATCTGGACGTTCGCGCGCGACTACGGCCGTCTCGAGTCGCCCGACGACTTCCTGGCCTGGAGCGAGCCGCGCACCGTGCGCGTCCTGTTCGCCCACTGGGTGGTGGCGGATCCCGGTGGCGGGTCGAGCACCCTCTTCAGCGAGGCACGCGTCGGGCCCACCGACCGGATCGGGACGATGCGCCTGCGCGCGCTGTGGCTCGCGGTCGGGCCGTTCGAGCGCCTCATCGGCGCCGAGGCGCTCGCGCTCGCGGCATCGCAGGCCGAGGACGTGGGCGCCCGCCGCCCCTGACAGGATGGTCGGCGTGCCCGCGGCGCCCGCTCCCACCCCGCCGCCGCCGCTCGCCGAGCTGTTCGCCGGCGGCGCCCGCCCGCCCTGCTACATCGCCAGTCCGCTCGGCTTCTCGGAGGCCGGCCGCGCGTACTACGCCGAGCGCTACGTCCCCGCCCTGGCCGAGCACGTCGAGCCGGTCGATCCGTGGACGCTGTCGCTGCCCGAGGATTTCGCGGCCGCGCGCGACGCCGGCCGCGAGCACGCCTTCGGGATCGAGGTCGGCGCGCGCAACGCCGCTGCGATCCGCGGCGCACGGCTGCTGATCGCCCAGCTCGACGGCCAGGAGGTCGACGCCGGCACCGCCGCGGAGGTCGGGTACGCGGCGGCGCTCGGCCTGCCCTGCCTCGGGGTGCGCAGCGACGTGCGCGCGTCCGGCGAGCCGGGCATGCGCGTGAACCTCCAGCTCGAGGCCTTCATCGTGCTGTCGGGCGGTTTCATCGCCGGCTCGCTCGACGAGCTCGTCGCTCGGCTCGCCGCGCTGCGCGGGGCCTGAGGCGCAGCACCGCCGCAGTTCGACGCGCCTCAGCCGGCGCCCTTGGTCCACGACCACAGCGTGGCCGTCGGCGTGTCGTCGTCGCCCTCGGGCATGCGCTCGATGCGGTGCCGGCCGAACGCGAACGGCTCCTCGTCGAGCACGTCGGCCCGCGGCGCCTCGACGTAGACGACCTTGGGCGGATCCTCCGGATCGGAGTCGTGGCCCGGGCCGACCGAGATGTGGGTGATCCTGTCCATCCGGAGGATGATCTCCGTTGCGCTCCGCTTCCCAGCTTACGCGTGCGTCGCGCTGCGCAGCAGGTACGCGCGCACGAAGCCGTCGAGGTCGCCGTCGAGCACGCGCCCGGTGTCGCCGACCTCGTGATCGGTGCGGTGGTCCTTGACCATCGAGTACGGGTGCAGCACGTAGGAGCGGATCTGCGAGCCGAAGTTCACGTCCTGCGCCTCGCCGCGCTCGCGCGCGATCTCCTCCAGGCGCCGGCGCTCCTCGCGCTCGACGAGCTTCGAGCGCAGCATCTTCATCGCCGTCTCGCGGTTCTGCGTCTGCGAGCGCTCGTTCTGGCATTGCACGACGATCGCGCTCGGGCGGTGCGTGATGCGCACCGCGGAGTCGGTCTTGTTGACGTGCTGGCCGCCCGCGCCGGACGCGCGGTACGTGTCGACCTGCAGGTCGTCGGCGTCGATCTGCACCTCGGCGGCATCCTCGATGACCGGCGCGACCTCGACGCCGGCGAAGGACGTCTGGCGCCGGTTGGCGGAGTCGAACGGCGAGAGGCGCACGAGCCGGTGCACCCCCTTCTCGGCGGCGTACAGGCCGTAGGCGTTCTCGCCCTCGACGCGGAACGTCGCGGACTTGATGCCCGCCTCCTCCCCCGGGCTGACCTCGAGCAGCTCGGCCTTGAAGCCGCGCTTCTCGGCCCACTTCATCTGCATGCGCAGGACCATCTCGGCCCAGTCCTGCGCGTCGGTCCCGCCGGCGCCCGCGTTGACGGTGACGAGCGCGTCGTTGTTGTCGTAGTGCCCGGAGAACAGGCGCTGCTCCTCGAGCGCCTCCAGGCGCCGCTCGACCGGGGCGAGCTGGCCCTCGAGCTCGGCCTCGATCTCGGGGTCCTCGCGCGCCATCTCGGCGAGGCTGGCGAGATCCTCGACGTCGGTCTGCAGCATGCCGAACTCGTCCAGGCGGCGCGCCGCGCGCGAGTGCTCGGCGCTGACCTTCGCGGCGTTGTCCTGGTCATCCCAGAAGCCGCTCTCGGACATCCGGCCCTCGAGGTCGGCGACCCGCTCGCTCAGCGACGTCGGGTCAAAGGTAGTCCGCGAGCAGCGACATCTGCGCGCGGATCGCAGCGAGGCGCTGCGGGATGCCCTCGGGGATGGGTGACGTGGCCATGGCGCTCAGGATAGAGCGGCCCTGGCGGCGGCACCAGCGCGGCACATCCGCTCACGATCGCGCCACCGGCGGCTCAAGCATCCGTCCGGATCTGCCGATCCGGACCGGAAGGTGGCCGTCAAGAAGACAACCCGCAAGAAGACGGTCAAGAAGGTCTGCAAGAAGGTCAAGATCAAGGGCACGCGGCGCACGAAGAAGGTCTGCAAGCCCAAGCAGAAGGTCGTCAAGAAGAAGCCGACCGCGAAGAAGAAGGTCCTCGCGCCGGTCGCGCGGCCGCCGGCGTCCGTCGTCACGCTGCCGCCCGTCACCGCGAGCCGGCCGGTCCCGGTCCCGAGCGCGGCCGCCCCGCCCGTCACGACGCCGCCCACCCCGGACCCGCCCACCCCGGCGCCGCCGCAACCGCCGCCCACCGCACCGGGGCTGCCGGTGTTCGACGCGAGCTTCGGCGTCGCCCAGGCCCAGCGCCTGCTCTGGCGCGCGGGCTTCGGCCCCAGACCGGGCCAGGCCGAGGCGCTCGCCGGGCTCGGCGTCGTGGCCGCCGTGCGCAGCCTCACCCGCCCGAGCGGCGCACCGGCGCTCACCGGCGCGGCGCCCACCGTCGGCGGGCTGCCGATCGCCCCCTACGACGCCTGGGGTCACGACCACCTCTGGTGGCTGGATCGGATGATCCGCTCCGACCAGCCGCTCGTCGAGCGCATGACGCTCATCTGGCACGACTGGCTGGCGACCAGCAACGCCGACGTCAACAACCGCCCGCTCATGCGCGCCCAGAACGAGCTCTTCCGGCGCCACGCGCTGGGCTCGTTCGCCGACCTCGTCGCCGACGTCACGGTCGACCCGGCGATGCTCGTCTTCCTCAGCGGGATCGAGAACCGCCGGCAGGCGCCCAACGAGAACTACGCCCGCGAGCTGATGGAGCTCTTCACGCTCGGCGCCGACCGCGGCGCGTACACCGAGACCGACGTGCGCAGCCTCGCCCGCGCGCTGACCGGCTGGCGCGCGGACTGGAACGCGGCGCTCGGCTTCGTCAACTTCCGCTTCGACGCCACGCGCCACGACGCGACGAGCAAGACGCTCTGGGCCGGCACGGCCCACGAGCGCAGCGGCACGTTCGGCTGGCGCGACGCCTGCCCGCTCGTGCTCGAGAACCCGTTTCACCGCTCGCACTTCGTGGCGAAGCTGTGGTCGTACTTCGTCCCCAGCCCGCCGAGCGCCGGCACGCAGGCCGCGCTGGAGTCGCTCTACGTCTCCAGCGGTCACTCGATCGGCCCGGTCGTCGAGGCGATCCTGCTGCACCCCGACCTCTACACGGGCGCGCCGCTCGTCAAGCCGCCGGCGGTGTACATCGCGGGGCTGCTGCGCGCCACCGGGCAGACGATCACGCACGACGCCTGGATCTGGCTGGCGGCCGTCGCCGGCCAGCAGCTGTTCTACCCGCCCAACGTGTCGGGCTGGAACGACCGGGCCTGGCTGGACACCTCGACCACCTACGGGCGCTGGTACGTCGCCTACTACGCGCTCGCGCCGGCGCTCGCGACCGCGGCGTCCTACGCCGGCTCGGCCGCGGAGACCGGCGCGCAGGCGCTCGCCACGGCGATCGACGCCGCCGGCGCCCCGGCGCTCACGGCCGAGACGTACGCCGCGCTGCTCGCGTTCGCCGACCAGCCCGCGCCGGTCGGCATGGGCAGCAACGACTTCCGCGCCCTGCGCCAGAACGCGCTGCGCCACCTCGTCACCTCCTCCCCCGACGCTCAGCTCTCGTGAGGTTCTGATGACCGACTGCTGCGACGACTTCACCCGCTCGCACCTGCTGCGCGCGTCGGTCGCGCGCGCCGGCGCCGGCCTGCCCGGCACCGAGCCCGGCATGCCGACCCCCGCCGGGACCGGGCTGACGCGGCGCTCGATGCTGCTGCGCTCGAGCGGCTTGGCGCTCGCCGTCTACGGCGCCGGGCGGATGCTGATGCCGGAGGCCTTCGAAGCGGCGGTCGCCGAGGCGGCCGGCGAGCAGAAGGTGCTCATCTCGATCTTCATGGACGGCGGCGTGGACGCGCTGAGCCTGCTCGCGCCGGCGGCCGACCCGCTCTACCGGACGCTGCGCCCGACGCTCGCCCTGGCGCCGGATGCCGGCTGGGCGTTCGCGGCCGACCCCCGGCTGCGCTGGCATCCGTCCGCGGGCGGGCTGAAGGAGCTGTGGGACGACGCCGGCTGCGGCGTCGCCGTCGCGCCCGCCATCGGCTACGCCTCGCCGAACCAGTCGCACTTCACCTCGCGCCACTTCTGGGAGGTCGGCGCCACCGACCCGATGGCCTCGACCGGCTGGCTCGGGCGCTACCTCGACCGCGTCGGGCACCCCGACGTCCCGACCCAGGGGATCTCGCTGGACGGGATGCTGTCGCCGCAGCTGGCGACGCAGAGCGTGGCCGTCTCCGCGACCGGCAACCTCGCCGAGTGCCGCTTCGCGGCGGGCGGCGTGTGGGGTGAGATGGATACGCGGATGCGCTCGGCGCACGCCGCGCTCGGCACGCTCGGGTCCGGCGATCCGATCACGGCGCAGGCGCGCCAGGCCCAGTCCAACGCCGCCGGCCTCGCGCGCGACCTGGCCACCGTGGGCGCGAGCGCGCCGCCCGACGGCGCCGCCTATCCGGCCGCGAGCAGCACCTTCAAGACGCGCCTGCAGGCGATCGCGCGGCTGCTCGCGACGAAGGACGGCGCGGGCAACAGCCTGCCGGTGCGCTGCGTGACGCTGAACGCCGCGGGCGGCTACGACACGCACTCAAACCAGGCCGCCAACCTCTCCGCCGGGCTGCTGACCACGACCGCGAACATCCGCGCGTTCTGGCGCGACCTCGAGCTGCGCGGGCTCGCCGATCGCGTCGTGATCTCGCTGTGGAGCGAGTTCGGCCGCCGGCCGGCGGAGAACGGCTCGGCGGGAACCGACCACGGCGCGGCGGGGGCGGCCTTCGTCATCGGCAGGAACGTCCGCCAGGGGCTGATCGGCGAGTTCCCGGGCCTGGTCGCCGGGACGGGCCTGGACCCCTACGGCAACGTGCGCGCCACGACGGACTTCCGCGGGCTGTACTGCGCGCTGCTCGAGCAGTGGTTTCAGACCGAGGCGGCGGGGATCATCCCGTCGGCGGCAGCGTTCGCGCGGCCGGTGCTGCTGTCGTGACGGGACGCCGGGCGGCGATCGCCGTCGTGCTCGCGGTCGTCTGCGCAGCGATCGCGGGCGGGGCCGGCGCAGCCGCGTCCGCCGCCGGCCAGCGCTCGGCGGCAGCGGCGGGCAGCAGCGCCCGCTCCGCGCCCGCCTCGTGTCCGAAGCGCGACCGCGCGCGCTCGAAGTGCCGCCGCGCTCGCGGCGCGGCCGGCTACAGGCGCGGCGCGCGCCGCGGCCGTGCGCTGCTCACGGCCCCGCTCGTGCGCGCGCCGAGCGGCGCGGCGCGGCCGTCGGCCGGTGCCACCTCCGGGCCGGCCGGCACGACATCGCCACCCGCACCCGCGCCGGGCGCCCCGTCTTCCCCTGCGGCTCCCGTGGCCAGCAGCGTCGGCGCGGAGGCGTACGACTTCGGATCCTTCGTCCTGCGCCTGACGCGCACCGCGGTCCCGGCCGGCGACCTGACGATCTACTTTCGCAACTACGACGTCAGCGAGCACAACCTCTGGCTCGATGCGCCGGCCGCCGCGGGCGGTTCGTCGCTGATGATCAGCGAGGCGGTCGGCGAGGGCGGCGGCGCGACGCGGACCGTCGCGGTCACCCCCGGCACGTGGCGGCTGTACTGCTCGCTGGACGGTCACGAAGTCATGACGCGCGACCTCGCCGTGGAGTAGTGCGGGCGCGGCCCGGCGCGCGACAATGGGCCGATGGACCCCTACGCCGTGCTCGGGCTCTCCGCCGACGCGACCGTCAACGAGGCGTCCCGCGCCTACCGCCAGCTCGCCAAGCGCTTCCATCCCGACCGGGTGGGCGACGCGGGCGTGGCGCAGATGATCCAGCTCAACGTCGCCTACGAGCTGCTGCGCTCCGAGCAGCGCCCGGGCGCAGGCGCGCCCGTGGCACCGGCGACCGGCAGCGGCAGCGGCAGCGGCAGCGGCAGCGGCAGCGGCGCGCGCGGCGGGACCCGGCGCGGACCTGGGCACTGGCTGCCCGAGGCGATGCGCCGCGCGCTCGGCCGCGAGCTGCTCGACGCGCTGGAGGCCGGCGAGCACGTCGAGCTCGTCACCCCCGCCACGACGTGGGCCAGCCCCAGCACACTGCTCGCCGTCACCGATCGCCGCCTGCTGTGGCTGCTCGACGATGCCGTCGGCAACCGCGTCCGCTCGCTGCGCTTCCGCGACACCGCCCACGCCGAGCAGCGCCTCGTCTGGCCGCGGCGCACACGCGCACGGCTGCGCGTGGAGCCGCGCTTCGGCGCCAAGCGCTGGACGTTCTCGGACCTGCGCCCGGCCACCGCGGCGGCGATCGCCGGGCACGTCCGGGCCGGGCTGCCGGCGGGGCGAGCCGGTCAGCTTCACCGGCATTGAGCGCCTCGACGAGGGGTTTTCCGTCACGCGTCGCGTCGGCGGCTAGACTCGCGCTGCGCTATCGGCCGCGGACAGCAGAGGAGCTGGGTTTCGTGTCAGGCATTCGACGTTCAACGTCCCGTCCCACGGTTGCGGGCGTGAAGCGGCGGCACGGGAAGAGCCGTCTCGGCGGGCTGTTGGGCATGGTCGCCGCCGGCGTGCTCGTCCCCGCCAGCCCGGCGGCGGCGGTCGCGCAGTCGTTCGTCGCCTCGCTCTCGGCCAGCCAGGAAGTCGCTGCCGTCGCCTCGACGGCCACGGGCATGGGCACCGTAGATCTCAACGCCGCCGAGACGCAGATCACCGTCAACGCGAGCTTCTCGGGTCTGACCTCCCCCGCCACCCAGGGGCACATCCACGCCCACAATCCCGTCGCCCAGGCGCCCCCGGGCACGAATGCCCCCGTGCGCTTCGGGTTCGCGGGGGCTTGGACCGGTGTCACGAACGGCGCGATCCCGACGCAGATGTTCGCGGTCACGGCCGCCGAGGTGCTCAAGCTTCGCACCGGGCAGTGGTACTTCAACATCCACACGACGATGTTCCCGGGCGGCGAGATCCGCGGCCAGGTGGTCACGAGCGCGTCCTATCCGGCGACGGCGGCCGGGGTCGGCCTGAGCACGACCTGGAACATGCGCAACGCCCTCGCGACGGGCCCCGCCACCAACACCTTCGCCTACGGCACGCGGCCGAACGTGCCCTTCGTGTGCGATCTGGACGGCAACGGCTCGGAGACCCCGGTCAGCTATCAGAGCGGCGAGTTTCAGGCTCGCAACACCAACAGCGCCGGCACCCCCGATGGCACGATCACGTTCGGCGACCCGAGGGGATTCCCCGTCGGAGGCGACTTCGATGGCGACGCGATGGACGACGTCGCCGTCTTCCGCAACGGCACGTGGGAGGTGCGCCTGACCAACGACGGCAACGAGGACACGTTCGCGTTCGGCTCGGGCACCTGGCCCAACACGGTGCCGGTGAGCGGCGACTGGGACGGCAACGGCGTCGACGGGATCGGCACGTACACCTACTCCACCGCCACGTGGAACCTGCGCCACACCGCCACGGCCGGCGCGTCCAACGCCGGGACGTTCGTCTACGGGACGCCAGGCAGCAGCTACCCGGTCGTCGGTGACTGGGATCTCGACAACGACGAGACCGTCGGCGTCAGGACGGCAACCACGTGGTTGCTGCGCAACTTCAACAACGCGGGCGCGGCGAACACCACGTTCGACTTCGGCTTGGCCAATGCGCTCCCGCTCAGTTGGCGAGGGGCCGCTACGCCGCCGTAGATCAGGCAGGAGCGGACCGCCCTAGATCCGCTCCTGCCATGTGACGGCGGCCTGCGCGACGCGTCGCAGGGCCTCCTGCATGCGCACCGGGTTGTTGGTCCGGCGGGCCGCGGTGAGGGCCTCGAGCGCCGCTGCCATGACGGCCGGGCCGCTCGGGCCGCTCACGCGCAGCTCGGCGAGCTCGGCCGGTGTCAGGCGGCGAGCCTCGCCGCGCAGCGCCGACACCGTCTCGCGCAGCTCGCGCTCGGCGCGGGCGGCGCGCAGCTCGGCCTCGGCGGCGGCCCGGCGGTCGCGTGCCGCCGCGACCCGCGCGTCGTGCAGCGCGCCCGCCTCGGGCGACTGCTCACGCACGGTCACGACGGCCGGCGCCCGCTCGGTCTCCGAACGCGCCCGCTCGAGCAGCCGCTCGGCCGCCACGAGCTCGTCGGCCAGCCGGTCGCCGGTCGCCTTGAGCTCGCGGCGTTCGCCACGCAGCGTCCCGATCGTCGCCTCGGCCCGCTCGAGCTTCGCCGCCATCCGCTTGGCCGCCGTGCGCGCCTCGGCCGCGTCCATCCGCGCCTCCGCGAGCTTGTCGCGCAGGTCGCGCACGGTGACGTCGGCCCTCGCCTCGGCGGCGGCCGCCCGGCGCTGGGCGCGGGCGACCGCCGCGTCGTCGACGACGCGCTCACGAACGACCTTCGGCTTGGCGGCCACGGCCCGGGAGCCCGCCCGCCGGGCGGCATCGCGCTCCGCGGCGGCCCGCGACGCGCGATCGCCGGCACGATCCAGCCGGGATTCGAGCAGCGCCACGCGCCGCTCGGCGTCCCGCGCCTGCGCGAGCGCCGCAGCGACCATGGCACGCCCCTCGGGGCTGATGACCGCCCGGTGCGCCTGCTCCGGGTCGACGCCGACGCGACGCCGCGGACCCGGCCGGGCCGGCTCGAAGCCCGCCGCCCGGATCGCCTCGTTCAGCGACCCGCCGAACGGCCGCTTGGCCGAGTTCAGCGCGGGCCAGGGCGACCCGTCGGCACGGCCGTCGCGGTAGCGCTCGACGCGCCACAGCTGGCCGGCCCACTTCGCCGAGGAGGGGTTCCAGTCGGCCGCCCGAGGCGGCTCGCCGTATGTGGCCACCCATTCACGGATGGCGATGATGATGGAGTCGCGGTGCCACCCCGCCCCACGCCCGGTCCGGGCATGAGGCGCAGCTCCCGCGATCGTCGCGGGAGCCATGTGAGAGGTCTCCCGCTAAGCCGCGTCGGCCGCGTCGTTGGTGCGCTGCACCGGCATCTCAACCGGCCGGCACGAGGCGAACCCGGCGCTGAGCGCGCCATGGGTGAGCAGCATCGTCGTGTGGGCCTGGGAGAGCATGACCGCGTTTACGGTAAGGCATGCGCAAGCGGACCGCAAGCCAAAGTTTCGCGGCGTCGCGAGCAGCGCGCCGGTCGCAACCGCCGTAGGTTCGAACCCTTGCTGCGGGGCTTCAAACGCAAGGGCAGGCGGCCGCGCCGTTAGCCTGAACGGCGTGACGATCCCCCCGCCACCGGCCGGCGCGAGCAATGGCGAGCTCGTGCGCTGGAGCTTCGAGCGGCTCGACGCCCACGACGTGGCGGCGCTGCGCGCCATGTGGACCGACGCCACCGTCGAACGCTTCCCGTCGACGACGGTCCACGGCGCCGACGGGATGGCCGCCTACTTCGAGGACCTCTTCGCCGCGCTGCCGGACCTGCACATGCGCGTCGTCGCGCTCGCCGAGACCGGCGAGGACGTGTTCGTGCACTGGCACATGACCGGCGCGCACACCGGCGCGCCCTTCGAGGGCATCGAGGCGACGGGCCGCGCTCTCGCGATCGACGGCATGGACCACTTCGTCGTTCGCGACGGCACGATCGCCACGAACTTCGTCGTGTTCGACCAGATGCAGTTCGCGCGCCAGATCGGGATGCTGCCGCCCGACGGATCGCGCGGCGATCGCGCGACGAAGGCCGCCTTCAACGCCAAGACGCGGCTGCTCGCACGCCTGCGCCGCCGGCAGTAGTCGCGCGGACGCCGCCGACCACACCCACGACATGCGCTGGATCATCGACGGGATGAACGTCATCGGCACCCGTCCGGACGGCTGGTGGCGCGATCGCCATGCGGCGATGGTCAACCTCGTCGACCGGCTCGAGCGCTGGGCCGCCGCCGCGGGCGAGGACGTGATGGTGGTCTTCGAACAGCCGCCGCGCCCGCCGATCGTGTCGAGCGTCATCGAGGTCGCGCACGCCAAGCGGCCGCGGGCCAACTCCGCCGACGACGAGATCGTGCGCCGCGTGCTCGCGTCGAGCGAGCCGGCCTCGGTGCGCGTCGTCACGTCCGACGGCGTGCTCGCCCAGCGTGTCCACGCCGCGGGCGCCAGCGTCTACCCCGCATCGACGTTCCGCGCGGAGATCGACGCGGGCTGAAGCGGCGACCGGCGACACGCGACGCTGAGCCGTCATGCGCGGTCGTGCGGCGCGCCGGATCCCGTGTCCGAGGCTCGCGAGGCTCTCGGGCATCTGATCGCGGGCCTGCTCGTCGACGAGCTCGCTCGCTTCCACGCGCGCCGGCCGCAGAGTTGCTCGTCGGCCACGACGACGATCTGCCAGCGCGGGGTGCCGGTCGGTTCGGGGGGTGTCGCCGCGCCGGGACCTCCCGCTCAGCCGAAGACGTCGATCCAGGTCAGCACCTGACCGCCCGTGCCCAGCGCGACGGGCACGGCGCGCGTGCGCCGCCGCTGGCTGGGATGGCGCAGGAGCGCGTCGCGCACGACCTCCGCCACCTCGTCGAGCTCGGCCGGCGGCGGCCGTTCGTCGACGCGCAGGACGATCCCGGTCGAGACGACGTGCACGGCGGTGTCGAACATCGACGCGGGCTCCGGATCGAGGGTCTCGACGGTGTGGCCGCGGTCGCGCAACCCCGCGGTCACGCTCGCGGCGAGCTGCGCATCGCCCCCGCTGCTGTTGTCGACGACGACGCGCACGCCCCAGGACTGCCCGCGAGCGCGCGCGCCAAACCTGCCCGAGCGCGCGCCCGAGGACGGGGTGGCGGCTGCGCCCGCCGCGGGCTCACGGCCCTGCGTGGCGACGAAGCTCACGCGCCGGCGGCGGTGGGGGCGGCGGCGGCGTGACACCGACGACCACCTTCTCGTTGACGTCGTTGCACACGCCGGTGGCCGGATTGTTGTTCGCATCCCCGAGTACCTCGCGATCCAGCGGTACGTGCCGGGCGCCACCGGTGTGAACGGCGCCGACTGCGCGATGCCCACGGTGTGCGCGGCGTCGAGCGTCAACGGGCGGTTCGCGGACGTGAAGACCGGCGCCGACGAGCACGTCGTGTCGCCTGGCCCGTACAGCCGGTAGTCGACCGTGCCCGCGCCCGCACCCGACACCGGGTTGACCAGACCGCTCACACTCGCGCTGTCGAACAGCGTCACGGCCGGCGAGGCCGTCGTCGCCATGACGGGCTGCGCGCGCTGGACGGTCATCCGCGACGTCGCCACCGCCGTCGCCGCCAGCATCGTCGCGGGGTTGATCTGCCCATGCTGGCTGATCTGCGCGGTCTGCAGACCCGGATTGATCGGGCTCGCATGAAACGCCGGGCTGTGGACGACGTCGAAGGTGAGGTTGATGACGCACCGCGATCCGTACCCTGGCAACGTCACTGGGCTTCCCGCCACCTGCGTGAAGAGATACTTCGCCAGGAGCGGATCGACCAGCGTGACCGCGAAGGTGGTCCCGGCGCACGCGGTGGCGAACTGTCCCTGGACCAGCGCCGAGAGCCGGAACACCGGCGGGTCGAACAGCGCGCACCCGGCGGCCGCCTGCCCGCACGACGTGATCAGCGTGATGCCCTGACCGGTCGGACACGGAGTGCCGGCGTCGCACGAACCACCCTCTGATGTCGCATCGCAATGGGCTCCTAGGTGATCCGAGCCCGTATGGACCGGTGACGCTCGACGCCAACCCCGTATTTCGCGAAACAGTGTGCAAGTGCACACACATCAATGCGTGGCGCCACGACGATGACCGCACCACGGACCGGATCGCACACTGTGGTGCGACGCGCGTCGGCAACGTGGCGACCTCGCAGGCGGCGTCAGACCGACATGAGCTGCTGCATGCGCTCGCGCTCGAACGTCTCCGTCGGGCCGGACGCGACGATCCGCCCCACGTCCATCACCGCGTAGGTGTCGGCGAGGCGCATCGCGAAGTCGACGTACTGCTCGACGAGCAGGATCGACATGCCGCTCTTCTTCAGCTCGGCGATGGCGTCTTCGATCTCCAGGATGATCGACGGCTGGATGCCCTCCGTGGGCTCGTCGAGCAGCAGGAGCCGCGGGCGGGTGACCAGGGCCCGGGCGATCGCGAGCTGCTGGGCCTCGCCGCCGCTCAAGAAGCCGGCCGGCCGGTCGAGGATCCTGCGCAGCCGCGGGAAGCGCTCGAGCACCTCCTCGATGACCTCCGGGCCCGACCGCTGCGATGCCTCCGAGACGACGCGCAGGTTCTCGAACACCGTCAGGTACGGGAAGGCCTCGCGACCCTGCGGCACGTAGGCGATGCCGGCCTTCGTGCGGTCGTACGGGGCGCGCTTGGTGATCTCCTTCCAGCCCAGCGAGATCGAGCCGGCCCGCGCCGGCTGCAGCCCGACGATCGTCTGCAGCAGCGTGCTCTTGCCGACGCCGTTTCGGCCCATCAGGCAGCACAATCCGCCCTCGGGCACCTCCAGCGAGATGCCGAAGATCACCTGCGTCGGGCCGTAGGCGACCTCGAGGTCCCTGACGGTGAGAATCGGCGGCGGGTCGACATGCGCGTCGGGGCCGGCACTGACCTCCGGCAGCGGGTCGTCGGCGGCGGCGGAGGCGGAGCCGGCGGTGCTCATGCGAGCGCCTCGGCGGCGCCGCGAGCGTCGCGCGGGCGGCCCAGGTAGACCTCGCGCACGGTCTCGTCCATCTGCACCTCGGCCACCGTTCCCTCCGTCAGGATCTTGCCCTCGTGCATGACCGTCACCTTGTGCGCGAAGCGGCGCACGAAGTCCATGTCGTGCTCGATGACGAGCACGGTCGTGCCCGCCTCGGCGATCGTCGTGATGAGCTCGCCGGTGCGCAGCCGCTCGGTCTGCGTCATGCCGGCGACCGGCTCGTCGAGCAGCAGCAGCCGCGGGCGCTGGACGAGCACCATCGCCACCTCCAGCCACTGCTTCTGGCCGTGCGACAGCGAGCCGGCGAGATCCCCGGCCTGCGCGATGAGATTGACCGCCTCGAGCGTCTGCGCGACGTCGTCGGACATCCCCTTGCGGCGGCGCAGCAGCGAGCGAAACGGCAGCCGGAACGTCGCGGCGATGTCGACGTTCTCGAGCACCGTGAGCGCGTCGAACACCGACGGCTTCTGGAACGTGCGGCCGATGCCGGTGCGCACGATCGCGTGCTCGGACCTGCCGACGAGCTCCTTGCCGGCGAAGCGAATCGAGCCGCTCGTCGGGCGCACGAGGTTCGTGATCGAGTCGATCAGCGTCGTCTTGCCGGCGCCGTTGGGGCCGATGACGAAGCGCACCTCGTGCTCGGCCAACGTCAGGTCGAGTCCGTCGATCGCATGGAAGGCGTCGAACGCGACGACGAGGTCGCGGATCTCCAGGAGCGGCGCCGGCGCCGTCATACGACCTCCTCCCGAGCCGTCGCCGCGGGCGCCGGCGCGGGCGGGGGCGACGTGCGCCGCGCGATCCGCGGCCGGCGGGGCAGGGGCGGCATCCGTGGGCCGGCCACGCGGCGCACGTGCTCGATCAGGCCCGCGATGCCCTTCGGCAGGAAGAGGATCACGACGACGAACAGCAGCCCCTGCAGGTACAGCCAGGTCGACGGAAACTGCTCGGAGATGCTCGTCTTCGCCCAGTTGACGATGACCGCGCCCGCCGCCGCCCAGGCCAGCGCCCCGCGCCCGCCCAGCGCGACCCAGATGACCATCTCGATCGACGGCACGATCCCCAGCAGCGCGGGCGAGATGATGCCCACGACCGGGACGAACAGCGCGCCGGCCAGGCCCGCCAGGCCGGCCGCCAGCACGTAGGCGACGAGCTTGATCCGCGTCGGGTCGTAGCCGAGGAAGCGCACGCGATCCTCGTCGTCGCGCACGGCGATCAGCACCCGGCCGTAGCGCCCGAGCACGAGCTCTCGCGTCAGCAGGAACACGCTCAGCAGCACGACCGCGACGACGAAGTAGAGGATCCGCTGGTCCGCCGGGCTGGTCACCGACAGCCCGAAGAAGCTCTGGAAGTTCGTCAGGCCGTTCGTCCCGCCGGTCAGCCCCTGGTTGCCGACGAGGATGATCACGAACGCCCCCGCCAGCGCCTGCTGGAGGATCGCGAAGTACGCGCCGCGCACGCGCTGGCGGAAGATCGCGTAGCCGACCAGCGCCGCGATCGCCATCGGCAGCAGGATCGCGAACGGCACCGCGAACCACGCCGACTTGAAGGGCTCCCAGAGGAGCGGCAGCTGCTCGACGCCGCTCCAGGACATGAAGTCCGGCAGCTGCCCGGGCGGCGCCTCGGCGAGCTTCATGTGCATGCCCATGCAGTAGCCGCCGAGGCCGAAGAAGAGCCCCTGGCCGAGGACGAGCATGCCGCCCTGCCCCCAGGCCAGGCCGATCCCGATCGCGATGATCGCGAAGCACAGGAACTTCGCCAGCAGCGAGAGGCGGAAGTCCGACAAAACGGCCGGCGCGACGAGCAGCAGCGCGGCGGCCATGAGCGCGAAGCGCACGACGAAGGCCGACGGCGTCGGGGTCCCCGACGGCAGCAGCCGGCCGACGGCGCTCATCGCGCTCACGACGCGAGCCCCCGGCGCTGCTGGACGACGATTCCCTGCGGGCGCCACTGCAGGAAGAGCACGATGAGCAGGAAGACCCCGGCCTTGGCGATGCTGGCGCTCGTGTTGTACTCGATGAAGGAGTTCGCCATGCCCAGCGCGAGCGCGGCGAGGATCGCCCCGCGCAGCTGGCCCAGGCCGCCGACGATGACGACGAGGAACGCATCGATGATGTAGGCCAGGCCGAGCGTCGGGCCGACCGGCCCCAGCAGGGTGATGCCGACGCCGGCGACGCCCGCCAGGCCGGATCCGATGAAGAACGTGGTGCGGTCCACGCGCGTCGTGCGCACGCCGCTGACCGACGCCAGCGGGCGGTTCTGCATGACCGCGCGCATCCGCCGGCCGGCCGGCGTGCGCTGCATGTAGGCCGCGATCGCGGCCACGACGAGCACGACCACGCCGATGATGAACAGGCGCGGATAGGAGAGGTTGACGCCGAGGACGTCGATGCCCCCGGCGAGAAACGACGGCGCGTCGACGTTGACGTTCTGCGCGCCGAACAGGTCGCGGGCGAGCTGCTGGAGCATCAGCCCGACGCCCCAGGTGACCAGCAGCGTGTCCAGCGGCCGCCCGTACAGCCGCCGGATCACGAGGAACTCGAGGATCAGCCCCATCGCGCCGGCGACCACGAAGGCCGCCGGCAGCGCGAGACCGAACGACAGCGTCAGCAGCCCGGTGCCGAACGCCGTCTGCAGCACGTAGGTGGTGTAGGCGCCGGCCATGATGAACTCGCCGTGCGCCATGTTGATCACGTTCATCTGGCCGAACGTGAACGTCAGCCCGAGCGCGACGAGCAGCAGGATCGACGCGATGCTCAGCCCTACGAAGAGCTGGTTGAGGATCGTCTCCATCGTGTCGTCCGCTGCTGGCCCGCTCGCTCGCCTCGCCTCGCCTCGCCCGGGGCTTACTTGCAGGCCCTCGGCCCACGGGTAGGTCTCCAGGAACGGATCGGGCTTGATCGGCTCGTCGGACTCGGCGACGGTGTCGATCAGCCCATCCGGACGCAGCTTGCCGATGCGCGCCGTCTTGTAGATGTGCTGGTTCTTCGCGTCGATCGTCACCTTGCCCTCGGGCGCCTCGAAGACGAGGTTCTTGGACGCCTGCTTGACCTTCTCGACGTCCGTGCTGCCGGCCTTCTCGGCCGCCAGCGCCCACAGGTGGACGCCCACGTAGCCGGCTTCGATCGGGTCGTCGGTGACGCGGTCGGCGCCGTACTTGGCCTTGTAGGCCTTCACGAACGCCGCGTTCTTGGCGCCCGGCGTGGTCTGGTAGTAGTTCCACGCGACGTACTGGCCGACGATGTTCTTGATGCCGACGCCGCGGACCTCGTCCTCGGCCGTCGAGACCGAGATGACGGGCAGCTTCTTCGCGTCGAGGCCGGCGTCGGAGAACTGCTTCCAGAACGCGACGTTCGAGTCGCCGTTGATCGTCTGGAAGACCGCGTCGGGGTTGGCCTGCTTGATCTTGTTGATCGTCGTCGCGTACTCGGTGTTGCCGAGCGGGGCGTACTCCTCGCCGACGATCTTCATGTTGTGGGCCTTGGCCCAGGCCTTGATCTCCTTGTTCGCGGTGCGCGGGAAGACGTAGTCCGAGCCGACGAGGAACAGCGTCTTGACCTTCAGCTCGTCCTGCAGGAACTCCAGGCCCGGGATGATCTGCTGGTTGGTCGTGGCGCCCGTGTAGAAGATGTACGGCGACGCCTCGAGGCCCTCGTACTGGACGGGGTAGTACAGCAGCGCCTTGTTGCGCTCGAAGACGGGCAGCATGGCCTTGCGGCTCGCCGACGTCCAGCCGCCGAAGGTCGCGGCGACCTTGTCGGTGGAGATGAGCTTCTGCGCCTTCTCGGCGAACGTCGGCCAGTCCGACTGGCCGTCCTCGATGACCGGCTTGAGCTTCTTGCCGAGCACGCCGCCGGCGGCGTTGATCTCCTCGATCGCGAGCAGCTCGGCGTCGCGCACGGAGACCTCGCTGATCGCCATCGTCCCGCTGAGCGAGTGCAGGATCCCGACGGGAATGGTGCTGCCGGAGGCGGCGTTCGCACCCGACGAGCTGGACGTATCGGCGTCCTCGCTGCCACAGCCCACTGCGACCGCTGCCAGCACAGCCGCCGCGACGGCGAGCGCGGCGCGCCCAGCACGGCGTTGCCCACGGATGGGACGATGCATGTAACCCCCTCAGGTCATGTCGCCTCGCCCACGGCGGGCGAGTGCTGCGAGCAACCTACGGGCGGCCGGAGGACCCTCGATATGGCCCGCCAGCCGAAGATCGGCGCCCGCGTTTCGACGTTCGGGAGAACTTCGCAAGCGCGTTGCGCCGCAAACCGGAGGGCCGGTGCCCCGGGGTGGTTCAGCCGCGGCGGCTCAGGCGCCGTGGCACTTCTTGAACTTCTTGCCCGAGCCGCACCAGCACGGATCGTTGCGCCCGATCGTCTCCTCCTCGGACAGGACGCGCTGCTCGACGGGCGGTGGCAGCTCCTCGTCGGCGTAGAGCTCGTCCTCGGCGACGCCGCCGCCGGCCGCCGCCATCGCGAGCGCGCTCGGCGCGCCGGAGCCGCCGGAGTAGGACACGCGCCCGGGGCGCGTGGACGAGCCGGTCGTCTCGTAGCGCTGCTCGGGCTCCTCGCCCTCCGCGGCCTCGAACTCGAGGTTGAACACCATCCGGGTGAAGTCCGCCCAGATCGTGTTCATGAGGTCGGCGAAGAGCGTGAACGCCTCGTTCTTGTACGCCACGATCGGCTCGATCTGGGCGAAGCCGCGCAGGTGGATGCCCTCGCGCAGATAGTCCATGTCGTAGAGGTGCTCACGCCAGCGCGTGTCGATGAACTGCAGCAGCAGGAAGCGCTCGACCGCGCGCATGATCTCGTCGCCGAGCTCGGCCTCGCGCTCGTCGTAGAGCGCGATCGCGTCGTCGGTGATCTTGCGGATGAGCAGCTCGCGGTCGGTCTGCTCGGGCGAGAGCTCCTCGGTGTCGAGCAGCGAGACGGGGAAGATGTCGTCCAGCGCCGTGAAGAGGCCGTCGAGGTCCCAGTCCTCGATGAAGTCGCCGGGCGTGAACTCGCCCACGGTGCGCTCGATGACGTTGCCGATCTCGCCGCGGACCTGGCCGCCCATGTCCTTGCCCTCGAGGATCTCGTTGCGGAACTTGTAGACGATCCGCCGCTGCTCGTTCATGACGTCGTCGTACTCGAGCACGCGCTTGCGCTGCAGGAAGTTCTGCTCCTCGACCTTCTTCTGGGCCTTCTCGATCTGCTTGGAGAGCATGCCGGCCTCGATCGGCTCCTCGCGGCCCTCCTCGTCGGTCGTCCCCAGGCGATCGAGGATCTTGTAGATCCGGTCGCCGGCGAACAGGCGCACGAGGTCATCCTCGGCGGACAAGAAGAAGCGCGACTCGCCGGGGTCGCCCTGGCGGCCGGCGCGGCCACGCAGCTGGTTGTCGATGCGCCGCGACTCGTGGCGCTCGGTGCCGACGATGTACATGCCGCCCGCCGCGATGACCTTCTCCTTGTCGGCCGCGACGCGCTCCTCGATCTTCGGCAGGATGTCGTAGAAGCGCGCCTCGTAGTCGGGGTCGCCGGGCTGCAGCCCCAGCCGCGCGAGCTCGCGCTGCGTGAGGTGCTCGGGGTTGCCGCCGAGCTTGATGTCGACGCCGCGGCCCGCCATGTTCGTCGCGATCGTCACGGCGCCCGACTGGCCGGCCTCGGCGACGATCTCCGCCTCGCGCTCGGCGTACTCCGGCTTGGCGTTGAGCACCGTGTGCTTGACGCCGTGCTTGTCCAGGATGCCCGACAGCAGCTCGGAGACCTCGACCGACACCGTGCCGACGAGCACGGGCTGGCCGGTCTCGTGGCGCTCCATGATCTCCCGGCTGACGGCATCCCACTTGCCGTCGCGGGTCTTGTAGACCTGATCGTTGCGGTCCTTGCGGACCATCGCCTGGTTCGTCGGGATCTCGACGACCGGCAGCTTGTAGATCTTCATGAACTCGGTGGCCTCGGTGAGCGCCGTGCCGGTCATGCCCGCGAGCTTCTCGTAGAGGCGGAAGTAGTTCTGCAGCGTGATCGTCGCGAGGGTCTGGTTCTCCTCCTGGACGTGCACGCCCTCCTTGGCCTCGATCGCCTGGTGCAGGCCCTCCGACCAGCGCCGGCCCTCGAGGATGCGGCCGGTGAACTCGTCGATGATCATCACCTGGTCGTCGACCACGGCGTAGTCGACGTCGCGCTTGTAGAGCGACTCGGCTTTCAGCGCCTGTTGCAGGTGGTTGACGAGCGGGCCGTTCTCGGCGCGGTACAGATGACCGATGCCGAGGAACTTCTCGGCCTTGGCGACGCCGATCTCGGTCACCGAGACCGTCTTGTGCTTCTCCTCGAACTCGAAGTCGAACTCGGCGACGAACTCCTTCTTCAGCCGCGGGTCCATGCCCTCGGGCTTCTTGCCGGGGATCATCTTCTTGGCGAGCTTGGCGAACTGGTCGTAGTGGTCGGCGGCGGCCTCGGGCTGGCCGGAGATGATCAGCGGCGTGCGGGCCTCGTCGATGAGGATGTTGTCGACCTCGTCGACGATCGCGAACGGATGGCCGCGCTGCACCTTCTCCTCCAGCGAGGAGGCCATGTTGTCGCGCAGGTAGTCGAAGCCGAACTCGGAGTTCGTGCCGTAGGTCACGTCGGCGCCGTAGGAGCCGTGCTTCTCGGCGACCGGCTGCATGTTCTGCAGCACGCCGACGTCGAGCCCCAGCGCGTGATAGATCGGGCTCATCCACTCCGCGTCGCGGCGGGCGAGGTAGTCGTTGACCGTCACGACGTGGACGCCCTTGCTGGGCAGGGCGTTGAGCACCACGGCGAGCGTCGCCGTCAGCGTCTTGCCCTCGCCGGTCTTCATCTCGGCGATCGAGCCGCTGTGCAGGACCATTCCGCCGATCATCTGCACGTCGAAATGGCGCATGGCCATCTCGCGCTTGCCGACCTCGCGGACGATCGCGAACGTCTCGGGGATCAGGTCGTCGAGCTTCGCGCCGTTGCGCGCCTGCTCGCGCAGGGATTCCGTCCGCTCGCGCAGCTCGTCCATCGACTCGAGCTCGAGCTCCGGCTCGAAATCGTTGATGCGGACGACGCGCTTTTCGAACTGCTTGAACTGCTTGGCTTCGCCCATCCGAAGGGCACGATCGAGGAGCGCCATAGGGCTGGAGGATACCGACGCTGCGGGGCGCGCCCGCCGCGTCTGTACCGGCTGGTCGGGGGTTGGACTAGGTGGCGGCCTGTGGCTGCGCGGCACGGGCCTCGCGGCGGCGGCGGCGCTTGTCGCGGTGACGCTTGACCTGGCGCGCGAGCTCGTCGGAGCACAGGCGGATCGAGTGCGGCATCTCGCGCGAGGCGCACTCCGCGTGGAGGGTCACGCCCTTGAGATAGAGCGTGACGCCGGCGACCTGCGAGTCGGCGATCTTCGGATTGCGCTCCTCGTGCAGCTCGATCTCCATGCGGGCGAGATCGGACACCTGTGCGGCGACCTTGCGGAACTTGCGCTCCACCAGCTCGCGAAGCTCGTCGTTGACGGGGACGTTGCGGCCCTTGACCTCGATCTGCATGTCGAAGTCCTCTCTGTCGAACGGACGTGCGAGTGATCGATGGTACGCCTCGGTCTGGTCGGATTCAATTGCGCCGTTCGTCCAGGGTCCGCGCCCATGTGATAGCGGCGACGTGCTCGCTGCCGGCCTGGCGCAGCGCCTGGGCGCAGGCGTGCAGCGTGGCGCCGGTGGTGTGGACGTCGTCGACGAGCACGACGCGTGCCGGGGCCGCGCCGCGGGCGGCGTAGTGCAGGTTGGCGGGATCGCGGCGGGCGGCGCGCGAGGCGCCGAGCTGGTGTGACGCGGCGCGGCCGCGGCGCAGTGCGCGGCGCAGCGGCAGCCCGGTGCGGCGCGCCAGCGCGAGCGCGATGAGCTCGGCGGGATCGAAGCCGCGCGCGCGACGGCGGCGCGGGTGCGGGGGCACGGCGACGAGCACGGTGGCGGGATCGGCGAGCAGATGCGCCGGCGCGCCGGCGGCGATCTGCGCGGCCATGACGCGCGCGAGCGGGCGCGCGGCGGCGAACTTCAGCGCGTGCATGGCCTCGCGGGCCGCGCCCTCGTAGGCGACCGCCGCCCAGGCCGCGTCGAAGGCCGCGTCGCGCGCGGGGCAGCGGTGGCGGGCGTGCGGCGGCGGCAGGGGCAGCGCGCAGCGCCGGCAGCAGGGGGCGGCCAGCCATGGCAACCCGCGGCGACAGCTCGCACAGAGCACGTCCGCTGCGCGCCGGCCGGGACGGCTGCAGGCCGCGCAGCGCGGCGGGACGACGAGCGCGACGACCTCGGGCAACGGCATCGCCTGGCAGCGTGGCGCGCGCTGCGTGCCGGCAGGCACGCGGATCGCAACGATTCTGCGCAGCCGCGCGGGAGGCTGGCACAATCGCGGTCATCCTCGCCGCGCCCTTCGCCGTCGCCCCCGACGCCAGCTGGTCCTTCGAGCCGGGCGCGATCGTGCTCGTCGCGGCGCTGACGTTCCTCTACGTCCGCCGCTGGCGGGAGATCGACGGCTCCGTGGGCCGGCTGGCGAGCTTCCTGGCGGGCATGGCGTTGATCCTCGCCGCGCTCTGCTCGCCGATCGACCGCCTCGGCGAGCAGTTGTTTCTCATGCACATGGTCCAGCACCTGCTGCTGCTGGACCTCGCGCCGATCCTCGTGCTGCTCGGGCTCACGAAGGTCCTGCTGCGCCCGCTGACGCGGCGGCTCGTGCGCATCGAGCGCCGCGCCGGCGTGCTCGCCCATCCGGTCTTCGCGATCGTCCTGTACGTCGCGACGATGGCGCTGTGGCACATCCCCGCCGTGTACGACGCCGCGCTCGAGACGCCCGTGCTGCACGTCCTCGAGCACGTGTCGTTCGCCATCGCCGGCGGGCTGTACTGGTGGCACCTGCTCTCACCGATCCGCGCCCGCCAGCGGCTGGGCGGCATGGGGCCCGTCGTCTACATGCTCGCCACGAAGGTGTTCGTCGGCCTGCTCGGCATCCTGCTCGCGTTCGCGCCCGATGCGATCTACGACTTCTACGAGCGCCAGCCGGGCTACTGGAGCCTCTCCGCCGGCACCGACCAGGCGGTCGGCGGGCTGATCATGGCGCTCGAGCAGTCGATCGTCATGGGCATCGCGCTCGTGTTCCTCTTCACGCGCGCGCTCGGCGAGAGCGAGCGCGAGTCCCAGCGCCAAGAGCGCCTCGAGGACGATGCCGAGGCGGCGGCCGACGCCGCGCGCCGGGCGGCCACCGCCGCCCGCAACGCTAGATCCCGTTGAGGAAGTCCAGCCCGAGGTTGTCGAGCAGCCGCTGGGCCTCGATGTTCAGCTGCGTGAGCTCACCGGTCCAGATCAGGACGCCCATGACGATGAGGATCGCGCCGCCGGTCGCCACGATCGCCGAGTAGTGGCGCTTGACGACGGTGAACAGCGTCGTCATGCGATCGAAGGCGATCGCGGTCAGCAGGAACGGGATCGCCAGGCCGGCCGAGTACCAGGCCAGCAGGTACGCGCCGTGGGCGGAGGACTCCGACAGCGAGGCGGCGGTGAGGATCGCGCCCAGCGTGGGCCCGACGCACGGCGTCCAGGCGATCGCGAACGCCGCGCCGGCGACGAGCGGGCCGCCGCGGCCGGCGCGCTCCATGAGCGCGTCGATGCGCCACTCCTGGTTGATGCGCGCGACGAAGGGCGTCGCGAGGAAGAAGACGCCGAGCGTGATGATCACGACCGCCGAGATGCGCTCGAGCGTCTCGCGGTGATCGTTGAGGGTCGAGCCGAGCTTCGTGGCGCCGAGCCCGAGCAGGATGAAGATCGCCGAGAAGCTCGCGACGAACAGGAGCGCCGGCACGAGCACGCGGCGCAGCGACGCCTCCTCGAGCTCGGCGGGCTTGACGCCCGACACCGCCGACAGGTAGCCGGGCACGAGCGGCAGCACGCACGGGCTGAGAAACGAGATCAGGCCCGCCGCGAGCGCGGCGAGCACCCCGACGCTGGAGGCGGGGTCGATCAACGCGGGGGCCGGCGGTCGTGCATGCGCCTCAGGATGCCCCATCGCCAGGTTCGGCGTTGCGGGTGCCCGGCGGGGCCGGCGCTGGCGGTCGCGCCCGGGGGTTGTGCGCGAAACGTCCAACCTGTGGACGCAATACGCAAGACCCCCTCGCCGACGCGGGGCAAGTCAGGGGGGGTCCTCGCGATTGCGTCCATATGTGGGACGGAACTCGAGGACCCCCCCGTGCAGCGTCCGGTTCCCAAGTGCGTTCCCCCGACGCACGCTCTCGCGGCCGGGCCGGGGGTCAGCCTTCGAGCACGGTCCCGTCGTCGACGCGCCGCTGGCCGTCGCCGCGGTGCTCGACCGTCACCGCGCCGCGCACCACGACGCCGGCGCCGAACGCGACGTCGCCGTGCACGGTGAGCCGCTGCGCCTGCACGAGCGACGGCGGCCCGGCGGCGAGGCGCGCTTCGAAGTCGCGTACCAGCTTGAAGAACCGCGGGTCGAGTTGCACGAGCGGCGCCCCGCCCCCCGCGCGCGCCGCGGCGATCGCGATCCGCCCGTCCGGCGTCAGCTCGTAGGCGTCGGAGCGCAGCGCCAGCAGGTCGTCGGTGGTCTTGACCGGAGCGAAGCGCTCGCGCCCGACGCGCAATGCACGGGCGCCGTCGAAGACGTCGATCGCCGCGCCCATCGCGGTCTCGAGCTGGATGACCGGCGTCGAGTCGCCGTCCGCCGGGTCGACGGTCTTGCGGTTGACGATCATCGGCAGCCCGAGCACGCCGCCGCGCTCGGCGAGCACGTCCGACAGCGCGCGCAGGTCGATCCACAGCGTGTTCGTGTTGAAGAAGCGATGGCGCGACGTGTCCTGGAACGCGTCGACGTCCGCCTCCGGGGTCTGCGCGATCTCGCGCAGGACGAGGCCGCCGTCCGGCCGCCGCGCGAGGTGGCCGCCCTTGCGGTCGGCGGCGGTGCGATCGGCGACCTCCATGAGAAACGGGATCTGCTCGCGGGCAAGCCAGGCGAGGATCCGCGGCTCGAGGACCGCGCCGAGGTTGTCGACGTTGGCGACGAAGGCGTAGCGATAGCCACCGTCCAGCAGCGCGCCGAGCAGGCCCGAGCTCAGCAGCGAGGGATACAGGTCGCCGTGGCCGGGCGGCGCCCACTCCAGGCTCGGGTCACCGGGCCACCGCACCGCGGTGAGGTCGCCGGCATCGAGCTTGGGGACCTTGCTCTGCAGGAAGTCCGCGGGCACGCCGTCGACCGGGACATCGTCGTACGGCGCCAGCGCCTCGAGCGACGCGTCGCGGGTCGCGAACGAGTTCATCAGCACGAGCGGCAGTCCCGCGCCGGTGCGCTCGCGCAGGGCGCGGACCTGGTGCACCGTGATGTCGAGGAACGTCAGCCCGTTCTTGACCTCGAGCAGCGACTTGGGACCCGTCATCCCCATGCTCGTGCCAAGGCCGCCGTTGAGCTTGATGACCACGGTCCGCGCCAATGCCGCGCTCGCGCCCGCGTCGTCCTCGGGCAGCTCGCCGGCGTCCGGCAGCTCCTCGACCGGCTCGATCTCGGATTCGGCGAGCGTGCCGGTCTCCCCCGCCTGGAGCAGCTCGTGGTAGTGCGCGAACGTCTTGATTGCGACGTCGGCGACGCCCGCGGCGCGCAGCTTGTCCAGGGCTGCGTCGAGGGCGTCGTCGGTCACGGCGCGCAACCTACCCGCGAGCGGCCCGCGATGCTCAGCGGCGCCAGGTGGTCAGGTAGTCGCGCTGGCCGCCGGTCAGCTCGTCGATGCGGACGTCCAGCGAGGCGAGCTTCAGGCGGGCCACCTCGCGGTCGATCGCCGGCGGCACCGGCAGGACCTGCGGCGGGAGGTCCGCGCCATGGCGGGCGAGGTGCTCGACGCAGAGGGCCTGGTTGGCGAAGGACATGTCCATCACGGCAGCCGGGTGTCCTTCGGCGGCCGCGAGGTTGACGACGCGGCCCTGGGCGAGCAGGTTCAGCCGCCGCGTGCCGACCTCGAACTGCTCGACCAGCGGCAGCACCTGGCGCCGGCTGCCCGCCAGCTGCGCGAGCTGGCCGACCGCGATCTCGACGTCGAAATGGCCGGCGTTGGCGAGCATCGCGCCGTCCTTCATCCGCTCGAAGTGCTCGCGCACGAGGACGTCGCGGCCGCCGGTGACCGTGATGAAGACGTCGCCGCGCTCGGCGGCGTCGAGCGCCGGCATGACCTCGCAGCCGTCCATCCGCGCCTCGAGCGCGCGCATCGGATCGACCTCGCAGACGATCACCGAGGCGCCGGCGCCCTTCGCGCGCAGCGCCACGCCCTTGCCCGTCCAGCCGTAGCCGAGCACCACGACGGTGCGCCCGGCCAGCAGCATGTTCGTCGCGCGCAGGATCCCGTCGAGCGTCGACTGGCCCGTGCCGTAGCGATCGTTGAACGTCCGCTCGATGAGCGACTCGTTGACGGCCAGCACGGGGCAGCTCAGCCGCCCGTCGCCCTCGAGCGCGCGCAGGCGCACGAGCCCGGTCGTCGTCTCCTCGGTGCCGCCCAGCAGCGCGGCACGCCAGCTCGCGTCCGCAGCCGCGTGCAGGACGCTGAGCAGGTCGGCGCCGTCGTCGAGCGTGACGTGCGGCGCGCGCGCGGCGAGCCCGACGACGTGCGCGGCGTACGTGTCGGCGTCCTCGCCGCGGATCGCGTAGACGCCGACGCCGTGGCGGTCGGCCAGCGCGGCGGCGACGTCGTCCTGCGTCGATAGCGGATTGGCGGCGCACAGCTGTGCCTCGGCGCCGCCGGCGATCAGCGTGCGCAGGAGGTTGGCGGTCTCCGACGTGACGTGCAGGCAGGCCGCGACGCGCACGCCCTCCAGCGGGCGCTCGCGCTCGAAGCGCTCGCGGACGAAGCGCAGGACGGGCATCTGCCCGTCGGCCCACGCGATGCGGACCTGCCCGGCCTCGGCCAGCGACAGGTCCGCAACGTCGTGGTGCTTCAGCGTTCGCCCTACGGCCATCGCCGCGACCGATGGCCAGCGGACGACATCGCTCGCGCTAGTAGCGGTACTCGTGCGACTTGTACGGGCCCTCGACCGGGCGGCCGATGTACTCGGCCTGCTCGGGCGTGAGCACCGTCAGCTTCGCGCCGACGGCGGCCAGGTGCAGCCGCGCGACCTTCTCGTCGAGCTCCTTGGAGAGCACGTAGACCTGCTTGTCGTACGCGTCGTTGTTCGTGTAGAGCTCGATCTGCGCGAGCGTCTGGTTCGTGAACGAGTTGGACATCACGAACGACGGGTGGCCGGTCGCGTTGCCGAGGTTCAGCAGGCGACCCTCGGACAGCAGGATGATCGCGTGACCGTCGGGGAAGACCCACTTGTCGACCTGCGGCTTGATCTTCACGCGCTCGATGCCGGCGGTCTTCTCCAGGCCCGCGACGTCGATCTCGTTGTCGAAATGGCCGATGTTGCCGACGATCGCGTGGTGCTTCATGCGCCCCATGTGATCGGCGGTGATGATGTCCTTGTTGCCCGTCGTGGTGACGAACACGTCGGCGGTGTCGACGACGTCCTCGAGCGTCTTGACGTCGTAGCCCTCCATCGCCGCCTGCAGCGCGCAGATCGGGTCGATCTCGGTGATGATGACGCGGCAGCCCTGAGCGCGCAGCGAGGCGGCCGAGCCCTTGCCCACGTCGCCGTAGCCGCAGACCACGCCGACCTTGCCGGCCAGCATGACGTCCGTCGCGCGGAAGATGCCGTCCACGAGCGAGTGGCGGCAGCCGTAGAGGTTGTCGAACTTCGACTTCGTCACGGAGTCGTTGACGTTGATCGCCGGGAACAGCAGCGTCTGCGCCTTGGCCATCTGGTACAGGCGGCCGACGCCCGTCGTCGTCTCCTCCGACACGCCGATGATGCCCGCGGCCATCTTCGTGAAGCGCTGCGAGTCCTCCTCGAGCAAACGGTTCAGCAGCGTCAGGAAGGCGACGAACTCCTCCGACTCACCGGTCGACGGATCCGGTGCCGCGCCGGCGGCCTCGAACTCGACGCCCTTGTGGACGAGCATCGTCGCGTCGCCGCCGTCGTCGAGGATGAGGTTCGGGCCGTCCTCGCCCGGCCAGCTCAGCGCCTGCTCGGTGCACCACCAGTACTCGTCGAGCGTCTCGCCCTTCCAGGCGAAGACCGGCACGCCCTGCGGGTCGTCGACCGTGCCCTCGGGGCCGACGACCGCGGCGGCCGCGGCGTGGTCCTGGGTGGAGAAGATGTTGCAGCTGCACCAGCGCACCTCGGCTCCGAGCGCGGTCAGCGTCTCGATCAGCACGGCGGTCTGGATCGTCATGTGCAGCGAGCCCATGATGCGCGCGCCCTTGAGCGGCTGCGCGTGGGCGTACTCGGCGCGGGTCTGCATCAGGCCGGGCATCTCGTGCTCGGCAAGGATGATCTCGTTGCGCCCGTAGTCGGCGAGCGAGAGGTCGGCGACCTTGAAGTCCTGCGTGGTGTCGACGGCGGCGGTGGGTGGATTCATGCGGGCTTCTCCTCAGTCAGGCGTGCGTTGTCGCCGGTGTGGCGCTGGCGAGCGCCAGCAGCTTCGTGTGCTTGTCCTGCTCCCAGCGCAGCCACTCGGCCGGCGGGACGTCCTCGGGACGGCGCGGTCGCGCCTCGAACCAGGCGTCCACGGCGCTCGCGAGCTCTTCGTCGCGGCGCAGCCGCTGGGCAAAGCCGATCTCCGCCAGGCCGATCCCGTAGCGCGTGGCCAGCTCGCGCAGCGTCCGCAGACGCTGCAGCTCGCCCGGCCCGTAGAGCCGGTAGCCGGCCTCCGAGCGCTGGGGCTCGATGAGCCCCGCGCGCTCGATGTAGCGCAGCATGCGCGGCGACCAGTCCGTCGTCTGCGCTGCCTCCTGGATCGTCAGTGCGTCCATCCGTGGCGAAACCTTACCACGGGTGTGTCAAGGTTTCAGGCGAGGCGCCCCTTGAGCGACTCGATCACGTCGACCGGCGTCGGGTCCGTGCCGCGCAGCACCGCGACGTAGAGCGAGACGAGATCGCCGAGCAGGACGAGCGACAGCACGCGCTCGACGGCCGTGTGACCGCGCGACTGCACGACGTGCGTGCCGGTCGCCGACTCGCCGATCAGCTCGCGCGTGAGCGCGATCCGCTCCTTGACCCGGGGGTGGGTGTCGCTGTCGTCGAGGAACACCGCGGCGAAGCGGCCCAGCGACCCGGCCTGCTGCCAGCCGACGATCTCGTTGTGGTCGAGCTCGGGCAGCTCGTGGGTGAACGCGGGGATCTTCGCGTTCTCGTTGAACTGCGTCTTCCAGCGGTAGGCGACCGGCGTCGTCAGCCCGGCTCCGGCGATGACCGGGACGCTGTCGTGCAGGGCCCGCGCGAGCGACTTGGCCTTGGAGTCCTCCGCCCCGTCGGCGCCCCACTCGACGACGAGCTGCTCGAGGTGGTCGGCGGCGACGTCGATCTCGGCGCCCATCCGCGGGCCGGCGCCGCACAGCCAGGCAACCTCGAGCGCGGCGACGGTCATGTAGGCCACCGCGGCGCGTGGCTGAAAGCCGCCGGCGACGGGGATCACCGGCACGCCGTCGGCGCGCGCCAGCTCGGCGAGCTTGCCGCCGCTCGTGACCGCCACGCGCGGCGCGCCCAGCGCCCCGGCGGCCTCGTAGCAGGCGAGCGTCTCCTCGGTGTTGCCCGAGTAGGAGGCGCACAGGACCGTCGTGTCGGGGGTCGTCCACGCCGGCAGCCCGTACTGGCGCGAGGCGAGCACCGGGCGCGAGGCATGGTCGCCCAGCATCGCGCGCGCGAGCGCCCCGCCCACCGCCGAGCCGCCCATGCCGGCGACGACGAGCCCGCCGGGCGTGTCCCACCGCTGCAGGTTGGCCGACTCGACCTTCCACAGCGCGTCGCGCAGGTGCTCGGGCAGGCCGACGACGTCGGTGAGCATGTCGGAGCGGTCGACAGCAGCGATGGCCTCGGCGTCGAGGCGCATCTCGGTCACATCATGGGAAGGCGAGGCCGCCATCGGGTACCTCCATGCCGGGGAACAGCCGCGCACCACGCGCGATCACGTTGTCGGCGCCGATCATGACGCCCTCGCCGATCATCGCACCACCGATGACCTGGGTGCGATCGCCGATGCCCGCGCCGGGGCCGACGATGCAGTCGCGCAGGATGCAGTCCGCGCCGATGCGGGCACCCGTCAGCACGACGGCGCGCTCGACGATCGAGCCCGCGCCGATGCTGACGTCCTCGCCGAGCACGGTGAGGCTGCCGACGTGCGCGCCGGCGGCGATCGTCGTGCCCGCGCCGACGATGGCGGGCGGCACGGCGCGGCCGTGGACCTGCGCCGACGGGTCGATCGACAGGTAGCCGTCGCCGAGCTTCGCCACGACGCCGGTGCGGACGTTGCCCTCGAGGATGTCGAACGTCGCCTGCAGATAGCGCTCCGGCGTCCCGACGTCGATCCAGTACGCGTCGGCGTCGACGTAGCCGTAGAGGCCCTGATCGACGAGCGCCGGCCAGATCTCGCGCTCGATGGAGACGTTGCGGTCCGGCGCGATGAGGTCGAGCACCGAGCGCTCGAGCACGTAGGCGCCGGCCGAGATCAGGTTCGTGTCGAGCACCGCGTCGGGCGAGGGCTTCTCGAGGAACTCCTCGACGGCGTGGTCCTCGCGCAGGCGCACGAGGCCGTAGCTCGAGGGGTCCGGAACCGGCACCAGCGCGAGCGTGCCGGTCGCGCCCGTGGCCTCGTGCTGGGCGATCTGGGCCGCGAGGTCGAGGTCGGTGAGCACGTCGCCGTTGAGCATCAGGAAGCGCTCCTCGAGGAACTCCTCGGCGAACTTCAGCGCGCCCGCCGTGCCGCGCGGGTCGGGCTCCTCGACGAAGCGCAGGCGGATCCCGTACTGCGACCCGTCGCCGAGCACGTCGCGCACCTTCGTGGCCTTGAAGCCGCAGGACATGATCACGTCGTCGACGCCGTGGCCGTGCAGCCACTCGAACATGTAGGCCATCAGCGGCCGGTCGACGAGCGCGACGACCGGCTTGGGGACCGTCGAGGTCAGCGGGCGCAGGCGCGTGCCCTCGCCGCCGACGAGGATCACCGCCTGCATGGGTCCTGCCGGGCCGCCGGGTGGTCCATCAGCGCAAGGATGTCAGCGTCCCGCGTCCGATGCCCTCGTAGGTCAGCCCCGCCGCCGCGACCGCCTCGCGGTCCAGCGCGTTGCGCCCGTCGAGGACGAGCCGGCCGGCCATCTGCTCGGCCACCTGCTCCCAGTCCAGCGCCGTGAACTCGTCCCACTCGGTGACGAGCACCACGGCGTCGGCGCCCTCGATCGCGTCCATCGCGTCGGTCGCGAAGTACACGCCGCGGATGAGCCGGCGGGCCTCCTGCTCGGCGATCGGGTCGTAGACGCGGACGTTCGCGCCGTCGGCCTGCAGCCGCGCGCTGAGCACGAGCGACGACGCCTCGCGCATGTCGTCGGTGTTCGGCTTGAACGCCAGCCCGAGCAGCGCGATCGTCTGGCCCACGAGCGAGCCGAGGTGCTTCTGCAGCTTGGAGATGACGCGCCGCTTCTGCAGCTCGTTGACCTCGATGACGGCGTTGAGCAGCTGGAAGTGGTAACCCGAATTACCGGCAAGTTGCTTCAATGCATTCACATCTTTGGGAAAGCAGGATCCCCCGAATCCGATCCCGGCTTGCAGGAACTTCTGGCCGATCCGGTCGTCCAGTCCCATCCCGCGCGCGACCTCGATGACGTCGGCGCCGGTCTCCTCGCAGACGTTCGCGATCTCGTTGATGAACGAGATCTTCGTGGCGAGGAACGCGTTGGAGGCGAGCTTGACCATCTCGGCCGAGGCGATGTCCGTGCGCACGAGCGGCGCCTCCAGCGGCGCGTAGAGGTCGACGACCGCGTCGCCGGCCCAGTCGCCGTCGTCGCCGACCACCACGCGGTCGGGGTCGAGGAAGTCCTTGACCGCCGAGCCCTCCTTGAGGAACTCAGGGCACGAGACGTAGGCCAGCCCCTGCTTGCCCTCGGCGGCGAGCACGCGCTTGATCGACGCGCCGGTGCCGGCCGGCACGGTCGACTTCATGACGAGCGCGTGGCGGTTGGACGCGGGGATCGCGTGGACGACGGCGTGGACCGCGCTGAGGTCGGCGTCGCCGGAGTAGGTCGGCGGCGTGCCGACGGCGACGAACAGCAGGCGCGCGTGCTCCAGCGCCTCGGCGATGTTCGTCGAGAAGTGCAGCCGGTCGCGGTTCTCGGCGACCATCTCGGCCAGGCCGGGCTCGTAGATCGGGATCTCGCCGGCCTTCAGGCGCGCGATCTTGTCGGCGTCGATGTCGATGCAGTAGACGTCGCTGCCGAGGTGCGCGAAGCCCGCAGCCGTGACCAGTCCGACGTACCCGGTGCCGATGACACCGATGGGTGGGCGCTCGTTGCTCATGCGGCGCGCCACGTTACCGGCCGATCCGGCGCGGCGGCGTGGCGAGCGCCCGCCCCGGCGGTGTCCCGCATCGCGCCCGGCCTACTGGCCGATGCGCTGCAGCGAGCGCGCGATGTCCATCATCTGCTTGTTGGTCAGCGTGTGCGACAGCGAGTTGGCGACCCAGTAGACGGCCTTCGGCGTCTCCCACGCGATCAGCCGGATCTTGCGCCCGTCGAAGTAGCGCTTGTACGTGCGCTTGCGCATGCGCACCTCGTCGGTCGGGTTGTCGAGGATCGGCGGGGCCTTCCACGTCGTCCCCTGCACGCCGTAGTACTGGCCGTTCTCACCGTCGATCGACAGGACGAGCCGGTAGGCGCGGTACTTGTTCTTGTTGCGGTCGTAGATGTCGTACATGTGCGGGCTCTCACGCTGATAGCCGCCGCGCGCGTAGATCGCCTTGGGGAAGTAGATCGGCAGCGTCTTCTGCTTGCTCGTGATCGTGAGCACGTGGTTCTCGCCGGCCTCCCGGCGCAGGACGAGGCCCTTCGCGAGCTTGCCCGTGTTCTTGATGCGCTTGGGCTTCTTGCGCTCGGCCTGCTCCTCGGCGGCCTTCTCGGCCGCCGAGCCGAGCCCTACGTCGATGAACTCGTCGAGCGTCTTGAGCAGGTTCTCCTCGCTGATCTCGACGTAGTCGGGATCCTCGCCCTGCGCGGCGAGGAAGCGCACCTCGTGGATCGGGTTCTTCGTCGACTCGTAGGCGAGCTTGATGAGCCGCAGGATCGCCGCGTCGTTGTCGCGGGCGATGTCGGTGTCGGTGTAGCGCCCGAAGATCTTCAGCAGATCCTTGCGGTCGCCGAACACCTTGCCCAGCCCGATCTGGCCCTTCGCCTGGCGCAGGAAGTCCTGCTGGCGCGCGGCGCGCACGAAGTCGTCGTCGGTGTGGCGATAGCGCACGTAGTCCAGCGAGTCCGAGCCGCAGAGCTTCTGGTAGCCGGGCTTGATGTCGATCGTCGCGTAGCCGCCGGGGCCGCCGCGGTCGTTGAAGTAGCGCCGGTCGATGTCGACGTAGACGCAGCCCAGGCGGTTGACCGCGCGCTGGAAGCCGTTGAAGTTCACGTTGACCACGTGGCTGATCGAGATGTTCAGCAGCGCCTTGACGGTGCGCACCGACAGCCGCGGCCCGCCGAGCGCGAAGGCCGTGTTGATCTTGCCGGTGCCGTGCCCCGGGATCTCGACCTTCAGGTCGCGCGGGATCGACATGACCGCCGTCGCGTTCTTGTCGGGATCGAGGCGCACGATGATCATCGTGTCCGAGCGCACCGGGATCCCCTTCTCGCCGTAGCGCCCGTCGGAGCCGAGCACGAGGATCGTCTGCGGCCCGCCCGGGGCGACCTTGTCGAGCTCGTTCTTGATCCCCGGGATCGGCGTCGCCTCGTTCTGGAAGACGGCGATCGTGTCGTGCACCTGCAACAGCACGCCGCTGGCGACGGCCGTGGCGCTGAGCAGGACGACGAGCAGCGCGCCGATCAGGAAGCGCTTCCACATGTCCCAGCCCAGCCGGGCGGCGCCCTCGCTCTCCTCGTAGACGCTCACGACGCCAGCCCCCCGTCGACGGCGCGCAGCGGCGCCCGGACCCCCGTCTCGTCCATCCGGGCCAGCCAGCCGGGCAGGTCGACCACGAAGTCGCGCAGCGCGCGCCGGTAGCGGGCCAGCGAGTCGATCGAGACCCATTCCTCGGGACCGTGATGGCCGCCGCCGGTGGGACCGAACTCGACCGCCGGAATGCCCGCCTCCAGGAAGGAGATCGCGTCCGAGGCGCCGTCGCGGCCGATCGACAGCGCCTCGTCGTCGAGCGAGGTCGAGACCGCCTCACGCAACGCGCGCACGTAGGGGTTCGAGCGCGACACGTGGGCGGGCGCGCGCTGGAAGGTCTTGATGATCTGGACGTCCTCGAGCGCGCGGACCTCGGCGAGGATCTCGCCGGCGTCCTGGGTCGGGAGGTAGCGGATGTCGACGTCCATCGTGCAGCGGTCGGGCACCTTGTTGAAGGCGTCGCCGCCGACGATCCGGGCGACGTTGATCGACGGCCGGTCGAAGAGATCCGACGATTCCCGGCTGAAGGGTAGGGTTTCGATCCGTCGGAACACGTCGTAGGCCTTGAGGATCGCGTTGTCGCCCAGCCAGGGGGTGGAGCCGTGGGCCGCGATCCCGCTGACTTCGACGCGGACGGCGAGAACCCCCTTCGCCTGGACGCCGATGTGCAGGTCCGTCGGCTCGCCGGTGATCGCGAAGTCCGCGGTCAGGCCCTCCTGCACGAGCGCGTCGGTGCAGCGGAAGTCGAGGTTGTCGGACTCCTCGTCGGGAACGCAGATGAAGCGCAGCCGGACCTCGCCGTTCGCGGCGCAGTCGTGGATGGCGCACATCATCGCGGCGAGGCCGCCCTTCATGTCGTAGGCGCCGCGGCCGATCAGCCGGTCGCCCTCGATGCGCGGCGTGAACTGGTCGGCGTGCGCCGGGACGACGTCGACGTGGCCGTGCAGGATCACGCAGGGGCCCGTGGCCGGCCCGATGTCGGCGATCACCACCGGCAGACCGCCGAACTCGCGACCGGTGACCGGAACGTCGCGGGCTTCGAGCCAGCCCTTCACGAACCCGACCGCGGCGCGCAGGCCGTCGCTGGTGGACGTGTCGTAGGTGATCAGCCTCTCGGCCAGGACCCGTTCGTCCATCGCTGTCAGGGAGGGTACCCGGCAACGCGGGTACACGGGCCCCTCGTTATGTAGCGTGCGCCGGATGGCTGAGCGCACGAGTACACCCCTCCGCAAGTTCTGCGGGTTTTCCCGGCGCCCGATCCGTGCCTGACATCCGGGAAGACCTCGCAGAACATCCGGCCGGGTGTACTGGCCGGATCGTCCTCTTCGGCGCGACCGGGTACACGGGCGAGATCACCGCGCGCGCGCTCGTCGCGCGCGGGGCCGCGCCGGTGCTGGCGGCGCGCTCGCCCGAACGTGTCGAGGCGCTCGCGGCGCAGCTCGGCGGCCTGCCGTTCGCCGTCGCCGACGTGCAGCGGCCCGCGACGGTGCGCGCGCTCGTCGAGGCCGGCGACGTGCTCGTCTGCACCGTCGGGCCGTTCGTGCGCTGGGGCGAGCCCGCGCTGCACGCGGCGATCGACGCGGGCGCGCACTACCTCGACTCGACCGGCGAGCCTCCGTTCATCCGCACGGTCTTCGAGCGCCACGGCCCACGCGCCGAGGCGGCCGGCGCCGGCCTGCTGACGGCGTTCGGCTACGACTACGTGCCCGGCAACCTCGCCGGCGCGCTCGCGCTGCGCGAGGCCGGCGAGCGCGCGGTGAGCGTCGACATCGGCTACTTCGTCGGCGGCGACGCGCAGCCCAGCGGCGGCACGCGGGCCTCCGCCGTCGGCATGCTGGCCGAGCCCGCCTACGCGTTCACGGGCGGGCGCCTCGTCACCCAGCGCACGGCGCGCAGCCTGCACAGCTTCGACGGCCGCCCGGCGGTGTCGGTCGGCGCGACCGAGCAGTTCGCGCTCCCGCGCGTGCATCCGGGGCTGCGCGACGCCCGCGTCTGGCTGGGCTGGTTCGGTCCCGCCTCCCGCCCGCTGCAGGCGATCTCCGCCGCGACCGCGATCGCCACCAAGCTGCCGGGCGTGCGCGGCGCGATCGGCGCCGTGGGGGGCCGGCTCGTGAAGGGATCGACCGGCGGGCCCGATGCCGCAACGCGGGCACGGGCACGCTCGCAGATCATCGCCGTCGCCTCCGACCGCGCGGGCGTCGCGCTTGCCACCGTGCGCCTGGAGGGCGACAACCCCTACGACTTCACGGGCGCGATGCTCGCCTGGGGCGCGATCGCCGCCGCCGGCGGCGGCCTGCGCGGCAGCGGCGCGCTCGGGCCCGTCGACGCGTTCGGTCTCGACGAGCTGCTGGCCGGCGTCGCCGACGCCGGCATCGTCCGCAGCGACTGAAAGAGGCGATCGTCACCGCCCCGGGGTGGGGCGAAGCGTGCACGCGCAGCAACCCGGGTCGCCGCACCCTCGGCGCCGCCGGCACCCACCCCTTGACTCGTGAGTGAGTGATCACTTACGGTTCCCCCCGCGCCCGTGCTCTCCGCCCTCGCCCGACTCGTCACCGCGCACCCGCGCCGCGTCCTCGCCGCGACGGTCGCGCTGCTCGCCGTCGCGATCGGCTTCGGCGCGCCCGTGACCGGCAAGCTCACCGTGGATCCCGACCTGGACTTCGTCGACCCGGCGGCGCAGAGCAACGTCACCGCAACCAAGCTGCGCAACGCGATCGGCCGCGGGCTCGGCCCGGGCATCGTCGTCGTCGTGCGTTCCCGAGAACAGGTGCGCAGCCCGTCTGGCCGGGCGAAGCTGCGCCAGGTGGTCGGGCGGATCGAGGGCGACCCGGACATCGCCCAGACGAGCTCCGCGCTGACCGGATCGCAGCGCGCGAGCCCGTTCGTCTCGCGCGACGGCCGCTCGAGCTTCGTCGCGGTCTACCTGCGCTCGGGCGCCGACGGCGAGGAGACCGGCGCGCGGGTCGAGCGGGCGCTCGACGACATCCCCGGCGTGCTCGTCGGCGGCGGCGCGATCGCCGGCCCGGTCGTCGGCGATCAGGTCTCCGAGGACCTCGCCAAGGCCGAGATGCTGGCCTTCCCCCTGCTCTTCCTGCTCACGCTCGTCGTCTTCCGCGGCGCGATCGCGGCGCTGCTGCCGCTGTTCGTCGGCCTGATGACGATCATGACGACGTTCCTCGGCCTGCGGCTGTTCAACGAGGCGACGTCGCTGTCGATCTTCGCGCTGAACCTCGCGATCGGGCTCGGGCTCGGCCTGGCGATCGACTACTCGCTGTTCGTCCTCTCGCGCTACCGCGAGGAGATGGAGCGCGACGGACCGGGTCGCGCGGCGCTGACCCGCACGCTGCGGACCGCCGGACGGACCGTCATCTTCAGCTCGCTGACGGTCGCCGCCGCCATGCTCTCGCTGCTCGTCTTCCCACAGCGCTTCCTGTACTCGATGGCGATCAGCGGATCGCTCACCGCGCTTGCCGCGGGGCTCATCTCGCTGATCGCGCTGCCCGCGCTGCTCATGGCGCTCGGCCCGCGCGTCGACGCGCTCGCGCCCAAGCGCTGGCGCCACCGCGCCGTCGCCGCCCAGCGCGGCTTCTGGTACCGGCTGTCGCACGGCGTCATGCGCCGGCCGCTGCTCGTCGCCATCACGACGTCCGCGATCCTGATCGCCGCCGGCATCCCCTTCACGCGGATCCAGTTCACGGGCGTCGACGCCAGCGTGCTGCCCGACACCGCGATCGCCAAGCAGGTCGACACCGCGCTGCGCACGGAGTTCCCGCCGGGGCGAGCGGCGCCGCTGCACATCGCCGTCGCGGCCCCGCGCGGAAGCGCGGCGGCGGTGCGCAACTACGCGTCGGGCCTGATGTCGCTGCCGGGCGTCGCCGCCGTCGAGCCGCCCCGCTTCGTCGGCGACGACACGTGGCTCGTCTCGGTCGCGCCCGCCGGCGGGGCGCTGGACCGGCGCTCGCTCGACCTCGTGCGCGCCGTGCGTGCGGGGCCGGCCCCCGGGGAGGTGCGGGTGGCGGGGGAGTCCGCGCGCTTCGTCGACCAGCGGGCCGGGCTCGCCGACCGCCTGCCGCTGGCGATCGCCGTGCTGGCGATCACGACGCTGCTGATCCTGTTCGTCATGACGGGCTCGGTCGTGCTGCCGTTCAAGGCGCTGCTGATGAACGTGCTCGGCATCAGCGCGGCGTTCGGCGTGCTCGTGCTCGTCTTCCAGGACGGCCGCCTGGAGGGGTTGCTGGACTACACGAGCCAGGGCGCGTTGGAGATCACGCAGCCGCTCGTCCTGATGGCGATCGTGTTCGGGCTGAGCACGGACTACGGCGTCTTCCTGCTCACGCGCATCAAGGAGGCCCGCGACGGGGGCGCGACGAACGAGGAGGCCGTGGCGCTCGGCCTGCAGCGCACCGGGCGGATCGTCACGGCGGCCGCGCTGCTGCTCGTCGTCGCGCTCGGCGCGTTCGCGACGTCGCAGATCGTGTTCATCAAGCAGCTCGGCGTGGGTGCGGCCGTCGCGGTCCTGGTCGACGCCTTCATCGTGCGGGCGCTGCTCGTGCCCGCGCTCATGAAGATGCTCGGCGAGCGCAACTGGTGGGCGCCGCGGCCGCTCGCGCGCCTGCACGCACGGCTGCGCCTCGGCGAGGGCTGACGCTCCGATCAGAGCAGCACGAGCGCGTAGATCGCCAAACCGACCAGCGCGGCCGCCGCGAGGCGCAGCCCCTCGTCGCGATCGCCCGCGGCGAAGCGGACGGCGGCGAAGATCGCACCGACGAGCGGCAGGGCGACCGCGAGAGCGAAGGCAAACAGCGCGCGCAGGCGGTCGAGCATCGCCCGGCAGGCTCGCAGATGCGAGGACCGGACGGCCGGATCGGGCCGCGCCGCGCACGGCGATGCGCGAGATGCTCGGCGGAAGCTCTGCAAAGTGCGCACAGGGCTGGCGCGGCTCCGACGATCGTCTACAAACGATCGTCAGAAGGGTGGGACGACGGTCCAGAGGCGCCGGACGCGCACGCTGGACGGGTTTGCGTCTCCCGCCCGGCCCGGCCGCATGAGGCGACCGGGTATCAAATCGCAAGGGGGAAGTATCGATGCCGATCCGGACCGCGTTGGGCGGCGCACGCATGCGCCGCGTCGCGGCGACCGCGCTGCTCGTCGGAGCCGCCGCAGGAAGCCTTGGCCTGCCGACGCCGGCCGCCGCCGCCGCCTCCTCGCCCGCGCTCGACCCGCAGGAGCGTGCCGTCTGCAAGCAGATCAACGCGTTTCGCGCGGCGAACGGCGTGGGCAGGCTGAGGCTCTCGGTGCCGCTGACGCGGGCCGCGAAGTGGATGAGCTCCGACATGGCCGCCAACGACACGTTCGACCACGTCGACAGCCGCGGCCGCGACTTCGACGAGCGGATCCCCAAGTTCGGCTACCGGGGGATGACGATGGCCGAGAACCTCGTGGCCGGAGAGCCCGAGGCGGCCGCGACGTTCACGCAGCTGCGGCAGTCCTCCGAGCATCGCCGCAACATGCTGCGCGCGAAGCTCAAGACGATCGGCGTCGGCCGCGCGCACCGCGCCGGTTCGATGTACGAGTGGTACTGGACGACGACGTTCGGCGTGGGCAACGACCGCGGCGTCGCCTGCTGAGCGATCCCCACCCCGTCGCTGACGCGGGACCGCCGTTATCCTCGGCGCTATGGGCGACCTCCGCGTCACACGCGATGGCGCGTTCTACGGCGTCAGCATCCGCGGCGTCCTCGAGTCCGGGGCCGGCGAGCCGCTCTACGTCTCCGTCCGCGCCCGCCGCGCCGAATGGTGCGACCCGGGCCATCCCGATGCCGGGCCGGACGGCTGGATCCGCTCTGAGGCGCCCGACGGCCTGCTCGGCGAGCTCGAGCTGCGCTTCACCCGCGAGAAGGTCCACGAACGCGCGCTCGCTCAGCTCGAGCGGTGGCGCGCCGATCCGCCGCCGAACCTCGTCGGGGTCAGCTCGGTCGAGCAGCAGTACGTCGGCCTGATCGACCAGGACCAGGGCAACGGCGTCGGCATCCAGCACAGCGAGGAGCGCCAGGACCGCTCCGCCGCGCGCGCCTACGCGACCTGGTCGGGCGGCAAGCTGCGCACGGCCGACCGGCTGGAATGAGCCGGCCACCGCGCGCTGCGGCGGCGGCCGCCGCCGCCGGCGGCTAGGGCGAGCCGCCCTCCGCGATCGCGATGAACGCCTCCCAGCGGCGCTTGTCACGCGCGCAGCGCTTGCGCTCCTCGGTGCCCTCCTCCGACGCCGACAGCCCGTCCTCGGCTTGGCGCAGCTTGTCGCGCAGATCGGCGACGTCGAGCTCCTCGGGCGTGTGCGCCTCCTCGACGAGCACGAGCACGCCGTCCTCGGACACCTGCACGTAGCCCTCGCCCTGCGCGTAGCGCACGACGTCCGTCTCGCTGCGGTACAGCCGCAGCTCGGTCGGCACGAGCATGCCGAGCAGGGGCTGCATGCGGGCGAGGATGCCGATCGAGCCGACCTCGGTCCGCGTCGAGACCATGCCGACCTCCTCGTCGAAGACCGACCCCTCCGGGGTCAGCACCTCGACGCGAAACGGTGTCTGCGCCACTACTCGTCGTCCCGGGCGTCGTCGTCGTCGTCGGGCGTGTCGTCCTTGGCGGGCTTGTCGTCGGCCCTTCTTGACGTTGTCGTCGTCCTTCTTGCCGCTGGCCGCCTTCACGACGTCGTCGATCGTGCCCTTCAGGAAGAACGCCGACTCCGGCACGTCGTCGTGCTGGCCGTCGATGATCTCCTTGAAGCCGCGGATCGTCTCGGCGATCGGCACGTACTGGCCCGGCGTGCCGGTGAACGCCTCGGCGACGAAGAACGGCTGCGACAGGAAGCGCTCCACGCGGCGGGCCCGGCCGACGATGAGCTTGTCCTCGTCGGACAGCTCGTCGATGCCGAGGATCGCGATGATGTCCTGCAGCTCCTTGTAGCGCTGCAGGATCTCCTTGACGCGGTTGGCCGTCGTGAAGTGCTCCTCGCCGAGGATGTCCGGCTTGAGGATCGTCGACGTCGAGTCCAGCGGGTCGACCGCCGGGTAGATGCCCTTCTCGGAGATCGCCCGCGAGAGCACCGTCGTGGCGTTGAGGTGGGCGAACACCGAGGCCGGCGCCGGATCGGTGAGGTCGTCGGCGGGGACGTAGATCGCCTGCACCGAGGTGACCGAGCCGTCGCGCGTCGAGGTGATGCGCTCCTGCAGCTGGCCCATCTCGGTTTCGAGCGTCGGCTGGTATCCGACCTGCGACGGCATCCGGCCCAGCAGCGCGGAGACCTCCGAGCCGGCCTGCACGAAGCGGAAGATGTTGTCGATGAAGAGCAGCACGTCCTGGCCGCCCTCCTCGCGGAAGTACTCCGCCATCGTCAGGCCTGACAGGGCGACGCGCATGCGCGCTCCGGGGGGCTCGTTCATCTGCCCGAAGACGAGGATCGTCTTGTCGAGGACGCCCGACTCCTTCATCTCCAGCCAGAGGTCGTTGCCCTCGCGGGAGCGCTCGCCGACGCCGCAGAAGGCCGACAGGCCGCCGTGCTCCTGGGCGAGGTTGTTGATGAGCTCCTGGATGAGGACGGTCTTGCCAACGCCGGCGCCGCCGAACAGGCCGACCTTGCCGCCCTTGGCGTACGGCGCGAGGAGGTCGACGACCTTGATGCCGGTCTCGAACATCTCCGTCGTCGGCGTGAGGTTCTCGACGTTCGGGGCCGGCCGGTGGATCGGCCAGCGCTCCTCGTACTCGACGTCGCCGACCTCGTCGATCGGCTCGCCGAGGACGTTCATGATCCGCCCGAGCACGCCGCGGCCGACGGGCACGGTGATCGGGCCGCCGGTGTCGGTGACCTCCTGGCCGCGCGACAGGCCGTCGGTGGAGTCCATCGCCACGCAGCGCACGCGGTCGTCGCCGAGGTGCTGCTGGACCTCGAGCGTCAGCAGGTCGTCACCGCGCATGACGGTGACCGCGTTGTAGATCTCCGGGAGCTCGCCGTTGGGGAAGGTCGCCTCGACGACGACGCCCTGGATCTCCTCGATCCGGCCCGTGGCGGTCTCTGCGGTCTCTTCGGTCTCTTCGGTCTCTGTGGTCTCTGTGGGGGCCATCGGTCTCCTAGGTCAAACTCTCGGCGCCAGCGACGACTTCCATGATCTCCTGCGTGATCTCGGCCTGTCGGGCACGGTTCATTTCAAGGGTCAGGTCTTCGATGAGCTCGCCGGCGTTCTCGGAGGCGTTGCGCATCGCGGTCATGCGGGCGCCGTGCTCGGACGCCGTGGACTCCAGCAGCGCGCGGTACACGGAGATCTCGACGTAGTCGGGCACGAGGCGCGCGAGGATCTCCTTGGCGTCGGGCTCGTACTCCACGAGCGCGTGGTGCGTTGCGCCGTCGCCCTCGTCGGCCTCGTCCTCGTCGTCGCCGCCCTCGAGGATCGTCGCCTGCTGCAGCGGTAGGAGCGTCTCGCGACGGACCTCCTGGGTCAGCGGCGAGATGTAGCCGTTGTAGAAGATCTCGACGCGGTCGGTCTTGCCGTCGACGTACGCCGAGATGAGGTCCTCGGCGATCGCCCGCGCGTCGGCATAGGACGGGCGGTCGGTGAAGCCCACGTAGCGACCGACGGGGTCCTTGCCGCGGAAGGTCAGCGTCGAGACGCCGCGCCGACCCACGGCGCTGTAGCGCGTGCTGCGCCCGTCGCCCTCGTACTCGCGACCGGCCCGCAGGCCCGCGCGAACGATCTGCGAGTTGAACGCACCGGCCAAGCCACGGTCGCCGGTGACCAGCAGCAGCGCGATCGTGCTCTCGCTGTCGTGCTCGGAGAGGATCGGCAGGTTCGAGATCTCGGAGCTGCCGGCGGCCTCGGCGGCGTTGCGCGTCATGCGCCGGATCGCGCCGGCGTACGGGCGCAGCGCGGCGATGCGCTGCTCGGCCCGGCGCAGCCGAGCCGCCGCGACCATCTCCATGGCGCGGGTGATCTTCTGGATGTTCTTGACCGACCCGATGCGGGCCTTGACGTCGCGCTGGGTCGCGCTCACGCCGGTGCCGCCTCCTTCTCGGGCTCGTCGGCCGTCTGCTCGGCGGCGTCGTCGTCGTCGTCGTCGCTCGTGGCGGCCGGCTTGTCGTCCGAGCCCGAGTCGATCGCGACGCCGTCCTCGTCGAGGTCCGCGCCGAAGTCCTTCGTGAAGTCGTCGACCGCGTCGCGGATCGTCTCGATGATGTCGTCGTCCCACTCACCGCCGGCGATCTTCTCCAGCGTGTCGGCGTGCTCGGCGCGCATCCGGCTGACGAGGTCGGCGTGGTACTCGGGCACCCGGTCGACCGAGATGCGGTCGACGAAGCCGTTCGTCGCCGCGTAGATGACGACGACCTGCTCCTCGACGGCCATCGGCGAGCGCTCGTTCTGGTTGAGCGTCTTGACGAGCCGCTCGCCGCGGGCCAGCGTCGCCTGCGTGTCGGCGTCGAGGTCCGAGCCGAACTGGGCGAAGGCCTCGAGGTCGCGGTACTGCGAGAGCTCGAGCTTCAGCCGCCCGGCGACCTTCTTCATCGGCTTGATCTGCGCGTTGCCGCCCACGCGGCTGACGGAGATGCCGACGTTGATGGCCGGCCGCACGCCCGAGAAGAACAGCTTGGGCTCGAGGAAGATCTGCCCGTCGGTGATCGAGATGACGTTCGTCGGGATGTAGGCCGACACGTCGCCGGCCTGCGTCTCGATGATCGGCAGCGCGGTCATCGAGCCGCCGCCGAGGTCGTCGTTGAGCTTGACGGCGCGCTCCAGCAGGCGGCTGTGCAGATAGAAGACGTCGCCCGGGTAGGCCTCCCGACCCGGCGGGCGGCGCAGCAGCAGCGACATCTGGCGGTAGGCGAACGCGTGCTTGGTGAGGTCGTCGTAGACGCACAGCGCGGCCTTGCCGTCGTAGAGGAAGTGCTCGGCCATCGCGGCGCCCGCGTACGGCGCGAGGAACTTCACCGGGGCGGCCTCGTCGGCGCCGGCGGCGACGATGATCGTGTTCTCCATCGCGCCCGCCTCCGACAGCGTCTCGGCGAGCGCGACGACCGTCGCCATGCGCTGGCCGATCGCCACGTAGACGGAGATGACGCCGGACTTGCGGTTGTTGATGATCGTGTCGACCGCGATCGTCGTCTTGCCGGTCTGGCGGTCGCCGATGATCAGCTCGCGCTGGCCGCGGCCGATCGGGATCATCGCGTCGATCGCCTTGATGCCCGTCTGCAGCGGCTCGATGACCGGCTGGCGCTGCACGACGCCGGGCGCCTTGAACTCGGCCGGGCGCTTCTCCGTCGTGTTGATGTCGCCCTTGCCGTCGAGCGGGTTGCCGAGCGGGTCGACGATGCGACCCAGCAGCTCCTCGCCGACCGGGATCTGCAGCAGGTCGCCGGTGCGCTTGACCGTGTCGCCCTCGACGATCTTGTCCCACTCGCCGAACAGCACGACGCCGACGTTGTCGGACTCGAGGTTCAGCGCCAGGCCGGTCACGCCGTGCGGCAGCTCGAGCATCTCGAAGGACATCGCGGCCTCGAGGCCGTGGACGCGCGCGATGCCGTCGCCCACCGACAGGACGGTGCCGACCTCGGTCAGCTCGGCCGAGCCGGCGTCCAGCCCCTCGATGCGGCTCTTGAGGATGGAGGTGATCTCATCTGGCTTGATCTTCATGGAGGTCGTGTCAGCTCCTTCGTTGTCCGCGGTGGCGTCAAGCGCCGCGGGCGACGTGCTTTCTCAGGTTGTCGAGGCGGTTGCGGATCGAGGCGTCGAGGATCGAGTTGCCGACCCGCAGGACGATGCCGCCGAGGATGTCGGGGTTCACGTCCGCGGTGAGCTCGATCTTCTGGCCGGTGTCCTTGGCGATGCGGTCGCCGATCTGCTTGACGGTGGCCTTGTCGAGTTCGGTGGCGGTGGAGATCTGGACGGGCAGGATCTTGTTCTCGTGCTCCCACAGCCCGTCGTAGTAGCGCCGGATGCGAAAGACCGCCGGCATGCGGTGCTTCTCGATGAGCAGCTCGAGGAAGTTGATCAGCGTCGGGTCGGCACCCTCGACGGTCTTCGTCAGACCGTCCTTCTTCTCGGGCGTCGAGAAGTACGGCGAGAAGAAGAAGACCGCGAGGTCGCGATTGTCGTTCAGCGCGTCCGCGAACTGGCCGAGCTGCTCGCGGATCTCGTCGAGCTTGTCGTGCTCCTGCGCGACCGCGAACAGCGACCGCCCGTAGACCTCGGCGATCTCCTCCATCTAGGTGCGCTCCCCGGCCAACGCGGAGAAGTCCAGCTCGCTGAGGGCCTCTTCGACGAGGCGCTTCTGGTCGTCCTCCGTGAGCGTCTTGCGCGTGATCTTCTCCGTGGCGAGGATCGTCAGCTCGGCGACCTCGTTGCGGATGTCCTGGATCGCGCGCCGCGTCTCGGCCGCGATCTCGCGCTTGGTGGCCTCCATCAGCTCCTCGCGCTTGGCCTTGGCCTCCGTCAGCGTCGCCGCCTCGGTGGACTCCGCCGCCTTGCGGGCGCGGGCGAGGATCGTCTCCGCCTGCTCGCGGGCCTGCGAGAGGCGCTCGCGGTACTCGGCCAGCAGCTCGTCGGCCTCGGCCCGCGTGCGCTCGGCGGCGCTGATCGAGTCCTCGATCAGCCGCTGGCGCTTGTCCAGCATCTCCTGGATGCGGGGGTACACGACCTTCTTGAGGACGTAGAGGGAGACCGTGAAGACGATCAGCGTCCAGATCATCAGCCCGAGGTTCGGGGAGACCAGGAACGACCCGCCCTCCTCCTCGGCGGCGCCGCCCTCGGCGGCCGCGAGCGGTAGTACGGCGATCAGGCTGATGACGCCCATCGTGGTCTAGAGGAAGAAGGCGATGAGACCGCCGACGAGGCCGTAGAAGAAGCAGGCCTCGGTGAGCGCGAAGCCGAGCCACTGGATCGACGCGATCTCGTCGCGCATCTCCGGCTGGCGCGTGACCGACTCGATGACCTTGCCGAACAGCATGCCGATGCCGGCGCCCGCGCCCGCGGCACCGCCGCCTGCGCCGACGCCGAGGGCGATCGCGCGGCCGGCCTTCTGGCCGATGACTTCATTCGCGGCAGCCGACTGCTGTGCGATGAGGTTGATGGTGTCCACGTCGAGAATGGGCATGAGTGTGATTCGGGCTCCTTGTACTAGTGGTGATCGGAGACGGCGCTACCCAGGTAGATGCACGTCAAGATGGCGAAGATGAACGCCTGCAGGGTGGCGATCAGCGTGACCTCGAAGAGGAAGATGGCGATGCCGGCGGGCAACGTGAACCACGCCAAGACCTCGAGGCCGAGCAGCACCGCGAGGCCGCCGGACATGAACTGGATGAGCATGTGGCCGGCCAGCAGGTTGGCGAACAACCGGACGGTCAGCGAGATCAGCCGCAGGAACTGCGACATGATCTCCAGCGGGACGATCATGATCAGGATTCCCCCGCTGACGCCCGGCGGGATCGCCACGCTCTTGAGGTACCCCCACGGACCCTTGGCCCGCACGCCCTCGACGTTGTAGGCGAAGAAGACGATGAGCGACAGGACGAGCGGGATCGAGACGTTGGCCGTGGCGGCGTAGAGCTGGAACGCCGGCATGTCGTAGCCGAAGACGCTGACCGTGTGCTCGGTGTTCACCGGCAGCGGGATGTAGCCGATCATGTTCGAGAACCAGATGAAGACGAACAGCGTGCAGACGAGCGGAAACCACTTGCGCGCCATGTCCTCGTCCATGTTGTCCTTGACGAGCTTGTCCTTCATGCCGCTGTAGAGCCATTCGACCGCGATCTGCAGGCGGTTGGGCTTCGTCTCGCTCATCCGTTTGGAGACGTAGAGCATCGTCCCCAGCGTCAGTGCCGTCGTGATGAGCAGGTACAGGACGCCCTTGTTGAGATCCAGCGGACCGGGCAGCGCGAACCAGGTGTCGAGCTTGAACTCGTTCTGGGGCAGGAAGTCGGTGTTGTCCTGGCGCTTGGCGCCGAAGATCCCGACGATCACCAGGAAGCCGAGGATGTAGACCCCGCCGATGCCGAGTCCCAGCTTGCGGCGCGTGCTCATCCGGTGGTGCTCCTCGCCTGTGCCCTGCTGATGTGGGAGACCGCGTTGCGAAGGAAGTTCACGGAGAACGCGCCGAAGATGACGAGGGCGGCGGTCAGCCCGTCCGCGCGTGAGACGGCGACGCCACAGGCGATGATCACGCCGGCCAGCAGCCAGACGCGGAGCATCGAGAACGCCACGCCGAGCCCGAGCCGGCGGCGCAGGTCGTAGACGTTGACGAGCTGCTTGTCCATCGCGACCTGGGCGAAGCGCAGCACGATCCAGGCCGCCGCGCCGGCCGTGACCCCCACCGCCGGCGCGCCAGCCGCCAGCAGCACGACGGCGGCGATCAGGACCAGGACGATGTCGAGGTACAACAGTGCCACCGGTCCGCGCTCATTGGTCGCGGGAGCGGCGCTCACCGACAAGGACGGTCCCCCTCAATCATGGTGCAAGCAGCCCGCGGGCGATCGTGCCGGAGGCCGGCTCACGGGATGGGCGCTCGGTGTACATAAGCAGGGGCATGGCGAGGGGCAGCACCCTACACGGGCGCGACCGCGAGCGGAGCGCGGCCCGAGCGTGCAGGCGCCGCACCCCCACGATAGCCACGTCCGCGACTTTGTAACAACTTAGTGACAGGCGGTACGACGTCTGGCGCGCGCGAGGCGCGCCGCCTCGGCAGCGCACCGGGCGTAGCATCGGCGCGGTGGACACGGGTCACGCGCACTCGCACGGCGGGCACGGGCACGCGCACGATCACGGCGGCGCCGGGCATACGCACGCGCCCTCCCCGGACGCCGATCGGCGCTGGCTGACCGTCGCGCTGGCCCTCATCGCCGGCTTCATGACCGTCGAGGTCGTCGCCGGCCTGATCGCCGGCTCGCTCGCACTGCTGTCGGACGCCGCGCACATGCTCACCGACGCCGCTTCGATCGGCCTCGCCCTGCTCGCCGCCCGCCTCGCCGCCCGCCCCGCGAAGGGCCACTACACCTTCGGCTTCGGACGCGCCGAGATCGTGTCCGCCCAGATCAACGGCGCCGCGCTGTTCGTCCTCGCCGGCGTCATCGCCGTCGAGGGCGTCCGCCGGCTGGGCGGGCCGCCGCACGTCGACGGCACCATCGTCATCGCCGTCGGCGCACTCGGCGCCATGGTCAACATCGCCGCGTTCTGGGCGCTCTCACGCGCCGAACGCCAGAGCCTGAACATCGCCGGCGCCCGCGCCCACGTCCTCGCCGACCTCTACGGCTCGGTCGCCGCGATCACGGCCGGCAGCGTGATCGCCCTCGGCGGGCCGGCCGAGGTCGACGCCATCGCCGCGCTCACCGTCGCCGCGCTCATGCTGCGCTCCGGCTGGTCGCTGTTGCGCGCCTCCACCCGCGTCCTGCTCGAAGCCGCGCCCGCCAACCTCGACCCCGACGACATCGGCCGCACCCTCGCGGCCATGCCCGGCATCATCGAGATCCACGACCTCCACGTCTGGGAGGTCACCAGCGGCTTCGTCGCCGTCGCCGCCCACGTCACCGTCGCCCCCGACGACGACTGCCACCAGCGCCGCCGCGAGCTCCAAACGCTCCTCCACGACCGATTCGACATCCGCCACACCACCCTGCAGGTCGACCACGAATCCTGGCAACCCCTGGTCCAGATCCAGCCGAGGTAGCGGCGCGCTTACAACGCCGAGGCGCCGATCACCTCCTGCCACCACGCCCGTTCGGCGTCCGTCGGCGCCCCCCGCAACCGCCGCCGCGCGTGCCACTGCAGCTGCTCGCGCGAGCCCACGAGGACGTGCGGCCCGGTGACGGCGTAGCGACCGTCGGACAGGACGACGAGCGCGCCGGGCACGTCCCAGCGCGTGTTGAGCCGCTCGATGACGTCCAGGCCGAGCACGCTGGCGGGCGCATCGGCGTCGCCGTCCTCCTCGCTCCAGGGCCGCGTCGTGAAGATCGGCGCGCCGGTGGACGGCGAGCGCGGCGGCCGCGGCGCGGGTCCGACGGGCCCGGTGCGCCAGCGCTGCCGCGCCTCCTCGATCGCCGCCATCGCACCCTGGCGCGCGACGATGTAGAGCCGGTCGCCGGCCTCCAGGCGCGTCGAGCCGCGCGGCGGCAGCGCCTCCTCGCCGCGTACGAGGACGTTGACGAGCGCCTCGCGGGGCAGCCCGAGGTCGCGCACCCGCACGCCGATCACCGCGTCGCCCTCGGCGATCTCGACCTCGACGACGTCCGCCCCGAGCTGGCGGATCGAGCCGACCTCGACGAGCGGCCGCGGCAGCGCCGGCTCCTCGGTCGTCGCGCCAAGCCACTTCGCCAGCGGCTCGAACGTCGAGCCCTGCACGAGCGTCGAGACGAGCACGGCGAAGAACGCGATGTTGAAGAACGTGTCGCTGCCGGGGACGTTCTCGAGGACCGGGAACGTGGCGAGCACGACGGGCACCGCCCCGCGCAGCCCGGCCCAGCCGAGCACGAGGCGGTCGGTGAAGGTCACGGGGGCAAACGCGGTCGAGACCGCGACCGCGAGCGGCCGCGCCACGAAGACGAGGACGAGCGCGATCAGCGTGCCCTGCCATGCGAAGTCGCCGAGCTCGTGCGGAAAGACCAGCAGCCCGAGCGAGAGGAACATCGCCAGCTGCGCGACCCAGGCCAGGCCGTCGTGGAAGGCATGCACGGTCTGGCGCGCGGGCAGCGACGCCGAGCCCATCGCCAGGCCGGCGAGATAGACCGCGAGGAAGCCCGAGCCGTGCAGGACGTCGGCCGCGCCGAAGGCGATCGCGACGACCGCCAGCGAGGCGACGGGATACAGCCCGCCCGTGGCGAGCTTGGCGCGGCGGAAGGCCTGCACCGCCAGCCAGCCGACCGCGAGGCCGGCGAGGAGGCCGATCCCGAGCTGCTGCACGAGCAGGAGCGCCATGTCCAGCACACCGAAGTCCGGGTGCTTGATCCACTCGATGAAGCCGAGCACGAGCAGCACCGCGACCGGATCGTTCATGCCGGCCTCGCCCTCGAGCCTGCGCGCGAGGTCGCGCTTGAGCGTCGAGCCGCGCAGCAGCGCGAAGATCGCGGCGCCGTCGGTCGCGGACACGATCGCGCCGATGAGCAGGCCCTGCAACAAGGTCACGTCGAGTAGCCAGTGGGCGACGATCCCGGTGACGATCGCGGTGATGAGCGTGCCGAGCGTGGCGAGCGCGACCGCCGAGCCGAGGATCGGCCGGATCTCGGAGTAGCCGGCGGCGAGCCCGCCCTCGAAGAGGATCAGCGCCAGCGCGATGATCCCGATCGTGCGCGCGAGACCGTAGTCGGTGAACTCGATCAGCCCCAGCCCGTCGGAGCCGACGAGCATGCCGACGCCGAGGAACAGGACCAGGCCCGGGATGCGCAGGCGGCCCGCCAGCAGCGAGGCCGCGAGGCCGAGCGCGAGCAGCAGACCCGCGATCAGGATCGGGCTTCCCAGGTGACCCATCGCGGGATCTTGCTACAGCCAGCCGGCGCGGCGCAGCAAGCGGCGCAGAAACAGTCCCGCGACGACCATCGTCGTCAGCGCCAGCGGGTAGCCGACGGTCCAGTGCAGCTCGGGCATGTGGTCGAAGTTCATGCCGTAGATGCTCGCGATGAGCGTCGGCACGGTGATGATCGCGGCCCACGCGGAGATGAGCTTGATGACGTCGTTCTGCTGCATGGAGATCACGGCGAGGTTGGCCTGCAGCACGCTGGTCAGCAGCTCGCGCTGGGTCGAGATCGCGTCCTCGATGCGCTTGACGTGGTCGCTGACATCGCGCAGGTGCTCGCCCAGCCGGGCGGAGGCGCCGGTCCGCTTCGCCGACACGAGCTGGTCCAGCGGCTGCAGGAGCGGGTGGACCGCGCGGTAGAACTCGGCGAGCTCGCGACGCAGGAAGTAGATGCGCTTCGTCTCGTCGCTGCGCTCGCCGAAGACGTCGACCTCGACCTCCTCGACGTCGTTCTCCAGGCCGGCCATGACCGGCTCGTAGTCGTCGACGATCTTGTCCGTAATCGCCCAGACCGCGGCGAGCGGCCCCTCGCGCAGCAGCTCGGGCGAGGCCTCGAGGCGCTCGCGGGCGGAGTGCAGCTCGCTCGCGTCGCCGTGGCGGACGACGATCACGAAGCCGGCGCCCGTGAACACGTGCACCTCGCCGAACTCGACCTCCTCGATGTCGTCGCGGTAGCGGGCCGTGTGCAGGACGAGGAAGTAGCCGTGCTCGTAGTCCTCGAGCTTCGGGCGCTGGTGGGCCGACATCGCGTCCTCGACGGCGAGCGCGGGAAGGTCGAAGCGCTTGGCCACATCGGTCAGCTCGGCCGGATCGGGATCGTGCAGGCCGAGCCAGATGAAGCCATCCTCGCGCGAACGCTCGACGGCCTCCTCGAGCGCCAGCGGGCCCTGGTTCTGGCGGGCGCCGTCCTGGTAGTGCGCGCAGTCGAGGATCACGGTGCTGAGCCTATCCCCGCCGACGGCGGGCGCTATCGGGCGGCGGGACGGGCGGTCGGGGTGCAGATCCTCGGGTCCTCTCGCGCCGCGCGACGCAAGTGCGCGAGCTTCTCGGCGTTCTCGATCATGAACGGGTCGGGCTGGTGGCCGGCGATGGGGCGACCGGCGACGAAGGCGAGGTACGGCGGGCCGGAGTATCTGGTTCCGGGCGGGCAGCGGCGGCGGATCTCGGCGACCGCCCGCTGCACCTGCGCGTCCGACAGCCCGCGCGCCGGCGAGGACGCCGCGAAGGGCCGCGTGAACACGGTCGGGTCGTCCGGCGCGAAGAGCAGCGAGCCTGCCTGCGCGGCGAGCAGGGCGACGGCGGCCGCGGCCGCCGCCGCGAGCACCCGCGCGCGCCGGCGGGTCGAGCGCTCACGCTCGGCCAGCACGGCCGAGACGCCGCAGGCCGCCAGGCAGAGCAGGGGCGGCTCGGCCACGACCATGACCGTCAGCCAGCTGCCGTGCTTGAGCAGGGTGGCGAGCAGCAGCAGCGATCCGATGGCGGCGGCGAGCAGGCTGCGGGCGAGGTCGGCGTCGGCGAGCGCCGCCCGACCCGGCCACGCCAGCGCCGCGAGGAGCAGCAGCGGCGCGGCGTTCCAGCCCGCCTGCGCCCAGAGGCCGCCGACGTAGCTCAGCGCCGCGCGGCCGGTCTGGGCCTGGGCGGCCACGACGTTCGTCCACAGCGGCTCGCCGAAGACGAGCAGGCCGGTGAGCGCGACGACGGCGCCGGCGCCGGCGAAGCCCGACAGGGCGCGGCGGCGCGGCCGCGCCGCGAGGACGATCGCCAGCGCGGGCAGCACGAAGGCGACCTTGCAGGACGCCGCGACCGCTCCCAGGATGCCCGCCGCCAGCGCGCCGCCGCGCCGGCCGGCCGCCAGCGCGGCGCCCATGAGCAGCGGCGCCGCGACCGTCTCGGGCAGCAGCTGGGCGTGCTCGCGCAGCGCCCACGGCGTGACGAAGCAGGCCAGCGCGGCGCCCAGCGCGACGGCGGGCCGGCGCGTCAGCCGCCACACGGCGACGAGCACGAGCAGCGACGTCGCCGCCTCGCAGAGCGCCATGAGGACGCGGATCGCGGCCGGCGAGTCGCTCAGCGCCAGGGCGCCGGCGCCGAGCAGGTACAGCGGCGGGGGCTGCGCGGCGGCGAAGTCGCGGTAGAGCGCCTGGCCGTCGAGCAGCTGGCGCGCGCTCAGCGAGTAGACGCCGTCGGAGTACTCCCAGTAGCCCTGGGCCTGCCACGCGGCGAGCGCCGCGAGGGCGGCGGCCGCGAGCACGAGCCACGCGACGAGCCACCGGCCGCCGGGCCAGCCGGGCATGCGGTTCATCGCGTCCTTACCGGGCGGGCGCCGGGGGGACGCGGCCCAGCGGCCGCGGACCGTCGCGCAGCACGCGCGCGAGCACGAACAGCGCGCTGCGCTCTCGCCCGCCGGGGGTGATCAGCGCCGAGTCCCACGTGTCCTGCTTGGACACCGAGTTCCAGTGGTAGATGTAGACGCGGGTGATCCGCGGGTTGCGCGGCACGATCTTGTCGAAGATGAAGCGGGTCACGTTGCCGGCGTGGCGCGCGCCCTCGGGGATGTCGGTCGTGCTGTTGTTGTCGCGCCGCACGAGGCCCCCGGTCTCGGTCAGCCAGATCTCGGCGCCGCGGGTCGCGCGCAGCAGCTCGCGCAGGCGCGCCGTGCGGAAGCGGTTGGCCTCGACGTAGTTGTGCAGGCCCCACAGGCGCGGCGTGAAGCCGAGATGGCCCGTGAACCGGCGCACCCAGCGGCCCATGCCCGGCATGTCGAGCATCTCCGGGGCGAGGATCGTGCAGCTCGGGCATTCGCGGCGCAGCACGCGGTAGTAGGCGGCGGCGGTCTTCGGCCGGTGACAGAGCGGCTCGCCGCAGTGGTTGGCCTCGTTCCACGTGGCGTACGTCGTCACCCACGGGTAGCGCGCGCGCAGCCGCCGGAACTCGTACCGCAGGCGCGCCGGCGTCGGCACCGCGCGGCGGTTGGGCCCGCGCGAGTGCATGAACGTGATGAGCGGCTGGACGCCGGTGGCCTGCGCGTGCGCCAGCCAGCGATCGAGCTCGGCGGCGGCGCCGGGATCCGTCAGCACGTCCCAGCCGACGGCCAGGCGCGCGTGGCGGATCCCGAGCGCGGCAAAGCGCGCGTCGACGAACATGGTCGGCTTGTTGTCGGCGATGCCGACCACGACGCGTGACGGCTGCGGCTGCGGCTGCGGCCGCGGCCGCGGGAAGTCCGTCATCGCGCTCGCGCCGGCCGGCGCGAGCGCTGCCGCGACCGTGCCCGTCACGATGAGCAGGGCCGCGAGCGCGGCGCGCCGGACCGGTCGGCGCACGTCGCTCAGCCGCCCGTCAGGACGGTGTCGTCGTTGCTGTACGCCGGCGCGCAGCAGCACAGCAGCGTGAGCGGCTCGTCGCCGGTGTTCGTCAGCTTGTGCACGGCCCCCGGGGCGATCACCACGCACTCGCCGGCGCGCACGTCGCGGGTCTCCTCGCCGACGCGCAGACGCCCCGTTCCGGCGGTGAAGAAGTACAGCTCCTCGCTGGCGACGTGGTAGTGCTCGGCGGTCGCTCCGCCGGCGGGGACGGTCGCCTCGGCGAGCGACTGGTGCACGGCCGGAAGCGAGACGCGACCCGCCAGCTCGCGGATCGTGGAGCCGTCGAGCGTCACGAATGCGTCGGCGTCGTCGAGGTGGGAGACGTGCATCGCGCAGAACGGTAGTGGGAGCGAGATGCCGCTTGCGCCGAATCGCACTACGCTGCGCCCTGTGACCCAGGTTCAGACGCTGTCACGCCGTCCCGAGGCGCCCACCGAGAAGCGCCAGGCCACGGAAGCCGCGGTCCTGACGGCGATGGAGGATCTGCTCGGCGAGGGCACGCCCTACGCCGCGCTCAGCGTCGAGCGCATCGCCACCCGCGCCGGGATCTCGCGCACGGCCTTCTACTTCTACTTCGCCGACAAGCGCGAGCTGCTCATGCGCCTGGCCTCCGAGCTCGCCGACCAGCTCTACCGCGAGGCCGATGCCTGGTGGTCGGGCGACGGCGACGGATCGCAGCAGCTGACCGCCGCCGTCGACAAGATCGCGACGCTCTACCGCGTTCACAGCCCACTCGTCTGCGCGATCGTCGAGGTGTCGGCCTACGACGAGGTCGTCGGGCCGTTCTGGCGCGCGCTCGTCGATCGCTTCGTCCAGGCCAGCGCGCAGCGCATCGCGACGGAGATCGAGGCCGGCCGCGCCGATGCCGCGCTCGTGCCCGAGGCGATCTCCTTCTCGCTGGTCTGGATGACCGAGCGCGCGCTGTACCAGATGCTCGTGCAGGACGACGCGGTCTGCGGCGACGAGCTCGTGCGCGCGCTCGCGCGGATCTGGACGACGACGGTCTACGGCGCCTAGGGTCGGACCCGCTCGAACTCCTCGGTCTCGCGCCGCACCGCGTCGAACTCACCGGTCTCCATCCGCTGGGCGACGTCGGCATCGATCTCCTCCTCGCTGGCGTCGGGCTTGACCCGCCGCAGGCGCAGCGCGTCGAGGCGCTTGAACTTCAGGATCTCCAGCACGTAGACGAGGTAGACGGACGCGATCAGCGCCACCGTTCCGAGCAGCACCATGACGCTGGCCCACCCGGCATGGAGGTTGCCGGAGTTGTCGGAGTACGGCACGAAGCGCAGGGCGATCGCCAGGCCCGCCAGCATCAGCGTCCACGCGTAGAGGTACAGGACCGTGCGCCGCGTCGAGAAGCCGATGCGGTCCATCCGGTGATGGAAGTGCTCGCGGTCGGCCTGGTAGACGGGCTTCTTGTACTTCAGCCGCTTGAGCACCACGAAGGTCGTGTCGAGAAACGGCACGGCGAGGATGACGAGCGGCAGCACGAGGGCGATCAACGACTGCGTCTTCAGCGTCCCCTCGACGGCCACGCAGGCGAGCAGCAGGCCGAGCAGGTTCGAGCCGCAGTCGCCCATGAAGACCGTCGCGGGGTGGAAGTTGTAGACGAGGAAGCCGAGCGCGGCCCCGGCGATGATCGCCGACAGGACCGCGGCGTTCGCGCGCTCGAGGTCGAACGCGATGACGACGAACGCCGCCGCCGCGATCGCGCAGACGCCGGCGGCCAGCCCGTCGATGCCGTCGGAGAAGTTGACGACGTTCATGATCAGCACGATCCCCAGCACCGTGAGCGGGATCCCGAGGTCGCCGAGCTCCACCCGGCCCAGCAGCGGCAGCGTGAAGCTCTCCACGCGCACGTCGTCGAGCACCGGGATGAGCGCCGCGACGATCTGGCCGGCGAGCTTGACCGGCGCGCTCAGCTCGAAGATGTCATCCAGCGCGCCGACGATCGTGATCACCGCGGCGCCGGCGACGATCGAGCCGAAGCGCCCGTCGAGCGGGAGGAACAGCAGCGCGCTGACCAGCACGCCGGCGAAGATCGCGACGCCGCCCAGGCGCGGCATCGAGCGGTCCGAGAGCCCGCGCGCGCGAGGCTCGTCGACGGCGCCGATGCGGTGCGCGAGGCGGTTGGAGATCGGCGTCAGGCAGACCACCAGCACCGCTGCGACCGTCGCGGCCGCGAGGGCGTCCCAGGTCGTAGGCGGCATCGCCGACAGCATCCCATCCTGGACGGCGGTGGGCGGCGCCGCCTGCGAGACTTTCGCGCCCCGCTCGTCAGCCGGGACAGATGTCGATCGTCGCCAGGGAAGGCCATGCGCCCATGCGGATCCTGCTCGTCACCCAGATGTGGCCCGGCCCGAGCGACCCCGACCTCGGCGTGTTCGTCCTCGACATCGCGCGCGAGCTGCGGCGGCTCGGACACGAGGTCCGGGTGAGCGCGATCGACCGGCGCGGCGGGGGGCCGGCGAAGTACGCGCGGCTGAGCGGCGCGGCGGTGGTCGCGGCGCGCCGCTTTCGCCCGCACGTCGTGTTTGCGCACTTCCTCTTCCCCGCGGGCGCGGCCGGCGCGGCGGCCGCGGCGGCGGCGCGGGTGCCGCTCGTCGTCATGGCGCACGGGACGGATGTCGAGAACGCCCTGCGCTCCCCCGTGCTGGCCCGCGCCACGCGGCTGGTCACGGACCGTTGCGCGACGGTCATCTGCAACTCGCGCTGGCTGGCTCGGCGGCTCGGGCCGGTGCGCGCCGACGTGGAGATCATCGACTGCGGAGTCGACCTCGAGGTCTTCGCTCCGCGCGCGGCCGCGTCCGCGCGGGGGCGCGTCGGATGGGGTGACGACGGCCCGGCCTTTCTCGCCGTCGGGTCGCTGATCGAGCGCAAGGGCGTCGTCGAGCTGGCCGACGCGTTCGCGGCGCTCGGGCGCGGCAGCCTCGCCTTCGTCGGCGACGGCCCGCTGCGCTCGCGGCTGGAAGGCCGCCCGGGCATCCACCTCGCCGGCCGCGTGGCGCACGGCGAGGTGGCCGACTGGATCGCGGCGTGCGACGTGCTCTGCCAGCCGTCGCTCGCCGAGCCGTTCGGCCAGGCGGCCCTGGAGGGGATGGCGATGCAGCGCAGCGTCGTGGCGACGACCGCAGGCGGCCCGCCGGAGTTCGTCACGGCGGCGGCCGGCGTGCTCGTGGCGCCCGGTGACCGGGCCGTGCTGGCCGAGGCGCTGGCGCAGGCCGCGCGGCTGCCGTCGCCCAACCCGGCGGCCCGGGAGGCGGCCGCCGAGCACGACGTCCGCCTGCAGGCGGCGCGGATGGCCGCGGTGCTGGAGCGCGCCGCGGCGGTCGGGCGCCGGCGCCGCTGATCACGCGGGGTTCGCGCGCAACGTCCGGGCGCGCCAGTTTTCTTGGCGCGCGACTGCGGGCGTCACGCGTGCTCACCGCGCCCGCCGCAGCGCGGGACCCGGGCGGCGGCGGTGACCCGTCGCCGGCCACGCGTGACGTGCCGAAGCCGGCCAGGTGCCCAGCGGGTAGTGCCGTCAGGACCGAGACGAGACCAACGAATCGACCGGAGGGTCCACGCGTGAAACGGCAGCGGTTCGCGGGCATCGTCTCGCTCGACGGTCCGGATCGCTACCGGCACTTCGTGAAGTCGGTCGTCGACCGTGAGGAGGCCTGGGGGCTCTACGACGACGGCGGGGCGCTGAGCGGGCTCGACGACGGCGTGGAGGCGTTCTGTCTGTGGCCGGAACAGGAATTCGCCGCGGCGTGCGCCCGCGGGACGTGGGCCGGCTCCAAGCCCGAAGCGATACCGCTCGAAGACCTCCTGGAGGAGCTGCTGCCGCAGCTCATGCGCGACGGCGTGGGCGTCGCAGTGTTCCCCACGCCGGATGGCAAGGGCGTCGTGCCCGAGAGGCAGGCGTTGCTCGACGACCTTCGTGAGGAGGAGACGAACTACTTCTAGGCGCAGGCCGTCGCCTGCTGCTCAGTTGCCTTCGATGGCATCGACGCGGCGCGAGTGGCGGCCGCCCTCGAACTCGCCTTCGATGAACGCCTGGACGATCGCGTCGGCGGCGGGGCCGTCGAGGCGCCGGCCGGACAGCGTCACGACGTTCACGTCGTTGTGGGCGCGCGAGAGCTGCGCCTCCTCCGGGTCGTGGGCGTTGACCGCGCGCACGCCGGGCACCTTGTTGGCGACGATCGACACGCCGACGCCGGAGCCGCACACGAGCACCCCGCGCTCGGCGTCGCCGTCGGCGACGAGCTGCGCCGCGGGACGCGCGTAGGTCGGGTAGTCGGTCGACTCGTCGGTCTCGGGACCGACATCGACGACGTCGTGGCCGGCGCTCTGAAGCTGCGCCTTGACGTGCTCCTTGAGCTCGAAGCCCGCATGGTCGGAAGCGATTGCGATGCGCATGGCTGCCATGGTATTCGGCGCATGATCGACGTCCGCACCGCCCACACCGCGTATCTCGAGCCGACCGTCCTGCGCGCGGCGCGCGCCCTGCTCGACGACGTCTTCGCGGGCGAGATGACCGACGCCGACTGGGAGCATGCACTCGGCGGAATCCACGCGCTGGCGTGGGAGGACGGCGTCGTGATCGGACACGCAGCGGTGATCCTGCGGCGCCTATGGGTCGGCGGGCGCGCGCTGCGCACGGGCTACGTCGAGGGCGTCGGCGTGCGGGCCGATCGCCGCAGCCGCGGTGTGGGCGCCGCGCTGATGGAGCCGCTGGAGCACGTCATCCGCGGCGCCTACGACCTCGGTGCGCTTGGGAGCACCGACGGCGCGGCGGGCTTCTACGTGGCGCGCGGCTGGCAGCTGTGGCAGGGGCCGTCGTCGGCGCTCACGCCACGCGGGATCGAGCGCACCCCGGACGAGGACGGCGGGATCTTCGTGCTGCCGGTCTCGGGCGAGCTCGATCTCTCGACCGAGATCACCTGCGACTGGCGTGACGCGGACGTCTGGTAGTTCGGGTCAGGGTGCCGCGAGCAGCACGGCGACGGCGTCGCGCGTCACCGCACCTTCGCGGATGACCGACCACGTGCCGTGGCTGCCGTAGGCGCGCAGGTCGACGACCGTCGACGCCGTGCCCGGCAGCGTGCCGCCGTCGACGACGAGGTCGGCGCCGGCGCGCACCGCCTCGTCGACCGCCAGCAGCGACCGAGGATCCGCGCCGCCCGAGCGGTTGGCGCTGGACTGCATGACCGGCACGCTCACGTCCGCCAGCACGCCGGGCGCGGGCACGCGCAGGCCGAGGGTCCACGGATCGTGACCGCAGGCGAGCGGATAGCGGGCGAGCGGGTTGGGCAGCAGGAGCGTGACCGCGCCCGGCAAGAGCGCCTCGATCGCGGTTCGCGTCCTGGGACCGAGCTCGGGCAGCGCGGCGAGCGCCCGCTCGAGCGAGAAGAACATGACCGCCGCGGGCTTGTCCGCCGGGCGTCCCTTGAGCGCGTACAGGCGGGCGATGGCTGTGCGCGACGTCGGGTCGCAGGCGAGTCCGTAGACGGTGTCGGCGGGAAAGACGGCGACGCCACCCGCCGCGATGCAGTCTTCGAACTCGCTCGGGGTCATCGCGAGCCCACCGCGACGCGCTCGATCCCCGCCAGGTCAAGCCGCGCGTGCACCTCTTGGAACCCCGCTTCTGCCATGAGCTGCGCGACCGCGTTCGCCTGTCCCGCTCCCAGCTCGATCGCCAGCAGCCGCGCGCCGGCGTCCGCCGCGGCCGGCACGAGGCGGCGGATGACCTCGAGGCCGTCCGCGCCCGCGAACAGCGCGCCCGGGGGCTCGTGGCGGGTGATCTCCGGCGCGAGCGTCGCGCGGTCCGATTCGGCGATGTACGGCGGGTTGGAGAGCACGGCGTCGACCCGGCCGGCGCCGGCCAGCAGGTCACCCTCATGGAACGTCACGGCCTCGTTCAGCCCGAGCCGGGCGGCGTTGGCGCGCGCGACGGCCAGCGCCTGGGCGCTCGAGTCGGTCGCCAGGACCTCGAGGTCCGGGCGCTCGTGTGCGAGCGCGAGCGCGACCGCGCCGCTGCCGGTCCCGACGTCGACGACCCGCGCGCCTTGGGCCAGCCGCTGGATGCCGATCTCCACGAGCAGCTCGGTCTCCGGCCGCGGGACGATCACGCGCCAGTCGACGGCGATGTCGAGGTAGCGAAAGCCGCGCCGGCCGGTGATGTAAGCGACCGGCTCGCGGCCGGCCGAGCGGCGGCGCACCGCGTCCTGAAACGCGCGTACCGCCGGGCCCTTCACCTCGCGGTCGGGGTGGGTGAACAGCGCGGTGCGATCGACGCCGAGCGCGTCGGCCAGCAGCACCTCGGCATCCAGCCGCGGCGTGTCGGACCCGGCCGCCGCGATCGCGATGACGGCCGAGTCGAGCGCCTCACGGACCGAGGCCCCGCCGAACGCGTTCACCGTCAGGACTCCTAGGCGGTCGCCTGGAGCTCCAGGACGCGCCGCTTCTCGTCGTTCTGGAGCGCCTCGGTGAACTCGTCGAGCGCGCCCTCGAGGACCTCGTCGAGGTTGTGCACGAGCAGGTTGATGCGGTGGTCCTTCACGCGGCGCTCGCCGTAGTTGTACGTGCGGATCTTCTCGGCGCGCTCGCCGGTGCCGACCTGGGAGCGGCGGTCGGCGGCGAGCTCGGCCTGCTGCTCGGCGAGCGCGGCGTCGTACAGGCGCGCGCGCAGCACGCGCATCGCACGCTCGCGGTTCTGAAGCTGGGACTTCTCGTCCTGCATCGAGACGACGATCCCGCTCGGCTTGTGGGTGATCCGCACGGCGGAGTCGGTCGTGTTGACCGACTGGCCGCCGGGGCCGGAGGAGCGGTACACGTCGATCTGCAGGTCGTTCTGGTCGATCGCCACATCCACGTCCTCGACCTCGGGCAGCACGGCGACGGTCGCGGTGGACGTGTGCACGCGGCCCTGCGACTCGGTGGCCGGGACGCGCTGGACGCGATGCGTGCCGCCCTCGAACTTGAAGACCGAGTACGCGCTGTCGCCCTTGATCGCGAACGTGTACGCGCCCTCGGAGGCTTCGAGGATCTCGACGGTGAAGCCGCGCCGCTCGGCGTACTTCGTGAGCATCCGAAACAGGTCGCCGGCCCAGATGCTCGCCTCGTCGCCGCCCGCGCCCGCGCGGATCTCGACGATGACGTTCTTGTCGTCGTTGGGGTCGCGCTCGACCATCGCCAGACGGATGTCCTGCTCGAGGCGCTCGATCTCCGCGCGCGCGGTCTGCAGCATCTCGCGGACCTCGGGATCCTCGCCCTCGTCGAGCATCTCGCGAGCGCCCGCCTCGTCGTCCTTCGCACGCCGCCACTCCTCGGCGAGGTTCGCCGCCGGCTCGAGCTGCCGGTACGCCCGCCCGGCCGCCGCCGCACGATTGCGATCCCCGAAGATGTCGGGGTCGGACATAGTGCGCGAGGCGTCGGCGAAGCGCACTTCGATCTGCTCGACGAGCCGCTCGATCATGGGTTCGAGGGTAGTGCAGACTCTCGTTGAGTTCTGGCGACGAGTACGCGGCCAACGGGAGGCCGTCAGGCCATCTGGGGCCACACCGACGCCGCGTCGCAATCCCCGACAGCCAGCGTCGCGCGCCCCGCGCCCCGCGGCCGGCGTTCGGTATGCCGCCGCACCCGGGTCGAGCGTTAACGCACCGTCCGTGATACGACACCCGACGCGCCGCGCGCATATGGGTAGCCTGGCGCGGTCGATACCACCGCCCGAAACTGCAGCACGACCCCAGGATGGCGCACGCGCAGCCGATAAGACCCGGCAAAGTGCCCGTTTTGGCGGACCCTGCGGGACGCGAATGACTGCCAGGCCCCTCCCTTACGTCGCCCTTGCATGAGTACCACCACACCGCGGGTTGGGATACGCGGCGATAGAACCCGCCCTCGGTAACGAACCCGCACGCCGGCGAGTGCCACGGCCAGACTGGCCGACGCCCGTACTTTCAGGCGGAGAGGGGGCGACGCTATGACCTCGGCACCATTCGCATACTGCACGTGCACAGTGCGCGAGCTTCCTCGCCCATGAAGCCGGAAGGAAAATCTTCCGTCCTCGCCGGTCTTCCCGAGTGGCGTGATCCGGATCGGCCGACCGGCAACGCGTTCCGCGACCGCAAGCGCGGCTTGGGCCACGGGGCGCCCATTCGCATCTGTAAGGCGTCCTCGCACCTTCGGGCGAGCTCGATAGCTGACGGTGAATGTACGCTTCGCCGAGCCCACAAATACGGCCGTCATCTTCCCCCCAGGCGGCGCGGAAGACGCGTCCCCGCTCACTACCGATCCAGGCGGATTGCTCACATCGACAGTCTGGACGGGGGATTCCGTGCGATTGCCCGCAGCATCGGTCACCCGCAGTTGCACATGGTGGCTGCCGACTGTCAATTTCGCCGTATCTATGGAGAGCTCATCAGACCTAATCTTGGCGCAAGCTGCGTAGTCAGCGTGGGGACACGCTGGCCCGTAGTCCTTCGTCGCGGCCACCGTGCCATCCACCAAGAGGTCTACTCCTTGAACTCCAGACTGGTCGTCGACTGCGCGGTATCGAACGGTACGAGTACCTGACGGAGGGCTGCTGAGCAGCGTCCCGCCTGTCATTGTTATCGAGGGTGGTACCGATTCAAGCAACGTCACCTCGGCACCAACGACCTCTAGGACCGTCCGACTGGAGGGATAGCAGTCGTCGAAGGTGCTCCCCGAACAGTAGAGGAGAATTCGAAACACGTGGGTACCCAAAGGCAACAGCGACGTGGTGTGCGGCGACGCTAAGGTATCACCCCCAGGAGGTCCGTATAGGTCACTGTTTGTGACCTGCCCGTCGGGGGCTCCTGAATTAGTTCCAACGAAAAGCGCTGAACCAGATCCTGCGAGGCGACCTACAGTCCACAAACGGACGAGCCTTATCGATATCGGGCTGTCACTCGGAAGCGACAACGTCCACGCCGCCGTGGCGCCCGTGGGCATCTTTTGCACCTCACCGAAGTAAAACACAAACCCGCCACCGCGAGCACATCCATCTACGGGCGTGATGTAAGCCGCCGCTTCGTAGAACCATGGCGCCAGGCCGGCGGCCGGCCGACCTGGCACGTTGCAGGAGTTCATAAGGTAGGTCCCGGCGCTGACTACCGGACAGAACAGGACTAAGGTCGCCAGGAATACAGCAAACCCACCGACCCCACGGCGTAGTACCTGGGCGGTTTCCCGGTGTACGCGTCGAGATCTCCCCATCATTCAACCTCCGAACTCGGGCGCCGGACTCGCTCCGCCGAACTCCGGCGAACTCGGTCGTGCGCTTGGCGTGCTGGACGCTGCAGCGCTCGTGCGACCGGGCTCGGCCGTGGCCGCGCGCGTGAACTGCGGCTCGGCTTGGTCAACCGGAGCGAACTCGGGCGAATCGACCTTCGACTTGCGCGCGGCCGCCCCGAACTCGCCGACGCTGCGGGCCGGGCGGCGCGGGGTGACCTTCCGTACCGGAGGCGCTGACTTCGCCGTTACCGGCGGCGCAGCACGGGGCTTCTCGCTCGGCTGCTGCTGTGCGGTCTTCGCCGGCTTGTCATGGCCGCGGACGTGAGGCACCTTGCGCTCGACCGTCGCATATCCCCCACCTGCCACCGCTGCGGCAGAGGCGGCAACCGCTGCCAGCTTTCCCGCCGACGCGGCCTCGACCGCCGTCTGCGCCTTCGTGAAGGAGTAGATCGCGCGCTCGTGCAGTCCTCCCGCCACCGTCTCGTAGATGCGCGTCAGCAGGTTCGTGAGCTGATCGCCCTCGGCCGCGACGGTCCCGATGAGGGGGATCGGGAGCACGGCCGCCAACGGCTCGGAACTGCCTTGCAGGGCCTTCAGGGTTGCCCGGCAGCCGGGACAGTTGCGCAGGTGGGGCCGGACGGCCATCAACTGCTCCGCCGACGCCTCGCCGTCGACCATCGCCGAGATCACCGGAAGCCAGCGCTCGCACTCCTCGCCCGACTCGATGGTGGCGTAGCGCGAGAGGAAGCTGCGGCGGCCCTCCGTCAGGCAGCGGTTGACCTTGGTGTACGACCATCCGGTCAGTGCGCTGATCTCGTTGTAGCTGTGGCCCTGCGCCTTCAACCACAACGCTCGAAGCTCCTGCGGCTTGAGGCGCTGTAGCGCCTCGGCCGCGCGACCGACGAGATCCAACGACGCCAGTTGCTCCTCGGGGGTTGGCGTTGACCTCGACTCATAGTTGTCCAGGTCCACCTCGTCGGAGCCGACGTAGCGTTGCCGCGCACGGCGCAGCGCCTGGGCCTCGCGCTTGATGACGACGTGAAGCCAGCCCGCCACCGCGTCGGCTTCGAGCCGCTCGGCATGGGCCATGAAGATCTCGAGCGTTCGCTGATACGCGTCCTGCGCATCGTCGGGGCACAGGGAGAACCGACGAGCGGTCCGCAGCAGCGAGTCCGCGTGCGCCGCGACGGCACGGAGGATTAGCTCTTCCGCGTCCCGTCCTCGCCTTCCTCCTCCGTTCCCATCGTCCAACACGGGCCTCCCCCCGCTCCGGGCCTCCGTCGGACCCTCTGCCCCTCCAAGGGAAGCGTATGCCGATATTCGTCCCCGGCGACCGTTCGAATGTGCGCTATTTGCGAACCTTTCCTCCCGTCTGGCGCCGGGCCACGCGCCACAGCGGCCGTGACAGGGCGGTCATGGAGCGTCACGCACAGCGCGGAGGCTGAATCGCGGGCGCGGAGACCAGCCCGGCGCGGCTGATCATCTATCGTCGCCGGCGGCCGCGCTCCAAGCGCTGGATGGCCTCGGTCGGGAAGGCCACGTGATTCGATTGCCCCAGATCCCAGCGCTCCTCAAGGCCCGGCTGCAACGACGGCATCCAACGCTCATCGCGTTGGGCGTCCTCTTGCTCGTGGGCATCGCGCTGCGTGCTTGGCTCGTCTATCAGTACACCCCGGGCTTCGTCGGCTATGACGATTCGCGCGGGTACCTCGCGACGCTCGTCGCGCCGAATCTGTATTGGCAGCCGGTGCGCCCGGCGGGCTATCCGATCTTCCTGCTGATCGCTCGCGAGCTGAGTGCGCATCTGCGCTCGGCCGTCGTCCTGCAGCACGCGCTCGGGGTAGGCACGGCGCTCCTGCTGTACCTCGCCGTCGTGAGGGTCGCACGCCATCGCTGGGTGGGCCTGCTGCCGGCTGCGGTGGTGCTTCTGGGCGGAAGCCAGATATACCTCGAACACGCCATCGTCACGGAGTCGGTCTTCGCCTTTCTCGTTGCGCTGGCGCTGTGGCTCGCCGTTCGCAGTTTGAAGTCGGCCCGGCAGCTGCTGTGGCTCATACCGGCGGGGGCCGCCATCGGCGCCGCCGTCACCTTCCGCAGCGCCGGGTTCATCCTCGTCCCGGTCCTGATGCTCTGGGCGGCGCTCGCGAAGGGCTTGAGCATCCGCGCGCGAGTTGCCGCACCGCTGGCGGTTCTGGCCGGCGTCCTGCTCATGCTCGGTCCGTACCTGGTCGATCAGCACAGCAAGACCGACAGCTGGGGATTGACGAGGACGACCGGCTGGACGCTCGCCGCCCGCATGGCGATCTTCGCCGACTGCAGCAAGTTCACACCGCCGAAGGGCACCGAAGCGATGTGTGCGGATCCCACCCCGCAGTCTGAGCGCAGGAATGCGGCGGCGTACCAATTCGATCCCGGGGTATCCCCCGCCGTCCGTGCGTTCGGAGTACCACTGGCGAACTACGAGGCGGCGGACCAGAAGAGCCTGAAGTTCGCCGCCGACGGGCTCCAGCAGGAGTTCGCGCTCGCCGTCGTGCGCCATCAGTTCGTCGACTATCTCGGGACGATCCTCGACGGGCTGATCAAGTACGTGAACCCGCACTGGGGACATCCGCGCACCCTGGAGTGGCCACAGTCCACGCTGATCGCGGAGGTGCACAACGAAGTCAAGGAGAACCCGAGCCTCGCCGAGGCCTCGATCGCATACGGCAAGCCCTTGGCCTTCCACCGGCGGGACCCGACTCCGCTGGACGGGTATGCGAAGTTCGCGAACTTCGAGGGTTGGCCGACGGTGGTGCTGGTCCTGCTCATGGTGGCGGGCTGGATCCTGTCGCGAGGGGTGCAACGCACCGCAGCCGCACTCCTCGGCCTCATCACGCTGGCGTTGTTGATCGCCCCGGTGGCCCTGGTGTTCTACGGAGCACGCTACGCCACGCCGATGTATGGCCCGCTGGCCGCGGCAGCCGCCATCGGCCTGGACTCGCTGGCGTCTGCCCGACCTCAGGTGCTGAGCCGCGCGCGTCGTACGCGATCGCCATCCGAGGCCGATGGCGACGGGGACCCGGCTGCAGCGATTCCGAACCGTTGATGTTCGCCCCCGATGGTGTCGGAGCCGGAGTTCGCGCCCCTCAGCGAACGGTCCGCCCGATCGGCAAGCCGAGACGCGCGACGTAGGGGTACCCCGCCTGCCGCGGAATCTCGATTCGGAACTGCAGCCTGACGCCGGGACGTCGCACGCGCAGGCGGTATCGCCCGGCGAATGCGCCCGAGGCGTCGGTGCGACGTGTGGCGAAGCGTTGCCACACGCCGCCCTTGGCGCGGCCTTGCACGTAGATCTTCTTGCCTCCGCGCGGCACCGGACCCGCGATCACGCGGCCGCGATAGGCAACGGTGATCCCGCGCAAACCGACCCGCAAGGTGGCGGCAGCTCTGACGAGGAGCCGCAGCCGTCGCGACGCGCTCGCCGCGGGCGCACCGACCGGACCCGGATAGTGCACATCGATCCGACGCGACGGCCTTCGTCCGGAGGCGCGATAGCCGTACTTGCCGTCGGCACCGGTAAGCACCTTGGTCGTGGTCGCGCGAACACCGGAGTCGTACCGTTCGGTCACCACGAGAGCGGCATTGGCGACGGGACGTCCGTCATCCGTGAGCCGACCACGGATGCGGACCGAGTGTCCGAACGACGTCGTGTAGGAGCTACGCGAGTTGGACGCGAACTGCGCCGTGAGCCTGGATGACCTATCCGCGGACACCGTCGTGGTCGTCCCGGAGGCGGCCTCCTTGACCACGGTGATGACGCCAGCGTGCTTGATCGTCCGGCGATTACCGGCCGCGTCCGTGACACGCAGCGTTCCGACGTAGTCGCCGGCTGCGAGCTGCGACGTATCGATCGAGAAGTGACCGCCGTACTGCGATGGACAGGCGGCCCAATCGACATGGGGGCAACTCGCCGGATCGGATTGCAGGTCTTCGGTCGCCACGACCGAGTTGCCCAGCAGAAACTCGATCTTGGCGACGCCGGACTCTTCGTCGCTCGCAGTGAACGAGACTGTTCGGCTTCCTCGCATTGCCTGTCCCGCGAGCAGCGTGCCGCCATCCAAGGTCCCGGTGGGGAGCGCGGCCTCGTACAGGTCCGACTCCACGCCGCGCACCGCCATGGGCCTCGTGTTGTTGAACCTGCAGGCGTCCTCGCCGGACGCGCAATAGAGCAGGACGTACACAGCCGGATTGCTCGTCGCGAAGGCCGGGCTCACCCACGGGCTGGCGTCCGGCGTCGACCCACCCGGAGGCGAGAAGGCTCCGCCCACCTCGATGAACGCGAAGGCGCCGCTGAAATCAGCATCGATCCACGTCCGGTAGCCAACGATGCCGATAGCCGACTTCGGACCTTGCTCAGGTCTACGGAGCTCGACGCCCGCCGACCTGCCTCGACCCATCGAAGGCTGCTGCGGATCGAGGCCAAGACCGAACCCTTCGCCGGCCGCGCAGCGATCGAAGTAGCGGGTGTTCTCGCTGTCGAGCAACGGCCGCCACGGCGAGGCGGACGACGCCCCGGCCGTCTTTCCCGGCACGTTGCAGGAGTACATCTTGTAGACCCCGGCGACAGCGCGGTTCTCGCCCGCTCCCAACAGGAGGGCGACGCCGGCCGCCCCGGCAGCCACGAGCCGACTCGTGCAACGCCGCGGTCGCCCGGCGGCATGCATGCGCCAAGGCATCTCCATCACCCGCAGCCTCCGACCACCGCGCACCGTCGAGGCAGCGGGCGAACCGCCACAGAGGATGAGCTCCGCTGCGTCGCTGCCTCGCCTTTCGCCTCCTGCCTGCCCATCGTCCAACACGGACCTCCCCCGCTCCGGGCCTCCCTCGGACCCTCTGCCCGTCCAAGGGAAGCGCATGCCGACATTCGCCCCCGGCGACCGGCCAGATAGTCGCTATTTGCGATGTTTTCCTGCGCTTCGGACAGCGCACACTCGCCGGGCGCGGCTGCGTGTCCTCGCCGGGCGGTCGACAGCCCTCCGACGCCTCGCTGAATTCAGGCGTCGCCGGCGCCGAGCTGTCGATCGACGCGCAGCCGCGGCGGCATGCGAGCGACCCGCGTCAGGCCGACACGGCCACCGCACCGCTGCCGCGATGCACCGGCCGGCGCTCAGCCCGCGTCAGGCGAAACGACCTCACGCCGCGATGCGGGCGAAAGGAGCGCACCTCCGGCTGGGGCCGCGGGGTGCCGCGGAACGTCACGTCGGGCAGCATGTGGCGCGTCATCGAGCGCAGCAGGACCGCATCGGCCACGGCAGCGTCGTCGACGACGTACATGCCATCGCTGACGAGCTCCTTGAGCAGCCTCACACGCGGATTCATCTTCATGCCTTTCCGTGGCTCCACACGACCCATCGGCACTGGGATCCCCCATCCCCAGCCGCGGTACGCGCGAACTGGACGCACGTGCGAGAACCGCCGTGCGCCGTGCCTCAGACGCCCAGCACACCGGCGATCGCCTCGCGCTCGGCATCGACCACCACGGCACGGGAGCCATACGTCGCCCGCGCACCGCCCCGCGCCCCCCAGTTGAACAGCGCGAGATCCAGCGCCTCGATCGGCACCTCGACCGCATCGGCCAGCGTGCGCGCACGGCGCTCGAGCAGGATCTTGTCGCCGATCCCGAAGACCCGCTTCGCGGCGATCGTCGTGTCGCCCTCGCCGAGCTGCAGCGAGGCCGGCCGCAGCTCGACCAGGCCCAGGCGCCCGAGCGAGACGAGCAGCTCATAGCGCTGGTCGCGCCCGAGGCCCGGCAGCGCGAGGCGCTCGAAGACGCGATCGAAGCGCCGCTCCGGCGTCCACGACGCCTCGCCGGCGATCGCGGCAGCCTGGCTGCCCGTGCGCTTGACCCAGGCCCGGTAGGCGAGGATCGTGCGCTCACCCGTCGCCGGGTCGGTCGCGCCGCGCGGGCCGCGCGCGACGTCCAGCCGCGGCAGCTCGCCCGACGCCCACGGCACGTGCGCCTCGCGGACGTTGGCGAACGGGTCCTGGTCGTCGGGCCGCGGGCAGACGTACGCCGTGAGGAACGCCAGCCACAGCGCCTCCTCGACGTCCTCCAGCGTGACGACGTCGGCGTACAGCAACGGCGGGTCCGCAGCGAGCTCCGCGAGGCGCGCCGTGGCGAACGCCAGCTCGGTCGCGAGGCGCTCGGCGTCGGCGCCCGCCTTCAGCCCCGTGACGAGCTCGGAGCGGTAGCCGTCGTCGGCCGCCTGGTGCAGCTGGCGCACGCGGACGGCGCTGCTGCGTCCGGGCCGCGTGCCGCTGCGAGCGGTGCGGGTGGGCGCCGCTCCGGGCTGGCGCCTGGCGGCGGGCGGGGGCTTCACCGCGCCGGGACTGCAGATCGGGCAGTTCTGGAGAAACCGGTTGTGCCGGCAGAAACTCGGTGGCATTAGGCGTTGAGTCTAAGCCGACACGACGCTCGCAGCCTTTGCGAGACGCACGGACTTCGCCGCGCCGAACGCGTGCCCCGCCGGGCTACGCGACCTTCGTGTACGACAGGTCGAAATCGTGCCGCCAGGTCGTGCCGTCCTCGCAGCACTCCCAGGCTCCGTCGATCGTCGCTCCGTCCGCGCTGAGGCGGCCGCTGTAGCGCTGCGCGAACTCGGGGTCGTCGTCGCGCCACAGCCGCAGGACGCCGTCGTCGAACCCCACCTCGTAGACCCGCGCCACGCCGCGCGAGTCGAAGTAGTGCTGCACCACGCGCTCGCCTGCCGCGTCGGGGCCGATGACCATCACGCCGCGCGGGAACACCGGGTCGTCCATCACCGCGCGCTGGATGAGGTAGCCGCCACCCTCGAGCCACTCGAAGGTCGTCGTGCCGTGGACGGCCTCGTGGTGGTCCGGGCAGCCGGGCCTCCGTCTTCCACTCCCCGATCAGGGGCTCGAGCTCCTGCACGTCCATCCTGCGCCTCCCCTCCCCCGTTGGCAGCGCTCACTTGAGGCCGAGCGCCTCGACCGTGTTCGTCGACTCCAGATGCCCGGTGCCCAGCGCACCGCCCAGCGCGTAGAGCGCGTCGCCGAACGCCGCCACGCCGAGGCCGTGCCGCGGCGTGGGCAGCGCGTCGAGCTGCGACCAGCGCCGCGAGCCAAGGTCGTAGGACTGCACGGCGTCGATCACCCGCGTCGAGTCCTCGCCGCCGACGGCGACGAGCCGTCCCTCCAGGATCGCCGCGCCCAGGCTGCCGCTCGCGATCGGCATGCTCGGGAGCTTGGCCCAGCGGTCGTCGCGGACGTCGTAGCGCTCGAGCGCGCGCGTGTTGCTGTCCGCTGAGAGGTCGCGCCCGCCGACCGCGTAGACGAAGCGGCCGTCCGACACGGCGGCGAGATGCTCGCGCGGCGTGGGCAGATCGGCACCGTTGAGCCAGCGCGTGCCCCCCGGCAGGATCTCCGTTTCCTCGACGAGCCGCCCGTTCGCCTGTCCGCCGGTCACGATGATCTTGTTGTCGACGACGACGACGACGACGCAGCGGCGGCGGCAGCGCGCGGATGCCGCAGCGGCGCCAGCCGCTGCCAGCGCCCGTCGCGCAGCACCTGCACCTCGCCGGAGGTGACGCCGAGCAGGTTCGCGCCCTGTGGCTCCCAGCCGCCGATCACGATGAGCTCGGGGCCGTAGGCGACGGCGGTGGCGTGATGCAGCGGCCGCGGCAGCGGCGGGGTCGCGATCCACGAGCGGATCGTCGGGTGGCGAGCCCGCCGCCGTCTCATCGAATGCCGCGTCCGCGCGCCCCGCCGACAGCTTCTCGGCATCGGCGTCGAACCACACCGTCCCGCGCGATGCGACCTTCTCCTCGGGCGCGGGCAGCGGCGTGGTGCCCGACCGCCCCGCCGCACGCCGCAGGGCGATCCCCATCGCGTCGCAGTCCTCGAAGCGATCCTCCGGGGCCTTGGCCAGCGCCCGCTGCACGACCGCCTCGACCGCCTCGGGAACGCCCGGCCGCAGCTCGGCGACGTGCGGCGGCGCGTCATCGACGTGGGCCATGATCGTCGCGAAGTCGTCGTTGCGCGCAAACGGCGCCATCCCGGTCAGGCAATCGAACAGGACGCAGCCGAGCGCGTAGACGTCGGTGCGCCGCTCGACGCCCTTGCCGCGGATCTGCTCGGGCGCGACGTAGCCGACCGTGCCCATGAACTGCTCCGTCCGCGTCGGCCCGCTCAGCGAGCCGAGGTTCTTGGCCAGGCCGAAGTCCGACAGGTAGACGTGATCGGCGCCGTCCTCGGTCGTACGCGGGACGAGCAGGATGTTCGCCGGCTTGACGTCGCGGTGGATGAGGCCGCGCGCATGCGTCGCGGCGAGCGCGGCGGCGGACTGCGAGACGATCGAGACGGCGCGAGCGAGCTCCAGCGGCGCATCCGCGTCGAGCAGGCCGCGCAGGTCGGTGCCCTCGACGTAGCGCATGGCGATGTACAGCAGCCCGTCGTGCTCGCCGGCGTCGTAGACCAGGATGACGTTGGGATGGTTGATCGCCCCGGCAACCCGCGACTCGTGCAGGAAGCGCGTGCGAAACGCCTCGTTCTCGGCGTACTCGGCGGCGATGAGCTTCAGCGCGACCGTTCGGCCCATCCGCACGTCCTCGGCGACGTACACGACCCCCATCCCGCCGCGCGACAGCAGCTCCTCCAGGCGGTAGTTGCCGAACTCCGTGCCGATCCCTGGCTCGCCGCGCATGGGGTCCTAGAGGCCAGATCGCGGCCGGAGAGCAGCGCTCTGCTGCGCGCGCTGCACGAGCGCCGCGCGCTTGCTGTTCTGGGCGAGGTCCCCGACGCCGAACTTCTCAAACAGCGCGCGCAGGTGCGCCTTGACGGCCTGGACGCTGAGGAACAGCTCGTCGGCGATCTGCTGGTTGGTCGCGGGCGTGGCGTGGACGGCCCCGTCCTTGAACGGCCGGTACAGCGCGATGAGCACCTTGCGCTGGGTCTCGGACAGGCTGGCCGCCACCATCACGTCGCTGGCGAGCACGGTGCTCGACGCCTTGGGCTCGGTCGGCGCCCGGTAGAGCACGACCGTGCGCCCGAAGCGCAGCATGTCGCGGTCGCGCAGCCGCCGGCGCCCGGTCACGCGCTCGCCGTTGACGTAGGAGCCGTTACGCGACATGCGTCGTCGACGAGCGTCCACTCCCCGCCGGTCGGCTCGATCTCGGCGTGCACCCCGGAGACCTGGTCGTCCCAGGCCAGCGACAGCCCGACGGTCTCGCGCCGGCCGACCCAGACGGCGTCGTCGCCGAGCGTGACGATGCACTGCGCGCCGTCGGCGTCGCGGTGGACGAGGAACGCCGCGCCCGCCCGCTCGGTCTCGATCTGCGCCTTGAGCTCGACGGCCGTCGTGGCCTTGGGTCCGGCGGTCTGCATCGTCCCGACAGTGTCGCGGCCCCGTCGGCGGTTGCCAACCCGGCACCAGTGCGCAGGGCGCAGCGGTCAAGCATCGCCCGGCGGCGACTGCGCGAGCCGCTCGATCCCGCCCAGGAACACCCGCGTCGCGAATCGTGTCGCGCCCTCGACGTCGGGCGGCTCGCGCCGGATCATCACGACGCCCACCTCGAGCGCGGCACCGACCATCGCCGCCGCCATGTAGTCGGCGTCGACCGGCGGCACGATGCCGAGCTTCGTCGCGGCGCGCAGGTCGGCGGCCAGCTCGTCGATGCCGGCGCCGAAGATCGGCTCGTCGAACATCGCCCGGATCGTGCCGCTGTTGCGCTGCATGAGCGCGAAGGCCTCGGGGTCGTCGGCGAGAAAGCCGAAGTACTCGCGGTAGCCGGCGGCGACGAACTCCTCCAGCGAGCCCGCCTCGCGGCGCGCGGCCTGCACGCGCGCGCGGACCTTCTCGGCGCTCTGTTCGAGGACGGCTCGAAACAGCGACTCCTTGTCGGGGAAGTAGTTGTAGAACGTCCCGCTGGCAAGCTGGGTGTGGCGGATGATGTCGCGCACCGAGGTGCCGCCGTAGCCGACGTCCGCGAAGACGGCGCGCGCGGCATCGAGGATCGCCGCGCGGTTGGCGGCCTTCGTCGCGGCCCGGCGCCCGCCGCCTCCGGAAGGGGCTCCGGCTCCGGCTCCGGCCCCGGCCCCGGCGGCCGGCTCCTCGGTGACGCTCACGCCGACGCCGCCTCCCCCCGGCGAGCGCGCGCGGGCACCGGCAGCGCGTTCTGAGCCGCGGCCGCGCGGGCGGCGCCGCGGCGGCGCTCGCGGCGCAGGTTGGCGAGGTACGTGTCGAAGTCGACCTGGATCGTGTGGCGCGCGGAGGCGACGTAGCGCCGGCGCATGCGCGCGCCCTCCCGCCGCATGTCGGCGGCCATCGCGCGCGGCGCGGGCAGGTGGTACTCACCGCGCAGGTACTCGGCGAGCCACTGGCCCTGCGCCTCGGCGAGCGGCATGATCGCGCCCACCGGCTGCAGCAGGCCGAGGAACGCGAGGCTCGCGTTGCCCGGCACGAAGACACGGCGGAAGAGCTCGATGCGGTTGTCCGGCGCCGCAAGGAAGCCGTCGTCGAAGAACGGAAACGCGATGTGGTAGCCCGTGCAGTAGATGACGACGTCGGCGGGCACGCGCGTGCCGTCGGCGAACTGCACCCACTCGGGCCCGAGCTGCGCGATGTTCGGCCGCGGCACGATCGCGCCGTGGATGATGCGATCGAGAATCCGGCCGGAGACGGTGGGGTGCGCCGCGCCGAAGCGGTGGTCGGGCCTGGGCAGCCCGTAGCGCTCGGGCCGCCCGGTGTGCAGTCGCACGACCGCCTCTCCGACCCGCCCGCTCAGCCAGTGCGGCACGTGCGGGATCGTGCTGAGCTGGTCCAGTGGCTTGCCGAACAGGTACTTCGGCACGATCCAGGCGCCGCGGCGCGCGGCGAGGTGCGTGGTGTTGGCGACGTGGCTGGACTCGACGGCGATATCCATCGCGCTGTTGCCCATGCCCAGCACCACGACGTCCTTGCCTGCGAGAAACGTGTTGTCGCGGTAGTCGTGGGCGTGCATCTGGATGCCCTCGAAGTCGCCGCATCCGGGGAAGGCGGGCTCGGGCCAGCGCTTGTCCCAGTGGTGCCCGTTGGCGACGATCAGCGCGTCGTACTCGCGCGATACGCCGTGCTCGTCGGACAGCCGCCACGTGCCGTCGGGGCGCTGCTCGGCGCGCTCGATCGCCGTCTCGAAGCGGATGCGGTCGCGTACGCCGAAGTGGTCGACGTAGGCGTCGAAGTAGGCGGCGATCTGCGTGTGGTGCGGGAAGTCGGGCAGCGAGCGCGCCATCGGGAAGTCCGAGAACTGCATCCGGTCGCGCGAGGTGTTGATGTGCAGGTCGCGGTAGGCGGCCGACATCCCGTTCTTGTTCTCGAAGACCCAGTTGCCGCCGACGCGGTCGGACGCCTCGAAGCAATCACACGGCACATCGCGCTCGTGCAACGCCTTCGCGGCGGCGATCCCGGACGATCCGGCGCCGATGATGGCGACGGTGGGCAGCGTGGACATGGCGGTCGGCGGGTGGGTGTTCAGGTGCGGGATCGTGACGCCCGCGGCACCTTACGCGCCCGGGTGGTGTGCTGCACGCTCTGCCGCGCGCAGGATGCGCTCCATCCCCTCGCCGCAGCCGGCGTCGCGGCCCTGGACGAGGCGGCTGCGCGCGGCCTCGAAGCCCAGCCAGGTCGGATCGCGGCCGGGCTCGGCGTGCAGCCCGTCGCGCTTGACTTCGAGCAGGAACGCCGTGACGTCGTCCGCGCCGTTGCGCGACGGCGCGTAGTGGTACACCCCGAGCGGCTCGGCGCCGACCCGGCCGGTGACGCCCGCCTCCTCGCGGGCCTCGCGCGCGGCCGCTTCCGGCAACGACTCTCCGCGCTCCACGCCGCCCTTGGGAAACGTCCAGCGTGCGCCGTTGCTGGTGCGCACGAGCAGGAACTCCAAGCCGCCGGCCGTGCGCCGGCGCACCGGTACCGCGGCGGCGACGGTGGTGCTGCGCAACGCGCAGCGCAGCACATGACTCAACCGCGCCATGCTGCCGATCTCAGTAGCCCGGAGGCGCTCCCGGGTCGGTCAGCCCGCCACCGCGCGACCGGCGGATGAAGTACACGATCGCCGCTGCGCAGATGATCGACAGCAGCAGCGAGCCGCCGCCGTCACCGAAGAGGGCGCGGCCGATCAGGCCGCCGATGAACGATCCGGCGAGGCCGATGCCGATGGTCATCGGGATGCTCATCGGATCGCGGCCGGGCAGCGCGAGACGCGCGAACGCGCCGACGACCAAGCCGATGAGCGCCATCGCGATGATGAACGTGAGAAGTCCCATGCGTCGCACAGTACCCGGCGCTGCGGCGGCCCACGCCGGGGGCCCCACCGGCACCCGTGGCCGCCCCCGCAGCGTCTCGGGTGTTCGACGAGCTCCGTCGAGACGTCCACGCCCAGCGCGCGCTCTGCACCGCGCAGCTCCAGCAACGCTGGGATGGCCGAACCGGTCCCGCAGCCGAAGTCCAGGATGGCGCCCGGCGTCACCCCAAGACGAGCGAGCTGCGAGCCGAGCCGCGCCACGCGACCCTCGGCGAAGAACGCGCTGCCATCACCCGAGAGCCGCAGCCCGCGCTGCAAGTCCACCTCGTAGGAGTCGGCGTACTGATCGAACTCCGCCGCCGCCCCGTCACCTGCCGAACGCCGGACCGTCAATCCTCGGCCATCTCCAGCACGCTGGCGAAGAAGCCGGCCAGGATCGACTGAAACCCGAGCGCCACCAACAGGACACCCGGTACCACGAGCCGCATGGTGTCTGCGTAGTCGAGCCGACCGAAATCATTCACTCGCCACTGGTTCACCGCGAGGAGCAGGAGAACCGCTCCTGCGGCCATGGCGACGAGCGCAACCCCGATGACGCGATTGAGGGTCACCAGCTGGCGCACCCTCGCCAGGCGCGGGTCCACCGGCAGAAGCCCGGCTCGCACCGCATAGAGCTTGGTCAGAACGGCAAAGCCGATCGCCTGGCAACCGCACATGATCGCGAGCGTCCCCACCAACAGCGTGTGCGCATCGAAGGTGAGGCCGCCGACCTCGGCCCCGGGCAACGCGAGTGCGTAGCAGAGCAGCCCGAACAGGACGAGCAGCAACCCGGGTTGCAGGAACAGCCAACGGGGGCTGTAGAGCAGGAAGAACCGCAGCGTCCGCCATCCGTCTGAGAAGGTCCGCAGATGCGGCTCGTGGGCGGTGCGCCCGTCGGGGTGCAGGGTGATCGGCACCTCGGCGATCCGGGCCGAGGCCAGCGTCGACTTGACGATCATCTCCGTCGCGAACTCCATGCCGCCGCAGCGCTGCTTCAGGCTCCGTGCGTGCGCCCGCGTGAAGCCGCGCATGCCGCAGTACACGTCGTTGATGGGCGCTCTGAACCACAGCCGCACGATCGCGGACAGCGCCGGATTGCCGATGCGCCGGTGCAGTGCCGGCATCGCGCCTGGCAGCACCTGTCCGCCACCGCGCTCGAGGCGACAGCCCTGCACGAGGTCGTAGCCCTCCCGAAGCTTGTCTACGAACTTCGGGACTTCCAGGAAGTCGTAGCTGTCGTCCGCATCTCCCATGATGACGTAGCGGCCTTGGGCGGCAGCGATTCCCCCCTGCAGCGCCAACCCGTACCCACGGCCGGGGACCTCGACGACGCGAGCCCCAGCCGCGATGGCGATCTCCTGCGACCCGTCGGTGCTGCCGTTGTCGGCGACGATCACCTCGTAGGTGATGCCATGTTCTTCACACGCGATCCGTGCCTTGCGAATGCAGACCTCGACGGTCTCGGCTTCGTTGAGACACGGCATCACGACGGAGAGCTCGATGCCCTCTCCAGCCGGACTCTGGGAGGAGACGACGGGCTGGTCTGACGTGGTGGACACGGGTCGACAGGCTACTTGACGCGTGGGGAGCCTCGGGCCCCGCAGCCGGGGCGGATGGCTACCGCCGCAGGGCGTCCCCGCCGCTGCGCCGACGCAGCGCGGCAGCCACCAAGCCGCCGGCGACGGCACCGACGGGTATGGCCACCACGATGCTCGCCGTCGCCCCGGGGAGCAGTGCTCCGATGGCCCCGCCGACGACACCGATCGTCAGGACGCCGGCCACGATGATGCGGATCAGGCGCGCGTTCATGCTGCCTGCTGACACGTCGTGCTTACGCTCGCGAGAGGACTCGGGCACCCGGCCGGATGCCCGCCTCGCCATCCCGCTACCCGACGTCGCGCCGGCGAATCGCGGGCATCGTTGTCGCGTCACGGGGTAGCGCGAGGAGATGGCTCCCGCCGCCCGCTTCGCCGCGCACTGGCTCGGCTGCTTCGCCCTCTTCGTCGTGTTGCAGCTCGTCATCGCCGGCGAAGGCCCGGATGCCTTCGGCCTCGCCGTGCTGGCGGTGTGCGCACTGCCGGTCGCCGCGCTGCTGACCCGCCCGGGCGCGACCGGCCGGCGGTCGCCGCTCCGGACCGCCGGCTACGCCGCCACGCCGGGTCCGACGTGCTGCGGCGGGCCGCTCGGCCCCGCGTCCGCCTCGCCGTCGGTCGCGCCCGGCGCCGGGCCGAGCGTGCCGAGGTAGCGGTCGACCATGCGGGCGCACTGGCGGCCCTCGTTGATCGCCCACACGATGAGCGACTGGCCGCGGCGCGCGTCGCCGGCGGCGAAGACGCCCTCGACCGAGGTCGTGTACGGCTTGATCGCCTTCGCGTTGCCGCGCGCGTCCTTGGCGACGCCGAGCGTGTCGAGCAGCGGCTGCTCGGGATGCAGGAAGCCCATCGCCAGCAGCACGAGGTCGGCCTTGAACTCGCCCTCGGTGCCGGCCACCGGCTTGAACGGCGGCCTCGGCTCGGCCTGCGCGTAGTGCAGCGAGCGCACGTGGCCGTCGTCCTCGCCCGCGAAGTGCGTCGTGACGATCGAGAAGTCCTGCTCGCCGAGGCCGACCTCCTTGGCCTCCTCCATCGCGTAGGACAGCCGGTACTTCTGCGGCCACAGCGGCCATGGCGTGCGGTCGTCGGGGCGCTTGGGCGGCGGCTCGGGCAGCAGCTCGAGCTGGGTGATCGACTTCGCGCCCTCGCGCAGCGAGTTGCCGACGCAGTCCGCGCCGGTGTCGCCGCCGCCGATGACGACGACGTGCTTGTCCTTCGCCGTCAGGCCGCGCAGCGCGGGCGGCTCGGAGCCGGTCGGCGTGCCGGTCTGGGTCGCGACCCAGCGGTTGCGGTCATAGAGGTAGTCCATCGCGAAGTGGATGCCGTCCAGTTCGCGCCCCGGCGCGGGCAGGTCGCGCGGCGTGCGCGAGCCGGTGGCCAGCACCACCGCGTCGAACGACGCGAGCAGCTCGTCGGCCGAGAGGTCCTCGCCGACGTCGACCCCGCAACGCACCTCGACGCCCTCGTCGACGAGCTGCTGCACGCGGCGCTCGACGACGTGCTTCTCGATCTTGAAGTCCGGCACGCCGAAGCGCACCAGGCCGCCGGCGGCCTCGTCGCGCTCGAAGAGCGTCACGGCATGGCCGGCGCGGCGCAGCTGCTGCGCGGCCGCCATGCCCGCCGGGCCGGCGCCGACGACGGCGACGCTGCGGCCGGTCTCGTACTTGGGCGGCAGCGGCGTGACCCAGCCCTCGTCCCACGCGCGGTCGATGATCGCGTTCTCGATCTGCTTGATCGTGACCGAGTCGCCCTCGCGGATCTCCAGCACGCAGGCGGCCTCGCACGGCGCCGGGCACAGCCGCCCGGTGAACTCGGGGAAGTTGTTCGTCGCGTGCAGCTGGCGGATCGCGTCGTGCCAGCGGTCGCGATAGACGAGGTCGTTCCAGTCCGGGATGAGGTTGCCCAGCGGACAGCCGTTGTGGCAGAACGGGACGCCGCACTCCATGCAGCGCGCGCCCTGCGCGGCGAGCTCGGAATCCGGCTTCTGGACGAGGAACTCCTCGTAGTCGTGCGCGCGCTCGGCGGGGTCGCGGTACGTGACCCCGGCCCGCTCGATCTTCAGGAAGGCACCGAGCTCGCCCATGCTCAGCTCACCTTCTTGGCGCCAGCGGCGTGGCCGGCCGCGGAGCCGCCGTTGGACGCCGCCGCCTCGGCGGCCGCCCGCTCGGCCAGCACGCGCTTGTAGTCCGTCGGGAAGATCTTCACGAAGTGGGGCAGCAGCGCCTCCCACTCGTCGAGCACGTGCCGGCCGACCTCCGAGCCGGTTCGCTCGACGTGCTCGGCGACGAGCGCGCGCACCTCGATCGCGTCGCCCTCGTCGAGCGGCTCGAGCTGGTCGGCCATCTCCGGGTTCACGCGTCCGGGGAACGTGCCCTCCTCGTCGAGGATGAACGCCAGGCCGCCGCTCATGCCGGCCGCGAAGTTGCGCCCGGTCGGTCCGAGCACGATGACGCGCCCGCCGGTCATGTACTCGCAGCCGTGGTCGCCGACGCCCTCGATGACGGCGCTCGCGCCCGAGTTGCGCACCGCGAAGCGCTCGCCGGCCAGGCCGCGCGCGAACAGCTTGCCCTCGGTCGCGCCGTACAGGACGGTGTTGCCGATGATGACGTTGTCCTCGGCGCGGAACGTCGCGCCGTCGGGCGGCATGATCGCCAGCGTCCCGCCGGACAGCCCCTTGCCGGTGTAGTCGTTGGCGTCGCCGCGCAGCGTGAACTCGACGCCCGGCGCGAGCCAGCCGCCGAACGACTGCCCTGCCGAGCCGCGGAACTCGACCGTGATCGAGCCCGCCGGCAGCCCCTCGGCGCCGTACTCGCGGGCGATGTGGCTGGACAGGATGCCGCCGACGCAGCGGTTGACGTTGCGGATCGGGTGCTCCAGCGCGATCGGCGTGGCGTCGCGGATGGCGTCCGCCGACTCCGAGACGAGCGTCCAGTCCAGCGCGTCGTCGAGCACCTGCTCCTGCGGGCGCACGCGGTGCAGCGGCGCGCCCTCGGGCAGGTCGGGCAGCGCGAGGATGTTCGTCAGGTCGACGCCGCGCGCCTTCCAGTGCTCGATCGCGTCGTCCTGAACGAGCAGGTCCGAGCGGCCGATCAGCTCGTCGACCGAGCGGATGCCCAGCGAGGCCATGATCTCGCGCACCTCTTCGGCGACGAAGAAGAAGTAGTTGACGATGTGCTCGGGCGTGCCCTGGAAGCGCTTGCGCAGCTCCGGGTCCTGCGTGGCGATGCCGACCGGGCACGTGTTGAGGTGGCAGGCGCGCATCATGATGCAGCCCGCCGCGATCAGCGGGGCCGTCGAGAAGCCCATCTCGTCGGCGCCGAGCATCGCGGCGATCGCGACGTCGCGGCCGGTCTTCAGCTGGCCGTCGGTCTGGACGATGATGCGCGAGCGCAGGTCGTTGCGCAGCAGCGTCTGCTGCGTCTCGGCGAGGCCGATCTCCCACGGCACGCCGGCCGCCTGGATCGAGCTCAGCGGCGACGCGCCCGTGCCGCCGTCGTGGCCGGCGATGAGCACGTGGTCGGCGTTGGCCTTCGCGACGCCGGCGGCGACCGTGCCGACGCCGACCTCGGAGACGAGCTTGACCGAGACGTGCGCCGTCGGGTTCGAACATCGCAGGTCGTAGATGAGCTGCTTGAGGTCCTCGATCGAGTAGATGTCGTGGTGCGGCGGCGGCGAGATGAGGCCCACGCCGGGGGTCGTGTGGCGCACGCCGCCGATGTAGTCGTCGACCTTGTGGCCGGGCAGCTGGCCGCCCTCGCCGGGCTTGGCGCCCTGGGCCATCTTGATCTGCAGCTGATCGGCGTTGACGAGATAGTGGATCGTCACCCCGAAGCGGCCGGACGCGACCTGCTTGATCGCCGAGCGGCGCAGATCGCCGTTGGCGTCGGGCGTGAAGCGGACGGGATCCTCGCCGCCCTCGCCGGTGTTGGACTTGCCGCCGAGGCGGTTCATCGCGATCGCCAGCGTCTCGTGCGACTCGCGCGAGATCGAGCCCAGCGACATCGCGCCGGTGGCGAAGCGCTTGACGATCTCCCTGGCGGGCTCGACGTCGTCGAGGTCGACCGGCTCGATGCCCGCGATCTTGAACTTCATGAGGCCGCGCAGCGTCGCCCGGCGCGAGGCGTCGTCGTTGACGAGGCTGGAATACTCGCGGTACTTCGCGAGCGCGTCGCCGTTGGAGCCGTTCGCCCGCACGGAGTGCTGCAGCAGCGCGATCGTCTCCGGGTTCCACTGGTGGTACTCGCCGTCGCGCCGCCAGGCGTAGATGCCGCCGACGGGCAGCAGCTGCTCGTGGTCGGCGGGGTACGCGGCCGCATGGCGGTCGAGCGTCTCCGCCGCGAGCACCTCCAGGCCGATGCCGCCGATCCGCGACGCGGTGCCCGTGAAGTGGCGGTCGATGAGGTCCTTCTCCAGGCCGACCGCCTCGAAGATCTGCGCGCCGCAGTAGGACTGCGTCGTCGAGATCCCCATCTTGGAGATCGTCTTCAGCAGACCCTTGCCGATCGCCTTGACCGTCAGGCGCTCGGCCTTGTCGGCGTCGTCGACGCCGCGGAGCCGGCCCTCGGCGACCATCTCGTCGACGGTGTCGAGCAGCAGGTAGGGGTTGATCGCCTCGCAGCCGTAGCCGATAAGCGTCGCCATGTGGTGGACCTCGCGCGGCTCGCCGGACTCGAGCACGAGGCCGGTCTGCAGGCGCGTGCCCTCGCGGACGAGGTGCTCGTGGACGGCGGCGACGGCCAGCAGCGACGGGATCGCCACGCGCTTGGGACCCATCTGGCGGTCGGACAGGATCAGCACGCTGACGCCGGCGGCGACCGCGTCGTGGGCGTCGTCGCAGAGCTTGGCCAGTGCCTTGCGCATCCCGCCGGCGCCGTCCTCGATCGGCCACGTGACGTCCAGCGTGTGGGCGCGGAAGATCTCGTCGTGGACCATGCGCAGCGTCTCGAGCTCGTGGTTGCGCAGGATCGGCTGGTCGAGGATGAGCTTGTGGGCGTGCTCGGGCGTCTCGGCGAGCAGGTTGCGCTCGCCGCCGATCGCGGTCGCCAGCGACATGACGATGTTCTCGCGGATCGGGTCGATCGGCGGGTTGGTGACCTGCGCGAAGAGCTGCTTGAAGTACGAGAACAGCGGCGGCCGGCGGTCCGACAGCACCGCGAGCGCGTTGTCGTTGCCCATCGAGCCGATCGGCTCGGCGCCGGTCGTGGCCATCGGGGCGATGAGCACGCGCAGGTCCTCCTGCGTGTAGCCGAAGGCGAGCTGGCGCAGCTTCGTCGGCTGCAGGCCGGTCATCGTCACGTGCGCCTCGGCGAGGTCGTCGAAGTGGATCGTGTTGCGCTCGAACCACTCGCCGTACGGGCGCTGGGTGGCGACCTCGCGCTTGACCTCCTCGTCCTCCACGATGCGGTGGCGCTCGAGGTCGACGAGGAAGAGCTTGCCGGGCTGCAGGCGGCCCAGGCGCTTGATCTCGTGGTTGGCGATCGGCAGCAGCCCGGCCTCGGAGCCGAGCACGACGAGGCCGTCGTGCGTCTCGACCCAGCGGCCCGGGCGCAGGCCGTTGCGGTCGAGCGTCGCCCCGACGATCGAGCCGTTCGTGAAGGCCACCGCGGCGGGGCCGTCCCACGGCTCCATCAGGCAGGAATGGAAGGCGTAGAAGCCCTTGAGATCGTCGGGCAGGTCGTCGCGCCCGACGTAGGCCTCGGGGATCATCATCATCACCGCGTGCGGCAGCGAGCGGCCGGCCAGCATGAGCAGCTCGAGCACGTTGTCGAACGTCGCCGTGTCGGAGTTGCCGGGCACGACGATCGGCATGATCTTCTGCAGGTCGAGGCCGAAGAGCTTGGAGGACAGCTGCGACTCGCGGGCGCGCATCCAGTTGACGTTGCCCATGAGCGTGTTGATCTCGCCGTTGTGGGCGATCACGCGGTACGGGTGGGCGAGCGGCCAGCTCGGGAACGTGTTCGTCGAGAAGCGCGAGTGCACGAGCGCCATCGCGCTGGCCATCTTCGGGTGGCTGAGGTCCGGGAAGAAGCCGCGCAGCTGGTCGGGGACGAGCATCCCCTTGTAGACGATCGTGCGCGAGGAGAACGAGGAGATGTAGAGGTCCGGCCCCGCAGCGAGCTCGCAGATGCGGCGGATGACGTAGAGCTTGCGCTCGAAGGCGTCCTGGTCGTTCTCGAAGCCGGCGCCGGCCTCGACGATGAGCTGGCGCATGACCGGCCGCGTCTGGTCGGCGGTCTCGCCCACGTGGTCGGTGTCGACGGGGACGTCGCGCCAGCCCAACACGCGCTGGCCCTCGACGCGGACGTTGAGCTCGAGCATCGCCTCGAGCTTGGTGCGGCGCTTCTCGTCGGTCGGCAAGAAGCAGACGGCGACGCCGTAGCGGCCGCGGTCGGGCAGCTCGAAGTCGACGCTGGCCCGGAAGAACGCGTCGGGCAGCTGCAGGAGCATCCCGGCGCCGTCGCCGGTGCGCGCGTCGGCGCCCGTGGCGCCGCGATGCTCGAGGTTCTCGACGGCGCGCAGGCCCATGTCGACGACGTGGTGCGTGGGCCGGTTGTCCAGGCGGGCGACGAGCGCCACGCCACACGCATCGTGCTCGTAGCGGGGGTCGTAGAGGCCAGCGGCCTGTGCGGGCGGGGTCTTCGCGGTCATGGGAGTGCCTCCAGAAGGCGGCGCGTGGCACTGTGAGGCGGAAGCACAAGGGTAGCAGCGGTTAGACGCCGAATCTCTGACCAATGGGGCGCCCATCCAGACCCGTGACGATCCTCTCGACGGGCGGCACGATCGCCATGGCCGGCGCCCGCGCGACGCCGGCGCTCGACGTCGATGCGCTCGTGGCCGGCGTCCCGGGGCTCGCCGACCTTCCCGATCTACGCGCGCGCGGGCTGCTCGAGCTGCCCGGCGCGCACCTCACGGCGGCCGACGCGCTGGCGGTCGCACGGGCCGCGCTGGCCGAGACGGCCGCCGGCCGCGGCGTCGTCATCACCCACGGGACCGACACGCTGGAGGAGACCGCCGTGCTGTGCGACGTGCTGCACGGACGCGACGAGCCGATCGTCCTGACCGGCGCGATCCGGCCCTCGAGCGCGCCCGGCGCCGACGGCGCCGCCAACCTGCTCGACGCCGTCGCGGTGGCGGGCGCGGCCGCCGCGGCCGGGCTCGGCGCCATCGTCGTCTTCGCCGGCGAGCTGCACGCCGCGCGGGCGGTGCGCAAGGTCGCCTCGCTGTCGCCGGCCGCGTTCGGCTCGCCGGGGCGCGGCCCGCTGGGCACGGTCGCCGAGGGGCGCGTGCGCCTGACGGCCGCGCCGCCGCGCCAACTCCCGCCGCTGCCAGTGCCGCAGGCGCTGGACGCGCGCGTGGCGATCGTGCCGACGTTCCTCGGCGACGACGGCGCCGGCCTGCGGGCCGCGCTGCGCGACGGCGCCGACGCGATCGTCTTCGTCGCGCTGGGCGCGGGCCACGTCTCCCCGCCGGTGCTGGCCGCGCTGCGCGAGGCGGCGGCCGCGGTCCCGGTGGCGCTGACCGTCCGGCCCGAGCACGGGGCGCTCGCCCACGCGACCTACGGCTTCGAGGGAGCGGAGGGCGATCTGCGCGCCAGCGGCGCGCTGCCCGCCGCGGGGCTGTCGCCGCAGGCGGCCCGCATGGTCCTGCTCGCCGGCATCGGCGACGGCAGCGGCTGCCGCCGCGACGCGCTGGCAAGCGCCCTCGACGTATAGATCTCAGCCGCTGGAAGCGCACCGATCGACGGCCGCGGCGCTCATCCATCCGGCCCGCCGGACGTCTATCCTGCGCAGGCACATCGGGTCGATGAACGCCCGCCGGCAATCTCGCCGGACGGGGTCGAGAGTGAAAGGGGAGGGCGGCGGGCACCATGGCCACTGACGGTCCGAACGCCGCCGTTCCCGCTACACCCGAAGAGGTGACCGCCACGCCCGACTTGGAGCTCAAGCTGCCGGCACGCGCCGAGAACGTCGCGGTCGTCCGGCACGCGTTCGGCGGCTTCGCCGAGGCGCTGAGCATCGACGAGCAGACGCTCGCCGACATCAAGCTCGCGGTCACCGAGGCGTGCACGAACGTCGTCATCCATGCCTACGAGCGCGACGACATCGGCGACCTCGAGGTCGATGCGACGATCGACGACGAGCGCCTGACGGTGGTCATCCGCGACAACGGGCGCGGCATCGTCCCGCGCCCGGACTCGCCCGGGCTTGGCCTCGGCCTGCCCCTCATCGCGACGCTGGCCGAGACGCTCGAGCTCGGTAAGAACGGCGACGAGCACACGGAGGTGCGCATGACCTTTCGCCTCGACGAAGAGCCCGACGTATGACGCCGATCGAGAACGAGGCCTCGGTGGGCCTCGCGCGAGGCCCGCTCGTCGCGCCCGTCCTCGGTCGCGTCGTCGGGATGCTCACCGCCCGCGCCGACTGCCCGATCGACCGGCTCGACGACGCGCTGCTCGTGGCCGACGCGATCTCCGCCAAGGCCGGGTCCTTCAGCGAGGACGGCCGCGTCAACGTGCGCGTCATCGCCCGCATCGGGTCCGTCGAGCTGCGCGTCGGGCCGCTGCGCAGCGGCGGCGCCGAGGAGCTCATCGCCTCGGCGGCGCTGCCCGGCGTGGGAAATGTCCTCGAACGGGTAGCGGACGTGCTGGAGCCCCAGCGCAACGGCAGCGGCGACTTCCTGGTCATCCGCCTCGGCTTCGACGGTCAGGGCCCCACCACGAGCGACAGGATGCAATTCGATGTCCCCTGAGTTCGCGATCACCGAGCACCCGAGCGAGGGCGATCGCCATGTCCTCGCCGTGCGCGGCGAGATCGACCTCTTCACGGCCCCCGAGCTCAAGCAGGTCCTGGCCGAGTCGATCGAGAGCGGCCGCGTGCGGATCGTCATCGACCTGAGCGACACGACCTTCCTGGACTCGACGGCGCTCGGCGTGCTGATCGGCGCGGTCAAGCGGCTGCGCTCGCGCGACGGCGCGCTGGCCATCGTCAACGTCGACGAGAACATCTCCAAGACGTTCGAGATCACCGGCCTGGATCAGATCTTCACGATCGTCCCCACGCGCGAGGAGGCGATCGAAGCCGTCGATCCCGCGCACGACGCCGCGGGCTGAACGCCGCCGCCGGGCGGGCTCGGGGGCTCAGCCCTCCAGCAGGTCCAGCACGGCCACCTCGACCGGCCCCTGGATCGCCGTCGCGCCGGGCGCGATGCCGACGAGGTCGAGCCGGATCGTCTGGCCGTCGCGGTAGCGGTCGAAGATGCGCGGGTCGATGTAGGCGCTGCGCGCGACCGCCGGGGTGTTGCCGAGGTAGAACGCGACCTCCTTGACGGCGCGCAAGATCGCGCGCTTGCGCTGGAACGCGGTCAGCTCGGCGGGCTGGTTGACGGCCAGGCCGACGGCGGCCAGGACGGTCGCCCCCCACGTGCGGAAGTCCTTCGCCGAGACGTCGGCGCCGGTTGCCGCCTTGAGGTAGGCGTTGATGTCCGGTGAGCGCACGTCGCACCAGCGCCCGCCCACCTTGTAGGCCAGCAGCTCCTCGCCCCCGCCGCGGCGGCGCTTGAGCGTGCCGACGATCGTGGCGACCTGCGGGTCGATCACCGCCTGCAGGCGGCGCTTGGACTCCTTGGCGATGTAGTCGAAGCTGACCGTGTCGCCGCGGACCGTCACGTGGCGCTTGCCCATCGTCGCCAGGCCGTAGGTCTCGTTGGTGACCGCGTACTCCTCCGAGCCGATCCGGAAGAAGCCGCGGTCCAGCAGCCGCGCCGCACAGGCGAGCACCTGCTCGCGCGACAGGTCGCCGAGCGCGATGTCGTGCTCGACGACCGAGCGCAGCGCGGGCAGGCTCCTCGCGAAGGCGATCATGTCCTCGAACTTCGCCGTGTCGCGCCGCGCCCGCCAGCGCGGGTGGTAGAGGTACTGCTTGCGCCCGCGGGCGTCGACGCCCGTCGCCTGGATGTGGCCGAACGGATCCGGCGAGACCCAGACGTCCTGCCAGGCGGGAGGGATGACGAGCCCGGCGATCCGCGCGATCAGCTCGGAGTCGGTGATCCGCCCGCCCGCCTCGTCGAGGTACATGAAGCCCTTGCCGCAGCGCCGGCGCGTGTAGCCCGGGGCGCTCAGGTTCGAGCGCCGCAGGCGCTGCGACCGAAGGGGGGCGACGGCGGTGGCCATGGGACGAGTGCTCTCTCGTACCCGACGGCCGGCGCCGGGCTAACTCTTGGAGGCGGTCTTCTTGGCCGGGGACTTCTTCGCCGCCGGCTTCTTGTCCGGCGACTTCTTGGCGGCGGGCTTCTTCGCCGACGACGAGCCGCCGTTGCCGTCGCGCGACTTGACGGCGTCGAGGCTGGCCTTGAGCGCCGACATCAGGTCGGGGACCGGCGCCTCGTCCTCCTCCGCGGTGGGCTGCACGGCGATCTCCTCGCCCTGCGCCTTGCGCTCGACGAGCGCGACGGACCTCCTCGCGGTAGGTGTCCTGGTACTTCTCGAGGTCGAACGCGCCGGCGAGCGAGTCGACGAGCTGCTTGGCGATGTCGAGCTCGCGCTTGTTGATCTCGACGTCCTCGACGGCCGCCAGCTCGTCGATCGACGACGGGTCGACGACCTCGTCGGGATAGACCATCGTCGACATCGACAGGGCGGACTCTCCCATCGGACGCACCGCGACGAGCTGCTGCTTCTGGCGGATGACGACGTTGGCGATGGCGACGCGGCCGGTCTCGCGCATCGCGTCCAGCAGCAGCCGGTAGGGCTTGGCGCCGCCCGGTCCGGGCGCGAGGTAGTACGGGTGGTCGAAGTAGATCGGGTCGATCTCGTCGTGGGAGACGAAGTCCTCGATCTCGATGGACTTCGTCTTCTTGGGATCGAGCGCCTCGAGCTCGCCGGGCTCGATCACCACGTAGCGGTCGGGCGTCAGCTCGAAGCCCTTGACGATGTCGTCGTAGGGAACCTCCTCGCCGGTGGTGGGATCGACGCGCTTCTGCTGGATGCGCACGCCGGTCTCCTTGTTGAGCTGGTGGAAGCGCACGGACTTGCGCGACACCGCGGAGTAGAGCTTGACGGGGACGGTGACGAGCCCGAAGGAGATGGCACCGGTCCAGATCGACCTAGGCATACGACCAGAGTACCCCCGCGGGCTTCAGTCTCCTGCCGGTCGCACGCTGCGTTGCAGCGCTGCGACGGCCGGCAGCGGGCAGGCGGCCAACGCTAGATCGTCTGCGGCGTGCCGGGCGGCGCGGCCGGCGGATCGATCGCCGGACCCGGCTCGGGGTCGGGCAGCGGGACGCTCGGCGGCTGCGGGTCGCCGGGCGGCGAGGGCTGCGGCGTCGGCGACGGATCGGGCACGGTCGGCGGCCCGGGAACCACCGGCGTCGGATCCTCGGAGGGCGATGGGACCTTCAGCTCGGGCGCCGAGCGTGCGAGTGTCAGGATCATCCTGCGGCGCTACCCGAACGGCGTTTTCGACAACCCCTCGCGCAGCTCGGCGATCGAGTCGAACACGTCGGTCGCGCCGGCCTCGAGCAGCTCGTCGACGCCGAAGCCGCCGGTGCGCACGCAGACCGTCGGGACCTTGAGCTGCTTCGCCGCGGCGACATCCCAGGTCGAGTCGCCGACCATCACGCCGGGGCCACCGCCGACGAGGTCGAGCGCGGCCTTGACGAGATCGGGCGCGGGTTTCGTGCGCTGCACCATGCTCGAGTCCGTCCAGCCGTCGGCGAGCTCGCGCGCGTCGAGCACGTCCATGAAGTGCGCGATGTCCTCGGACTTCGCCGACGACGCCAGCACGACCTTGCAGCCGCGCGACTTGAGCTCCTCGAGCAGGCCGCGCGCCCCGTCGAAGGGCTGCACCTCGAGGATCATCTGCTCGAACAGCACGTGCTCGGCGTCGCGGACCTCGTCGCCGTGCTCGGCGTCGAAGCCCTCGCCGGCGAGGTAGGGCACGAGCTGATCGCCGCCCATCCCGAGCGCGCGGTGGCAGCGCCACACGGGGATCGTGATGCCGTGCAGGCGAAAGGCGCGGTACCAGGCCAGCGCGTGCTGGTAGTTGGAGTCGACGAGCGTCCCGTCGACGTCGAGGATCGCGGCCGGTGCGCTCATGTCGCGTCGCTGCTCTCACTGGCGAGCTGGCGAACGAGGCCGAGCACGAGCCGCAGGCCGACGAACAGCGCCGATGCGGCGGCGGCGGCCAGCAGCGTCACGAAGTAGCCGTCGCGCTGGAACTCGGTGGCCTGGGCGAAGCGCTGCTGGAAGGGCACCGCGAGCAGGAACGCGACGAGCACCTGCACGCCGGGCATCGCGACGCGCAGCTCGCCCAGCAGCTGGTCGAGCTCGCGGTCGAGGCGCTCCGGCTCGGATTCCCCGGTCGCGCCGGAGGATGTGCTGGCGATGTCGGCCATCGGTCACCTTCATGCCCCCTCGGGGCGCGCGTCGAACGCCGTGTGGCGCCGCTCAGGCCGACGGCGACTCGGGCGGCGCGTCGGCCGCCGCGCGCAGGCGCGCGATCGCCTGGCGGATGACGCGCGAGACCTGCATCTGGCTGACGCCGATGACGGCGCCGATCTCGGCCTGCGTCATGTCCTGCTCGAAGCGCATGCGCAGCACCTCGCGCTCACGCGGCGTCACGGTTGACATGAGCTGCGCGAGCGTCGCGCGCTCCTCCGCGCGATCGAAGCCGTGCTCGTCGATGCCGACCGAGTCGCCGAGCGTCGCGACGTCCTCGTCGGAGCCGGAGCGGGGCGCGTCGAAGGACACCGCGCGGTAGGCGCCGCCGGCCTGCAGCGCCTCGAGCACGTCCTCCTGCTCGGCGCCGACGGCCGTGGCGATCTCCCCCACGGACGGCTGGCGGCGCAGCTCCTCGGAGAGCTCGCCGACCGCGCGGTCGACCTTCAGCGTCAGCTCCTGCAGGTCGCGCGGGACGCGCACGGCCCAGGTGCGGTCGCGGAAGTAGCGCTTGATCTCACCGAGGATGGTCGGCACGGCGTAGGAGGAGAAGGCGATCTCGCGGTCGGGATCGAAGCGGTCGATCGCCTTGATGAGCCCCAGCGAGGCGACCTGCAGCAGGTCGTCGAGCGGTTCGCCGGCGCGCTGGTAGCGGCGGGCGAGCTGGCGCGCCAGCGGCAGGAAGCGCTCGACGAGCTGGTCGCGGGCGCGGGCGTCGCCGTCGCGGTGATAGCGGACGAAGAGCTCGCGATCCTCGCGCGTGCGCTCCGCTCCGGAGCCGCGCGCGCCGGGGGGCGGGTTCGTGCTCATGAGCATGGCCGGGTACCGAACCGGGACAGCGATGTTGGGCCAGCAAGCACGTATAACCTCCGCGAGGGTGAGCGCCGAAGGCAGGGGCGCCGGCATCGCGCGGCGGGGGCTCGGCCGTGCGTAGGGCATGATACCCAAGGCACGGGTGAAACCCGAGCGCGTTTCGATGCCCGATATAACGAAAACCAGGGGCCTGCGGATCCTCGCCGCGGACGAGGACGAGACCACGCTCCGGGCGACCGACGAGCTGCTCAACGGCCTCGGTCACGAGGTCATGGCGCACGCCGTCACGCCCGCCGAGGCCGCCGACCTCATCGCTCGTGACGACCCGGACCTGTCGGTCGTCGTCGTGCACGACGACGACGACCACGCGCTGGATCTCATCGAGGAGATCACCGAGTACGCGCGCGGCCCGCTCATCGTGCTGCTCGGCTCGCACGAGTCGCACTTCGTCAGCAGCGCGGCCGAGCGCGGGATCGACGCATTCGCGCGGCCGCAGTTCGACGACGAGGTGCAGGGCGCGATCGAGCTCGTCATGAAGCGCCACGACGAGAAGGCGCGGCTCGTCGAGCAGGTCGAGCAACTCGAGAGCGCGCTCGAGCGGCGCGGCACGATCGAGCGCGCCAAGGGGATCCTCATGGAGCGCCACAGCGTCGACGAGCGCCAGGCCTTCGAGCTCATGCGCCAGCAGGCGCGCCGCTCCAACCGGCGTGTCGTCGAGCTCGCGCACGCCGTCGCCAACGGCCACTCGCTGCTGCCCGATCACGCCGAGTAGCGGGGCGGCGGCTTACCGGCGTGCTCGCGCGGGCAGCCTGCACTGCATGATCGACGCGCTCAAGCGGGCCTTCAAGGAGTTCCAGGCCGACGAGATGGTCGACCGCGCCGCCGCGCTGACGTACTACATGATGATGTCGCTGTTCCCGGCGCTGCTCGTCGGCGTCTCGCTGCTCGGCTTGCTCGGCGACCGCTCGCTCGTCACGAAGGCCGTCGACTACGCCAGCGACAACGGCGCCCCCGCAGAGGTCACCGACGCGCTCAAGGCGCTGCTGACGAAGACCGTCGAGGCGGGCGGCGCGGTGTCCGTCGCCCTCTTCTTCGGCATCGCGGTGGCGCTCTACGGCGCATCGGGTGCGTTCGGCGCGGCGGGCCGCGCGCTGAACTACGTCTACGACGTCGAGGAGTCGCGCGGCTTTCTCCTGCACAAGCTCGCCGACGTCGGCTTCACGGTGCTGGCCATCCTGCTCGCGATCGTCGCGCTCTTCTCCGTCTTCCTCGGCGGCGACCTCGCCGGTGACCTGTTCGGCACGATCGGGCTCGGCGAGACGGCGGCGTCGATCTGGCTCGTGGCGCGCTGGGCGGTCGCGATCGGCGCGATCCTGGCGCTGTACTCGCTCGTGTTCGCCTTCGCGCCCGACATCGACGCGCGCCGGCGGCGGATCGTCAGCCCCGGCGGCCTCGTCGGCGTGGCGATCTGGATCGTCGCGTCGGCCGGCTTCTTCTTCTACGTCTCGAACTTCGGCAAGTACGGAGCGACCTACGGCGCGTTCGCCGGCGCGGTGATCCTGCTGCTGTGGCTGTACATCTCGAACATCGCGTTCCTGTTCGGGGCCGAGCTCAACAGCGTCGTCGACGGCGTGTCGCGGCGCGCGCGCCAGCCGCCGGGCGCGGGCCGCGCCGCGAGCGTGAGGGCAGCCGGCGCGACCGGATCGGCCCATGTCGGCCCGGACCGATCGGGCGACGGCTACGGGCGCGACGCGCTCGCCCCGCCGCAGGGCGCCGGCCGCCAGTAGCCGGGGCCGAGCGAACAGGACGCAGCCGGTCGTTTGCGACCCGCTGCGCCGCGGTCAACCGCGGTCAAGCTCGCGCAGCGTCATGTCCTCGTCGTACGAGCACATCGCGCGCCGGCCCGGGCACGTCTCGCACAGGCCGCGATGCGGCCGCGCCGCGACGGGGTACTCGCCGGCGAGCAGGCCGGCCGCCAGCGCCCGCAGCTGCGCCTCGAGCGCGCCGTCGTCGGCGGCCTCGAAGCGCTCGGCGACCGGCTCGCCCGGGCGCTCGAGGAACGCGTAGGCGACCTCGACGCGGGCGGCGCCGCCGCGCAGCGCGGCCAGCGCGTAGACGCGGCGCTGGATCGCGTAGTGCTGCGCGACGTACTCCGCGAGGTCGGTCGCGGGGTCCAGGGCGTCGGTCTTGTAGTCGACGACGAGCTGGCCGCCGCGCTCGTGGGCGAGCACGTCGACGACCCCGGTCAGCAACGTGTCGCCGAGCGCCACCGTGAACGCGTGCTCGCGGTGGACGCTGCGCGCGCGCTCGAGGCGCCGCGCGAGCGGCGACTGCGCAAAGGCCGCGGCGAGACGCAGGACGTCCGCGTGCTGGCGCTCGCCGAGATCCAGGCCCCAGCTCGCCGCGAGCGTGGCGAGGTCGGCGTCGTCGTGCTCGAGCAGCGCGTGGACGAGCGAGCCGCGCGTGCGCGGATCCAGGCCGGCGGGCGTGGCGGCCTCCCGATCCCCCGGGTCGTCGCCCTCGACCGTCTCGTCGGGCAGGCCGAGCTCGCGCTGCAGGTAGTAGCGGTAGCCGCACTGCTGCCAGGCCGCCAGGCGCGAGTACGACAGCGTGCGCGGCGCGGGGGCGGCGGCGCGCGGCTCGGGCGCAAGCGGCCGCGGTGGCGGCGGGGCGGCGACCGGCAGGCGCGCGCCGGCCGGCGCCAGCGCGTCCTCGCGCAGGACGCGGCCGACGGTCTGCGCGGTGTTGACGAAGCAGCGCACGCGGGCGCCGTCGCCCCAGGCGACCTCGGCGATCGGCTCGTCGTCGGACGGCAGCGCGCGCAGGTCGCCGCCGAGCAGCGCCGGCCCCAGCCAGGCCAGCGGCGGCGCCTTCGCGCCCTCCGCCGGCCAGTTGGCGAGCGGCACGCCGCCGCTGACGATCAGCCGCTCCTGCGCGCGGGTCGTCGCGACGTACATGACGCGCTCCTCCTCGCGGGCGGCGCGCGCCCGGGCGCGCTCGCGCAGGCGCTCGTAGGCCAGCGCCGGCTCGCTGGTCCCGTCCAGGCCGACGAGCCGCAGGCCGATCTGGCCCTCGGCGACGAGCAGGTCCTCATCGCCGTCGGCCGGGCGCTGGCGGCCGAGGTCGGCGATGCAGACGACGGGGAACTCGAGGCCCTTGGCGGCGTGGACGGACATGAGCCGCACGGCCTTGACGTCGCCGAGCTCGACCGGCGCGTCCGTCTCGCGCGCCTCGGCCTCGAGCTCGGCGGTGGCGAGGTCGGCGAGGCCGCGCACGTCGCGGCCGCGATCGCGCTCGAACGCCGCCGCGAGGCGCAGCAGCTTGTGGATGTTGGCCAGCCGGCGCGCGCCGCCGGCCAGCGACAGGACGTGCAGGTCGTAGCCCGTCGCGTCGACGACGCGGCGCAGCAGCTCGTCGAGCGCCAGGCGCGGCGCGAGCGCGCGCTCGGCGGTGAAGCGCGCGGCGAAGACGGCGAGGCGCTCGCGGTCGTCGTCGGTCAGGCGCGCGCGCAGCTCGCCGTCGTTGGCGATCGCTCGCCAGGCGTTGCCGCTGCCCGCCCGCGCCACGTGCGCGAGGCCGTCGGAGGACAGCCCGACGAGCGGCGCGGCGAGCACGCCGTACAGCGCGGCCTCGTCGCGCGGATTGGCGAGCGCGGCCAGCCAGGCGCAGAGGTCGCGCACGACCTGCCGGCCCCAGTAGCCGCGCCCGCCGACGGACATCGTCAGCAGCCCCTGGTCCTCCAGCGCGCGCTCGTAGACGGGCAGGTCGCCGAGCGCGCGCAGCAGCACCACGACGTCCTCGGGGCGGTGCGTGCCGGCGGCGACGAGGTCGGCCACGCGCTGGGCCAGCAGGCGCGCCTCGGCCTGGCGCCAGGCCCGCGTGCCCGGGCGCACCTCGCCGAGGTCGACGTCGTCCCAGCCGGACTGGTCGGTGATCAGCAGCTCGACGAGCGGCTCGCTCGCCGGCGGCGTGGTCCGGCCCTCGCGCAGCGCGACGAAGCCGTCGCCCAGGCGCGGTGCGAACGCCGCGTTGATCGTGTCGAGGATCGCGCCGCGCGAGCGGAAGTTCGTCGCGAGCGTGGCGACGTCGCCGGCGGCGGCGAACTGCGCGCGCAGCGCGCGGAAGACGTCGACGTCGGCATGGCGGAAGCCGTAGATCGACTGCTGCTCGTCTCCCACGAGGAACAGGTCGTCGCGATCGAGCGCGCGGAAGAGGTCCAATTGCAGGGGGTTCGAGTCCTGCAGCTCGTCGACCATGACGCGCTCGAAGCGCTCGGCGTAGGAGCGGCGCAGCGCTGGCTCGCGGGCGAGCAGGTCGCGGGCGTGCAGCTCGAGATCGTCGAAGTCCAGCGCCGCCCGCGCCCGCTTGGCGTCGGCGTAGGCATCGGCGTAGTCGCCCAGCAGCTCGTCGAGCAGGACGACGGCGTCGGCCGCGCGGGCGTCGCGGCAGGCCGCGCCGTAGGCCTCCAGCGCGGCGCGGTAGTCGTCGCAGGCGGCGCTCTTCAGCGCCTTCGCGCCGGTGCCGATCGTGAGCTTTGCGAGCGGCGGGAGCAGCACGCCCGGCGGTGTGGCGGCGAGCAGCTCGGCGCAGCGCTCCAGGCGCTCGCGCGCGGTGCTCACGGTGACGCCCGCACCGGCCAGCGCGAGGTCGGCGGAGGCCGCGGCGACGGCAGCCTGCAGGGGTGCGCGCAGCGCATGGGCGTCGCGGAGCGCCGGGGGGCGCGGCAGCGCGGGCCGCGTCTGGCCGGCGCTGCGCAGCGCGTCGTGCGCCTGCACGATCGCCATGCGCAGGCGGTCGGGGTCGTAGGCGGCGACGAGATCGAGCGCCGCCGCGGCGTGGTCGCCGCCAAGCAGCCGCGCGAGCGCGTCGTCCCAGGCGCGGTCGTGCAGCGGGCGCGCGGCGGCCTCGTCGAGCACGGTGAACGACGGGTCCAGGCCGGCGGCGACCGCGTGGGCGCGCAGCAGCCGCGTGCAGAAGCCGTGGATCGTCGAGACCCAGGCGGCCTCGGTCTCACGCGCGGCGTCGCGCCGGCCGAGCTCGACGAAGCGCTGGCGCACCCGCGCGCGCAGCTCGCCGGCGGCGCGCTCGGTGAACGTGATCGCGAGGATCCGCGACGGCGCCACGCCGTCCTCCAGCACCGAGCGCACGAAGCGCTCGACGAGCACCGAGGTCTTGCCGCTGCCGGCGTTGGCCTCGAGCAGCAGCGAGCCGTCGCGGCGGCGGATCGCGTCGGACTGCTGCGCGGTGAACGGACGGCCGCCGGGCCCGATCAGCGGGGAGGGGATGGCCACGGCCATCAGGCCGCCTCGCAACGGCAGATGGTGGGATAGGCGCAGCCCTTGTCGTTGTAGGAGCACGTCGACGGGCGCGGCTCGAGGGCGCCGGCGCGCAGCTCGGCGACGGCGGCCAGCACGTCCTCGAGCACGCCGTCGACGATCGCCTCGAACGGCTCGCGCGGGTGGCGGTCCGTGCGGACCGTCCGTAGGCCCGGGTCGGCGTCGTCGAGCACGAGCCCGCGGGCGCGCGGGTCGCGGCCGCCGATCGGCTGGTACAGGCCGCCGAGCGGCTGGAGCCCGAGCACGTCGCGCGCCGCCAGCAGGTACAGCGCGACCTGGTACTTGCGCTTCGCGCGCCACTGCGCGGACTCGACGGCGATCCGTCCCTTGTAGTCGTAGACGAGGGCGTGACCGCAGGCATCGGTGTCGATCCGGTCGATGCGCCCGCGCAGGCGCACGCCGCCGGGCAGCTCGAGCGCGGGATGCACGTCGTTGGGACCGCCGAAGACGACCTCGAGCTCGGCCGGCACGAGCCCCGAGGCGTCGCCCGCGGCGTGCTCGAGGTAGCGCAGCACGTCGGAGCGCAGCCGGTGCTCCATCGCCCGCTGGCGGCTGGGATCGCGCGACATCGTCATCGCCTCGGTGCCCTCGAAGCGCTCGAGCGCCGCGGCGGCGAGGGCGCGGGCGTGCGGCAGCGTCGCGGCGTCCAGCCGGCCGCAGCCGGTCGCCTCGATGAGGCCGCGCAGGATCGCCTCGAGCACGGTGTGGGTCAGCGCGCCGCGCAGCATCGCCTCGGGATCGGGCGTCAGACCCTCTGGCTGCAGCCGGCGCTCGACGAACCACTTCACCGGGCAGCTCGCCCACAGCTCGATGCCCGACGCCGACCAGGCCGCGCGGTCGCGCAGCTCCGCCACCAGCCGTTCGTCAGCCAGCGGCGCGATCGGCGCCTCGCGCCGCGCCATCCCGCTCACGGCCGCCCCGCGCAGCCGCTCGCGCTCGCTCGGCGCCGCGCCGTCGGCCCAGCCGACCTCACCCAGCGAGCGGACGCGCTTGCGCGCCTCCAGCGCGGAGCCGAACAGGTCGCAGACGTCGGAGACGAAGAACGAGCGCACGCGCAGGTCGCCGTCGTCGCCGGCCTCATGCCAGGAGAGGTACAGCCGCTCCTGCGGTCGCGAGACCGCGGCATAGAAGAGGTAGCGCTCGGCGCCGAGATCGTCGCGGCGGCGCAGGCGCAGCCCCGACGCCTCGGCGATCTGCTCGCGCTCGACGTCGCCGAAGAACGGCTCCGTGCTGGGGGCGCGGGGAAAGACGCCCTCCTGAAGCCCGCAGGCGAAGAGGATCCGCACGCGGCGCGCGCGCAGGGCCAGCGGCTCGGCGACGGTCACCCGGCCGGGCGCCGGGCGCGTGCCGACGAACACCTCGAGATCGTGCAGCAGCGCGGCGAGCTCCTCGGCCTCGGGCGCGAGCGCGCGGTCGGCGCGGGCGAGCGCGACGAGCTGCTCGAGTGCCTGGCGCCCCGCCTTCAGCACCGCGACGTCCTGCTGCTCGGCCCCGACGAGGACCTGCGCCGCGCGCCGCCGCGGCGCGGCGAAGAGCGCGTGCAGCTCCGCGGCGAGGCGCTCGCAGAGCGCCGGTCCGCCGCGACGCTGCGCCGCGCGCACGCGGTCGATCGCCTCCAGCGTCCAGCGCTCCTGCTCCCAGATCGCGCGGGCGGCCTCGGCGCTGCGCGCCCCCTCCTTGCGCGCCCGCGCCTCGAGCCGGTCGGCGAGCTCGGGGCGCTGCAGCAGCCCCGGGGTGCGCAGGTAGGCGAGCAGGTCCTCGGCCGTCCCGTCGGGCAGCGCGCAGCGCAGCAGGCCGACCAGGCCGCGGCCCAGCGGCGTGTGGCCGAGTGCCACGCGGCGGTCCAGCGCGACCAGGACGCCGAAGGCGGCGAAGACCTCCGACAGCAGCGCGGCGTGCTCGGCGGGCTTGCGCAGCACGACGGCGATCTCCTCGGGCGCGACGCCCGCCTCGCGGATCAGCCGCGCCGCCTCGGCCGCGACGAGCTCGAGCTCGGCGCGCTCGCCGCCGCCCTGCAGCAGCGTGATCGCGTGGCCCGGATCGACGGGGTCGGGGTCGAACAGCTGGACCTCCTCGAGCTCGAAGAGGCCGCGCTCCAGACGGTGCAGCGCCGCACGCGACGCCGGCGCGTAGTGCTCGGCGCGCGCGGCCCGCACGTGGTGCTCGACGCCCTCGCGAAACAGCTCCGCGAACGCGGTGGCGCGGCCGGCGAAGGCCATCCGGCCGGGCTCGTAGGGCAGCGACAGCGTCACCCGCGCACCGGTCGCGGCGAGCGTCTCGACGGCGTCGTGCTGCAGCGGCTGCAGGTCGTCGAAGCCGTAGAAGAACACCGGTGTGGCGCCCCAAGCGGCGGGATCCTCGCGCAGCGCGTCGAGCGCGGCGGCCTCGTAGAGCGGCGCGTCGATGCGACCGAGGCGCTCCAGGCGGCGCCGGTAGCCGGAGTACAGGCCGCTGATCTCGTCGGCGTACGCGCGCCGCCCGGCGTCCTCGCCGGCCCAGGCGCGCAGCGCCTGCGTCAGGCGCTGGGGGGTGACGCGCAGCGCCTCGAGCTCGTCGACGAGGCGCAGCAGCTCGCGCGTGAAGCCGCGCGTGCGCGCGGACGCGGCGAGCGACTGCAGCGGCGTGGCGCCGACGACCGCCGCGGCGATGCGCTCGCGGGCCAGCGGGGCGAGCGGCCGGCCGCGCACGCCGCCGCGCCGCGCGCACTCCTCGATAAGCCAGGCGAAGCGCACGACCTGCGCGCCGAATACGACCCCGTCGGCGGCGAGCTCCGCGCGGTAGCGCTCGACGTCGGCGAAGGTCGGCACCACGAGGATCGGCTCGTGGCCGCGGCGCAGGGCCGTGCGGTAGCCGTCGAGGACGACCTTCGCCTTCTCCGCGTTGGCCGGACCGGTGACGAGCTTGAGCGGCATTCCCCCATGGTTGCGCGTCGTCCCGACGGCCTCGCTGCGAACGCCGGTCTTTGCGTGCGTATCATCGGCGGTCGTGGAGAGCCTCGACGACGTGTTCGCCGCGCTGCACCCGCTGCTCGCGCGCCACGGCGACACGCTCGTCGTCGCCAAGGACGAGCCCGGCGACCTGCAGGTGCACACCCGCCGCCTCGGCCCGAGCGGCACGGCGATGTCGTTCGGCGCCGTGAAGACCGGCGACGAGACCGTGTCCCTGCAGCTCATGCCCGTCTACAGCCACCCGGCGGTGCTCGAGCACCTCAGCGACGCTCTGCGCGAGCGCCTCGGCGGCAAGGCCAACTTCGAGTTCACGCCGCAGACGCTCACGCCGGAGCTGCTCGAGGAGCTCTCGGCGCTCGTCGACGGCGCCCTCGAGCGCTACCGCTCCGACGGCCTGGCCTGAACGCGGCCGCTACGGCACGGGCTGCGGCAACGGCACCGGGCCCGGGTTCGGCGGCGGCGCCGGCCGCGGCTCGCGCGGGAACGCCGTGAACGACAGCGACGCGAGATTGTCGAGCCGGTTGGCGGCGAGGCCCGCGTAGGACAGCGTGTAGAGCGCGTCGCCGATCACGAGCGAGCGGCCGATCTCGGGGGTGTACGTGCTGTCCGCCGCGTCGGGCGGGTGGGCGATGCGGCCGGCCTCGGCGATGCTCGCGGCGCCGATCCTGAATCCCACGGCGCCCGAGAAGCTCTGGCCGCGGTCGCCGTACGTCGTCAGCGGGATCACGGCGAGGTTCGACGGCTTCCAGAAGAGGAACGCGTGCGGGTCGAACTCCGCCGACGAGCTGGCGCCGCCGCCCAGCGCGACGCCGGCCTTGCGCGCCGGCAGGCGCGGGTTGGACACGTCGAACAGCGACAGCTGCGTGCCGGTCGTCCGGCCCTGGGCGGTCGCGTCCTGGCCGACGCCGAGCAGCAGGTCGTCGGAGATCGGGTGCAGGTACGCCGAGTAGCCCAGGATCTTCAGCTCGCCGACCACCCGCGGGTCGGTCTTCTTGGAGAGGTCGAGCGTATACAGCGGATCGACCTGGCGGAACGTCACGACGTAGCCCTTGTCGCCGACGAAGCGCACGGCGTAGATACGCTCGCCGCGGCCCAGGCCCTCGGCGCGGCCGAGCAGGTCCAGCGACCGGCCGTGCTCGGCGAGCACGCTCACGAAGGACTCGCTCTCGCCGTCGGTGCGGCCCTGAAACCAGACCGGCTGCTCGGTCGAGGCCACGCGCAGCGCACCCTCGAACTCCGACATCGAGTACTGGTTGAGCACGAAGCCCGCGACGCTGCCCGACGACGCGAAGCTCGTCACGTCGGGCTTGGAGATATCGAAGCGGTGGATGTCGGTGCGGCTGCGCTGCGGGATCGCGCGGCCCGTCTCCAGCGACTGGTTGTAGCGCTGCGAGGCGACGTAGAGGCCGGTCGTCGAGGCGTAGACCGTCTGCGCGCCGGCCATGATCGCGTCGCGATCGACGTTGAACAGGCCCTTGTCGAGGTCGATCGTCAGGACGGTCAGCAGATCCAGGCCCGAGAACCGGCGCGGGTGGCGCACGTCGTCGCACGCCACCATCGAGCGGCGGAAGGTCTTGCCCGACAGCTTGCTGCGCAGGACCGTCTGCGGCACGAAGGTGCGCAGCGACGCACGCCCCACGGCCGCAGGCCGGATCACGTTCGGCGAGGCGCCCACCACCACGCGCGCGGTGCCGCCGGTCAACCGCGCGTCGACGAAGGCGCCCTCCGCCGTCATCGTGCGGCGCACCTTCAGCGCGGCCGGATCGCTGATGTCGATCTCGCTGATGACGACCTGCGAGGCGGAGATGATCACGTCGGCGGCCATCGGGACGCCGCCGTAGGAGCTGCTCATCACGAGCAGGCGGTCGCCGCGCAGCAGCAGCTGATGGCCGTACGCGCCGTCGAGGGCGAGCGTCCCCACCAGCCGCGGCTTGTCGCCGGTGACGTCGAGCGCGTGCAGCTTGCCGTCGGCGACGGCGAAGACCGTGCGGCCGTCGGTCTTGACGATGTCCGGCTCGTCGATGCCGGCCTCCTGCACGTTGGTCTGTGAGAAGTCGGGCGCGGGAGCGGCTTCGCGTGCCGGCGAGCCCTGGGCCGCGGAGGGCGCCGCGGGCGAGGGCACCGGCGCGTCGGCGGCGACATCGCTCGGCACCGGCCCGTCGAGAACCTGCGGCAGCATTACGCCGGCGCGCGTGGGCACGCCGGTGCGCCCGCCGGTGACGCGCGCGTTGCGCCGGGCGTAGCTCAACAGCGAGGCACAGGACGGGAAGGCCGGCAGCGCCGACGGCTTGACGAGCCGCTTGGCGGCGGCGGGCGCCGCGGGCGGCGCGAGCAGGCACGCCGTCAGGACCACGAGGGCGACGAGTGCGGCAAGCGCGGCTCGCAAAGCCGATGGTGTCCGCTGCGCTGGCGCGGTCATGTGCGTCCCTCCCTGGGTTGTCCTCATGGCGACACTACGCCCTAATCGAGATTGCGTCACATGGTTGCGCGGGATGCGGCCGGGCGCGAAGGTCGACCACGACGACGCTAGTCGTCCCACCAGCCTTGGATCGTCTCGCCGTCGCCCTTGTGACGCGGTCCGAAGGCGAGCAGCTCGAGGCCGTCGGGACCGGCTTCGAACGCGCGGGTGACCGTGGGCGAGACGCGCAGCGCGTCCATCGGGCCGAGGTCGATGATCTCGTCGTCGAGCTTCGCGCGCCCGGAGCCCGACAACACGACGTAGATCTCCTCGGCCTTCTCGTGGAGGTGCCCGAACGGCGAGCGCTGGTTGGGCTTGAGGTGCTCGAGCGCGACGCCGGTGTCCTCCGCGCCGAGATCGCCGCCGGCGAAGCGCGCTTCCTGGATGGCGCCGAGGCCGAACTCGAGCGCGGAGTCCTTGACGTCGGTCAGCTTCTTGAGCGTGTAGGGCGTGGCCACGGAAGGCCTCCTATCGATCGTCCGGCGTGAACACGGCTGGGACTGCTCTACCCGCGCGACATGATCGCGTCTACGTCGTGGGCGTTGAACGCGTCGAGCACCGCCTGCGACGGCGGCGGCGCGCCTGCGCTGGGCATGACGGCGACGTGCGCGCCACCGGCACCCACCCTTGGTTGGAAGATCCGCACCCGCGTGGGGGCGTCCTGCGCTGACGCTCCCGGCCCGCGTCCCCGCCGAGGGATCGCCGAACGTGCTGGCCGCCGGGACCGACGCCTTCGCCGGCCACCGACGACGTCGATCGCGCCGAGTCGAACTCAGGTCGCCCCCGGCAGTGCGCCGATCCGCGCCGCCTCGCGGGCCACGCGGCGGGCGTCGGAGAAGGCGTCGCGCGAGCCGAGCAGGATGACGCCGATCCGCCGCGGGCCGCGCTGCACGACCGCGACGAGGCAGAAGCCCGCCGGGTTCGTGTAGCCGGTCTTCAGGCCGATCGCCCCCGGGTAGCGGTCGCGCAGCAGGTGGTTGGTCGTGTAGAGCGTGAGCTTGCGCCCCGCGCCGGGCCAGACGCGCGCGTAGCGCTTGCGCGCGATCGCCGCGATCCGCGGCTCGTTCATGGCACGCATCGCGAGCGTGGCCAGGTCGGCGGCGCAGGAGCGGTTGCGGCGGTCCAGCCCGTGGGCGTCGACGTAGTGCGTGCAGGTCAGCCCGAGCAGCTTCGCCCGCCTGTTCATGAGCGCCACCCAGGCGCGCTCGGACCCCGCCCCGGCGACGGCGAGCGCGACCGCCGCGTTGTTGGACGACGAGATCAGCAGGCCGCTGAGCAGCACCTCGGCGCGCACGCGCCGTCCCGGCTTCAGGCCGGCCATCCGCGAGCCGCCGACCCCGTCCGAGACCCGCGGGACGCGCACGGTGTCGCGCGCGTCGAAGCGCTCGACGGCGAGCAGCGCGGTCATGATCTTCGTCAGGCTCGCGATCGGCCGCACGGCCGTGGCGTGGTGACGCCAGACGACCGTCCCGTCGGCGAGGTCGAAGGCCAGGCCCGCCTTCGGGCCGCGCTTGAGGCGCAGCCGGGGCAGAAGCGACGGGTCGGAGAGATCGACCTGCGACGCGCCCGCCGGCGCGGGCAGCGCACCGACCTCGCGCTGCAACTCGCGCTCGGGCTCGGGCAGCTGCGGCGCCAGGCGAGGCACCGTGCGCGCGACCGGGCTGGCGTCGGCGCCGCCCGCCCCCGAGGGGATGACGCCCGTCGCGAGCAGCGCGGCGCCGCCGCCCACGAGCACGACGACGAGCGCGAGCAGCCGCGCGGGCGACCCGGAACCGCGGCGCCTACGCCGCGGCTTCGGCCGTCGCGCTCTGCGCGGCGGCCGGCTCTGCCGGCTCGACTCCAGCGTCGGCCGGCTCCGGTGCGCTCTTTGCACCCTCGCGCGCCCACGACTCATCGAACTCCACCCGCCACTTGCCCTCCTCGCTCTGCTGCAGCGCCAGCTTGGCACGGAAGGAGCGCCCGCTGCGGCCCTTGAAGCCCGTCACCGGCTTGGCCGTGCGGCCCGTCGCGATCAGCTCGCGCGCCACCACGAGCGGCAGCGTCTTGCCGGCCTTCGCCTTCCAGATGACGAAGCCGCAGCCGGGATCCTCGCGCGACCAGCAGGAGAAGCCCTTGCGGTTCTCGACGATGTCGTGGGCGCAGACCGGGCACGGACCGAGGTTCGCGCGCGGGATGCGGACGTCCTTCAATTTGGCATCCAGCTCGGCGACCGTCGACTCGGCGAAGCCCTTGATGTCGGCCATGAAGCGCTTGCGCGGCTCCTCGCCGCGCTCGATCATGCCCAGGCGCTGCTCCCAGTCGCCGGTCATCGACGGCGACGTCAGCGGGTGCTCGCCGAGCAGGCGGATGACGTTCAGGCCCTTCTCGGTCGCGACGAGCGAGCGGGCCTCGCGCTCGACGTAGCCGACGTCGATGAGGCGCTCGATGATCGACGCGCGCGTCGCCGGCGTGCCGATGCCCGACTCCTTCATCGCCTCGCGCATCTCGTCGTCGTCGACGAGCCGGCCGGCGGTCTCCATCGCGCCCAGCAGCGACGCGTCGGAGTAGCGCCGCGGCGGCTGGGTCTCCTTCTCGGCCGCGGTCACCTCGCGCGTCTGCACCGTCTCGTCGCGCTCGAGCTTGGGGAGCTGCTGGTCGCGGCCCTCGTCGTCGTCGGTGGCGCCGCTCGTCTCGGCGAGCTCGCCGTAGACGCCGCGCCAGCCCGGCACGAGCAGGACCTTGCCGCGGGTGCGAAAGACGTGGTCGGCCACCGTCGTCTCGACCTTCGTGTTCTCGAAGACGGCCTCGGGGTGGAACACGGCGAGGAAGCGGCGGGCGACGAGGTCGTAGATGCGCCGGTCGTCGTCGGAGAGCCTGTCGAGGGTGTGCGTCGAGTTCGTCGGGATGATCGCGTGGTGGTCGCCGACCTTGTCGTCGGCGACGACGCGCTGCAGCGCCAGCACGTCCAGGCCCTGGACGTACGCCGCGGCGGCCTGGTAGTCGCGCGACGCGCCGCCGACGTGGCCGGCGATCGGCTTGAGCTCGGCGATCATGTCGCTCGTCAGAAAGCGCGAGCTCGTACGCGGATAGGTGAGGACCTTGTGCTCCTCGTAGCAGCGCTGCGCGGCGGCCAGCGTCCGGCGAGCGGTGAAGCCGAAGCGGCTGTTGGCCTCGCGCTGCAGCGACGTGAGGTCGTAGAGCAGCGGTGCGCGCTCCGTGCGCTTCTTGCGCTCGAGGTGCGTGATCAGGCCGGGCTGGTCGCGTACGGCGCCGACCACCGCATCGGCCTGCTCGGCGCTCTTCAGGCGCGGCTTGTTGGCCTCGTGGTAGCGGCCCTCGTACGTGCGCTGGCCGGGCGCCTCGAACAGCGCGTCGACGAGCCAGTAGGGCTCGGGCACGAACGCGCGGATCTCCTCCTCGCGGCGCGTGATGATCGCCAGCGTCGGCGTCTGCACGCGGCCCAGCGAGACGGCGCCGTCGAAGGAGGAGCGCAGGCGGATGGTCGCCGCGCGGGTGGCGTTCATGCCCACGATCCAGTCGGACTCCGAGCGCGAGCGGGCGGCCGCCTCGAGCTGGGCGAACTCCGCGGCGGGGCGCAGCTCGGTGAACGCGCGCTGCATCGCGGCCTTCGTCATCGACGACAGCCACAGGCGCTCGACGGGCTTCTTGGAGCCCGCCTTCTCGTACAGGTAGGCGAAGATCAGCTCGCCCTCGCGGCCGGCGTCGCAGGCGTTGACGACCGTCGCGACGTCGTCGCGCTTGAGCTGCTTGGACACGACCGACATCTGCTTCTTGGAGCGCTCGTCGCGCACGACGAGCTTGAACTTGTCGGGCACGATCGGCAGGTCGGCCATCCGCCACTTCTTGTACTTCGCGTCGTACTCGTCGGGCTCGGCGAGCTGCACGAGGTGGCCGACGGCCCAGGTCACGACGTGGTCGGGACCCTCGAGGTAGCCCTCCTGCTTCTGAAACGGGCCGGTGAGCACGCGCGTGAGGTCGCGGCCGACCGACGGCTTCTCGGCGATGACGAGTGTCTTTGACTCGGGCAAGTGGCCGAGGGTAGCGCTCCGGCCCCCGGCGGCCGATTGGCTAGCCGCATTTTCCGCGGTCACCCGCCGCGAGCCGCGGAAAATGCGGCTAGCGGATGCAGCGACCGGTATCGACGGCGCCGCGAGCGCCGGCCAGCGCGTCGCGCACGATCGCGTTGGGGACCGCGTAGCCGCCCGGGCTGCCGACGAGCTTGGAGAACACCGTCCCCGACACGCGGCCGGCGACGTCGACGACGGGACCGCCCGAGTTGCCCGGCTGGACGTCCGCGCGGAACGCCGTCACCTCGCGCCGCACGCGGCGGGTCCCGTAGGCGTCGCCGGCGAGCACGACCGCGGTCCGCCCCACGCGCGCGGGGACGACCTTGTACGGGCCGTTGAGCGGGAACCCGAGCACCGCGCCGGGCTCGGTGTTCTTGACCTCGCGCGAGAACCGCAGCGCCGGCCGGTCGAGCGACGACACGCGCAGGATCGCGACGTCGTTGCGCGAGTCGAAGTGGATCGCGGTGGCGTCCAGGCGGCTGCCCGAGCCGTTGGGCTCGACGTGCGTGTTGTTCGAGCCGGCGATGACGTGGGCGTTCGTCACGACGATGCCGGGCGCCGCCACCCAGCCCGAGCCTGCCACGCCGAGGCCGCAGGAGTTGCTGAGCACCCGCACGACCGAGCGGCCCGCCTCCTGGACATCGGGATCGCGCGCGGCGGACCCGCGCGGGGGCTCGACGTCGATCGCCGGCCCGGTGATGCTGGGGAACGGGTCGAAGCGCGCGAGCGCCTTGAGCACGCGGTCAGACGGCAGCACCTCGTTGAGCTCCTGGAGGATCACCGAGCGCTGGATGGTCCCGCGGTACTCGCGCACGCCGGGCGTCTGGAGCACGATCACGCTGACCAGCCAGGCGAGGCCGAGCGCGAGCGCGATCGCCAGCACGGCGCCCATCAGCCCGTCGAAGACGCCGAACACCGGCGAGCGGATCCCGGACCGCATCGCCCCCGCGATGCCCTCCGCGCCGGCCGACAGGATCACCCCGCCGACGAGCGCGCCCAGCAGGCCGAACAGCGGCGCGAACGGCGACGCGTTGCCCTCTTCCAGCAGCTGCGGTCCGAAGCGCGTGCCGAGGTAGGCGCCCCCCGCGAAGCCGACGAGCGACAGCGCCCCGATGAGAAACCCGCGCGCGAAGCCGATCAGCCCGAACAGCCCCGCAAAGACGATGATGAGGATGTCGATTGCGGTCACGAGTTCGCTATATCTGTACGTGCGGGAAGAGCATGGCGCGGGTACGTCCGCGAGCAGGCCATAGTTCCCCGCATGCTCGCCCGTCCGTCACCCGTGCGCCGGTCACCTCCTGCCCGGTCGCTCATCTTCGCAAGCGCAGCCGCGGGCGGCGTGGTGGTGGTCGTCGCGCTGCTCATGCTGACCGGCGGCCCGCCCCCCGAGCAGGCCGCCGCCAAGCGCTTCGTCACGGCCTGGTCGAGCGGCGACTTCGCGGCGATGCACGCCGAGCTGGCGCCCGGCGACCAGCGCGCGCTGCCCCTGCGCCGGTTCACGGAGAGCTATCGCACCGCGGCGACCACGGCGACCGCGACCGGGTTTCGCCACGGCGCGGTCGGCGGGGACGGCGACGGTGTGGTCGCCATCCCGATGACCGTCACCACGCGCGTCTTCGGGACGATCCGCGCGACCCTGCGGCTGAGGTTCTCCGGCGAGGGCGAGGATCGCCGCGTCGCGTGGTCGCCGAACCTGGTCTTCCCGGGCATCGCGCTCGGCGAGGCGCTCACCCGCAGCACCCGGCTGCCGCGCCGCGCCACCATCCTGGCACGCAACGGCAGCCCGCTCGCGGCGGGCGAGGACCGCTCGTCGCCGATCGCCGACGTGGCGGCCTCGATCGTCGGAGACCTCGGGCCGCCGCCGCCGGAGCGCGTCGCGCGGCTGCGCGAGCTCGGCTACCCCGACGACGCGCAGGTCGGCACCACCGGCCTCGAGCGCGTCTTCGAGGAGCGCGTCGCGGGCCGCCCGGGCGGCGAGCTGCGCGCCGGCACGCGCATCCTCGCGCGCACCGAGCCGCGCCCGGCGACGGCCGTGCACTCCTCGATCGACCCCGACGTGCAGCGCGCCGCGGTCGCGGCGAAGGGCGCCTACGTCGGCGGCGTCGCGGCGGTGCGGCCGCGCACCGGCGAGATCCTGGCGCTGGCCGGGATCGCGTTCTCGGGTCTGCAGCCGCCGGGCTCGACCTTCAAGATCATCACGCTCACCGGCGTGCTCCAGCACAAGCTCGCCGGGCTGAACTCGCAGTACGCGGTCGAGACGAAGGCGGTCATCGAGGGCGTCGAGCTCGAGAACGCCCACGGCGAGTCGTGCGGGGGCACGCTGCGCCAGACCTTCGCGCACTCCTGCAACTCGGTCTTCGCCCCGCTCGGCACCCGCCTGGGCCCGAAGCGACTCGTGCAGACCGCCGAGCAGTTCGGCTTCAACACCGACCCGGGCATTCCGGGGGCGGCGACGAGCACGATCCCCGCGGCGGGCGAGATCGGCGACGGCCTCGCGGTCGGGTCATCGGCGATCGGGCAGGGCAAGGTGCAGGCGTCCGCGCTGCAGATGGCGTGGGTGGCGGCGACGATCGCCGGGCGCGGCCGGCGGCCGCGGCTGACGCTCGAGCGCGGCCTGCCGCCACGGCGCACGCAGGCCGTCCCGGCCGGCGTCGCGCGCATGGTCGCCAGCATGATGGAGTCCGTCGTGAAGGACGGGACCGGCGGCGCCGCGGCGATCGACGGCGTGCGCGTCGCGGGCAAGACCGGCACCGCCGAGCTGCGCGACACGAGCCAGCCCGACTGCACGCCGAGCCCCGCGGCCGCGCCGTGTCCGCCGGTCGATCCGGATGATCCGACCGACACGGACGCGTGGTTTGCCGCCTTCGCACCCGCCGGGGAGCCGCGCGTGGCCGTCGGGGTGCTGCTCGTCGAGGCCGGCGCCGGCGGCGACACCGCGGCACCGGTCGCCCAGGCCGTGCTGCGCGCGGGCCTGAAGGCCACGCGCTGAATCCGTCCTCCCGGCCGACCGGGCGGGCGGGCCGCCCGCGCGACCGCGCTACACGTCGAGGTCGATGATGCCCGTCTGGTCGGTCGTCGAGGACTCCATCTTCAGCTCGAGCGGCCGGTTGTCCAGCGCGTCGAGCGTGAGCTTGAAGAGCAGCAGCGAGCCCTGGTTGGCGGTGTTGAAGCCCGGGGTGTCGGGCACCGGATCGATCTCGCCGCCGGGGATCGGATCCGCGGCGCGGTAGGCGAACGGGCTGGAGGCCTCGAGCTCGATCGGCTTGAAGATGTCCTCCTGCGTGTCGATGATCTCGATGTCCGAGGCGGGCCGCAGCGGCTCCTCGGCCTCGTTCTCGACCTGCATGAAGACGCCGAACCAGACCTCGTCGGGCTTCAGCGGCTGATCGGCGGCCGGGACGCCGGCCAGCAGCGCCTTGTCCTGGATGTCGTCGGCGTTGAGCTGGCGCGAGCCCTGCACCTGGTACTTCAGCTCGCCGAGCGAGAGGTAGAAGCCCTCGCCCTCGATCTTCTGGAGCTTGGCGTCCTCGTCGTGATGCACGCCGCACGCCGCGAGGCCGCCGCTGGCGAGCAGGACGGCGAGAACGGCGAAGGGGCGGCGCAGACGGGACATGACGGGCGCGAAATCTACAGCCTGAAGCCGCTGGCGGGCTTACGTGCCCCGCCGGAGACCGTCGTGTGCTTGCCCCGGCCCTCGCCGGACTCGAGGATCGAGCGCAGCCGTTCGAGCGCGCGCTTGTGGCAGCGGGTGGACGCCGTGCGCAGGCGCAGAAGCTTCTCCATCAGCTCGTCGGACTTCAGGACGGGCGTCGACTGCGTCTCGAACGTGACCTTCGTCCGGCCCTCCCCGGCCGCCTCCAGCGTCCACGTCGAGTGCGTGTGGATGCGGTTGAAGCGCCCGCCGCGGCCGGTCGCGACGATCCGCGCCGGCGGCTCAAGGTGGGCGAGCGTGATGTCGCCGTAGGAGAAGCGGTCCAAGCGCGACTTGACGCGAAAGCGCGCGCCGGCGCCGCGGCCGTAGGAGTCCTCGCGCGTGAGATGCCAGTCGACCATGCAGTGGTCGCTGAACTCGGCGTGGTTGGCGACGTCGGCGAGGTACTCGAAGACCTCTTCGCGCGGCTTGGCGATCGTCGTCGTCAGGGTGATCGGCTCCACGGAGCCGGAAATCTATTCGGTTTCGCCGCCGGCTCGCCGGCGCCGTGCTCAGACGCGGCGCACGCGGACGGCGTTGCCGTACTCGCTGTGGCGCACCAGCTCGCTCTCGACGGGCTCGCCGCGGCGCAGCGGCCGGCACAGCTCGCAGACCGTCGGCCCGCCGGCGTAGCGGTACAGCGTCTCGCCGACGAGCGGCGTGCGGCCGCAGTCGGCGCAGTCGTGGCGGCCGTCGGTGAGGGCGTCGACGCCCTTGCGCAGCAATGCGCGCTCGAGATCCTGCTCGTCGATCGTGACTGCTGCGCGGGCCATGGCGGCGTGCTTCTGCGTAAATCCGTAGGTTCCTGCGCGAAATCCTTAAGGTCGCGTTTAGGTCGCGGCCGAACATGGGTAGAGGTCACGCCCCGAGTGAGTCTCGTCGAGCTCACCCCAAACGCTTGACGCGATCGTGATATCCGCACGAGCTCCGGGCAGTCGGCTGCCGCATCTACAGGCGAAGGGAGTGTCGGTATGGAGTCGCTCACATCAGGAACGCTCGCCGGGACCGGCACGTTTCGCTGCGAGATCTGCGGTCACGTCCTGGAGATGACCACCGCGGATGTCCTGCCCGCCTGCCCCGGCTGCGACGGGGCGAGCTTCACGCGCGCGTCGCTGTTCGCCGGCGCCACCCGCTTCCAGCGCGCCGAGCCGCAGACCGCGACGCACGGCGACGCGATCGACGCCGCGCGCGACGCGATCTCGGACACCGGCCGCTACCTCGTCTTCCATGACGCAGGCGAGGTGCGCACGGTCGCCATGCCGGGCGACTCGATGCGGATCGGACGCAGCCTGTCTGCGCATCTGCGCTTCGAGGACCCGACCGTCTCGCGCCGCCACGCCGTGCTGATCGCCGAGGCCGAGGGCGTGCGCGTGCTCGACGACCGCAGCCTCAACGGCGTCTTCGTCAACGGCCAGCGCGTGGTCTCGCAGCTGCTCGCCGACGGCGACGAGATCGTCATCGGCCGCTACCGCCTGCGCTTCGCCGATCGCTCGGCGCTGGACGCGAAGACGGCGGCCACCCCGCTCGGCGCCGAGTAGCCTTTGGCGCCCTTGGGCGCCACCATCGCAGTCCTCTCCCAGAAGGGGGGCACCGGCAAGACGACCGCGGTGCGGACCCTGACCGACGTCCTGCGCCGCATCGGCCTTCACGTCCTCGCCGTCGATCTCGATCCGCAGGGCAACCTGTCGGACTACTTCGACGTCGACCCCGACGCCTCCCCGTCGATCGCCGACGTGCTCGCCGGCCGGGCCGAGGCGGCGCGGGCGATCCACGACGACGTCATCCCGGCGAACCTCTCGCTCGCCGAGGCCGAGCTCATGCTCGCCGGCAAGATGGGCCGCGAGCTGACGCTGCGGCGCGCGCTCAAGCCGCTGCGCGAGCGCTATGACCTGATCCTCCTGGACTGCCCGCCGTCGCTGGGCCTGCTGACCGTCAACGCGCTCGTCGCCGCGGACCACGCGCTGCTGACGACCGAGGCGCAGTACTTCGCGCTGCAGGGCGTCGAGCAGGCGCTGGAGGTCATCGAGCTCGCGCGCGACGGCCTGAACTCGGAGCTCGGCTGGCTCGGCGTCGTGTTCAACATCGCCGACATGCGCACGAAGCACAGCCGCGAGGCGTTCGCCACGCTCGAGGAGCACGTCGGGCGCAAGCTCTTTCGCTCGACGATCCGCTCCTCGATCGCCTACGCGGAGGCCGCCGAGCGCGCCCTCTCGATCCTCGACCACCGGCCCGACCTCGGTGCCGACTACCTCGCGCTCACCGACGAGATCCTCGAGCGGCTGAAGATGCCCGCGGCCCGTGCGCAGCTGAAGGCGCTCGCCCCCGCCTGAGTTGATGAGTCGCCGGGTCGTCGTCGCGGTTGCCGTGGTCGCCCTCGTGCTGGGAGCCGGCGTCGGGGTGCTGTTCCTCGCCCCGGGGGCCGGGAGCCCGGAGCCCAGCGTGCGCGCGCCGCAGGAGGTCTCCCGCACACCCACGCAGCGTCCCGAGACGGGCCACCGCTGGCCGCTGGGCGCGCGGCTCGTGCGCCGCGTGCTGCTGCGCGAGCGCCCCGACGGGCGCGTCGTGCGCGCGCTGCACCCGCGCACCGGCTACGGGTCAGATCGCGTGCTCGCGGTCGTCGCGCGCCGGCCGGGCTGGCTCGGCGTGCTGTCGCACTACATGCCCAACTCGCGCGCGGGCTGGATCCCGGCCGACGCCGCGCAGCTGCGCTACGAGCCCTACACGATCGAGGTCGACCTCTCCGCCCTGCGGCTCCTCGTGCGCCGCGACGGGCAGGTCGTCCGGCGCGTCCGCGTCGCGGTCGGGCGACCGGGCCACGAGACGCCGCAGGGGCGCTACGCGATCACCGACACGCTGCGGGTCAGCGGCGACGGGAACGGGCCCTACGGCTGCTGCGCGTTCGCGCTGACCGGCCGCCAGCCCAACGTCCCGCAGGGCTGGACCGGCGGCGACCGGATCGCGATCCACGGCACGAACAGCGAGGACTCGCTCGGCACGCCGGCGAGCTCGGGCTGCCTGCGGGCGAGCGACGGCGACATGCGCTGGATGATGCGGCGCATCCCGGTCGGCGTGCAGGTGCGCATCAGCGCGTAGCTGGCTAGCGCTCGCGCACGTCGGCGCCCAGCGACTCGAACGGCGCCCGCAGCACGTCGGCCCAGCCCTCGGCCTCGCCGCGCAGCCGTCCCACGACCGCGCCCGTCGCGTCGGCCTGCGTCCAGAACAGCACGGTCGGCCCGGCGCCGGAGATCGTCGCGCCGATCGCGCCGAGCTCGCGCGCGCGCTCAAGCAGCGCCATCGACTTCGGAAACAGGTGGGCCCGGTAGGGCTGGTGCAGCCGGTCCTCCAGGCCGCGAGCGATCAGGCTGAAGTCGCCGGTGGCCAGGCCGAGCGTCAGCAGCGCCCCGCGGCCGACGTTCGCGACCGCATCCTCCATCGGCACCCGCGCGGGCAGCGCCTTGCGGGCCACCGCGGTGCGCACGGGCGCGCGCGGCACGACGACGACCGCCTCCAGCCCGTCGGGCGGCTCGAAGCGCGCGACCTCGCCGCCGGTGACGATCACGAAGCCGCCGAGCAGCGCCGCCGCGGCGTTATCGGGGTGACCCTCGAGCTCGGCGACGTGGCCGAGCAGGTCCTCCTGCAGCTCGAACATGTGCGCGGCGGCCAGCACGCCCGCGGTGTAGGCCGCCGCGCTGGAGCCGAGGCCGCCCGACAGCGGCACGTCGGAGCGGATGCGAAACGTGAAGCGGTCGGGCGGCTGCAGCCGCGCGAAGCCGCGCACGCAGAGGTTGCGCCGGTCGCGCGCGATGTCGAGCTTCGTGTCGACGCCGAAGCGGCCGGTCTCGACGACCTCGAGCTCGACGTGCAGCGCCAGCGCCGCCGCGAACACGTCGAAGCCCGGCCCGAGATTCGCCGACGACGCGGGCACGCGAACGAGCCGGCGGCGCTTGGTGGTCACCCGAGCACGGCCTCCTCGACGGCGGCGAGGTTCGGCTCGCACGGGATCACGCCGCCGGCCTGGTTGAGCGCGGTCTCGGGATCCTTCAGGCCGTGGCCGGTCAGCACGCAGGCCACCCGCGCCGCGCCGTCGGCGCCGTAGCGCAGCAGCCCGGCGACGGAGGCGGCGCTGGCCGGCTCGCAGAAGACGCCCTCGCGGGCGGCCAGCAGGCGGTACGCGGAGAGGATCTCGGCGTCCGAGACGGCGCGCACCATGCCCCGCGAGGCGGTCATCGCCTCCATCGCCTCCTCCCAGCGGGCCGGGTTGCCGATCCGGATCGCGCTGGCGATCGTCTCGGGCTGGTCGACGCGCTTGCCCAGCACGAGCGGCGCGGCGCCCTCGGCCTGAAAGCCGAACAGGCGCGGCGCGACGCCGTCCTCGACGAAGCCCTTGTGGTAGGCGGTGATGTTGCCCGCGTTGCCGACCGGGATGCAGAGCGCATCGAGCTCGCCGAGCTGCTCGATGATCTCGAACGAGGCCGTCTTCTGGCCCTCCAGGCGGAAGCGATTGACGGAGTTGACGAGCGCGATCGGCTGGCGGTCGGTGAGCGCGCGCACGAGCGTGAGCGCCTGGTCGAAGTTGCCGCGCAGCGCGATCACGCGCGCGCCGTGCATGAGCGCCTGGGCGAGCTTGCCCTGGGCGATCTTGCCCTCCGGGACGATCACCGCGCAGGTCAGGCCGCCGCGGGCGGCATAGGCGGCGGCGCTCGCGGCCGTGTTGCCGGTAGAGGCGCAGATGACGGCCTTCGCGCCCTCCCGCACGGCCGCGCTGACGGCGCAGGTCATGCCGCGATCCTTGAACGAGCCGGTCGGGTTGAGCCCTTCGAGCTTCAGCCACACCTCCGCCTCGACGAGCTCGGAGAGGTGCGGCGCGTGGACGAGCGGCGTCGTGCCCTCGCCGAGCGAGACGACGGGATCGTCGGCCGCGAAGGGCAGGCGCTCGCGGTAGCGCTCCATGAGTCCGGGCATCGGCCGTGACCCTACCGTCACGGCTGTGGATCGCCCCTCCCCCGCCCCCTTGCCGTATGAGGCGGGTCGCGGATAGCGTGCGGCGCGGGCTCAATCGCCGGTAGGGCCGGAGCCGAGCTCCTGGACGCGAATCCGAGGTGGCCGCGCTGGCGGCGCTGCTCGACGCGGCCTGCGCCGGCGCGGGTCGCGTGGCGGTCATCGAAGGCTCGCCGGGGATCGGCAAGAGCGCGCTGCTGGAGTGCGCGAAGCGGCTGGCGCCCGAGCGGGGAATGCGCGCCCTCGCCGCCCGCGGCGGCGCCCTGGAGCGCGACTTCTCGTTCGGCGTCGTGCGCCAGCTCTTCGAGCCGTTCGTCACCGCCGACGCGCTCGTCGAGCGGGGCGCGCTGTTCGAGGGCGCCGCCGGGATCGCCGCCGAGCTGCTGGGCGCACAGCCGCCCGCCGGCGCCCAGCCGCCCAGCGGCGAGCTGTTCGCGCTCCTGCACGGCCTGCACTGGCTGACCGCGGGAATCGCCGCGGCCGGCCCGCTGCTGATCGCCCTCGACGACGCCCGCTGGACCGACACCCCGTCGCTGCGCTTCGCGCACTACCTCGCGCGCCGCCTCGACGAGCTGCCGGTGCTGCTCGTCCTGACGGCGCGGTCGACCGAGCCCGGCGCGCCGCTGGAGCTGATCGACGCGATCGCCGGCGAGCCGGTCGCGACCCACGATCCGACCCGGGCCGCTCAGCGCGGCGGCGGCGGGCCACGTCCTGCGCGAGCTGTTCGCCACCGAGCCCGACGCGGAGTTCGTGCGTGCCTCGCACGAGGCGAGCCGCGGCAACCCGTTCCTGCTCACCGAGCTCGCGCGCGCTCGCCGCGGACGGCGGCGCGCCCGATGGAGGGGCGGCGGCGAGCATCCGCCACGTCCGGCCGGAGGCGATCACCCGCAAGGCACTCGTCCGTCTCGGCCATCTGCCGGTCGCCGGCCAGCGGGTGGCGCGCGGGACGGTGGCCTACCGCCGGGGCGCGATCGGCGAGGCGATCAGCGAGATGCGGGTGGCGCTGGACGTGACGCTGCGCTCGGGGCTGCTGCTCGCCAGCGCGTACAACGGCGGCGTCCTGATCGAGGCGCTGCGGGAGACCGGTCAGCTCGACGAAGCCCAAGCGTGCCTGGAGGCGGCCGGATTTCACCGCGCGCCGATCCCGCTGCCGGCGCCGTTCACGACCCTGCTCGCCGCGCGCGGCCGGTTGCGCCTCGCGCAGGGCGACGGCGACGCGGGGGGTCGCCGATCTCGAGGAGTGCGGCAGGCGCACGGCCGGGTTCGGCGTGCGCCACCCGCTGCTCTACGCGTGGCGCGAGGCGCTCGCGCTGGCCCTGCGCGAGCGCGGCGAGCTCGAGGCCGCCCGCGCGCTCGCCGCCGAGGAGCTCGCAACCGCTCGATCGTGGGGGACGCCGGACACCCTCGGCAGTGGCGAGCGGCTCGTCGCGCTGCTCAGCGAGGACGGCGGCGCGATGATCGCCGGGCTCGGCCGGGCGGTCGCGCTGCTGGCAGCGTCTCCGGCGCGCCTGGAGCACGCGCGGGCGCTCGCCGACCTCGGTGCCGCGCAGCGGCGGGCCAACCGCCGCAGCGAGGCGCGCGAGACCCTGCGCGAGGCACTCGACATGGCGCAGCGCAGCGGCGCGACGGTGCTCGCCGAGCAGGCGCGCAACGATCTGCTGGCCACCGGCGCGCGCCCGCGCCGGTTGCAGCTGCGCGGCGTCGAGTCGCTCACCGCGAGCGAGCGGCGGATCGCCGATCTCGCCGCCGGCGGGCTGTCGAACCCCGCGATCGCGCAGTCGCTGTTCGTGACGCGCAAGACGGTCGAGACCCACCTCGGACGGGCGTACTCCAAGCTCGACATCCGGTCGCGCCAGGAGCTGCCGGCGGCGCTCGCGACGGTTGACTGAGGCGCCGCGGCAGGCGACGTCCCCAAAGATCGGGGTGCCTCCCAGACGCGAGTGCGGGCCCGCGCCGGCAAGCTGCGTTGCATGCCCGCCCGGCTGCAGATCACGATCGCCTCGAGCTGACTGCGCCCGTCAGCGGGTCGCTGGCCGTCGCCGGCGAGCCGCCCGCGCACTTCAGCGGCTGGCTGGAGCTGCACTCCGCGCTCGAGGCGATCTGCGCGTGCGCCGCGCTACCCCGCACACCCGACCGCTGAGGCGCCCGGCCGATGGTCAGTGAGATCCCGCTGCGCAACGCGCCTGCTTCGTGCTCATCGCCGTCGCCGGGTGCTACACGAACTCCTCGTCGATGACCCGGATCGCCCGCGGCCGTGAGCGCAGGAAGTCCAGTCCCGCGATCTCCTCGACGGCGGCGAAGAACCGCGACTCGAGCACCGGGTGGACGACCATCACCAGGCGCGCCTTCGCCCCCAGCCCCTTCTGCACGACGGACTTGATCGAGGCGCCGTGCTCGCCGAGCACGAGCGCCACCTGGGCGAGCACGCCGGGGCGGTCGGCGACCTCCATGTGCAGATAGAACGAGCACTCGACGTCGTCGATGATCTCCAGCGCCTGCGTGGTCTCGGGGGTCGAGGCGGGCGGGATCATCGCGCTGATGACGTCGCCGAGCACGGCGCTCGCCGTCTGCGGGCCGCCGGCGCCCGGGCCGGACATCGTGATCTCCGTGATCGCCTCGGACTCCACCGTCACGGCGTTGAACGGCCCGTGCACGCTGGCCAGCGGATGGCCCGAGTACAGGAAGGCCGGATGGACGCGCACGGCGAGCTTGCCGTCGATCCGCTCAGCGGTGCCGATGAGCTTCAGGCCGAGGCGCAGCTCCCGGGCGTACTCCATGTCGTCGGCGGTGATCTGCTCGATGCCCTCGTAGGTGACCTGGTCGATGTGGACCGGGGTGTCGAACGCCAGCCGCGCGATGATCGCCATCTTCGCCGCGGCGTCCTTGCCGTTGACGTCGTCGGTCGGATCGGCCTCGGCGTAGCCCAGGCGCTGGGCGCCGGCGAGCGCGTCCCCGTACGAGCAGCCGGTGCGAGCCATCTCGGTGAGGATGTAGTTTGTCGTGCCGTTGACGATCCCGTGCACGCGATCGACGTGCGCGCCCGCCAGCGACTCCTGCAGCACGCGGATGACCGGCACGACGCCGGCGACCGCGGCCTCGAAGCGCAGCTGCACGCCGTGCTCGCGCGCCGCGCCCCACAGCTCCTCGCCGTGCTGGCTGAGCAGCTGCTTGTTGGCGGTGACGACGTGGCGGCCGGACTGCATCGCGCGCAGGACGTAGTCGCGCGCGGGCTCGAGGCCGCCCATGAGCTCGACGACGAGGTCGCAGCCGGCGAGGATCTCGTCGAAGTCGCCGCGCGAGCGCGTCAGGACGCCGCTGATCTCGGGGCGCAGGCCGGTGATCGCGGCGACGTGGTCGGCGCGCTGCTCGAGCAGGGTCTCGAACGCCGCGCCGACGGTGCCGTGGCCCAGCAGGCCCACCCGGTAGATCGCGCCCGGGCGCTCGGCGGCGCCGGCGCCGGCCTCAGTCGACATCGCGGGCAAAGAGATCGTCGTAGGTCTCGCGCCGTACGACCACGCGGGCGTCGCCGTGGCAGACCATGATCACCGGCGGGCGCGGGACGCCGTTGTAGTTGTTGGCCATCGCGTGGCCGTAGGCGCCGGTCGCCGGGGTCACGACGATGTCGCCGACGCGCGGGTCGTCGAGCTCGACCTCGCGCACGATGACGTCGCCCGACTCGCAGTGCTTGCCGGTCAGCCGCGACGGCGTGCCGCCGCCGAAGCGGTCGGCGATCTGCGCCTCGTAGACCGAGCCGTAGAGCATCGGGCGCAGGTTGTCGGACATCCCGCCGTCGACGGCGACCCAGGTCGAGACGTTGCGCTTGACGCTCTGCACGGTGTAGAGCGTGACCGTGGAGTTCGCGACGAGCGCGCGGCCGGGCTCGTCGAGGATCCGCTTGCCGGGACCGAGCACGCGGTTGACGGTGTCGACCTTGGCGGCGACGTAGTCGGCGATCCGCGGCGGCTCCTGCTCGGCGGTGTAGGCAACGCCGAGGCCGCCGCCGAGGTTGTAGGTGCCGAAGTCGCCGAGCGGCGCGACCGCCTCGATCGCCAGGCGAAACGGCTCGAGCTCGAGGATCTGCGAGCCGATGTGCATGTGCAGCCCGACGAGATCGAGGTGCGACGAGTCCTGCACGCGCGCGATCGCCGCCGGCGCGTCGGCCATCGAGAAGCCGAACTTCGAGTCCGCCTGGCCGGTGGAGATCTTGTCGTTCGTGCGCCCGCGCACGTCGGGCGTGACGCGCAGCAGTACCGGCTGCGGCGCGCCGTCGCCGACGACCGCCTCCAACCGCGCGATCTCGTCGGCGTTGTCGATGACGATGTGACCGACGCCCGCCTCGCGCGCGAAGCGCAGCTCGTCGAGCGACTTGGCGTTGCCGTGCATGTAGATCCGGGCGGGGTCGAAGCCGCCGCGCAGGGCCAGCGCCAGCTCGCCGCCGGACGCGACGTCGCAGGCGATGCCCTCCTCGGCGAGCACGCGGTAGATCGCCGTGCAGGGAAACGCCTTGGTGGCGAACAGGACGTCGAAGTCCTTCGTGCGGGCCTTGAATGCCTCGACGAACGTCTGCGCCCGGGCGCGCAGGTCGTCCTCGACGACGACATAGGCGGGCGTGCCGAACTCGCGGGCGAGCTCGACGGCGTCACAGCCGCCGAGCTGCAGGCGGCCGTCCTCGTCCACGCGGCTGCCGATCGGATAGGCCTGGGAGAGCTGGGTGCGGGTGGCGGGCATGCGGATCGCAGAGTATGCAAGTCCGCTCGCGTGGCACATCTCAGAGTCTGAGCCCCTGAGATGTGCACCGCCGCGCCCCCGGGCCCGGCGCGCCTCAGCCGTCGGGCAGGGTGCGCCCGTTGCCCATGGCCGCCTCGCGGCGGCCGTCGCTGTCGTTCGGATTCATGAGGAAGATCTCGACCGCGACGTCCGGATCATGCAGGTTGTCGCTGAGGAACGCCTCGACGGTCCGGCCCGTGAGCGACTCGATGGCGGCGATCAGGTCGCTGCGCATGGTGTCCTGGAAGGCGCGGCGCATCGCGAGCACCTCGGTCGACTGGCCGCGGTCGGCGAGTGTGCGCTCGGCCTTCGTGAGGCTGTCGCGCAACGTCACGACGATCGTGTCGGCGCCGATCGTCGTCCGGGCCCGGGTCGGGCCGCGACCGGTGTATTCGTGCAGCAACCCCACGACGGCGTTGGAGATCTGCGCGGACAGGGTGCCGCTGGTCGGGCTGTCGGGTGCTAGCGAAACTACGGGGCTGTCGGGCATGTGGCCCGCTCCGATCTCCCCCGAGGAAGGGTGCCGCTCGCGAGAAGGGGGGTGAGATGCGACTCGCGACCAAAAATGCAGCACCGACAGTAGCGCGAATCCCGGCCGCGCCCACTCACGCCGCACCCGGTAAGTGAGAACGGTTTTCGATAAGCTCGCTCCCGTGCGCTGGCTGACCGACCCGCTCGCGATCCCGTTCATGCAGCGCGCGCTGCTCGCCACCCTCCTGCTCGCGGTGGCCGCCGGCCTGCTGGGCACCTGGATCGTCCTGCGGCGGCTGGCGTTCTTCACGCACGCGGCCGGCACCGCGACGTTCCCCGGCCTCGTCGTGGCCGGACCGTGGGGCATCGCGGCGCCGATCGTCGCGCTCGGCGCCGGGCTCGGGTTCGCCGGCCTGCTCGCGCGCGTGACGCGGCGTGGCGAGACGAGCGCCGACGCCGCCACGGGGCTGCTGCTGACCGCGGCCCTCGCGCTCGGCACGATCCTCGCCAGCGACGTCTATCGCTCCACCGCCGGCGTCGACCGGCTGCTGTTCGGGACCCTGCTCGGGCTCGACGACGGCGACATCGCGCTGGCCGCCGCCGCCGCGCTCGCCGCCGTGGCGGCCACGGCCGCGCTCGGGCGCACGTGGCTGGCGACGGGCTTCGATCCCGCCGGCGCGGCGGCGCTCGGCGTGCGCGTGGCGCGCGGCGATCGCCTGCTGCTCGGGCTGCTCGCGCTCACGGTCGTCGCGGTGCTGCCGGCCGTGGGGGCCCTGCTCGTCTCCACCCTGCTCGTCGTCCCCGCCGCGACGGCGCGCCTGCTGACCGGCTCGCTCGGCCGGCTGCTCGCGGCCGCCGTCGCGCTGGCCGCCGCCGAGGGCGTCGGCGGCCTGCTGCTGGCCTACCACCTCGACCTGCCGCCCGGCCCGGCGATCGCGGTGATCGGCGGGGCCACGTTCGCGCTGGTCGCGCTCGCCGGCACGATGCGCGGGACCACTCGATGAGCCGGCTCGCCGCCGCGCCCACGGCCACTGGCGTACGCGTGCAGGGCCTCTCGGCCTCCTACGGCGCCGCTCCCGCCGCGCTGCGCGACGTCACGTTCACGGCGACGGGCGGTCAGGCCGTCGCGGTCCTCGGCCCGAACGGCGGCGGCAAGACGACGCTCTTTCGCACGCTGCTGGGCGAGCTGCCGGCCGCCGCGGGCAGCGCGACCGTGGAGGGCACGATCGCCTACGTGCCGCAGACCGAGCGCTCGCGCCTGGACTTCCCCGTCAACGCGCTCGACGTCGCGCTGATGGGCGCCTACGCGCGCACGCCGTGGTATCGCCGGCTCGCCGCCCGCGACCGCGCCGCCGCGCGCGCCGCGCTGGAGCGCGTCGGCCTCGGCGACCGCGTCGCCGCACGCTTCGGCTCATTGTCGGGCGGACAGCGCCAGCGCGTCCTGATCGCTCGCGCACTCGTGCAGGACGCCGGCGTGCTGCTGCTCGACGAGCCGTTCGCGGGCGTCGACCGCACGAGCGAGGAGGCGATCATGGCCATCCTCGACGAGCTGCGCGCCGAGGGCCGCGTGCTCCTGATCGCCACGCACGACGTCGAGCAGGCGCGCGGATGGGACCGCGTCCTGTGCCTGGCCGGCGCGCAGATCGCCTACGGGCCGCCGGCCGAGACGCTGACGAACGCCGTGCTGGAGGGGACGTACGGCGAGGAGATCGTGATGCTCGACTGCGGCCACCGCGCCGTCGCCATCCAGCACCACTCCCACACGCACTGAGCAGCGATGGACATCCTCTCCTCCGGCCTGCTGCAGCGCGCCCTCCTGGAGGTCGTGATCCTCGGCGCGACGTGCGGCGCGCTCGGGGTCTGGCTGCTGCACCTGCGCCACACGTACGCGGCCGAGTCGCTGGCGCACGCGATGCTGCCGGGCCTCGTGATCGCCGCCCTCGTGGGCGCGCCGCTGCTGCTCGGCGCGGCGGGCGGCGTGCTCGCCGCCGCGGGGCTCATCGCGCTCGCCGCGCGCGACACCCGCGTCGGCGCGGAGGTCGCCGTCGGCGTGACGGTGACCACGGCGTTCGGCCTCGGCGCCATGCTCGCGCTGTCACCCGACGTCCCCGCACGCCTCGGCGAGCTGCTGTTCGGCGACCTGCTCGGCACGAGTACGGCGGACCTGGTGGCCGCCTGCGTGCTCGGGGGCGCCATCGGCCTCGCGCTGTGCGCCGGCCACCGCTCGCTGGCGGCGGCCGTCTTCGATCCGCTGGCGGCACCCTCGCTCGGCGCGCGCCCCGGCCGCGTGGAGCTCGCGCTGCTGGCCCTGCTGGCGCTGGCGGTCGTGGCGGCCGTGCAGGGGCTCGGCAACCTGCTCGTGCTCGCACTCATCGTCGCGCCCGCGGCGGCCGCCATCCGGCTCGGGCGCACGCTCGGGGCGCAGCTCGCGCTGGCCGCCGCGCTCGGCGCGCTGTCCGGTCTGCTCGGGCTCGTCGCCAGCGCCGAGCTCGACGTCGCGGCCGGTGCGGCGGTCGCGCTCGCGGCGGTCGGGCTGTGGGTGCTCGCCGCGCTGCTGGCGCCGCGCACGGCGAGCCCCGCCGGGCCACGGCGGTCGCTGGTGCAGACGCTGGAGGGCTGACGTCGTGAGATCAGCCGGTGAGGCGGCTGACGCGGCGCTCGTGCCCGCCGGGGTCGCGAGCCGCCCCGCGCGGCCGCGGAACTGCCCGACTGGGCTCCCGGTCGAACCTTCACTCGCCGGTCGCGGGCTGGCCCGATTGCGATCTGTTCACCATCGATCCGTGGCTCGCGGCGCGCCTCACCAACCCGGGGACGCGGCAGATCATTCGCACGCAGCGTCCGGCCACCCTGCGGAACCTGTTCGAGCTCGTCTGGGAGGAGCTGCCGTGGCAGGTCAACCGCCGCAAGTACGGGCTCCTGCAGGAGACCTCGCGCACGCTCGAGGGATGGTCGGCCAGCGCGTCCGCCATGGCGCGCAACCGCGTGACGAAGGACTGCTGCGGATGGCCTTCGGTCATGCGTCTGGCGCCTGCTGCGATTGCCTCGGGCCAACGACGTCGGCGCCCGTGCCTACGTCAGGGGTGCCGTCCGCGTAGATCTGCGGCGGCGTCCACGCGTTCGCCCAGCCCGGCAGCGCCGCCGCGGGCATCGCGCCCGCGATGAACGCTCCCTGGACGTGGTAGCCGTTGCGCTCGGTGGTGAGCAGCTCGGCGACGGGCGGGCCGAGGCTGGCGAGAAACCGCCGCGCGTCGGTGATGACGCCGCGCAGCGCCGCCGCCCAGCTGTCGGGCAGCCGCCCGGGCCACAGCGCGTCGGCCAGCTCCTCGCGACCGACGGTCCGCCGGCGCTCGACGAGCAGGTACGCGAACACGAGCTCCGCCCGGCGTCCTGAACAGAGCGGCGTGAACCCGGCCGCTTTCACACTCGAGCCGGAGCCCACCCAATATGGAGATCCTCGCCGGGCGCTGCGGCCAAGGTGCAAGCATCCCCAGTTGCGTCAACCGCATTCTGGAGCGAGCGTCACGACGCCGGGGCCACCGCCTCGGCGCCGGTCACCTCTCGGCGCACGCCACCCGCGCGCGACGCGCGCCACAGCCACACCCCGCCGGCCACGATCATCACCAGGCTCAGCAGCTGCGCCTCGGTCAGCCCGGCGAGCACGGAGTCGTTGCGGCGCACGAACTCGACGAGGAAGCGCTCGCTGCCGGCCAGCACGAGGTAGCAGGCGAACAGCAGGCCGGGCCGCAGCGCGTGGCGCGCGCGCCACAGCGCCCACGCGACGAGGCACATCGCCAGCGTCTCGTAGATCGGCGCCGGGTGCACGACCTCCATCGTCGGCACGACGCCGTCGGGGTAGGCCATGCCCCAGGGCAGGTCGGTCGGGACGCCGTAGTCGCCGTCGCCGGAGAGCTGGCAGCCGATCCGGCCGACCGCATAGCCGATCGCCAGCGCCGGCGAGCAGGCGTCGAGCAGCTCGAGGTTGAACATGCCGCGCCGGCGCGCCCACAGCAGGACGCCCGCCGCGCCGCCCAGCGCCCCGCCGAACCAGACGAGGCCGGAGCCGCCGAAGATGCCGCCGAGCACGTCGTCGCCGACCTCGTCGAGGTTGCCGAGGACCCAGTGCAGCCGGGCACCCAGCAGGCCGCCGACGAGCGCGGCGAAGACCATCTCGTAGGCCCAGTCCGGCGGACGGCCGAGCTCGACCAGCCGCCGCCCGACGACCGCGCCCGAGACGACGAAGGCGAGGCCGAAGCACATCCCGAACGTCTTCAGCGACAGGCCCAGGAGCTCGATCTCGGGCTGCATCGGCCCGACACTAACGTTGTCCGAGGTCGCCGCGGCCGGCGACCTCAGGCCGGAACGGTCTTACAGGTAGCCCACCGGGTTCACCGGCGATCCGTTGACACGCACCTCGAAGTGCAGGTGCGCGCCGAACGAGTGGCCGGTGTTGCCGACGTAGCCGATGACCTGGCCCTGGCTGACGCTCGCCCCGACGCTCGTGCCGAAGCGCGACTGGTGCGCGTAGCACGTCGACATCGTGGCGGTGTGCTGCACGCAGGTGTAGTTGCCGTAGCCGCCCGACGCGCCGGTGCCCTGCATGAGCACCACGCGGCCGGAGTCGGCGGCATGGATCGGGGTGCCCTCGCCCGCGCTGATGTCGATGCCGGCGTGCAGCCGGCCCCAGCGCGAGCCGAACGGGGAGCTCATCGTGCCGTTGACGGGCCAGATCATGCTGCCGTTGCCCCGGCGGATCGGCAGGTCGCCCGCGTACCGGCCCTGCGCGGCGCTGAGCTGGCCGGCGATCTTCTGCGACGCGGCCTCGAGCCCGTCGACGTGCTCCTCGAGGTGCTGGCGGTCGGCGCGCACGTTGCTCAGCGCCGCGGCCTTGCCGTCCTTCGTGCGCGTGTAGCCGACGCGCGTGCCGACGAGCTGCATCCGCACCTCGGAGATCTCGTCACGGCGCTGCTGCACGATCGCGGTGACCTTGCGCTGGCGCGCCTCGAGCGTGGTCAGGCGCTTCTCGGTCGAGGTCGCGTCGGCCTTCGCGGCGCGCACGTCGGTCACGATCCGCTTGTCCTGATCGGAGATGCGCTTGATGAACTCGCTGCGCTCGAGCAGATCCGTGAAGCCGTCGGAGTTCAGGACGACCGTGACCATGTCCGGCGGCTCGGCCTTGTAGATCTCGACGAGGCGCACGCGCAGCTGGGTGCGCGTCACCTTCAGGCGCTTGCGCAGCCGCACGAGCCGGGCGCGCTCGCGGCGCAGGTCGGTGCGCAGGCTCTCGAGCTCGGCGCGCTTGGCATCGAGGTCGGTCTGGACGCGCTGCTGGCGCGTCTGCAGCGTCGCGATCTTGCCCTGCAGCCGGCGGATGCGGCGGTCGTAGCCGTCGATCTGCGCCCGCAGCGCGCGCTCGGTCCCCTTCTTGCGGCCGATCTTCTCGCGGGCGCTCGAGATCTTCGACTGCAGCTCCTGGAGCTCCTGCTGCTTGCTCTTGCCGGAGGACGGCATCGGCAGGGCCGCCCACAGCAGCAGCGGCAGCGCGAGGGCTGTCAGGAGAAGGCGGACGCGCATGCGAACGCCGAGTCTAGGTTTGCGCTGCACAGCGGACCAAACCGGCACCTCGGGTTATGGAGCCTTGCGAGCGACCTTGCGCGGGGCTGCGTCGACCGCCTCGCGTTCCCGGCGGTGTGCAGGGAAATCGACGGCGGACGTTAGCAGCGCATCAAAGCGCGCAAGCCGGTCGGCGCGGTTTGGCAGAATGGATGCATGGCTGCCACGAAGACGACGTTCACGCGCGATCCGGGTCTTCAGACCCGCATGCTGCTCACGATGTTCCTGCTCGGCGCGCTGTACGTCGCGTTCGTCGGCGTGCTGTTCGCGGCGGGGGTGCAGGGCTTCATGATCCTGCTCATCGCCGGCGGCTTCGCGGCGCTGCAGTTCTTCACCTCCGACAAGCTCGCGCTGCACGCGATGGGCGCGCGCGAGGTGACCCCGCAGGAGGCACCCGAGCTGCATTCGATGATCGAGCGCCTCTGCATCCAGGCCGACATCCCCAAGCCGAAGATCGCCGTCGCCTACACCGAGATGCCCAACGCCTTCGCGATCGGCAAGTCGCAGAAGAGCGCGACGGTCTGCGCCACGACCGGAATCATGAAGATGCTCTCTCCCGCCGAGCTCGAGGGCGTCATGGCGCACGAGCTCGCCCACGTCAAGAACCGCGACGTGATGATCATGACGATCGCCTCGTTCTTCGCCTCGGTCGCCGCGATGATCCTGCAGTTCGGGTTCCTCTTCGGCGGCGGGGGCCACAGCGACGACGACGACGGCCCCGGCTTCCTCGTGATCCTGCTCGCCTCGCTCGTCGTCTACGTCCTCTCCTTCCTGCTCATGATGGCGCTGTCGCGCTACCGCGAGTTCAGCGCCGACCGCGGCGCGGCGCTCACCACGGGGCGCCCGAGCGCGCTGGCCTCGGCGCTGCGCAAGATCGCCTCGGGCATGGACCGCCTGCCCCAGCAGGACCTGCGCGTGGCCAACGAGCTGAGCGCGTTCTTCATCGCCTCGCCGAAGCAGAAGATCGCCGGGCTGTTCGCGACCCACCCGCCGATGGAGAAGCGCATCGAGCAGCTCATGCGGCTCGAGGGCGAGCTGCAGCGCGGCTCGCTGGCCGCGGCGTAGGCCGGCCGGCCCGGGCGCGAGCGACACCGTGGGACTCTTCGACGCGATTCTCGGGGGCAAGAAGAAGCTGAAGGCTCCGCCCGCGACCGAGAAGCTGTTTGCCATGTCGACGGCATACGTGACCCTCTCCACGGGTCACGGCATCGACACGAAGGGCGTCGCGGCGATCGTCTTCCAGCCGCTGGCCACGGCCGACTTCGAGGCGATCGTGGCCGAGATGGAGGAGCTGCTCGCCGGCACCGGCGCGGACACCGGTACGACGATCTCCACGCACGAGGACTCGCACGGCTACCGCTGGATCATCCTGCACGACGACGACATCGAGGATCTCGTCGTCGGCGTCAACGCCGTCAGCGACGCGCTCATGGTCGGCGGCTACGGCGACCGCGTGCTCGCCGCGGTGTTCGCCTTCAAGGACTCCAAGGGCAAGCCCGTCTACTTCATCTACAACTACAAGCGCGGCCACTGGTATCCGTTCGTGCCGGCGTCCGGCCAGCAGGCGCGCGACGGCGAGCGCGAGCTGCAGATCAAGGCGATGATCGGCGACGAGCTGCCGATCGAGCCCGAGCTCGAGCGCTGGTTTCCGCTCTGGGGGATCCCGATCTAGCCGTCTCGGCCTCGGTCGTGGCCGTGGCCGTGGCCGTGACCCTCGCCGGGCTCGCTGCCGGCGTCCCCCGCCCGGTTGCGCTCGCGAAAGCCGCGCACCTTCGCCCGGTTGCCGCACACGCGCATGTCGCACCAGACCGCCGAGCGGTTGCGTGACACGTCGTAGAACGCCCATTGGCAGGTGTCGGCCGGGCAGGCCTTCAGGCGCTGCCAGGTGCCGTCCGCGATCGACCGCGCGACGATCGCCAGCAGGCGCCCGAGCGCGCCGTCGACGCCGCCCGCCGCCGGCTCGAGCGTCGTCTCGTCGGCACCGCTGAAGCGCAGGGTCAGCCGCGCGCGCTGCGCCGCCGCGTCGAGCGGCGCCGCGGCGCCGGCGGGCAGTGGCTGGTCGTGGTGGGCGAGCAGGTGCGCGCGCAGCGCCTCGCGCAGCTCGATCGCGCGCTGCACGTCAGCGGCGGTGGCGGTGGCGCGCAGCTGCTTGCCCGCGTCGTCCGCCAGGCCCTGGTCCGCCAGCCACCGCGCGAGCTCGGCCGGCCCGGCCAGCAGCTCGGTGCCGTCGTCGACGTCTCGCGTGTTGACGAACGCGCGGACGATCTCGAGCGGGCCGGGGGCGGGATTCGACATGACACCAGTGTAGGCGCTTGACAGGTTAGGTAACCGGCTCTACTATCTAGGCAGTTACACACCCGCCCGTCCACGCGTGTCAGGGGGCACATCCATGTTGCATCCAGCCACATTCGCCGAGTCCGTCGGTCGCTCGGAGCGGCGCCCACCACGGCGGCGCCGCCGCCCACCCGATGCTCCGGTCAGCGACGAGCCGGCCGTGCTCATCCGCCGCGCCGCGCCCGCCGACGGCCCGGCGCTCGCCCGCCTCAGCGCGCTCGACGAGCGCGAGCTGCCCGCCGGCGAGCGGCTCGTCGGCGAGCTCGGCGGCCGCATCGTCGCCGCGCTGGAGGTCTGCAGCGGGCGCACGGTGGCCGACCCGTTCGTCGCGACGACCGGCGTCATCGAGCTGCTCGGGCTGCGCGCCGCGCAGGTGCGGCGATGATCGTCGCGCTGGACGACATCCCGCGTGCCGCCGACCCCTGCGACCCGTCGCTCGACTGGCGCCCGGTGCGCGACCACCTCGGGGTCAGCGCATTCGGCGTGAACGCGTTCCTCGGCGCCGCGGTCGGCGACCGCGTCGTCGAGCTGCACGACGAGGCGGGCGGCCACGAGGAGCTCTACGTCGTCGTGCGCGGCGCGGCCCGGTTCGTGGTCGACGGCGTCGAGCACGCGGTGCCCGCCGGCAGCCTGGTCCACGTGGCGCCCGCCACGACGCGCGAGGCGTTCGCGACCGTGGCCGGCACCGCGGTGCTCGTCGTCGGCGGCACGCCCGGCCAGCCGTTCGAGGTCTCCGAGTGGGAGACGCGCCAGCTCGCGGCCAGCGCGCTCGGCGACTGAGCCGGCGGTGCGTGTTTCGGGGGCTGAGCGCCCGAAACATGCACCCCGCGCAACGGTCAGTCCGGGATCAGCCCGTCGCCCGTGAACTCGGCGGCGGCCTCGGCGAACGAGGTGTCGGCCGGCGGCACGATGACGTCCGACGTCTCGATCTCGTCGTCACCGAGGTGCTCGCCCTCGCTGCGGATCACGTCGAGCATCTCCTCGAACGACTCGTGAAAGGCGTCCTCGTCGTCGGCGTCGACCGCTATCACGACGGTGTTGTCAAGCTCGTTGACGCGCGCGAGGACATCCTCGGACAGGCGGTACTGCCCCTCCCCCATGATCCGCACGATCACGGCTTGCCCTCCCCGGACTCGAGCTCGGCCGGCGGGGGCGTGCTGCCCTGGCCCAGCTCGGCCTTCATCTTCGCCAGCTCGTCGTCGACCATCCCGCCGGTGCCGAGCTCCGCGAGCTCGCGATCGATGTCGTCCGAGCCGGAGCCGAGCTGCGTGAGGTCCTCGAAGGTCCCCGCCGCCTCGAGCTCCTCGACCGCCGACGCGCGCGCCTTCATGTCCTCGGTCTTGTCGACCGCGCGCTGCATCGCCAGGCCGACGTCGGCCATCTCCTCGCCCACGCCGGTCGCCGCCTCGGAGATGCGAACCTGCGCCTCGGCGGCGGAGTACTGGGCCTTGATGACCTCCTTCTTGGTCCGGAACGCCTCGATCTTCGTGCGCAGGCGCTTCTCGGACTCCGTCAGCTTGTCCTGCTGGGACTGCAGCTCCGCGACCTGCTGATCGAGCGACTGCAGCTCGGTCTGGGCCAGCGTCTTGCGCTCCAGGGCCGTGCGGGCGAGCGGCTCGTTGCCCTGCGCCAGCGCCTGGCGGGCCTGCGTGTCGAGCTTGACGACGGACTGCTCGAGCTTCTGGGCCTGCATGCCCAGCCGCTTCTTCGCCGTGACGACGTCCGCGATGCCCTTCTTGACCTGCTGCAGCGACTCGAGCTGCTTCGTGTAGCTGTAGTCGAGCGTCTCGCCCGGATCCTCCGCTCTGTCCAGCAGCTTGGAGATCTTCGCCTTGATGACGGTGGACATCCGTCCGGACATGCCGGCCATCGTGCCTCCTGGGGGGTGGTGGGTCTGGTTCTTTCTATCAGGCGAGGGATGCCCGCCTGCGCAGGATCGCACCGATCGACAGTGCCGCGAGCGCGCCGGCGCCCGCGAAGGCCCACCACGGATAGCCCGGCGGCCCGGCCGCACAGCCGCGCGCGCCGGCGTGAAACGCGGCCGGCGTGCGCCAGCGGCCGTCGTCCTGGAAGCGGGGCCCGAGCGGGCTGGACTGCTCGGCCGGGCTCCACCAGGCCGCGCGGCTGGCGCCCCAGCGCTCCCGGGAGGCGACCCAGCGTGGCCGCTCGTCGTCGATCGGGGTGACGGGCGGTCGCGTGCGCAGACCGTCGCCGCGCGCCTCGTCGTTGGAGTCGGGGAACGGGCGGTCGTGGGTGCCGCGGCGCGGATAGGTGGCGTGCGAGGCGTGCGCGACGTAGGCGACCGGCGCCGCGCCGTCGCGCGCGACCTGCGCCCAGTCACAGCCCTGGCGCCACGCGTGCTGGGCGAACGTCACGACCTGGGGACGCCGGTCGGCGCCGAGCCCCACCTGGAGCATCTCCCAGTCGCCCTCGTGGCGACCGCTGCGCGCGATGCCGCGATCCTGCGGGTTGTCGGGATAGAAGAACCAGTACTGCAGCCACAGCCGGCCGCCGTCGCGGACGGCGTGGCCGTAGACGCGCGGCGGCGCAGCGCGGGCGCGGGCGCCGCGGGCGCCGCGCCGGAACGCGTCGACGGCGACGGGCGGGCCGGGCTCGCGCGCGTCGAGCACGAGCACGGGCGCATGGCGGCGCAGCAGCGCCGCCCCGGTCGCGGCGCCCGCGGGCCGTGGCAGCGCGGACGGCAGGAGGAGCCCGAGCGCCAGCAGCGCGAGGATCGCGAGGCGTCGACGCGTCACGGTCGTCCGTACCCCGCTTGGCCGCCCCGGTGACGCGGCCCCGGGGGAGCGACGGCTGCGCGGGGTGGCGTTTTCCCGCGCCACCGCCCGCTAACTCGGATTCCCGAACAGCGAATCGACACCTGGTCGGGGTGGTGGCCGAGCGGTCAGGCGAACTGGAGGCGTAGGTGGCGTCCGTTCCACCATGGGATCTCGGTGTTGGGGAGGCTGGCGGTGCGCATGACGGGGCTGTAGGTGCGGCTGTTGAGGCGGCATGTGATGTGGTCGGGGCCGATCGTGATCTGTCCGCTGGTGCTGATGAAGCGTCGCCAGATCGTGTCGGGGGTCGCGCTGTCGTAGCCGGGGAGCTTGTGTCGGAGTGCGTCGTAGGCGGCGGCCGCCCAGACGGTCAGGGTGGTGTCCAGGTCGACGTTCAGCGCGACGGCTGAGGAGAGCGCGTCGAGGTGGAAGCTGCGGATCGATTCGGCGAGTCGTTGCTCGATGCGCATCCGTTTGGCGTATCGGCCGACGATTTTCTTGGGTGTGCTGGTGCGGTCGTTGGTGAGGATTAGGGTGGGGTGGTCGTGGCCGAGGCCGCGGACGGCGATCTGGCGCAGCGGCGTGGGGCAGCCGCGGACGGTGACGTCTTGTTCGTGGACTTCGGGCTTGGAGTAGGCGCCGCGACGATCGAGCGTGATCTGTGTCCACGCGCTGTCGGGCAGCGCCTCGAGTTGGGTGGTGAGCTTGGCGTTACGGGCGCGCAACGTGATGAACGTCAGGTCGGCGGCGTGTAGTTCGGCGAGGCCGGCACCGGTCGTGACCTTCGAATCGAGCACGAGCAGTTCGGGCGCCTTGCCGGTCGCGGCCTGCCAGTGGCGGGCGAACGCGATCGCCTGGCCGGCTTGGTCGGCCTTCGTGCACGTGGCGTTGGCGTAGACGAGGTTGCGCGTCTCGCTGTCGTGGGCGAAGAACGACAGCACCGCTTCGGTGCGTTGCGAGCGTCGCGGGACGTAGTGGGTCTCCAGGGCGACGTCGTCGCCGAAGTGCATGATCGCGTGGAAGTCCAGATCGAAGTCTGAGCCCGTGGTCTGGCCGGTCTTGGTCATCGCGCGTGCGAGGCCGGCGAGCAGCGCCTCGTCGTGCGCGCGCTCCAGGCGGTAGCTGTAGCTGCCCAGCGCCGTCGCCTTGGGCAGCGACTCCAGCCCGGCGAACGCGGCCAGCGCAGGGTCGGTGCAGACGTCGTCGACGTGGCTGACGCGGCGCCGGCCGATCGCTTTGAGCGCCAGCAGCGACAGCACCGAGCTCAGCGCGGGAACTTCTCTGGTGCCGGGGAATTTCGCCGCGGCGACCGCGCCCGGTAGATCGAGCGCGACGAGGCCGGGCAACAGCAACAACAGGCCGGCGTGGTCTGAGCGCAGCGTGACCGGCTGCTCGGGCCAGCGCAGCACCCGGGTTCGTGGCGGATCGTCGCGAGCAGGTGCGCCGCGCTCACCGGGCACGCGCGGAGCGAGCCGCTCGTGGCCCTCGTCGAGCAACAGCTCCCACACACCGGTGCGGTTCAGCGGCGTCGCGGTCGCGGCCAGCGCAGCGGCGATCTCGGTCACCGAATGCCCGGCCGCTCGCAACCGCAGCACCTCGTCACGCGCGGCGACCTTGGCCGGCGCGACCCGTGGCCCAGGGCGACGATCGACGAAGAACGCGTCGGCGTCGGGCGTGAAGTCGCGAACCATCGCGACGACCGTCGACGCCGCGTAGCCGAAGCGCTGCGCGACCTCGGCCGCCGAAGCGTCCTCGACGAAGTACGCGCGCAGCGCCTCGTACTGACGCTGCGCGACCGCGCTTGGCGCGGTGAAGAACGCGGCGCGCTCGCGCCGCCGCTCCCTGCGACCCCCCGAACTGGTGCGCTTCGCTGAACCCACAACACAGAACCATAAAGTCCCGCCCGGACGGTGTCGCCCACGAATCAGCGCCTTGCACCCGGAAACCGCGCTTCCAAGCCTGATTCGTCGTCTCCGACTCGGCTACAACGTCCCGAGCACCCACCACGACTTCAAGCGACAGGGCATCACGTACAGCGCAATCGCACCAAGTCTGATCGGGCGCCCACCCAAACCGCCCCACAAACGGGCGATCTGGACCACCAATCTCAACGATCAGCGCAGAACAACCCCAGTTCGGGAATCCGAGCTAATGTGCCGCCGATGCTTCGCCCCGCCGGCCTTCCGGGCCGCGTCGCTCTCGTCCTGCTGGCCGCGCTCGTCGTGACCGGCTGCGGCCGCGAGGTGCGCTCCGACGATCCCTCGCAGCCCGCGCTGCTGGCGCCGCCCAGCCAGGCCAAGGAGAACCTCGGCTTCCCCGAGACCGCGACGAAGAACACCACCCGCGTGCCCGGCACCGACCCGACGCAGACCGCGGCCGCGATCGCGCGCGCGGTCTTTCCCGACCCGGCCCGCAAGCCGAGCGCGGTGACGCTCGTCGACGCCACCGACTGGCGTGTGGCGGTCGCGGCCTCGGCGCTCATGGCGGCGCCGTTCCGCGCGCCGATCCTGTTCACGGAGGGCACGAGCCTGCCCGGCCCGTCGCAGGTCGCCCTGGACCGGCTCGCGCCGACCGGCTCCAAGGCGGCCGGCAACGCCCAGGTCATCCGCGTCGGCAACGTGGCCAAGCCGGCCGGCTACCAGTCGACCGACGTGCAGGGCTCGACGCCGCTGGCCCTGACGCGCGCGATCGCGGCGCTCATCCGCACTGCGCGGCCCGGCGTGGCGTCGAAGATCGTGATCGCCAGCTCCGACGACCCCTCGTTCGCGATGCCGGCCGCCGGCTACGCCGCCAAGACCGGCGACCCGATCCTCTTCGTGACGAAGGACGACATCCCGGCCGAGACGCGCGGCGCGCTCGCGGCGCTGCGCGGCCTGGCCAAGCCGCGGATCTTCGTGCTCGGCCCGTCCAAGCTCATCTCGCCCGCGGTCACGAAGCAGCTCAAGCGCTTCGGCACGGTGAAGCGGATGGGCGGCCCGGACGCGATCACCAACGCGATCGAGTTCGCGCGCTACCGCGACGGCACGTTCGGCTGGGGCGTTGCCAACCCCGGTCACGGCATGGTCTTCATGCGCACCGGACGGCCGCTGTACGCGGCGGCGGCCGCGCCGCTGTCGGGCGCCGGCAGCTACGGCCCGCTGTTCCTGCTCGACGACGGCGCGCGACTGCCCGCGGTGCTGCAGAGCCAGCTGCTCGACACGCAGCCCGCCTACCGCACCGATCCCGTCGCCGGCGTCTACAACCACGGCTGGATCATCGGCAAGACCGACGCGATCTCGGTGACCGCGCAGGCCCGCATCGACGCGCTGTTGGAGATCGTCCAGGAGCAGCTTCCGGGTAATCTCGACGCCGACGCGCCCAACTGATTCGCATGAGCCAAGCCGAGCACCCCGACCGCCAGCGCCCGGACCACGAGGTCACGCTGGGCGACGTGCGCCAGCTCATGGGCGCCTCGACGCCGCACTTCGCGCTGCAGATCCGCAACCGGATCGCCAAGCTCATCCGCGGCCTGCCGGCCGATCACCCGGCGCGGGTCGAGGGCGAGCGCGAGATCGCGCGGCTGACCCGACTCGGCTTCGACGGCGAGCTGCGCGGCCGGGCGGCCGAGCCCAGCCTGCACACGCTGGCGTCGGTCTCGGGCCAGGGCGGCGCGCCCGCGCCCGGCGCGCACTGACGGCGGCGGCCCGCCTGGCGTCGGACCGCCCAAGCAGCGGCGACGCCGTCGGGTCCCCGTGGTTGCCGAACCTAGACTGCACCCACCATGGCCGAGCCGCAGACGCGCCCCGCGGGGATCGACGGCAGCACCCTGCCCGGCCCCTACGGCGTGGGCGCCTACGCCGCCAAGCTGCGTGACTTCCTGCGCGAGCGCTCGCGTGTGCAGCTCTTCGGCGAGGTGTGGAACCTGCGCGTGAGCCGCGCGAAGGTCTACCTCGAGCTGCGCGACTCCGACGGCGCGGTGCCCTGCTCGATGTGGCGCGACGACTTCGACGCGCTGCGGCTGGGCGAGCACGCGCCGGCCGACGGCGCGCAGGTCGTCGTCGCCGGCGGCCTGGACTACTACGCCGGCAGCCGCACGTCGTCGCCGGCGTTCTCCTTCGCCATCACCGCGCTGCGCGTCGCCGGCGAGGGCGACCTGCTCGCCCAGCTCGACCGCCTGCGCAAGACGCTCGACGGCGAAGGGCTGTTCGCCCCGCAGAAGCGCCTGCACCGCCCGGCGCTGCCGCGCACGATCGGCGTCGTTACGGGCGAGGGCGGCAAGGCCCGCGACGACGTGCTCGCCGGCCTGCGCCGCCGCGGCTGGCAGGGGCGGCTCGTATGGGCGTTCGCGCCCGTCCAGGACCGCCACGCCGCGCCGCGGATCACGGCCGTGGTGCAGGACCTCGCGGCCACGGGCGCCGTCGACGTCATCGTCGTCGCGCGCGGCGGCGGCTCGCTCGCCGACCTGTTCTGCTTCTGCGACGAGACGCTCTGTCGCACGATCGCGCTGCTCGGCGTGCCGGTGATCGCGTCGGTCGGCCACCACACCGACCGCACGCTGATCGACGACGTCGCCGCGCTGTCGTGCTCGACGCCGACGCACGCCGCCGAGTCCGCCGTGCCCGTCCACTGCCGCGAGGCGCGCGCCGAGGTGCTCGCCGTCGCCCGCCGCCTCGACGTCCACTCCCGCCGCGCGCTGTTGCACCGCGCGCAAACGCTCGCCCGCCTGTCGCGGGCGCCCGGCGAGCACCTCGCCGGCGAGCGCCGGCGCCTGCACCAGCGCATGCGCGAGATCCGCGCCGCGGGCCGGCGCCGCGTCCAGGCCGAGCGTGCGCGCAGTGCGCGCAAGGCGCTCGTGCTCGACCGCAAGGCCCACGCCGCGACGCTCGACGCCCGCGGCGCCGCGCGCCTGAGCGCGCTCGCCTCGGCGCTCACCGCGCACGACCCGGCGCGCACGCTCGAGCGCGGCTACGCGCTCGTCACCGACCGCGACGGCGAGATCGTCACGAGCGCGGCGGCCGCGCGGCGCGCCGCCAACGTGCGCCTGCGCTTCGGCGACGCCGCGGTGGATGCGACGATCACCGTCGACGATGACCGAGCCTGAGCCGATCCCGCTGACCGCCGAGCCGCTCACCTACGAGGCCGCCACCGCGCGCCTGGAGGCGATCATCAAGCGCCTGGACTCCGGCGAGGCCGGGCTGCGCGAGACGCTCGAGCTGTGCCGCGAGGGCCGCACGCTCGTCGAGCTGTGCGCCGCCGAGCTCGAGGCCGTCGGCCAGGGCCTGGAGGAGCTGCAGCTCGGCGAGCTCGTGGCCCGCCTCGAGGCCGGGGCGGGCACAGCCGGCGCCTGAGCGCCCGGCTGTGGCCACCGCCTGGCGGGGCGATCGCAGGGTTGCCACCGCGCCCGACGCTCCGAGGCCGTCCACGCCGTCGCATGAGGGACGACCCCTCAGATCGAGGCCCGCGGCCGCCCCGAGATGAGGGATGACCCCTCATGCGCCACCACGACGGCGGCCAGATGCTGACCGGGCACGGCACTCCACCCCCAATTCCAAAGGAGTTCACATGTGCCAGCACACCATTCCCCGCCCCCACCGGGCGCTGCTGTCTCGTCGCCTGCTCGCCGCAGGCATGATGATTGCCGCGACGCTCGCGCTCGGCGCCGCGTCGGCCGAGGCCCAGACGCGGACGCAGAGCGCGACCGCGATCCCGCCGGCGGGCTGCCCGCCGATGTGGAAGCCGGCGGTGCACCCGATCAACCCGGCGCTGAAGTGCGTGCCGGACTTCATCGTGGCCGCGCTGCCGCCGAGCGAGGGCCCGCCCCCGACCGGCACCTGCCCGCCCGGCTTCGCGCCCGCGGTCTACCCGCTCAACCCGGCCCTCGGCTGCCTGCCGACGTTCATCACGAGCTCGGCGCGGACGACCGACGCAGCGCCGCTGCCCGGGACCTGCCCGCCCGGCTTCGCGCCGGCGGTCTACCCGCTGAACCCGGCGCTCGGCTGCCTGCCGACGTTCATCACGAGCGTGGCACGAGGCGGCATCGACGGTCCGCCGCCCCCGGGCACGTGCCCGCCGGGCTGGAAGCACGCCACCCCACCCCTGAACCCGGCGCTCGGCTGCCTGCCCACGTTCATCACGAGCGCGGTGCAGACGACGTACGCCCCGCCGGCCGGCTGCCCCGCCGGCTGGAAGCCGGCCACCCGGCCCCTGAACCCGGCGCTGCGGTGCGTGCCGGACTTCATCACGAGCGGGCTGCAGAGCGCCACCCTCCAGCTGCCCCCGGGCACCTGCCCGCCCGGCTGGAACCGCGTCCACCCGCCGCTCAATCCCGTGCTGAGGTGCCTGCCCGGCTTCATCACGAGCGCGGTGGTCAGCAGCGACCAATAGTCGCGCGCCAGGTCAGATGAGCGCGGCAGCGGCGGCCCGCAGGGATGCGGGCCGCCGCCCTATTTGCGCAGCTCCGCGCGCAGCGCGTCGTAGCCGGGCCGCGCGGTGCCGTCGGAGCCGATCAGCCCGGAGTCGAAGCGGTCGGTCGGCCTGGCGCCGGTCCAGTTGTAGAGGTAGACGGCCCTCACGCGCTCGTTGTCGCGGGCGAGCTTGAACGCATGCCTGACCGAGCGCGCGGCGCGCCGCTCGTCGCGCGGGAAGTTGCGCCCGAACTTCACGATCCCGCCGGTCTCGGTCAGCCAGACGTCGCCGGTCACCGTGCGCAGCAGGTCGCGCACGCCGCTGGAGCGAAAGCGGTTCGTGTCGGCGTAGTTGTGCAGGCCCCAGATCTCCGGCTCGCCGTCGAGGTGGCGCCGGTACTGCGTCACGTAGCGCGTCATCCCGGCCTGGTCGAGCACGTCGCCGGCCAGCACCGTGCAGTCCTCGCACTCCTCCCTGACGACGTTGTAGTACTCCGCCGCGCGCCGCGGCGAGCGCGCCGTCGGCTGGCTGGCGTGGTTGATCTCGTTCCAGGGCGCGTAGGTCTCGACGTCGGGATGGCGTTCGTGAAACGCGCGGAACGCGGCGCGAAACTCGCTCACGCTCGGCAGCTTCTCGGGCACCGCGCGCGAGTGGCCGAACGTGATGAACGGCTCGACGCCGGCGCGCTTGGCCTCGCGCAGCCACACGTCGGAGACTTCGCGCTCGGTGGGCCGGGCCACGGCGTCGTAGGGCACGATGAGCCGCGCGTGCTCGATGCCGAGGTCGCGGAAGCGCCGGTCGGCGAACATCGCCGCCCCCTGCTCGCCGATGCCAACGACGAACGGGCCCGCGGCGCTCGGCCCGCCGCCGTCCCCCGCGCCGTCGTCGTCGCCACCGCAGGCCGGCAGCACGCAGGCGAGAACGGCGAACAGCGCGATGAGCTTCGCCCGGTGCACGTCGGCGATCACGATAGGCGGTGGGCGGGGGCGGATATTCTCGAACGCATGAGCACCTACGACCTCGTCGCCGATCTACCCGTCCACATCGAGGGTTACGAGCTCGAAGGGCTCGTCCAGAACGTCTCCAGCGACTTCGAGCGCAAGACGACCATCATCCACCTGCGCGGCGCCGGCGCGGAGGGCGTGGGCGAGGACGTCGTCTACGAGCCCGTCGACCACGAGATCGCCCAGACGGCCGGCCCGACCCTGCCGCTCGCCGGCGACTGGACGATCCGCTCGTTCTCCGCCCACCTCGCCACGCTGGACCTCTTCCCCGAGGCGCCGCAGCGCGAGGTCTCGCAGCTGTACCGGGTGTGGGCCTACGAGTCGGCGGCGCTGGACCTCGCGCTGCGCCAGGCCGGCCGGCCGCTGCACGAGGTGCTCGGGCGCGAGCCGCGGCCGCTGACCTTCGTCGTCTCGCTGCGGCTCGGCGAGCCGCCGTCGCTCGAGCCGGTCACCCGCCGCCTGGAGCACTACCCCACGCTGCGCTTCAAGCTCGACCCGACGGCGACGTGGGATGCCGAGATCATCGAAGGCCTCGTGCACACCGGCGCCGTCGACTCGCTGGACTTCAAGGGCCTCTACGAGGGAACCCCCGTCGACAACCCCGCCGACCCCGAGTTCTACCTGCGCGTCATCGACGCCTTCCCCGAGGCCTGGATCGAGGATCCCAAGCTCACGCCGGAGATCGATGCGGCACTCGAGCCCCACCGCGACCGCATCACCTGGGACGCGAACATCCACTCGATCGCCGACATCGAGGCGCTGCCGTTCGCGCCGCGGATGGTCAACCTCAAGCCCTCCCGGCTGGGCGGCATCAAGCCGCTGTTCGACGCCTACGACTACACCGCCGAGCGCGGAATCGGCGCCTACGGCGGCGGCCAGTTCGAGCTCGGCATCGGACGCGGGCAGATCCAGTACCTCGCCTCGATCTTCCATCCCGACACTCCCAACGACACGTCGCCGACCGGCTTTCACGGCATGGATCCGCCGGCCGGCCTGCCGGCGAGCCCGATCGACCCGATGCCGTCGGCGACCGGCTTTCGCTGGGGCTGACCCCCAGCGCTCAAACGCACGAAGCCCGGCAACGCCGGGCTTCGTTCTCTGGAGGAGACCGCTGCCGGTCCGCGCGCGTGCGGCTAGAGGCCGCGACGTCCGTAGCCGTAGCCGCCGGTGCCGACGCCGCTGACCAGCACGAGAACGGCGGCGATGATCGCGACGATGGTCGGCAGGCCGAGCACGAGGCACAGCCAGTAGGCCAGCGCGGCCAGCAGGATGGCAATCAGGATTCCGATCATGTGACGACTCTCCTCGGACGACGGTGCGGGCAAGGTCTGGTGTCGCCCTTCGTACCCGACCGCAACTGCGCGCAACCGCCGGCCGGCCCGCGTTCGTACATTCGTCCGGTTTCTGGAAGCTGCGATCAGATGCGCTGGATGAGCGTGCCCGTGCCCAGCCCGCCGCCGCAGCACATCGTCACGAGGCCGGTCTCCCGGTCGGCGCGCTCGAGCTCGTGCAGCAGCGTCGTCAGCAGCCGCGCGCCGGTCGAGCCGAGCGGGTGGCCGAGCGCCATCGCGCCGCCGTTGACGTTGACGCGATCCATGTCGGGCTGCAGCTCGCGCTGCCAGGCGGCGACGACGGACGCGAACGCCTCGTTGATCTCGAACCGGTCGACGTCGCCGATCGTCATCCCGTTGCGCTCCAGCAGCTTGCGCGTCGCCGGGATCGGCCCCGTCAGCATCGTCACCGGGTCCACGCCGACCGTCGTCTGGTCGACGATCCGCGCCCGCGGCGCGAGGCCGAGCGCGTCGGCCTTCTCGCGCGACATGAGCAGCAGCGCGGCGGCGCCGTCGGAGATCTGCGAGGAGGTCGCCGCCGTGATCCGGCCGTCGGGCTTGAACGCCGGCTTGAGCTGGGCGAGCGTCTCGAGGTTCGTGTCGGGCCGGATGCCCTGGTCGACGTAGCGCGTGTCGCCGTTGGTCTGGAAGGGAACGGTCTCGCGCTCGAAGCGGCCTTCTTCGGTCGCCCGATGGGCGAGCCGGTGCGAGCGCACGGCGAGCTCGTCGAGCTCCGAGCGCGGGATCTCCCACTGCTCGGCGATCAGCTCCGCGCCCAGGCCCTGCGGGATCAGGTCGTGCTTCGCCATCAGCGCGGGCGGCCACGGCGTGCCGACCTGCTCGGTGAACTGAAAGCCCGCGCCCAGCGGGATGCGGCCGAGGTGCTCGACGCCGGACCCGATCACGACGTCGTGGATCCCGGCGGCGATCAGCGCGGCGCCGAAGTTGACGGCCTGCTGGGCCGAGCCGCACTGGCGGTCGACCGTCGTCGCGGCGGCCTCGATCGGCAGGCCCGCCTGCAGCCACGCGTTGCGCGCGACGTTCCAGGACTGCTCGCCGATCTGCTGCACGCAGCCGGCGATGACGTCCTCGACCTCGGCGGGGTCGATGCCCGCGCGCGCGATGACCTCGGTGAAGCAGGTCCCCAGCAGCTCGTTGGGGTGCGTGTCCTTGTAGTAGCCCGTCTCGGGATGCCCGCGGCCGATCGGCGTCCGGACGGCCTCGACGATGACGACCTCGCGGCCCTGTTGTGCGCTCATGCGGACAGGCTAAGGTACGCGACTGACTGGTGAGTCAAACGGGTTTCAGACGAAGAACCAGGAGGATTGGCGTGGGAGAGAAGCTGGGAATCGCGGGCAGCGGGGCGATCGCGACGGGCTTGGCGGCATGCGCGACGCGGGCGCCGGGGCATGTCCTGTGGGCGCGCTCGGACGCCTCGGCCACGCGCGCGACGAAGGCGATCGCGAAGGCGTGCGACCGCCTCGGCGAGGGGTTCGACCCCGCCAACGTGACGGTCACGACCGACCTCGACGCGCTGCGTCTCACGACGTTCGTCGTCGAGGCGATCTCCGAGGACACGGCGCTCAAGAGCGAGCTGCTGGCCCGTCTGGGCGAGCTCGCCTCGCCCGACGCCGTGCTCAGCACGACGACATCGTCGCTGTCGGTCTCCGAGCTGGCGGCGGCGTCCGGGCACGCGGAGCGCTTCGTCGGCCTGCACGTCTTCAATCCCGTGCCGCGGATGAAGCTCGTTGAGCTCGCCTATCCCGCGGAGGCGACGCCCGCCACCCGCGAGCGCGCCGCCGCGCTGTGCGCCGACCTCGAGAAGGAGGGCGTCGAGGTTCCGGACCTCGCCGGCTTCGTCGTCAACCGGCTGCTGTTCCCCTACCTGTTCAGCGCCGTGGACTTCATGCAGGACACGGGCCTGCCGCCGGCGTCGATCGACACGTGCATGCAACTCGGCGCGGCGCATCCGATGGGGCCGATCGCGCTGCTGGACTACATCGGCCTCGACGTCTCGGTGGCGATCGGCGACGCGATCGGGGCCAACGTGCCGCAGTCGCTGCGCGACCTCTGCGCGGAGGGAGCGCTGGGGCGCAAGGCCGGCCGCGGCCTGTATCCACCGGAGTTCTACGTGCGCTGAGGCCGCGCCCCTCGCGGGGTTGGGGATCGTTCAGCTTGCCCCGCCACGATCGCGGAGCGACAACCGCGCACCGCCTCCCAGAAGCACACGACGGGCCCGCCAGGAGCGGGCCCGTCGTGTTTTCTGGCTTCGGCGGACCCACCCCGGCCCACCGCGCCGTGCCACCGCCTTCCCACGGGCGGGGCGTACGGATCACAACGCAGCGCGGCCGCGAAACTTGCGCAAACGCAGGCTCCGCGCTCGGCGGCGCCGTGGTCGTCAGCTAGTCGTCCTCCTGCGTGACCGCCGCGTGCGCCCGCCGCTCGCGGATCCGCACGGCCTCGATGCGGTTCTCGCGCACCGACTCGACGCGGATCGAGTAGCCGTTGGCCGTGACGGTGTCGCCGCGCTTGGGCAGCCGCCCGAGCCGCGCGAAGACGAAGCCGCCGATCGAGTTGTAGGCGTCGCTGTCGACCGGCAGGCTGAGGTCGTAGTCGGCGAGGTCGGTGATCGCGACGTGGCCGCGCACGTACCAGTCGCCGTTGGCGAGCTGGCGCACGTCGCCGCCGGCGGGGTCGGTCTCGTCGTCGATCTCGCCGACGATCTCCTCGATGATGTCCTCGACGGTGACGATCCCCGCGACGCGGCCGTACTCGTCGATGACGACGGCCATCGTCGAGCGGTTGCGCTGCAGGTCGGCGAGCAGGTCGTCCAGCGGCTTGGTCTCGGGCACGATCGTCACGGGCTTGATCGCCGGCTCGATCGAGGCCTCGGTGCCCTCGGCCATGAGGATCCGCGCCAGGGAGTTGGAGTGCACGACGCCCTTGACGCGGTCGGGGTTATGGTCCTCGGTGACCGGCAGGCGGGTGTGGCCGGTCGAGATGCAGCGCCGCATCGCCGTGCCGACGTCCTCGGAGATGTCGACGGTGACGACCGCCGGGATCGGGGTCATGACCTGGCGCGCCTGCTGCTCGTGGAGATGAAAGACGCCCGTGAGCATCCCGGCCTCGCCCGGGTCGAGATGGCCGCCGGCCTGCGCCTGGGCGATGATCGCGCGGACCTCCTCCGGGCTCGCGCCCTCCTCGAAGTCCGCGTCGCCCTTGATGCCGAGCGGGCGCAGCAGCGCGCTCGAGGCCTTGTTGAGCACGTGGATGAACGGCCGCATGACCGTGTTGAAGACGTCCAGCGGCCGGGCACACCAGCGCGCCACGCGCTCGGCGTTGACGATCGCGTAGATCTTCGGCACCTGCTCGCCTGCGGTGATGTGACCCGCGGTGACGAGGACGTAGGCGATCGCGATCGCGATCGGCGCGGCCGCCGCGTGGGCGAAGCCCTCGAGTGCCGGCTCGAGCAGGTCGGCGATCGCGGGCTCGCCGAGGAAGCCGATGCCCAGCGAGGCGAGCGTGATGCCGAACTGGCACGCCGACAGGTACTCGCTGAGATCGTCGAGCTGCTTGACGACGACCTTGGCCGCGCGGTCGCCGGCGGCGGCCATCTCCTCCACCTTGGCGCGCTTGGTGCGCACGAGCGCGAACTCGGCCGCGACGAAGAAGCCGTTGGCGAAGATCAGCACGACGACCGCGCTGAGCAGGAGCGCGGTCAAGAGGAGTGGTTGCGGCCGGGCCTAGGGTGCTGGCCGCGACTTCGAGGTCGTTCGTCGTTCATTGACGCTGCGTGGGCGAGCGTAGCAGCCGTCCGGGCGATCTCGGCCCGGACCGCACCCCGCCACGCTCAGATCAGCCCGTCGATCGTCCGCGCGAGGGCGAAGTCGTTCTCGGTGAGGCCGCCGTCGGAATGCGTGGAGAGCGTGAGGCGCACGTTCTTGTAGCCGTGCACGAGGATGTCGGGGTGGTGGTTGGCCTCGTTCGCCGCGTCGGCGACGGCGTTGGCCAGCGCCATCGCGCCGGTGAAGTCGGTGCGCTCGACGTCGAGCACGATGCTGTCGCCCTCGCGGCGCCAGTCGCCGCCCGCCAGGCGCTCGTCGATCTCTGCGTCGCTGAGTCGTGCCATACGCTCTTCCTCTCATGCGAATCGTGAGCCTTGTGCCACACGCTACCGAGCTGCTGTTCGCCCTCGGGCTCGGCGACGACGTCGTCGGCGTCACCCACGAATGCGACTACCCGGAGGCCGCGCAGGATCTGCCCCAGGTGACCCGCGACGTGCTCGAGCCGGGCCTGTCGCCGGGCGAGATCGACGCCGCGGTGCGGGCGCGCACGGCGGCGGGCGAGTCGATCTACGAGCTCGACGAGGAGCTCGTGCGCGAGCTCGAGCCCGACCTCGTCGTCACACAGGCGCTGTGCCACGTCTGCGCGGTCTCCGTCGACGAGGTGCAGGCGCTCGCGCAGTCCCTGCCCAGCCCGCCGCGCGTCATCGCGCTGGATCCCACGACGTACGGCGAGACCGTCGGCGACGTGCGCACGATCGCCCAGGCGACGAACGCCAAGGACGCGGCGCTGGACCTCATCGCGCGCACCGCGCGGCGCGCGGACGTCGTGCGGCTCGCCGTGCGCGGGGCGCCGCGCCCGCGCGTGGCCGCGCTGGAGTGGATGGACCCGGTCTTCGTGGCGGGCCACTGGACGCCGCAGCTCATCGAGATGGCCGGCGGCGAGGACGTGCTCGGCTTCGACGGCGAGCCGTCGCGCCAGGCGACGTGGGACGAGGTCGCCGCCGCGCAGCCGGAGGTCGTGATCGTCATGCCCTGCGGCTACGACGCGGCGCGCGCGCTCGTCGAGGCCGAGGGGTTCGCCGGCCCGCTGGGCGCGCTCGGCGCCGACCAGGTCGTCGCGGTCAATGCGTCGGCGTACTTCTCGCGACCGGGGCCCCGGCTCATCGACGGCCTCGAGCTGCTCGCCCACATCCTGCATCCCGACCGCGTCCCGCAGGCGCCGGCCGAGGCGCTCGCGGTGGAGCTGGGGCAGCCCTGAGCGCAGGGACGCGCACCGTCCTGTACCTGCACTCGTCGGCGGGGCGCTACGGCGCCGACCGCCAGCTCGCCCTGCTGGCGGGCGGCCTGGATCCGGCGCGCTACCGCGCGCTCGTCGTGCTGGCGATGGACGGCGAGCTGCGCGAAGACCTCGTCGCGGCGGGGGTCGAAGTCGTCGTGCGCCCGCTGGCGGTGATGCGCCGCGCCTCGCTGTCGCCGGCCGGCCTCGTCCGGATCGCGGGTGCCCTGGCTCGCGACGCGGGCGGGCTGGGGCGGCTGGCACGGGCGCGCGAGGTCGCGCTCATCCACACGAACACGTCCGTGACGCTCGGCGGCAGCGCGGCGGGGCGGGTGGCGCGGATCCCCCACGTCTGGCACCTGCGCGAGATCTACACGGGCTTCGAGCGCTACTGGCCGGCCTACCGGCGGCTGCTGCTGAGCGCCGACGCGCTGCCCTGCGTGTCAGCGGCGACGCGCGCGCAGCTCGGCGCGACGGCGAAGGCCAGCGTGCTGCACGACGGTCTGCCGCTCGTGCCGGCCCGCGGCGAGCGGAGCACGGCGCGCGGCGCGCTCGGCCTGCCGCCGGAGGCGTTCGTCGTGGCGATCCTCGGGCGGATCTCGTCGTGGAAGGGCCAGGACGTCCTGATCCGTGCGCTCGCGGCGATGGGCGACAGCGAGGGCGAGGGCGACGCGCGCGCGGCGATCGCGCTCGTCGCCGGTGACCCGTGGCAGGGCGAGGAGGCGCGCCTGCGCGACCTGCGCGCGCTCGCCGCGCAGCTCGGCGTCGCCGACCGCGTGCGCTTCGCCGGCTTTCGCTCCGACGTGGAGAACGTCTACGGCGCGGCCGACGTCGTCGCCGTGCCCTCGACACAGCCCGACCCGCTGCCCAACGCCGCGCTGGAGGCCGCCGCGGCGGGCTGCTGCGTCGTCGCCGCCAACCACGGCGGGCTGCCCGAGATCCTTCAGGACGGCGTCACCGGAGCGCTCGTGACGCCCGGCGACCCGGCCGCGCTCGCCGCGGCGCTCGTGCGGCTGCGCGCCGATCCGGTCGCGCGCGAGCGGCTCGGCGCTGCCGCCGCGACCGACACCCGCGCGCGCTTCGCCCCGGCGCGCCTGCTCGAGCGCACGCAGGCCCTCTACGACGGGCTGCTGCGCTGAGCGGATCCGCCGCCGGCACCGTGGACGCCTGGGCCTCTCTCGACCCGCGCTCAGGCCGCCATCCGGGGCGAGCCAGCAGGAGCTCCACCACGTCCTTCTCGTTTCCTATACGATCGTATGAGAACATCGGTGCCTCGTCAACCCCTCACCAGTGCCGCCGGCCTCGTCGAGGCGCTCGTTCGCGTCGTCGTGCGGGAAGGCCTGGACGCGGTCAGCATCCGCAGCGTTGCGCGCGAGGCCGGCATCTCGATCGGCACCGTGCAGTACTACTTCGCCACCAAGGACGATCTGCTCCTCGCGGCCTATCGCCACGTGATCGACGGGGTCACCGCTCGGGCTCGAGCGATCGCTGCCGGCGATCCGTCGCCCGCTGTGTACATCCGCTCGCTGCTGTTCGAGCTGCTGCCACTGGACGAACGCCGGCGCGGCGAGTTGCAGGTGGCGATCGCGTTCACCGCCCGTTCGGGGCACAGCGCGCCGCTCGCCGAGCTCTACGCCGAGGGCTATGGCGCGCTGGTGGATGCCATCGCGGACGCGCTGCGCCGGGCGGCGGCCGGCGGCCAGGCCGACCCCAGCATCGACCCGGCGCGCGCGGCGACACAGGCGGTCGCACTGGCCGACGGACTGGGCTGGCATCTGCTGTGCGCTGCCTCGGCGCTGACGGCCGACGACGCCAGCAGCGCGCTCGACGCCTACCTCGCCGACCTGCTACCCGGCGCCTGAGCGCTCGGACGACCGCCTGAGATCACACACACGATTTCTGTCAGATGTGCGGTCACTCACCAGAAACAGGCTCATCGGGACGCTCGAGCCGCACAGCGCACCGCAACGCTCTGCCATCTGACCGCAGCGAGATACTGTGGGCGTGCGCACACAGGATTGACCGTGCCGCCGCGGTTTGCTTGATTTGGTGGCAGCCGCTGGCCGCGCTCCTCCCAGCCCGTCCACCCCGCTGGGATGAGGTGAGCGTGCGTCGCGGCGTCCCACTCGTCACCCCCGGAGAGGAAGGGAGCTCATGGAGACGGTTCTGGTGCAGGTGCCGTCGCCCGACGGCGGCCCGCCGTCACAGGTGGTGCACGTCGGGCCGGGAGAACCGCTGCGCTTCGGCCGTGGCGCCCCGGACTGCGTCGTGGACATCGAGCTGCGCCACGATGGGGTCTCGCGCCTCGCCGGCGAGATCAGGGCGGTCGAGGACTACTGGCTGATCAGCAACTTCAGCACCGACAAGACCTACGTGGTCGACAATCCCGAGGGCGGCGGCGAGTACCTCACGCTGGCTCCGCGCCGGCTCGCCGCGCCCGTTCCGTTCGAGTTCGCGCGCGTCTCGCTCCCCGTGACCGAGGGTCCGGTCAGCTTCCTGGTGTTCGCGCCGCAGCACACCTACGCCGATCCCGAGCACCCCGCCGACCTGGACGGCGAGCGGACCGCTGCCGCCTTCCCGCTCGACGAGACCGCGAAGTACTTCCTCGTTCTGGTGGCGCTGTGCGAGCCGCGCCTGCGCGACAGCACGACGGTCGCGCTGCCGACCACGAGCGAGATCGTCGAGCGCCTCAGCGCCCACCCGGACTGCGGTGAGCTGACGCCCACCGCGGTCAACTACCACATCGACTACCTGGCGACGACGAAGCTCAGGGTCAAGGAGCCGCGGCCGGGCGCGGATGAGCGCCTGGAGTCCAAGCGCGAGGCGCTCGCGGCGATCGCGCTGCGGTTCGGACTGGTTCGCGACGAGCACCGGCGGATACTGCCGCCGCGCGCGCTGGGGCAGGGAGCCTGAGCGGTGGCGGGGCTCGTCGACGAGGTGCCGGTCGGTTATCGAGCCGGCGGGTGGCAGGTGACGGCCCGCATCGCGTCGGGGTCATGGGCCTGCGTCTACGCGGCGCGCCGGGTCGAATCGACCCCCGGCCGCGAGGACGCTTCCGGTGGGCTCGCGCGCCGCGCTGAAGTTCCTCCCGGGCGGCGCGCTGTCGCCGCCGCAGTACGCCGATCTGCAGCACACCGTCAGCGAGGAGGTCCGCTTCAACGAGCAGGCCGATCATCCGCGGCTCGTCCGCACGTTCGAGACCTTCGTGGTCGATGACCCCGCACGACCCGCCTTCCACGGTGCCGTCGTCCTCGCGATGGAGCTCGCCGCGGGCAGCCTGCAGGACGGGCTGGGTGCGGCGAGCCCGCCCCTCCCACCCGCAGAAGCGGCGCGGATGATCGCGGAGATATGCGAGGCGCTCGTCCACGTTCACGCGCAGGGATGGGTTCACGGCGATCTCAAGCCGAGCAACGTGCTGCTCATGGACGACGGCTCGGTCCGCCTGGCCGACTTCGGGCTCGCCCGCGAGCTGGACGGGACGCATGCCTACTCGCCGCGGCTGGGCTCCTCTGACTACCTCCCGCCGGAATGGTGGACCGAGCGGATCGGCACGCAGGGCATCGCGACCCGCACCACCGCCGACATCTGGGCGCTCGGGGTCACCGCCCACCAGCTGCTGACCGGCGGGATGTTCCCGTTCCTCGGTGCCACGGCGCGGGCGCGCGGCGCCGCCGCACAGGCCTACGCGGCGGGACAGGCGCAGCTGCGGCTGGCCGACGAGCTCCCGTCCGCCTGGCGCGCGATCATCGCCGACTGTCTCGCGCCGGACCATGCGGCGCGGAAGGCCCACACGGCTGCCGCGCTGCTGCCACGGATCGGGGCGCTGACGGCCGGCGGCGCGCCGGTGCCGGCGCCGGCCGTCCCGGCCCCGCGCGCAAGGCTGCGCGGACGCAAGCGGATCCTGGCGGGTGCCCTCGCCGCTGCGGCGGCGGCCGCCGGCGGCGGCGCTGCGCTGGCCTTCACGGGCGGCGACGACCCGGCGCCGCCGGGCGTGGCGATACGGGTGTTCAACGCCGATGTGCCATGCCAGCGCTCCCTCCGACCCGACTGTCGGCTGGGTCTCGTCGAAGACCCCTACGCCGACTACGTGGCCGCCAACGTGACCGCGCGGGTCCGCCACGGCGACCGGCTCGTCGCGGAGTGCTCCATCGTCGGCGGCACGCGAGTGCGCCCGGAGCGCGGACAGGCGAGCACGCGCTGGTACCGCGTGCGGACCCCGTCCGTGACCGCCTGGCTGCCGGGCGTCCGCGCCTGGCCGGGGGTCCGGCCCGCCGTCGGCCCCTGCGCGGACTGACCCCACGACCCGGCCCGCGCTCGCGCCGGGGCCTGCGAGCGAGCGCTCAGGTTGCTTTGCGACCCTGAGAGCTCACAGGTACACAGACGGGTCCTGGCACCGCACACTGATTGGACACCGCGTGAGAGCGCTCGCCGCTCGCCACGCACAGCAGGTAGCGCGCACTGCTGATTGCCAGTAAGCGGCGCCGCCCCGTTGCGGGCCGGCCGCCGCGAGACGTGGATGCCTCGCATTCACAGGAAGGAATCACCATGACCAGCACATCCAGCCTGCGTCGTCCACGACGCCTCGCCGCACTCGCCGCCGCCGGCGGCGTGGCCATGCTCGCCGCGTTCACGGCTGCTCCCGCCCAGGCCGACGTCGAGCAGGGGCCGGAGAACGGCGTCCGCATCTATCTGTCCCAGGCGTGCCACAACCGTGGCGGGCCGGAGTGCCAGCCCAACGTCGGATGCTTCGGCTACGACGAGAACGCCGGCTCCGCCGCGATCGCCCGCGCGGCGGCCGGGCACTTCGCCGCCCGCGGATACCGCGTGCGGATCGGCGACGGCCTCACGGAGGCCAACATCAGCAACTCCAACGCCTTCGGCGCGGTGATCCACATCCCGATCCACAGCAACGCCGGCACCGAGGACTGCGCCGGCACCAACCCGGCGCGGGGCGGCACGCAGGTGCTGCACTACGGCGGCCCCGGCGACGATCAGCTCGCCGGGATCATGGCGCAGGAGGTCGGCGCCATGAGCCCCGGGACGTCCGACCGCCCCGTGGTTCGGACCGACCTCGGTGAGATCACGGACACCAACGCGCGGGCGGCGTACCTCGAGTCCGCGTTCCACACGTTCGGCGCCGACGTCGAGTTCCTGCGCAACCCCGACGGCTGGGCCGACCGGATCGCCGAGGCGGTCGACCGCTGCCTGGGCGCCCCGCGCGACGGAGCCCTGACGCGCGAGAAGGAGTGCACCTGGTAGCACGTCGCAGCAGCTACCACGGTCTGACAGACGGCGGCGCCGCCCGGGTACGGGCGGCGCCGTCGGCGTGCCGGGGCGGCGGCGGCGCCGGCGCCCTCAGCCCGCCATCCCCCGATAGCTCGCCGCCAACCGCTCGACCGCGGTGGTGTAGGCGTCCGAGTGGTTGTAGGTGCGCAGCGCGCCGCGCCAGTCCTGCGGCGCGCCCGAGGCGCGCAGGTAGCTCGCCATCGCGGCGATGGCATCGGCGGGAGCGTGCGGATCGCGCGTGCCGTCACCGTCGCCGTCGACGCCGAAGCGCTCCCAGGTCCCGGCCAAGAACTGCGCCGGCCCGCTCGCGCCGCGGTGGTTGGTGCCCGACGCGACGCCGGCCTCGGCCGACTGACCGTGGCGCGACTCGATCGCGCCGATCGCAGCCAGGCGCGTCCAGTCCAGGCCGTAGCGCGCGCCCGCTTGGCGGTAGAGCGCGAGATAGTCGGCCGGGATTCGCAGGCGCTGGGCCAGCGCGGCGAACATCGCGGGCACCCGGACGCCGCCGTCGGCCGCCGGGCCCGCCGGGCTCGCCGGGCTCGCCGAGGCGACGCCGGTCACGCCGCGGTTGCCGGCGCCGTCGCCGGCCGGCCACACGAGGATGCCGCAGACGAGCACCGCCGATCCCACCGCGCAGACCGCCGCGGCGGCGCGCCGCGGGTGGCGGCGCAGGTGGCGCCCGACGACGCCGGACGCACCGGGAGCAGGCGCGACGAGGGCGTCGGCCCGCGCGGTGGCGTCGTGCGCGGCCGCCTCGGCGCGCGCGGCGGCCTGCCGCGCCCCGTCGCGCTCGGCCTCGAGCATCGCGGCGGCGGCGCGCGCCTCCTCCAGGCGCGCGCGGGTCGTGCGCAGCTGCTGCGCCAGCGCGTCCGGATCGGTGCCGCCCGCCGCGGCGACCGGCGGCGTCGCCGGCTCGACCACCCCGGACGGCCGCACCGTCGGCGCGGGCAGCGCGAGGCGACGGCCGTCGAGTTCGAGCGCGACGATCTCCGCGCGGCGGGTGACCGCGAACCCGAGGGTCAGAACCGCAGCCTGGGTGTCCGGCTGCGGATCCGCGCCCGACGGCAGCGCCCGCTGACGGCGCTCACGAGCGCCGTCGATGACGAGCACGAGCTGCGCCTCGGCCGCCCGCGCGGGCGCGACGTCCCCGAGCGTTACGGTCACGCGCACGAGTGCCGAGCGGGCGCCGACGTCGACGCGCTCGCATCCGATCACGCGGCTGACGGGGCTGGCGGGAGGCCGGTCGGCCTCTAATGGCAGCGGACACATGAAAGAGCGCGTTTGTACTGCAAATGCGGGATTTCACCGCTATCTGCAAGATCCCGTGCACGCAGGGGCCCGGCCCCCGGGCCCCGGCCGCCGGGGCCCCGGCCGCCGGCGGCGCGTGCGGGCGAACGGCGGTCGTGGCGCGCCGGGTGCGGATATCGCACCGTGCGCTCCCCGATCGTCACGCCCAGGCCCGTGGTCGTGACGCGGCGGGCGCGGATATCGCACCCTGCGCGTCAACCGGGCGCGTCAGGGCACGCGCGCGGCCGTGTCAGACCGTCGAGGCGCTCGACGCGACCGCCACGCAGGCGATCGCCAGCGCGACGCCGAGCCCCAGGCACACGCCCAGCACCGGCGTCATCGCCATCCGCCGCCGCTCGGCGAGCTCGAACATGAGGTAGCCGACGAGCCCGCCCGCGGCGAGGCCGCCGAGGTGGCCGCCGATCGAGATGTTCGGGATCAGAAACGTGATGCCGAGGTTCAGCAGCAGCGTGATGCCCAGGCCCGACTGCATCGGGTCGATCCCGCGCGCGCGCATGGCGAGGATCGCCGCTCCCATGAGCCCGAAGACGGCGCCCGACGCGCCGACCGTCACGGCGTCGGGCGAGAGCAGCAGCGCGCCCAGCGAGCCGCCCAGCAGCGAGACGAAGTAGATCGCCGCGAAGCGCAGCTTGCCGATCTCGGGCTCGAGCAGCGTCCCGAGGAAGTACAGGAAGTACATGTTGAAGGCGAGGTGCAGCAGGCCGGCATGCAGGAACCCGGCGCTGACGATCCGCCACCACTCCCCGTCGGCGACGGCCGGGCCGAACAGGAAACCGTTGCTGTAGACCGTGCCGCCGCGACCGTCCAGGCCGCCGCCGCCCGCCGACATCGCGAGGAACGCGATGACGTTGATCGCGATCAGCACATAGGTCAGCTCCGGGTCGCGGCGGATCGTCGCCGCGGTGCGGACCTTCGTCTTCTGGCGCGAGCACTCCGGGCAGCGCATGCCGACCGGCGTCGGCGTCATGCAATCCGGGCAGATCGGCCGCCCGCACGACGAGCACGAGACGCCGGTCTCGCGATCGCTGTGGCGATAACAGGTCGTTGCGGTCGACGCTTCCACGGGCAGATGACGCTACCAGCCGCGCAGGCGCGGCTCGCCGGGCCTACGACATGCGCGCCGCGATGACCGGCTGGCGCGTCGGGACCTCGCTGCCGCCCTGCGGCTCGTCGGTCACGAGGACCCGCTTGACGCCCTTCAGATCACCGGGCACGGCGACCGACGCGCGCCCCTTGCGCACCGAGAACAGCGCCTCGGTCGGCTCGGGCGCGGTGCCGTTGTCGCGGTCCAGCCAGAGCTGGTAGATGCGACCCTCGGGGGGCGCCGGCAGCCCGGCGACGACGAGCCTGGCGCTATCGCCGGAGACGCGCAGCTGACACGCGGCGCCGTCCGGCGCCGACGCGCAGGCGATCGACTTCGAAGGAGCGTCCTCGCCGCCGCGCAGCAGCGCTCCGCCGCTGATCCCGAGTGCCAGCAGCGAGGCTGCCAGCACGGCGGCCGGCCACGGGCGCAGCCATTGCAGGGTGAAGCGTCGCGAGCGCGCGGGCGCGACCGGCCGGTCGGCCATCGCCCCCGCCGCGTTGAGCAGGTTGGCCTCGGCGTGCACGACGGACATCACGCGCGAGCGGATCTCCGGCGGCGCGCTGAGCTGCGGCACCGCGTTGAGCAGCGCGTCGCCGGCGAAGCCGAGCTCCTCGACCTTCGCCGCACAGACGTGGCAGCTGGACACGTGCGACGCGTAGCCCTCCCACTCGCCGTCGGGAATCGCGCGCAGCACGTAGCTGGCGGCATCGTCGATCCTGGGGCACGTGTCGATGCTCATCCCATCACCTCGCGAAGCCCGCCGAGCTGCGCGCGCATCTTCTCCAGGCCAAGCCTCATCCGACCCTTCACCGTTCCTATGGGCGTGTCGATCATCGCCGCAATCTCGCTCTGTGTAAAGCCGCCGAAGTAGGCGAGCTCGATGACGCGCGACTGCTCGGCCGGCAGCGTCGTGAGCGCCTGGCGGATCTCCTGCGCCTCGTCGAGCCGCGCGACCTCGACGTCGGTGCGCTCGCGGGCCTCGAAGCGCTCCTCGATGCCCTCGTCGCTGGCGCGGCGGCGGTCGTGGACGACCGAGCGGCGCAGCGAGTCGATCGCCCGGTTGTGGACGATCCCGAGCACCCAGGTGCGGACCGAGCCGCGCGCCCGGTCGTAGCGCGCGCCGCTGCGCCACAGCGACAGGAAGGACTCCTGCACGACGTCCTCGGCCGCGGCGCGCGTCCCGCACATCCGGTAGGCGAGTGAGAAGGCGGCGCTGGAGTGGCGCTCGTAGACGACCTCGAAGGCCTGGGCGTCGCCGCGGCGGACGAGCTGCATCAGGTCCTCGTCGGCGAGATCGCGCAGCTCGGTCGGGCTGTGCTCGGCGTTCTTTCGCATCCGTGACATGTGCCCGGGGGTACGACGCTGCGCGGCGGGCGGATCAGTCGAGGCGCGCGAGCTTGCGCGCCTCACCGACGGCCGCGCGCAGCGTGCGCTGGGCGAGGTCCAGAGGGTTGCGCGACTGCGCCGCACGGCGGCGCTGCTGCTGGCGCACGCGCAGGACGACGAGCGCCGTCCCGGCCGAGGCTCCGACGAGCGCCGCGGCGGCCGGGCGCACCCAGTTGCGCGGGTCGCGCATCGCCGACAGCTCCCAACCCTCGAGCTCGTCGACGGCGGCATCGGTGATCTCCTGCAGGGTCGTCTCGACGCGCGTCTTCAGCGACTCGGGCGGGTCGACCGGCGTGAGCGCCATGCGCAGCATCCGCTCGAAGTCCATCGGGGTGGCCTCGGGGCTCATGCCGGCGTCACGATCCCCTCGAGCTGCTTGATCGCCCGGTGCAGGAGGACTTTCGTCGCGCCATCGGTCTTGCCCATCGCGCGCGCGATCTCGCGGTTGTCCATGCCGAGGGCGAAGCGCATGATGAGGGCGTCGCGCCGTTCGTCGGGCAGCTGTTGGATGCCCGTGATGATCCGCGCGAGCTCATCGCGTCCCTCCACGAGGTCCTCGGTGGTGTGCATGGCGCTGAGCATCGTCGTGTCGTCCAGCGGCGTCTGCGGCCGGCGCGAGCGGTCGCGGTAGAGGTTCGCGGCGAGGTTGTGGGCGATGCGGATGAGCCAGGGCCGCAGCGGGCGCCCGTCGGACTCGGCCTGCGCGCGCTCGAAGTGGCGATAGGCCTGCAGGAACGTCTGCTCCGTGAGGTCCTCGGCGTCGTGATGGTTGCCGACCCGGTAGTACGCGTAGCTGTAGACGTCGCGAAGGTGCGCCCGGTACAGCTCCGTGAAGTCGGCATCCAGGCGCGCCTTGTCTGATCGGTCCACAGCCCATGGAGACTACCCCGGTCCGGTGCCCCGTTCGGTGGCGCCGGAGGCGGCCGCGGCGAGCGGTGCCGCGGTGCGGTCCGAGCGGCGCAGGCGCCCGCTGGGAGCCGTCACGGCCGCGGTGAACGCATCGGCGTCGATGCGTCCGTCGACGAGCGCCGCGAGGCGGTCGATCGTCGGCGAGGGCACGCCCTCGCGGCGCATCGTCTCGGCCAGCAGGCCGACGCCGTCGAGCGCCTCGCTGGACTGCCCGAGCTCGTCGCCGATCGTCGCGGCCGGCACGCCCTGGCCGAGCAGCTCGCCGGCGCGGCGGTTGCGGCTGCCCTCGGCGACGACGGTCGCGACGAGGTCGCCCGCGCCGGCCAGCCCGGCGAACGTCTCCTCGTGGCCGCCGCGGCTGCGCGAGAACGCGTCGACCTCGGCGAAGACCTTGCCCGCCGCGGCGCCGGCGGCGTTGGGCCCGCTCACGCCGGCGACGGCGGCCGCCAGCGCGGCCGCGTTCTTCGCCGTGCCGGCGAGCTCGACCCCGGCCACGTCGGTCGTCGTGTCCGCGTCGAAGCCGGCCTCCTTGAACACCCGCGCGACCTGCGCGGCGAAGACCGGGTCCTCGCAGCCGACGACGAGCGAGGCGCCGCAGTGCAGCGCGTCGGCCGCGTGGCCGGGCCCGCCGACGCAGGCGACGGCGCGCGCATTGGCGCGCTCGGCCACATAGGCGCTGGGCAGCATGCCGTTGGGCGCGATGAGGCCCTTGCAGAGCACGACCACGCCCGTGCCGGCGTGGATCGCCTCGGCGTGCGCGCCGACCGCGGCCGGCAGCGCCGCGGCCGGGACGGCGAAGCAGACGAGGTCGGCGCGGTCCAGCGCGAGGCGGCTGGCCTTCGTGACGCGCACGGAGTCGGGCAGCCGCACGCTGGGCAGGTAGTGGTGGTTGACGCGCGTGCGCTCCAGCGCGACCGCCTGCGCCTCGGTGCGGCAGCCCAGCTCGACCTCGAGGCCGGCGCGCGCGAACGCCACCGCCAGCCCGGTGCCCCACGAGCCGGCGCCGACGATCGCCGCGCGGCGCAGCGCCGGGGTGCCGCCCAGCCACTCCCACTGCAGCTCGACGCACGGCCAGATGCGCTCGGTGACCGCGCGGGCGAGCGCGGGCGAGGGGTGGTCGACCGTCGGGAAGCGCAGCGGCCGGCCGGCGCGGATGCGAATCTTGTGCGGGCGCACGCGCCAGCCGCGGCGGATCGCCTCGGTGCCGATGAGCGCGACGGGCACCACGGGGGCGCCGGTCTCCAGCGCCAGGCGCCCGACGCCGCGCTTGGGGGCGGCCAGCGCGCCCGGGCGGGTGCGGGTGCCCTCGGGGAAGATCACGACGACGTCGCCGCGCTCGAGGATCCGCCGGGCCGCGTCCATCGCGTCGCGGTCGCCGCCTCCGCGATTGACCGGGAAGGCGCCGAGCGAGCTGAGCAGCCAGGCCGTGATCCGGTGTTGGAAGAGCTCGGTCTTCGCGACGTAGTAGACCGGCCGGCGCAGCATCATGCCGATCACCCACGGGTCCATGAACGACCGGTGGTTGGACGCGATGATCACCGGGCCGTCCTTCGGCACGTGCTCCATCCCGATGCGCTTCATGCGGAAGTAGGCGAGGAAGAACGGCTGCAGGATGGCCCGGGCGACCCAGTAGATCAGGGGATTGACTCCGCGGCCCTGGGCACGCGCCAGCAGTCGGCTTGGATCCATGCCACCGGATACCCGGGGTTCGCGGCGGCGTTACAGTCCGGGGCAGTCCATGGTGATCGATCGTGCCAAGACCGTTCGCGGAGCTTTCGCCGGCGCCGTCGCCGCCGCCGTCTGGCTCGCGCAGCAGCCGCTCGACAAGCCGATCTTCGGCGTCGACTACGACGACAGCGAGCTGCTCGGCAAAGCCGTCACGCGCGGCCCGGCCTGGCCGGTCGTCGGCGCGGCGCTGCACCTCGGCAACGGCGCCGTGCTGGGTGCCGTCTACACGAACGTCGCGCCGCGGCTGCCGCTGCCGTCGTGGAGCCGCGGCCCGCTCGTGGCGCTGACCGAGCACGTCGCGACCTGGCCGCTGACGCTCGCCGTCGACCGCGTCCACCCCGCGCGCGCCGAGCTGCCGCGGCTGGCCGGCAGCGCGCGGGCGTTCGCCCAGGCGACGTGGCGCCACTTCCTCTTCGGGGTCGTCCTCGGGGAGCTCGAGCGGCGTCTCAACGCGCCGCCCGATCCGGATGTCCCGACGTTCGAGCACACGCTGTCGAGCAACGGGCACGGGCAGCTCGAGCACGCCGGGATTCCCGGCTGACAACGCCGACGCGCGTCGAGCGCGCTGCGCTCGAATGTGCTGACCGCGGCGCGGCCAACTCGCGGCGGGTGACGCCCGGGGCGGGTCGTCGTCCAGCGGGTTGATCTCACGGTCGACGCCTGAGAGGATCGCGCCGCGCCGCGCCTGTCGCGAGAGGCGGCGCACGATCCCAAGGCGACTGGGATTTCGTGATGCCTGGACGATCAGGATCGACGGCAACCTGCGGACGGCCGCACCAACCTGGCGGGCTGGATCGAGATTGGCCAGGCGCTTGTGCGTGGTGGCGGCGTGGCTCGGTCCGGTGGCCGTCGCGCTCGCGACCGCCACGCCGCATACGTACCTTCTCGATTCACAACAACACCAGCCGCGCACTGCACGCCGAGGTGTCCGGCGGCAGGTTCGCCGCGACCACCGCGGCGCACGGTTAGGCCCGTTGCAGCTACAAGGACATGAAGTGCAACACCACGGCGCAGCGGACCACGCGGCGTCCCGCCCGGATCGCGATCGGGAACTTCGCCTGCCGCGTGACGACGAGAGCCGGTGGCGTGGTCCTCGTCGAGGAGGTCGCGCGAGACTACGAAGGTCTCGCGCTTGCGGCCCCCAAGGAATACCAGTGCATCGCGAAGTTCCAGCTCGGTCCCGAGAACTGGGAAGTGACCGACCGTGAGCCCAGGTTCGTCGGCGAGACGGATCGCAACGCCGGCATCGACGGCTTGGGATCCTCGACGGCGGATCCTCACTACCCGACCTCCCACGACATCTACTACCCGTCCAAGCCGGGCGGTCGCAACCGATCGAGGAAGACTCCGTTGCGCGCGGCCCCCGCCACGTGTCGAGTTCACCGATTCCGGAACATGCGCGCCGAAGGCGGACGAGACGTGTCTCGTGACGACGGCCTACGAGGCCGGCGACGGCGCAACCGTCCAGACGGGCCTCCCGATCAGCATCGCCGTCAAGACGCGCAGGTAATCGGCCGCCCGAGCACGCGCGGAATGCCTGCGCCCGCACAACGCCGACCCGCCGCTGCGTCAGCCTCCGGCGAGCCGGCGCAGGTCCGGACGAGCTCGACACCCGCCGCCTGCGGGCGCAGCCGTCGCGGGTCATCCCTAGGGTTGCGGGCGTGCGAGGGCGGGGTCTGGTCATCGGAGTGCTGACGTGCGCCTGCGCACTCGCCGCGATGGCGGGCTGGGCGAGCGCGGCCGCCGCGCGCGACGACGTCGTGACCTCCTTCGACGGCACGCCGATCGCCGTCCACTTCTTCCCCCCCACGACGGCGCCGGCCGGCGGCGTCGCGCCGACCGTGCTCGTCGGCGCGCCGTACCCGAGCCCCGGCGAGACGCGTGCCGGCGAGGATGTCGGCGACCGCATCGGCCTGGCCACGCTGCGCGGCGCGGGCTACAACGTCCTCACCTGGGACCCGCGCGGGATCGGCGCCTCGGCCGGCAGCATCATGTTCGACTCGCCCTCCGTCGAGGGCCGTGACGTGCGGGCCATCATCGACTTCGTCGCCGCCCAGCCCGAGGCGCAGCTCGACGCGCCCGGCGACCCGCGGATCGGCATGAGCGGGACGAGCTACGGCGCGACGATCCAGTACATCACCGCCGCGCTCGACGCGCGCGTGGACGCGATCGTGCCCGACATCGGGTGGGAGTCGCTGACCACGGCGCTGCGGCGCGGCGGTGCGGTGAAGACCGGCTGGCTGGCGTCGCTGTGTGGCCTGGACAAGGTTCCCAACGCCGTCGACGGCGAGGCGAGGGCCGGCGACGTCAAGCCGGCCAGCGCGAGCAGCGAGCTCAAGGCGGCCTGCCTGGAGGGCACCCGCGGCACCCTGTCGAAGGGCAGCCGCACGTGGCTCGCCGACCATGGCCCGGGCGCGCTGATCAAGCGCATCCGCGCGCCCGCGCTGATCATGCAGGGCACGACCGACACGCTCTTCCCGCTCGACCAGGCCAGCGCGGCGTTCGCGGCGCTGCGCACGAGCGGCGTCCCGGTGCAGATGCTGTGGTACTGCGGCGGCCACGTCGCCTGCGAGTCCGACCCGGGCGACCCGGGCACGCTCTCGCGCGCGGGCCTGGCCTGGCTGAACCGCTGGTTGCGCCCGGATCCGTCGGTCGACACCGGACCGCCGTTTCAGTGGCTCGCCGACGACGGGGTCTGGCGCTCCGGGCCGGACTTCCCGCTCGCCTCGGCCGGCGCGCTCGACGCCGTCGGTTCGGGCTCGCTGAAGATCACGACGAGCGACAGCCCGCTGCGCGGCCTGGGGCGCGCCGCCGCCCCGACCCGCAACGCCGTCGAGGTGCGGTTCCCGGCGCCGGCGGGCGAGGCGGACCTCGTCGGCAACCCGCGCGTGCGCCTGACCTACCGCGGCCGCGCGAAGCCCGAGCGCACGTTCCTCTACGCCCAGGTCGTCGACGGCGAGGCCGACCGCGTGCTCGGCGGCCTGGCGACCCCGCTGCCGGTCATCCTCGACGGCCGCGAGCGCACGGTGGCGCGGCCGCTGGAGGCGATCGCCGAGCACGGCGGCCCGGCCTCGCTGTACCGGCTGCAGATCACGCCCGGCGTCGCGACCTACGAGCTGCAGCGCTCGCAGGGCCGGGTGAGCCTCTACGGGGCGTTCGGCTCGCTGCCGCTCGTCGACGCGACGCGCTCGGGGTACGGGTTCGCGCGCCGCACGCCGACGCGCCCGCGGGTCACGGTCACCTCGCGGCGGTCGCGGCGCGACGGTCGCGACACGCGCGTCAGCCTGCGCGTGCGCCTGCCGGTACGGCCCTGTGCGGGCAGCATCACGTTCGTCGTGCAGACCGCGCGCCGCCCCTACGTCTACAACGCGCAGCTCACGCCGCGCCCGTGCCGGGCGGCGCGGAAGGTGACGCTGCGGGCGCGGCGCGGAAGCCGCCTGCGGGTGACCGCGACGTTCAACGGCAACCCCGAGCTCAAGCCGCGCGATTCGCGTACGCTCTCGCGCAACGCGCGATGAGAGCGACCGCCGACCGTCACCTGCTTGACGTTGCCGCCGCTCTCGCCGGCGCACTCGCGCTGCTGCTCGGCGCCGCACCGCGGGCCGACGCGCGCGACATCAACGTGCGCTCGTTCGACGCCGTCACGATCCGTGCGCACTTCTACCCGGCCTCCAATCGCGCCGCCGACGAGCGCGTGCCGACGGTCCTCATCGGCCCCGGCTATCCGACCAACGGCGACACGAGCCCCGACGGCGACTCGAGCGACCAGATCGGCCAGCGCGCGCTGCGCGCCGAGGGCTACAACACGCTGACCTGGGACCCGCGCGGCATCGGTGCCTCGGGCGGGACCGTGAACTTCGACTCGCCGGACTTCGAGGCGCGCGACGTGCAGGCGCTGATCGACTTCGTCGGCACCACCCCCGAGGCGCAGCTCGACGGCGCCAACGACCCGCGCGTCGGCATGGCCGGCTCGAGCTACGGGGGCGCGATCCAGCTCGCCACCGCCGCGGTCGACAGCCGGATCGACGCGATCATTCCCGACGTGACCTGGTTCTCGCTCGGCACGGGCTTCTTCCCCGACAGCGCGATGAAGACGTCCTTCCCCGTGCTCATCTGCGGCAACGGCACCGCCAACGGCGTGCCGGGCAACCTGCTGGGACCCGCGGCCGCGGTGCTGGACCGTACGACCTCGCAGCTGAAGACCGCCTGCCTGGAGAGCCTCGGCGGCGCCGTGAACGCCCCCGGCCGGCAGTGGTTCATCGACCGGACCCCGCCGGGGCTGCGCGAGCGCATCACCGCTCCGACCATGCTCACCCAGGGCACGGTCGACACGCTGTTCGGGCCCAGCGAGGCCGTCGCCAACTACAGGACGCTGCGCAGCAGGGGCGTGCCGGTGAAGATGCTCTGGTACTGCGGCGGGCACGGCGCGTGCACGACGTCGACCGGCGAGGAGGGTCACCTGCGCCGCGCCGGTCTGAAGTGGCTTGACCGCTACCTGAAGAAGAACACCGCGACCGATACCGGACCGGGCTTCGAGTGGCTCGCCGACGACGGCGTCTGGCGCGCGGGCGACGGCTATCCGCTGCCCGACGCCGGCACGATCGAGGCCTCCGGATCGAACTTCAAGAGCCTCGGCGTCTCGATCGCCGACAGCACCTCGTCGGGCCGCGACGGCTTCGCCGCCACGCCGTCGCCCAACGCGGTGACGGTCGGCTTCAAATCGCCGCCGTCAGGCAGCGACATCGTCGGCCCGCCGAGGCTGAAGATCACCTACAAGGGCAACGCGCTGGGGCCGAACACGTTCCTCTTCGCCCAGATCGTCGACGGCAAGGCCAACCGCGTCGCCGGCTCGCAGGTCACACCGCTGCCGGTGGTCCTCGACGACCGCGTGCGGACCGTCGAGCGCGACCTCGAGCCGGTCGCCCTGCACGCCGGCTCCGACGAGCAGTACCGCGTGCAGATCACGCCCGGCACCGGCGTGTACGGCAAGCAGGGGTCGGTCGGCGGCGTGATCTTGCAGAAGGTCGACGCCTCCCTGCCGCTGGTCACGGCCGGCGCCGGTGGCGCGGGGGGCGCGACGACCCCGCGGCGGCTCGTGCTGAAGGTCAGCTCGCGCCGCGTCGACGGCCGCGCGCGGGTGACGATCACCTCGCGCCTGCGCACGAAGCCCTGCTCGGGCACGGTGCGCTTCACGGTCGCGGCGGCCGGGCGCACGACGCGCACGACGGCGCGCGTGCCGAGCTCCTGCAACATCAGGAAGGTCGTGCGGCTGCGGGTGAGCAGCGGCACGCGGATTCGCGTCGGCGCGAAGTTCAACGGCAACGCGACGCTGAAGGCGCGTACCGCGAAGACGGTGTCCTACCGCGTGCGGTAGCGGTTTCGCTGCATGGTCGCCGCTCGCGCTCGCCGGCGCGGTCTGCCTGGCGGCGGCGCGGTCGGGGCCCGCCGCGACCTCCGAGCGACGTTACCGGTCGATCTTGCGGATCGCCTCCGCGATGACCTTCGCGGCGATCGCGGTGCCCGAGACGTTGAGGTGGATCCCGTCGGCGGTGCGCACGCGGATGTAGCGCCCGCGATAGCGGATCACCTCTTCGAAGCCGTTGGGCGTGAAGATCGTGTCCATCCGCAGGACGCTGACGCCCTTCATCCCCTCGGCGGCGCGGACGATGGCGGTGTTGACGGCGGTGATCGACTCGGTCCGCGGCCCGCCGTCGCGCGGCAGCGGCAGCGTGAGCCAGAGGACGCGGCCGTCGCCCTTGCGCCTGTACGTGGCCATCATCGCGCGCACCCGGCGCACGTACTCGGCGATCCATGGCTCGCCGCAACACTCGACGCTCGTCCCGTCGGGCGTCGTCATCGGAAAGCCCTCGTTCACGCCCAGCGACATCACGCTGAAGCGCGGCTTGTAGCGCTTGACCTGGCCCTCCGCGATCGCCTGCCAGTCGGACTTGCCGATCCCGGTGCCGACGCGGATGTCGCTGCGCACGGTGCCGTCGTCGCCGAGCTCGTCGGCGAGGAAGTTGTCGACGCCCTGCATCGTCGAGTCGCCGGTGGCGAGCACGACCGGAGGCGGCTTGGCGGCGGCGCCACCGCCGACGGCGATGGTGCGCTTGACCTTGTGCTCGCCGATGCGCAGCTCGACGCGCCAGCGGCCCTGCAGCTTCGCCCGGAACCGGCGCGTGCGGATCGTGACGGCCTTCTTGAAGCCGATGACCGAGCAGACCCTGTCGCCGCGCGGCGGCGAGATGCACAGCCGCGGCTTGTAGTCGCCGATCCCCCAGCCGTCGACGACCCGCACCCGCGCGACCTTGCCGGGCGCCACGCGGTTGGGCACGCGCACCTCGAAGCGGCTCGCGCAGGAGCCGGTGCGGACGCTGTAGGCGCCGGCGACGAGCGTGCCGTCGGGCAGCACGGCGCGCGCGACGAAGCTGCGCGAGGCCCGGGCGCAGTCCCACTGCGTCGCCTCGAGCAGCTGCGTGCCCTCTTCGGGCGGGCCGGCCAGCGTGCCGAGCGGGCGCAGCGCCTCGTCGACGCATTCGAAGAACTCGACGCTCGCGCCCTGCGCGCCGAAGAAGATGAGGTTGATGAGGCCCGGCTGGGTCGCGTCGGCGGCGAGGAAGTTCGTCACCGGGCCGACGTCGCAGCCGGTGGTTGGGAGCGGCGGTGGGGCCGGGGCGGCGGGTGCCTCGGCCTCGGCGAACGCCGGTGTGCAGAGCACGGCGAGCAGCACCGCCGTCAGCGCCAGGAACCGCCACGGCGAAGGTCGTGCCACGGGGGCGATGGTAGCTGCGTCCACTGACACGCGGCGCCGGCGCTGGACGGATGTCGGAGCCGGTCGGGGTGTTGCGGGCCGCGTTCGTGCACAGCCGCGGTCACTGCGCCTGCGGCGGTGAGCGCGAAGCCGCCGACCTCGCGCCCGATCACCGCCGGTGGAGCGCCGCGCTGACGGCTTTGTGAAGGTTGCACCCGCGCGCGACACGATGGGTCTACCCTCACCTTCATGGATGACGATGAGATTCGCGAGTTGGTAATCCGCCTCTCCCGCTCCGACGGGCGGGGCGGCCACACGATCGAGCGCGCCACGCTGCGCGCGGAGGGCGTCCACCTGGACGCAATCGTCACGTGGATCGAGGCCCACGGCGGCATCCCCGAGGCGCCCGCCGCCGCCCCTCGCTCGTCGGGCGGGCTGCACGGCGGGGTGCGCGGCAACAGCGCCACGGCCGTCCCGGGCGTTGCGCGCTACGTGCTGCCGGCCGGCTCGCTGAACCAGTAGCGTCGGCACACGATGCGAAACCAGACCGGCACCCTGCGTGCGACGGCTCGCGCCCGGGTAGCTTGACGCCGTGAGCATCGGCGGCATCGTCTATCTGGTTCTCGGCCTGCTCGTGGCCGCGTCGCAGAACTACTTCGATCACCTGACCACCGTTGGCCGCGTGCTGTCGGCGATCATCGCCGTCATCATCTGGCCCCTGCTCCTGTTCGGGATCGACATCCGCATCACCTGAGGTCCCGGCGGGTCGGATCCGACCAAGGAAGGGTTCATCATGCGCCAGCCCCTCAAGATCGCCCTCGCAGTTCTCCTGGCCGCGGCCTTCGCCGCCGGCTGCGGCTCCGATGACGACTCGTCCAGCGGCGGCGACGCGGCCGACAAGACGACGACCTCGGCGCAGGCCGCCACGGACGGGACCGACGCTGACGCCGGCGGCGAATCCGAGCCGGAGACCGACACCAAGAGCGGCGGGGCCAAGCCGAAGCCGGCGAGCGCCCGCGCCAAGATGCTCACCTGCCTGGAGGACGACGCCGGCTTCGAGGTCACGCACGAGGGTGACGACGAGGCGAAGGCCACCGACTACACCGTCGAAGGCGACTCGGGCGGATCGAAGAAAGCCGAGATCATCATCCACTCCAACCAGAACGACGCGGCGGGCGCCGCCCGGAGGGCCGGCGAGGACAAGGGCCTGAACGCCGTCGCGTTCGGCCGGGCCGAGTTCATCCGCTACAAGGCCACGGATACCGAGGCCGGCCAGATCGTCAACTGCGTGGCGGCGGGCTACAACCGCTGAGAGGGTCGTTCGGCGCGCGGCCGGGTGCGCCCCGCGCCGCCTGGCGCCGCGAAGTCGTGCTATGTGCTCCGTAATCGTGCTAATTTATCCTGTATTAGCATGATAGGTCGGGTCCGTTAGCACGATGTACAGCTTCGTCGACCTCGACAAGACGTTCGGCGGCCAGCCCCGAGCGCTCGGTGCGATCCTCGCCCGGATCGACACCGGACGCGGTCAGGAGCAGCTGTTCGGCGACCAGCGACCGGAGTTGCTGCAACGACTCTCGGCCAACGCGCGGATCGCTTCGGTCACCGCGTCCAACGCGATCGAGGGTGTCGTCGTGGACAGCGATCGAGCACAGCGCATCCTCGAAGGGGCGCCGAGGTTTCGCAACCGCAACGAGCAGGAGTTCGCGGGCTACCGCGACGCGATCGACGCGCTCATGCGGACCGCCCACCACGAGCCGCTCTCGGTCCCGTTCATCCTGCATCTGCACCGGCAGTTGTTTCAGTACGCCGGCGGCCGAGGCGGCTATTTGAAGACCGACGAGAATCGGATCGTCTCCTACGCGACGGGTTCGCAGGAGGTCATCTTCACGCCTCCGAGCCCGGAGCGGACCGAGTTTCTCCTCACCGAACTGGTGGCGCGGTACGACCAGCTCAAGCGAGAGGGGCAGACCCACCCGCTCGTGCTGGTCTCAGCCCTGGTCCTGGACTTCCTGGCCATCCATCCGGTCGCCGACGGCAACGGCCGCCTGGCCCGTCTGCTGACCACGCACGAACTGCTGTCCCACGGCTACGGCGTCGCCCGGTATGTGAGCATCGAAGCGCGTGTCTTCGAGTCGAAGCACACGTACTACGACCGGCTGTACGAATCCCAGCAGGGCTGGCACGAGGGCAACCACGACATCTGGCCCTGGACCTCATACCTGGCGCAGGTGATCGCTGCGGCCTACGACGACTTCGAGGCGCGCCTGGCTGCTGCCGCGGATACCAGGGGCAGCAAGCAGGATCGCGTGCGCGACTTCATCCTCGACCAGGCGCCCGCGAGATTTCGTCGCCGCGACATCGAGCGGGCGCTGCCGGAGGTCAGCTCCGCGACCATCCGGCTCGTCATCAACGAACTGCGCGATGCCGGCCAGATCGTCAGCGAGGGCGCCGGACCGAGCGCGCAGTGGCGCCGGCTTACGTCGGAGGCCGCCGCCGGCACCGAACCGGCGACCCTTTGATCTCACCGCTCTCGCGACGATCAGGCGGCGGGCGCGGGCTCGTCGAGAGCGGCGCCGACGGTCCCCCGCTCGGGCTGCGGTTCGTCGCGCACCAAGCGCCCGCCTCGAAATGTGCCGGCAGCGATGACCATGCCGGCCGCCACGAGGATGATGTCCTTGAGGACGTATTGACCCTCGAGCGTCGGGGCGTGGTGCGGGCCGCTGAACAGGCGCCCGGTGAGCAGAGCGAGTGGGGCTAGGACCCCGACGAGTTGCACCGCGAGCATCCAGACGGCCAGTCGCATCCACCGGTTGGCAAGCAGGCAGATCCCGATGAAGCATTCCAGCGTCGCGATCACGACGATGCCCACCTGCCACGGGACGAGACCGAAGGTCATCAGGTCGATCGTCTTGATTGCCAAGCCTTCGGCGGGGCTGACGTGCGGGAAGTACTTCAGGACGCCAAACCCCAGGAACACGACGCCGACCGTCAGGCGTAGCGCCGTGATGCCGTGGCTCACCAACGCACTGTGTATGACGTTCTCGACGGCGACCAGGCGACGGTAGAAAGGTCCGATAAGAGGTGTGCGCTTCCCGGCCGCCAACGGTTCATCCGCGCTGCCGGGGGGTTCGTTCACACAAGACGACCGGGCCGCGGATATCGCTGATCGGCCGCTGCCCAGGCAGTACCGCTGGCCGCCCTTGTGGCTGCGCCGACGGTGCTGCGACGCCGGATACCGACGGGTGGTCTTTGACAACGGCGCATCGGGCACGCTACGGTCCTGGACACCATACGCCACCGTATGGCACGGACGCAGCTCCACGAAGGGACGCACCGCTCAATGCGCACTTCACGACTCATCGGCACCGCCCTGGCCACCATCGGGTTGGCATCAGCCGCCACCGTTCTCCCGGTCAACCCCGCGATCAGCACGGCGGCGGCGGCAACGCCGCAGAGCATCTGCGGAAGCGGCTACTACGTGCAACGCTCGCACGCCCTGCCGGGCGCCGTCGCTTATCAGCTGTACAACGGCTCGTACAACTGCGCCGTGACCATCAAGACGGCTTCGGTCGGCAAGCCCACACGCGTCGGCGCCGGCTTGCTCATCAAGGGCGGCTCGTGGTCGTAGGACACCGGTGACTACCGCTACCACGCCGGCCCGGTCAAGGGCCGCGCTGCCGGCAAGTGCGTGAGCTACTGGGGACTCAGCGGCGGCGTGCCCTACACGAGTCCGTTCGGAAACTGCGGCTGATCCAGCCGCAGTCGGACGGCCCGGTTTCGTTTCCAAGGGGACGGAGACCGGGCATCCCGGCATCAGGCTCGCGTGCGACAACCGCCGCCTCGTCATCGTCAATCCCAAAGGAGGTCCGACTGGCATGCCATTTGGTTTCGGAGCCCCGGAACTGATCATCGCGCTGACGATCCTGTTCGTCATCGGGCTCGCCGTACGCGCCGTGCTCAGGTGATGAACTGCAGCGCTTCGGCGGCGCGGCGAGCGTGGAGTCGGCGCCTCGAGGAAGCCTCGGGTTGCAGGGCTTACGCCAGAGCCCGCCGCCGGAATCGAACCGGCAACCTCGTGATTACAAATCCTTCGTTGGTGGTTACAGTTCGAGCGGACCCCAGCAAACATGGGCTTTTTCGGTCCCGTAGCGTCGGTTTTGGTCGGGTTCAGGTGCTACGACGCTTCCGACACGCCTTTGTGAGAACAACCTTTGGGACGCGCCTGGCGGGGTTCCCGTGGATTGCGTGGCCGTCGGTCGAGGGCGTCTCAGATCCAAGGAACCGAGACAGCGGCTATGCGCGCGCCATTGCAGCTGGAGGGCCTCTACGCCCCGTCCCGAAGGGCCGAAGGGCGACCCTCAGCCCGGAGAATCGAAGGATCGAGCACTTCAGTCCAGCGACGTGGCCACCTGCACGTCAATCGGGTTCACGCACGGTTGCCCGACGTCGACCAGCACCCATCTGCAGACGGCCGCGTCACCCGTCTGCCTAACCCGTCTCCGAGATGATCATTCCCATGTCGCCTATCGGATGCGAGTCCTTGGGCAGCTGAGCAGCACGCGCCCCTCGGCTGCTCTTCTCGGCTGGAGCGGAGTCCTTGCACACGCCGGAGATTTCCCCCGCTGAGACATTGGATACGACTGCGTTGATCGGGATTGTGAGGCGTTCGTTGGGTGAGTTGGCGGGAACCGTCGCTTGGGACGTGGTGCCCGGAATCGTCTTGCCATCGGGGCCAACGAGTGCGCACTTGAACGTGTGGATGACGTCTGATTCGCCCTTCACAGTGATTTTGGCTGTCGCATCAACGAGGTAGCTGCCTGCACCCACCGCCAGCGACGCAAGCTTGCTCTTGGTGGCCTCGAGTGCCGCAGGCTTCCGGCTTGCAACCATGACCGGCATCGGCGCGGCCAGGCTCTGCGGTGTGCTGCCCGCCGGGCATTTCTCGCCGGCCGCGACAGCGAGGACTGTGCCCTTCGGAGTGAGGGCCGTTCGTGCTGTCCACGAGGCCGTTGACGCCTGCCGTGATCGACGTGATTGCCCTGCCGCTGGCGTCGTTGATGAGCCCGGTGACATCACGAACGATGTTGCTCTTCGTCACACAGCCTTGCACAACACCGCCCGCATCTTCAAAGGCGCCGCTGGCAGCGAAAGCTGATCCTCCGAGGGCGACGGCCAGCGCGGTGAGCGCAACCGCCATCGAGGGCGCAACCGAAACCTGGCGAACTGAACGCATTTGCTCCCCCGTGCTGACGGGCCGATGCCTACCGTGAACCACGTCCATGACGGTGGCGCGTTGTGAACGGGAGCTCAGCGCCCGCCGAAGAAGGCGACTATAGCCGCACGCGCTGTACGGGCGCCAGATTGTGGCCGCACCTGTTTAGCTCGGTGACACGGTCGAGCGCCGGGGGGCGCAGGCCGGTCGCCGCGGTGGCCAACGCGCGGATCTCGTCGACGTCCGATATAGCTGACCGACACAAGGGTCCCACAAGGCGCGGCATGCAGGCGCCACGACGGGCGGTGGCGCGCGACAGGTCTCAGCCGGCGCCATCTAGCGCTGCGGAAACCCCGCCATCTAGCGACAAACGTCACAGACGGGAGATCCCGCACCCGGCCGGCGCGGATTCTCGGGAGGCGTTCAGCGCTCCAACGCCGACCGGATGGCTAGCGCCCGCCGCGCTCGCGTGGTGCGCTGCTCTGCCACCAGTCGACGTCTTCGTCGCCGATCGGCTGGTCGATGAGGCGGGCGACGATCTCGATGTGCGCGCCCACGCCGCCGGACCAGCAGAACTTCCACAGCTCCCGCGCGGCGCGGTGGTACTGGTGGATCACCTCGTCGACGTCGTGGACGTCGAGCGTGCCGGCGCGATGGGCGTCGATCGCCGCGGTGACGTGCTCGAGCAGGCTGGCGATCTGCGTCTCGTGGTAGCCGGACACGAGCTCGCGGGCGGCGCGGCGCTCAGACTTGGAACCCACGGCCGAAGGATCGCTGATCCCGACGCGGTCGTGAAGACCCGCGTCGCGCAGCGCAGTGGCCGCGACGATCTCGGAACGGGTCGATCGTGGTGGTGGATATCCAGGCCGGCTGAGCCGCGCGAAGTCAGGCCCAGCCTGGGGGAGAGGGCCTGCGATGGTTGTTCAACACGCGGATTTCACAACCATTCACCGGGGTGTTGACTTGACCGTCGGGGTGGTGGCGGGCAGGGTGCTCGTATGGAACCGATCTCGTTGACGGTGGCGGCGATCGTCGCCGCGGTCGCCGCGAAGGCGAGTGACCGCGCGACCGACGCGGTCGTGGAGGGTGGTGAGGGCGCGTTGCGCCGGGTCGTCGGGAGTGTGCGCGAACGGTTCTTCGAGACCGCGGACGATGACGCAACGAAGGCGTTGGAGCTCGTCGAGCAGGTGCCCGACAGCAAGCGCCTGATCGACGACCTCGCGGTCGCGGTGGATCGTCACGTGGTGGGCGAGCCGGCGTTCGCGGCGGTTCTTGAGGATCTCGCCGAGCAGGCGCGGGCGGGTGGCGTTGATGTGGGTGCGATCACGCAGAATGCGCTGGGCGATCAGGTCGTGCAGATCGCCGCAGTGGACTCGAGCACGATCACCGTCACGCACGCCGCGCCGCGCCCGGACAACCCCGCGAACTGATACCGGGGCCGGTGATGGGTGTGGCGCCTGGTGCGGGGCAGTGGGCGGCGGGCAACCAGAACGTTCAGATCAGCCACGCCACCGCCTCCACGATCAAAATCACCTACGGCGGTCAGGCCCGCCATGTGCCGCTGCGACCGGCCGTCGTACCGGTCGGGCTAAACGTGAGTTCGCCGGCGCGCCTCGTGCGTGCGCGCTCCGGCGTGATCCCGTACGCCGCACGCGACGGACTGTTGGCAGAACTCGTCGCGTGGGCGCAACCTGGCACCCCGTTCTCGGCTTGTGTCGTCGGAGGCAGGGGCGGCAGCGGCAAGACCCGCGTCGGCGTCGAGCTGTGCGAACAGGCCAGCAGCGCTGGCTGGCTTGCCGGCATGCTCGAGCCCAGCGCCGACCCGGCAGCGTTGGAGGCGCTGGTTGATGCGCAGACCGCGCGGCTGATCGTGGTTGACTACGCCGAGACGCGCGGCGAGCAGCTTGAGCTGATCGCGCCGCTGCTGAACGCGTACGCGACCGTTGAGCATCCGGTGCGGCTGCTGTTGCTCGTGCGCAGCAAGCCACGCGAGGGCGGCGACTGGACGGGGGTGCTGCGCCGACGTCGCCACGACGAGCTTGACGTGCTGCTCGACGACGCAACGCAGCGCACGTTGGAGGATCTGCCGCTGGATCGCGACGCCCGCGACACCCTGTTTGAGGTCGCGGCAACCGCGCTCACGGGCCGCGCAAATACCGAGACGGTGCCCGCGATGCCGGCGGTGCTCGAGCAGGAGGTGTTTTCAAGCCCGCTGATGGTCGTGATCGCCGCGTACCTCGCTGTCCACGGTGACGCGGTGCCGGCCACGCGCCGCGCGCTGCTCGACGAGCTCGTCGGCCACGAGGACGCCTACTGGCAACGCACCGTCGACCCCAAGCGCACCCCGGCGCTGCTGCGCCGCCGCGTCGTCGCGCTGGCAACGCTCACCACAGCAGCCGACGAGCAGTCCGCAACCGAGCTGTTGCGGCTGCTGCCGGACCTGCGCACGGTCGACAGCGAACGCGTACATGAACTCGCGGGCTGGGCCGCAGACCTCTACCCCAGCGACGGGTACTGGGGAGCGCTGGAACCCGATCTCGTCGGCGAGCATCTCGTCGCGACCACCCTCACCTGCCTGCCCGACGTCCTACGCGGGGTGCTCACCGCCGCCAATCCGCAGGCCTCAGTCCAACCGCTGGACGTCTACGCCCGCGCCGCACCCGACCATCCCACGCTCGCGACGGCCTTGGCAGCAGTGCTCTGCGATCAGCTCGCGGGACTCTGCAAGCTCGCCGTCCAGCAGGCAGCCAGCGAAACCGACCTTGAGCTGATGCTCGGAGACAGCACCCTGGCAGCAGCACTGATAGGCGCCATCAGCGTGACCGACGCGACGCCCGACGACCTGGCAGCGATCGTCGATCGCCTCCCACCACGATCAGATCTCATCCTCGGCCCTCTGGCGCTCGCACTGACAGACCGACTCGCGACGCATCATCGGCGCCTGGCGGCCGCCAACCCCGCCGCCTACGAACCCGCCCTCGCGACGTCGCTGAACAACCTCTCCGTCCGGTTGGGGGAGGCGGGGCGCCGCGACGAGGGCCTGACCGCGATCGAGGAAGCCGTCACCGTTCGCCGGCGCCTGGCGGCCGCCAACCCCGCCGCCTACGAACCCGACCTCGCGACGTCGCTGAACAACCTCTCCATCCGGTTGGGGGAGGCGGGGCGCCGCGACGAGGGCCTGACCGCGATCGAGGAAGCCGTCACCGTTCGCCGGCGCCTGGCGGCCGCCAACCCCGCCGCCTACGAACCCGACCTCGCGACGTCGCTGAACAACCTCTCCATCCGGTTGGGGGAGGCGGGGCGCCGCGACGAGGGCCTGACCGCGATCGAGGAAGCCGTCACCGTTCACCGGCGCCTGGCGGCCGCCAACCCCGCCGCCTACGAACCCGACCTCGCGACGTCGCTGAACAACCTCTCCAACCGGTTGGGGGAGGCGGGGCGCCGCGACGAGGGCCTGACCGCGATCGAGGAAGCCGTCACCGTCTACCGGCGCCTGGCGGCCGCCAACCCCGCCGCCTACGAACCCGCCCTCGCGACGTCGCTGAACAACCTCTCCATCCGGTTGGGGGAGGCGGGGCGCCGCGACGAAGCTGAGCATTCGCAGCGGGAAGCGGCCGCTCTCAGGGGTGGCGGCGCCCCGAACGCCCGATCGCCCTGACTACGTCAACCCCGCTGACGCAGCTCGCCTCGTTGTCCGCGGGGCACCCGCTGGCGTACGTGGCTTCATGGTGGCGGCCACACTTGACCAGTCGGCGAGCGCGCTCACCCCCCACGTGCTACTCCTGGTGCTACACCCTGGCGTTGAGGACAGATCCGAGGCCGCCAAACCAAACCAAACCACCCAAACCACCAAACCACTGATTTTGCAGGGCTTATGCCAGAGCCCGCCGCCGGAATCGAACCGGCAACCTCTTGATTACAAATCAAGTGCTCTGCCAATTGAGCTAGGCGGGCGCGCACGCGGTGGCGTCGCGCTGAGGCTAGTACAGGATGTGGCAGGCTAGAAGGCGCATGGCAGACGACACGGCCACGGACGACCGCGCCGCCGACGAGCCCGCCTTCGGCGACGGATTGATCGGCGTCCTGCTCGGCGGCGACGGCCTGCGGGCGATCGCGGCGCTGATGATCTTCTTCGGCCACGTCTTCGTGAACGCCGACCCCGGCCAGGCGTTCGAGAACTACGGCGGGGCGAAGGAGCTCGTCGGCCGCCTCGACCTCGGCCTCGGGCTGTTCTTCGCCCTGTCGGGTTACTTCGTCGCGCGGCCGTTCGTGCGCTCGTACATCCTCGGGACGAAGCGGCCCTCCGCCCGGCGCTTCGCGCGCAACCGCGCGCTGCGGATCGTGCCGGCGTTCTACGTCGTCGCCGCGATCGTCCTGCTGCGCTTCGGCCTCGACGGCGCCATAGGCCCCACGCCCGACAACCCGTCGGGCACCGCTGCGCCGTCGGAGTGGTGGCAGGTGCTCTCGGTCTTCACGTTCACGCAGAGCTACACCGGCGGCTCGGCGACGCTGCCCTACGGCCAGGCCTGGTCGCTGGACGCCGAGGTGGCCTTCTACCTCCTGCTGCCGCTCGCCGCCGCGCTCGCCTACCGCCTCGGCGGCCGGATCCGCACCCCGCGCGCCCGCGCGAAGGCCGCGCTCGCCGCGCTGACCGGGATCGGCCTCACCAGCATCTACCTGCGCCAGGGCAGCGACGAGTTCGCCGTCCTCACCAGCCCGCCGTTCATCCTCTACGCCTTCATCCCCGGGATCATGCTCGCCGCCGCCGAGCCGCTCGTCGCGCCCCGCCTGCGCGCGAACCCGCGCCAGGCGAAGCGACTCGCGTACGCGCTGGGTGCGGTCACCGTGCTGGCGTGGGCGCTGTACGCCAACTGGGACTACGCCGTCCAGACCACCGCCCTGCACCACGCCCTCGGCCGGCGCGCGCTGATGGCGGCCGTCTGCGCCGGGGCGGCGCTCGCGGCCGTGATCGTCTGGCAGCTCGGCACCGAGCGGGCGCCGCGCTGGCTGGACAACCGGCCGATCCGCTATCTCGGTGCGCGCTCGTACGCGATCTACCTGATCCACGTCTGGATCCTGTTCGAGGTCATCGACCTCGTCGGCGCCGGCGCCGGCACGACCACGCTCGTCCTCGCGATCATCGCGATCGGCCTACCCGTCACGGTCGCGCTGTCGGCCCTGTCGTGGCGCTTCGTCGAGCAGCCGTTCCTCGAGCGGCGCGTGCGCTGGGCGTTCGGCGAGAAACGCCCGGGACCGGGCGCGCCCGCGCCGCCGACCACCACCACCGCGCCCGACGCCGGCGAGATCGTCCTCGAAGCGCCATCCGAGCGCGCGTTGCCATGATGCGGGCGTGACCACTGGACCGCTCCGCGCCGCCGCCCGCGCCGCCCGCCTGCAGGCCGAGCGCGCCCGCTTCGCGCTCTGGGCCCGGCGCCTGGACGCGCGCCTGCGCCGCGCCGGCGGCCGGCTCGTCCTCGAAGCCCCGCACGGCGCCCACTTCTACGAGCTGCCCGACATCGAGATCCACCCCTACGGCGGGAAGGCCGGTACGCTGACGATCCGCCTCGGCGAGCACGTCCAGCTCGGCCGCCGCCAGATCCTCGACGTCTGGGCGGCCGCCGACAACACGCTCGACCTCGGCGACCGCGTCACGTTCAGATCCGGGACGCGCATCCAGCTGCGCGGCGGCACGGTCCGCCTCGGCAACGACACGACGATCCGCGACTACTGCCTGCTCGACGCGATGGGCGGCGGCGAGATCGTGCTCGGCGAGCGCGTGCAGTTCGGCGCGCAGGTCGCGCTGCACGCCCTCGAGCTCGTGCAGATGGGCGACGACTCCGCCGTCGGCGAGCGCGTGAGCATCTTCGACTCCGACCACCGCCACGACGGCAGCCACGTCACCAACTACGAGCAGCCGGTCGCGATCGCGCCGGTGATCATCGGGACGAACACGTTCCTCGGCGCGAACTCGCTGCTGCTGCGCGGCGTGCGGATGGGTTCCAACGGGATGCTCGGCGGCTCCTCGCTCGTGCGCGGCGGCGAGTACCCGGGCGGCTACCTCTACGCGGGCTCGCCCGCGCGCGAGATCCGCCCGCTGGCGCCGGACCTCGGCGCCCGCCCCGCCCAGCGGCACTGACGCGCCCCCGGCCCGCAGCCCAGCCGCGCGCCGCGCCGCGTCCGTCGCCGCGATCGGGGAGGATGTCGGGCGTGGCGCTCACGGATCGCGCTGTCGGCAGGGAGGCCCTGCGACGGTTGAGCTTCCTGTCTCAGGACGGGATGGTGCTGGCGGCCACCCTGCGCGGCCTCGACGAGATCGGGCTGCTGCGGGCCTCGCTGGACCGCGAAGCCACGGTCGCCCAACTGCGCCCCCGCGTGACGAAACCCGCCTTCGGCCAGCTGCGCGTCGGCCTGCGCACGCTCGCCCAGGCCGGCTGGCTGGCCGACGGGCCGGAGCTGGCCCCCGAGCACACCACGATCCGCTGGACCGACGCCGGCCGCGCCGTCGCGCGCCACCACCCGCACTTCACCCGGCTGGGCCACTACCTCGCGACGTTCACCGACAACGAGCCCGACGCCTGGACGCAACCGTGGGCGGGCGAGCGGGCGGCCCGCCTCGCCGAGCTCGTCGCCGCGGCCGCCGCGCGCTGGGAGCTCGACGACCTCGAGCCGGCGCTGCGCGACCAGACCGCGGCCCAGCTCGACGGCGCGCTCGCCTCCCCCGTCCTGCTCTGGCTCGACGCGACCGGCGGCCTCCCCGCCGACGGCGGCGGACCGCAGCTGCCAGAGAGCGACAGCGGCGCGCAGGCCGGCCGCCTGCTGGCCGCGCTCGGCTGGATCGACGAGGACGGCGGCTGGACCGAGGCCGGCCGTCACGGGCTGGACTTCGTCGCGCACCTCGGGCTCGTCGGCTCCTATCTGCCGATGTTCGCCCGGCTGCCCGACCTCTACCGCGGCGAGCTGACCGCCACACACGTGCCCGGCAAGGACACCGACCGCGAGTGGCACATCCAGGACGAGATGAACCTGCGGGCGAGCTCCGTCGCCCACGGTCGCTACTTCGCCGACGCCGACCCGATCGTCGCGAGCATCTTCGACCGCGAGCCGCTCGCCGACCAGCCCCGCTTCGTCGTCCTCACCGGCTGCGACGACGGCCGCTGGCTCGTCCACATGCACGACCTCATCCGCGACCGGACGCGGCGCGGCCGCCACCTCGACGAGCGCCCGCTGCGGATGGTCGGCATCGATCGCAGCGCGGCCGCGGTGGCCCGCGCCCGGGAGGCGCTCGCCGCCGCCGGCATCGACGGCCTCGTCCTGCGCGGCGACACCGGCGACCCGACGGCGGTGCGCGACGCGCTGCACGCGCACGGCCTGCCGATCGAGGACGGGCTGCACGTCCACGCCTTCGTCGACCACGAGCGGCGCTACAGCGGCGGCCACGCGCCCGACGGCGGCGCCGGCATGTCGAGCGGCGCCTACGTCGCCGACGACGGCAGCGCGCTGGTCGGCGCCGACGTCGAGGCCGACCTCAGCGCCCACCTCGCGCGCTGGGCGCCGCACGTCGCGCGCCACGGCGTGCTCGTGCTCGAGGCGCACTGCGTGTCACCGCCCGTCACGGCGCGCCACCTCGGCGCGCTGCACAGCATCGCGTTCGACGCCTACAGCGGCTACTCCGGCCAGTATCCCGTCGAGCGGCCGGCGTTCATCGCCGCCGCCCGCCGCGCCGGCCTGCGCCAGGCCGCCACCGGCGAGCGGCGCTATCCGACGACGCGACCGTTCGTGGCGGTGAGCCTCAACCGCATGCTCGGCGACCGCTCCGGCCCGATGATCGCCCGCGGCGCGGGCGGGGCGGATCCGCGGCGCGACACCTGGACCCCCAAGCCGGGCACCGACCTGCGCGACGGTCGCGGCCTGCACGAGCTCGTCTTCGACCACGGCGACCTGCGCCACCCGCGCCTGTGGGCCTCGGCGTCGACGAGCCAGCTCGTCACCCAGGCGATGGACACGCTGGAGGAGCGCGTCGAGACGCTGCCGCGCGGCGCGGTGCTGCGCGTCCTGGACTACGGCACCGGCACGGCGCTGGCGGCGATCGAGACGCTCAAGGCGTGCCGCGAGCGCGGCTTCGAGCAGCGCCTCGCACGCCGCGGCGTCGGCTTCGAGCTGCACCTCGTCGACATCCCCTCGAGCTGGTTCGCGCAGGGCCACGCGCTCGTGCAGGAGTCCTCCTGGACGCAGTGCCACTCGCTGATCGGCGCCGACGGACGCTTTCGCCCGCTCAGCGAGGTGACCGCCGGCGTGCAGATGGACGTCGTCATGTCGAGCATGGTCTTCCACCTCATCCCGCCGAAGGCGCTCGAGCGCGTCGCCGAGTCGCTGGCCGGCATCACCGCGCCGGGCGGCCGGCTGCTGTGGAACGCGCCGGACCTCGGCATCCCCGGCCCCTACGCGGTGCCCTTCCATCACCCCAACCGGCTCGTGCGCGCGCACTGGAAGCAGCTGCTGCTCGGCGACATCGAGCCGGCCAGCCCGCTGCAGCGCGACGCGATCGCCGCCGCGCGGCTGCGCGCCCAGGGCGGCGAGCCGCTGATCGACGACACGCGCGCGAACAAGCGCATCCTCCCCACGCCGCACACCGGCGAGGAGGTCGGCAACGCGCTGCGCGGCCACTTCACCGGCGAGGTGACGACGCAGACGCACGAGATCGTCGTGCGCGAGACGCTCGACACGCTGCTCGTGCCGTCAAACCAGGAGGAGTACCTGCCCGAGATCGAGGACTTCGCCCTGCGCTCGGCGCTCATCGAGGAGCTCATGCTCGAGGCGGTGCTGCCCGGCCTGCGGGCCGGCCCGGCCGGAACCTACGGCGGCTACAACGTCCACTGGACGTTCGGGGACTTCCGCCCGAACGGGGGGTGAGCTCGGCTCAGCCGCGATTGCCGCGCGCGGTGACGACCGTGGCGGAATCCGACTCGTCGCCGATCAGCGTGTGATCGGTGTCCGGAGCGTCGACGATGCCGTCGCGCACGTCTGCCGCGAGCTGCTTGCGGGCGTCCTTGCGAGCGGCCTTGTCCATCCGGCGCTCACGCATCTTGGCCTCGCGGTTGAGCTTCGCCATCGTGGTCTTCTTCTTGCCGCTTGAGGCCATGCGGTGCTCCCTCGTTGTGATTACTGAGCCGTCGGTGGCGCGGCGCCGGGGCAGCTGCACGCGCGGACGGGAGCGACGGGGGCGCTTTGACCCCCTTGAGCAGTCTAGCCCGCACCCAGGCGTAGCCCGCCACGCCCCCGCACCGGACACCCCGCCGTCGACTGGCGGGGCGGCGCGCCGGGTAGGGGTTGCGCGGCCCATGATGTTCTTCTTCTCCAACCGCCTCGGCTGCGGCGGCTCGCTGCTCGTGTCGCTCGCCGGGACGCTGGTGCTGCTGCTCATCCTCGGCGTCGTCGACTTCTAGTAGCGGACGTTGGCCGATCCGTACCGAGTGGCCTTCGTGCTCGGAGGCGGCGGCGGGCCGTTCGGCGCCCACGAGGTGGGCATGCTGCGCGCGCTGATCGAGCGCGGCATCGTCCCCGACCTCGTGCTCGGGACGTCCGTCGGGGCGATCAACGGCGTGGCGATCGCCGCGCAGCCCAGCCCGGCGGGCGTCGAGCGGCTCGTCGAGGCCTGGTTGGACATCGACCGGCTGAAGGTCTTCGACGGCTCCATGGCTCGCCGGCTGGCGACGCTCGCGCGCAGCCGCACGCACCTGCACGGCAACGCGGCGCTGTGCACGATGCTCGGCGAGCTGTTGCCGGTGCGCCGCATCGAGGACCTCGCGGTGCCCTTCCAGTGCGTGGCCGCGAGCATCGAGCGCGCGTCCGAGCACTGGTTCGCCGACGGGCCGATCGTGCCGGCCGTCGTGGCCTCGGCGTCCGTGCCCGGGCTGCTGGCGCCGGTGCAGATCGGCGGCGAGCACTTCATCGACGGCGGCGTCGTCAACAGCATCCCGCTCAGCCGCGCGATCGCGCTGGGCGCGCAGCAGGTCTACGTCCTGCACGTCGGGCGGCTGGACCGCCCGCTCGAACCGCCGCGCTCGCCGTGGGAGGTGGCCCTCGTGGCCTTCGAGATCGCGCGCCGGCACCGCTTCGTCGGCGACCTCGCGGCGATCCCGAGCGGCGTCGACGTGCACGTCCTGGCGACCGGGCAGCCGGACCCGCCGCGCTTCACCGACCGCTCGCAGTTTCGCTACCGCGACGTCTCGGGCGTCCGCGACCGCATCGACCGCGCCCACGAGGCGTCGGCGCGCTACCTCGACGAGCACGGGCTGGGCGCGCGGTGACCGCGGTCCCGCTCCTCGCCCGCCGCCTCGTCGTCGCCCCGCTCGTGCTGCTCTTCGAGGCCGCGGTCGTCGTGACCTCTCCGCTGCTGGCGCTGATCGGCGCGATCCTGTCGCCGCTGGCCGCCGGGTCGCGCGTCCTGCGCGTCGTGGCGATCGCGGCCGACTACTCCGCGCGCCACCTCGCCTGCACGGCGGCCTGCGGCGGGCTGTGGGTGGCCAGCGGCTTCGGGCGCCGCCTCGCGTCGCCGCGCATGCAGCGCGCGCACTACGCGTTGGTGCGCTGGTTCGTCGCCGGCGTCCATCGCACGATGACCCGGCTGATGCGCGCCGAGGTGCGCATCACGGAGTCCGCGGCGGCGGAGCGGGTGGTCTCGTCGCACAGCGGTCCGGTGATCGTCCTCAGCCGCCACGCCGGCGAGGGCGACTCGCTGCTCGTCCTGCACGAGTTGCTCGTGCGCCACCGGCGCCGGCCGCGCGTCGTCCTGCACGAGGCGCTGCGGCTGGAGCCGCTGATCGACATCCTCGGCCACCGCCTGCCCAACCGCTTCGTCGATCCGCGCGGCGGTGACACGGAGGGCGAGATCGCCGCGATGGCGGCCGATCTCGGCAACGAGGACGCGCTGCTGATCTTCCCCGAGGGCGGCAACTTCTCGCCCTCGCGCCGGCGGCGCGCGATCGAGCGCCTGCGCCGGGCCGGTCACGCCGAGGAAGCGGGCTGGGCGAGCGCGATGCACCACGTCAGCGCGCCGCGTCCGGGCGGCGCGCTCGCCGCCATCGCCGCGGCGCCGCAGGCCGACGTGGTCTTCATCGGTCATGCCGGGGCGCCGGCCGGGATCCGCGAGCTCTGGCGCGGCATGGCGACCGGCCAGACCGTCGAGCTGCGCCTGTGGGTCGTCCCGGCGGGCGAGATCCCGGCCGGGCACGACGAGCGGATCGACTGGCTCTTCGGCTGGTGGCGGACGCTGGACGCCTGGGTCGACGAACGGCGCGCGGCCTGAGCGGGCTGCGATTCAGGCCGCCGGAGCGGTGACGAGCTTCGCGTTCAGCGCCTTCAGCACGGGGGCGACCGGCGTGAAGCACATGCTCTGAAACGGGCCGAACACGAGCGTCGCGATGCCGACGGCGCGCACGGTGCCGTCGGCGGCGGGCGGCGTGTAGACCGGCGATCCGCTGTCGCCGAGATCGGCGGTGATCGTCGTGCAGGGCAGCCCGCCGGTGCCGGGATAGGAGTCGATGATGTCGCCGCACACGTCCGTGCCGCTCGTGCGCCCCGCGAAGCACACCTCGCGACCGAGCCGCGGCTGCGCGCTGCCGATGACGAACAGCGGCGCGCCGAGGATGCCCCGGTCGACGACGGGCGCCGAGAAGCGGCCCGGGCCCGACGGCGCGGGCAGCACGAGCGCGTCGATGCGGCGCGCGCGCGACCGCTTGCGCCAGAGGTTGCGCTGCACGCCCCCGAGGACGAGCCCCACCGGCGTGGAGGTGCGCAGCGCCGTGTTGCGCCGCAGCGTCCTGCGCTGGCGGGTCAGCCCGGCGCAGTGGCCCGAGCTCAGGCCTCCCAGGTGCCGGCCGAGCCGGATCAGGAACGACGTCGTGCAGACGGCCGTGTCCTTCGGCGCCACCACGCCGCTGACGAGCGGCGCACGCGAGAGCAGCAGCTCGCGGCCGGCGCTCCAGCCATCCAGATCCGGCGGCGCCCCGCGCTCGCGGATCCACAGCGCGGCACGGCGCCGCAGCGCGAAGAGGTCGTAGGAGTCGTCGTAGCCGGTCGCCGACGCGCGCAGCGGCGTCCAGCCCTGCGCGAGCAGCGCCGCCTGGACGCCGCCGGCCGGCACGCCGGCCAGCGCGGTGGCGACGGCGCGGGCCTCGTCGCACGTCGCGCCGCTGACCTCGACGAGGATCGCGCCGCCCGTCTTCTCGCAGGGCGTGTAGGGCCGCACGCGCGCGTTCGCGGTCGCGGCGACGGCCAGCGTGATGGCTACGGCGAGCAGGGTCGAGGCGATGGCGCGGTTCATGGCGACGCGATGCTGTCAGAGGTCGCGCCCGGCGGCGCCGATTAGGCTCTGACCCATGACCAAGCTCGAAATCTCAGACGACCTCAATACGAAGCCCGAGGTCCCCATGCCGGCCGGCGAGCCGCCGACCGAGCTCGTGACCGACGACGTCGTCGTCGGCACGGGTGCGGCAGCCAAGCCCGGCGATCATGTGACCGTGCACTACGTCGGCGTGTCGTTCGACACCGGCAAGCAGTTCGACTCCTCCTGGGACCGCCACCAGCCGTTCGACTTCCCGCTCGGCAATGGTCGCGTCATCCAGGGCTGGGACTTCGGCGTCACGGGGATGCGCGAGGGCGGCCGGCGCACGCTCGTCATCCCGCCTGAGCTGGCCTACGGCTCGCGCGGCGCGGGTCCGATCGGCCCCGGCGAGACGCTCGTCTTCATCGTCGACCTCGTGAAGGTCGGGTAGGCGGTGCGCGGCCGTGTGATCGCCCTGCTGGCAGTTGGGGCCCTGGGGCTCGGGGCGTGCGGCGAGGACGAGGGCGGCGATGCGGCGCTGGAGCCGGCGATCCCCGCCAACGTCCCGACCGAGACCGCCACGACACCCTCTCCCTCTACCTCTACCTCGACTACAGGCGCACCCTTCAAGTTGGCGAGCGTCAAGGTCTCCAAGGACACGTCGAAGAAGCCGACGATCACGAAGGCGTCGGGCGACCCGCCGACGAAGCTCCTCAAGAAGGACATCGTGGTCGGCAAGGGGACCGCCGCCAGGCCCGGCGACAAGCTCGAGATGCACTATCTCGGGGCGTTCCTCGACGGCAAGCAGTTCGAGGCGTCGTGGGACTCCGGCCAGCCGTTTCCGCTCACGCTGGGCCAGGGCGACGTCATCCAGGGCTGGGACCAGGGCATCGTGGGCATGAAGGAAGGCGGCCGGCGGTTGCTCGTCATCCCGCCCGATCTCGCCTATGGAGCTCAGGGCCAGGGTGACATCCCGCCCGACGCAACCCTCATGTTCGTCCTCGACCTCAGGAAGCACACGGCCGCGTAAGGCGAGTCAGGCGTACGCGACGCGGGCCCGGCGATTCAGGCCGGGCCCCATTCGCCACCGGCGCGGCCGAGCGTGATGCGATGCTCGCGGCCGTCCGTGCTCTCGACGCGGAACACGGCCTGGTCGGCATCGACGCCGGGGCGGTCGATGACCTGGACGAGCAGCGGCGTGCCCACGACGCCGTCGCCGAAGCGCTCGGCCGCACAGGCCCGGGCGGCCGCCTCGAGCGTGGCGCGATCCCAGCCCTTGTCGAGCGCGTGCGCCTGCGCGAGCGCGTCCTCGGCCTGCGCGAGCTCGCGCTGCAGCGCCGCCTCGCGCGCACGGGTGCGCCGCGTCATCGCCGTGTAGCCGCCGCCGGCCAGCACGACGACGATGACGAGCAGGATGAGCAGGACGAGCCCGAGCGTGGAGATCCCGATGACGATCATGACCCCGATGCTATAGCCCGCAGCCTTCTGTCAGGCCAGCCGCGGCGGGTTAGTTGAGCACCGCGCGCTGCATGAGATGCGAGCCGACCTTGCGCTTGACGCGCTGCAGGGCGTTGTCGACGGTCTTGGCGTCGCAGCCGAGCCGCTGGGCCACCTCCTCGTAGGGCCGGCCGTCCAGGTACAGCGCCAGGACCCGCCCTTCGAGATCCGACAGCGCCGTCGACAGGCAGCCGACCAGCGAGTGCAGCTCCTCGGAGGAGATGACCTGGTTGACCGGGTCGTGCACGGTCGACCCCGGGATGACGTCCTCGAGCGTGGGCTCGCTGTCGCCGCTGGAGCCCGCCGGGGTGGCCGAGAACGAGACGTACTGGTTCAGGGGCGTGTGCTTGTTGCGCGTCGCGGTCTTGACCGCGGTGATGATCTGGCGCGTGATGCACAGCTCCGCGAAGTTGCGAAACGACGACTCGCGGTCGGAGCGGTAGTCGCGGACGGCCTTGTAGAGCCCGACGAGCCCTTCCTGGATGAGGTCGTCGGAGTCGCCGCCGGCGAGGAAGTACGACGAGGCCTTCAGGCGCACGAAGCCGTAGTAGCGGCGCACGATGCGGTCGTACGCGGTGCGGTCACCCTGCTTGGCCAGCGCGATGAGGAAGTAGTCGTCGACCTGTACCTGAGAATGAGCCCTCTGGGCGATTCGTGCCACGAGCAGTCCTTTCCCGACCTGGCGTGGGCCGGATGTGCTCAGAGGCGTTCCCCTCCCAGGGCGCCAGCTGCCTAATGCGATAACCGATGCTCTACCTCAGGTTCACCCTGATGCGAGGAGCCACAGTACCCCGGGTTATGGAGTCCTGTCAAGCCGCGGAGCGGCGCTGCAAGATCTCGTACACGAGAACGGCTGCCGCGGCGCTGGCGTTGAGCGACTCCGTGCGCCCCCGCAGGGGCAGCGCGACGAGCGCGTCGCAGGCCTTCGCGACGCGCGGGCGCAGGCCCGTTCCCTCGGCGCCCATGACCAGCACGACGCCGCCGGTGTAGTCCGGGGCGTCGTAGGGCGTCTCGCCCGCGCCGTCGGCACCGTAGCACCAGGCGCCGGCGTCCTTGGCCTGCCCGAGGAAGTCGGCCATGTTGCGCACGCGCGCGATCCGCAGGTGCTCGACCGCCCCCGCCGACGCCTTGACCACGGCCGGCGTCACCGCCGCCGCACGGCGCTCGCAGAGGACCAGGCCGGTGACGCCCGCGCACTCGGCGCTGCGCGCGATCGCGCCGAGGTTCTGCGGATCCTGCAGCTCGTCGAGCGCGACGATGAAGGGGTCGTCGGGCATGAGCAGCTCCGCACCGGAGACGTATGGATAGCCGCCGGCCTCCGCGCAGACGCCCTGGTGGTCCGGCGAGTCGGCGCGCCGCTCGATCTCCTGGGCGCTGGTGATCCGGGCGCCCGCCTGGCTCAGCCACGGCTCACGCGCGACGGCGCGCTCTGTCGCCCAGACCTGCTCGATGCTCCGGCGTCCGGCGCGCAGGGCCTCGCGCACCGGGTTGCGGCCGTAGAGGATCACTGCTCGATGCGCACGAGCTCCGGACCGGCGGACCCGTCGCGCACCTCCCAGCCGCGCGCGCGCAGCTCGTCGCGCAGGCGGTCGGCCTCGGCGTAGTCGCCGGCGGCGCGGGCGGCGACGCGCTGGTCGAGCAGCTCCTGCTCCTCCGCGCCCGCCTCGCTGCCATGCTCGGCGAGGTTCTGCAGTCCCAGCACGGACAGCATCTCGACGAGGTCGGCGCGGCCCACCGGCTCGCCGGCGCGCTTGTTGGCCTCCTTGATCCAGTCGAACATCGCGGCCAGCGCGGCCGGGGTGTTGAAGTCCTGGCGCAGCGCCTCGAAGAAGGCATCGCGCAGGTGGCGCAGATCCTGTGGCGAGTCGCCGTCGACGAGGCCGCGGGCGGCATCGCGCACGCGGGCGACGCGCGCGAGCGCTTCCATGAGGCGCATGTCGTCGAACGCCATGGGCTGGCGATAGTGCGCGCCCATGAAGAGCATGATCAGCGCGTTGCGGCCGACGTCGTCGATCACCTCGTGCAACGGCATGACGTTGCCGACGCTCTTGGCCATCTTCTCCTCGCCGAACTGCAGCATCCCGTTGTGCATCCAGATCTGTGCGAGCTCCTGGTCGCGCGCCATCCGCGTCTGCGCCGCCTCGTTCTCGTGATGCGGGAAGACGAGGTCGTTGCCGCCGCCGTGGATCTGAAAGCCGACGCCGAGCCGTTCCTCGGCCATCGCCGAGCACTCGATGTGCCAGCCCGGTCGGCCCCGGCCCCATGGGGCGAACCAGACGGTGTCCTCGCCGTCCTTGTGCGCCTTCCACAGCGCGAAGTCCAGCGGGTCCTCCTTGCGCTCGGCGCCCTCGACGCCCTCGCCCTGGTTCATCTCGTCGATCGAGCGGCGGCTCAGCGAGCCGTACTCGGCATCGGAGCGAACCCGGAAGTAGACGTCGCCGTCGACCGCGTAGGCGTGGCCGCGCTCGATCAGCTCGGCGATGAGCGAGACGATCGGCTCGATCGTCTCGGAGGCCAGCGGCTCGCTGTCGGGGCGGCCGAGGTTGAAGGCGTCGGTGTCGGCGATGTAGTGGGCGGCCATCTCGGCAGCGAGATCGGCGCTGGCGACGTCGATCGCGCGCGCGGCGTCGTAGATCTTGTCGTTGACGTCGGTGATGTTGACGACGAGCGTGACGGTGTGGCCCTCGTGCGCGAGGAAGCGCTTGAGCAGCGTGTTGACGACGAACGGCCGGGCGTTGCCGACGTGGATGCGCCCGTAGACCGTCGGCCCGCAGGCGTAGATGCCGACGTGGCCGTCGGCACGCGGAACGAGGTCGCGCAGCTCGCCCGAGCGGGTGTCGTACAGGCGGATCGCGGGCATCCGTTGACCCTAGCGAGCACCGGTCCCGCTCCACGGCGCCCAGCCGGGCGTCATACGGCCTTGCGCCATGTGCCCTCGACCTGGGTGCGGGGTACGTTCCAGGACCGTGGCGGCCCAGGCCGGTCGTGCTGGACGGCTGCGGTCACGTGCCGCAGGTGGAGCGCGCCGAGCGCACGGCCGAACTGCTCGAGGACCTGTTCGAGCGCGCGTCCGCCGCGGGCCCGCTGCCCGTCAGCGGGGCACGAAAGGCCGCGTAGACTCAAGGGCGGTATGGATACGGAGACCGCGCGCCGTCCTTCGCGCGACGGCCACCACACCGACGGCGACCCGTTCGCCGGCACCTCACGCGGTCGGGGCGCGGGCAGCGACGCAGGAGAGCACGACGGTGACCGTGAGACCGAGGATGGGCGCCCGCCGGGCCGCAGCCCGCTCGAGCGGCTGGTCGGCGCGATCGCGCGTGCCGCGCGCGGCCGGGTGCCGACGGCGGATCTCGACGAGCGCGACCCGGACTTCATCCGTGAGAGCCTGCCGGCGCAGTGGCTGCTGGCGAGCCTGTGGTTTCGCGGCGAGGTGCGCGGCTTGGGCAACGTCCCGGAGGAGGGTGCCGTGCTGCTGGTGGGCAACCACTCCGGCGGCAACATGTCACCTGATTCACTGGTATTCACCCTTGCGTTCAGCACGTACTTCGGAGTCGAGCGACGCTTTCATCAATTGGCCCACAATCTCGTGCTGACGATGCCCGGGCTGGGCTTTCTGCGCAAGTACGGGACCGTCGCGGCCTCGCCGGAGAACGCCGCGCGGGCTTTGCAGTCAGGCGCCGCGGTCCTGGTCTATCCCGGCGGCGATCACGAGGTGCACCGGCCGTCCTGGGAGGGCAACACGGTGAACTTCGACGGCCGCCGCGGCTTCGTGCGCCTCGCGCTCGAGCACGACGTGCCGATCGTCCCCGTCGTGTCGATCGGCGGCCAGGAGACGGCGCTGTTCCTCGGCCGCGGCGAGGGGGTCGCGCGACTGCTCATGCTCGACAAGCTGTTTCGCCTCAAGGTGCTGCCGCTCTCGATCGCGGTGCCCTGGGGGCTGAACGTCGGCGACTTCCTCGGCCACGTCCCGCTGCCGGCGAAGATCACCGTCGAGGTGCTGCCGGCGATTCACCTGCGCGAGCAGTTCGGACCGGAGCCCGACGCCGACGAGATCTACGACCACGTCGCGACGACGATGCAGGAGACCCTCGACGCGCTCGCCGCGGAGCGCCGGCTGCCGATCCTCGGATGAGGGTCGCAGCCGCCATCGACGTCGCCGCGCCGCCCGCGCTCGTCTGGGAGTTCGTCACCGATCCGGCGCGCTACCTGCACTTCATGAGCGCCATCACGCGCTGGGAGGTCACGACCGAGCAGGACCGCGGCCTCGGCGCGCGCTACCGCACGTGATGCGCGTCGGCTCGGCGGAGGTCGGCGGCCTCGTCGAGATCGTCGAGTGCGACGCGGGGCGCGACCTCGCCTGGACGTCGGTCACCGGCATCGACCAGCGCGGCCGCTGGCGCCTGCGGGAATCCGGCCCCGCCCGCCCCGCGGCACGCACCCGCGTGGAGCTGCGCGTGCAATACGGCGTGGCGGGCGCGGGCATCTTCGGCTGGCTCGCCGAGCAGGTGGCGGCGCCGGCGGTGCGCGAGAACCTGCGCCGGTCGCTGCGCGAGCTGCGGCGGCAGGCGGAGCACGAGCAGGCGCGGGGGGCGGCGGCCGCGCGGCGGGCCGCGGTCGCGACGTAGCGGCTGTCGCTGCCGCGAACGCTTCTATCGTAGGCACACTGTCTAGCATCCGCCGGGCAAGCGGACTGGAGCATCTGCGATGAGCGAGTATGTGGTGGTCATCGAACGAGCCGATGACGGCGGATGGGGCGCCTATCTGCCCGATGTGCCTGGGGTTGTCGCACTTGGGACAAGCCGCGACGAGGTTTCAGGGCGCATCCGAGAGGCACTCGCTGCCTACGCAGAAGAGATGTCTGCCCTCGGCCAATCGCTGCCCGAGCCGGTCGCGGTCAGCGAGACGATCCAGGCAGCCTGATCCGAATCGTCCGCGAACGCTGGTGCTCGCGGGATGACGACGGGCACGAGGGCTCCTCCTCGCCCAAGCAGGTCGGTGCGGCGCCGCCGAACGCGCCGTGATGCTCTCGCGTGGGGATCAAACCGAGCGCACACGTCTGATATCGCATGATATCTTCCGGGCAGATGCCCGACGTGCTGATCCGTGATGTCTCCGTCGAGGATCTCGCCCGTATCGACGCACACGCGGCGCGCCTGGGTCTATCGCGGACGGAGTACCTTCGCCGGCGACTTCATCAAGACGCCGCTGCCCGTCCCGGCTCGCCGGTTACGACCGATCACCTCATGGAGTTCGCGACTCGGTTTCGCGATCTCGAGGACCCGGAGGTCACGCGCAGGGCGTGGTCGTGAGCGACGCCGCGCCCGAGACGGAGTGGCTGATCGACAAGTCGGCGCTGACGCGGCTCGGCGCGAGTGCGACGGCCGCCACGTGGGCCGAGCGCATCCAGCGGGGCATGGTGCGCATCGCAACGGTGACGCTCCTCGAGGTCGGCTCCTCCGCGCGCAGCCCCACTGACCTGCGCACCGGACTCCACAAGCCCCCGGTGAGCTCGATGCCGATCGAGTACGCGACGCCCATCGCTGAAGATCGAGCCGTCGAAGTGCTGCGCCTCTTGGCTGATCGTGGACACCACCGTGCACCGTCTGTCCCGGATCTGATCATCGCTGCGCTCGCTGAGAGCGCTGGCCTCGTCGTTCTGCACCACGACAAGCATTTCGACCTCATCGCCGAAGTCACCGGTCAGCCCGTCCAGCGCCTCGTCGCCTGAACCCCCCGCTGACCGTATCCTGGATGGAGAGCGCCGCTCTTCGCGCATACAAGCGCTCAACTCCCGAGCGGTGATAGCCGTCAGGAGCGGGTGAGCGCGAGGGCGCGAGCCAGACCGGCGTCGACCTGCTCCATCAGCCAATCCGGCATCGCGCCGATGCGCTCGTCGAGGGCGTGGCGGTCGACGGTTGCGACCTGCGTGACGTTGACGACCGAGTCGACGTCGACGGCGTCGACATCCGCTGGCACCGCGACATTCCCGGGTAGGGCGGCGAGCTGCACGTTCGTCGTGAGGACCGAGACCGTCACGGTGCGGAGCGCCGATCGGTTGTACGAGTCTGCGCTGACAACGACCACGGGACGGCGCAGCGCGGGCGCGGAGCCGCGCGGCAACCCTAGATCCGCCCACCAGACGTCGCCGCGCTTCACCGGTGCGGATCGGCCGACACCATTGCTGCGGCTGCGACGTCAGCGAAATCGTGATCGGGCTCGATACCGGCGATCGCGCGGTTGATGGCATCGGTGGTGCCGTCGTCGTCCAGGCTCTGAAGCCAACGCTCGGCTGCGCGAGCGAAGAACTCGCTGCGCGACACGCCGAGGCGTTTGGCTGCGATGTCGACGCGGCGGAAGGTGTCGTCCGGGAGCGAGATGGCCGTCTTCACGCGGCGAGTATAACCCGGTTATACCCCGCGGTGCAAACGGTCGAAACCGCGCGGCGCCCGACACGGCCAGTCACCCGCCGCGCTGCTCAACCGTTGCCACGGCCAGTGCGGCGACCCCTTCCAAGCGGCCGACGAAGCCCATCCCCTCCCCGGTCGAGGCCTTCACGTTGACCGACTCGACCTCCAGCCCCAGCGCCTCCGCCAGCCGCGCGCGGATCGCGTCGCGGTAGGGGCCGACCTTCGGACGCTCCATCAATACCGTCGTGTCCACGTGGGTGGCGGCCAGCCCGTGCGACGCCAGCGTGGCGACGACCTCGCGCAGCAGCTCGATCGAGTCGGCGTCCTTGTACGCACCGTCGGTGTCGGGGAAGTGCACGCCGATGTCGCCGAGCCCGGCGGCGCCGAGCAGCGCGTCCATCACGGCGTGCGTCAGCACGTCGGCGTCGGAGTGGCCGTCCAGCCCCACCTCGGCCCCCTCGAACTCCACCCCGCCGAGGATCAGGGCGCGGCCGGCCTTGAAGCGATGCGAGTCCCAGCCCAGGCCGGTACGCAGGCCAGAAGAACTCACCCGATCGCCTCCATCCGCCGCTCCCGCCGCTCGAACACCACCAGCTCTTCCACACCCAAGGACTCCAGCAGCTCCAGCGCAACCTCGTAATCACGCCCGACGTCGCCCGGTACGTGAGCGTCGCTCGACAGCGCCACCGGGCAGCCGGCCTCCAGGCACATCTTTAGGAACGCCGGCGCCGGGTACAGCTCACCGACCGGCTTGCGCAACCCCGCCGTCGAGACCTCGACCGCAATGCCAGACTCCGCGATCCCCTCCATCGCCAGCTCGTAGAAGCGGCGCAGGTCGCCCTCGGGCGCGGGCCGCTTCGCACCCCACATCTTCACGAGGTCGGGGTGGGCGAGGATGTCGAACAGCCCCGTTCGCGCCGCCTCACCCAACGTCAAGAAATAGCGCCGCCACAGCTCGTCTGGGCGCTCGGAGCGGTGGTCCCAGACCTCGTAGCCGTCGTGGTCGACGGCGTGCTCTCCCACGAAGTGCACCGAGCCCACGACGTAGTCCCAGTCGTGGCCGTCCAGCAGCGCCGCCATGCGGTCCTCGCGGCCGGCGACGAAGTCCGCCTCGATCCCGAGCCGCAGATCGGTCTGCTCACGCACGAACGCCACGTAGGCATCGAGGTCGTCAACGGCGCTCTCGCGCCACAGCGGGTGCTGCCAGACGTCGAGCGCCTGCGCAAAGCGATAGATGTGCTCCGCGCAGCCCAGCTCGCCGATCCCGCGCTCCTCGGCGACGGCCCGGTAGCGACCGGCGTTCGCGGACGTGAAGTACCGCTTGGCGTCCGTGCCCAGATCGTCGGGGCGCAGGTGCAGGTGGTAGTCGGTCAGCATCGGCGCGACCCGCGCGCCACTACTGGCGAGCCGACCACGAACGTGTGCCGGACGCGCACACGTCGACGCGCTTGCCGCTGCGGCGGCTTGCGTAGCGCTCGGTCACGGAGAGCTTGCCCGCCGCGTTGCCGGCGGCGTCGAACTGGCCGCGCAGCACGACCGTCGTGCGCACGATCACGTCGGCGAAGGTCGCCTTGAAGCGCTCGACCACGCGAAACGACCCGTCGGCGGCGACGTCGAACTCCGGCGAGATGTTCACGTCGTCGGACTCGACGATGCGGCCGCGATCGCACTTGGCGCGGTAGCCGAACAGCGCACGCTCGACCCTCCGCCCGCCGCTGGCCGCATGCAGGACCATCGCCTGCTGGGCGCGCGGCGCGTCCTGCGAGGTCAGCCCGTACAGCGTGCCCTCGGCCGGTCCCGGTGCGGCAGCGGCCGCGTCGCCGGGCCGGCGCACGGTCCAGCTCACCGTCCGGCTCGTACACGTCCGCGTCGCCCGGCCCTTCGTGCGCACCCGCAGCTTGACGCTCGCCGTGCCCTCGCCGCCGTCCGCCGTGAGCGTGCCGCGCACGACGAACGTGGAGGTGTTGCGCGTCCCGACGAGCGGCCGGCGTGTCACGTCGCCGCGCAGCGTGAAGCTCCCGTCGGCCGCGACCGTGCCGTCGCCGCTGATCGTCCCGAGCCCGCAGCTGGCGTAGATCTGACCGTCGACGCCGAGCTTCCCGCCCGCGCCGGAGCGGATCGCCAGGACCATGTCCCGTGCGACCGTCGACTCCTGGACGGGAACCGCGATCGCTCCGCCGCCGAAGTTGCCCTTCGTCGGCCCGGCGGACTCGCCGAACGCGAGGCCCGCGGTCGCCGCGGCGATGACGAACGCGATGGCGAGCGCCAGGGCGCCGCGGGAGCGAGACTCGGTCATGCGCGGCGGATGCTAGTGATCGAACCTGAAGCCGGTGGCAGGGCGCGCGTCAGGCGCGGGCGCGCTCGCGCAGCGCCAGCTCCGCGACCTGCAGATCGCCCGGCGTCGTGACCTTGAGGTTCTCCGGCGACGACGCGATCACCCGCACGGTCCCGCCCGCGCGCTCGACGAGCCAGGCGTCGTCGGTCGCAGCGGCCAGCACGTCGTCGGGCGCGGCGAGCGCCCGCTCGAGCGCCGCGCGGCGAAAGACCTGCGGCGTCTGCACGGCCCACAGCGACGCGCGGTCCAGCGTGCGCTCCACCACACCGTCGGCGCCCACCCGCTTGATCGTGTCCGCCACCGGCGCCGCCGCGATCACCGCGTCGCAGCCGTGGCGCTCGAGCGCGTCGAGCGCGGCCTGGAAGTCCTGCGCCCGCACGAGCGGGCGGGCGGCGTCGTGGACGATCACCGGATCGCCATCCGCGGCGCGCAGCGCGGCGAGGACGGAAAGCGAGCGATGGGCGCCGCCGGGCACGCGGGTCACCCCCGCGGGCAGCGATCCCGCCCAGCCCGGCGGCAGCGCCACGACGATCGTCTCGACCGCCTCCACCGCCCGCAGCGCGTCGACGCTCCACTCGAGCATCGGGCGCCCGGCGAGGCTGACGAACGCCTTGGGTTCCCCGAACCCAAGGCGTTCTCCACGCCCCGCCGCTACGACCAGCGCGATCGCTACTTCGACACCACGCCGGCGCTGTCGGCGAGGAGGTCGTCGAGGTGCTGCTCGGCCTCCTCCTCGTCCTTGTCGAGCGCATACATCAGCTCGGAGGCGAGGATCTTCTTCGCGCGCGTGAACATCTGCTTCTCGCCCGTCGACAGGCCCTTCTCGTGCTCGCGGATCGCGAGGTTGCGCACGACCTCGGCGAGCTCGTAGATGTCACCGGTCTTGATCTTGTCGCGGTTGTGCTTGAAGCGGCGGTTCCAGTTCTTGGGCATCTCCGAGACGTCGTCGGCCAGGACGGCGAGGACCTTCTGCACGGTCTCTTCGTCGATGACGCGGCGCAGGCCCGCCAGCGCCGCGTTCTCGCACGGAACCATGACGGTCATGTCGTTGTGCAGGATCTTGATGGTGAGGTACTCCCGTTCCTCACCGAACATCTTTCGGCGTTCCTTCTTCAGGACCTGACCGGCCCCATGATGCGGATACACGACGTTGTCGCCAAGCTCGAACTCGATGTTCTCGAGCGTACGGTCCAGGTCCTCCAGCAGCTGCTCTTCGGCTTCGGGGATGATGCCCTCCTTGCGTATTGATGCCGGCGACGGCCGGACGGTCGGACGGTGCTACGTCTGCAGGTAACGGTCCACGAGGTTGATCTCCTGTAAGCGACGAAGGCCCTCGCGGATGTCCTTCGCCCGTATCTCGCCCACTCCGTCGACGGTCTCGAGCTCGACGTCGGTCGCGGCCAGCAGCTCGTCGAGACCACCGAAGTCCGTGACGATCTGTGCCACCACCAGCTTAGGCAAACGGGGAATGCGACCAAGGATGCGAAAGCCGCGCGGCGAGACCGGATAGTCGAGCGTGTTGAGCTTGCGGTCGTAGCGGAGCAGCTCGGCCAGGCGGCCGAAGTCGAGCAGGTCGTGGTGCGGCAGGCGGCCGATCTGATCCAGCGCGCCGGCGAACGCCTCGTCGGTGTTCTCGGCGAGGTAGTCGTGCACGAGCGCGGCCTTGTCGGCGGCGGTGCCGACCATCGTCTCCTCCAGCTGCATCTCGATGAGGCGGCCCTCGGTGCCGAGCTCGACGATGTAGCGCTCGATCTCGACGGCCATGCGCGTCACGAGCTCGGAGCGCTGCAGCACGGTGAGCACGTCGTGCAGCGTCGCGCCGCCCTCGAACTCCAGCGCCGTCAGCCGCGTGGAGACCTGGTCCAGGCGCGTGCGGTACTTGTCGAGCGTCGCGAGCGCCTGGTTGGCCTTGGCCAGCACGACCGGGATGTCCTCGAGGATGTACTTGCCGCCGTCGACGTAGAGCGAGACGACCTCGCGGCGCTGGGAGATGGCGATGACGAGGGCATCGGTCTGCTTGGAGACGCGCTCGGCCGTGCGGTGGCGCGTGCCGGTCTCGACCGAGAGGATCGTCGGGTCGGGCATGAGCTGGACGTTGGCGATCGCGATCTTCGTCGCGTTGACGTTCAGGACGATCGCGCCGTCCATCTTGGCCACCTGGTAGAGCAGCGCGGGCGAGTAGTCGATGTCGAGCTTGATGCCGCCCGAGAAGAGGAAGCTCAGGTCGTCGACCTCGCCGACGATGATGAGCCCGCCGGTGCGCGCGTGCATGATGTTGTCGAGGCCCTCGCGCAGCGTGGTGCCGGGCGCGACCATCTCCAACGCCTTGACCAGTCGGGGCTCTTGACGTGACTCGAGCTCGTGTGACTCATCCCCAACTCGCTGAACCATCCAGGCGATTTTAGCGGGTACTTAGGGATTTCGGGCTGCGGCGGCGAAGAACCTTGGTTCGACTTTGTGCGTCGCTTGTGCTATGCGATCACGCCGCTTGAGGCGCCCGCTTGGGCAGCACCGCCCGCACCGCGTCGCGCAGCGTCGGCGCGACCTCCGGGGAGATGACGTGGCGCAGGCCGAACTTCGCGGCCTCGGCGGCGCGGCGGTCGGCGTGGCCGACGGTCCGCAGCTCACCCGTCAGGCCGAGCTCGCCGAAGCAGGCGACCGGCCGCACGACGCCGCCGGCCTGCAGCGGCACCCCGCGCGCGGCGCTGGCGACGGCGAGCGCGATCGCGAGATCGGCGCCGGGCTCCTCGATGCGCACGCCGCCGACGACGTTGACGAAGACGTCGGCGCTGCCGGCGCCGATGCCGGCGTGGCGGCCGAGCACGGCGAGCACGAGCGCGAGGCGGTTGCGATCCAGGCCGTTGACGACGCGCCGCGGCGGCACGAGCTCCGACGGCGAGACGAGCGCCTGGACCTCGACGAGCAGGGGTCGCGAGCCCTCCATCGCGGCGAGGATCACCGAGCCGGGCTTGCCGGTCGCCTCGGCGACGAAGCGTGCGCTGGCGTCGAGCACCTCGACCAGGCCGCCGGAGCGCATCTCGAAGACGCCCGCCTCGTTCGTGGAGCCGAAGCGGTTCTTCAGCGCGCGCAGCGTGCGGTACGTGCGCTCGCGCTCGCCCTCGAACTGCAGCACGCAGTCGACGAGGTGCTCGAGCACGCGCGGCCCGGCCAGCGCGCCCTCCTTCGTGACGTGACCGACCAGCAGCACCGCGATCCCGTCGGCCTTGGCGACCTGCATGATCCGCCCCGCCGTCTCGCGGACCTGGCCGACCGAGCCGGGCGCGCCGCTGAGGTCGGACGCATGCATCGTCTGCACCGAGTCGATGACGACGACCTCGGGTCGCACGGCCCGCAGCGTGGCGAGGATCGTGTCGAGGTCGGTCTCGGCGAGCACCGGGACCTCGAGGGCGCCGGCCGTCGCGCCGACGAGCCGCTCGGCGCGCAGGCGGATCTGCGCGGCGGACTCCTCGCCGGAGACGTAGAGCGTGCGCCGGCCGGCGGCGGCGAGGTTGCCGAGCGCCATGTTCGTCAGCGTCGACTTGCCGATGCCCGGCGAGCCGCCGAGCAGGACCAGCGAGCCCGGCACGAGGCCGCCGCCGAGGACGCGGTCGAGCTCGCCGATCGCGGTCAGCAGGCGCGGGACGCGCTCGGTGCTGACGTCGGCCAGCCGTGTGGGGGTACCGGCGCGAGCGCCGCCGCTGCCCAGGCCCCCGCCGCCCGCGCCCCGACCGCGCCCGGATCCCGCGCCGATCGCCGGCGCGCGCTCCTCCACGAGCGTGTTCCACTCCTGACAGCCCGGGCACTGCCCGTGCCAGCGCACGCTCGAGTGCCCGCACTGCGAGCAGACGTGGACGGTCGTGGGGCGAGCCATTGGTAGTCAGGGGCGCAGTGCCCGCCGGCGGCGAGTGTGGTTCCCCGTTCCCCTTTCAATTCCGTGCGTGCGGTTTTCCCGCACACGGCTTACCGATGATCTTCTTGGCATGGCTTACGCGGTCCCGGGATAACCGATCGTGCCCAGGAGTCGGTGCAGGCCCAGCCCCGCAAACCAGTCTTCTGTCCAGGCAGCGGCCTCTCCGGCGCGCAGGTTGCGGCCCTTGCGCTTGACGAGCAGGCGCTTGAGTCGCCACGCGACATAGCGGTCGATCTGCCGGAACTTCTCGGTGGCGTTGCCGGTACGAAAGTAGGAGCCCCAGCCACGCAGGATCGGGTTGAGTTGCGCGATCAGCTCACGGACGTCCTTGATCCCGACGCGGTTGCGGCCGGTTTTGGCCTTGACGCGCTGACGGATGCGTTTCATCGCGCGCAGGGAGGGCCAACGGTGCCGGTAGTAGCGGCGGATGCCGCGCTCCAGCAGGACGTCACTTCTGTGGATACGGTCAAACAGCGCGTGGAAGCGGCGCTCCGGGGACCGCTTTGCACACGCCCATAGCGTGCGTTGGAGTTCTCGCACGTCCCCGCCAGCGGCCACCAACCGCACCATTTCGCTGGACGAGTCGACGGACGAGAGCCCGCCGAGGTCGTTGGGTTGCGTCACCGCAACCATGCCCTAACGCTTACCCCCGCCGCACCCATGATCAAAGCAGGGGCCCTTCGCTGCCGGCGCGTTGTTCTGCACGCCGATCCTCACTACTACGACCCCCCCGGACTCCCGCTGACCTCCACAGGATTTCGCCACCGGCTTATACGCGCGGTCTACGCTGACGAGGCTGGCCAGACGGGTCTCCCTTGTTCCGCGATCAGACCTTGCGCGCGCGCAAGTCTCCCTACCCCGCAAAGACCCGCCAAACCCGATCCGAAACCAGGACTGGCAGACATCGCCTTCGCCGTGACATGAGCGGCTCGGCTCCCCGATTGTCGATGTGACGAGGCTGCAACCCCAGCCCACGCGCTTGCTCGCTCCAAAGAGGCTCTCGACGCCCCGCTCAGCCGCGAGGATCTCTCCCCGAGACCGGGGCCTGCTACCCGGCGCTCCGGCGCCTACCGGGACGGGACTTCCACCCGCCAGCCTGATCCAGCTTGCAAGGCACAACATGTACCCACCCTAGGGTCCGGTGCCGACGGCTTCGCCCCCCGGCTCGGGTGCGGCGATGAACTGCGTCGCCGCCAGCTCGCGGTAGAGCGGATCGCCCTCGAGCAGCTCGGCGTGGGAGCCGATCGCGCGCACCCGGCCGCGCTCGAGGACGACGATCTGGCGGGCGGCGACGACCGTCGAGAGGCGGTGCGCGATCACGATGACCGCGCAGCCGCGGGCGGCGCGCTCGATCGTCTCGCGCAGCGCGTGCTCGTTGGCCGCGTCGAGCTGCGCGGTGGGCTCGTCGAGCAGGAGCACGGCGGGCCGGCGCAGGAGCGCCCGCGCGATGGCGATCCGCTGGCGCTCGCCGCCCGACAGCGTGCGGCCGCGATCGCCGATCTCGGTCTCCAAACCCGCCGGCAGGCGGGCCACCATCTCCCCCAGGCGCGCCTCCTCGATCACCGCGGCCAGCGCGGCGTCGCTCGCGTCGGGGACGGCGTAGAGGAGGTTCTCGCGCAGCGTCCCGGCGAGCACGGGCGCGTCCTGCTCGACGTAGCCGATGCGCGCGCGCAGGACCGACCGCGGGATCTGCTCCAGCGGCGTGCCCGACAGCGCGATCGCGCCGGCGCTCGGCTCGTAGAAGCGCTCGACGAGGGCGAACAGCGTCGTCTTGCCGGCGCCCGAGTGCCCGACGATCGCCGTCTGCGACGCGGCGGCGACGGAGAACGAGACATCGTCGAGCACGGGCTGGTCGGGCCGGTAGCCGAACGACACACGATCGAACGCGACGATCGCCGGGCCGGCGCCGGCACCGGTGCCGGCGCCGGTGCCGGATCGGGGTGGCGCGGCCGGCGCGGCGATGGCGTCCTGCTCGATCTCGAGCTCGTCGATCTCGTCGATGCGCGAGACCGCGGCCAGGCCGGCCTGCAACTGAGTCGCGCCCATCGTCATCGACGTGATCGGCCCGATGAGGAAGAAGAGGTACAGCAGGAACGCGATGAGCGTGGCGACGTCGAGCGAGCCGGACGCGACGCGCGCGCCGCCCACGCCCAGGACCGCGAGGAAGGTGACCTGCAGGGCGAAGCCCGACGCGATGCCGACGACGGCGGAGTAGCGCGCCGCGGCGACGCCCTCGTCGTAGGCCTCGGTGGCGGCCGCGGTCACGACCGCGAGCTCGCGATCCTCGGCGCCGCTGGCCTTCACCGTGCGGATCGCGCCCAGCGCGCGCTCGAGCGCGGTGCCGATCGTCCCGACCGCGACCTGGGCGGCCTCGACGGCCCGGCCGATGCGCGGGAGCACGACGAGCACGCCCACGGCGATGACGCCCAGCACGCCGAGCGTGACGAGCAGCAGGGGCCAGTCGAGCACGCCCATGAGCACGATCGTCCCGAGCAGCGCGAGGACGCCGTTGAACGACTCGACGACGCCGGTCGTCGTCGCCGCGTGCAGTAGCGTCGTGTCCGAGGTCACGCGCGAGAGCAGGTCGCCGAGTGGGCGCTGGTCGAGCTCGCTCAGGCGCAGGCGCAGCATCCGGCCGGCGAGTCGCACCCGCGCGCGCAACGCGATCCGCTCGGCGACGCGGTCGAGCATCCAGAGCTGGATGCCGGCCAGCAGCCCGGAGACGACGACCAGCCCGGACAGCAGCAGCACCGGCCGCAGGGTGCTGCGGCCGTCGGCCCCCAGCGCCTCGATGAGCTCGCGTGCGGCGAGCGGCTGCGCGAGCGCCGACGCGTTCGCGCACAGCCCGAGGACGACGCCCAGCACGAGCGTGCGCCGGTGCGGCCGGACGTACGCGAGCAGGCGCCTGAGGTTGGCCTTGGCCGGCGGTGGTGCGCTGGCGGTGTCCGGCATCGTCACTCACCTCCCTCGCGGCGTCGGGTCATCCAAACGCATGATCGGCCGCAACCGGGGGGTTCGCTACGCCGCGGCACGCGCGTGTCCGGACATCGCCCGACCCGCCGGCGACGGCGGCGGGACCGCGAGCCGACGCAGGCAGCCAAGTTGACGGTGTCGGCGCGTCGCGCTCAGACCGCGGTCGCGTCCAGCGCGCGGCAGACGTCGGCGACGAGATCCGCCGCCGCCTCGATCCCGGCGCTCATGCGGATGAAGCCGGGCGAGACGTCGTCGATGCCCCAGCGCAGGCGCCGCTCGGCGGAGGAGTGCACGCCGCCGAAGCTCGTCGCCTCGGCAATCAGCGTGGCGGCTGCGAGGAACGTCTGCGCGCGCGCCTCGGTCTCGAGGTCGAAGCACAGGACGCCGCCGAACCGCTCGCCGCCGAAGCTGCGCGCGGCGAGATCGTGGCTGCGGTCGCCCGGCAGGCCCGGGTAGCGCACGTCGCGCACGTCATCACGCGCGGCGAGCGCGCGGGCGAGCGCGAGCGCGTTCGCGCACTGGCGCTCGTGACGCACGTCGAGCGTCGCGAGCGAGCGGTGCGCGAGCCAGGCCTCGAACGGGCCGGCGATCGCGCCGGTCAGGCTGCGCCAGGCGCGCGCCCGCGCGGCCCGGGCCGGATCGGCGGCCGCGACGTAGCCGAGCACGAGGTCGCTGTGGCCGGTGAGGCCCTTCGAGGCGCTCGAGACCGACAGGTCGGCGCCGAGCTCCAGCGGGCGCTGCAGCAGCGGCGTCGCCAGCGTGTTGTCGACCGCCAGCAGCGCGCCCTCGGCGTGGGCCGTGGCGGCCAGGGCGGCGACGTCGAGCACGATCAGACCGGGGTTGGAGGGCGTCTCGATCCACGCGAGCGTCGCGCCGGGCAGCGCGGCGCGGATCGCGGCGTCGTCGGTCGCCACGACGCGGACCTCGACGCCGCGCGGGCGCAGCTGCTCGACGGCGATCGTCGTCACGCCCGGGTAGCCGTCGGCGGGCACGACGACGACGTCGCCGGGCACGAGCGCCGGCAGCAGCACCGCCGCGACGGCCGCCAGGCCCGAGCCGAACAGCACCGCCTCGCCGCCCTCGAGCTCGCCGAGCGCCGCCTCGTAGCCCGTCCAGGTCGGGTTCGCGTAGCGCCCATAGCCGTACGGCGTCGCGTCGCTGGGGCCGATCAGGTGGTAGGGCGCCGCCAGCGTGGGACCGGGCAGAAACGGCGTGCCCTGGGCCGGTGCGGGCAGACCGGCGTGAACGACGCGGGTGGCGCGGGTGGCGCGGGCACCGTCGGCGCGGGTGGCGCGGGCACCGTCGGCGCGGGTGGCGCGGGCACCGTCGGCGCGGGGACGATGCGCTCCCCCGTCACCCGCCGGAGGCCAGTCGCTCATGCCCGGGATGCTACGCGGCCGCGGCGGGCACCGGCGCGGGCCGGTGCGCCGGCGCGCACGCCGCCACGAGCGCCCGCAGCGCGTCCGGCGCGGTGCGGCGCAGATGGCGCACCTCGCGGGTGCTGAACGTGACGAGCCGCAGCGCCGTGACGGCGGTGACGCTGGCGGTCGGGTACGCGCACCACGACCCGGCGAGCGGCCCGAAGGCGTCGCCCGGCCCGAGCTCGGCGATCGCCTCGCCGGCGCAGCGCACGCTGCCGCGCCCGGTGGCGACGAGGACGAGCTCCTGGGCGAACGGCCCGTCGAGCAGCACGCGGCGCCCGGCCGGGATCGCGATCTCCGCAGCGCACGGCGCGATCGCCGCGAGCTCGCGCAGGCTGAGCGGCTGCAGGTACGTCAGCGACGCGAGACGCAGGATCTCCACGTCCTCTCGGCGTGAGCCTGCAACGAACACCGTTCGCTGAGGGTGCACAACCGCGGGCTCGAACAGACGGCCAGGCGTGTCTGGGAGCGGCGTATCGTGGGCCGGTGCCACAGATCGCAGCCGAGGTTGCTGAGCAGCTCTACGCGCGCCGGAACGAGGACGGCCTCTGCGCGCTGACCGACAGCGTCCATCCCGACGTCGAGCTCGTCTGTGACGCGCTGCGTCCCGTCGAGACCTCCCTGCGCGGCCTCGACGGCTGGCGCCAGTGGGTCGCGCGCTGGGACGGCGGCTACGAGACGATGCAGATCACCACCGATGGCGTCATCCCGATGGGCGACGACCACGCGCTCGCGCTCGTCTCGATCACCGCGACGCCGCGCGGCAGCCAGCAGCAGCTGCGCTGGGCGGCAGCGCACCTGTGGACGTTTCGCGAGGGCCGGATCGCGCGCTGGGAGTCGCACGTCGACCTGGACGTCGCCCGCGGCACGCTGCTGTAGCGCACGCCGCGCGGCGTCACCGCAGCCGCGCGGACGTCACCGGCTGTTCGCGGGATCGTCGACCCGACGATCGGCGACACGATCTGCACCTCGCGGGCGTTGAAGTCGGCGAGCGCCGCCTGCGTCGTCCGCCCGTGGGCGAACGCCACCGCGGTGCCCGGCGCGAGACGGACGTTGTCGACGCACGCCGCCGCGTTGGCGGCGAGGACGGCATCGCGCAGCGAGGTCGCCTGCGCCCACGGCACGCGTATGTCGTCAGCGCAGAAGCCCTGCAGCAGGCGCGTGTTGCGCAGCTGTCCCGTGCTCGACGCCGCCGGGCTGACCGAGGCGAGGTTCTCCTCCCGAACGCGGCGGCGCCGATGTTGTGCGCTCAGCGTCCGCCCCAGGTCTGGCCGAGGGTGCCGGTGACGGCGTCGCAGGCGAGCTGGTTCTGGATGGTGCGCAGGTCCGTCGGCCCTGCCTGGCTGTCGACGCAGTAGACAGCCTGCCGCGTGGCGGCGAGCATCAGGTCTCCAAGCCCCGCGCCCGCCAGCGGTTGGCCGCGGCGCGGTTGGCCTGCACCGCCGATCCCGTTCACCACCCAGCCGCCACCGTGGATGACGAGCATCGCCCCACGCGGGGGCCTGGCCCGCGTAGGCGCCGGTGGGCAGCCCGACCTCGTAGTACGCCGGCGCCCCGACGAACCCTGGGTGGCTTGACACGACGCCGGGCGGCAGGGCGGTCCCGTTGGCGACCGTCGCCTGCGGGCGGCAGATGCTGTCGGCCTGCCCGGTGTTGATCTGGCCGTTGCAGGCCAGGTCGTGCAGGGTGACGGTCCCGTTCGGCGGCGGGGTCGCCGCCGTGGCGGCCTGCGCGGCGACGCGGAGCCCGGCGCCCCGCAGGCCGGCGTCCGGCCAGGTGTGCGCGGCGAACGACGACGCGCCGCCGATCTGCATGAGGATCTGGGTGTACGCGGCGAAGGAGCCCCAGGCCGCCGGGCCGGCGGGCCGCTCACCCGAGAGCGTCGCCGAGGGCGCGAGGTGTACGCCGATGCGCAAGCCCGTTGCACTCAGTCGACGAACGACCGAGGGCGGCCCGCGGGCCGCCCTCGATCACACCTTGCGTCGCCTACGCGACGATCAGCCCTCGGTCGGCTCCTCGAGCGTCGGCTGGTCCAGGGCCCCGCCCGGCTCAACCGGGCCCTCGTCCTCGCCGGCGGTGACCGCCTCGGCGGTCCCGCCGCCGACGGCGGCCGGCACCTTGGCGGGCTCGACGACCGTGAGGGAGACCTCCCGGTCGTCCTCCTCGGGCGCCTTCTCGACCATGACCGTCGCGCCGGGCGTGAGCTCGGAGCGCAGGACGAAGTCGGCCAGCGGGTCCTCGATGTAGCGCTGGATCGCCCGGCGCAGCGGGCGGGCGCCCATCGCCGGATCCCAGCCCTTGTCGACGAGCAGGTCCTTGGCCTCGTCGGTGAGCTCGAGCTGCAGCCCGCGATCGGCCATCGACTCGCGGATGCGCCGCAGGAGGAGGTCGACGATCTGCTTGATCTCCTCCTTCTGGAGCTTGTGGAACACGATGACATCGTCGATCCGGTTGAGGAACTCAGGCCGGAAGACCTTCTTGAGCTCGCCCATGATCCGGTTCTTCATGTCGTCGTACGTGATGCCCGTCTCGTCGTCTGAGACGGCGAAGCCGAGCGGCGTGTTGCGGGCGATCTCCGACGCGCCGATGTTCGACGTCATGATCACGATCGCGTGACGGAAGTCCACCGTGCGGCCCTGCGAGTCGGTCAGGCGACCGTCCTCGAGGATCTGCAGGAGGATGTTGAACACGTCCGGATGCGCCTTCTCGATCTCGTCGAGCAGGAGCACGCAGTACGGCTTGCGCCGCACGGCCTCGGTGAGCTGGCCGCCCTCGTCGAACCCGATGTAACCCGGAGGCGAGCCGACGAGCCGGGACACGGAGTGCTTCTCCATGTACTCCGACATGTCGACGCGGATCATCGCGTCCTCGTCGCCGAACAGGAACTCGGCGAGCGTGCGGGCGAGCTCGGTCTTGCCGACGCCGGACGGTCCGAGGAACACGAAGGAGCCGGTCGGCCGCTTCGGGTCCTTCAGGCCGGCCCGGGAACGGCGGATCGCCTTCGAGATGACCTCGACGGCGGCCTGCTGGCCGATGACGCGCTTGTGCAGCTCGTCCTCCATGCGCATGAGCTTCGCCGTCTCCGCCTCGGTGAGCTTGAAGACCGGGATGCCGGTCCACATCGAGACGATGTCGGCGATCTCCTCCTCGCCGATCGACGGGCGCTCGGTCTCGGCCTCGCCGGCCTCCCACTGCTCCTCGAGCTCGCGCTTGCGCTGCGTCAGGCGCCGCTCGGCGTCGCGCAGGTTGGCGGCCTTCTCGAACTCCTGGGCCTCTATCGACGCTTCCTTCTCGCGCCGCGTGGTCTCGATCTCCTCCTCGAGGTCCCGGTACACGGGCGGGGAGGTCATCGACTTGATCCGCATGCGCGACGCGGCCTCGTCGATGAGGTCGATCGCCTTGTCGGGCAGGAAGCGGTCGGAGATGTAGCGGTCGGCGAGCTCCGCCGCGGCCTCGAGGGCCTCGTCGGTGATGTTGACCTTGTGGTGCTGCTCGTAGCGGTCGCGCAGGCCCTTGAGGATCTGCACGGTCTCCTCCGTCGAGGGCTGCTCGACGCGGATCTGCTGGAAGCGACGCTCCAGCGCGCTGTCGCGCTCGAGGTACTTGCGGTACTCCTCGAGCGTCGTCGCGCCGATCGTCTGCAGCTCGCCACGCGCGAGCGCCGGCTTGAGGATCGAGGCCGCGTCGATCGCGCCCTCGGCCGCGCCGGCTCCCACGAGGTTGTGCAGCTCGTCGATGAACAGGATGATGTCGCCGCGCTGGGTGATCTCCTTCATCACCTTCTTGAGGCGCTCCTCGAACTCGCCGCGGTACTTCGAGCCGGCGACCAGAGCGGCGAGGTCAAGCGTGTAGATCTGCTTGCCCTTGAGCAGCTCGGGGACGTCGGACGTCGTGATCCGCTGGGCGAGGCCCTCGACGACGGCGGTCTTGCCGACGCCGGGCTCGCCCACGAGCACGGGGTTGTTCTTCGTGCGCCGCGAGAGGATCTGCATGATCCGCTCGATCTCGGTGGCGCGCCCGACGACGGGGTCGAGCTTGCCCTCCTCGGCGAGCTTGGTGAGGTTGCGGCCGAACTGGTCGAGCAGCTTGGAGGACTTCTTGCCCTCGCCCGACGCGCTCGACGACGCACCACTCGCGCCGGCACCCGCGCCCGCGCCCTGACGGCGCCCACCGGGACCCGACAGCATGCGGATGACCTCGTTGCGGATCTTCTCGGAGTCCGCGTCGAAGTCCAGCAGGATCCGGGCGGCGACGCCCTCGTTCTCACGCACCAGGCCGAGCAGGATGTGCTCGGTGCCGATGTAGTTGTGACCCAGGCTCAGCGCCTCGCGCAGCGCCAGCTCGAGCACCTTCTTGGCGCGTGGCGTGAACGGGATCTGACCGGAGGTGACTTCCTCCCCCGACCCCACGATCCGGACAACCTGCGCGCGTACGCGCTCGACGGTGATGTCGAGGCTCTCCAGGACCCGCGCAGCCAGGCCTTCCTCCTCACGGAGAAGGCCGAGCAGGATGTGCTCGGTCCCGATGTAGTTGTGCTTGAGCGTGCGCGCCTCTTCTTGCGCGAGAACGACCACCTGACGGGCTCGCTCTGTGAATCGCTCGAACATGACTGTGCTGATCCTTCCTGCTGGGGCGGGGCCTCTAGCCTCGGTTCATGCGTGGTCCGGATGAAAGTTCTGTATGGACGGCAAATCGCCCGACTGTTGTTCATCCTTTCGGCTCCGCAAACGAAATGGATGAGGGGTCGGGAACAAAGGCGGGCAATGGGGCAGTCTACCAACGGCTCGGGTCCCCAATTGTTGCGTTGCGCACACTTAGCCATCGCGCATGGCGGGGAAGAGCACGACCTCGCGAATCGACGACCGGTCACGCAGGGCCATGACGAGCCGGTCGATGCCCAATCCGACGCCTCCGGTGGGCGGCATGCCCTGCTCGAGCGCCTCCACGAAGACCTCGTCGTAGGGCGCGGCCTCGTCGTCGCCCTCGGCCGCCAGGCGCGCCTGGGATTCGAACCGGGCGCGCTGCTCGTCGGGGTCGTTGAGCTCGGTGAAGGCGTTGGCGATCTCGACGCCGCCGCAGAAGGCCTCCCAGCGCTCGACGAGGCCGGGCTGGGAGCGGTGGGCCTTGGCGAACGGCGACAGCTCGACGGGATAGTCCATGAGGAAGGTCGGCTGCTGCAGCTCGGGCTCGACGAACGTGCTGAGCAAGTCGTCGACGAGCTGGGGCCAGGTGCGCTCATGCGTCGGCATGCGGTCGCCGATCGCGGCGGCGAGGCTGTCGCGGTCGGAGTGCTCGAGGAAGTCGATGCCGCTCGCGTCGCGGATCGCGTCGCGCAGGGTGATGCGCCGCCAGGGCGACCCGAAGTCGACCGCCCCGACCGAGCCCACCTGCTGGGCGACGGAGCGCACGAGGGTCTCGAGGCGATCGGCCACGTCGTTGTAATCGGCATATGCCTCGTAGAACTCGACCATCGTGAACTCGGGGTTGTGCTTCGTCGACAGCCCCTCGTTGCGGAAGTCCTTGCCGAGCTCGTAGACGCGCTCGAGGCCGCCGACGATGCAGCGCTTGAGGTACAGCTCCGTGGCGATGCGCAGATACAGCGTGCGGTCCAGCGCGTTGTGGTGCGTGGTGAACGGGCGCGCCAGCGCGCCGCCGTAGAGCGGCTGCAGGACCGGCGTCTCGACCTCGATGAAGCCGGCGTCGTCGAGGAAGCGGCGCACCGCGGTGACCGTCTTCGCGCGGGCGATGAACAGCTCGCGCGCCTCCTCGTTGGCCATGAGGTCGAGCTCCCTGCGGCGATATCTCGTCTCGACGTCCTGCAACCCGTGGTGCTTCTCGGGCGGCGGGCGAAGGGACTTCGCGAGCACGGTGAAGCCGTCGATGCGCAGCGAGATCTCGCCGCGCTTCGTGCGCAGCGCGGTGCCGTCGATCCCGATGATGTCGCCGAGGTCGATCTGATTGAGCAGGCGCTCTTGGGCCTGGTCGCCGAGGATGTCCTGGCGCGCCTGCAGCTGCAGCCGGCCGGAGCGGTCGACGAGGTCGAGGAAGCACATCTTGCCGTGGCCGCGGCGGGCGGCGAGGCGGCCCGCGACGCGATGGGAGACGCCCGTCTCCTCGCCGTCGGCGAGCGCCGCGTGCGCGGCGTGCACGCCGGCCACCGGCTCGACGCCGGGGAACTCGTGCGGGAAGGGGTCGATGCCGTCGGCGCGCAGCCTGTCGAGCTTCGCGCGCCTGACGGCGATGAGATCGGTACTCACGCGACGACCCTAGCCAATCATCGGAAGCGTCCGACGATAGGGTGCGCGCATGGCGCACCGCGTCGTTGTGTCGCACTCCTCGCGCGACAAGTGGGTTGCAGGGCAGATCGCCAAGGAGCTCGACGCGTTGGGCTTCGAATGCTTCCTCGACTCGCACGCGGTCGAGACTGGAGATCGGTTCGACGACGAGATCAAGGCCGCCCTGGACGAGGGCCTCAGAGCAGTCGTTCTGGCGGGGCTTCGCCACCCGCGGCGGCGTGAAAGTTCGAGGACGTTCCCTTCAGAGCTCCTCGTCTTGTTGACCCCGGCAGCGCTCGAGCGCCCATACGTCTGGATCGAGATCGGAATCGCGTGGAGCCAAGGAAAGCGCATCATCGGCATCCTGCACGGCATGACCGCGAGCGATTTGACAGCGCGCGACGGAACGCCAGCGTTCCTGAAGGGCATCCACCTGCGCGACATCGATGAGCTGGACGAGTCCCTTGATGAATTGCAACGTCGAGACGATGGCTGAACCTGCGCGCATCTACATCTCGTACTCGGGCGATGACTTGCCGTTCGTGCGAGCCGTCGCTGACGAGTTGCGGACGCATGGCGTCGACGCGTGGTTCGACGAGTCACACATTGCCTCCGGCGACCACTGGCAGCATGCTCAAGCAGATGCCCTGCGGTCGGCCAATGTGGTCGCGATCTTCATCGGCAAGAAGACTCAGACGCCGTGGATGAACTTCGAGATCGGGGCCGCGGTAGGCGGCGAGAAGCGTGTTGTGCCGATCTACCTCGAGTCGACCCAAGAGGGGCTACCGCCCTTGCTTGCGCAGTTCATGGCGATCGACGCTCACGCACTCAAGCCAGCGCAGGTCGCCGATCAGATCGCCGAAGTGGCTGGCCACGCAACCTAACCTCTGCACGCCACCGGCGGCGCGTACCGGTTAGAGCCCGACGTCGATCTTCGTGATCTTGTAGTGCAGCTTCTTGCCGTTGGGCAGCGGGACGTCGACGATGTCGTTGCGCTTGTGGCCCAGCAGCGCCTTGCCCACCGGCGACTCGTAGGACAGCCGCTCGGGCGGCTTGGCCTCGGGTGAGCCGACGATCGTGAACTTGTGCGTCTTGCCCGAGTCCTCGTCCTTGACGTTGACGACGGAGCCGACCTGGACGACGTCGGTCGAGACGTCCTTGGCGTCGACGACGGTCGCCGAGCGCAGCCGCTCCTCGACCTGGGCGATCTTCGCCTCGAGCATGGCCTGCTCGTTCTTGGCGTCGTCGTACTCGGAGTTCTCGGTGATGTCCCCGAACTCGCGCGCCTCCTTGATGCGCTGCGCGACCTCCTTGCGCCGGTCGCCCTGGAGCAGGACGAGCTCGGCCTTGAGCTTGTCGAGGCCGTCGGCAGTGAGGATGACGTCTTTGGGCATAGAGGAGGAGGTGTCGAAAATCCCCGCCGCGGGGCGGGTGACGCAGGCGGGGGTCCCGCAAGCGACGCCGCAGGATAGCAGCGCGTCAAGCGGCAATCGTTACGACGTCCACCGTCGTCAGCACGGCCCGCGCCTCGTCGATCGTGTCGGTCGCCTGCAGGGCCGCCTGCAGCGCCTTCGAGCCGCCGATCCGGTCGACGTACCAGGGATAGAACTTGCGCAGGTAGCGGCCCGCGCGGCGCCCGCCCAGGTGCTCCACGGCGCGCTGCATGACCCACTCGAGCTCGGCCAGCACCTCGGCCGTCGTCGGCTCGTCCTCGCGGGTGCCCAGCAGGCGCGCGAACAGCCACGGGTTGCCGAGCGCGCCGCGCGCGAGCATGACCGCCTCGCAGCCGGTGTACTCGAACGCGTGCTCGATCGAGTCGGGGTCGTGCATCCCGCCGCTGAGGATCACGGGCGCGGGCAGCGTCTGGACGAGCTCGCGGGCGAGGTCGAGGTCCGGCGAGCCCTTGTGGTGCACCTGCGCCGAGCGCGGGTGAAAGCCGATCGCCGCGACGCCGGCCTCGTCGACGAGCCGGTGGGCGAGCTCGAAGCCGTCGCGCGCGCCGGTGCGCCGGCCGCTGCGCAGCTTCACCGTCACGGGCAGCCCCGAGCCCTCGCGCGCCGCCAGCGCCACGGCGACCGCGAGGTCGGGGTCGTCGATCAGCGCCGCGCCCGCGCCGGTCTTGCAGACCTTCGGCACCGGGCAGCCCATGTTGAGGTCGATGACGTCCGCGTCGGTGTCGCGCGCGATCGTGGCCGCCGCCGAGCGCATGACGTCCGGCTCCTGGCCGAAGAGCTGGATCGCGACCGGCCCGCCCGCGCGCTCGGCGGGCTCGATGCGCAGCATCTCGGTCGTCGTCTTCTCGTTGCCGTGGTGCACGCCGAAGCTCGACACCATCTCCGAGACGACCATCCCCGCGCCGTAGCGCTTGGCCTGCAGGCGCACGAACCAGTTGCCGATCCCGGCCAGCGGGGCCAGCACCACGCGGTTGGGCACGTGCAGGTGGGCGAGCTGCCAGGGGTCGTTGAGCGTGCGCGCCATCAGCCCTTCAGGGTAGTCACGAGTTGCGCTCGTAGAGCAGCCGCAGCCCGGTCAGCGTCAGCAGGTCGTCGACCTCGTCGATGAGCTCGGTGAAGGGGACGATCGCCCCCGCCAGCCCGCCGGTGGCGATCACGTCGGTGTCGTCGCCGAGCTCGTCGAGGATGCGCCGCAGGATGCCGTCGATCGCGCCGGCGAAGCCGTAGATGACGCCCGAGCGGATCGCCTCGACGGTCGACTTGCCGATCACCGTGCGCGGCGGCAGCAGGTCGATCTGCGGCAGCTGGGCGCCGCGCGATGTCAGCGCGGCCAGCGAGATCTCGACGCCGGGCACGAGCACGCCGCCGAGGAAGTCGCCGCCGGGGCCGACGATGTCGAAGTTCACCGACGTGCCGAAGTCGACGCAGATCGCGGGGCCGCCGAAGCGCTCGCGGATGGCGACGGCGTTGGCGAGCCGGTCGGCGCCGATCTCGCGCGGGTTGTCGTAGCGCAGCGCCATGCCGGTCTTCAGGCCCGGGCCGACGTCGAGCATCGTGTGGCCGAGGTAGCGCTCGCCCATCGCCAGCCACTCGGGCGCGAGCGTCGGCACCGTCGAGGAGACGATCGAGGCGCGGATGTCCGCCATCCCGATCCCGCGCAGCTCAAGCAGGTTGCGCAGCGTCGCCCCGATCTCGTCGGCCGTCGACTGGGCGATCGTGGCGAAGCGCCAGTGCTCGACGAGGTGATCGCCGCGGAAGGTGCCGAAGTGCGTCTGCGTGTTGCCGACATCGACGGCGAGGAGCATGGGGCGACTGTAGTGGGACGCGCTGGTGCGGGGCAGTGGCTCCGAAGCGCGCGTGCACGGTCGTCAAGCTCGTCGCGCCGGGCGTGATCGCCATCCAGCGGCGGCTGAACGGCGCCGGCGATGACGCGGTCCGCCGACCTGCGCGCGCTGCCCGCGCTCGTGGATCGCGTCGACGGGTGGATCGCCGCGGCGTGCTCGGCACGAGCAGCGACGCCCCCAACGCGGCGGACCTGCAGATCGGCGGCTCGCTGCGGCTACGGGAGACCGTCGGCGACGCCCGCCCGCGGCTCGCCGGGCGCCCGGCGCGTGCGCTCGCGGTGGCGCTCTTTCAGGACTTCGCCGGCGAGCTGCCGGCCGGCGCCTTCCCGGCGGGCTGGCTCGCGGCGTAGCCGGCTCAGCCGCCGGCGCCGAGCGCCCGTGCGCGCTGGGCGAGCTCGACCGTCGCGGGGCGCACGTCGGCGGCCTTGGCCAGCGGCTCCTCGAACTCGACGCGCGCCGCCGCCGACTGCCCGGCACCGGTGCAGCTGAGGTCGATGCCGTAGCGGTCGATGCCGGTGCAGACGGCCGCGACCGCGCCGCGCGCGCCCGCCAGCTCGCGGGCGATGGCCAGTAGCCCGTCGGCGTGGCTCTTGTTGAGGTGCTCGACGGCCCGGGCCGCGATCGGCTGCGTCGGGTCGGGCTCCGCCGCGCGGTACTCCTCGGGGCCGACCGTGTCCATCCGCGCGAAGCCGCCGACCCAGCGCACGCGCTGGACCTCGAGGATCCAGAGCGAGAAGTCGTCCCAGCCGGCGTACAGCCGCGCGCCCGGGATCGCCGCGACGTGGGCGTCGAGCGCCGCCTCGGCGGCGTCGCCCTGCGGTTGCACGGCGCGCCCGGCGAGCGTGATCCGCGGTCGGTCGAGCGGGTCGCCCGGGGCGGACGGGTCGCTGATCGCCAGGCTCGCGCGCGGGTCGCGCGCGAGGTTGCGGCCGTGTTCGGCCATCGTCGAGACGAGCAGCACGGGGTTGCCCTCGGCGGTCGGGCCGTAGACCACGAGCGAGCACCACGGGTCGCCGTCCGCTCCGACCGTCGCCAGATAGCCGACCGTCACCGACGAGACGAGCGTGCGCGCCTCCTCGGCGGCGTCGCGCCGGCGCCCGCCCTCCTGCTCCTCGACCGGTGGTCCTGCGCTGCTGTCGTGTCCGCTCACGCCGGGAACGCTACTCACTTGCTCACTCGGTGCCCGACGCCCCCACGGCCAGCGGCGGGCCGGCGCGGCGAACGTCCTCGCCGACCGGCAGGACGGCCAGGGCGTCGGCCAGGCGAGCGCCGGAGGGCGCCGTCAGCGCGAGGTCCAGCTCCAGCAGGGGGACGAGGACGAAGCGCCGCGCGAGCACCTGCTCGTGGGGCAGCGTCAGCCGCTCGGTGGCGTACTGCACCTCGCCGAGCAGCAGGACGTCGACGTCGATCGGGCGCGGGCCGTGGCGCGGGCCGCCGGCCGCGCGGCCCAGCTCGCGCTCGACGGCCTTGCAGGCGTCCAGCAGGGCGTCGGGCCCCAGCGCGGTCTCGACGCGCAGGCAGGCGTTGAGGAAGTCCGGCTGGTCGAGGATCTCCCCCACGGGATCGGTGTCGTACGTGGAGGAGCTCGCCTGCACGCGCACGCCGTGCGCCGGCAGCGCGTCGACCGCCGCCTGAAGGTGCGCGCGCCGGTCGCCGACGTTCGAGCCCAGGCCGAGGTAGGCGATCGCCATCGGCTGGGAGTTTGACGACCGTCCGCGGCGGACAGCACAATCGCTTCGCATGACCCGCCTCCTGCTCTGCCTCGCCCTCGTCGCGACCGCCTGCGCCGGTGCGAGCGCGCTCGCCGCCGACCGTCCCCGCCAGCCGCTGGACACGCCGCGGCTCGCCGACCTCGACGCGGACGGCACGAACGAGGCCGTGCGCGTCCGCGAGACGGGCTGCTTCGGCGCCGGGGGCACGAACGCGCCGCCCTGCTCGCGCGCGGACGACGTCTTTCGCACCCTCGAAGTCGAGGTCGCCGACACGTGTGGCGGCGGAGGCGGAGTCGAGCGCGCGCTCACGTTGTCGCGCGAGATGGAGTACGTCAGCGTGGCGCGGATCTTCGACGCCGACCGCGACGGCCACGCCCGCGAGCTGGCGTTCGAGGTCCGCGCGGGGGCGTCGGCGCGCGGCGTGCAGGCGAAGGTCGTCGCCTTCAAGGCCGGCGCGGACGGCTGCGTCGCCGTACGCCGGACGCTGTTCTCCTACCCGCGCCCGGACTCGATCGGGCGCCTTCCGAAGGGCGCGTCGTTCGCCACCGGCGCGCTGCAGATCCGCGACTTCACGAAGCGCTACGGCGACCTGGAGCTGCGCACGATCGAGAGCTACGCACGCGACAACGATCCCGGCTGCTGCCCGACCTGGCAGCGCACGAGCTACTGGCGCTTCGCGACGTCCAACGATCGCTACCGCACGTATCGCACGAAGCTCGTGCGCCTGCGCCGGTCGCGCTGAGCGCAGGTCAGTCGAGCTCGCCGAGCTCGCGCCAGACCTCCACGGAGACGTCGTCGACGGGCAGCGCGAACGGCGGCTCCGGCTTGGACGCCTTGACCGAGACCGCCTGGGCGTCGAAGTCCTTGATGAGCCGGTCGGCGATCGCGGCGCAGAGGCGCTCGAGCGTCTTGTCGGAGCGCTGGGTGGCGACGAGCGCCGCGACCTCGCACACGCGGGCGTAGTCGATCGTGTCCTCGACGCGGTCGGTGACCGTGGCGTCGGCCTCCCCGAGCTCCAGGCGGATGTCGAGGATCAGCCGCTGGCCGACCTCGCGCTCGGCCGCCGTCACGCCGTGGTGGGTGAACAGCGAGAGGCCGTTGACCTCGACGGTTACGACCGTCTGGATGCCGTCGTCGTCGTCGAAGTCGTCGTCGATGTCGTCGTCGTCGATGTCGTCGTCGGCGGCAGCCATCGCCCGCGCAACGTAGCAGCCGCGACGAGCAGGGCATCGTGCGCCTCGGCGACGTCGTGGACGCGAAAGATGCGCGCGCCGCGCGCCAGCGCGAGGACGTTCGTGGCGATCGTGCCGGCGACCCGATCGGCCGGCGCGCGGCCCGTGATCGTGCCGAGAAACGTCTTGCGCGACGTGCCGACGACGACCGGCCGGCCGAGCGCCACGATCTCGTCGAGCCGCGCGAGCAGCGCGAGGTTGTGGTCGATGGTCTTGCCGAAGCCGATCCCCGGATCCAGCCAGATGCGCTCGCGCGCGATCCCCTGCGCGACCGCGTGCTCCAGGCGCTGCTGGAGAAACGCCCGGACGTCGGTGACGACGTCCTCGTAGCGCGGGTCGCGCTGCATCGTGCGCGGCTCGCCGAGCATGTGCATGAGGCACACGCCGCAGCCGCGCTGCGCGATCAGCGCCGCCATCTCCGGGTCGCCGCGCAGCGCGGTGACGTCGTTGACGAGCGTGGCGCCCGCATCGATCGCCGCTGCCGCCACCGCCGCCTTGGAGGTGTCGATCGACAGGCGCGCGCCGGCGCCGGCCAGGCCGTGAAGCACCGGCAGGACGCGGTGCAGCTCCTCGGCCGCGCTCACCGGCTCGGCCCCCGGGCGGGTCGACTCGCCGCCGACGTCGAGGATGGCGGCCCCCTGCGCGACGAGCGCGTGCCCGTGGGCGATGGCGGCGTCCGGGTCCAGCCAGGCGCCGCCGTCGGAGAACGAGTCCGGCGTGACGTTGACGACGCCCATGACGACCGGCTCGGGGAGGGGGGCGGCCATGGTCCCGGACGCTACCGGCCGCGCGGCCGCTGAGCGCGGCGCGACGGCGTGGCGGCGAGCGGCGAGCGGCGAGCGGCGTGGCGGCGAGCGGCGACTGGCCCCGCCCGCCGACCCGTCGCGCTACGTCGCCGGGTGCTCGGCGTACGCGCGGCGGCCGATCTCGGGGTCGACCGCGAAGGTCTCCGCGTAGCGCTCGTGCACGAGCGGCCACAGCTCCAGCGCGGCTCGCTCGTCCATCGGCTGGCCGGCGACGTGCGCTTCCAGGCGCGCGAAGCAGCGATCCCAGCCGGCGGCCGTGCGCGCCGCGACGTCGCGGTCGGCGAAGGCGTGCGTGAAGACGAGCACGCAGCCCGCACCCTCCGGGCGCAGTTCGAAGCGCAGCTCGTCGCCGAACCAGGACGCGACGAGCCGGTGCGGCGCATCGCGCTCGACGATCTCCATCGGTGCGTCGGAAGGCAACCAGTGGGCCAGCTCGTCGGGCTCGCTGATCGCCCGCCACACGCGCTCGACGGGGTGGCGGAAGCGGCGCTCGAGGCGCAGCTGCACGCCGTCGTCGCCGTCTTCGAGGGTCAGGTCGCGAAACGCGAAGGACGCGATCATGCGGCGCCCGGGCGCCGGGTCCTGGCCGAAGCGGGCCGCGTAGATCTCGTGCAGCTCGCCGATCGCGCCGTGCGCGTCCTGCTCGGACAGCGCGCCCCCGTCCAGCAGCGCGTCGAGCCGCTCGAGGTAGGTCTCCCAGCCGGCCGCGTGCTGCGCCGCCGGGCCGTAGCTCGGGTCGAAGACGTGGGTGAACACGAGCAGGCAGCCGTCGCCGGCGGGCGCGAGCTGCAACGCGTAGCGCTCCTCGCCCCAGCTCCAGGCGAGCAGGCGCGGCGCCTCGAGCGCGGTGATCTCGCCCGACTGCCCCTCGCCCTCGAACGTCTCGCCGAGCGCGGGCGTCCACGCGACCGGGGCGACGAACCACTGCGCGAGCTCGGCGGGCTCGGTGACGGCGCGCCACACGCGCTCCATGGGATGCGCGAGGCGGCGCTCGAAGCGCAGCGCCGGGCGCCCGTCGATGGTCTGCAGCGTGCCGTCGATCATGGGTGTGCCTCCAGGTGGTGTTCGAGGGCGTCCAGCCGGTTGCGCCAGAACGCGCGGTAGGGCTCCAGCCACGCGTCGACCTCGGCGAGCGGCTCGGAGCGCAGCGCGTAGAGGCGCTGCTTGCCCTGGCTGCGGACGTCGACGAGCCCGGCCTCGCGCAGCACCTTGAGGTGCTTGGAGACGCCGGGCTGGCTGAGCGTCAACCGGCCGACGAGGTCGTTGACCGAGCGCTCGCCGCCGCGCAGGAGATCGAGGATCTCGCGGCGGTGGGGTTCGGCGAGCGCGGCGTAGGGCGTCATGCGCCGAACATATTACCCAACTGGCATATGTTGTGGCAAGCGACCTACGTGGCGAAGTCCGGCTGCGCGGCGCGTGCGCTGTCCGCGCGGCCCTTGGGCTCCTCCCATTCCTCCTGGCGGCCCAGCGCCGTCAGGTCGAGGAAGTAGTACGACCCGCCGGTCATCTCGGCGCCGCGGGCATACGACGAGTACGTGTGGAAGACGCGGTCGCCCTCGCGCAGGAAGAAGCTCGTGCCGGGCATCTCGACCGGCTGCTCGAAGTCGAACGGGTGCGCCGAGCCGGCCCGCTCGTACTCGGCCCGCGAGCGGTAGTTGTAGAGCGGCGGCTTGACGGAGTCGTCGAGCGTGACGTCGAAGTCGTAGTTGAAGTCGCTGCCGAAGGACGAGTACCAGGGGAAGAACCACCCCTTCTTCGCCTTCCAGCGCTCGAGCTTCTCGACCGGCGCCCGCGAGACGTAGACGAGCTCGGTGTCGCGCATGCGCAGGTGCTCGACGAGGCCGCGGGAGACCTCGTCGGCGCCGGCCGAGCAGCTCGGGCAGCCGTCCTCCCAGCTCGGGTCGAACATCATGTGGCCGAGGATGAGCTGCCGGTGTCCGCCGAACAGGTCGAGCAGCGACGCCGCGCCCTCGGGGCCGGTGAAGACGTACGGCTTGGTGATCTCGACCATCGGCAGACGGCGGCGCTCGGCGTTGAGCGCGTCGCGCCGGCGGGTCAGCTCCTTCTCCTGCACCAGCAGCGCCTTGCGCGCGTGCAGCCATTCGTCGCGTGAGACGACCTTGGGAAGACTCATCTGGCTCCTCTCGCAGTTACGGGAGAAGACCGGCGCCGGCGGCCGAGCTCATCGGTCCGCCGGAGAATGGCGCGCTACAGCTCGGGCTTGCGCGGCTCGTCGGCGCGCGCCTCGACGCCACCGGCGAGGCCGGGACGGGGCAGCGTGCGCGGCGCCTTCTGGCCCGGCTTGTCGGCGGGCGCGGCGGGCGCCGGCAGCTCCGGCGCCTCGTCGGGGAAGACCTCGGACTCGGGCGTGCCGAGCAGCAGGGCCTCGAACTCGCCCTTCTCGATCGTCTCGCGCCGGATGAGGATCTCCGAGACCGTGTCGAGCGTCTCGCGATGCTCGGTGAGGATGTCGCGGGCGCGCTGGTGGGCGCCCTCGACGACACGGCGGATCTCGTCGTCGATCTCCCGCGCGATCTCGTCGGAGTAGTCGGGCTCGGAGGAGAACTCGCGGCCGAGGAACGGCTGCGAGTGGTCGTGACCGAAGACGCGCGGGCCGAGGCGCTCGCTCATGCCGTAGCGCATGACCATGTTCTTCGCCGTCGCCGTGACCTTCTCGAGGTCGTTCGACGCGCCCGTCGTGATCTCGCTGAAGACGATCTCTTCGGCGGCCCGGCCGCCGAGCGTCATCGCCATCGAGTCGGTGAGCTCCGCGCGCGTCGTGAGGAAGCGGTCCTCCTGCGGCATGGAGATCGTGTAGCCGAGCGCCTGGCCGCGGCCGATGACCGAGATCTTGTGGACCGGGTCGGAGTGCTCGAGGTAGTGGCCGACGATCGCGTGGCCCATCTCGTGAAACGCGGTGATCCGGCGCTCCTTCTCACTCATGACCCGAGTCTTCTTCTCCGGGCCGGCGATGACGCGCATGATGCCCTCTTCGAGCTCGTGCTGGCCGATCTCGCGCTTGCCCGTGCGGGCGGAGAGCAGCGCCGCCTCGTTGACGAGGTTGGCGAGGTCCGCGCCGGTGAAGCCGGGCGTCTGGCCGGCGAGGTCGTCGACGTTGATCTCCTTGGCCAGCGGCTTGCCGCGCGTGTGGACCTCGAGGATCTTCGCGCGGCCCTTGCGGTCGGGGCGGTCGACGACGATCTGGCGGTCGAAGCGGCCCGGGCGCAGCAGCGCGGGGTCGAGGATGTCGGGGCGGTTGGTGGCCGCGATGAGGATGATGTTGTCCGTCATCGTGAAGCCGTCCATCTCGACGAGGAGCTGGTTGAGCGTCTGCTCGCGCTCGTCGTGACCGCCGCCCATGCCGGCGCCGCGATGGCGGCCGACGGCGTCGATCTCGTCCATGAAGATGATGCAGGGGCTGTTCTGCTTGGCCTGCTCGAAGAGGTCGCGCACGCGGGACGCTCCGACGCCGACGAACATCTCGACGAAGTCCGACCCGGAGATCGAGAAGAACGGCACGCCGGCCTCGCCGGCGACCGCGCGGGCGAGCAGCGTCTTGCCCGTGCCGGGAGGCCCGAACAGCAGCACGCCCTTGGGAATCCGGGCGCCCAGCGCCTGGAACTTCTTCGGGTTCTCGAGGAACTCCTTGATCTCGTGCAGCTCCTCGACCGCCTCGTCGGCGCCCGCGACGTCACGGAACGTGATCTTCGGCGCGTCGACGGACATCCGCTTGGCCTTGGACTTGCCGAACGACATGACCTTCGAGCCGCCGCCCTGCATCTGGTTCATGAGGAAGATCCAGAAGCCGATGAACAGCAGGAACGGCAGGACGTACGTGAGCATCGAGATCCACCCGTTCGTGCGGGTGCCCTTGATGTCAAAGGAGGCGATCTTCTTGTCGGACTCGGCGGCGGCCAACTGCTTGGTCAGCTCGTCGCCGTACTCCGTCGCGAAGCCGATCTCGTACTGGCCCTTGTCGTTGCGCAGCGTGACGAGCAGCTCGTTGGAGCGGTTGCGCATCTCGACGCTCTTGACCTGCCCCGAGTTGAGTTGCTGCGTGAACGCCCCGAAGCCCGGATCCTTCTTCTTGTTGGGGCTGGAGATCAGCTGCTGCGCGAAGAACGCCAAGATCACGACGATCAGGATCGGGAATGCGGCGCTCTTGGAAAATCGGCTCATAAAGTGTGGAAACCCAGGTTGTTCGGGGATGGCCAGCCTAGCAGGGGTACGTCGGGGCCCCGCCGACTGGATCAGACGTTGCGACCCCTGGTGTCGGGGTCTCTATCGGCAGCTCACTCCTGCGTCTGGAGCACCGCGACATAGGGCAGGTTGCGGTAGCGCTCGACATGGTCGAGGCCGTAGCCGACGACGAAGCGGTTGGGGATCTCGAAGCCCACGTAGCGCGGCTCGATGGCGACCTTCAGCCGCGTGGGCTTGGTCAGCAGCGCGCAGACCTCGATCGTCGCCGGGTTGCGCACGCCGAGGTTGCGCAGCAGGTACTGCAGCGTCAGGCCCGAGTCGACGATGTCCTCGACGATCAGGACGTGGCGGCCGTCGAGCGCGACGTCGAGGTCCTTGAGGATCCGCACGACGCCCGAGGAGTCCGTCGACGAGCCGTAGCTCGCCACCGCCATGAAGTCCACCTCGCACGGGACGTCGATGTGGCGCATGAGATCGGAGAGGAAGAAGACGGCACCCTTGAGCACCCCGACGAGCAGCAACTCGCGGCCCGCGTAGTCCTCGGTGATCTGGCGGCCGAGCTCCCGGACCCGCCGGGCGAGTTCATCAGGCTGGACGAGGATCTCCCCGACGGCGGCATCGCGCATTGACGGCGCAGTCTGTCAGGCGGGCGCCGGCGACTGGCCGGCGGGGGTCGGCGCCGAGCGCCCGGGCGGCGTCGGCTCGACGCGCAGCAGCCCGCCGCTGACGACCGCGCGCGCGCCGTCGCCGAGGTCCAGCGCCCCGTCGCCAAGCGCGAGGATGTCACCGAGGCGACCCGGCGCGCGAGCGCACAGCCGGCCGGTGGCGTCCTCGGCGAGGCGCCGCACGACGAGCCGCGCGAGCGCCGGCGGCAGCGCGGCGAGGTGCGCCACCGCGATGTGGTCGCGCCCGGCGAGCGCGGTCGCGACGACCTCGTCGAGCACCGCGGCCTCGTCGCGCAGCAGCTCGGCGGTGCGCACGACGTTGCGCTCGGCCGACGGGTGCAGCTCGCGCAGCGCCGGGACGAGGCCGGCGCGCGCGCGGTTGCGGGCGTAGGCCGGATCGTCGTTGGAGGCGTCCTCGCGCCAGCGCAGCCCGCGCGCGGTGCAGTGCGCGGCCGTCTCCTCGCGGGTCACTCGGAGGAGGGGGCGCAGGAGCAGCCCGTCGCGCTCGGCCATGCCGAGCAGCGCGCGCCGCCCGGGCGACGCGGCCAGGCGGTAGAGCACCGTCTCGGCCTGATCGGAGGCGGTATGGCCCGTCGCGACGTGCGCGCCGCGCGCGGCCGCCAGCCGGGCCGCGGTCCCGAGACGGACGTCGCGCGCCCACGCCTGCAGGTTGCCAGCGTCGCCGGGCCGCCGCGCGGCCTGCACCTCGAGCGCGACCCCGAGCTGCGTGCACAGCGCGCGGCAGAGCGCCTCGTCGCCGCCGGCTGCGGCGCGCAGGCCGTAGTTGACGTGCAGCGCGCTGACGGCCGCCGGACCCGCGAGCCGCACGGCGAGGTCGAGCAGGCAGACCGAGTCGCGACCGCCGGACAGCAGCACGACGACCGGCGCGCCGGGCGCGAGCAGGCCGGTGACGCGGACGCGCTCGAGCAGGTCCATTGGTAGTCACTGGCGCGGTCCTCGCCTAAGCGAGTCCGTTTCCAGATTCCCCTCTCAATCCGTGCGTGCGGTGTTCCCGCACACGGCTTACCGATGATCTTCCTGGCGCGGCAACGCGACCGACGAGATCCCAACGACAGCACGCCGCCCGCGGGGAGTCGCCCCAACGAGACCGTTTGGCGTGTTGCGACGGACGTTGTGGGCGCTTGGCCGCTACCCATAGCCTGCATCGTGGCGTTGCGAGTGCGTGACCGCGGCAAGTGGCCAACATCGCCATTTCGCTCACCGACGGCTCGACGGGCCTAAACCCACCGGGGTGCTTGGCCCGCCATGCGGGCATGCCCTGACACTCACGTCCTACACAGGCGCGATCAAAGCCGGGGTCCTTCGCTCCCGGCGCGTTGTTCTGCACGCCGATCTGCACTACTACGACCCCGTCGGACTCCCGCTGACCTCCGCTCGACTTCGCCATCGGCTTACACGAGCGGTCTTCGCTGACGAAGCTGGCCAGACGAGTCTCCCTTGTTCCGCGATCAGACCTTGCGCGCGCGCAAGTCTCCCTACCCCGCAGGGACCCGCCGCACCCAAATCCGAAATGAGACTGGCGGACATCGCCTTCGCCGTGACATGAGCGGCTCGGCTCCCCGATCGTGACTCTGACGAGGCTGCAATCCCAGCCCACGCGCTTGCTCGCTCCAAAGAGGCTCTTGACGCCCCGCTCGGCCACGGGGAACTCTCCCCGAGACCGGGGCCTGCTACCCCGCGCTCCAGCGCCTACCGGAGCGAGACTCCCACCCGCCGGCCTGATCCAGCTTGCAAGGCGCAACATCGACGCGAGTCTAGGGTGACTCCCGGGGGTTCCCCTAGGGATCATTCCCGATAGGCAGCGCGGTCTCGCGGACGGACACTCACCGGCATGGAATCGACACCTCAGCTCCCCGCCCCTCCCCCGCCACCGCCGCCCTCGGACTCCGGCCCCGGCCAGTCCCCGCGGCGCCTCACGCGCACCGCCGACAATCGCATGATCGCCGGTGTCTGCGGCGGCATCGGCCGCTACTTCGGCATCGATCCGACGCTCGTGCGGATCGGCTTCGTCGCCCTCGCGCTGCTCGGCGGCACCGGCCTCATCGTCTACGCCGCCGCGCTGCTGCTCGTCCCGCTCGACGACACGACGGCGCCACCGCCCTCGCTGCCGCGCGAACGCACCATGGCGATCGGCCTGCTGATCGCGTTCGTGGCCATCGGATTCGTCGTCGGCGGCTTCGGCCTCGGCTTCGCCTTCGGCGGCGCCCTCGTCCCGCTCGGCTTCATCGCCCTCGCCGGTCTAGCCGTCTGGTGGCTGGTCTCCGGCGAGCGACCGTCCGGCAGCCCGGGCACCGTCGTGCGCCGCGCGGCGCTCGGCGTCGGGTTGCTGGTCGGCTGCTTCGCGCTCTCGGTCGCGAGCTTCTTCGCCAGCGGCCTCGGCGGCGGCGTCGTCATCGCGAGCATGGTGATCGCCGCGGGCGCCGGCCTCGTCGCCGCCGCGTTCGTCGGCGGCGCGCGCTGGCTCGTCCTGCCGGCGCTGGCGATCGCGCTGCCGCTGGCGTTCGTCTCGGCCGCCGGCATCGACCTCGACGGCGGCTTCGGCGAGCGCCAGGAGCGTCCCGGGACGCTCGCCGAGGTCAAGGACACCTACCGCCTCGGCGCCGGCCAGCTCGTCATCGACCTGCGCGACGTCAAGCTGCCGGCCGGCGACCACCCCCTGTCGGTGCGGATCGGCGCCGGCCACGCGCAGGTGATCGTCGACCGCGACGTCTGCGTCGCCAGCCGCGCCGAGATCGGGATGGGCGCCGTGGCGATCTTCGATCACGACAGCGGCGGCATCGACGTCGACTGGCGCGACACGCGCCGCGCCGATGGGGACACGCCGCGGCTCGTCCTCGACGGCGACGTCGGCCTCGGCCTGCTCGAGGTCAGCCACACGCGCGACACGATCCACCACGGCTCGGACTGGCGCGACGAGAATCGCCCGGCGGAGCGCAACACCGCGTGCGCCACCTCGTGAAGCGCGACCGTCCCGACCGGCTGCTGCTCGTCGCCGGCTGCACGCTCGCCGCGTTCGGCGTCGTGCTGCTGCTCGACCGGATCGGGACGATCGAGCTGAGCTTCGGCTCGATGGCCCCCATGGCGTTCGCCGTCGTGGGGGTCATCCTGCTCGCCACCGGGCTCACCCGGCGAGAATGAGCGCCATGGCGGCGACCCCGACCAGCGGCGCGACGTCCCTGCGCGACCTGCGGCGCGATCCGCACAACGGCATGGTCGCCGGCGTCTGCGAGGGGCTCGGCAGGCGGCTGGACATCGACCCGCTGCTGCTGCGGATCGTCTTCGGCGCGACGACGCTCGCCAGCGGCCTGGGTCTCGTCGCGTACGTCCTGGCCTGGATGCTCGTCCCGGCCGAGGGCGACGACGCGCCGGCGCCGGCCACCGCGGCGCAGCTGCGCACGGCGCGCAACCGGCGCGCCGCCCTGGAGGTCGCGCTCGGCGTCGGCTTCCTCGTGGTGGCGCTGCTGCTGGCGTTCCGCGAGGTCGGGCTGCCGTTCTCCGATGCGCTGACGTGGCCGCTCGTGCTCGTCGCCGCGGGCGGTGCGCTCATCTGGCGCCAGTTCGTCGGGCGGCCGGGCGCGGCGCGGGGGGACCTGCGTGAGCCGGCGGCGCGGTCGGGCGCTGCACCTTTCGCGGCGGCGCCGGGCGCGTCGGTGGCGCCGCTGCTGCTCGACGATGCCGACACAGACTCGCGGCCGGCCGTCATCTCGCGCATCGGGATCGGCGTGACGCTCGTCATCGCCGCGGCGATCGTCTTCTTGCAGATCACCGGCGCGCTGGCGGCCGCCACCGACGTCGCGCTGGCGGCGATCGTGGTGGTCATCGCGCTCGTCGTGATCTTCGCCCCGTTCTTCTTCCGGCTCGCCACGTCGCTGTCGCTCGAGCGCGCCGAGCGGATCCGCTCCCAGGAACGCTCCGAGGTCGCCGCGCACCTGCACGACTCGGTGCTGCAGACGCTGGCGCTCGTGCAGAAGCGCGCCGACGACCCGCGCGAGGTCGCCGCGCTCGCCCGCCGCCAGGAGCGCGAGCTGCGCACGTGGCTCAGCGGGGCGCCGGAGCATCCGGCCGGCGAGCGCTGGCTGGCGGCGGCGCTGCAGGCCGCGGCGCAGGAGGTCGAGGAGTCGCGCGGCGTGGCGATCGACGTCGTCGCCGTCGGCGACGCCCCTTTGGACCGCGACGGGGAGGCGCTCGTCGCCGCCGCCCGCGAGGCGATGCTCAACGCGGCGAAGTTCGCCGGCGACGCCGGTGCCGTGGCCGTGTACGCCGAGGCCGGCGCCGAGCGCCTGGAGGTCTTCGTGCGCGACCGCGGCCCGGGCTTCGATCCGGCCGCCGTGCCCGCCGACCGCCGCGGGGTGCGCGAGTCGATCCTCGGGCGGATGGAGCGCCACGGCGGGCGCGCGGCGATCCACGCCGCGCCGGGCGGCGGCGGGACCGAGGTGGAGCTCGTGCTCGAGCGGGGCGGCGAGGCGTCATGACGCTGGCACCAGAGGTCCGCGTCGTCCTGGTGGACGACCACGCGCTGTTTCGCGCGGGCGTGCGCTCCGAGCTCGACGGGCTCGTCGACGTCGTCGGCGATGCGGCCACGGTCGCCGAGGCGGTTGCGCTCATCCGCGCGGCGGCGCCCGACGTCGTGCTGCTCGACGTGCACATGCCCGACGGCGGCGGCCTCGAGGTCCTGCGCCAGATCGGCGCCGACGCGCCGGCCACCCGGTTTCTCGCGCTGTCGGTCTCCGATGCCGCCGAGGACGTCATCGCCGTGATCCGGGCGGGCGCCCGCGGCTACGTGACGAAGACGATCTCCGGGGCCGACCTCGCCGACGCCGTGCGCCGCGTGCACGACGGCGACGCCGTCTTCTCTCCGCGGTTGGCGGGCTTCGTGCTCGATGCGTTCGCGGGAGCGCCCTCTGCGCCGGCCACCACGGCCGCGGACGACGCCGATCTCGACCAGCTGACCCCCCGTGAGCGCGAGGTCCTGCAGCACATCGCGCGCGGCTATATGTACAAGGAGATCGCGCAGCGCCTCGGCATCTCCGCCAAGACCGTCGAGGCGCACGTGTCGGCGGTGCTGCGCAAGCTGCAGCTCTCCAGCCGCCACGAGCTGTCGCGCTGGGCGGCGGCGCGGCGGATGCTGGATTGAGCCTCGCCCGCCGAGGGTGGTGGCCCGGGCCGGCGGTGGCTCCGGCGATCGCAAACGGCATCGCTGAGGGTGTAGGTCTCGGGTGGTGCCGGCGGGTGCGCCGGGGTTGGCGTTCGTGGGGTGGCGGGAGGCGTGTTGATGTTCGCAGCGAACAGAAAGCCGCCACGCTCCCCGGCGCACCGCCCCACCCGCGCCACCGTGGCGCGCTGATGTTCGTAGCGAACAGAAACCCGCCACGCTCCCCGGCGCACCGCCCCACCCGCGCCACCGTGGCGCGCTGATGTTCGTAGCGAACAGAAACCCGCCACGCTCCCCCCGGATGGGCAGGATCCCGGCGAGGCCTGGTCCGGGCGCCGCACGGTCGATGCGGAACCTCGTCAGGCGTAGATTTCGGGCCATGATCGACCACATCAAGCTGCACGTCGCCGACGCCGAGCGCAGCAAGGCGTTCTACGCCGCGGCGCTCGCGCCGCTCGGCTACCGCGTGATCATGGAGCCGGTGCCGGGTGCCGTCGTCGGCATGGGCACGCAGCTCCCCGACTTCTGGCTCGCGCAGTCCGACGCGCCCACGGTCGCCCACGTCGCGCTGCGCGCCGACGATCGCGCGGCCGTCGACGCGTTTCACGCCGCCGCGCTCGCGGCAGGCGGGCGCGACAACGGCGGGCCGGGCCTGCGGCCGCAGTACCACCCCGGCTACTACGGCGCGTTCGTCTTCGACCCCGACGGCAACAACGTCGAGGCCGTGCACCACACGTTCTGATCTGAGGGAGCCGGCGCTGCGCTCAGAATGACGGCGGGACCTCAGTCCCGCCGTCTGCGGGCGATAGGGCCCGCTGCCGTGGTCGACGGCGCTCGTCTTCGTACCGGCGGCGCCTCGCGGATGACGAGCCATCCACTGTTCGACCTGGTGGATGATGCATACGCCTCCGGTGCCGCGCTGTCAACGGCTCTTAATGTCCCGGGCGCGCGCGGACGGGCGACCGGCAGTGCGGCACCGGCTAGACCTCGAGGTGCGGGTACTCGGCCTTGACGACCTCGCGGTACTGGGCGTACACGGGCTTCGTGATCGGGATCAGCGCGAGCGCCGCCTTCACGTCGCCGCTGGTCTTGATGCGACGGCGGGCGATCGCGATCGGGACGTTCTCCTTGCCCTGGAAGTACTTGTTCGCCGTCTCGGAGGACATCGACATCTTGACCCTGGGCTTCCAGGCGATGTCGTCGTTCCACTGCCAGAACAGGCAGCCCTCCTCGCCCGCCTCGGCGGCGCGGATGTTGACGACCATGTCGACGTCCTCGAACTCGAAGCGCTGCGGCACGTCGGCGTCGCGCAGCTTCGGCCCCATGTCGGGGTCCTCGCTCATGAGCGTGAAGATGCGGTCCATCACCGCGCGAAACTCCTTCGGGCTGCTGAACTCGGCACCCATGGGTGACCTCCTTGGCTGATTCCGTGGTGGCTGGGGGCGGGCGGGCGGGCGGTCGTCGGCTACCCGGCGGCGGGCGGCGACTTGCGCGCCCGCGAAGCCGCGGCCGGCTTCGCGGCGGAGGGCTTGGCGGCGGCGCTGCCGCGCTTCGCCGCGGCGGGCTTCTTGGCGGCGGGCTTCTTGGCGGCGGCACCACGGTGCGCCGGCGCGGGCTTCGGCTTCGTCGCGGCCTCGAGCGGCTCGACGCGGGCGCGCAGGGCGGCGAGCTCGGAGCGCAGCGTCTCGATCTCGGCGCGCAGCTCCTTGATCTCGGACTCGGTCGCCGGGCGCAGCTCGTCGACCGCGCCGCGCAGGCGTCCGGCCGTGTTGCCGATCTCGTCGAGCAGGTCCGAGAGCCGCTCGCGCGGGATCTGCGACTTGAAGGCCTGGTCGACGGCGTCGCGAACCGCGTCGGTGCGCGAGGCGCTCTTCTTCTTGGCCATACCCCGATCATATGGCGCTCCCCGATGCCCGTCCACATCCACCCCACCGCCGAGCTGGCCCCGCGCGCGCTGCTGCCGGGCGACCCGGGCCGCGCGCTGGCGCTCGCCCAGCTCGTGCTCTCCGAGCCGAGGATGTTCAACCACAACCGCGGCCTGTGGGGCTACACGGGGATCGCCGCCGACGGCGAGCCGCTGACGATCCAGAGCACCGGCATGGGCGGTCCGAGCGCCGCGATCGTGCTCGAGGAGCTCTGCGACCTCGGGCTCACGCGCGCGATCCGGGTCGGCACGTGCGGTGCGCTGCGCGCCGGGCTCGCGCTCGGCGACCTCGTCGTCGCCGAGGCGGCGCTGGCCTGCGACGGCGCGAGCCGGGCGCTCGGCGCGGACGAGCGCGTGGCCGCCGACGCCGGCCTCGTGGCGGCGCTGCACGCCGCCGCCCGCGCCGAGGCCCTCGACGGAGCGAGCGTCCACGGCGGCGCGATCGCCACGAGCGACCTCTTCTACGAGCGCGACGCGACGCGGGCCGGCGCCTGGCGCGCGGCCGGCGCGGTCGCGGTCGAGATGGAGGCCGCGACGCTGCTGCGCATCGGCGAGCTGCGCGGGATCGCCGTCGGCTGCCTGCTGGTAGTCAGCGACGTCCTCGACGCCGCCGGTGGCCGGCGGCGGATCGATGCCGAGCAGCTGCTGCGGGCAGCCGAGCGGCTCGGGCGGGTCGGCGCGGCCGCGCTGTCGCCGAGGCCTGCGCGTCCTCCGGGGCCTGCGGGGCCGCCGGGACCGGCGGGGACGGCGGGACCTCCGAGGCCGCCGAGGCCGCCCGTGCCGCCGGCGTAGAGAGCGACTCTAGCCCGTGACCTTCAGGCGCTCCTGGCGCGGTGAGACCGGCTTCGTCGCGCTCGGCAGCGCGGCCGCCAGCCCGTGCAGCTCCTTCGTCAGCGCGGCGAGGTGGCTCTCGATCGCCTCCAGGCGCGCGTCGATGCCCGCGCTCGCCGTCGCCGTCCCGGCCACGCGCTCGTCGACGCGGTCGATGCCGTCCTCGATGCCCTCCAGGCGCTGGGAGACCGAGCGCACCCGCCGGGTCAGTCGCTCGATGTCGGCCGCCGAGGGCAGCATGAGCGCCCCGAGAGCGGCCTCCTGGGCGCTGGACGCCTTCTCGCGCGCATCGAACGCCCGCTGGATGGCGCCCGCGACGAGCGGGTTGGCCATGAGGTCCTCGGCGAGCTTGCCGAGCGTGTCCTCGCCCTGCTTCGTCAGCCGCTCGCGCAGCCCTTCGGCCTCGTCGTAGTCGCTCATCGAACGGGAATTCCTCCTGATTGGCGGGGCCGACGGAGGCTAGCGCAGTGCCATTCCCTCGCGGGCGCGCGTGATGCCACCGGGGCGGGCTCGCCCGCAGGCCCAGCGTCGCAGGCCGCTGACCCGGACTTGCCGTTGTCCGCTGCGCACGCTGTAATGCCCGTACGCGAGCAGTCGCTTATCGCGGGTTTAGCGTTCCACGCCGATTCCCGATAGTCTGCCGCGCACGCGCATCGGGATCGCGTATTCGGGACACCTCCAGGGGGGAGATGCAGGACCACATGCACCACAAGCGTAGGCTTCTCATCGCCTTGGCCATGACCGGCGGCATCGGCGTCAGTCTTGGGACTTTGGCGTCACCTGCGGCGGCCAAGCCCCGCACATTCGAGCTCACGCTCCTCGGCAACATCAAGCGGACGATCACGCTGGACATCCCAGCCGAGACGCCGCTGGACCAGGTCAAGGTTCCCGGCCTGAAGCTGCCGCTGCTCAGCCTCGTCGAGACCACGCAGGCGGGCACGACGTCCGAAGGCGGACCGCTGCTGTCCATCAAGCCGACGGCTCCCGCGCAGCAGGCTCCCGCCGCTCCGGTGTCGCCGGCCGCCGAGGCCCAGGACCAGCTGCTTGATGTCCTCAAGCCCAGCAAGAAGAAGAAGGGCAAGCCGTCCGTCGGTCAGCCTGTCTTCGACTCAGCCGGTCGTCTTCTCAGCTCGCAGCAGCCCGAGCGCGAGCGCCCCACGAAGACCCGCCTGCGTCACTCCAACGGCGTCCCGACCCTCACGAACCCGACGATGTCGCTGGCCACCCTGGGGCCCGTGCCGGTCGGCGTTCCGAACTTCTTCATCAACAAGTTCCGCATCCCGCCGTTCTTGCTGTCGATCTACCAGGCCGCCGGCATCCAGTACGGCATCCGCTGGGAGGTCCTGGCGGCGATCAACGAGATCGAGACCGACTACGGCCGCAACCTCAACGTCTCGTCCGCCGGCGCGATGGGCTGGATGCAGTTCATCCCGTCGAGCTGGAAGTCGTTCGGCGTCGATGCCAACGGCGACGGCAAGATCGACCCGTACAACCCGGTCGACGCGATCTTCGCGGCTGCGCGCTACCTCAAGGCAGCGGGCGCCGACCAGGATCTGCGCAAGGCGATCTTCGCCTACAACCACGCCGACTGGTACGTCGACTCGGTGCTCATGCGGGCGCGCTTCATCGGCGGCATGCCCTCTGACCTGATCGGCTCGCTGAGCGGTCTGACGCAGGGCCTGTTCCCGGTCCACGCCCCGGCGAAGTACGCCGACGACATCTCCGAGCGCGACGCCAACCGCCGCGTGGCCCGTGGCAAGAACGCCGCGCTGCCGGTCGAGTCCAACACGACGCGTCGCGGGATCAACATCTTCGCGAAGGCGGGCTCGCCGGTCGTCGCCGTCCAGGACGGCAAGATCATCAAGGTCGGCCAGAACACGCGCCTCGGCAACTTCGTGATGATGCGCGACGTCTACGGCAACACCTACACCTACGCGGGCCTGAAGAAGGTCGCCTCGCAGGTGCCGGTGCCCAAGGAGAAGACGCAGAGCAAGGAGTCCATCGCCAAGGAGCTCGCCCTGCCGAAGGCCGAAGCTGCGCCGAAGGAGGCCGCGAGCGCCGGCTCGAACAAGGTCAAGAGCGCGGTCAAGGGCGTCGTCGCGCCGGTCGTCGATGCGACGGCGAAGCTCGCCAAGGAGCGTCTGTTCGCCAACCCGACGCGCCCCAACGCGATGTCGGCAGGCGGCAAGGAGCAGATCCTCGAGTCGGAGTCCGCGCTGGCGGACGGCACGAGCATCAAGTCCTACTTCACCGGCGTCTACGGCCTCAACCGTGACGACGTGGTGCTCAAGAGCCTCGTCCCCGGCCGCCGCGTCATCGCGGGCACGATCCTCGGCCGCATCGGCACGACGGCGAAGAACGTCGCGCCGCACACGCTGTTCGAGATCCGCCCGGCCGGCCGCGGTGCTCCGCGGATCGACCCGAAGCCGATCCTCGACGGCTGGAAGCTGCTCGAGTCGACGGCGATCTACCGCGCGCAGGGCCAGAACCCGTTCTTCGGGGAGGACGCCCAGGGCGCCACGATCGGCCAGATCCTGCTGATGAGCAAGGACACGCTCATCCAGCGCGTCGTGGCCAACCCGCGGATCGAGCTGTACTCCTGCGGTCGCCGCGACATCGAGGCCGGGGTCGTCGACCGCCGCGTGCTCGCGACGCTCGAGTTCCTCGCCTCGTCCGGCCTGCGGCCGACGATCACCTCCCTGCGGTGCGGCCACGGCCTCTACACCGCGGGCGGCAACGTCTCCGCGCACTCGTCGGGCAACGCGGTGGACATCGCGAAGATCAACAGCATCCCGATCATGGGCAACCAGGGTGCGGGCTCGATCGCCGACATCGCCGTGCGCCGGCTGCTGACGCTGCAGGGCACGATGAAGCCTGCGCAGATCATCACGCTGATGACGTACGAAGGCGCGACGAACACGCTGGCGATGGGCGACCACGCCGACCACATCCATGTCGGGTTCCGCCCGCAGTTCGATCCGCGCAAGGGCGGCAAGCTGACGGAGTCGGTGCTCAAGCCCTCGCAGTGGTTCAAGCTCATCGACCGCCTCAGCCAGATCGACAACCCGACGGTGAAGCTCGCGCCGTCGAAGTACGCGATCAAGGCGACGGAGCTCGGGCGCGCGAGCCGCGCACACAAGGCCGAGTAGCCGTCACTCAAGCAGGGGACGTACCCGAAACCGCCGTGACTGCGCAGTCACGGCGGTTTCGCTTTGTGCAGTTCGAATTCCCCTGGCCGCTGGGTCCGGAGCCCGGGCGCTACACGATCCGCGAGCAGCTCGGCGAGCCTCCCGCCCATGTGCTCGTCGTGGCCCTGCTCGGCGCGCAGGAGCGCCGGCTGCTGCCGCGCCGCCGGCGTGCGCGACCGGTCGCCGCGGCGCCCGCCGACCGCGTGCCCGAGCCGGTCGTGACGGCGCGGGCGACGCTCGTCGACACCGCCGCGCTGGACGGCTACGAGGCCGCCGCCGCCTGGCTCGCCGGCGCGGATCTCGACGACCTCGCCGACGGCGCCGTCGCGCGTCTGAACCGCGTGCTGCACGCCCATCGCATCGCCGCGGCGGATCCCTACGCGCGGGAGGTCGCGCGGGCGCAGGCGCTGGTCGTGCGCGTGGGCTTCGGCAACGGCGAGCGCGTCGCCGACGGCCGCTGGGACCGCGCTCGCGAGCTGCCGCGGGCGGGCCGGCCCGGCGCGCTGCGCCCGCGGACTGCGGCGCTGCGCCCGCAGGAGCGCCTCGCGGCGCTGCTCGCCGCCCGCGACGTCGCGCTGGCCTGCGAGGAGCTGACCCTGCGCGTGCGGCTGGACGCGGAGGCCGAGCGCTGGCGCGAGGCGGCGCTCGGGCTGCGGATCGCGTTCGAGGCGGCGCTCGCCGAGCTCGAGCCCTGGCGTGAGATGGCGGGGCTCGCCGAGCGCCTCGCACAGCTGCGCGAGCACCGCGGCGGCGTCGGCGCGGTCGCCAACGCCGCGCTGGAGGGCGGGCTGCAGGACGCGCAGATCGAGTTCATCCGCACGGTGCTCGGACGCATCGAGGCCGCGCTCCGGGCTCGCACCGCGGGCGGCGTCTGAGGGCGCCCGCGCCGCCGCTGCGCGCTCAGCCCGCTGCCGCGAGCTCCTGCTCCATCTCCTCGGAGTACTCGCCCTGGCGGGCCGCCCCGGTGCAGCGCGCCCGGTGGCGGTACTGCGCCTGCGCGTCCTGCCGCCTGGCGTCATCGCCGGCCCAGGTGGTCAGCGCCGCCGCCTGCAGGCCGCGGCCATAGGAGAAGCTGATCTCCCACGGCTGTGGGCCCATCTGGTTCATGAGGTTCAGCCGGACGGTGGCGTCCTCGTCGCTCTGACCGCCCGACAGGAAGACGATGCCCGGCACGGCCGCCGCGACGTGGCGGCGCAGGCAGCGCAGGGTGCGCTCGGCGACCTCCTCGTGAGACGGCTGCTCGGGGCACTCGTAGCCGGCCAGCACCATGTTCGGCTTGAGCAGCATGCCCTCCAGCAGCACGCGCTGCTCGCGCAGCTCGGCGAACACCGCCGCCAGCACCGCGCCGCTGACCTCCTCGGAGCGATCGATCGTGTGGGGGCCGTCCATCATCACCTCGGGCTCGACGATCGGCACGATCCCCGCCTCCTGGCAGAGCGCCGCGTAGCGCGCGAGCGCGTGGGCGTTGACATGGACCGCGTAGCGGCTCGGGCGCCGGTCGTCGAGCGCGATGACGGCGCGCCACTTCGCAAACCGCGCGCCGCCCTCGTAGTACTCGGCCAGGCGCTCGCGCAGGCCGTCGAGGCCCTCGGTGACCGTCTCCTCGTCCGCGCCCGCCAGCGGCTTGGCGCCCGTATCGACCTTGATCCCCGGGATCACGCCCATGTCCTGCAGCAGCTGCGCAAACGCCGTGCCGTCGGTGGCGGACTGGCGGAAGGTCTCGTCGTAGAGGATCACGCCGCTGATGTGCTCGGCCGCGCCCTCGGTGGTGAAGAGCAGCTCGCGCAGCGCGCGGCGCTTCTCCTCGCTCTGCTCGACGCCGGCGGCCTTCAGCCGCTTGTTCATCGTGCCGTTGCTCTCGTCGGCCGCGAGGATGCCCTTGCCCTCGGCCACCAGGGCGGCCGCCGTCTGTTGCAGCTCGTCTGACATCGCGCTTCCTCCGATCGCCGTTCTCCCCAATGTGCGTTCCCCGCGCGCCGGAACCGAAACGCCGTTTCTGTCAAAGCGCCGCGACGAGCGCCCGCAGCTCCTACTCGACGTCGCCGCCGAGCCGCACCGTCGCGTGCGCGTCGTACGGCGTGGTTGCCTGCGTGACGAGCGGGCGCCCGCAGTCGCACCGCGGCACCGTCGCCCCCTCAGCGGCTACGTCCCGCTCCACCGCGGCGTGCGCTTGCTTAGGAACGCCGAGATGCCCTCGCGCGCGTCGGCGCTGGCGAAGATCTCGCCGAACGCGGCCTTCTCCGCCGCGATGCCCTCGTCGAGGTCGGCGTCGCCGGCGGTCGTGCGCTTGATCGCCGCCACCGCCAGCGGGGCCTGCCCGCCGAGCTTGCGCGCCCACGCCCGCGCGATGTCGTGCAGCTCGTGGTCGGGCACGACGCGGTTGACGAGCCCGATCTCGTAGGCCTCCTCGGCGGAGATCGGATCGCCGGTGAGGTTCAGCTCCAGCGCCCGCGCCGTGCCGACGAGCCGCGGCAGGCGCTGCGTGCCGCCGAAGCCGGGGATGATGCCGAGGTTGACCTCGGGCTGGCCGAAGCTCGCCGACTGCGCCGCGATCCGCACGTCGCAGCCCATCGCCAGCTCGCATCCGCCGCCGTAGGCCACCGCGTTGATCGCGGCGATCGTCACCGTCGAGGACTGCTCCATCCGCCGCAGCAGCCCGTGGGCGTCGTCGAGCATCGCCGCGCCCGACGTCGCGTCGAGCTTCGTGAACGCCTTGATGTCGGCGCCCGCGCACCACAGCATCGGGTTCGCCGAGGCGATGATCAGCGCACGCAGCGACGTGTCGGCGTCGACGTGCTCCCAGACGCGGCCGAGCTCCTCGATGACCTGCGGCGCCAGCGAGTTCGCCGGCGGGCGGTCCAGCCAGGCGATCGCGTAGCCGTCGCGCGTCTCGAGCTGGACGGCCTCGCCCTGCGCGAAGCCCTCGTCGGGCTGCTTGTAGGCGAAGAAGCCCTGGCCGGACTTCGCGCCGAGACGCCCCTGGGCGACGAGCCGGCGCAGGATCAGCGGCGGGGTGAACTGCTCGCCCCACTCGCTCGTCGCCCGCTCCAGCGCGGCGAGGACGTCGTCGAGGCCGGTCTGGTCGGCGCGCTGCAACGGCGGCGGGATCAGGCCGGCGCCGGCCATCATGCCGAGGTCGATGTCGCGCACGGTGGCCATCCCGTCCTCGAGCACGAGGCAGGCCTCGACGAACGCCTTCAGGACGAAGCGCTGCGTGAGCTCGTCGGGGTCGAGCTCCGTCCCGCCCTCCGTCCGCGGCTGGCCGTTGTCGTAGAAGCCCTTGCCGGTCTTGGCGCCGAGCTCGCCGGCCGCGACGTAGGCCTTCATCCCCTGGTGGACGTAGAACGACTCCGGGCCGTAGGACTCCTGCAGGTGCTCGGCGACGTGGAGCACGGTGTCCAGGCCGAGCAGGTCGGTGAGGAAGAACGGCCCCATCGGGGCGACGCGCGACGCCGAGACGGCGTCGTCGATCGCCTTGATCGAGAGGTCCGTCGGCCTCCTGGAAGCGCCAGATCTCGCTGATCGCCGAGTTGAGGATGCGGTTGACGACGAAGCCGGGCTCCTCGCCGCAGGCGATCGGCATCTTGCGGATCGCCTGGGCGAACGTCGTCGCGGTCTGCATCGTCTCGGGCGACGTGTCGGCGCCCTCGACGATCTCGACGAGGCGCATGAACGACGCGGGATAGAAGAAGTGAACGCCGACGACCTTGTCGGGGCGCGAGGTCGCGTCGGCCATCTCGCTGATCGACAGCGACGAGGTGTTCGAGGCGAGGATCGCGTGGCCGGGCGTGAGCGCGTCGAGCTCGGCGAAGACCGCCTGCTTGATCGCCATCCGCTCGGGCACGGCCTCGATGACGAGGTCGACGTCGCCGAAGCCCTCGTACTCCGTGGTGCCGTGGATCCGGGCGAGGATCTCGCCGGCCTGCGCGTCGGCCTGCTGCTGGGTGATCTTCTGCTTGTGGACGAGCGCGCCGAGCTGCGCGGCGGTGACCTCCTGGGCCTTCTTCAGGCCGAGCTCGACGAACTCCGGCTTGACGTCCTTCAGCACCACCGGGATGCCGGCGGAGGCGATGACCTGGGCGATCTCGCCGCCCATCGTGCCTGCTCCGACGACCGCGGCCTTGAACACGAACATGCTTGTCAGGACTCCTTCTCGTTGCGGGAACGCGGCGTGGGCCGCGCAGATTGCGCGTGCAGCGCGCGGTCGGCCTCGAGCTCGACCGCGAAGCGCCGCAGCGTGCGGCGCAGGGCGTCGCCGACGGCGCGGCGCACGAAGAGGACGTCGGTCAGCCGGCCGCCCAGGCCCAGCCGCTTGAGCTCGTAGTCGAGCTCGAGCGAGATCTCGCAGCCGCCGTCGTACACGCGCAGGCGCGCGCGCTGGGTGCCGCGCAGCTGCGGATCCTCGACGCACACGAGGTGGGTGACGCCGGGCTCGTGGTCGGTGACCTGCTCGACGACCCGGCCGCGACCGTTGCGCAGCGAGTCCCAGACGAGGCGCGCGCCGGCCTGCGGCCAGTCGCCTTCGCGGCGGACGATCGTGCCGAAGCCGTCGACGAACGCCGGCCAGCGGTCGACGTCCAGCCACAGCGCCTGGACCTCGCCGATCGAGGCGCCCGGCAGCAGCTGCCGCGCCGCGACGGTGCTCATCGCGGGCAGGCGGCGAGCTTCGAAATCCGGCGCGCGCCGGCGTGCGACCGAGACACAGGTTCGCTCATGGTCAGCCCATCGTGGCAGGGGGCGGCCACCGCCGGACCGAGCGTGAGCCGCGCGCACGATCTCGACTACGCGCGGGCGTGCGAGAGGTCGGGGCGCGCGCGATGCGCAGGCGCGAGCGGTCCACCCGCTGCAGGGCGAGTTCGGCGACCGGCACAATGGGCCGCCCCCGTAGCCGGGCCGGTCGCCGCCGCGCGGTCAGCCGACCAGCTCGCGGCGGATCAGGTCCACGGCGGCGGCAATCTCGTCCAGCCTTGGCGCGACGTCCGCCGCCAGCCGGTCGCGCTCCGCGCTGCCGCTCGCCGTCAGCCGGTAGAAGCGCCGCGAGCGGCGCTCCGGGTGCTCCCACTCGCCCGCCACGAGGCCCTCGGCCTCCAGCGCGCGCAGCAGGGGATACATGGTGTTCGGGTTGACGGCCAGCAGGCCGCCGGTCAGCGAGCCGACGCGCTCCATGAGCTGGTTGCCGTACGACGGCCCGGAGCCGAGCAGGTGCAGGACCAGCAGCCGCAGCAGCCCCGTCCTGCGCAGGCCGGCGAGCAGCGGATCGCTCGACCCCGGCCCGCCCTCCGCCTGGCGGGCGCCGTCGCTCGGGGAATCGCCCGGGGCCGTCGGGCGGGCGCCGGCGGCCGCGCGGACGTCGCTCTGGGCGGCCGCGTCTGCGACGGCGGCCTCGGTGGAACGATGGCGAGCGGCCATCGGTCCAGTATGCCCTGCGTGTCGGCATCAGCGGGTCGGCGGGCGCAGACGACGGCGGGCGGCCCGGCGGGCCGCCCGCGCAGTACGTCGCCGGGTCGATCAGGCGGTCGCGGTCGCCGGCGCTTCGATGCGCCGCGGCAGCAGCGTCTCGCGGGCGATGACCAGCCGCTGGATCTGCGACGTGCCCTCGTAGAGCTGCATAATCTTCGCGTCGCGCATGAGCTTCTCGACGGGGTAGTCCTTGATGAAGCCGTAGCCGCCGTACACCTGGACGGCGTCGGTGGCGACCTCCATCGCCGAGTCGGCCGCGTAGCGCTTGGCGTGCGAGGACTCCAGCGTGTTGCGCTTGCCCTGGTCGAGCAGCACGGCGCTGTTCCAGGTGGCCAGGCGCGACAGGTGCACCTTCGTCGCCATGTCGGCGATCATGAACTGGATCGCCTGGTGCATGGCGATCGGCACGCCGAACTGGACGCGCTCCTTGGAGTACGTCGTGGCGAACTCGAACGCGGCGCGCGCGATGCCGGTGGCCATCGCCGCGACGCCGGGACGGGTGCAGTCGAGGACCATCATCGCGAGTTTGAAGCCCTTGTTCTCCTCGCCGAGCAGGTAGCGCGCGTCGACCTCGGTGTCGTTGAACGTGATGGTCGCGGTGTTCGACGCCCGCTGGCCCATCTTGTCCTCCTTCTTGTCCACGATGACCGTGTCGTCCTTGCGGACGAGGAACGCGGAGATGCCGCGGTGGCCGGCCTCCGGATCGGTCTTGGCGTAGACGACGAACCAGTCGGCGTAGCTGCCGTTCGTGATGAAGCACTTCGAGCCGTTGAGGACGTACGCGTCACCCTGGCGCACGGCGCGGGTGCGCATCCCGCTCACGTCGGAGCCGGCGTCGGGCTCGGTGAGGCAGAAGGAGGCCAGCTTGGGCTCGGCGACGAGCTCCTCGGCGAACTCGCGCTTGACCTCCTCCGCACCGCCGAGCATGACCGGCGCGGAGGCCAGGCCGTTGGCGCCGAGCGACGTCTGCACGCCCGAACAGCCCCACGACAGCTCCTCCTCGATGATGCAGCCGTCGAGGTAGTCCAGCCCCGCGCCGCCGTACTCCTCGGGCAGGTGGGTGTTCATCAGCCCCACCTCGTGCGCCTTGTCGATGATCGCCTGCGGCCACGCGCCGTCGCGATCGAGCTCCCAGGCGACTGGACGGATCTCCTGCGCGGCGAAGTCGTGCGCCAGCTCGCGGAGGTTCTTCTGCTCGTCGGTCAGGCTGAAATCGACCATGGTGGCTCCTGAAGAGGGGGTCTGTGCGGCTAGATTGACTGGTCAGTCAACGGTGTACCCCGCAGCCTAGCGGACGTGACACCCGCGCGCCGGGGGGTGGCTCCGACAACCGGCCGATCCGGACGAACGACGGGCCCGATGGAGCACGCGACGAGCTGATCGACCTCGAGACGGCGGCTGGCGCGCCCTTCACCAGCAGACGCTGCACTGAGATGATCGATCGATGCAGGAGGCCTTCGGAACGATCGTCTGGGTCGTCGCCGTGGTCGGCGCGATCGTCGCGGTGTTCACGCTCGTCGGCACGGGGCGCCGCTACCGCGAGATCGGCGGCGGCGGCATCGTGAGTGACGACGACGAGCGCGCGAACAGCGACCCGGCGGCGGTGCGCGACGAGGAGATCCGCCAGATGATCGGGGCGCGCAACGCGCGGCGGGAGCGGCGCGGCGAGCCGCCGCTGGACGTCGACGCCGAGATCGCGGGGCTCGACCGCCCGCCGGCCGCCGCTGACGACGAGCTGCGCGCGGAGATTCGCGAGCACGTGCTTGCGCGCAACGCGCGACGGGTACGCGGCGGCGAAGCTGCGCTGGATGTGGAGGCGGAGATCGAGCGGCGGATCCGCGACCTGACCTGATAGAGATACGACTATGGCCAACCCGCGTCACTTCGACTTCGAAGACATCGTCAATCGCCCCGGGACGTACTTCAACCCCCAGACCGAGGTGATCGTCGTCATCGACGACTCGCCCGATGTCGACACCGAGATCTTCAACCTGGAGAACTTCGAGGGCGCGGACTGGGTCCTCATCTCCGACGAGGTCCCGATCGACGGCGATGCTCGCGACGAGCTGATGCAGGCCTTCCAGGTCCGCCACGGCTCGGGTCTCGCCGGCGCGATCCACACCGACGAGGACATCGTCGACGACCACGAGAACGCCGAGCCCGAGGCCGACGAGCCCGAGGACGACTAGCGCACGCGGACGCCCCGGGCGGTGTGCCCGGAGCGCCCTCCGAACGTTCGCTAGACCGCCTGCGCTCGGCGCGCGGTGAGAAGCCCGGCCACGCCGGCCAGCAGCCCAAGGCCGCCGACGACCAGCGCCACGGTGGCGAGGCCGTTGCCGCCGCCGTCATCGTCCTCGTCGCCGCCGGTCGTCCCGGCCGCGGCGGTCTCCTCCGCCTGCGCCGGATCGCTGTGCGCGGCGGCGTCGTCCTCGGCCGCGGTCAGCGTCACCTGCGGCGCCGGCTCGTCGGCGTCGGGGCCGCCGATCCAGCGCACGACCTCGCCACCCGCGTAGGTCTGCAGCGCCTTGAACGTGAGCTTCGTCCCCGCCGGCCGCTCGGGCAGGCGCACGGAGATGCCGAAGTCCTGGAACTGGCCGGGCTCGATGCCGCGGTTGCCGCCCGCGGCGGCGAACGTGATCGTGTCGACCTCCTCGGTCTGCGTCTCCCCGTCGCTGGTCACCGGCGTGGCGAGCTTGCGCATCGCCACCGCGATCTTCCAGCCGGGCACGGGCTCGTAGCGCGCCGTCGCGAACCCGGCCGGCAGCTGGAGGACGACCTTGCGCGTCGGGGCGTCGTCGCGCTCGCTGGGGACGCGGACGTCGAGGCGGGCAAAGCCGCCGGCCGGGGCCTCGGCCGGCTGCAGGGTGACGTGGGCGCCCGCCGCGGCGGGGAGCGCGAGGGCTGCCGCGAGCACGAGCGTCGCGACGATGGTGGTGCGATTCATCGATGACTCCTCTGGTTGCAAACAGGCGTGCCGCTCAACGGACCGGCACCTTCAGCGACGCCTCGTACTGGTCGAACTCCGAGATGCGGGTCGTGACGTCGAGCCGCCAATCGCCCGCGGGCACGAGCGAGACCGTGTCGACGACGTAGTGGCCCGGGCCTGCCTCGCGCGCCTTCAGCGGCAGCGGGCCGATGTCCTGGGATGCCAGCGCGAGCGTCGCCTCGAGCTGCTTCGTCCCGTCAAACGGCGTGCCGTCGGTGGCGCGCAGGAGATACAGGTGAAGCTCGTTGGGGCCGATGCGAGCGGGGTCCATCGTCACCTCCATCCGCAGCGGGCCGAGCACGACGCTGTCGCCGAACGGGCCGGTCGCGAGCGTGTCCGGCGGTGGGTAGCTGACCAGCGCCGCCGTCACGCCGAGCACCGCGACGACGAGCGCGACCTCGGCGCGCAGCGTGCGCCGCACCAGGTGGCCGACCTGTCCGGGCGCGGCGGTGGCGGCGACGAGCCGCTTCAGCCCCGGCACGACGCGGCGGCGGTTGACCGCGCCGATCGCGATCAGCGCGGCGATCAGGACGACCTTGATCAGCACCGCCCGGCCGAATCCGGTGTCGAGCACGGCGGCCCAGGAGCCGATGTGCTCGAAGGCCTGGACGGTGCCGGTGACGAGCAGCACGACGACGCAGGCGAGCGCGATCGGCGAGAAGCGCAGCAGCGCAGCCGCGAGCAGGCGCGTGCGGTCGCTGGCCTCGAGTCGCCGCGTGGCGACCGGCAGCGCGAGCAGCACCATGAGCAGGCCCCCGATCCAGACGCTCATCGCGAGCACGTGGGCGACGTCGAGCGGGAAGAGCAGGGCGACCGGCGGCTGCACGCTCGCGTGCCCGCCGAGGGCGGGGGCGATCGCGACGAAGGCCGCCGGCAGCGCCGCGAGCATGAGCGCCACGCGCGGCAGCCCCGGAGCGGCGAGGCCGCCGGCGCCGAGCGCGACCGGCTGCAGGGCCGGGGCACCGGAGCGCTCACGCAGTCCGCGCAGGGCGAGCGCGACCGCCGCGCCGAGCGCCAGGAAGGCGAGCACGCGCGGCCCCCAGACATGGCCGAAGCGCGTGCCGAGCACCTCGCCGACGACGCTCGGCGAGAGCGCGGTCCACACGCTCGTCGCCCCGGCGGTGGCGCCCTGCAGCACGAGTCCGGCCACACCGCTGACGGCGCCCACCGCGGCGCCGACCAGCAGCAGGCGCCGGACCCGCCGCAGGAAGTCCGTCGACGCGTCGCGCCACCGCTCGGTCCCGCCGCTCGCGCTGCGCAGCGCCGGCATCCAGACGAGCAGCAGGAACGCGAGGCCGCCGAGCATGGCCGCGGTCGCGAGGTACGTCAGGCCGCGGGCGATGCCGAACGCCACCTGCGTCGGCGCTGCGGCGCGCGACTCGCCGATGAGCTCGGAGACCGACGGGGCCGCCGCCGCACCGGGGGCGCCGATCGAGAAGACGAGCCCGCCGGAGACCGGGTGGCTGTCGGCGGAGATGACGCGGTACGTCGCCACGTACGTGCCGTCGGGCAGCCCCGGCTTCAGGCCGACCGCCAGTTGGGCGCCGTTGCCGCCGGGGTGGGTGGTCCGCCCGTCGTCGACGCGCGCGGCCTTCGCGTCGAAGACGCGGACCGCGCCGAAGTTGCCCTCGACGGACTCGCTGAAGCGCAGGACGATCTCGCGCGGCTGGCTCTTCAGGGTCGCGCCGCGCTGCGGGATCGTGTCGACGAGCAGCGCGTGGGCGGACGCGGCGGACGGCGCCAGCGCCAGCACCCCGAGCACGACGCTCGCCGCCGTCAGCGCCCGGCGGGTCACGTCACCAGGCCTCCTCGCGCGCAGCGCCCGTCGGCGAACCGCCGCCATCGCCCTCCGGGCCGCCGGCCGCTCCGCCCGTTGCCGCGGCGCGCCGGCGGCGACGCACGACCACGACCGCGCCGCCGCCGAGCAGGACGAGCGCGCCGAGCGCGCCGAACGCGCCGAGCGGAGCACCCGGTCCGGTGCCGCGCCACGACAGCTCCCCGGAGATCGCGCCCGTCGTGCCCTGCGCGCGCAGCGGGACCTTCCAGTCGAAGATCTTCGTGCGCTTGGTCTTGTCGGTGACCTGCTCGGGGGTGCGCTTGGCCATCCAGTGCATCCGGTGATCGTGAAACTCGTAGCGGCCGGTGCGCGCCACCGTGCGCCACTGCGGCGTGGCGCCGGCCTTCGCCGACGCAGGCACCTTCGTCCCATAGAAGCGGTCCTGGTTGAGGTAGTACGCCGGCGAGCGCAGGTTGACCTGGACCGTTCCGCCCGGGCTCATGCGGATGTAGGGATCCTCGTTGTAGCCGTCGATCGTCACGGTCTGCCGGCCCGTGTTCTGGACGCCGAGCCGGTCGTCGCCGTTGAGCACTTCGACGCTGAAGCCGGCGATCGCCGGCGTTACGTCGCGTACGACCGATTCGTAATTTGGGTTGCCCTCGTGGGCGGATGCGAAGCCGGCGGGAATGCCGAGCGCCAGCGCGCAGAGCGCGGCGGCGGCGGCGATGCGACGGGCCATCGGGGGCCCTCCTTCTCGTGGATCGAAGCGCGGCTCCGACCCGGGAGTGGCCGAAGCGTCCTAGACGGGCAATGCGGGAGCTGCCGGCGGCGGCGGACGCACGGCGAGCGAGCACGCGAGCAGCCGTCCGCCGCGCGGCAGGCAGTGGCGCGGGCGGCCGCCGGTCGGTGCGAGCGCCTGCGCGGCACGTCGCCGGGCGATCACGAAAGCCGCCGCGAGCCGGGCGAGATGCTCCTCGCCGACGTAGCGGCCGGCGATCAGCGGCAGCGCCAGCGCCAGCGCCGGAACGGCGAGCAGCACGTCGCTGTGGATCCCGACGAACGTGAGGCAGACGAGCAGCAGCGTCAAGGCGCCAAGACCCAGGAGAAGCTGACGATCGCGTAGGTGCACGGACGCACCATCGTGACCGACGGCCGCGCTCGCGGCAAGCGCCCGTGCTCGCGTACCGCCGGCCGGCGGCCGCCGGGGCCTGGTTGCGCCGCGGCGCCGCGGACTGCTATACGTTCCGATGCTCATGCTGGGTCCGCCATTCAAGCACGGCCGCGTCGCGGCCCTCACAGCGCTCGTCGTTCTGGCGGCGTTGTTCGGCGCGGTGGCCCCCGGCGTGGCGCTGCTGCTCGCGCCGGCGGCCATGCTGCTCACGGCGCTGCTGCTGGGCTTCACTCCCGGTGAGCGCCTGATCGAGCGGATGCGGACGCGGCGCTTTGAGCCTCGCGTCCACCGCGCACCGCGCCGCGTGGTCACGCGTCACGTCGACGTCGTCGTGCGCCGCGTGACCTCGCTCGACGGCTCGGCGCTCGCGATGCGCCCGCCGCCGGTCGCCCTGGCACTCAGCAGCTAGGGCGCCCCTGGTCCGTCGAGGACCGGCCTCGCGCCCGGTCCACCTCGTCGATCCAGGAAGGAGGGCGCACGATGCGCCCCTTGTCGGTCTTCACGACGCACCCGCATGCTGCGGGCGTCGCACGTATTCGCAGAGCCGGCGCCGCAGCGGTGGCGCCGCTCGCGCTGAGCCTGGCGCTGTGCCCGGCGGCGCTGGGCGCCGCGCCCGCGCCGTGCGCCGCCGGCGTGCACATCTCCGACGACACCGGCGACGGCCACCACGCCAACACCGACGTCACATCGGCCTGGTTCTCCGAGCAGGCCGGGCGGCTGCAGGTCGTCGTCAAGGTGCAGAGCGGTGACTGGGTGCCGGCCCACGAGGACTCCGAAGCCGCCGGCTGGGCGGTCGTGTTCACGGTCGCCGGCGAGCCGCGCTACGTGCGCGTCGAGGGGCCGCGGACCGGCCCGCCCCGCTACGACCATGGTGCCTGGACGCTCGCGGGCGGCTTCGCCAGTGCCGGCGCCACGTCCGGCGAGATCGTGTCGGGCCCCGGCGGAACGGTGACGATCGACGTTCCCGCGGCAACCGGCGCCCTGCCCGGCGCGCTGCTGGCGCGGCCGTTCGTCCTGACCTACGACGGCATGTCCTCCCCGGCCGCCCCGCACTGGGTCGACCGCGCGCCGGGTGGCGTCGGGCCGGCCGAGATGGCCTTCGGGGCCGACTACGTGGTCGGCGCCTGCCTGCCCGGCGGACCGGGCGGGGTCGGCCCGGGCGCCGATCCCGGCGCCACGCCGGTCGACGGTGCGCCGCGACGGACCACCGCAGTCGTCCTCAACGCGCCCAAGCGGCTGACCGGCGCCGGCCGCGTGCGCGCCGGCGGGCGCATCGTCCCGGCGCGCGGCGGCGTCACGGTGCGCGTGACCGCCCGCCCCAGCCGCTCCCGGCGCGCGCCGCTCGTACGGTCCGTCAAGACGCTCAGCGACGGCAGCTTCGTCGTCTCCATCCCCCTCTCGGAGAGCTCGACGATCAGCGCGCTCGCCGACGGGATCAACGGGCAGACGCGTTCGGTCACCGTGCGCTCGACCGTGCGGCTGACGCTGCGGCGGCTCGCCGACGGCAGGACCTCCGCCGGCGGCGTCGTGAGCCCCCGCCTGCCCGGCCGCGTGCTGCTGCTGCGCGCGAACGCCGTCGCGCCGTCGGCCACCGCCGTCGCGCGCAACGGCCGCTTCCGCTTCCCCACCAAACGTCGTTCTCTCGGCCGCTACCAGGCCGTCTTCATCCCGTCCGGCGGTCGCGCCGAGCGGTCCACCTCAAGGACAGGAGTCGTTCGATGATCCAGCTGCGCAAGTCCTGTGGCGTCGGGGCGGCGATCGCCGTCGCGGCGCTCGCGCTCCCCGCCCTCGCGTCGGGCCATCCGTCGGTCTATGTCTCATCGGCGCCCGTCAACTGCACCGCGCCGGCCGCGCCGTATACGGCCGCGCAGTACCTCGCGACATGCACGACGCAGACGCGCTACGTGTTCACCAACCACGGCAACACGTACCTGCTGCGCGAGTCCAACGGCAAGACGACCGGCGGCGCGATCAGCTACGCCCACCGCCCCGGCGGGGCCACCGGCCTCGCCGCAGCGTCCGACTACAACGTCTTCGGCCTGCCGCCCGTCGGCCCGACGACGGGCGCACAGCCGCACGCGACGTGCGACGTGCCGGCCCTGACGACCCCGGCGGTCATCCGCAGCTGGCAGGGGACCGATCCGTTCTACGCCTACGTCCCGTTTCAGTCCACCGCCGTCGGCGTCGACGACAGCGCCGCGACGTGGCTCGACGTCGTCAGGACGGCGACCGGCGTGGACCTCGCCGCGATCGCCGACACCGACGCGGCCCGAGAGAGCGCGTGTGAGGCGCTGCCCGGCGCCGGTGCGAGCTCGTACGTCCCCGCCGATGCGACGCAGAACACGCTCGCCTCGTGGTCCAGCGGCCAGGTCCATCTCGCCACGGAGCCGCTCGAGCACGAGATCGCCCGGCAGAGCACGCACATCAGCTCGCTCAACGCCGTCGGCGCCAACAGCGCGGCGCAGATCGCGTCCCTCAGCGGCGAGGTCGCCGACCTCAAGCTCGCGCTGCGCAGCCTCAGGCTCACGCTGCCGGCGACGATCCCGACGCGTGCCGCGCTGACGACGAGCGGGATGTCGCTCACGCTCGCCGGACCGGCGCAGCGGACGGTGCTCACGCGGCTGAAGATCAGCGAGGCGGCCGCGAAGAGGCTGCGCCTGCGGTCGCGGATCCTCGCCAGCCGCAGCGTGACGCTCGACGCCGCGGGCAACGCCACCGTGACGCTCACGCCGACGAAGGCCGCCGCGACGGGCCTGAAGAAGGCCAAGGCCGCGCTCGAGGTCGCCGCGGACGCGACGGCGGGCGACCGCTACAACATCGTCAGCGCGAGGCTGCGCGGCTGACGGCACGGGCGCCGGGCCGCCTCCGCGGCCCGGCGCCCGCGTGCTTCTTCGACCAGAGAGGACCACCCCTCGTGCAACCGCAGCGCCTGGCGCTCATCTCGATCCTCGCCGCCGTGCTCGCCCTTGGCGGCGCCGCTGTCGCCATCGCCCACACCGACGTCAAGTCGACGAGTCCCGCGAAGGGGGCGGTGGCGAAGACGTCGATCAGCCGCGTGACCGTGACGTTCGACGGCACGCTGCGGCGCGGCACGCTGCGCGTCACCGGCCCGGGCGGCACGGTCGTCTCCAAGGGCGCGGGCGGGCGCGACCCACGCAACATCACCCGCCTGCTCGCGAGCCTGAAGGGCGGGCTGAAGGCCGGCTCCTACAAGTCGAGCTGGACGATCGTCGCCGCCGACGGGCACCGTCAGAGCGGCTCGTTTCGCTTCCGGCTGAAGCGATGAGACGATCGCCTCGTACCTCGCGCCGCGGGCGGTTCGCGGCGGTCGCCATCGCGACCGGTCTCGGTCTGCTGCCGGTCGCGCCCGCGGCGGCGCACATCCAGGTGCGCCCGGGACAGGCGGCGCCCGGCGATCCCGTGCTCTGGACGGTGCTCGTCCCGTCCGAACAGGCGACCGGCACGCGCCAGGTCGAGCTGGCGATCCCGCAGGACGTCCTGCCGTTCTCCTACGAGGACGCTCCGGGTTGGACTCGGCAGCTGCGCAAGAACCCCGACGGCTCGGTGCGGTCGGTCGTCTGGCGCGGGCGCACGCGCGCCGACGGCCTCGCGACGTTTCGCTTCCTCGCCTCGACGCCCGAGCGCGAGGGCCCGATCGCGTGGAAGGCGATCCAGACCTACCGCGATGGCGCGATCGTGCGCTGGATCGGCTCGGAGGCCAGCGAGCACCCGGCGTCGGTCACGACCGTCGCGAGGTCCGCGCCGCGGGAGAACGCCGGCGGCGAGGGCGAGGGCGATAGCGCCGGCGCCTCCTCCCCGTCCGCCGCGCCGGCGCCTGCCGCCGGGGGCGAGGACGACGATGGCGACGGCGGCCCGGACTGGCTCGCGCGTGGGCTCGCGCTTGCGGCGCTGCTCGTCGCTGGGTTCGCGGCGACCGCATACCGTCGGCGCGCCTTGACGTGATGAAGGCCCGCACGGACGCGGGGCGACGACCGCTGGGCGAGCTTCGTTGTGGCGGCGCCGAGGGCCGGCGGCAGGCGACCACATGAGCACCCGCCAGGAGCAGAAGGCCCGGGCACGCGCCGAGCGCGAGGCCCTCGAGCGTGCTCGCGCGCGCAGCGACAGGCGCCGCAGGCAACTGCGGCAGCTCGGTGAGGTGCTCGGCGTCGGAGCGGTCGTCGTCGTCGCGCTCGTGCTCATCAGCCAAGGCGGCAAGGAGGAGCCCAACGCCAGCGGCGGCGCTGCCGTGACAGGGGTCGCCGACATGCGCGAGATGCTGAACGGCATCCCCCAGGACGGCACGCGGCTGGGCGATCCGAAGGCACCGGTCGTGCTGACGGAGTTCGCCGACCTGCAGTGCCCCTTCTGCCGCGACCGCGGCGGGCGTTCCCGCGTCGCTCGTGACCGCGGCGAAGACGCAGACGCCCGCGCTCGAGCAGTCGCTGCAGACCGCCGAGGGTGAGGCTCAGACCGCCGGCCTGAGCTCGACACCGTCGTTTCTCATCGGACCGAGGCCCGGCACGGGAAAGGTGCTCGGCTTCCAGCAGCTCACGATTGACGCGTTCAGAGCCGCGATCGACCCGGAGCTGAGATGACGACCGACCGCCGCCTGCACATCGCCGCGATCGTCGTCGGCCTGCTCGGCAGCGCCGTCGCCGGCTACCTGACGTACGTCCACTACGCCGGCCTCGAACCGTTCTGCGCGGGCGGAAGCCACGGCTGCGAGCGCGTGCAGTCCTCGTCGTACGCCAAGCTCGCGGACATCCCGGTCGCCGTCCTCGGGCTCGGGGGCTATCTGGCGATCGTGGCTGCGCTGAGCACCCGTGGCGAGTTCGCTCGGCTCGCGGCGGCGGGCCTGGCCGTCAGCGGGTTCGGGTTCAGCGCGTACCTCACGTATCTCGAGCTGTTCGTCATCGACGCGACCTGCCAGTGGTGCGTGGCGAGCGCGGTGCTGCTGACGGCGCTCGCGGTGCTGACTGTGTGGCGTCTCGTGCTGACCGAGCCCCCGCCGAGCGTTCGATGACGCTGACCGCAGTGCGCCGTTCGGACCATCCGTCAACTCGTAGCCGCTGTCCCGATGCCCGTCGCCCCGATGCCCTGCAAGGCAACGGTCGGCCGCGGTTCACGCTCATCACTCATCGAAAGGGATCCACATGCACCTCGTCGTATCCCCGGCGCGCGCGTTGGCCGTCGCCGCCGGCCTGAGCCTGCTCGCCGCCATGCCTGCGGGCGCCCACCAGAAGCACAAGTCCAAGCCTGTCGACATCGAGTTCGCGGCCCGCGCCGGCACGACGCCCGTCGGCTGTGGCACCGCGATCCCAGGTCTCGGATCGACGGCGCAGAGCGCCCAGTTGAAAGACCTGCGCTTCTACGTATCCGAGGTCGCGCTGGTCACCCGCACCGGGCGCAATGTCCCGGTCAAGATCGCAGCAGCGGCCCCGTTTCGCACGACCGGCAAGGGGGGCCGGTCACGCTGATCGACCTGGAGAACGCCACCGGCTCCTGCGCGGAGGACGGCACCAAGGTCACCAACGCGCACGTGCGAGGGACCGTCCCTGCCGGCACGTACGTCGGCGCCCGGTGGACGGTCGGCGTGCCGTTTCGCCAGAACCACACCGACCTGGCCGCCGTGTCCGCGCCGCTGAACCTCGCCGCGATGGGCTGGGGCTGGCAGATCGGCCGCAAGTTCGCGAAGATCGAGTTGACCGACCCGGCCGGCCCGACCGGCACGTGGGCGGCGAACACCTTCTTCGTCCACCTGGGGAGCACGGGCTGCACCGGCAACCCCGCCTCCGGGCAGGCGGCCACGTGTGCGGCGGGCAACCGCGCGAAGGTCCGCTTCGCCACGTTCAACCCTGCCCGCCAGAAGGTCGCGGTCGACCTCAAGGCCCTGTTCGCCGGCAACGACGTCACCGTCAACAGCGCCGACGCGCCGGGGTGCATGTCCGAGCAGACCGACCCCGAATGCCGTGGTGTGTTCAAGGCGCTGGGGATCCATTGGCGCGCCGACGGCAGCGGCACGGGCACCTCGCCGTCCAGCCGGCAGACGCTGTTCAGGCTCATCCCGCGATGAGCCACTCGCGGGTTCTCCACCGCGCGGAGAACCCGCGCCGGCTCGCCACACTCGTCGCGGTGTTCGCCGCGATCGTCGCGGCCGGCCTGGCCATCTACGCGCTCTCAGCGGGCGCGACGGGCTCGCGCTACGCGTGGGACCCGGCGACCGGATTCCCGACGCCGCGCGTGCCTGCGAACAACCCGATGAGCACCGGCAAGGTGCTCGTCGGGCGGCGGCTGTTCTACGACACGCGATTGTCGGGAAACCAGACGCAGTCCTGCTCCAGCTGCCATCGGCAAGAGCTGGCCTTCACCGACGGCCGCGCGCAAGCGATCGGATCAACCGGCCAACTGCATCCACGCGGTGCGCAGTCGCTCGTCAACGTCGCCTACGACTCGACGCTGACCTGGGCCAACCCCGCGCTGACGACGCTGGAGCGCCAGATGGAGGTGCCGCTGTTCGGCACCAACCCCGTGGAGATGGGCATCACCGACGCCAACAAGGCCCAGATCCTGGCCCGGATCAGGCGCGACCCCTGGTATGCCCGGAACTTCCCCCGCGCCTTTCCCCGCCTCGAGCGACCCATCACCTACACGACGATCATCCGCGCGATCGCCTCCTTCCAGCGCAGCATCGTCGCCGCCGACTCCCGCTACGACCGCTACCTGCGCAACAAGGCAACGCTCACCGCCCCCGAGAAACGCGGGTTGAATCTGTTCATGGGCGAGAAGGCCGAGTGCCAGCACTGCCACGGCAGCTTCATCTTCAACGACCAAGTCAGCCACGTCGGCCTCAATGCGACACGGCCCTTGTTCCACAACACCGGTCTGTACAACGTCGGCGGCAGCGGCGCGTTCCCCGCCCCCAACCGCGGCGTGTTCGAGATCACCGGCCGCCCTCAGGACATGGGCCGCTTCAAGGCGCCGACGCTGCGCAATGTCGCCCTCACAGGTCCCTACATGCACGACGGCACGATCCCGACCCTCGAGGCGGCCGTCGACCACTATGCCGCCGGTGGCCGAAACATCACCGAGGGGCCGCTGGCCGGCGACGGCCGGGTCAATCCGTACAAGGATCCGCTCCTCGCGGCCATCCGCCTGTCGCCCGCCGAACGCGCCGACATCGTCGCCTTCCTGAAGACGCTCACCGACCGGACGCTGATCGGGGATCGGCGCTTCGCCGACCCGTTCGCCCGCAAACGCGCGCGCGGCACCGAAACCGGGCCGCGCAAGCACGAGTGATCGGCGTTACCCGCCATCTGAAGCAGCGAGCCGAGCCGGCAGCCCGACGAACGCGCCGAAGCGGTCGGCGGCGGCCCGCAGCGCCGTGTACTGGTCGGCGCTCAACCGGGTTTGGAGCGTCGCCTCCACGACAACCTCGCGGCGGGCCAGCACGCGCTTCCAGGTCCCCACCGTCGTCCCGTCGATGACGATAGAGCGCGTCGGGAACTCCGCGCTCGCGCGGCCGTCGGCGTGGACGTAGCGCAGGTCGCGGTAAGCGACGAGCATCTCGTCGTACGTCCCGAGCAGGTGGGCGTCCGATGACCGCGGCGGGTCGGCGGCGGCGTCGGCGCCGGCGATCCAGGCCCGGCCCTCATCGTCCTCCTGGACCGACAGCCGCTCCCCCGCCGCGGCGATGCCGGCCCTCCCGTCGGCGATCGTCAGCGCGGACCACCACGCGAAGTCGCGCAGCGTCGCCGGCCCATGGCTGACGAAATAGCGCAGCGCGAGCTCGGTGACATCCGCCTCCCGCGAGCGCGCCGGCGCATCCGGCACGCGCCCCTCGAACAGCAGGTACGTGTGCTGCAGGCCGCGCCGCGGCCCGCTCACGATCAGCCCCTCGAGCTCGGCGTGCCCGAGCATGTGGGGCATCCGCTGGCCGGTCGTGTCGACGCCGGCCGCGACGAGCGCGGCGTCGAGCTCCTTGCGGGTCCGCGGCTCGCCGTCGGACAGCGTGGCGGCGAGCACCTCGTGCATGCGCGCGAAGGTGTCCCCGTCGAGCCCGAGCTCGCGGTAGCGCCCCGCCCCCTTGGCCTGCAGGCGCTCGCCGGTCAGCCGCAGCATCCACCGCAGGTCCGCCGCCGCGACGAAGTGCCACGTGGGACGCAGCACATGCGTACGCAGGACGTCGCCGCGATCGCAGGCCGCCTGCACGTCGTCGGTCGTGACAGCACCGACCCGCATCGCCAGCGACCACAGCGCCTCGGCATGCTCCTGCGCCTGGACCACCCCGCTCCACGCCACGGCAGCGCTGACATCGGCGCACGGCTCGCCGGTCAGCCGCTGCGCCACCTGGCGCCGGCGCACCACCGTCAGCGGATCGAGATTTGCGTCATCCGCGGCCACCGCCGAGCCTCACAACTCGTGCGCCTCGTCGGCGTCGTCGGACTGCTCGGCGCGCCGGCGGCGCGCGCCCTCCGGGTCGCGCTTGTCGCCGATCAGCGACGCGGCGATCCCGATCGCGAACGCGGCCGCGACGAGCACGAGGTTCTGGACCGGCCCGATGTGGACCCACTCCTCGATGAGCAGCTTCACGCCGATGATCCCGAGCACGACGGCGATCGTCTCGTCGAGGTAGCGGAAGCGCTTGATGAGGCCCTCGACGAGGACGAACAACGCCCGCAGGCCGAGCAGTGCGAAGACGTTGCCCGCCCAGATGATGAGCGGGTCGCGGGTGATCGCGAACGCCGCCGGGATCGAATCGACCGCGAAGGCGATGTCGGCCGCGACGATCGCCGCGAGGCAGAGGAAGATCGGGGTGACGTGGCGGCGCCCGTTCTCGTGGGAGAACCAGTGCCCGTCGCGGAAGCCGTCGGTGACGGGGAAGACCGTGCGCACGCCGCGCACGACGAGGTTGCGGTCGGGGTCGACGTTCTCGCTCACGCCCTTGTAGATCCGGTAGGCGAGCACGAGCAGCATCACCCCGAGGATGTAGAGCACGAAGTGAAACTGCTCGATGAGCGCGGTGCCGCCGAGAATCGCCAGGCCGCGCAGCACGAGCGCGGCCATGATGCCCCAGAACAGCAGCCGCGGCCGGTGCTCGTGGGGCACCCCGAAGTACGCGAACAGCAGGATGAAGACGAAGAGGTTGTCGAGCGACAGCGACCGCTCGATCAGGTAGACGGTGACGTAGTTGACGCCGTCCTCGCTGCCGTTGAGCGCGAGCACCACCCCGGTGACGGCGAGCCCGAGCACGAGCCAGCCGATCGACCAGCGCACGCTCTCGGCGAACGTCGCCTCACGGCCGCGCGCGAAGAAGTGCAGGTCGAACCACAGCAGCGCCAGCAGCACGACGACCAGCCCGCCGAATTCGTAGAGCCCCATCTAACGGGGTTGCTCGAAACGTGCCACTAGCGGATCACCTACGCGAAGAAGAAGACCACGCCGAGCACGGCGTAGACGGCGAGCAGCTGCAGTCCCTCGTACCACGTCGACTCGCCGTCGTGGGTGACGTGGTTGGCGATCATGATCGCCAGGAAGACCGCGCCGAGCTCGAAGCCGTTGAACACGAGCGCCATCGGGTTGGGGCCGACCACGAACGACAGCAGGACGAGCACGGGCGCGACGAACAGGGCGATCTGGGCGCTCGAGCCGATCGAGATGTTGACCGCGAGGTCCATCTTGTCCTTGGCGGCGAAGTAGATCGCCACCCAGTGCTCGGCGGCGTTGCCGACGATCGCCACGACGATGAGGCCGACGAAGAACTCGCTCAGGCCGATCGTCTCCGACGCCTCGGAGATCGAGCCGACGAGGATCTCGGACATCACGCCGACGGCGACGCCGGCACAGGCGAGCACGATCACCGAGGTGCGGATCGACCACGGCTCGTCGATGTGCTCCTCCGCCTCGGAGGTCGGGTTGAACAGCGCCTTGTGCGAGCGCAGCGAGAAGATCAAGCCGGCGGCGTAGGAGCCGAGCAGGATGAAGGCGACGATCAGCGACATCTTCTCGAGGTCCGCGCCGAAGTTCACGCGCTCCTCGCCGACCTGCGGCAGGCCGCCGCCCGCCACGAGCTGGAAGACCGTCGGCATGACGAGCGCGACGGCGGCCAGCAGCAGCATCGAGGACTGCACCGCGGCCGCGGTCGGGTTGAACGTCTGAAATGGGCGCTTGAGGCCGCCGACCAGCATCGCGGCACCCATGACGAGCAGGATGTTGCCGAGGATCGAGCCGATGATCGATGCCTTGACGACCTCCTGCAGCCCGGCGTTCAGCGCGAAGATCGCGATGATCATCTCCGGCGCGTTGCCGAACGTCACGTTCAGCAGGCCGCCGATGCCCGGCCCGGAGCGGTGCGCGAGCTCCTCGGTGGCGCGGCCCATGAGCGCGGCCGTCGGCACGACGCCGGCCGCGGCGGCGCCGAAGATGATCGCCGCCTCGGCGTGGTTGAGCTCGAGCAGGATCGCGATCGGGATGAACGGGACGAGCAGGTACGGCCAGCCCGAGCCCGACAGCAGGAAGCGGCGCGCCTTCGCGACCGCCCCGCGCTCGGGCGGCCGATCCTGAGTGGGGTCGTCAGCCACGGGCAGCGGTCAGGTGACGAAGGTCGCGGTCGGGCTCGATGCCCCAGCGGCGCGCGACGGCGTCCAGATCGGCGGTGAGCGGCCAGCGGTCGGGCCGCGGCTCGCCCTCGTGCTGCGGGTCGGCGCCCTTGAGCGACATGCTGCCGGTGTTGTCGCCGATCGTGCGGATCGCGGCGACCTCGTGCGCCTCGAGCCGGACCTCGGCCGGAGTCCCCAGCAGCTCGGCGCGCTTGGCCTCGATCGACCGCGCGTCCGGGCCCGGCTCCTGGATGAGCGTCGGCACGACGCAGGCGACGGGCTCGTGCGCCAGGCACCACTGCGCCGCGAGCTGCAGCAGCGTCAGGTCGTGGCGCTCGGCGATCGGCCGCAGCCGCTCGAGCTTCTCGGCGCCCGCCTGGACCCAGCCTTCGGGGCGAAATGTGCGGTGGTCGCGCGGCGCGAACGCGTGCCCGGGCTTGACGTCGTCCCAGAACAGGCCGCCGTAGTCGACGACGCGCGTCATGACGTCGACGTTGTGCTCGCCCGCGGCGCGCAGGCACAGCTCCGCCGGCCACGGCTCCAGCGGGTTGAGGATGACCATCGCCCAGTCGATCAGCTCGCCGAAGCGCTCGAGGCAGTCGATGATGTCCAGCGTGAAGCCGTTGGCGGGCCCGGGCGCCACGCCGAGGCGGGCGGTGAGCCCGTCCTCGCGGACGGCGCGCAGCGCCTCCCAGACCGTGTCGCTCGTGTAGCCGGTGCGGTCGGGGTTGTGCAGCAGCAGCAGGTCGAAGGCGTCGATCCCGATCCGCTCGAGGCTGCGCTCGGTGGCCATCCGCACGTAGTCGGCGTACTCGGTCCCGCCCGCCCCGCGCAGGCGCGCGTCGGTGAAGCGCGGGTAGCCCTTGGCGCCCTCGCGCTCGCCCTCGTAGAAGTCGTGCCCGATCGCGCCGACGACGCAGACGCTGTCGCGGTCGGTGCCGGCGAGCGCACGGCCGAGCAGGCGGTCGGCCTCGCCCGCGCCGTAGGCATCGGCGGTGAGCACCGTGTCGAGGCCACCACCCGGGGTCAGCAGCGCCTCGAGGCGCTCCTCGCCGATCGGCTCGCCGAAATGCAGGTAGCGGCCGCCGCTCCAGGTGCCGATCGCGGTATGGGAGGGCGTGCGCATGCCGATGAAGGGTACGTGGCCGCGCGGTTCGGCGGCCGAGCGGCGGGCGGGCGGGCTGGCCGTCTAGTCGGCGAGCTCGGAGATGCAGCGCACGAGCGCGCCCGTCTCGCCGCCCGCGCCGGTGATGCACCGCACCAGCGCGCCGGCGGCGAGCGGTGAGCCCTGGCCGGTCAGGGCGTTGCCGATGCCGCGGATGAAGTCGCCGATGCTGCCGCCGGTGAGATCGGCCAGCGGCCGAGCGTCGGCCGGCGCCTGCACGCTGACCTTCGTCTGGTTGACCCCGGAGAGCCGCAGGCGCAGGTTGATCTTGCCGGCGTCCAGGCCCGCGATCGGCGACTCGCCGTCCTCGAAGGCGAAGTCGATCCGCACGGCGAGCTGGCGCAGGATCTTGTCGTCGGTGCCGGTCCAGATGTCGACCCTCGCGGTCTTGACGGCGTCGGCGATCTGCTTGCGCGTCTTCGGGCTGAGCAGGCCGTCGGCGCCGCCGGAGCCGCCCGCCTTCGTGAGCAGCCGGTCGACGTCCTCCAGCAGCCTGGCCACCGCGACGTTGCCGCTGATGCGCGTCGTGTCGACGCCGGCGATGCGCTCCTCCCCGCGCACCTGCGCGCTGCTGACCCAGCGCAGCGGGTCGATGCCGAGCGCCTTGAGGCCCGGCTGCTTGGAGTCGGCGGCCTCGGCGAGGCCCGCGCGCAGGTCGGTGACGAACTCGCGGTCGACCTTGTAGTCGGTCCCGTCCAGGCGCACGAAGGCGGCCCGGCCGGTCGACAGGACGGTGCCGTCGAAGCGCTGGCCGCCCAGCGTCGCGGCGAAGTCGACGTCGAAGTGCGGTAGCTGGCCGCCGCTCGGCGCCGAGAACGGGCCGTCGAGCGTCAGCTTGATCGGGCCGCCGAGCGCCAGCAGCCCCTTCGGGTCGAGCTGGAAGGCGACGTTCAGGCGGCCGGTGTCGATCGCCGCGGCACCGCTGCCGAACGTCTGGTCGAGCAGCTTCTGGGCGCTCGGCTCGCTCTCGTCGTCGTCTCCGCCGCAGGCCGTCAGCAGCGCGCCGCACAGCACGAGGCATGCGAGCGCGGTGAGGAGGTGGCGAAGCAAGCGGGTCACGGTGGCGGTGGTACCCCTGCAACGGCAACTGCACCGCGGCAGGGGTGTTCAACCTAGCATCGCTCCCGTGCGCCGGACTCCGCTAGGGGGGCTCGCGCTGGCGCTCCTGCTGGCGCTGGTCCTCGCCCCCGCCGCCCCCGCTTCGCCGCTGCTGACGCTGCGCCCCGACGGCACGACGATCACGCGCGACGATCGCACGCTGCCGCCGGCGGCGGCGACGTCCCTGCCCGGCGTGCGCTCGCCGCGCACGGCGCGCCCGGCGCCGGCCGGTGGGCTCGGCGCGCGCGCCGCGGCCACCAAGCGGACCGTCCGCGGCGAGCTCGCGCGGCTGCTCGCGGCCGGCGCGATCGACCAGGCCGCGCACGACGGCAACCGCGGGATCTACGTCGACGCGCTCGCGCTGCGCGCCAAGCTGAGCGGCGCACGGCGACTGGCGCTCGGGGCCGTGCTGCGCAACCTCGAGGACGTCGCGGCGAGCGGCGGCCTCGAGCCGTCGCGCCTGCCCGCGCTCTTCGAGACGGTGGCCCGCAACCGGCAGTGGTGGTCCAACGGCCCGCTGCTGGGAAACGGCGCCCGCGTGAGCTTTTCCGGCAGCCGGATCGTCTGGCAGTTCTACGCCGGCGAAGGTCTGCAGATCCAGTGGCTGGCCACCTTCGGCAAGGCCAACGGGCTGTGGCAGGGCGGCTTCGACGCGTCGCTGCGCGCGCTGCTCGACGAGACGCTGGCGCTTGCCGCCCAGCGCGCGGGCGGCATCGCCTGGGAGTACCTCTTGCGCTTCGACGGCGGCCGGCCGCCCTGGGTCAGCGGGCTCGCGCAGGGCACCGCGCTGCAGGCGCTCGCGCGCGCGGCGGTCCGGTTCGACGAGCCGCGCTACTTCGAGGCCGCCCGCGCGGGCCTGGGGATCTTCCGCGAGGCGCCGCCCAGCGGCGTGCGGGTCGCGACCCCGGCCGGCGCGCACTACCTCATCTACTCCTTCGCGCCCGGCCTGCGGGTGCTCAACGCGTTCACGCAGGCGCTCAACGGCCTGCACGACTTCGGCGCCCTGGCCAACGACGCCGAGGGCCGTGCACTGTTCGCCGCCGGCGAGGCCCAGCTGCGCGCCGAGCTCGCCGCGTACGACACCGGCGGCTGGTCGCTGTACGCGCTCGGCGGCCGCGACGCCAACGTGAGCTACCACACGCTCGCGCGCGACTTCCTGCGCGGCCTCTGCCAGCGCCTGACCGAGGATGCGGCGCGAGCCGCCCCGCCGCCGGTCGCGCCCGCCCCCCCGGGCGGCGGGGCGGTGCCCGTGCCGGTGCCCGGCCCGGTGGCGCCCGTGGCCGCGCTCGATCCCACCCCGTACTGCGCCGCCGCCGAGCGCTGGACACAGTACCTCACGCGCCCGCCCGTCGTGAAGCTCGTCTCACGGCGGGCGCGCGGCGGCAAGCCGGCGGTGCTCAAGCTCTCGGTCTCCAAGCCGTCCCGCGTCACGCTGCGCCTGCGCCGCGCCAACCGGACCGTCATCGTGCTCGCCGGGCAGCTGGGCAGCGGACGGCGCGGACTGCGCTGGCCCGAGCCGCCGCGCGCGGCGGGCCGCTACGAGGTCCTCCTGCACGCCCAGGACATCACCGAGCGCGAGTCCAGCGGCAAGGCGACGCTGCGGCTCCTCAAGGCGCGCCGCGCGAAGCGCTGACGCCGCTCCGCGCGCTACAGCGCCGTGCGGATCCGCTCCACGACGGCCTGCGGGTCGTCCGCGCTGACGCACAGCCAGGCGAACTCGCTGTCGCGCAGGCGCACGATCACCCCGGGCTTGCCGCGGTAGACCGCCGCGAAGCCCTTGCCGCCGCGGTGGCGCCACGTGCCGAGCGCGATGCGGCCCGGCCAGCCGGTGCCCGGCGCGCGCATCCCGCGCAGCTCGCGAAACGGCCGCTCGGTCGCGGCGAGCTCGTCGACCGCGCTCAGCGGCACGCGGATGTCGCCGTGAAGACCGCCGAGCCGCTCCCACCTCGACAGCGCGAGGACGAGGTCGCCGCCGTCCGGAGCGATGGTCGCCATGCGCGCAGGATCCCAAACGCGGCGGCCGCGCGGCTGCGCCCGCGGCGGGAGCGACCGATGACCACCGGCCGCGCGCGTACAATCGGCGCCACGTGAGCACCCTCCCGCAGCGCCTGCGCACGGCCTACGCCGTGCTGGATCGCGACCAGCGCTTCGCGGCGGTCGCCGCGATCGGGCTGCTGCTGGCGATGTTCCTGCCCTGGTATGAGAAGAACGTCGTGATCGCGGGCTCCAAGAGCTTCGTGAGCGAGTCGATCAGCGCGTTCGGCGCGGTCTCGTTCGTGGAAGCGGCGATCTTCCTCGTCGCCGCCGGCGTCATCGCGCTGCTGCTCGCGCGCGCCGACGAGCGCCCGTTTCACCTGCCCGGCGGCGACGGCACCGTGATCTTCGCGGCCGGCCTGTGGGCCACCGCGCTGATCTTCTACCGCGTCTTCGACCGCCCCGACGTCAGCGGCGAGGGCGGCACGGTCGGCATCCAGTGGGGCTTCTTCGTGGCGTTCGTGGCCGCGGGCGCGCTGGCGTTCGCCGGGCAGCGCATCCGCGTCGCGGGCCGGCCCGAGCCGCGGCTGCCGGCGGCCGAGCCCGACCCGTCGCCGCCGCCGCCGGCGCCGGGATCCGCGGAGGCGCGCTCCCGGGCCCGGGCGCGCTCGCTCGTGCGCGACGACATGCGCGAGGACGTCCCGACGGCGGTCGTGCCGCCCGCGGAGGCGCAGACCGAGGTGGTCGCGCGCCGCGACCGCGCCGTCCGGCGCGAGGACGCGCGGCAGCTGACGTTCGAGGCCCCGGGCGACGAGTCCGACGGCGAGTCCGATGCCGATCCCGAGCCCGATCCACCGCTGCGCCCGGGCGAGATCCCGCGCTCGCGCGACGACGCGTGAGCTAGGACCCCGGCCGGCCGGTTGGACTAGTCGCGCAACGTCGCGAAGGCGCGCCGCACGGCGAGCGGGCCGACGCCGTGGGCGATCAGCTCGGTCCCGCCGTACGGGCCGGGCTGGATCTCGACGATCACCTCGTCGGTGTTCTGATGCGTGAGGGCGAGCAGCCCGATCGGGAAGGTGAACACCGCCAGGAGGATCGTCCAGGCGGGGCGCCAGCGGCGGCGAAACATGAGCGCGCCGCCGACGACCGACAGCTCGTAGCCGGCGCGCGCCAGCGCCGGCGCGATGTGCTCGAAGGCCTGATCGCGAGCGACTGCGGGGCGGACCTCGAGCTCGGCGCGTTCCACGAACGAGAAGCTGCCCGGGGCGCGCGGCGCCCGGCGGCGGCTGCCCCGGTCCCCACCGCTGCTGCGCGCCACGCCGCCGGAGCGCCGCACGGGAATCTCGGGGAGGTCGCTGTGCAGGTCGCCGAGCTCGAGCAGCGTGACGGCGCGGTGCGCATGGCCGACGCGCTCCTCGAACTCCTCGACGGTGAGCCGGCCCTCGAGATGGTGCGCGCGCAGCAGCGCGACGACGGCGGCGCGATCGCCGTCGCCGGCGCGCAGCGGCGGGGGCGCCATCTCACCTGTCACTGGGCACCCGCCGGCGTCATCCGGTGAGAGTATGTCCGCGCATGGCCTCCGCTCCCACCGAGATCGCCGACGGTGCCTGGCGGATCACGCGCGGCTTTCCGCTGCGGATCAACGTCTTCTTCGTTCGCGAGGGCGACGGCGTGGCCGTCTTCGACACGGGCCACCGGCCGATGGGGCCGGCGGTGCGGACCGGCGCCGACGCGCTCGGCGGCGCGACGCGGGTCATCCTCGGCAACCCGCACGCCGATCATCGCGGCGGTGCGCGCGCGGTCGGCGCGCCGCTGTATTGCCACGCCGACGACCGCGCGAACGTCGCGGGCGACGGCGGCGCGCACGACTTCGACTTCGGCCTGCTGCCGTTCCTCGTGCGCGGTGTGACGCGCAAGACGTTCAGCGCGTGGGACAGCGGTCCGCTGGAGGTGGCCGGCACCCTGGCCGAGGGCGACCGCGTCGGCGACTTCGAGGTCGTGCACCTGCCCGGGCACTCGCCCGGCTGCATCGCGCTGTGGCGGGACGCGGACCGGCTGGCGATCACGAACGACTGCTTCGCGCTGTTTCATCCGGCCTTCCCGTTTCCGAGCCGCCGCCCGCGGGTGCCGCACCCCGCGTTCAACTGGTCGACCGAGCGCTGCGGCGAGTCGATCGCCAAGCTCGCCGCGCTGCAGCCGGCGACCTGCTGGCCGGCGCACTACGGCCCGCTGACCGGTGACGTAGCGGCGCAGCTGCGCGCGGCGATCTGACCGCACCTCCTGCTGTCAGCCGACCCGAAAAGGCCTGCGTTGATCGCGATTGCGCGATTGCGCGATTGCGCTGTGCTGGGTGCGTACCGCCGCGCTTCAGGACGGGGCGACCTTCAGCGTGCGAAGCTGGTCATGCGAGAGCGCCCTGCCGTCGGCCTGCTCAAGGTGCTGCGGGGCACCGTGCAGTCATGCCGCGAGATTCATGACGCTCTCGTTGCGGGCGCTCGTGCCGGGTTCGCGCGCGTGCGGCGAGGGGCGTGACGCCGCTCAGCACCCGCCCGGCGCGTCGCAGGGCCGCGGGTCGACCGCATCGTCCGAGTAGGCGATGTAGCCGCCGACGAGCAGCAGCGCCGTCGCGACGAAGAGGATCGCGATGCCGGCGACGACCGTCCGCCGCGAGCCCGCGAGGTGGCCGACGAGCCCGACCACCACGCCGAAGCCGATCAGCAGCGCCACCGGCGTCGCGGACAGGTCCGACGCGCCGATCGTCGTGGCGAACACAACCCGACTTCCTATCATCCGGCGATGGCCGCCGCCGCCCCCGACTCCGTCGCCGCGTTCGCCTCACGTCTGCGCGAGGTCGGCTACCTGCCGGGCGAGGCGACCGCGCTCGTCGCCTACCTCGCGACGAAGCTCGGCAAGCCGATCCTCGTCGAGGGCCCGGCCGGCGTCGGCAAGACCGAGCTGGCGAAGGCGCTGGCCAAGGTGCTCGACCGCCGCCTCGTGCGCCTGCAGTGCTACGAAGGCCTCGACGAGGCCAAGGCGCTGTACGAGTGGAACTACCGCAAGCAGCTGCTGCGCATCCAGGCCGGTCAGGCCGACCCCACCCACGTCGCGTGGGACGAGGTCCACGACGACATCTTCGGCGAGGAGTTCCTACTCTCGCGCCCGCTCATGGACGCGATCACCTCCGAGCTGCCGATCGTCCTGCTCATCGACGAGATCGACAAGACCGACCAGGAGTTCGAGGCGATGCTGCTCGAGGTCCTCTCGGACTTCCAGATCTCGATCCCCGAGCTGGGCCTCGTCGAGGCGCGCTCGCATCCCGTCGTCCTGCTGACGTCCAACAACTCCCGCGAGCTGACCGAGGCGCTCAAGCGCCGCTGCCTGTACCTCTGGCTCGACTATCCCGACCTCGAGCACGAGCTCGAGATCGTGCGCCTGCACGTTCCCGACCTGACGGAGACGATCGCCCGCAAGCTCGTCGAGGTGATCGGCATGGTGCGCGACCTGGACCTCAAGAAGCCGCCGTCGATCGCGGAGTCGATCGACTGGGCGCGGGCCCTGCTGCTGCTCGGCGCGCAGGACATCGACGGCCCGACGTTCCGCGAGACGCTGTCGGTGATCGTCAAGCACCGCACGGACCTCGACATCGTGGCCGAGCGGGTGGGCGTGCGGCTGGGTCCGGGCGTCCCCGCGCCCTGACCCGATGGCCGCCGCGCCCGACTCGCCCGCCGAGATCGTCCCGCCCGGCCTCGCCGCCCGCCTCGTCGAGTTCGGCGAGGAGCTGCGCGCCGAGGGCGTCAACAGCGGCACCGCGGAGTTGCTCGACGCATTCGCCGTGCTGGCCGAGGTTGCGTGGACCGAGCCGAGCGGCTTTCGCGAGGCGCTCGCCGCGACGCTCGCGAAGTCGCAGGAGGACCGGCGCATCTTCGAGCTCGTCTTCGATCGCTTCTTCTTCCGCGCCGCGGAGGCCGCCGCGCTGCGCGCGGGGGTCCGCGAGCACGGCCCCGGGTCCGGCGACCGTGACGGCGACGGCGCGGCCGAGGTCGACCTCGAGGAGCTGCGCCGCCAGATCGCGGCCGCACTGCACGAGGGCGACGAGTCGTTCATGCGCGACCTCGCGCGGCTGGCGATCGCCGCCTTCGCCCGCCAGGGCGAGGGCTCGGGCGTCATCGGCGTCGACGTGCAGCGCATCCGCCGCGCGCTCGGGCTGCGGGCCGAGCCGCGGCCCGAGCTGCCGGAGGGCGACCCGCGCCGCGCCGGCCTGCCGCGCGACGCGCTGCGCCGCTTCGAGGCGCTGCTGCGCCGCGAGCTCGAGCGCGGCCAGATCGAGCGCACGGAGAAGCTGCCGCCGTCGCGGCCGCTGAACGAGCTCGACCGCGCCCTGCCCAGCGGCCCGCTGCACGGACCTCGCGGCCGTCCATCGCGTGGTCGCGCAGCTCAAGCGGCGCCTGAAGACGCAGGGCCAGGAGCACCGCGGGCACGCGCGCCACGCCCACGTCGACGTGCGCCGCACGATGCGCGCCTCGCTGCAGACCGGCGGGGTGCCCGTCGACCTGCGCTTCAAGCCCGTGCGCCCGCGGCGGCCGGAGATCTACGTCCTGTGCGACGTCTCGACGTCGGTGACGAGCGCCTCGGTCTTCTTCCTGTCGGTGCTGCACGCCCTGCACGACTCGTTTCGCAAGATGCGCTCGTTCGTGTTCATCGAGCGCATCAGCGAGGTCACCGACGTCTTCGACCGCGAGCGCGACTTCCGCGCGGTGTCCGAGGCGATCGGGCGCGACGCCGGCGTCGCCGACATCTCCGGCTACACCGACTACGGGCGCGTCTGGTCGGAGTTCCGCACGCTCGTCGAGGACGACCTGCACCCGCGCGCGACCGTCATCGTCCTCGGCGACGCGCGCACGAACGGCCGCGACCCGCGCGCCGACGTCTTCGCCCAGATCGCCGTGCGCGCCGGCCGCACGTTCTGGCTGAATCCCGAGCCGCGGCTGTACTGGAACTACGGCGACTCGGTGATCGCCACCTACGAGCAGCACTGCGAGGCCTTCGAGTGCTGGACGACCGGCCAGCTGGAGGACTTCGTGAAGGCGCTCACCCAGCCGATCCGCGCGGGCTGAGGCGCGGCGCGGCGCGGGGCACCGGGACGAGCGCCAACGCGCCATCGCCGGCAACGTCCGTCAGTCCGCGGCGGCTCGAACGTGGTGGGGGCATATCGACGATGCCGATGTTCACCCCCGATCCGGACGCAGCAGTGACAGCAGCGCCTGCCGCCGCCCGTGGGTTGCGGAGAGATTCTCCGCAAGTGCCATGCCGGCGTTGCGGCACGCCGGTAGCGTCCTGACATGCGCTCACTGCGCGAGCTCTCCCGGCGCGACGACGCCGAGCTCGGCCGGCTGGTCGCCGCCGGTGACAGCGCCGCGTTCGCCGCGATCGACGCCCGGCACCGCCCGGCGCTGGTGCGCTACGCGGGCTCACTCGTGCGACGTTCGGAGCACGACGCGCAGGACATCGTGCAGGACGTGCTCATCACGCTGCACGACGCGCTGCGCGCCGGCAACCGGCCCGACGAGCTGCGCCCGTGGCTGTACCGGCTCACGCGCAACCGCGCGATCGACGAGGTGCGGCGCAAGCGCTGGGGCGACGAGGCGCTGGCCGGCGACGAGCTCACGGCCGGCGACGGCCGGGAGGACCCCGACAGCGTGCTGAGGCGCAAGGAGACCCTGCGGCGCCTGGTCGAGGACCTGGCCGATCTGCCGATGCGCCAGCGCACGGCGCTGCTCGCGCGCGAGCTCGACGATCAGAGCCCCGAGGACGTCGCGGCGCACCTGGGGGTCAGCGTCAACGCGGCGCAGAAGCTCGCGATGCGCGCGCGGGAGAACCTCGTCAAGGCGCGCGACGCGCGCGATGCCGACTGCGACGGCGTCCGGGTCATGCTGCTCGACGCCCGCGAGCGCGGCGTGCGCCCGACCGAGCATGGCCTGCGCCACGTCAAGGGCTGCGACGCGTGCCACACCTACCAGCGCGATCTGCGCCGGCTGTCGCGCCAGCTGCAGGCGCTGAACCCCGGCTTCGCCTGGCCCGCGGTGGCGGCGGTGGCCAAGCTCGCCAGCAGCGGCGGCGGCAAGCTCGCGCTGGGCGCCGGCGCGGCGCTGGTGATCGCGACGACCGGCGGCGTGATCGTCACCGCCGCCGACGAGCACCGGGCCGGCGATCCGGCGCCGTTTCGGTTCAGCGCCATCAGCGCCGGCAAGCCGATTCCCAAGGACACCGCGCTGGTGATGGTTCGCGCGCAGATGCCCGCGGGCGCGCCCGTCGCCGGCGCGCCGCGCAGCGTGACGCTGAGCTGTCCGCGGGGCATGAAGTACTGGGGTCCGACCTCGGACCCCAACCAGCGTGCGGACGTGCACTGGAATCCGGCGCCGGGCGCGCTCGCCGGCGAGTCGACGCGCGTGCGGCTGGTCTTCTCCGACGAGGTCCTGCCGCGCGCCTATGCCGTCGACGTGGGCATCGAGTGTCGCAAGCCGCGCCCGAACGGGTCGATGCTGCGCAATCCGCGCCTGCCCAAGCCGGGCGAGCGGGCCGGCCGCATGTGCGCGCGGACCGAGTACCTGCGGCGGACGGCGGGCGGGATGTTCATCGGGACCGCGATCCGCGGCCAGCCGCTGTCGATCCAGCGCCGCAGCGCCTCGGGCAAGTGGACGCGCGTCGTGCTCGACATCGGCTTCGCCGGCTGGGTCCGCACCAGCACGCTGTGCCGCGGCTGACCGCGCCCGTCAGCCCGGCGCGCGCACGTACCGCTCCGAGATCTGCCGGGCCAGCGCCTCCAGCGCCGCCAGCGGCGGCGGCTGCGACCGCGGCTTCTGCTTGAGATGCAGCCTCAGCTCGAACGACCGGCCGTCCTGCTCGACGACCAGCGTGGTGGAGATGCGGCCCTCGCTGGTGAGGAACGCCCGGTCGCCGAGGCCGCGCAGCGCGCCGTACCGCGGTGCGGGCACGTGCGCCGGGCGTCGTGGCATCCCCGCCTCGCGCCAGAGCGCCGCGGCGCGCACTTGCCGCTCCGCGACGCTGCGGCGCATGATGCGGGTCGATGGTGAGAGCAGCAGCGCGACCTGCGGCGTCTGCCTGTACAGCCCCGGCGCCCAGATGCACTGCTGCGTCCCATCCGGGAACGACTGCGCGCCGATCCTCAGCACGCGCGGGACCGAGAGCAACTCGCGCGCCATCCGGCGCGTGAGCAACTCGCACGGATAGGTGGAGGCGTACGCCGATCGCGGGGTCGGCTTCACTATCTCGACCGCGTCTCCTTCGCAGGATGTGAGCCCCGCGATCGCGACCGCGCACGTGGCGACGACACCACCGCGCACACGATTCACCCGCACCGGGTGAGTCTACGGTGCTGACGCTGCCACGTGGGCGTCACCTGATGAGCGCCGACGCGCCAAGATGGAACAACCTCCGGCGAGCGCGGAGTGCTGGTTCGTCGTCACCATAGACACCCGTTAGCACCGCACACAGGCTCGCCACAGCAGGCGAAGGGAGAAACCCGCATGCGCCGACGCATCGCCAGCACCCCACCGGCGGCCGCCGGCGCCGCCGCATGGGAGCAGTGGACGGTCGCGGTGGCATTCGCCGCGGCCGTCGCGCTCGCGCTCGCAGGCCGGGCGGCCACCACCGCCGGTCCGGGCGATGGCGTCACCCCGCCGGGCGCCGTCGCCGCGATCCTGCTCAACGCCGCCCCGATCGCCGTGGCGCTGGTGCTGGCCGGCCTGGCGGCCAGGCCGTCCGCGGCCGACTTCGGGCTGCGGCCGGCGCCGCCGGCACGCGCGGTCGGGCTGAGCCTGGCCGCATGGGTCGGGGTGACGGCGCTGACCGCGGTCTGGATCGGGGCGCTCGGACTCGACGGCGAAGACGGCCAGGCGCTGCTGGAGCGGGTGGGCACGGACACCGCGCTCAGCGTGCTCGTCCTCGTCGCGGTCACGACGATCCTCGGGCCGCTCGGGGAGGAGCTGCTCTTTCGCGGCTACATCTTCCGGGCGTTGCGCAACCGGCACGGCATGTGGCCCGCCGCCGTGGCAACCGGGGTCCTGTTCGGCGCGATGCACGTCGGCTGGGTCCCGCTCGCGCTCATCGTCCCGTCGGTCGTGTTCGGCATCTGGATGTGCTTCTTGTACGTCTGGACCGGGTCGCTGTATCCGTGCATCGCGGTCCACGCGTTCGGCAACGCCCTGCCCCTGGCCGTGCACCTCGAGTGGACCTGGCAGCTCCCGCTCCTGGTCGTGGGCGCACCCCTGGCCGCGGTCGTGCTCGCGCGGCTCCTGGCGCTCGGGCTGCGAACGCGGCCGCGCACGTGATCCGCGGCGCGGTCGCGCTCTCGACCCCCGGCAGATCGCGCCCACGCGGTGGCGCCCCGGCGCACTTCCGGCTCAATCGCCCGATGGCGGCCCCCTCGCGCCGAGCGCGCCCGACCGGCCCGATGCGTTCATCTCCTACCCGCGGCGCGACATGGCGTTCGTCGAGTCGTGCATCGCGCCGGCGCTGGAGGCGCGCGGCAAGGATCTGTGGATCGACATCGACGACATCCGCGGCGGCGCGTCGGACTGGCGCGCCACGGTCTGGGCGGGCATCGAGGCGTCGCGGCGGGCGCTGCGGACGTTCGAGCCCGGCCGCGGCGCCGTCTGGAGCGCGGCCTTCGAGCGCCGCGGCGAGCGGATCATCACCGGGACCGTTCGCGGCGACGCGCGGGTCTGGGACATGGCGCGCCTCACGCCGCCGCGGCGACTGCCCGGCGGCGCCGACGAATGCCGGGCGCTCTCGCCGTTCAGCCCGGACGGGCGCCGTGCGCTGACCGCCGGCGGCGGGCGGGAGCGTGCGCATCTGGACGCTCGCGGACCCGGCCCGTGCGCCGCTGCGGCTGCGCCCGCCCGGCCGGCCGCGAGGAGGCCGTCCACGATGGCCTACGCGCCGACGGTCGCCGGGTCGCCGCCGGCTACAGCGCCGGCGGCGTCTGCCTGTGGACGCTGGGCCGCGGCCGTCCCGCGCGGCGATGCAGCGCGACGCAGACGAACACCATCACCGTCGCCGCGTTCAGCGCCGCCGGCGCCCGCGTCGTGACCGCGAGCACCGATGGCAGTGCCATCGTGCGCGCGGCGGCGCAGTGGGCGACGTCCAGCCGGCAGCTCCCCGGCCGTGAGCAGCCGCAGAGCGCGCTTGGTCTGTGCCATGGTCTTCACCCGGGTTGGACGGTGCGCCGCTACCGTCCCGGGCGGCGTCCGTGTGTGCCCGATCTCACGGCGGCGCATGGCGCGGCGCCCGAACGGGGAAGTGGGCTGGCGACCATGCCCGAAGCCCGCATCACGAGCTACCGCGACGGACCCCTCCTCGTCCGGGGGCCGTTTCGCCTCGAGGACCAGGACGGCAACGAGATCGAGGCCGGGACCGGCGCGATCGCGCTGTGTCGCTGCGGCAAGTCGCGCCTGCGCCCGTTCTGCGACGGCACGCACAAGCTCGTGCGCTTCCGGGCTCCGAGCGGCGCGCAATCAGGCCGCGGCGGCTGACGCCGCGGGCGCCGGCGGGGTCAGCGGGAGTCGCAGCGAGCTGCCGCCGTCCGCCCACGCCCCGAGCATCCGGCGCGCCGAGCGGCCGTCGATCTCGACGAGCGCGGCCGCCCCCCACAGGATGTCGCGGGTCAGCTCCGGCTGCTGGCGCGCCAGCCCGCCGGCGAGGTCGACGGCGGCGATCGCCTCGTGGATCGCATCCGCGGTGACGTGCTCGTCGAAGAACTCCGTCGCCCGCTCGCGGTCGAAGCCGAGGCGCCGCAGCCCCTCGGCGTAGCGCCGGTTGGGGATCGAGGACTCCATCTCGAAGAGCGCGAGATGGCCGATGATCGCGCCGCGCCAGCGGCGGTGCAGGCCGAAGAACGACATGAGGTTGACGGTCGCCAGCGTGCTGCCCGGCAGGTGGTCGACGTAGGCGCCGTAGGCGCTGTCCAGGCCGAGCTCCTGCATCGTGTTCGCGAACAGCTTCGCGTGGATGCGCTCGGGATCGCCGTTGCCGTACTCGTCGGCCTGGATCTGGACCAGCGCGCCCTTCGGACCGCCGTACATCCGCGGCAGCGCCCACGAGTGCGGATCGGCCTCCTTGAGCTGGTAGGCGGAGCGGTGCGCGAGGAACTCGCGCACCTGCTCGAGCGTGGCATCGCGGCTGACGTAGCGCGAGACGGACGGCGCGTCGTCGGCCTCGGCGATCGCGCGCAGGGCGAGGTCCATCTCCTCGGGGCCGGCCGGCAGCGGCGGGCGCGGCACGGCCGCGGCGAGCGCGGCCTCGAAGCAGGCCTCCAGGTCGCGGCGCAGCGCCAGCAGGCTCGGCTCCCACTCCCATTCGTCGGCGACGCCGGGCAGGCCGCGGTAGTGCAGCTCGTAGCAGCAGTACAGCGCGAGCTGGAGATCCTCGTCGGCGAGCGGGTCCGACGGCGTCTCCAACCGCGGCGCCGACAGCGGGTGCACGGGGCGCGCGAGGGCCGCCAGCAGCGCCTCGCTGAGCTCGCCCCGGGGCTGTGGCACGTTCAGCACGCAGCGCCATGTACCCCCGGCGGGCCCGCGCTGAACACGGGTGCGCGGCAGGCGCCCGGCGGGTAAGCGCCGGGCAACGTAGCCAGAGGCAACAGGAGGTCGCCATGCCGCCCGCAGGCGTCAAGAAGGGCACCAAGCGCGCCCGCCAGTACGAACACGTCAAGGAGAGCCAGCTCGACCAGGGCCGCTCCGAGGATCGCGCCGAGGAGATCGCGGCGCGGACCGTCAACAAGGAGAAGGCTCGCGCCGGTGAGTCTCGGACGGCCTCGAAGAGCTCCACGAACGACCTGTCGTCGGGCCAGCGCGGCGGCCGGCGCTCGGGCACGCGCCGTGCGAAGGGCCGCACCCGCGAGCAGCTCTACAACGAGGCCCGGCAGCTTGGCGTCGACGGGCGTTCGAAGATGAACAAGGAGCAGCTCAAGCGGGCGGTGGACGGTAGGAAGTAGGCTGCCCGGCGCGGGGCCCGTTGATAGCCTCAATCGGGCAACAGGGGTGCTGAGAGGGCGACCGCTCGGCTGAGATGGATCACGCCAGATCCAGACCCTTCGAACCTGTGGGGTAATTCCCGCGCAAGGGAGTCATGCTGACGCGCACACGGGCGCCCGAGGAGGCGCCGGCCGAGCTGGAGACGGGACTCGGATCGGTCGCGTTGCGCGATGTCGGCAAGACCTTCGCCTCCGCGCGCCGCGGCGCCGCCCCGGTCACCGCCGTGCGCGGCCTGAGCCTCGTCGCGCAGCCGGGCGAGATCGTCGCGGTCGTCGGCCCCAGCGGCTGCGGCAAGACGACCCTGCTCGAGCTCGTCTGCGGGCTCAGCGCGCCCGACGCCGGCACGGTCGACGCGGCGCCCGCCGCGCTCATGGCCCAGCGTGACCTGCTGCTGCCGTGGCGCAGCGCGGTCGACAACGCCGCGCTGGCGCTGCGCGTCGCGGGGGTCGAGCGCGGCGCCGCGCGCGCGCAGGCGGCGACGCTGCTGCGCGCGTTCGGCCTCGGCGGCTTCGAGCGCGCCCGCCCGAGCGAGCTGTCGGGCGGCATGCGCCAGCGCGTGGCGTTCGCGCGCACCCTGCTGTCGGGCCGCACCGTCCTGTGCCTCGACGAGCCGTTCGCCGCGCTGGACGCGCTCACGCGCCAGGAGATGCAGGACTGGCTGGCCGGTGCGCTGATCGCGCAGCCGCGCACGGTCGTGCTCGTCACGCACGACGTCGAGGAGGCGATCGTGCTCGCCGACCGCGTGCTCGTCATGTCGCCGCGGCCGGGCCGCGTCGTGGCCGCGCTCGACGTCGACGTGGCCCGCCCGCGCCGCCGCACGGACCCGGCGCTCGTCGCGCTGCGCGCGCGGGCCCTGCGGGAGCTGCGCGCATGACCGCCGCGCTGCTGCTGGTCGCCCTGCTCGGCGGCTGGGAGGCCTACGCGCGGCTGAGCGGGATCGACGAGTTCGTGCTGCCCGCGCCGACGGCGATCGCGCAGGCGCTCGCCGACGACCGCGCGCTGCTGTGGAGCAACTTCACCGTGACCGCCGGGGAGATCGGGCTCGGCATGCTCGTGGCGATCGTGCTCGGGCTGGCCTGCGCGGTGGCGATCCACCTCAGCGCGCTGTTACGACGCGCGATCTATCCACTGATGGTCGGCTCGCAGACGATCCCGATCGTGCTCATCGCGCCGCTGCTCGTCGCGTGGTGGGGCTTCGGCCTGGCGCCGAAGCTCGCGATCGTCGCGCTCGTGTGCTTCTTTCCGGTCGTCGTGCCGACGCTCGACGCACTGGACCGCGTCGACGCCGACCTGCGCAAGCTCATGCGCACGTTCGGCGCCTCGCGCTGGCAGACGTTCCGGATGGTCGAGGCGCCCGCCGCGCTGCCCGGCGTGCTGACCGGGGCCAAGCTCAGCGTCGCGATCGCCGCCATCGCCGCCACGCTGGCCGAGCTGGCCGGCTCAGACGCCGGCCTGGGCAATCTCATGCTCAAGGCCATCCCCCAGTTCGAGACCGCGCGCGCGTTCGCCGCCGTGCTCATCCTGTCGGCGTTCTCCGTCCTGCTCTTCGCCCTGCTCGCGCTCGCCGAGCGCCGCCTGCTTCCGTGGGCTCACCAACCGAGAGGAACCGCGCCGTGACCGATCGCCGCCTCGTCCCCGCCATGCTCGCCGTGCTGCTCGCGCTCGGCCTCGCCGCCTGCGGCGAGAAGAAGGAGACGACCGGCGAAGCGCCCACCGAGCGCGTCGATCTCGTCCTGGACTACCTGCCCAACGCCGACCACGCCGGCGTCTACGCGGCGATCGAGACCGGCGAGTTCAAGCAGGCCGCGCTCGACGTCAAGCCGCGCAGCCCGTCCGATCCCTCGGCGCCGCTGAAGCTGCTCGCGTCGGGCAAGGCCGACCTGGCGATCTCCTACGAGCCCGAGCTGCTGCTGGCGCGCGCGCAGGGCGCCAAGCTCGTGTCGATCGGGGCGCTCGTGCAGCGCCCGCTGACGTCGATCGTCTCGCTCGGCGGCAAGAACGCGATCCGCCGGCCGGCCCAGCTGGAGGGCAAGAAGGTCGGGACGGCGGGGATCCCCTACCAGGACGCCTACCTCGAGACGATCCTGAAGGACGCCGGCGCGAACCCCGACAGCGTCAAGCCGATCAACGTCGGCTTCAACCTCGTCCCGGCCCTGCTGACCAAGCGCGCCGACGCCGTGCTGGGCATGTTCTGGAACGTCGAGGGCGTCGAGCTCGAGCGCCAGGACAAGGACCCCGTGATCCTGCGGATGGACCAGATCGGCGTGCCGACCTACAACGAGCTCGTGATCGTCGCGCGCGAGGCCGACGTGCGGTCGCGCGGCCCGGTGCTGCGACGCTTCATGCGCGCGCTCGCGCGCGGCCACGAGCGCCTGCGCAAGGACATCGACGTCGGCGTCGACGCGCTGGTGAAGGCCAACCCCGACCTCAAGGCGAGCCTCCAGCGCGCTCAGGTCAAGGCGACGTTGCCGGTGTTCTTCCCGCGCGACAAGACGCGCCCGTTCGGCTATCAGCGCCGCGTCGACTGGCAGCGCTACACGCAGTGGATGCAGGAGAACGGCGTGATCGAGGACGCGGGCGTCGGGCAGCGTGCGTTCACGAACGAGTTCCTGCCGGGCGAGGGCATCTGACGCCGGCGCTGCGCACGCTGACGGTCGCGCACGCGCGGCGGCTGGCCCTGCACGCGCAGGGTCTGGCGTCCGCGCCGCCGCGCGGCGCCGGCGCCCGCGGGCCCGCGGCGGTGGCGGCCGTGGCGCAGCGGATCGGCTGCCTGCAGCTCGACCCGGTCAGCGCGGTCGCGCGCAGCCCGCTGCTCGTGCTGTTCGCACGGCTCGGGCCGCTGCGCGACGCGGCGCTCGAGGTCGCCGCCTACGAGCGCCGGCTGCTGTTCGACGCGTGGGCGCACGAGGCGTCGCTCGTCGCGACGGCCGACCTGCCGCTGCACCGCTGGGCGATGCGCACCTGGCTGCAGGCGCCGTCGCCGCGTGCCGAGCGCGCGCGCGAGTTCCTGGCCGCCAACGCGGCGTTCGCCGAGGACCTCGTGGCCGAGCTGCGCGAGCGCGGGCCGCTGCGCGTCCGCGATCTCGAGGATGGCTCCGCCGAGCCGTGGCGCCACGGCTGGTGGACCGACGAGGTCTCCGCCCGGCAGACGATCGGGCGGATGCTGCACCTGCTGTGGATGTGCGGCCGGATCGGCGTCGCGGGACGGATCGGCGGCACCGAGCGGCGGTGGGACGTCTTCGAGCGCTGCCTGCCGGAGGGCGCCGGCGCCGTAGGGGCGACCGCCGACCTCGACGACGCCACGGCCGAGCGCGCGGCGGCGCTGCGCGCCGTGCGGATGCTCGGCGTCGCCCGGGCCGGGCACGTGCGCGCGCACTTCCTGCGCCGCCGCTACCCCGAGCTGCCGGCGACGCTGGCGGCGCTCGTCGCCGCCGGCCGGCTGGAGCGCGTCGCCGTGGCCGGCCTGCGCGGCGAGTGGTTCGCGGCGGTCGAGGATCTCGAGCGCCTGCCCGACCTGCCGCCGGGCACCCGCACGACCGCCCTCTCCCCCTTCGACAACCTGCTCTGCGACCGCGCCCGCACCGGCGAGCTGTTCGGCTTCGACCATCGCCTGGAGATCTACGTTCCCGCGGCCCAGCGCCGCTGGGGCTACTACGTGCTGCCGATCCTGCACCGCGAGCGGCTCGTCGCGCGCGCCGACCTCGCGCTGGACCGCTCGGCCGGGGTCCTGCGCGTGCTCGCGCTGCATCGCGAGGTGGGGGTGCGCCGGACGCCGGCGCTGGGTCGCGCGGTGATGGGCGCGCTCGAGCGGCTGGCGGCGTGGCGCGGAGCCGGCGGCGTGACGGGGATCGAGCGGTAGCGCTCGCGGTGCAGCCGCCGCCGCGCGCCCGGTGGTGCGGGCGCGCCATCACCACGGGCCGTCGCGCTCGCGCAAACGGAACCTCGCGGGTGCCCGGGTGAAGCCGTGCGACGACGACGACGGGCCCGGCTTCCCCGCCGGGCCCGTCTCTCGCACGTCGCGTCTGTTGGCTACGCCTTCGTCAGCTCGCGCTCGGCGGCGTTCAGCACGCTGACGCGGTCCTTGTGGGCGCGCTCGTACGTGCGGACCTCCTGCGCGCGCTCGTCGTCGCCCTCGTTGAGGACGGCGATGACCTCGGCGGCGGTGAGCTCGTCGTAGCCCGCCCACGGCTCGTCGCCGCGCAGCGTGGTGATGCGGCTGAGGATCGTCGTGCGGTTCTGGTTCTTGCGCTCGTAGCTGTCGACCTTCGCGAGATCGATCTGCGACAGATCGGTCAGCCGGGTCGTGATCTCCTCGGCCGTGAGCGAGTCGTAGCGCGCGATCGCGAGATCCTCCTCGGACGCGACGGCGCCCTTGATCTGGCCCTCGGCCTGCGCGACGCCCGGCACCTTGCGCGCCTGGCGCGACGTGCGCTTGGCGGTCGACGCCGCCTTGCGAGTGGTCTGCTTGGCGGCGTTGCCGGCCTCGCGCACGGCGTCGGCGGCGCCCGTGGTGGTCACGTCGTAGGAGGAGTCGCCGTGCACGTCGGCGCGGACCACCGCGGTCGTGAGCTTCGGGATCTCCTTCAGGACGCGCTGGAGCATGCGCTCCTCGTCGGCCCGGATCGACGCGGCGAGCTTCGCCGTCTCGTCGTCGCCGACCGCCTCGGCCAGGCGCTCGATCGCCGTGTAGGTCGCGATCTCCAGCGCCTCGGAGGCGCAGGCGTCCTTGGCGTTCTTGAGCACCTTCTCCTCGCCGCCGCTGCCGCGCACGAGGTCCAGCGGGGTCTTGCCGAGCGCGAGCGCCTGGCCGACGACGCTCTGGACGGCACCGACGACGAAGGTGACCGCGTTGGCGCCCTGGCCGAGCGCCTGCAGGCGCCGCGCGACCCGGTCGGCGTGACGGCGCGTCTCGTCGAGATGCGTCTCGAGCGCGGTGCGGTATGAGCCGCGGGGCGTCATGGCGATCTGCGACTGCAGGACGCGGGTGAGGGCCTGCTCGTGGGCGTGGGCCTCGCTGAGGTACTGCACGACCTTCTGCTGATCCTTGTTCATGGAACTCCTATCCAAGTTGGGGCCGCGAACGCGCAGCGGCCGGAAGTAGTCCCCGAGGTACCCGCTGGACCACTTGGCTATTACTCCTAACAACCTTGCCGGTAACGCGGTCGCCCAAACAAACGTTCGTATCCGCTCGTGGCGCCGACGCCGCGGAGGCGATCAGGCGGCCGCTGCGAGCAGCGCCGCCGCGGGCGCCCGCAGCGCGTGCGCGCCGGCCAGCCCGCGCCATTCGCCGAAGCGCGCGAACAGCGCCCGCACCTCGGCCTCGTCGGCTCGCGCCGCGGGGTTGCCGCCGCTGCGCGCGTGCCCGAGCAGCTTCAGGTAGCCGAGGTCGCCGGCGGGAATGACGTCGTAGCGGCCCTGCCCGTGCAGCGCCAGCGTCTCGACCGTCCAGCGGCCGATCGTGGGAATCGCCAGCAGGCGCCGCCACGCGCGCTCGTGGTCGGGGCCGTCGAGGTCGATCCGCCCGGCCGCGACCTCGCGCGCGACCCGCACGAGCGCGACCGCGCGCCGGCCCGCCAGCTCGAAGCTCTCCAGCCGCGCCGGGGAGCACCCGGCGATCACGTGCGCGGCGGGCACGTCGCGCAGCCCCGTCTGTGCGCAGCGCGGGCCGAGCGACCGCACGATCCGCGCCTCGATGCGGTGGGCCTGCGCGGTCTGGATGAGCTGCTCGCAGATCGCCCAGGCGAGCGCCTCGAACGCGGCCGGCCGGCGCGCCACGCGCAGCCACGGCCGGCGGCGCAGCGACGGGCCGACGAGCGGGTCGTCGCGGTAGCGCTCCCAGAACGGGCGCAGGTCGTCGTCGACCCCGAGCGCGAAGCGCATCCGCGCCAGCGCCGTCTCGGCGTCGGCGCGGTCGTACGCCCAGGCGCCGAAGAGGACACAGCGCTCGGCGGGCTGCGCGACGCGGACGATCGCCGGCCGCCCCTCGACGTGCAACAGGCGCTCGAGCACGCCGCCGCGGTGGCGCAGCACGCCGTCGGCGCCACCGTGGGACGGCAGCCGAAACGGCCAGCGCGGCACGACCTCGATGCGCAGCTCGAACTCCACGGCGCAGAACCTACGCCCCGCGCAGGACGCGCGCGGCGCTCGCCGGACGCGCGCGGCGCTCGCCGGCCGAGGCGGCCCGCGCGGCGATCCCCCGAAGGGCGCGACGCCGATCGACCACATACCGTAACTTCACGGCGCCGGCGCGAGGCAGCGACGTCCGCAGCACTTCACGAAACTGTCGCGGCCTTCGACATCCGGGTCTCGTCGTTGCGCAGCTGCCGCGTCGACAAGCAGTATCACTGCACCCGCTCCGGCAACGGTGGCACGGCCCCGGCCGGGCCCGCCCCAGCCCGCGCTGCCGCCCGCCCCGCCGCCGCCCCCGACGGGACAGCCCCCGGCCGGCAACACCACCGGGCTGGTCGAACGGCTGCGCACGGACGCGGTGCGCCGCTGCGCCACCGGTCCCCAGCCCGGCGCGCTCGCGCTGCGCGACTGGCTGGAGGTGAACGCCCCCATCGGACCTCGTTCGGCATCTTCTTCTGCCGCAACATCCGCGGTGGGAGCTCGCTGTCGCTGCACGCCGCGGGACGCGCGGTCGATTGGAAGCTCAACGCGAACACGCCGGGGCAGAAGCGCGCCGGCGACGCGCTCGCGGCGTCGCTGCTGGCCTCGAAGGGCGGCCAGCGCTTCGTCCTGGCGCGGCGCATGGGCCTGCAGGAGATCATCTGGAACCGCAAGATCTGGACCGCTGCCCGGGCGTCGGAGGGCCTGCGCCGGTACCGGCCCGCAAGGGCGGCTCGCCGCACACCGATCACGTCCATCTCGGGATGAACGTCCCGGGATCGCTGAAGCAGACGTCCTTCTGGCGCCAATACCCCCGGCCGGCCGGGTGTACAGACGAGCGGCCCAGGCCGCTCGGGCAGACGTGAGCGCGCGGGCGCGGCTACTTGCCGCGCTCGCCGAGCACGTGCACGTCGACGAGGAACGAGCGGCTGGCGAGCACCTGGCCGATCATCCGCCGCCGGCGGCGCGCGACGCGGCGCGTGCGGCGCCGCTGCGCCATCGCCACGGTCGCCGCGCCCGCCACGACGCTCGCGCCGACGAGCGCGACGGTCTGCACGACCGCCGGGCTCAGCGCGCCCGACGCCCGCAGCGACCCGATCGGCCGCGCCGTGACGTCGCGCAGGACCGGCACGCCGTCGAGCACCTCGGGCTCGTCCTCGAACACGGACTGGTCGAACAGCTCGGGGCGCGGAGGATCGGCGCGCGCCCCCGCGGGCGTCGCGGACTGCCGGTCATCGGAGGACTTGGGCCTGAACACGTGAGCTGGATACTGATGGGACAGCCAGACGGCTGTGCCCGCCAACGCTACCCCTTGCACCTCAGAAGCGCGATTCGTAGACGCGGTAGCGCTTGACGATGCGCCCGCCCATCGCGTCCATGCCCCGGTTCATCGCGCGATTGGTCTCGAGGATCCAGCCCATCTCGCCCCATTTCTGGGGCCGTCCCTTGGCCATGTCGAAGTGCTCGACGTAGAAGCGCGCGGCCGTGCCGGTGTGCTGGTACTCGGGCTTGACGCCGAGAAATCCGACGCGCACGCGGTCCATGATCTGCGCGCGGCGCAGGAAGTGAAACCAGCCGAAGGGCAGCAGGCGCCCGTTCATCTTCTTGAGCACCTGGTTGACGTCGGGCACGGTGATCGCGATCCCGATGGTCTCACCGTCCTTCTCGGCCAGCATGAACCAGTGCTTGTCGAAGACGAGCTGCAGCTCCTCGGCGTAATGCTTGAGATCTGACTCGGAGTACGGGACGAAGCCCCAGTTGCGCTTCCACGCCGCGTTGTAGACCTCGCCGAAGACCTTGATCTCCTTGGACAGGTCGCGGCGGCGCATGTGGCGCAGCTTCACCCCGTGCTTGGTCTCGCACTGCTCGGCGAGCTCGAAGATGATCGGCAGGATCTTCTCGCGATCGTCGATGACGAGCTCCCACATGAGCAGGTCGATCGCCTTCGTCAGCCCGGTGCCCTCGACGAGGCGCTGGTAGTAGCCCGGGTGCCAGGGCTGCTTGATCATCGGCTCGCGCAGGTAGCCCTCGACGAGCAGGCCGCACTCGTCGTTCATCGTGTAGTCCATCGGCCCGATCATGTGATGGCGGCCGCGCTCGGCCAGCCACTGCTGCGCGGCGCCGATCAGCGCGCCGGCCACCTCCGTGTCGTCCTCGAGCTCGAGGAAGCCGAACATGCCGGTGCCGGGCCCGTGCTGGTCGTCGTAGGCGCGATCGATCTGCGCCGAGATGCGCCCGACGGCGCGGCCGTCGCGGGTGGCCAGGAACTCCTGTGCGGCGGCGTGCTTGAAATACGCGTTCATGCGCCGGCTGTGGAACATGTGGCGCTCCAGGCGCAGCGGGGGCACCCACTGCGGAGAAGTAGAGTGCAGCCGGAACGGGAGCTCGATGAACTCCTGCCGATCGCGCCGCGACGAGACGGGGCGTACCTCGAGACTCACGGCGCGCACGCTACATGTCCTCCACCACCCACGACGTCTTCGCCAAGGTGCGCGGCCACGAGCGGGCCGATCAGCTGCGCGCCGCGCGCGAGGCAGACGTCCTGCCCTACTTCCGCACGCTCGAGGGGCCGGCGGGCCCGGTCGTGGAGATGGAGGGCGCCGAGCGGATCATGCTCGGCTCCAACAACTACCTCGGCCTGACCGCCGACGAGCGCGTCATCCAGGCCGCCCATGACGCGCTGGCGACCTACGGCACCGGCCTGACCGGCTCGCGCCTGCTCAACGGCACGATCAAGCTGCACCTCGAGCTCGAGGAGGAGATCGCCGACTGGATGGGCGCCGAGGAGGCGCTCGTCACCTCGACCGGCGCGCAGGCGAACCTCACGGCGCTCGGGACGCTGCTCGCGCCCGGCGACACCGTGGTGGCCGACTCGGGCGACCACGCCTCGATCCTCGACGGCTGCATCCTCAGCCGCGCGAAGCTGCGCGCCTTCCGCCACAACCGCATGGACAAGCTCGAGCGCACCCTGCAGAAGGCGCGCGTGGACGACGGCGGCATCCTCGTCGTCGTCGACGGCGTGTTCTCGATGGAGGGCGAGATCGCGCCGCTGCCGCAGATCGCCGACCTCTGCGCCCAGTTCGGCGCCCGCCTGATGGTCGACGAGGCGCACGGCGCCGGGGTGCTCGGCGCCCGCGGCGCGGGCGCGGCCGAGCTGCTCGGCATCGAGGATCGCGTCGACCTGCGTATGGGGACGTTCTCCAAGTCGCTGGCGAGCTGCGGCGGCTTTCTCGCCGGCAGCCACGAGGTCATCGACTACCTGCGCGTGCAGAGCCGCGCGTTTCTCTTCACCGCCTCCAACGTGCCGGCGGCGGTCGGCGCGGCGCTCGCCGCGGTGCGGATCGTCCGCTCCGTCGACGGGCCGCCGCTGCTGGCGCGCGTGCTCGACAACGCCGCCTACCTGCACGCCGGGCTGAAGGCGCGCGGCTTGAAGGTCGTCGAGCACGAGGGCGACCACATGTCGCCGATCGTGCCGGTGATCGTCGGCGACGACTGGAAGGCCGTGCTGCTCTGGCGCGCGCTCTACGACGCCGGCGTCTTCGTCAACGTCGCGATCCATCCGGCCGTGCCGCCCGGCGGCGCGCTGTTGCGCACGAGCGTCATGGCGACGCACGACCGCCCCACGCTGGACCGCGCGCTCGACGCCTTCGTGGCCGTGAAGGCGGACTTCGAGGCGCAGCACGGTCCGCTGCCCGGCTGACCGGACCGGGCTCGACGTGTGTCCGCCGATCCATCCGGGACGGCTGTCATTGTCCAAATGTTCACAAGCGCTTCACTGAAGAAAAACCTCGCTCTGAGCGAGTGCTTCTCTTCCTGCACCTTGAAACGCCACCCGGGGCTCGCATACGTTCATCGAGCGCTCAGCGTAGGCGAGCGGGGAGAAGCGCAGACCGACACCGAGGGGTTCTGGCACGAACGCCCGCGGGAGGAAACCGGGCTGCTGCTCCGACGCGGGCGATGCGCGGGCGCGCTACTGGTTGGCTGAACATCACCAAAGCGCCGTCCCTGAACGGAAGGGGCGGCCGAGGAGGATCCATGCACGACGCGTCCACGACGATGGCCCCTGCTCCGCCTCAACATATGCAGGCGCTTCAGCGCGCGAACGAGGTGCGCCTCGCTCGCGCAGAGCTCAAGCGCAATGTCGGCGTAGGCGCGCTTCCCGTCGCCGAGGTGATCCTCGCGTGCCCGTGGGAGGCGGCGAGCATGACGATCGCCGAGCTGCTCACGAGCCAGCGCCGCTGGGGCACATCGCGCGCCAGCAAGTTCCTCGGGGGCATCGGCATGCCCGAGACCAAGACGGTCGGATCGATGACCGAGCGCCAGCGCGCCCTGCTGGCGGCGATGGTCTGAGCAGCGCGGTGACCGGCGGATCGCGGGGAGTCGACGCCCCCGCACGCCACCGCCCTCAGGGCCGCCAGCCGGCGCGCCGCGAGGCGGCGACGGCAGCGCCGGCGAGCCGCTCGAGCTCACCCGCTGAGGCCGCGTCGGCGCCGACCAGCGTGCCCTGCACGCGCCCGCGCCAGCGCGCCACGGTGACGTAGGGGCAGGCGGCGACGCCGTAGACGCTCGCCAGGATGCCGTCGCGGTCCCAGCCGACGGCGAACCGCCAGCCCCGCTCGCGCACGGTCGCGCGCAGCTCGTCGAGGCCGCCGCCGATCGCCACGAGCGCGACCTGCAGCCCGCGGTGGCGGCGCGCGAGCGCGGCCAGCCGTTGCCCCGCGTCGATGCAGGTCGCGTCGCGCGAGGCGGCGAGGCCGAGCACGAGCGGGCCGCGCTCGGCGAGCTCGCAGACGTTGAGGACGGTCGGGCCGCGCACATCGCAGGCCGGCCGGCCGGCGCCGTCCGGGGCGCCGGAGGCCGCGACGTTCGCGTCGCAGGGGTCGGCGTCGTCGTCGCAGACGATGTCGGAGGTGGCGCGCACGACGGCGAACGGCGGCAGCGCGGCGCCGGCCGGCAGGCCGGTCGCGCGAGGCGCGTCGGGTCCCGCCGCGCGGATCGACAGCGTGGCCACGACGAAGATCGCGACGATCCCGATCAGCCACGCGTGACGGTTCCCGGGGACGGGCCGGCCGGTGGTCGGCGGGCGCGGCTGGGCCTTGGGCGGCGGGGTCGCCTCCGGCTCGAAGCCGAGCGGGCCGTCGGGGCCGGTCATGCGACCCTGTCGCGCGCCGCGGCCCGGCGCTCGGCGAGCAGCAGCACGGCGGGCAGCACGAGCAGCACGCCGAGCAGCGAGACGGTGAGGTCGATGACCGTCACGAAGCCGAAGTCGCGCAGCATCCGGATGTCGGAGACGACGAGCACCGCGAAGCCCGCGATCACCGTCGGGCCCGAGGCCAGCACGGCCGCCCCGGTCGAGGCGTACGTGCGCCGCAGCGCCGCGCGCGGGTCGTGGCCGTCCCCGCGCTCGGCCCGGTAGCGCTCGGACAGCAGCACGCTGAACTCCGTCGAGATCGCGATGACGAGCGCGCCGAGCGTGACCGACATCGGGTTCAGCGGCACCCGCAGCACGAAGAGCACGAGCGCCGACCAGCCTGTCGCGAGCGCGATCGGGACGAGCGGGACGAACGCCCGCCGCACGCTGCGCAGAGCGGCGAGCAGGACGACCGCGACCGCGAGCAGGCCGGCGAGCAGGGTCAGCATCCGGCGCAGGTTGGAGGCCACCTCCGCGTTGGCGTCGGCCGCCAGCACCGGCAGCCCGGCGAGCTGCGCGCGCACGCCCGCCGGGCGGCCGTCGTCCAGGCGCCGGCGCATCTCGGCGAGGACGTCGCCCTGGCGCTCGAGGTCCATCAGGCGGATGCCGAACGCGAGCGTCGCCGTGCGCCGGTCGGCGCTGACCACCGACTGCGAGAAGTACGGCGGCACGGCATCCAGCAGCGCCCGGATCGCGCCGGCGTCGCGCCGCGACGCTGGCGTCGTGAAGAGGTCGGGCAGCGAGAACGCGGGGCACAGCTCCGCCGCGCCGCAGCCGCGCGTGGCCGAGTAGCGAAAGCGCTTCAGCACCGCCGACTGGTAGTCGATCATCCAGCTCAGGACCGCCGGCCGGGTGAGGTCGGCGCCCTCGATGATCACGTCGACCTCACCGCCGACGCCGGTCGAGCGCTGCAGCGCGTCGAGGTCGCGCAGCGCCGGCAGGTCCTGCGGAACGAGCTTCTGGATGTCGGACTGCACGCGCGTCTGGGTGTCGAGCAGCCAGCCGGCGGCGGCGAGCGCGAACGCGATCGCCAGCACCCGCGCGGGGCGGTCGCTGGCGTGGGCCAGCGCGGCGCGGGCCGTCGCCTTGACGTGGCGGGCGGGCGCGCCGGCGCCCAGGCGCGCGCGGGCGGTGTCCAGCGCCCGGCCGGCGGCGGCGCCCGCGGCGGGCAGCCGGCCGGGCGCGGCGGCGCGCTCGGCGAGCACGAGCGCCGCGGTGCCCGCGAACAGCGCGCAGGCGAACGCGATCGCGACGCCGGCGACGAGCAGGATCCCGAAGCCGCGCACCATCGGCACCGGCGACAGCGCGAGCGCGGCGAAGCCGGCGGCGGTCGCCGCCGCGGCGACCGCCACCGCGGGCGCACCGAGCAGCGCCGCACGGCGCGCGGCCGGGGCGATCGCGATGTCGCCACGGCGCGCCTCCTCCTCGACGCGGGCCTGCAGCTGGATGGCGTAGTCGACGGCGAGCCCGATCAGCACGGGCAGCACGGCGATCGACGCCATCGTCAGCCCGGCGCCGGCGAGCGCGAGCACGCCGAACGTCAGCGCGGTCGCGAGCAGCGCGATGCCGAGCGCGAGCAGCCGCGGGCGGCCCCGGAAGGCGAGCGCGAGCGTCAGCGCCATGACGAGCAGCGCGGCCCCGAGCAGGACCCACATCGAGCCGCTGATCGACGCCGTCAGGTCGGCGACGACGACCGGCGCGCCGGTGACCGTGTAGGTCGCGCCGTTGGACGGCTGCCACGCCGCCATCGCGACCGCCGCGCGGATCTCGCGCAGCGCGTCCGTGCGCTGTGCGTCGGTCAGGCCGGCCTTCAGGCGCACCTGGATGAGCGCCGTGTCGCCGGGGCCGCCGTCCTTGGACGGAAACAGGTAGGCGAACTTGCGCTTCGGCGTGCCGGCGGGCTTGGTCGGATCGAAGACGAGCGCCGAGACGAAGTTCGGGTCGTCCAGGCGCGGGATCGCGCGCAGGCCGTAGCGCACGGCGAGGTCGACGACCTCGCCCTGGAAGGCGGACGCGACGCGCTCGCGCGCGCGAGTCGCCGCGCGCTGCGCGGCGGCGGCGCTCAGACCCTGGCGGCGGGCGGCGCGGCGCGCCTGGCGAGCGGCGGCGGTGGCCTGCGCGGCGCTCTCCTGCACGCGGCGCGCGAAGCCGCTGCCGAGCTGGCGCACGGCCTCGTTGATGAACGTGCCGGGCCCGAAGACGACCTTGACGGGCTTCGTGCGGGCGAGCCGGCCGCAGGGGCTGCCCGCGCCGCCGGTGGGGGTCGCGCCCGCCGGGAGGTTGCCGGCCATGCAGCCCTCTAGGCCGAGCACGCGCTCGAGGTCCTGTGACAGCAGCAGCTTGTTCAGCGAGCCGCGGATGAGCACGATGATCGGGTCGTCGCCGAAGCGCTCGCGGTAGGTCGCGGTCGCCGCGTAGGAGCGGCCCTCGGTGCCGACGAGCGTGTCGATGCCGGCGTCGGGCTGCAGCCGCGTGGCGCACGCCAGCCCGGCGAGCGCGAGGAGGACGGTCAGCGCGAGCACGAGCGCCGGCCGCCGTGCCGCGAGCGCCACGGCGCGGTGCAGCGGGCGTGGGTCCTTCACAGGGGAGCCCGCCGAGTCCGGCGCGAGCGCTTCACTCCATCCCGAGCGGGCCCTGCGATTCCCCGGCGAGGAACTGGCGCACGAACTGGTTGTCGGACTCGAACAGCTCCGCGGCCGGGCCGGACTCCACGATCTGGCCCTTCCACAGCACCGAGATGTGCTCGGCGACGCGGCGGGCGGTCATGATGTCGTGGGTGATGAGCGTGAACGCCGGCGGCGGCGTTCCACGCCGCTGCGCCTCGTTCATCATGTCCTCGTGGATCTCCTGGATGAGCTCGCCGAGGAGGGCGGTGCGGACCGGATCCAGGCCTGAGTCGGGCTCGTCGAAGAGCACGATGTCGGGGTCGAGCACGAGCGCGCGGGCGAAGCCGGCCCGCTTGCGCATCCCGCCCGACAGCTCGTTGGGCATCTTGTCGTGGGCGTTCTGCAGGCCGACCTCGGCGAGCCGCCGGTTGACGATCTCGCCGATCTCCTCCTCGCTCTTCTCCGTGTGCTGGCGCAGCGGGAAGCACGTGTTGTCGAACACGTTCATCGAGCCGAAGAGCGCCCCGTCCTGGAAGAGGACGCCGAACTTCTGGCGCATCTTGAAGAGCTCGTCGTCCTCCATGCCGGGGACCGACTCGCCGTGCACGAGCACGTCGCCCTGATCGGGATACAGCAGGCCGACCATGTGCTTGATGCAGACCGACTTGCCCGTCCCCGAGGGCCCCAGGATCATCGAGATCGTGCCCTCGGGGATGCCCATGTTCAGCCCACGCAGGATCTTGTTGCGGCCGAACGCCTTGTGCACGTCGATGAACTCGACCGCGTCCTTGGCATCGTGCGGGCGCTTCGTGCCCGTATGCCAGCGGTATTCCTCGTCGTGACCGGCCTGCGTGGACATCGTCGGCCAAGCGTATCCGCCGCCTTCGGCGGTCACCCCCCCTTGGCCGCGGCCAGCGCCTGAGCGGCCGCCGCGGCCTTGGCGAGCAGCTCGCCGGCGTTGGCGGCGGGCGGGCTGCCGTGCCGCGGGTTGTAGGCCTCGTAGGCGGCCTGCGCGGCCGCCTTCGCCTCTGCCTCGAGCCGCTGGATCTCCGAGCTCGCGGCCGCCGGTTCGGGTGCCGGCTCGGGCTCGGCGGGCTCGGCCGGCGCTGGGTCGGCGGGCGGCGCGGACAACGCCTCGGCGGGCGCGGGCGGGGGCGCGGCGCTGCGCAGCCGGATCGTGCCGTGGCCGTGGTGACCGGACGAATCCGGCTCAGCCTGCGGTGCCGGCTCCGGCTCTGGCTCTGGCGCGGCTGCCGCCTCGGGCTCGGGTTCCGGCTCGGGCTCGGGCTCCGCGGCGGGCGCCGCAGGGGCTGACCGCAGCCGGATCGTGCCGTGGCCGTGGTGACCGGACGGATCCGGCTCAGCCTGCGGTGCCGGCTCCGGCTCCGGCTCCGGCTCTGGCGCGGCTGCCGCCTCGGGCTCGGGCTCCGGATCCGGCTCGGGCTCCGCGGCGGGCGCCGCAGGGGCTGACCGCAGCCGGATCGTGCCGTGGCCGTGGTGACCGGACGGATCCGGCTCAGCCTGCGGTGCCGGCTCCGGCTCCGGCTCTGGCGCGGCTGCCGCCTCGGGCTCGGGCTCCGGATCCGGCTCGGGCTCCGCGGCGGGCGCCGCCGGGGCTGACCGCAGCCGGATCGTGCCGTGGCCGTGGTGGCCGGATGCCTCGGGCGCGGGCTCCGCGGGCTCTGGCTCGGCTGCCACCTCGGCTGCGGGCTCGGGCTCCGGATCCGGAGCGGGCGCCGCCCCGGGCCGGCGCAACCGGATGGTTCCGTGGCCGGCATGGCCCTCGGGAGCGGGCTCTGCCGCGGGTGGCTCGGGCGCCGCGGCGTCGGGCGCGGGCGGCTCGGGTTCGGGCTCCGGCTCCGGCTCCGGCGCTGGCTCTGGCTGCGGCTCGGCCGCGGTGGGCTCCTGTGCTCGCTCGGCCGCCCCTCCGTAGGTCGCGCCACCCAGTCGCAGCCGTGAGGGAGACGGCGCGGGCGCCTCGGGCTCCGCCGCTTCGGTGGCCGCCGGCTCGGGCTCTTCAGTCGGTTCGGGCTCCGGCTCCGGCTCCGGCGCGGGCTCCGGCTCGGGGGCGGGCTCGGGCTCGGGCTCGGGGGCGGGCTCCGGCTCGGGCTCGGGCTCGGGCTCCGGCGCGGGCTCGGGCTCGGGCTCCGCAGCCGAGTCGGCGGAGGCGGCCCGGTAGTTCGCGTACGCCGAAGACGCGGCCGCCTCGGCCGCCGCCGTCGAGAGGTTGGGCCCTGTCGCCGTGGCTAGCGACGCCGAGGCGGACGACACCTTCGGCGGCTGCGGTGCCTCCGGCGGCGCAGGCGCGTCCGTCACCTCCGGTGCCTCCGGCGCGTTCGGCGCCTGCGGCACGTCGGCCTCCGGCGGCTCCGGCGCCTGCGGCACGTCGGCCTCCGGCGGCTCCGGCGCCTGCGGCACGTCGGCCTCCGGCGGCTCCGGCGCTGCCGGCGCGTCCGGCGCGTCCGGCACGTCGGCCTCCGGCGCTGCCGGCGCGTCCGGCGCGTCCGGCACGTCGGCCTCCGGCGGCTCCGGCGCTGCCGGCGCGTCCGGCGCGTCCGGCACGTCGGCCTCCGCCGCCTCGGCCGCTGGCGCCTGCGCCGGCGGATCGTCGCGCCCGCGCAGCCGGATCCGCCCGTGGCGGAAGTCCCCCGCGCTCGGCAGGTCCGAGAGCGCCTTCGCGGCCGTGACGGCCGCTCCCGCGGTCGCACCCGCCACCGCGGTCACCGCCGCCGACGCCGAGACCACCGCCGCCTTGGCCTGCTCGACGAACTTCTCGGCCGCCGCCGACACCCTCTCCGCAGCGCCGGCCGTCACCCCCCCTGCACCGTCGTCCGGACCCTTGTCGCCCTCGCCGCCGCCACGCAACCGCACACTCATGACCACTCACCCTCCGATCGGGGCGCGCGGATTCGCGCCCCAGAACAGCTGTGTGCCCAGCATCCCAATCAGGTGCACGAGCACGATGTTCAACACCATCGACTTCGCCGTCGCCGTCCCCACGCCGACCGGTCCACCACTCGCGTTGTAGCCGTAGTAGCACCCCACGAGCACGATCGTCGTCGCCATCACCATCGCCTTCAACAAGCTGTAGAGCAAGTCCGGCGGGTTCTGGAACATCCAGAAGATGAGGAAGTACCCGCCGCTGGAGACCTCGCCGATCTGCTGTACCACCGCGATGTAGCTCGCGAGGAACCCCGCCCCGATCGCCGCGATGTAGACGAACGGCAGCACGAGCCACGCCGCGAACAGGCGCGTCGCGCACAGGAAGGTGATCGAGCTGATCCCCATGACCTCGAGCGCGTCGATCTCGTCGGAGATCCGCATCGAGCCGAGCTCGGCCACGATCCCCGTGCCGACCTTCGCGGCCATCATGTAGCCGAAGGCGTAGGGCACGAGCTCGCGCAGGTCGCACCACGCCGCGAACACGCCCGCGTACGCCGGGTTGCCGACCGAGCGGTTGAAGTATGCGCCTTCGATGCCGCATTGCAGGCCGATGATGAACACCAGGCCCCAGATGACGAGCGTCGAGGAGACGATGAGGATCCCCGCCTGGCGCAGCGCTTCGCCGAAGAAGCGAAAGACGCGCAGCCCGTAGACCTCCCTCATGATCCGCCCGCCGAACTTCGCGATCGCGCCGGCGTTGGCGACCCACTCGCGCGGCACGGATGTCCAGCCGCCGGCCATCAGCGCAGGTTCGCCAGCTCGGGGTTCGTCGCCAGCAGCGTCTGCGTGAAGACGTAGTTGAACGCGAAGATGCCCAGGAACGCGATCACCACCGCCTGGTTGACCGCGCGCCCCACCCCCTCGGCCCCGCCCGAGGCCGTCATCCCCTTGTAACAGCAGACGATCGCGATGATCGCCCCGAACAGGGTCGTCTTCAGCACCGATCCCCACAGGTCCGTCAGCGACGCCTGGCCGAAGAACGTCGCCCAGAAGCCGCCCAGCGGCGCGCCGTTGACGATCGTCGCCAGCACCCCCGCGAACACGCCGAACAGCAGCGCATAGACGTTGAACAACCCCGTCACGAGCATGAGCGCCAGGAAGCGCGGCACGACGAGGTTCTTGATCGGGTCGACGCCGAGCACCTGCAGCGCGTCGAGCTCCTCGCGGATCTTGCGCGCGCCGAGGTCGGCGGTGATCGCCGTCCCCGCCACGCCGGCCAGCACGATCGCGGTCACGAACGGCGCGAACTCGCGGATCGAGGCGAGCACGAAGAAGCCGCCGAGCCGGTCGATCGCGCCGAACAGGACGAGGAAGTTCGCGGCCTGCAGGCCGGGCGCGCCGTAGCCGAAGGCGACCGTCGAGACGAGCAGCGGAAACCAGCAGAGCTTCAGCGCGAAGAGGAACTGGTTGACGAACTCGCCGCCGTAGGGATAGGGCGGACGCACGGCAGACACGATGGTCTTGCCCGTGAGGATCATCATGTCCCCCACCTCTTCGAGCAGACTCTTCGCCGGAAGAAACGCTCGATCGGCGACATTGCGAACCACGGCTGCTGTCTCCTCCTCTCCCGGCCGACGGCGCCGTCCGCGCGCCGCGTCGCAGCGTATGTGAGCGGGCCGTCCGGTGCCAACGGCGCACGTGCCAGATGTCGCATTCGACCGGCCGGAACGCACGACGCCCCGTGGTACGTTGGCGCGGCTTTGCGGAGGGCCACGGCCAACCTGTGCGCATGCGCCGCGGCGACCGCCGCGAGCCTCCTGCTCGGCGCCTGCGGCGGCGGCGGCGACGAGCGGCGCGACGCCGGCGCCCCGCAGGGCACCTACACCGTCGCCGTCGAGCGCGCCTCGTTTCCGGCCCGCCAGCACCTCGCCGCGGCCGCCGCGCTCGTCCTGACCGTGCGCAACACGGGCGAGGCGGCGATTCCCGACCTCGTGGTCACCGTGCGCGGCTTCACCGATCGCTCCGGCGGACCGCGCAACGCCGACCGCGGCCGCGACCTGTGGATCGTCGACGACGGCCCGGGCTCCGCCGCGACCGCCTTCGAGGACACGTGGACGGCCGGCCGCCTGGCGCCCGGTCGCGCGCGGACGCTGCGCTGGAACCTCACGCCGGTCGTGGCCGGCACCCACACCATCCGCTACGAGATCGCGCCGTCGCTCGCGGGCGGCGCGCGCGCGCAGCTCTCCGACGGCGACGGCGCCCGCCGCGCCGCGGGCGCCCTGCGGGCCCGCGTATCGGATATGCCGGCGCGCGCCCGCGTCGATCCCCGCACGGGCCAGGTCCAGCGCAGCGAGTAGACACCGCCCCCCTTCGGGTAGCCCCCCGAACAGCGTCCGGTGCCTGCTGGTAGCGGACGCCCACGGCCGGGACGAACTCGAGAGGACGGAGAACAGATGGCATACAGCGCGTTGGACACGTATCTCAACGACCACATCGCCGGTGCGACCGCCGGGACGAACCTCGCCAAGATGGCGTCCGAGGAGCACCAGACCGACGAGCACGGTCCGTTCTTCTCGGAGATCTACGCCGCGATCCAGGCCGACCACGACACCCTGCTGGCGCTCGCGAGCGCACTGGGCGTCGACCAGAGCGCCACGAAGACCGCGCTGGCCGAGGTCGGCTCGAAGATGATGGGCCCGAAGTTCACGGCCGGCGACGACGACGAGCTCAACGCGTTCGTCACGATCGAGACGCTGTCGATCGGCGTGGAGGGCAAGGTCTGCATGTGGAAGGCGCTCAAGACGGTCGAAAGCGCCTACCCCGAGTTCAAGGACTTCGACATCGACGACCTGCTGGCCCGTGCCGAGTCCCAGCGCCAGAAGCTCGAGACCGAGCGCCAGAAGCTGGCCCCGCAGGCGCTCAAGCACACCGTCAACGCCTGAACGGCCGGGCGTCTCGCCGCCCCTCCCGCCCGCTGAGCGCCCGCTCAGCGGGGCAGGCGCGGCGCGATGATGCGGTAGGCCTTCAGGCCGAGCCCGAGGCGCTCGCGGTCCTCTGACTGCATCGGGTCCAGGCCCGTGAGGTCGCGCACGCGCTCGAGGCGATAGGCGACCGTGTGGCGGTGGGCGTGGATCGCCGCCGCCGTTGCGCTCATGTGGCAGTTGGCGGCCAGGTAGGCCTCCAGCGTGCCGATCAGATCGGTGCGGTACTGGTCGTCGTAGCGGACGACCGGTGCGACGGTGTCCTCGTAGAAGGAGCGCACCTCCTCCGGATGTGATGCCAACACGCGAAACAGCAGCCGGTAGGTGCCCTGGTTGATGTCCTCGGCGATCGGCTCACCGGAGACGGTCAGGACGTCGAGCACGAGCTCGGCCTCCTGCACCGCCCGGCCCAGGTCGGCCGGCTCGGAGTAGAACGAGGACAGGCCGACGGTGCCGTGGCGCTGCAGCCGGTCGGCGAGCCGCGCGGCGGCCGCCAGCGTCGTCTCGGCGGGATCCGGGCCGACGATCGCGGGCAGCAGCGCGTACACGCGGCCGCTCTGCGCGCCGCCGCCGGCGAGCGCCTCCATGTGCTGGGCCAGCGCGCCCGGCACGTCCTCGGCGATCGTCGCGACGACGTGGCGCGGGCGGTCGGTGTGCAGCTCCGCGCAGAGGGCGACCGCGCCGCGGCTGAGATCGCAGCCCAGGCGCGCGGCGCGGCGCACGAGCTCCTCGGGCGCCACCGTCGTGCCGGCGCGCAGATCCTCCAGGAAGGACCCGCGCAGGTTCTGCTCGACCTCGTCGCGCGCCTCCTCGACGGCGACCTCCGTCAGCGACGCGACCGCCGCGAGATGCAGGTACTCCGCGGCCTCGCCGGTCGGCGCGCTCGCGCCCTCCAGCAGCAGCACGGAGCCGACCACCTCGTCGCCGGAGGCGATCGGGATCTCGATCGCCAGCCCGCGCGGCGCGTGCGACAGGCGGTCGGCGACGCGGTCGGCGACGTAGCGCCGCAGCTCGGGCAGCCGCTCGGACAGCGGCCCGCCCGGCGGCGCCAGGACCGCCGCGCCGAGCCGCGGCACGACGATCGCCACCGTCCCGCCGACGGCCTCGGCGGCGAGCTCCGCGACCCGCTCCAGGCCGTCACCGGAGAGGATCGCGTCGACCATCCGTAGATGCAGCCCCCTCAGCCGCTCGACGAGGGTGGCCGCGGTAGGGGCGGCCACCCTCACCGCCCCTAACCGGCTGCGGCGGTCGCCGCGTCCGGATGCGCCTGCAGCGTCTCCTCACCCGATTCCCCCGTGCGAATCCGGTAGGCCTCCTCGACCGGCAGGACGAAGACCTTCCCGTCGCCCACCGCCCCCGTGCGGCCGTGCTTGAGGACCGTGTCGACGATCGCCATCACGTCCTTCGTCGCGACGACGCACTCGATCTTCACCTTCGGGCGCAGGTAGTTGGTCAGCTCCGCCCCCCGGTAGCGCTCCGTGATGCCCTTCTGGCGCCCGGATCCCTTCACCTCGCTGATCGACAGCGACGGGAACCCGAGCGTCAGCAGCTCCGTGCGGATCGGCTCGAACGCCTCGTGTCGCACGTATGCGATGACCATCTTCATGCCGTGCTCTCCTTCGCGGCCAGCGCTGTGACGGCCGCCGGCGGCACGGTCGCGGTCGGGCCCCCGCCGTAGCCGACGAGCTCTGCCGACGGGATGAACTGCTCGGGGTAGCCGTACATGCCGTGCTCGGAGATGTCCAGACCGGCGTCCTCCTCCTCCTCGCTGACCCGCAGGCCCATCGTGGCCTTGATCGCGCTGAGCGTGATGAACGACAGCGAGAACACCGTCAGGAACGTCAGTCCGACGGCGGCCCCCTGGACGCCGAGCTGCTCGAAGCTGCCGCTGTACACGACGCCCTCCTTGCCCACGCCGACGTACTCGGCCAGCCGCGGCGACGTGAAGATGCCGCAGGCCAGCGTGCCCCAGATGCCCGCGACGCCGTGCGCCGACAGCGCGCCGACCGGGTCGTCGAGCTTCTTCTCGATCGCCAGCACGCAGACGACGACGAGCAGCCCGCCGACGAGGCCGATGATCGGCGCCGCCCAGAACTCCACGTAGCCCGACGGGGCGGTGATCGCGACGAGGCCGGCGATGGCGCCGTTGCCGATCATGCCGATGTCCAGCGTGCGCTGCATCAGGCTGCCGATGATCATCGCGCCGATGACGCCGCCGGCCGCGCCGAGGTTGGTCACGGCGATGACCTCGGCGAAGCGGCTGTCGGCGGTGCCGAGCGTCGAGGCGCCGTTGAAGCCGAACCAGCCCAGCCACAGGATCAGCACGCCGAGCCCGAACAGGGGCATGTTGTGCCCCGGGATCGCCCGCGGCTTGCCGTCGGCGCCGAACTTGCCCTTGCGCGGGCCGAGCAGGATCACCGCCGCCAGCGCCGCCGTCGCGCCCGTGAGGTGCACCACGGAGGAGCCGGCGAAGTCCTGCACGCCGCTGCCGATCTCGGCGAACAGGCCGCCGCCGAAGCCCCAGTGGGCGATCAGCGGATAGATGATGCCCGAGAAGACGATCGCGAACGGCACGTATGCCGCGAACTTCATGCGCTCGAGCGTCGTGCCCCACACGATCGCCAGCGAGACCGCCGCGAACATGAACTGGAAGATGAAGAAGGACGCCGTCTCGCCGCTGGCCCCGGCGCCGTCGAGCTCGCGCCCGAACTGAAAGAGGAACCCGGAGTCGCCGGCCAGCCAGCCGCCGCCGCCGAAGGCGATCGCGAACCCGAACGCCCACCAGACGATCGAGGCGACCGAGAAGTTCACGAGGATCTTGGCGATCCCCATGCCGGCGTTCTTGCCGCGCGAGAAGCCGATCTCGAGAAAGGCGAAGCCCGCCTGCATGAAGAAGACGAGCGCGGTTCCGACCATGACCCACGTCACGTTCACCTCGCTGACGAGGGTCTCGAGCGTCGGCCCATCCTGAGCCAGTGCTCCCGCGGGCGCAGCGAGGAGGACCACGATCGCCGAAAGGGCGCCCCGGACCAGGGTGGTGCGTCTCATGTACCGATTCCTCCTTGAGATTGGAATGCGGCATCAGTCTCCGGCGACGTGCCCGTGGGGTCTTTGTCCCGCTGTCGAAAGATCCGATCGCGGACTTCGCCACGACGGATTGACAGCGCCTCGGGTCGCTCTTAGGTTGCGGTGCGAGCGTCGCCGCCGCCTTGCGTGTGGACAATCGAGGACGCTTGCGCCTGTCCGCCGGGACAAGGACCGTGCAGCCGAGCGCGGCTACAGTCATCCGCGTTCACACCGAGGAGGACCATGAGCAGAATCAGGCAGCAGAACGTGACGGCCGCGCAGTGGAGCGCCAACGGTGGCGCGCTCGGATCGCCGGACCTGACGGTCCCCGGCAACGAGGTCTTCGGCGCCAACGTCTTCAGCACCGACGTCCAGCGCGCCCGCCTGCCCAAGCACGTCTTCAAGGCACTGCAGACGTCGCTCGCCGAGGGCCAGGCCCTCGACACCGCGCTCGCCGACTCCGTCGCCCAGGCGATGAAGGGCTGGGCGCTCGAGCGCGGTGCGACGCACTACACGCACTGGTTCCAGCCGCTGACCGGCATGACCGCCGAGAAGCACGACTCCTTCTACGGGCCCACCGGCGACGGCAACGCCATCGCCGAGTTCTCCGGCAAGGAGCTCATCCAGGGCGAGCCGGACGCGTCCTCCTTCCCGACCGGCGGCATCCGCGCGACGTTCGAGGCGCGCGGCTACACGGCCTGGGATCCCACGTCGCCGGCGTTCATCCTGGAGAACCCCAACGGCGCGCTGCTGTGCATCCCGACGGCGTTCGTGTCGTGGACGGGCGAGGCGCTGGACACGAAGATCCCGCTGCTGCGCTCGATGGACGCGCTGTCGAAGTCGGCGATCCGCGCGCTGCGCCTGCTCGGCGACGAAGAGGCCACGCGCGTGTTCACCACCGTCGGCCCCGAGCAGGAGTACTTCCTGATCGACGAGCAGTACTACTACGAGCGGCCCGACCTGCTGACGACCGGGCGCACGCTGTTCGGCGCCAAGCCGCCGAAGGGCCATGAGCTCGACGAGCACTACTTCGGCTCGATCCCCGAGCGGATCCTCGCCTACATGATGGAGACCGAGCGCGAGCTCGCGAAGCTCGGCGTGCCGGTGAAGACGCGCCACAACGAGGTCGCGCCCAACCAGTACGAGCTGGCGCCGATCTTCGAGAACTCGAACGTCTCGTGCGACCACCAGCAGCTGACGATGCAGCTGCTGCAGAACACCGCGCGCCGCTACGGGCTCGTGTGCCTGCTGCACGAGAAGCCGTTCGCCGGCGTCAACGGATCGGGCAAGCACAACAACTGGTCGATGGGCACCGACTCGGGCGCGAACCTGCTCGAGCCGGGGGCCACGCCGCACGAGAACATCCAGTTCCTGTTCTTCTGCACGGCCGTCGTCGCCGCGGTCAACAAGCACCAGGCGCTGCTGCGGGCGTCGGTGGCCAACATCGGCCAGGACCACCGCCTCGGCGCCAACGAGGCGCCGCCGGCGATCATCTCGGTCTTCCTCGGCGGCGAGCTCGAGCGGGTGTTCAACGCGATCGCCGCCGGCGACGCCGCCGTGGAGTCCGACAACGGCTTCCTCGGTCTGGGCACGCCGGTCCTGCCGCCGCTGCCGCTGCACGGCGGCGACCGCAACCGGACCTCGCCGTTCGCCTTCACGGGCAACAAGTTCGAGTTCCGGATGCTCGGCTCGAGCTCCTCGCTCGGCTTCCCCAACACCGTGCTCAACACGATCGCCGCCGAGGCGATCGACCAGCTCGCGGACGCGCTGGAGACCAGCCTCGACGGGGGCACGTCGCTCGAAGTGGCGGTCATCGACGTCGTCAAGGACGCCTACAACGCCAACAAGCAGGTCGTCTTCGGCGGCGACAACTACGCCGAGGAGTGGCACACCGAGGCCGAGGAGCGCGGCCTGTACAACCTGCGCTCGACGGTCGACGCGCTGCCCTGGTTCGTCGAGGCGACGACCGTCGAGGTCATGAGCAGGTACGGCGTGCTGTCAGAGCGCGAGCTCGAAGCGCGCTACGAGGTCGGCATCGAGCAGTACGGGACGAAGGTCAACATCGAGGCCGAGACCGCGGCCTCGATCGCCCGCACGATGCTGCTGCCGGCGTCCGTGCGCCACCTCAACGAGCTCCTCGCCTCGGGCCGTGAGGGCCTGATCGACGAGTTCGCGCCGCTCATCCACGATTTCCACACGGCGATCGTGGCGCTCGAGAAGGCCAACGAGGATCCGGGCCTGGAGGGCATGGAGCTCGCCGAGTACTTCCGCGACACGGTGCTCACGGCGATGACCGACGTTCGCGCGGTCGCCGACCGGCTCGAGCGGCTCGTCGCCGACGACCTGTGGCCGCTGCCGAAGTACTCCGAGGTGCTGTTCATCAAGTAGCGCCTCAGCTAACTCACTGCTGGTTACGGAAGTCCTGCTAACGCAGGACTTCCGTCCGCGGGGATGGTCCAAACGGGTGTTGGGAGCCCGGTTTGGCAGCGCAAGCGTTTCAGAATGCGGTCTGTAGAACGTGTGTGCCCTGCCATATCGTCATCGTCCCGTCCGCCTGGAGGAGACAGGCTGGAGTAAGCCCGCTTGCACCCGGTGGGTATCAACCCGCGGTTGACAACTCAGACGTGCGGTCCGAGAAAACGCTCGCCGTCGAAGTGGATCAGGTTCCTCCTTACCGGCGTCGCCGACGTAGAGAATTCGACCGCCGGGAGTCCAACGCGGGCAGAACTTCTCGACCATCTCCTTGATCAGGACGTTCTGACCACCTGCGGTCAAGGTCACCGGCGTGCCGTCTGCCAACGTGATCGGGATCTGCTTCATGCCGCGGGTGCGCGCGTGTTGGGCCGCGAGCCCGGGCTTGCTCCTCAGGTACCTCGCCACGCGCTTTCCAAAGTCGTCCTTGTCGTGCGTTCGGAGAAGCGCGAGTGCCGCTGGGGCAATCTGGTAGCAAGTGAGCTGGGAGTTGACCGGTCGATCGCGATCGTCCGGGTTGTAGAGCACCAGCCCGGCCGCAATGAACTGGTGCAGAGTCTGGCGGCGTATTGTCTCTCGAGAGTTGGGCTTGTAGTCCTTGGCGTAGTAGTCGCGGAACCACTGCATGATCTGGTGGGTCCGCCACCGCTTGTCGCCAGACGCTCTTGCCCAGGGCTTCGTCGGAGCCAACTCGAGCAAGCAGAGCAGCACCAGCGCAGATCGCTGCTCTGCGCACGCGGGAAGCCCAGCTGAGTGAGCACAGCGCGCGCCTCGGCAACCTTCGCCGTCTGCGCGGCGTTCATGCGGCCTGAAGATCGACGACTGGCTCCGAGACCGCCGGGAGGTAGTCCGCGACCATCGCATCAGGTTCGCTTTGTCCTGGCCATGTCTGCGCTGACAGCGCCCCGCCGAGGCGGACCAACTCATCCACGCTCGGGTATCGCAGCTGCCGCAGGTCGGTTGCGTTGATTTGTGTGTGGCCGCTGAAGGATCGGACGTAGTCGTCGACCAGCGTGCAGTTCAAGAATGCCGAAAGGCCAAGCGCGAGGAGAAGGGGCAAGCCCCGGTTTCGCCGGTGGTAGACGTTGAGGTGGTTCTCGTGGGCCACCGCATCGCCTGGGAGATCATCAGGGCCGCAGACGGCGGCGACCACTCGGCGGCGTTCCTCCTTCGCGCTAAACCGCTTGACGAGGACGAACGTCTCGTTAGGAAGCAAGAGCGGCTCGGTGTCGTCGCATCGGTGCAACGCGTTTGGCTTCTTGCTACCCAGTTGCGGCCACACGACCCGACCCTCCCGGAGATGACCTGGGTAGATCAGGGGCACGGTGCGCGCAGACAAGTCATGCCGAAGGTTGTCCTTCGCTCGAAAGTCGACCACGCGGCCCGTGCTGACCGTCAGATCAAGGTCGGCAAGAGTCGCTGGCAACTCCGCCATCAGCTCAGCGATTCGGGTGGCTCGTGCGTCCACCGGGATGCGAACGAATGCGTGGGGATCATCCGGACGCACGATCTCCGCGATCGGAACGGTGCGCTCGACGCGCGCATCTTCGCCGCCAGCACTTGTGGACAGCGTCACCATCTCGACCCGCGACCCCCGGATGGCGTGTAGCACCACGTTCTCCTGAAGCACCGCTGCATCAGCGAACACCTCGCCACGCTGCTCATAGACGTGGAGGAAGTTGAGCGAGACCCGGTCAAGCAGATAGCGGCGGAATGGCTCGTGGTAAGGCCCGTTCGCCCACGACCTCGGCACAATGAGCGAGATCTGACCCGCATCCGCCAGCAGATCGGCAGCCAGCCCAGTGAAGATCGTGTAGAGGTTGCTCGCGCGTAGACCACGGGTCTCGGCTGCCACACGCTCAGGACTGCTGGTGCTCACCTTCCTGTAGGGCGGGTTGGCGATCACCGCGTCGAATTGCCTTGGCTCCTCGAAAAGCCAGCCCGCTGCGTACTCGACGAAGTTGGCCTGGCGCGCGTCGAAGCCGACCCGGCACCCGTGCTGCTCGGCAATCGCCGCGCACGCTTCAAGGGTCGCCACGAGGTGCGGGATGAGCGCCGCATCCAGCTCGAAGGCAGTGATCTCGACGGCTAGGTCGGGCCGCTCCTCGACCACTCGAGCTACGACGGCTGCCGAGAGTGATCCGATGCCCGCTCCCGGGTCGAGCACACGGAAGACGCCGGACTCCGGTAGATCGAGCAGCCCCGCCAGGAAGCCAGCCGGGCCGCAGGGCGTAAAGAACTGGCCCATCGCGGACCGGTGCTTGGCGGACAGCCCGGCAGACACTGTCTGCCGACGCTGCTCGACAGTCTGGAGGAGATCGGCTACGGCCTTGGACACGGTTCCCAGCTTCGCACGCTCACCGGAGGTTGACCGCTCGCGGCGACGCCGACCGTGCTCGTGCGACGCCCTGGCCGTGGGGCAGCGTCGGAGCGAACCTCTCATGAGCCCCCTGCTCGAGGGGCGGTTGCGGGCGGATCGACTCCAGTAGTCCCTGGAGATCCTCGATGCCTCGCCGGCACGGCTTCAGTGCGCCAAGCCGCTGATCGAGCCTGGTGTCGCGGTGCGGCGCGACGGCTCCCGTCGGGAGGCGCGCAGGCTGCTCGCCCGCGGGCTGGAGCTCGCCGACCACTACGGGGCTCGCCCGTTGATCAAGCGTGAGGCGAACCGAGCTGCCGGGCGGGCAGGCTCTCGGCCGCGCCGCACGATCCTGTCGGGCGTGGACTCGCTGACGCCCAGCGAGCGTCGCATCGCAGCGATGGCGGCGTCCGGCATGTCGAACCGCGGCATCGCCCAGGAGCTGTTCGTGACGTGCAAGACCGTGGAGCTCGAGACGGGTGACGGACGCAGCTTTCGCGGGCGCTCGGGATGTAGGACAGGCGGCCGGCGGTCGGTGTCCGAGCGCGCCCGCTGCGGATATCGCACTCGGCGCGCCCCGATCGTCCTGAGACTCGCCGGCGGCCGGGGGATCGGCCTGGCGCGGACCCCGCACGCGGCGGGCGGGCGAGCCTGCCAAGCTGCGCGCCGTGATCGACCCGCTGCGCACCGTCACCGCCACCCGCTACGTCGAGGCGCTGCGCGAGGGCGGGTCGCTGCCGGGCCTCGTCGAGGCCGACGACGACGGGATGTACGTGACGAAGTTCCGCGGCGCCGGACAGGGCGAGAAGGCGCTCGTGGCCGAGGTCGTCGCGGGTGAGCTCGGCCGCGCGCTCGGGCTGCCGGTGCCCGAGCTCGTGGTCGTCGACGTCGACGTCGCGCTCGCCGCCGCAGAGCCCGACCCCGAGATCCAGGAGCTCATCCAGGCCAGCCCCGGCCTGAACCTCGGGATGGACTTCCTGCCCGGCGCGCTGCCGTTCACCGCCGGCAGCCCGATCGATCCGGCGCTCGCCGCCGACATCGTCTGGTTCGACACGCTGATCACGAACGTCGACCGCACCCATCGCAACCCCAACCTGCTGCACTGGGGCCGAAAGATCTGGCTCATCGACCACGGCGCGGCGTTCTTTCGCCAGCACGGCGACAAACCGCTGCAGCTGACGGCGCACGAGAACGTGCCGATGCTCGACCAGCACGTCCTGCTCGCCGCCGCCGGCTCGATCGAGGCGGCCGACGAGCGCCTCGGCAGCCGCGCGCTGTCGGCCGCTGGCGCGGCGATCGCCCGCGTCCCGGCGCAGTGGCTCGGCGTCAACCCGACGAGCCGGCGCGCCGACCTCGCCTCATTTCTCGTCGAGCGCCTCGGCCGGCCGCGCTCGTTTCTGAAGGACATCGCGCGTGCCCGCGGCTGACGCCCCCTTCGCCTACGCGATCCTGCGCGTCGTGCCGCGCGTCGAGCGCGGCGAGCGCATCAACGTCGGTGTCGTCGTGTTCTGCCGCCAGTGCGACTTCCTCGACCTGCGCGCGCAGGTCGACGAGGCGCGCCTCGCCGCCCTGGCGCCGGGCATCGACATTGGCGCGGTGTCCGCGAGCGTCGAGGCGATCCGCGCGGTCGTCTGCGGGGAGCCGGCCGGCGGCGCGCTCGCGGCGCTGCCGCAGTCCGAGCGCTTCGGCTGGGCCGTCGCGCCCGCCTCGACGATCATCCAGCCCTCGCAGGTGCACACCGGCCTGACGAGCGATCCGCAGGCGACGCTGGACCATCTCTTCGACGCGCTCGTCGCCACGGCGGGCGGTTGAACAGTGTTCACGCCGACGTAACGCCGAGAGGAGCATGGAGGCCGACCTGACGCCGTGGCCCGCCGAGGCGGGCATCCGCCGGTGACCGTGTCCTCCCCGCTGATCGCGCCGGGCCTGCGTCACCGAGTCGCCGAGCATGCCGCCAGCGGCGCGCTGCGCGATCTGCTCGAGCACCTCAGGCTCTCCTACGCGCCCGAGCCGCTGTCCGAAGGCGCGGTCTTCGGCTTCTCCGGGGCGCTCGACCTGCGCGTGCGCATCGCCGCGGCGGCGGTTCCCGCGATCGACATCGAGGGCCGGGCAGCGTCGCTGGAGCTCGAGCTCTGCGAGCACCTCGGGATCCCGGCGCGCTGGCGCACGAGCTCCGATCCGGCGACCGGCTGGAACATGCTGCGCACCGAGCTGGCCGCCGGCCACCCGACGCTCGTGCGCGCCGACCTCGCCGAGCTGGACTACCGCGACGGCGAGCGCCACGACACGCGCCACGCGATCGTCGTCACGAGCGCCGATCCCAATGCCGGCGTCGCCTGGGTCGTCGACGGCAGCTTCCCCGAGCCGCAGCGCTGCAGCCTGCCCGCGCTGGCCGCCGCGCGCACCTCGCAGGGCTGGCCCGAGCCGGCGCACCACGCCCTGCTCGCGCTCGGCAAGCGCCACTCCCGGCTCGCCGACCCCCGCCGCGCGGTCGCGGCCGCGCTGGGACGCGTCGTGGAGACCATGCGCCGGCCGGCGCCCCCCGACCATCCCTACGTGCGCGCCGGCCTCGCAGCCGCCGACGCGCTCGCCGCCGCCTGGCCCGGGCTGCCCGACGCCGCCGGCTCGCGGCTGGGCGTCACGCTCGACGCGCTGCGCTTCCGCATCCGCGACGGCGGCACCGGCGGCGCGATGTATCGCTCCCTCCAGGCGCGCTTCCTGCACGACGCCGCCGCGCTGCTGGGCTCGGCCGAGCTCGGGCACGCCGCGCTGGTCTGCGACGACCTCGCCGACGCCTGGCGCGCACTCGCCGGCACCATCGACGGTGACGACGCCGCGTTCGCGCACCGCGTGGGCGGCCCGTGGGTGCAGCGCATCTGCTCGCTCGAGCACCAGCACGTCGAGGCGCTCGAGGCCCACCTCGAGCGCGATCACGCCAAGGCGGCCTGACGCCCGGTCCCGCCGGCCCGGCCGGGCCGGCCCGGTTCAGGCGCGCGCGACCGGGCCCGACGCCGACAGCGCCAGCGCCTCGCGAAAGTACGGATCGCTCTCGGCGAGCTCCTGCGGCGGGCCGAGCGCGACGATCCGGCCGGCCCGCATGACCGCGACGCGATCGCAGAGGTTGACCGTGGAGAGGCGGTGCGCGATGACCACCACCGTCGCGATGGCGCGCAGGGCAGCGAGCGTCTCGCGCACGGCGGCCTCCGTGTGCACGTCGAGCGCGCTCGTCGGCTCGTCGAGCACCACGAGCTGCGGCGCGCCCGCGAGCGCCCGGGCGAGCGCGATGCGCTGGCGCTGCCCGCCCGACAGCGCCGTCCCCGCAGCGCCGACGTCGTGGTCCAGGCCGCCGGGCCAGCGCTCGAGGTCGGCGCCGAGGACGGCGGCGCGCGCCGCGCGCTCGATCGCGTCGTCGCCGACGTGCGGACGCAGGAAGCGGATGTTCTCGCGCACCGTGCCGGTCAGCAGCAGCGGATCCTGCGAGACCCACGCGACATGGGCGTGCCACGCGGCCGGATCGATCTCGGCGAGCGGGACGCCGTCGACGAGCACGAGCCCCTCGCGCGCGGGCAGGAGCCCGAGCAGCACCGCGGCGAGGGTCGACTTGCCGGCGCCGGTCGGGCCGACGACGCCGAGCTGCTCGCCGCCGCCGACGACGAGGCCGGCCGCGGCGAGCGCGTCGGGAGCGCCGTCGGCGTAGGCCACGCTGACGTCGCGCAGCTCGACGTGCCCGATCTTCGGACAGGGACGCTGCCCGAGCGCACGTGCCGGCCGCCAGTCCTCGAGGCGCGCGGTGATCGGCCGCAGGTTCGCCCAGCGGTCCGCCAGCCGGTGCAGCGTCGAGGACAGCGCCTGAGCGTGCGCCAGCGCCCGCAGCAGGAGCAGGACGGTCGCCCCGAGCACCGTCAGGCTCACGTCGGCGGCGGTGACGACGACCGCCATCGCGACCACGAGCACCGCGAGCGTCGCGTCGCGCGTCAGGGCGGGGACGGCCGCGGCCGACAGCTGGATCTCCCGTGCGAGGCGAGCACCCGCGTCGACGCTCGCGGCCAGCTCCGCGCGGGCCTGTGGGCGCACGCCGAAGATCCGCAGATCACCGGCCAGCCGCGCCGTCTGCGCCACCCGGGTGGCCAGCTCCGACACGGCGGCGGCGGTGCGCACGGCGATCCGCCGCGTGCGCCGCTGGAAGGGCCGCGCGATCAGCACCGCGAAGGCGACGACGACGGCCAGGCCGATCGTCACGCGGACGTCCACCGCGATCGCGACCGCGAGGACGATCAGCAGGTTGGCGGCCGTGGCCACCGCTTTGGCCGCGTCGGCGGTGCCGTGCACCGCCAGCCGCGCCTTGCCGGTCACGAGCTCCTGCAGCTCGCCCGGCGGGGACGCGCGCTGCGCCTGCCAGGACGCGTTCAGGAAGGCGTCGAGCAGGAGCAGCTGCATGCTGCGTTGCGCGTCGGCGGCGGCGCGCGCGGCGATCCACGCGGAGGCAAGATGCGCGGCCGCGAGGACGGCGACCGCTGCCAGCGCCATCGCCGCCAGCGACCAGGTCGATCCCGCCGGGACCGCCGCCGGCAGGCGCCCGCCGTCGCCGGCGACCAGCGCGACGAGCAGCAGCACGACGACGGCCTCACCAGCGCCGCTGATCGCCCCGATGCTGCCGAGCGAGAGGATGCGCCGCCCGGGATGGCGCGCACCGAACGTGATGCCGGCCCACCACACCCGCAGGCCGTGCTCGGGGGCGTGGCGCGCCCCCTCCGGATCAGCTGGCGATGTCCTGCCCCAGGAAGGTCGTGCCGTCGGAGTCCCCCACCGTCTTCTGCGTGAGATCCGCCAGCGTTCCGAGAAACGTCACCGTCGGCGGACGGTAGTCCCCGGGCGGCTCGTCGCGGTCATCGCTGGCGTGCTGCTCGTCCTGCCTCATGCGCTCTCCTGTCGTCGGCTGCGCCCTCACTCATAAGCCTGACGACCTGCCCGAGCGAGTGCGATCGCGGATCCGTGTGCACAGCATCCCACACATAGTCCCGGCATTCAGGGTTATCGAGCGATCCGTCGATCACGGACCTCGCCCGCCAGCCAGGCGGCCTGCATCAGCGAGAACGAGCGCGGATCCGGGCGCGCCGCCGTCCAGACCGCGGCGAGGCGCTCCGGGTCCACGAGCGACGCGTCGACCCCCGCGCCGTTCCACGCCCCGGCGAAGGCTCGGCTGTGGTCGGAGAAGAACGCCTCGTTGAACGTGGCCTTCGAGCGGCGGGCGAGGACCGGATCGGGCAGCACGTCGCCGAACACGGCGCGCATGGCGGTCGTGCGATCGACCGGGCCGCGCACCCCGAAGTGCGCCGCCGCGCAGCCGAGGACGGCCGGCTCGAGGAACGGCTGCACGACCAGCGTGCGCGCGTCGCCGGCGAGCAGGGACAGCGTCTGCGCCAGCACGGCGCGGGTCCGGCTCTGCCACCACCAGCCGACCCCGGCGTTCCAGCGCCGCGGCGTGCGGGCCACCCAGTCGGCGCGCCGGCGGTTGATGAGCGCGTCGACGTGCGGGTGCAGCCACGGCCAGCGGATCTCGTGGCGGCGCGCCAGGACCTCGCGGCGAGCCGGCGCCGGCGCGAGGGCCAGGCCGACGGTGCGGACATGGCGCGCCCGGGGGCGGACGCGGCCGGCCAGCAACGCCTGCGCCGCGCGCCAGCGCTGCGGGCCGAGGAGCTCGTCGCCGCCGACGCCGGTGAGTAGCGAGCCGCCGGCGGCGCGCTCGAAGAGCGGGACGTGAAGGTGGGCGTTGAACGGCCACAGGACGCCGTGGCGGCGCAGGACCGCCTGCGCCACCGGACCGACCGAGTCGAGCTCGTCGGTCACCGTGATCCGCATCCAGTCGCGCAGCCCGAGATGGCCGACGACCTGCTCCTGCCAGTCGTCCTCGTGCGTGGCGGGAGCGCCCGGGAAGCGATGCGTGGCGGGGATCGGGAGGTCCAGCCCCTCGCGGCGGGCGAGCGCGGCGGCGGCCGCCAGGATCGCCGCGGAGTCGCGCCCGCCGGAGAAGCTGACGAGGCACGGCGGTTGCCGCAGCGCGCGCCGGATCGCGTCGTCGATGGCGACGCGCGGCGGCGCGGATGCGGCGCGGGTCAGCTTCGGCGCGTGCGGCTCGCCCTCGATGACGAGCCCGCAGGCGATCTCGAGCGGCCCCGGGCGCAGCGCGGCGGGAAACGCGGCGGGGGTCACGCGCGCCAGGCGGACAGGTCGCGGCCGAGCAGCGCCTCCAGGCGGTCGATCTCCTCCGCGAACTGCCCGGTGAGCTCGGCGCGCAACCCCCCGTCGAGCGTCGGCTTGTGGCTGAGGTGCGCGGCCGTCCAGCCGGCCGCGGCGCGGCGGGCCCCCAATGGAACGACCGTGCGCAGCACGCGACCCGACCGGCCCCGGCCCTCGAGCGCCCGCTGCACGACCGGAAACCGCGGGACGGGCATCTCGTTGTGACGCTCGAGGCGCGGGACGGCACGCGCGTCGTCGAGCTCGAGGAAGCGCAGCGTGCGGCCGACGACCGCGCCGGGGTCGGCGCACAGATCGTCGTAGAGGTGCACGAGCACGCGCTCGCGGCCGAAGAGCTCGAAGAAGGGCGCCAGCATCGCGCTGTAGCGACCCCAGGCCAGGTACTCGTAGGTGTGCGGAAACCCGGCCTCCTGTCGGGGCCGCTCCTGGCGCACCGCCTCGGCGAAGTCGTCGATCGGGTCGCCGCCGGCCGCGCGGAAGTGCGACCAGTGCGCGAAGGCGCGGTCGACGGGCTGGCGCAGGATCGCCACGATCCGCGCCGCGGGCACGTCGGCGGCGATCGCGCCCGCGGCGCCCGGCACGACGAGGTTCGTCGTCGAGCAGTCGCCGATCGCCGTCTCGCTCGTGACGCCCGCGAAGAGCGCCTCGTAGCGGCGCCGTGCGGCGGCCGCGTCGGGGTACAGGTGGCTCACGATCGCCGGGTTGCCGATGTACGCGTAGAAGTGCGGCTCCTTGACCTCCGGCAGGAAGACGGCTTCGTGCTCGCGCAGCGCGTGATACAGCGCGGTCGTCGCCGCCTTCGGCGCCCCCACCACGAAGAAGTTCGGTCCGGCCATGCCCGCGGAGCGTAACCGGGGACGTACCCTTGATCGGTGGGCCGCTCGTGGACACCCGCGCGCGTGCGTGCGGCGCTCGGCCGCCGCCTCGCGGCGGCGCGCGGGGCGGCGTGGGCGCTGCGCGCCTGCGGCGAGGCGCGGCGCGGGCTGCGGACGGTGGAGCTCGACGCGCTGGCGCTGCCGGCCGTGCCGGCCCTGCCGCGCGGCGCGGGTCGCGGCGTGCAGGCGGTGCTGCGGCGCACGCGCTGGTCGTGCCTGGAGCGCGCGGTCGTGCGCCAGCGCTGGCTTGCCGCCCAGGGCGATCGCCGCGACCTGCTCATCGGCGTGCAGGCGGGCCCGCCGATCGCGGCGCATGCGTGGCTCGAGGGCGATCCCGCGACGGCATCCGAGGGATACGAGGAGCTGAGCCGGCACCCGGCCTAGGGATCCTCGAGCAGCCCCTCCCTGCCGAGCGCCGCGCAGAACACGTCGACGTCGCCCGCCGCCTGCTCCCCGCCGACGTCCCAGCGCTCGCGCACGGCCGCGATGAGCTGCGCCCGCGTCGCCCCCTGCGCGAGCAGCGGCCACAGCAGCGTCCCGGTGGCGTTGATTGCGAAGTAGCGCGAGCCGCGCAGGTCCAGCACCACCGTCTCGTCCTCGAGCGTCCGCCACTCGACGCCGCCCGCGCGCAGGCGCAGGCGCCGCTCGGCCGGCGCCGTCACGCGGCCGCCGCCGGCGACGCCGTGCAGGTACCCGGCGCCCCGGCGTCACGGGGCGCCGCGCCGGCGATCTGCGTGAGCAGCTCGAGCACCGCGCCGGTGTGCTGAGCGCCCCGGGGCCGGCGCAGGATCCACGCCGGCAGCGCCGCGAGATCGAGCAGCGTGTGCGGATCGGGGGGCTGCGTCGCCCACCGCCGCTGCGCCATGAGGCGCTCGATGCGCGCGTCGGCCGGGCACGGCTCGGCCTGCACCCGGTGTCCCCACTCCAGAAACAGCCAGCCCCGCAGCGGCGCCGCCGCCGCCACGGCCGGCAGGTCCAGGCGCTGGCGGGTGGCGGCGCGCACCACCCGAACCCGCGCCTCGATGCCGGATCCGACCACCCCGACGGCGCGCAGGTCGATGCAGCGCGGCCCGGCGTAGGCCAGGCCCGCACGATCGACGACCAGCAGGTCGTCGGTGAACACCGGCCGGCCGCCCGGCGCCAGCGCCAGCGCCGCGAGCAGCGTGCTCTTGCCGGCCTCGTTGGCGCCGGCGAGCGCCCAGGCGCCGTCGGCGCCCAGCAGCGCGCCGGCGTGAAACGCCTCCCGGCCCCGCCAGCGCGCCATCAGCGCCGCCGCGGGCGCCATGCGGGGGTGGATCAGCGTGTCGTCGTCCAGCGCGGCGCGGGTCAGGTACGTGGCCGTCGCCGCGGCGCGGTCGAGCTCCAGCCAGTCGCCGTCTCCGAGCGACAGCCGGGCGCTGCGATCGCCGAGGTGAGCGGGCGCGTCCCCGGCCGGCCCGACCCGCCGGCGCACGTGCAGCGCCGGCCAGTCCGGCCGCTGGGCGCGCAGGAGCGCGGGCGATCGCACACCATGAAGGCGAAACCCGAACGCGAGCTGATCGCCGGCGGATCCGGCCGCGCCGCTCACGACCGCTCGTCCCGGGTCGCCCGCGTCGCCCGCGTCGCCCGGCTCGCCCGCCGCCAGGCCCGCGCCGCGGGCACGCACTGGCGCGCGAGCCCGAGGACCCGCCAGCCGTAGGCGAGCAGCAGCCCGGCGCGGCCGCGGCGCGCCAGCGGGTTGCGGTTCTGCATGAAGTCCTGCGGCGGGAACATCCACCGCACGAGCTGCCGGGTCTTCGCGGCCGCGCCCTGCGTCGCGATCAGCCGCTCCAGGCCGAGCGTCACCGTGGGCGCGTCCATCGCGCGCAGCTCCACGTCGCGCGAGCGGTTGGGGGCCAGCCCGAGCCGCGTGGCCAGCGCGTCGCCGGCCGGCAGCAGGCGCAGCCCCACACCGAACGCGTCGAGCGCGTCCACGCGCGCGGCGAGGCCGGCGGCGGCGCGCCACTGCCCCGCGTGGAGCAGCTGCAGCGCCCGCTCGAGATCGCGCTGCGGCTTCTCGCCCGCGCTGCCGTGGTGCGCGGCGTGCAGGGCGACGTGCAGCGCCAGCGCCGCGGCGTCGAGCGCCCGTACGGGGGTGCCCTGCACATCCAGGCCGATCGTGTGCTCGCGCAGCATGCTCCACAGCTCGTCGGGATCGCCGCGGACGCCCGCGAGCGTGTGGTGCAGGTCGACGGCGAGGGCGCTGCCGGGCCGGCGCCACGGCGATGCGTGCCGGCTGGCGACCGCGACGGTCCGCTCGCCGTACACCCGCTCGTAGCCGAGCTCGACCAGGGCCTGCTCGGCGTCGGCCCGCGCGCGCGGCGCCACGAGCAGGTCGGTGTCGCCGTAGAAGCGCGGCTCGTCGGGCCCGTACAGCCGCCGGGCGATCGCCGGCCCCTTGAGCATCAGCGACTCGATCCCGCGCGCGTCGAGCGCCGCCACCACCCGCGCCGTCTGGTCGTCGACCGCCAGCGTCCGGATCGCCGCGCGGCGCTGCGCATCCACCGCTGCGGTCGCCGGCGCCGCTTGCTCCCGTGCCCCCATTGGTAGTCACTGGCGCGGTACTCGCCTAAGCGAGTCCGTTTCCAGCTTCCCCTCTCGATCCGTGCGTGCGGTGTTCCCGCACACGGCGTACCGATGATCTTCCTGGCGCGGCAACGCGACCGACGAGATCCCAACGACAGCACGCCGCCCGCGGGGAGTCGCCCCAGCAAAACCGTTTGGCGTACGTCGCCGAGCCTCGCGGCCACTTGGCCGCTACCCATAGCCGGCATCGTGGCTGTGCGAGTGCGTGACCGCGGCAAGTGGCGACCATCGCCATTTCGCTTGCCGACGGCTCGACGGGCCTAAGCCCGCCGGGGTGCTTGGCCCGCCATGCGGGCATGCCCTGACACTCACGTCCTACACAGGCGCGATCAACGTCGGGGTCCTTCGCTGCCGGCGCGTTGTTCTGCACGCCGATCTGCACTACTACGACCCCGTCGGACTCCCGCTGACCTCCACTCGACTTCGCCATCGGCTTACACGAGCGGTCTTCGCTGACGAGGCTGGCCAGACGGGTCTCCCACGTTCCGCGATCAGACCTTGCGCGCGCGCAAGTCTCCCTACCCCCCAGGGACCCGCCGCACCCGATTCCGAAATGGGACTGGCGGACATCGCCTCCGCCGTGACATGAGCGGCTCGGCTCCCCGATCGTGACTGTGACGAGGCTGCAATCCCAGCCCACGCGCTTGCTCGCTCCAAAGAGGCTCTCGACGCCCCGCTCGGCCGCGAGGATCTCTCCCCGAGACCGGGGCCTGCTACCCGGCGCTCCAGCGCCTACCGGAGCGGGACTTCCACCCGCTGGCCTGATCCAGCTTGCAAGGCGCAACATCCGCAGGAGCCTAGGGCTTTTCATCACCGCCGGCGAGGCAATGCGCGCCGCCCGCCGGGAGGGCTCGAACCATCGAGCCATCGCGTGCAGGCATCGAAAACCTGGCGCCGCGACGGGCTTGACGCGGCGGTCGCCTAGCCTAGAGGGACGATGCGCGACTACTCCGCAGCCATCCAGACCGACGTCATCCTCTTCGAGGGCGGCATGGGCGCCACGCTCGAGCAGTTCGACCTCTCGCTTGAAACGGACTACAAGCTGCCGGGTCGCGCGCACGAGGTTCTCGTCCTCAACCGCCCAGATCTCATCGAGCAGGTCCACGAGTCGTTCATCGAAGCCGGCGCCGGCGCGCTGCAGACCAACACGTTCCAGGCCAGCCGGCTCAAGCTCGACGAGTGGGGTCTGGGCGAACAGACCGTCGAGATCAACCGCCGGGCCGCCGAGATCGCGCGCAAGGTCGCCGGCGAGGAGCGCTTCGTGGCCGGCTCGATCGGCCCGACGGGCTACCTGCCCGCCTCCGACGACCCGACGCTCGGCAACATCTCCTTCCGCACCCTGGCCGACGGCTTCGCCGAGCAGGCGCTCGGACTCGTCGAGGGCGGCGTCGACCTCATCCTCATCGAGACCGCGCAGGACATCCTCGAGGTCAAGGCGGCGATCTTCGGCGCCCGCGAGGCGATGCGGAGCGCCGGCCGCGAGGTCCCCATCGAGGCGCACGTCTCGCTGCTGCCCAACGGCGGCAAGATGCTGCTGGGCACCGACATCTCGGCCGTCCTGACGACGCTCGAGGCGCTCGGCGTCGCCGCGATCGGGCTGAACTGCTCGACCGGCCCGGAGGACATGCGCGACGCGATCCGCTTCCTCGGCGAGTTCTCGCCCGTGCCGGTGGCCTGCGTGCCGAACGCCGGGATCCCGATCCAGGGCCCGGACGGCGAGACGATCTTCCCGCAGGGCCCCGACGACTTCGCCAAGACGCTCGTCGACTTCGTCGACCGCTACGGGGTGAGCATCGTCGGCGGCTGCTGCGGCACGACGCCCGACCACATCCGCGTGCTCGCCGAGGGCCTCGCGGGCCGGACCGCCCAGCCGCGCCCGGCGCCGCGCCCGGTGCACGTCAGCTCGATGATCACGGCGACGACGCTCGTGCAGGAGCCGCGCCCGACGATGGTCGGCGAGCGCGTCAACTCGCAGGGCTCGCGCAAGGCCAAGGAGATGCTGCTGGCCGACGACTACGACGGCCTGAACCGGATCGCCGAGGACCAGGTGGACGGCGGCGCGCACGTGCTCGACCTGTGCGTCGCGCTCGTCGAGCGCGAGGACGAGGCCGAGCAGATGCGCCGCGTCGCCGAGGGCGTCTCGCTCTCGCAGCCCGCGCCGATCCAGGTCGACTCGACCGAGCCCGAGGTCATCGAGGCCGCCCTCGAGCAGATTCCCGGGCGCGCGATCGTCAACTCGATCAACCTCGAGGCCGGTCGCGACAAGCTCGACCGCGTCGTGCCGCTCGCGCTCGCGCACGGCGCCTGCCTGATCGCCCTGACGATCGACGAGGTCGGCATGGCGAAGACGGCGCAGCGCAAGCTCGAGATCGCCCAGCGCCTGAAGGAGCTGTGCTGCGACGAGCACGGCCTCGACCCCGAGGCGCTCATCTTCGACGTCCTGACGTTCACGCTGACCACCGGCGAGGAGGAGTGGCGCCCGTCGGCGGTCGAGACGATCGAGGGCATCCGCCTCGTCAAGAAGCACATCCCCGGGGTCAAGACGTCGCTCGGCGTCTCGAACGTCTCCTTCGGCGTCACGCCGCGCGCCCGCGCGGTCCTCAACTCCGTCTTCCTGCACCACTGCGTCGCGGCGGGTCTGGACCTCGCGATGGTCAACCCGAACCACATCACGCCCTACGGCGAGATCAACGAGGCCGAGCGCCAGCTCGCCGACGACCTCGTGCTGAACACCCGCGAGGACGCGCTGGAGATCTTCATCGCGCACTTCGACTCCGAGGGCGAGGTGCCCGAGGAGGAGAAGGCCAACCCGACCGAGGGCATGGAGCCCGAGGAGGCGCTGCACTACCACATCCTGCGCCGCAAGAAGGAGGGCGTCGAGGACTGGATCGACACGTGCGTCGAGAAGATCGGCGCGGTGCCGACGCTCAACGACGTGCTGCTGCCCGCGATGAAGGAGGTCGGCGACAAGTTCGGCGCCGGCGAGCTGATCCTGCCCTTCGTGCTGCAGTCGGCGACCGTCATGAAGCGCGCGGTCGCGCAGCTCGAGAAGTACCTCGACAAGGTGGCGGGCTACACGAAGGGCACCGTCGTGCTGGCGACGGTGTTCGGCGACGTGCACGACATCGGCAAGTCGCTCGTCAACACGATCCTCACGAACAACGGCTACACCGTGGTCGACCTCGGCAAGCAGGTGCCGATCTCGACGATCCTCGACGCCGCCCAGGAGCACGAGGCCACGGCGATCGGGCTGAGCGCGCTGCTCGTCTCGACGTCCAAGCAGATGCCGCTGTGCATCGAGGAGCTGCATTCCAAGGGCCTGGACTTCCCCGTGCTGATCGGCGGCGCAGCGATCAACCGCGACTTCGGCCTGCGCGCGCTGTACCCCTACAAGCGCGAGTCCGACGACATCTACGAGCCCGGCGTCTTCTACTGCAAGGACGCCTTCGAGGGCCTGCACAAGATGGACCAGCTCATCGAGGCCGACGGGCGCGCGGCGCTGCTGACCAAGACGCGCGAGGCCGCCGAGAACTTCCGCCTGCACGGCAAGGAGCCCGAGGCGCTCGTGACCGACGACGACACCGTGCGCTGCGCCGCGAAGACCGACGTGGCGATCCCGGCGCCGCCGTTCTGGGGCGCCCGCGAGATCGACGTGCCGATCGACGACCTCCTCCCCCACCTCGACACGCACGTCCTGTTCAAGCTGCACTGGGGCGGGCGCGGCGTGAAGGGCGACGCGTGGCGCGAACTCGTCGACGAGGACTTCCAGCCGCGCCTGGAGCGCATGTGGCGCGAGCAGGACTACCTGCACCCGCGCGCGCTGCTGGGCTACTTCCCCTGCTACAGCGAGGGCAACGAGGTCGTCGTGCTCGATCCCGACGACCGCGAGACGGTGCTCGAGCGGCTCGTCTTCCCGCGCCAGCCCAAGCACGATCGCATCTGCCTGGCCGACTTCTTCCGCCCGAGGACGAGCGATGAGCTCGACGTCGTCGCGCTGCAGGCCGTGACGGTCGGACCGCAGGTCACCGAGGTCATCACCGCGCTGGAGCAGGAGGGCGAGTTCGCCGAGCAGCTCTTCACCCACGGGCTGGGCGTCCAGTCGGCCGAGGGCACCGCCGAGTGGCTGCACTCACGCGTGCGCGCCGAGCTGGGGATCGGCCCGACCGAGGGGCGGCGCTACTCGTGGGGCTACCCGGCGTGCCCGGAGCAGTCAGAGCACGAGAAGATCTACCGCCTGCTGGACTGCCCGTCGATCGGCCTGACGCTGACCGGCGGCTTCGCCGTCGAGCCCGAGCAGTCCACGCTGGCGATCGTCGCCCACCACCCGCAGGCCGTGTACTTCGGGATGAAGTCGGGCTTCCTGCCCAAGGACAAGGCGCCCGACGACATCATCGCCGGCTCGGACCGCGACGCCACGCTGCGCCGTGGTGACGTCGACCCACCCGACGGTCCGCCCGCGGACGAGCCCGCGCTCGTCGGCGACGCGCAGGCCTAGCCGCCGCCACGCGCGCCTGTCTCACCATTAAACGGCAGCGTTATCGGCCGGCCGTTGACTTGCTGCCCGTGGAGCCGTTATAGCTACGTCCACCGGGCATTCTCGGAGGGGTCCGCCGAGCGCCCGCCGACCGAGCGGGAGGTAACACCATGGTCGCCCACGGGACATACGTGCGCCTTCGTCGCCGCACGCTGACCGGGCTGGCGCTCCTGGTCGCCGGACTCGTGCCGTGGGGCCTGGCCGCGAGTGAGACCGCGCAGGCGGCGGTACCGACGACGTGCTCCGCAGCCGACCTCCACGGCGACCCGCGACTTGGCCCGGTGGTGCTGCCCAAGGCCGGACCCATCGCGCCCATGCTGAAGGGCTACCGGCGCTTCGGCGGCATGTCGTCGCAGGCCTACCTCAAGCGGTACTACAACGCCAGCAAGCAGGCGTGGCGCTACCCACCGCTGGGTGGATACCAGCTCATGCCGCCCACGTACCGGCAGGTGAAGATGCAGGTCTGGCTGTTCGCCGGCCAGCTGATCGATGTCTTCGGAGACGACACCGGCACCTATCTCGCACCGGCGGGCACGCCCTACGGCGCTCGCTCGATCCCGCCGCAGACGCTGGACTCCACGACCGATCCGGCCGGCTGCAACTACCTGCTCTACAAGGTCGTGCAGGAGTTCCCCGTCTACTCCGGGCCGATCGCGCCCGGCCTGGCCCAGCCGGGGTTCGGCTTGCAGTACGTCCTCAACCAGCAGGTCTTCTTCGGCAGCGCGACCGCGCCGGGCGTGCCCTTCGACATCGGGTTCCTGGTGGACCACGGGTACCTGGTCGAGGTGACGCCCTGAGCCGCCGTCAGCGCCGGGACGGGCTCGCCGATCCGGCTCGGCGAGGCGCGGGCTCGGCCGCCCACCCGATCGACCGCGAAGCAGGAGATCATGCTCCATTCACTGGTGTGACCCTGCATTTGACAGGCTGCCAAATGTCGCCTTGACACGCACCAGCGGCTCTGGTTGGATCGAATTGCCTCCTGCGCTCCTCACGAGAGCGGGGAGTCGTATTACTTGCAGTGACATCTACGCACCGAAAGGTGGTTGTCGTCGTGGCGACTAAAGCAGAGCAGATCATCGATCACTTCACGGACGACCCGGCCATCAAGGCGGACATTCTGGCCACCATCGAGGACGTCAAGAATGGCAAGCACCCGTCGGATGAGAACGGCACCACCACCGACAAGGTGATCGCCCGCTACACGTCCGATCCGGCCGTGCAGGCGAAGATCAAGGAGATCATCGGCAAGGTGGGCGACGGTCACGCGATGAGCGCCATCGGCGGCTACCACCACCCCGACCCCGCCAAGGCCGTCTCGGCCTCCGAGGCGATGAGCGAGCACAAGGGCGCCGTCGAGCACATCCTGCACTCCTAGGTCGCCAGAACACGCGCCCCGGCGACAGCGGGAATGGCTCTGCACCCGACATCCTCGGGGGCGCGACGCTGCGTGCGCGCGTACGAGGACGTCATCGACGGATTCGAGGATCGGGTCGAGCGCCATCCCGGGACGGCCGCCGTCGAGTTCGAGGGTGACGAGCTCACCTACGCGCGCCTGAACCGGATGGCCGACGGCCTCGCCGGGCTCCTCGTCGAGCGGGGGGTGACGGCGGGCCAGGCGGTCGTCATCTGCCTGGAGCCCGGGCCGCTGACGGCGGTCGCCGTGCTGGGCGTGTTGAAGGCCGGCGGCGCCTACGTCCCCGTGTCGCCGGCCGACCCGCCGAACCGCATCGCGTTCGTCGTCGGCGACGCGATGGCCCGGGTCGTGCTCACGGAGGCGGCGCACGCCGGCCGGTTCGCCGGAGTGATCGCCCACCCGATCGTCCTGGATCGGCTGGCGTCCCTGGACGGCGACCGGGTGCCGCGCACCATCGATCCGCAGCAGGCGGCGTTCGTGCTCTACACCTCGGGCTCCTCGGGACGACCGAAGGGCGTCGAGATCACCCACCGCAACCTGTCGTACTACCTGGGCTGGCACCTCGACGACCTGCGCCCGGCGCTCGGCGACCTCGACCTCCCGCTGTCGTCGTCGACGTGCTTCGCCGCAGGCGTCACCCAGTTCTACACGCCGCTGCTGCTCGGCCGCGCGCAGCACGTCCTGCGCCGCGACACCATGCGCCAGCCCGACCGCGTCTTTGACTGGTACGGCGGGCATCCGCGCTACGGCCTGTACTGCGTCCCGACGCTCTGGAACGAGCTGCTGAAGTTCGCCGAGCGCGAGCGCGACGCCGGGCGCGAGGTCGTCGGGCCGCGCTGCGTGCTGCTGTCCGGCGAGGCGGTCGACGAGCGCCTCGTGGAGCGCTCGGTCGAGCTCTGGCCGGCGCTGCGCCTGTGGAATCTCTACGGGCCGACCGAGGCGACCGCCAACGCGACCGCGGCAGAGCTGCGCCCCGGCCGGCGCACGACGATCGGCGCCGCGATCCGCGGCACGCGCATCTACCTGGCGGACGAGCAGATGCGCGCGGCGGTGCCCGGGGCGACCGGGGAGATCTGCATCTGCGGCCCCGGCGTCGCGCGCGGCTACCTCAACCTGCCCGCGCTGACACGGGAGCGCTTCGTTGCCAATCCGTTCGATCCCGTTGACGCGGAGCGGCTGTTTCGGACGGGGGACCTCGCCAGGTACGACGCGGACGGCAACCTCCTCTACGTCGGCCGGCGGGACTTCCAGGTCAAGATCCGCGGCCACCGGATCGAGTGCGGCGACATCGAGGCGGCATTGCAGGCGCACCCGGCCGTCCGCCAGGCGGTCGTGGTCGCCCGCGAGAACGACGCCGTCGAGCGCACGCTCGTCGGCTACGTGACCTTCCACCTCGCGCGCTACGCGTCGGTCGACGACCTGCGCGAGTTCCTCCTCGCGCAGGTACCGGACTACATGGTGCCGGTGGCGTTCGTCGCCCTCGACGAGCTCCCCCAACTCGCCAACGGCAAGGTCGACCGCGGGCGGCTGCCCGCCCCCGGTGCGGCCCGGCCGGACCTGCGCTACGCCTTCGGGGCGCCGGCGTCGCTGCGGGAGGCGCAGCTCGTGCGGATCTGGGAGGCCGCGCTCGGCCTGGAGGGCATCGGCGCGCACGACGACTTCTTCGACCTGGGCGGGGACTCGCTGAAGGTCGCCGCGGCGATCGCGCGCATTCGCGAGACGCTTCACGTCGCGCCGTCCTATCGCGCGTTCTTCGACCATCCGACCCCCGCCGCGCTCGCGGCGGTGCTCGATGGCGAACAGGCCGAGCCGCCCGGCGCCACGGCGCTCGATCCCGTGCCGATCATGGCCGTCTATCCGTGCGCCGCCAACCAGCGCAGCGTCTGGCTGCTGACCCAGACGTTCCCCGACCTGACGGCCTACAACATGCAGTTCTCGCTCGCGCTGGAGGGCGAGCTCGACGAGCCGGCCGTCGCGCGCGCGCTGGGTGGGGTGCTCGAGCGCCACCAGGCGCTGCGGACGGTGATCGGGCGCGACGGCGCGCGGCCCGTGATGCGGATCGCGGCGCCATCGGCCCCGGCGCTCGAGGTCGTCGACCTCGCGACCGCCGACCGGGCCGGCGCCGGGATCGAGCACGAGCTCGAGTGGCGGTGCGCGCGCGAGCGCGAGCGGCCGTTCGATCTGGAGCGCGGCCCGCTCCTGCGGGCGACGCTGTACCGGCTCGGCGCCGGCCGCCGGCAGCTCACGGTGACCGTGCACCACCTCGTCTTCGACGGCCGGTCGATCGACGTCTTCTGCCGCGACCTCGTCGAGCACTACCGGGCCGCGAGCGGCACGGGTGCCGGGGCCGGCGCCGGCCCTGCGCCGATCGCCCGGGGCGAGCTGCAGTACCGCGACTGGTGCGCGGGCCGGCAGGCGGGCGCGGGCGCGGGCGCCGCGCACGACGAGCTGGCGGAGTTCTGGCGCGGCTACCTCGCCGGCAGCCAGCTCGTGCTCGACCTTCCGACCGACCACGTCCGCCCGCCGGTGCGCAGCTTCGCGGGCGGCTGCACGAAGGTGCGCGTGGGGCGCGAGCTGAAGGACGCGATCGTCGAGCTGTCGCGCGACGCGCAGGCGACGCCGTTCATGACCCTGTTCACCGCGTTCAACGTCCTGCTGCACCGCTGCTCGGGGCAGGAGGACATCCTCGTCGGCTGCCCGGTGGCCAACCGCGAGCACTCCGCGGCCGAGGACCTCGTCGGCTTTCTCGCCAACACGATCGTGCTGCGCACCCGGCTGTCGAGCGAGCAGTCCTTCGCGAGCCTGCTGGACACGACCCGCACCGGCTGCCTGGAGGCGCTCGACCATCAGGCGATCGAGTTCGAGACGCTCGTCGGCCTGCTGCGGCCCGATCGCTGCCTGAGCCGCGCCCCGATCTTCCAGGTCATGTTCGGCTACCACGAGCGGCTGTTCGCCGGGATGGTCGACGACCGCCTGACCGCCGCGGCCCGGGACGAGGGGACCGGCGGCGCGAAGTTCGACCTCGTGCTCGACGTGCTGGACCTCGACGACGGCTGGGAGCTGCGGCTGACCCACGCCACGGACCTGTACGCCGAGGACACCGTCGCCCGCTGGCTGGATCAGTACGTCCGGCTGCTCGGCGCGATCGTCCAGAGCCCCGCGCGCGCCGTGGCGGACTACGACCTCGCCGGCGACGACGACCTCGCGCAGATGCGGCGCTGGAACGAGACGGCGCGCGCCAACGAGCGCCGGCGCGGGTTGCACCGGCTGTTCGAGCAGCAGGCCGCCCGCACGCCGGACCGGACGGCGCTCGTCGACGGCGGGGCGCGGACGAGCTACGCGACCCTCGACGCGCGCGCCAACCAGCTGGCCGCGCACCTGACGGGACTCGGGGTCGCCGGCGGAGATCTCGTCGGCGTGCACCTCGAGGCGTCGGGCGACATGGTCGTCGCCATGCTCGCCATCCTCAAGGCCGGCGCCGCGTACGTCGCGCTGGATCCCTACTACCCGCCCGGTCGGATCGCCGACGCGGTCGAGGACTCCGGCGTCGGCGTGATCGTCACGCATGCCCATCTCGTGAAGCGGCTGCCGCTCAGCCGCGCTCAGACCGTCGCGATCGACGCCGACTGGCCCCACATCGCCGCCCACCCGGGCGCGCCCGGCCCGGCCCGCGCGGTCGATCCGACCGCGCTCATGTACGTCATGTACACGTCGGGCTCGACCGGCCGGCCGAAGGGCGTGATGGTGCCGCACGAGGGCGCGACGAACTACGTCCTGTGGATGCGCGACGAGTTCCCGCTGAGCGCCGCCGACCGTGTCCTCAGCAAGACCTCGATCAACTTCGACATCTCGGTGTGGGAGATCTTCCTGCCGCTCGTCTGCGGCGCGCGCCTCGTGGTGGCGCGGCGGGAGGAGACGCAGTCGCCGGACGCGCTCGCCGAGCTGATCCGCCGCGAGCAGGTCACGGTCGTGCAGTTCGTCCCCTCCGCCCTGCGCGCCTTCGTCGACTCGGGCCGGCTGCCGGCGTGCGACTCGCTGCGGCGGGTCTTCTCCGGTGGCGAGGCGCTGCCGGCGCGGCTCGAGCAGGAGACGCTCGCGGCGTCGCCCGCCGAGCTGCACAACCTCTACGGACCGACGGAGGCCTCGATCTACGCGACACACTGGGCCTGCCGGCGCGACGAGCGCCGCCACTCGGTGCCGATCGGCCGCCCGATCGACAACCTGACGATCCACATCCTCGACGGCCGCATGCGGCCGGTGCCGATCAACACGACCGGTGACCTGTACATCGGCGGGGTCGGCGTGGCCCGGGGCTATCTCGGCGCGCCCGACCTCACCGAGGCCGCCTTCATGCCCGATCCGTTCTCCGGCGCCCCGGGTGCGCGCCTGTTTCGGACCAACGACCGCGCCCGCTTCCTGCGCGACGGGGCGATCGAGTTCCTCGGCCGCTCGGACCGCCAGGTCAAGGTCCGCGGCTACCGGATCGAGCTCGACGAGATCGCCCACCGGCTCAACGCCCACCCGCAGGTCCGCCACGCGATCATCATCGTCCGCGAGGACCAGGCCGACGACGTCCGCCTGGTCGCCTACCTGCTCTTCGAGGAGCAGGCCGGGCCCGCGCCCGAGGAGCTCAGGAGCTACCTCAAGCAGAAGCTGCCCGACCACATGATCCCCTCAGCGTTCGTGTCGCTGGACTCGATCCCGCTGCTGCCCAACAACAAGGCGAACATCGCGGCGCTGCCCAAGCCCGAGTACACGAAGAGGCTGCGCGCCGACCTCGCCCGCGAGTACGCCGACGAGCGCGAGCGGGTGCTCGCGGAGATCTGGGAGGAGGTGCTGGGCACCGGCCGGTTCGGGCCCGAGGACAGCTTCTTCGACGTCGGCGGGCACTCGCTGCTCGTGGCCCGGCTCGGTGCCCTGATCGAGCAGCGGCTGGCCGTGGCCGTCTCGAACATCGTGCTGTTTCAGTTCCCGACGATCCGCAGCCTGGCCGCTCACCTGGCCAGCCGCGAGCGCACCGCCAGCGGCGTCGCCGCCGACATGGCCCGGCGCGCGGCGCTGCGCAACGGGCGCCGCCGCCGGCCCGAACCACTACTCGAGGAGCGCTGACCATGGCCGAAGAGCGACACGACGACGTCGAGCAGCACGTGGCGATCATCGGCATGGCCTGCCGCCTGCCGGGCGCGCAGAACGTCGGCGAGTACTGGCGCAACCTCGTCGACGGCGTGGAGTCGATCACGACCTTCAGCGACGAGCAGCTGCTGGAGTCCGGCGTCGACCCGGAGGTCCTGCGCTCGCCGCACTACGTCCGGTCGCGCGGCATCATCGACGGGGCGGACCGCTTCGACGCCGCGTTCTTCGGCGTGACGCCGCGCGAGGCCGAGCTGCTCGATCCCCAGCAGCGGGTCTTCCTGGAGTGCGCGTGGCACGCCCTGGAGGACGGCGGCTACATCCCCGGCAGCGGCGACGAGCGCGTGGCGGTCTACGGCGGCGTCGGGACGAACTGGCATCTGGGCAACGTCGACGCCCATCCGGACGCGCGCCGGTTCTCCAGCGCGGCCTCGGTGGTCACGAGCAACGACAAGGACTACCTGACCACGCGCGTGTCCTACAAGCTGGACCTGACCGGCCCCAGCGTCAACGTCCAGAGCGCCTGCTCGACATCGCTCGTGGCGACGATCATGGGGATGAACAGCCTCCTGTCGCACCAGTGCGACCTCGTCCTGGCCGGCGGCGCGACGATCGAGCTGCCCGAGCACCGCGGCTACGTCCACCAGGACGGCGGGATGGAGTCGCCGGACGGCCACTGCCGCCCGTTCGACGCCGGGGCCAACGGCACGGTCTTCAGCCGCGGCGCGGGCGTCGTGCTGCTCAAGCGCCTCAGCGAGGCGATCGCCGATCGCGATCACATCTACGCCGTGGTGCTCGACGGCGCGATCAACAACGACGGCGCGCTCAAGGTCGGCTTCACGGCGCCGAGCGTCAACGGCCAGGTCGAGGTGGCGATCGAAGCGCTCGAGCGGGCGGGGGTGTCACCCGAGACGCTGTCGTTCGTCGAGGCGCACGGGACGGCCACCGCGCTGGGCGACCCGATCGAGGTCGCCTCGTTGACGCAGGCCTTCCAGGCATACACCGACCGCACGCAGTTCTGCGCGCTCGGGTCCGCCAAGGGCAACATCGGCCACACCGACGTCGCCTCGGGCATGGCCGGGCTCATCAAGACGGCGCTCTCGCTCGAGCACGGCCAGCTGCCGCCGTCGCTGAACTTCGCCTCGCCCAACCCGAAGATCGACTTCCCGGCCAGCCCGTTCTTCGTCAACACGCAGCTGCGCGAGCTGCCGCGCAACGGGGTCCCGCGCCGCGCGCTCATCAACTCGTTCGGCGTCGGCGGGACCAACGCCTGCCTGATCGTGCAGGAGCCGCCGCCGCCCGTCGCGCCCGCACCCGCGCGCGACGAGCAGCTGCTCGTCCTGTCGGCGAAGTCGCCGGCCGCGCTCGACGAGCTGACCGACGCGGTGCGCCGCCACGTCGAGACCGTCCCCGCGCTCGACCTCGACGCGCTCGCGTTCACCTGCCAGGTCGGGCGCCGTGCGTTCCGCCACCGCCGCACCGTCGTCTTCGGCGGCCGCGCGGACCTCGGCGAGCGGCTGGCGGGCCGCGGCGCGGGCGGGCTGAACCACGCGGTCTGCGAGGCCGAGGGCCGGCCCGTGCTCTTCGCGTTCCCGGGACAGGGCAACCAGTACGTCGGCATGGGGCGCGGCCTGTACGAGCGCGAGCCGGTCTTCCGCGACGCGATCGACGCCGCCGCGCGGCTGCTGCTGCCGATCCTCGACGCGGACCTGCGCGCGATCCTGTTCGCGGACGGCGCGTCGGCCGCGGAGGCCGCGGCGCTGCTGAACCAGACGCGCTTCACGCAGCCCGCGCTGTTCGCCACGAGCTACGCGCAGGCGCAGCTGTGGATGTCGTGGGGCATCCGCCCGGCGGCGATGATCGGCCACAGCGTCGGCGAGTACGTCGCCGGCTGCCTGGCCGGCGTCTTCTCCTTCGAGGATGCGCTCACGGCGGTCGCCCGCCGCGGCCAGCTCATCCAGGCCCTCCCGCGCGGCTCGATGCTCGCGATCCTGCAGCCCGAGGACGCCACCGTGCAGCTGCTGACCTCCGGCCTCAGCGTCGCCGCGGTCAACGGCCCGCAGCTCACGGTCGTCGCGGGCCCGACGCCGGAGATCGCCGAGCTCGAGGAGCGCCTGCGGTCGACGCGGATCTTCTCCAAGCGCCTGGAGACGTCGCACGCATTTCACTCCGCGATGATGGATCCGGCGCTGGCGCAGTTCGCGCGCGTGCTCGCCGGCGTGAGGCTCGCACCGGCGTCGCTGCCGATCGCCTCCACCCTGACCGGCGACTGGCTGACCGCCGACGAGGCCACCAGCAGCGACTACTGGCTGCAGCACATGCGCCGGCCGGTGCGCTTCTTCGACGGCCTGCAGACGCTGCTCGGCGACAGCCCGCCGTCGATCCTGCTCGAATCCGGGCCGGGACACTCGCTCGCGTCCGCCGCGCGCCACCAGACCGAGCCCAACGGCCCGCACACGGTGATCGGCTCGATGCGCGCCGAGGGCGAGCCCGGATCGGACGCGGAATGCCTGCTCGCGGCGGTCGGCGCGCTCTGGATGGCCGGACGGGCGGTCGACTGGCACGCGCTTCACGGCAGCCGCCGGCCCGGCCGCGTGCCGCTGCCCGGCTACCCCTTCGAGCGCCAGCGGTTCAGCCTGGACTTCCGCAAGAACGGGTCGCAGGCGCCGGCGGCGCCCGCCCAGGACGACGAGAAGAAGCTCGACGTCGCGGACTGGTTCTACGTCCCCGCCTGGAAGCGCACGCCGAGCCCGGCGCTGCTGCGCGCGACAAGCGGCCCGGCGCCGGCGCGGACCGGTCAGGTCTGGCTGGTCTTCGAGGACGACCTCGGCCTCGCGATCGAGGTCCGCGCGCTGCTCGAGCGCGACGGGGCCACGGTGATCGGCGTGCGCCCGGGCGACGATCTGCGCGAGGTGGACGGCGCCGGCTTCACGGTCCGCCCCGGCGACCGCCGCGACTACGAGGATCTCGTCGTGGCGCTGAAGGCCGACGGCCGCCGGCCGACCCGCGTGCTGCACCTGTGGAACGTCGACGGCGACGCGCGTCCGCCCGCGCTGGACCGGATCGCCGACAGCGAGACGAAGGCGTTCTACAGCCCGCTGTTCGTCGAGCAGGCCTTCATGAAGCACAGCGTCGCCGACGATCTGCGCATCGTGGTCGCCGGCGACGGCGTGTTCGACGTCACCGGCGAAGCCGTCCGCTGTCCCGCGAAGGCGCTGGCGCTCGGCCCCTGCCGCGTCATCGCCAAGGAGTCGCCCTCGGTGCGGGCGCGCTTCGTGGACGTCGTCGCCGACGGCGGCGCGGGGGCGCTGCCGGCGCTGGCCGCGCAGCTCGTCGGCGAGCTCGAGCTCGAGAGCGCCGACACCGTCGTCGCCTATCGCGGCGGCCACCGCTGGGCCGAGTCCTACGAGACGGTCCGGCTCGAGGCCTCCGACGACCTGGGGACGCGCCTGCGCGAGAGCGGCGTGTACCTCGTCACCGGGGGACTCGGCGGGCTCGGCCTGTTCTTCGCGCGCCAGATCGCCGAGCGCGTGCCGGCGCGCCTCGTGCTGACGCACCGCTCGCCGATCCCCGAGCGCACCGCCTGGGCGGACTGGCTGGCCGACCATCCCGACAGCGATCCGACGAGCGAGCGCATCCGCGGCGTGCAGTCGCTCGAGGCGGCGGGCGCGACGGTGATGCTCGCGCAGGCCGACTGCGCCGACCGCGCGGCGATGGAGGCGGTCGTGCGCGACGCGCGGGCGGCGTTCGGCGACCTGCACGGCGTGATCCACTCGGCGGGCGTGGCCGGCGGGGGCATCATCTCGCTGAAGTCCGAGGAGCTCGCCGCCGACGTGCTCGCCGCCAAGGTGCGGGGGACGCTCGTCCTCGACGAGCTGCTGCGCGACGCGGAGCTGGACTTCCTGATCCTGTTCTCGTCGATCACGTCGGTGCTCGGCGAGGCCGGCCGCGTCGACTACTGCGCCGCGAACTGCTTCATGGACGCGATGGCCCACCTGCGCAGCCGCGACGGCGGCCGCGTCGTCGCCTCGATCAACTGGGGGTCGTGGGGCGAGTTCGGCATGGCGGCGCGCTGGGAGGAGCAGCGGGCGCAGCGCCCGGCGCTGAGTCCCACGGGGCCGCGGCCGGCCGGCACGAGCCGCCTGAAGCTGCTCGGCGAGGAGGGCGAGCAGGAGATGTACGACGTGCTGCTTCACCCCGATCAGGACTGGGTCGCCGGCAGCCACTCGGTGCTCGGGATCCCGACGGTGGTCGGCACGACGTACCTGCAGCTGCTGCACGAGCTCGCCGAGTTCAAGCAGCCGGGCGGGTCGACGCTCGTCGAGCGCATGTCGTTCAGCTCGCCGCTGATGTTCGAGCCGGGCAACCCCAAGCGCGTGCGCCTGTTCGTCCGCGAGCAGAACGGCAAGCACCTCTTCAGCTTCAAGAGCCAGGCGACCGAGGGCGAGACGACCGGGCGCTGGCACGAGCACTGCGTCGGCGTCGTGCGGGTGGGCGGCTGCGACCCGGCGGCGCGCGTGGACCTCGCCGAGCTGCGCGCTCGGATCGACGACGGCGTCGACACGAGCCCGTTCTACGGGCTCGCCGGCGCCGACGACACCGCCGTCTGGCGCTCCAGCAGCGGCGTCGCGTACCTCGAGCTGGGGCAGCGCTGGAACAGCCTCAGGGAGCTGCAGCTCGGTGACGACGAGTGGCTGGCGCGCCTCGAGCTGCCGGAGCGCTTCGCCGACGACCTGCAGGAGTACGCGTTTCACCCGGCGTTGACGGACGTCGCGCTCGCGGCCGCCGTCGCACAGATCTCCAAGGGCGACGACCTCGCGTTCTACCTGCCCTTCGCCTACGAGCGCATCCAGCTCAAGTCGCGCTACCCCGCCGCGATGTGGAGTCACATCCGCCGCCTCCGTTCGGAGGGGGTGTCGGGCACCGTCTCCTTCGAGGTCCGGATCCTCGACGCCGACGGCCGCGAGCTCGCGACCGTCGATCGCTTCACGCTGAAGAAGGTCTCCGCGACGACGACGTCATCGTCGTCGTCGAGCAACGGCGCGGGCGCTGCGGCCGCGCCGCCCGCGGCGCGGCCCGCCGGCGACTCCAAGGACGTCCTGCCCGCCGAGGGCCTGGATGCCCTGCAGCGCATCCTGACCGCCCCGTTCGCACCGCAGGTCCTCGTCTGCACGAGCAGCCTCTATGCCTTGATCGAGGACGAGGAGGACTCGTCGGACGAGGCGGACGAGGCGAGCACGTCGTCCGACGCGGCGATGAGCGCCGTGTACGCGCGGCCGTCGCTGTCGACCCCCTACGAGGAGCCGGCCAACGAGGTCGAGCGGACGATCGCCGAGATCTGGCAGGGGATCCTCGGCATCGCCGAGATCGGCACCAACGACGACTTCACCGAGCTCGGCGGCAACTCGCTGCTGGCCGTGCAGGCCGTCGCGACCACCGCCGACACCTACCAGCTCGACCTCACGGTCGAGGCGTTCCTGCGCAGCCCGACGATCCGCGGCGTCGCCACGACGGTCGTGGAGCTGCTCGTCGCGCTGGCCAGCGAGGACACGCTCGAGGGGCTGCTGGCCGGCCTCGAGGAGTAGCGACATGGCCGACGATCTCGCCAGTCGCATCGCGCAGCTGCCGGCCGACAAGCAGGCTCAGCTCGCCCAGGCGCTCCTGCGGGCGAGGCGGCCGGCCGGGGCAGCGGGGCCACCACCGCCGGCCCCGGTCCGCTTCGACCCGCGCACGAGCGCCGACGGCTTCTGCTGCACCCTCGGCCAGCCGGGCCACTTCGACGGCATCCGGTTCGCGCCGATCGAGCGGACGGCGCCCGGGCCGGGCCAGGTCCAGATCCGCGCCCGCGCGGTGAGCCTGAACTTCCGCGACCTGATGATCGCGATGAACCTCTACCCGCCGAGCCCCGGCGTGCCGTCGATCATGGGCTCGGACTACGCCGGCGAGGTCCTCGCCTGCGGCGACGGCGTCAGCGAGTTCCGGCCGGGCGATCCCGTCCTGGCGCTGTCGGCCGGGCATGTCACGCCCGCGGGCCAGATCATCGAGGGCAGCCACCTGCGCTCGACGCTCAACGTCCTCGCGCAGCAGGTCGTCGCGATGCCGCCGGGGCTGTCGTTCCAGGCCGGGTCGGCGCTGCCGACGGTCTTCCTCACCTGCTACTACGCGCTGCACCGGGTCGCCCGGCTCGCGCGCGGCGAGCGCGTCCTGATCCACACGGCCACCGGCGGGGTCGGCCTCGCGGCGATCGAGATCGCGCGCTGGCTCGGGGCCGAGGTCTACGCGACGGCCGGCTCGGAGCCCAAGCGCGAGTTCCTCGCGTCGCTCGGCATACCCTCGCCGATGGACTCCCGGTCGACCGCGTTCGGCGACCGGGTCATGGCGCTGACCGGCGGCGAGGGCGTCGACGTCGTCCTGAACACGCTGGCGGGCGAGCAGGCCGTCACCGGCATTCGGGTCCTGCGGACCTTCGGTCGCTTCCTGCAGCTCGACAAGCAGGACATCGCCCAGAACGCGTCGCTCGAGCTGGCGCCGTTCGCCGCCGGACTGACCTACACGGGGATCGACCTGTCGCTGTTCCTGCTGCGGCCGGACCGGCTCAAGGCGCTCTTTCAGGAGGTCGCGGACGCCTTCGCCCGGGGCGACCTGCTACCGATCCGCACGACCGTCTATCCGGTGCAACGCCTGGGCGAGGCGCTCGGCGTGCTGTCGCGCTACGGGCACATCGGCAAGCTCGTGCTGTCCTATGACTGAGTACACGCGGCGATGAGCGAAGCGCTCGAACGCCGGCTCGCCGCGCTGAGCTCCGAGCGCGTCCAGGAGCTCGTCAACCGGCTGGCCCGCAACGGCAACGGCAACGGCGGCGGCGGCGCGTCGCGGCCGGCCCGGATGGAGCGCCGGCCGGGCGGCCGCTACCCGCTGTCGAGCGCGCAGGAGCGGATGTGGTTTCTCTGCCAGCTCGCGCCGGACTCGCGCGCCTTCAACAACCCGGCGGCGCTGCGCTGCTGGACGGCCACGCCGTTCGATCGCCCGCGCCTGGAGTGGAGCCTCAACGAGATCGGCCGCCGCCACGAGATCCTGCGCACGACGTTTCACTCCGAGGACGGCCGCCCCGTCCAGGTGGTGCACGACGAGCTGGCGCTCACGGTCACATGGGAGGGCCTGCGGGGCCTGCCCGCCGCCGAGCGCGAGCGCGCGGCGCAGCGGATCGCCTACGAGGAGGGCCGCCAGGCCTTCGACCTGACGACCGGCCCGCTCATCGCGCTGAAGCTCGTGTGGGTCGACGACCTCGAGTACCTGCTGCTGCAGACGACCCACCACATCGTCTCCGACGGCTGGTCCAACGCGGTGTTCTCCAAGGAGCTGCCGGCGTTCTACGAGGCCGGCCGCACCGGCACGGCCCCCCTGGCGCCGGTCGCGCTGCAGTACCTCGACTACGTCCAGTGGGAGCAGACGTGGCTGCAGAGCGAGCCCTTCCGCGACCAGCTCGCGTACTGGAAGCGCCGGCTGACGCCCGAGCCGGCGCCGCTGGCGCTGCCGTCAGATCGCGAGCCGGCGTCGGCGACGGCGTCGCACGCGGGCGCGATGGAGACGCTGACGCTCCCCGCCTCCCTGAGCGCGGCGCTGAGGAGCTTCGCGCGCGGCGAGCGCGTGAGCCTGTTTCAGACGCTGATCTGCGGCCTGATGGCGCTGCTGCAGCGCTACACGGGCGAGCCGTCGATCACCGTCGGCACGTCGGCGGCCAACCGCGACCGGCGCGAGTTCCAGAGCGTGATGGGGCCGTTCAACAACACGCTGGCGATCCGTGCGGACATGGATCCGCAGGACTCCTTCCGAGCGGCGGTCCAAGCGGTGCGGGTCGTCTGCCAGGAGGCGCTGGCCCGCCAGGAGCTGCCCTTCGAGAAGCTGATCGGGGAGCTGAACCCGGAGCGCCGTCTGAACTCGCATCCGATCTTCCAGGTGATGTTCGTGCACCAGAACGTGCCCGCGCTCTACGAGGTCGCGGGGATGCGGCTCGAGGTCGTCAAGATCGACTACGGGACGTCGAAGTTCCACCTCAACCTCTGGACCGAGGAGATCGACGACGAGCTGCGCCTGACCCTGCACTACGCGCGCGACCTGTTCGAGCCGCGGACCGCCCGGCGGCTGCTCGCCCACTACCAGGGTCTATTGGAGGGCGCGGTCGCCGACCCCGACGGCCCGCTCGGTCGCATCGCCTACTTCGCCCCCGACCCGCCCGCGCGGCCGGCCGTGGCGGCGGCGGCCGACGCGGCCGGCGGGGCCGAGGCGGTCGAGCCGTTTCACCGCCGCTTCGAGGCGATGGCCCGGCGCTGCGGGGTGCAGCCGGCGCTCGAGGGCGCCGGGGCGACGCTGCTGACCTACCGCGAGGCCAACGCGGCCGCCAACCGGCTCGCGCGCCACCTGCGCGAACGCGGCGTCGGCGCGGAGACGATCGTGGCGCTGCTCGCGCAGCGAACCCCCAGCGCGATCGTCGCGATCCTGGCGATCATGAAGGCCGGCGGGGCCTACCTCCCGCTCGACCCGGCCCACCCGCCGGCGCGGCTGAAGCTCCTGCTCGAGGACGGCGGCGCGGCGCTGCTCGTCACCGACGGGGCGACCCGCGCGGTGGCCGGGGGGCTGGCAGACGTCGCGATCGTCGATCTCGATGCCGACGGCGCGGCGATCGCCGCCGAAAGCGCCGCCGACCTCGACGTCGACGTGCGGCCCGAGCAGCTGGCCTACGTGATCTACACGTCGGGCACGACCGGCCGGCCCAAGGGCGTGCTCGTCGAGCACCGCCACCTCGTGCGCTACAGCGACGCCGTGTGGCAGGCGATGGGGCTCGACGCCGGGGACCGCTTCGCCACGATCTCGCCGCTCACCGCCGACCTGGGCAACACGATGATCTTCCCGCCGCTGGCCCACGGCGGCTGCGTCGTCGTGATCGGCGAGCCGCTGGTGCTCGACGCCGCCGCCCTGGCCAGCCGGTTCGAGCGCCGGCCGGTGGACTGCCTGAAGATCGTGCCGTCGCACCTGCACGCGCTGCTGGACTCGCCGCACGCGCGCAGCCTGCTGCCGCGCCGGCTGCTCGTGCTCGGCGGCGAGGCCTGCCGGCCGGCGCTCGTGCAGGCGATTCGCCGGACGGGCGCCGGCTGCCGCCTGCTCAACCACTATGGCCCGACCGAGACGACGGTCGGCGTGCTGACGTACGAGGTCCCCGCCGACCACCCCGACGGCGAGCCGATCGCGCTGGGGTTCCCGCTCGCCGGCACGCAGGTGCACGTGCTCGACGGCGCGCTGCAGCCGGTGCCGCCCGGCATCGCGGGCGAGATCTACATCGGGGGCGCAGGGGTGGCTCGGGGCTATCTCAACCGTCCCGAGATCGACGCGGAGCGGTTCGTCACCAGTCCCTCCGCGCCCGGCGAGCGCTTCTACCGGACGGGCGACCGCGCGAAGCGCCGCGGCAGCGACGGCGCCGTCATGTTCCTCGGGCGCGGCGACCGCCAGGTCAGCGTGCGGGGCTTCCGCGTCGAGCTCGCGGAGATCGAGCACGTGCTCGCGGCGCACCCCGACGTGGCACAGGCCGTCGTGGTCGCGCCGGCGCCGGCCGGCACCGACCCGCAGCTGATGGCCTACGTCCGGCCCGCCGCGGGCGCCGCCCTCACCGCCGGCGCGCTGCGCCGTCATCTCGCGCAGCGCCTGCCGGCGTACATGGTGCCCGGCAGCCTGGCGCTCGTCGAGGCGCTCCCGACCGGGCCCACCGGCAAGCTCGACCTGGCGGCCCTGCCGCGCGGGCAGGCCGACCAGCCGCCGGCGGCGCACGAGCCGCCCCGCGATCGGCTCGAGCTCGAGCTGACGCACCTCTGGCAGGACGTCCTCGGCGTCGCGTCGATCGGCGTCGACGACGGCTTCTTCGAGCTCGGCGGCCACTCGCTGCTGGCCGTGCAGCTCATGGCGCGTGTCGAACGCAGCTACGGGCAGCGGCTGGCGCTCGCGACGCTGTTCGAGCAGGGCAGCGTCCGTCAGCAGGCGGCGGCGATCAGGCTCGCCGGCGCGGCGCCCGCGGCGTCGCCGCTCGTCGCCGTCCAGCCCCGCGGGACGCGGGCGCCGCTCGTGTTCGTCCATCCCGCGGGCGGCAACGTGCTGTGTTACGAGCCGCTGTCGCGCGCGCTGGGCGCCGACGTGCCGTTCTTCGCGCTCCAGGCGACGCCCTCCAACGGCGGCGCTCCCCGCACGATCGCCGATCTGGCCCGGGAGTACACGGCGAGCCTCGTCGCGGCGATGCCGCGGACCGCGCCGCTGCTCGGCGGCTGGTCGATGGGCGCGCTCGTCGCGTTCGAGATCGGCTCGCGGTACGCGCGCGAGCGCGACGAGACCCCGACCGTGGCCGTGCTCGACCAGCCCGCGCCCGGCGGCGGCGGTGGCGACGGCCCAGCGGGCGCCGCCGACGACGACCTCGGGCGGCTGCTGACCTTCGCGTCGAAGGCCTCCGAGCTCGTCGGGCAGGACCTCGGCGTGTCGCGCGGAGCGCTCGACGGCGCGTCGCCGGAGAGCCGGGCGGCGGTCTTCCTGGAGCGCTTCAAGGCTCACGGGCTGGCGCCGCCGACCACCACGGTCGCGGACTTCCGCGGCTTCCTGGATCTCATGCTCGCGCACAACCGGATGACCGCCGACTATGCGCCCGGCGTGTATGCGGGACGGATCGTCGTCTTCCGCGCCGGCCGCGCGGACGACGGCCGCGCCCCCGATCTGGGGTGGCAGCGGTACTCGGCGCAGCCGGTCGAGGTCATCGCGGTCCCCGGAACCCACGTCTCGATGATGAGAAGCCCCGCCGTGCAGACGCTCGCCCGGCGTCTGGCGGCGTGGCTGCTGCAGGCGAACACGGCTCGTGACCCAAGCCAGGAGGACCCGTGAACACCACGACCCCGCCGCTGAACATCCTGTTGGTGCTGCCGCAATGGCGGATGACGTCCAATCGCTGGAAGCTCAGCGACCATCCGTACGTCCAGAAGAAGGCATTCGTCGCACCGCTCTCGCTGGCGACGCTCGCGGCGCTGACGCCCGCGCAGCATCACACCGACATCTGGGACGAGGCCGTGCACGGCGAGATCGACGACGACACGGTGTTCGAGCGCGACTACGACCTCGTCGGCGTCGGCGGCTACATCACGTCGATCTACCGCGCCCAGCAGGTCGCGCGCGTCTTCCGCGGTCGCGGCGTCGCGGTCGTCGCCGGCGGCGCGGGAGCGACATCGTCGCCCGAGCTCTACGAGCCGGAGTTCGACGCCCTCGTCCTCGGCGAGTGCGAGCGGGCCTGGCCCGAGTTCCTCGAGGCGTTCGCCACCGGTGACTGGAGGCGCACGTTCCGCGACCCCGAGACCGTCGACATGCACCTCTCCCCCGCCCCGCACTGGCGCAGCCTCTCCGACGTGCTCGCCGACAGCTACATGGTCGGCGGCGTCCAGACGACGCGCGGCTGTCCGTTCGTGTGCGAGTTCTGCAACGTGTGGAAGGTGTTCGGGCGCAAGATGCGCACCAAGCCGGTCACGCAGGTGATCGACGAGATCACGGCGCTGCACCGGCACGGCGTCCGCGTGATCTCGTTCTGCGAGGACAACTTCTACGGCGCGCGGAAGTACAGCAAGGAGGTGCTGGCCGCGCTGATCGAGCTCAACGCGCGCCTCGACGAGCCGCTGCGCTACTACGCCGAGATCTCCATCAACATCGCGCGCGACGACGAGGTGCTCGAGCTGCTGGCGCAGGCCGGCTTCGCCGGGCTGTTCATCGGCGTGGAGTCGCCCAACCGGGCCAGCCTGGAGGAGAGCGCCAAGGTCCAGAACCTCAAGGGCGACCTCGTCGAGACCTGCCGCAAGATCCAGTCCTACGGCCTGCCCATCGAGGCGTCGATGATCGTCGGCTTCGACCACGACGACACGTCGATCTTCGACCTGCAGTACGCGTTCTTCGAAGCGGCAAACATCGCGCTTCCGCGGGTGCGGATGCTGCAGGCGCGGCCGGGCACCGACACGTTCGACAAGCTCATCGCCGAGGGTCGCGTGCTCGACAACGCCGCCCTGCACGAGCCGGGGACGTTCTTCGACAACTACCTGATCCCGAACATCCTGCCGCGCAGCATGAGCCGCCTCGAGCTGTTCGAGCGCTACATCCCGCTCATGGAGCGCACGCTGGACTGGGACAACTTCACCGCCCGGATGCGCGGCTACATCGCGGGCATCACCTACGCGCCCGCGCTGCGGCGCCCGGCGGGCGGACCTGGCGAGATGCCCGGCGAGCTGCGCACCTACGTGGCGTCGCTCGACGCGCCGGTCCGAAGCAACGTGCTGGAGATCCTGGCGCTCACGGCCGAGCGCGCGCCGACCCAGCTGCACAACGTCGTCACGCTCATCGTCCGCCAGAGCATCGAGGCCGACAACCTCGCCGCCACGCGGGAGTCGATCCGGCGCCAGATCGCGTTCGAGCGCGGCCGTGACCTCGAGCGGTGCCTCTATCGCCGGCCGCCGCGCGACGCCGAGCTGACGGTCGCGACGGGATAGTCCGCGGGAGGCGCCGGCGCCGGCGCCGGCGGCGCGTCGCCGAGGGCGAGCTCGGCGACGCTGTGCTCGGTGGACAGCAGCCTGATCGAGCGGATCGCGAAGCCGGCGCGCTCGGCCTGCTCGCGCATGTCCTGCTCCGAGCGCGTGCGCGTGCCCTCCTCGCAGACGACCATCTGAAAGAGCGCGCGGATCGACGAGACGCTGTCGTGCCCGAGCAGCGGCTCCACGACCAGCAGGATCGGCGGGTCGGCCGCCGCGGGCTCGGACTCGGACTCGATCGTTTGCACCATCGCCGCGCGGACACTGGCGAGGATCCTGACGCTGCTGTCCGCGCTCCAGTTGTGCAGCACGTTCTTGAGGACGTAGACGTCGCCGCCCGCCGGCACCGCGTCGAAGAAGTCGGTGGCCACGAAGCTCAGCCGCTCGATCAGGTCGTCGTCGCCCGTCGCGTGCAGCTGCGCGCGCCCACGAGCGGTGACGTCGGCGCGGTCGGCGACCACCCCGAGCAATCCGGGGTGGGCGCGCAGGATCGTGCTGAGCAGCTCGCCGCCGCCGCCGCCGACGTCGACGATCCTGCGCACGCCCGCGAGGTCGAGCTCGCGGGCGAGCTCGGCGGCCGCGGGCCGCGTCAGGTCCGCCATCGCCTTGTCGTAGATCTCCGCCGCCTCGCGGCTGTGCTCCATGTAGGCGTAGAGCGACCCGCCGCGGTGCGCGGCGGACGCGGGCTGGCCGGTCTGCACGGTGCTCAGCAGGTCGCGCCACACGTCGTAGTACATCTCGCCGCAGAGCATGCACCAGTGGCGCAGCGACTCCGGGTGGTCGCTGCGCAACGGCTCGGCGGCCTCGGTGAGCTCGAACGCCCCGTCCTCGTTCTCACGGAACACGCCCACCATCCCGAGGGCGCGCAGGAGGTGGCGCAACGCCTCGGCGTGGGTGTCGGTCAGCGCGGCCAGCTGCTCGGGCCGCTGGGGCCCGCCGGCGAGCTGGTCGGCGATGCCCAGGCGGGCCGCCACGCCGAGCGACCGGGAGATCCAGCCCATGCCGGCGAGCTCGAACAGCGACATCTCGCGCGAGCCTGCCCCACTCGACGCCCGGCGTCAAGCGCCGGGGCGGGTCGCTATGAGATTTCTCTGAGACCCTGCTTTTCGGTCCGTCCGGGCGGGCACAACCGTGACAACGTTCCTCACCACAGGAGGTCACATCGACATGATTGCCGACGCAGGACCCCCCATCTTCCTCATGGCCCTGGGCCTCATCCTCTGGCTCGCGGTCACCGCCACGGTGGCAGGTATCTCGATCCAGACGATCGGGATGATCCTGTTCATCGCCGGCGCGATCTGGCTCGTCGTCGAGATGCTGCAGGCGCGCACGATCGGCACCCGTGAGCGGATCGTCGAGGAGCCGGTGGTCTACCGCGACCGCCACATCTAGACCACCTGTCCGCGGACCGCTGGACTTGGACCGCGACCAGAAGGGACCGCCGCACGTGGCGGCCTGAACGCATCACGCGGTCAGGTCGCCACAGCTGGTCAAGGGGCGCTGATCAGGGGGCGCCGGCTATGGGGCCAGCGCGTAGACGTTGCCGCTGTCGACCTGCGAGTTGCCGGTGGCCGCCTCGCCACCGGGGCCGCCGAGCCCTTCGGCGTCGCCGCCGGTGGCCTCGTTGGATGCGGCGTCGAGCTCGGCATCGTTGTCCTGGATCTCGCCGATCGTCCCGCCGTCACCGTCGACGTCCAGCGCGTTCACGGGCGCCTGGAGGGAGACGTTGTCCGCTTCCGCCACACCGCCGGCCACGGGCGCGTCGCCGCCGGGGCCGCCGTCGGCGTTGCCGCTTTCGACCTCCGTGTCGCCGGCGAAGGCCTGCGCGGTGCCGTCGCTGTCGATGGTGACGTTGCCGTTGTCGGTCTGCACGTTGCCGCTGTCCGCGTCGCCGCCGGCGCCGCCGGTGCCCGCGGCGTCGCCACCCGTCGCGTCGTTGCCGCCCTGCGCGAGCGTCGCGTCGTTGTCCTGGGTGACGCCGATGTCGCCGTCCTCGCCGTCGACGTCAGCCTCGTTCACCGCGACCTGCACGCCCACGTTCAGCGCCGTGGCGGCGCCGCCGGTCGTCGTCGCGTTGCCACCGTTGCCGCCGGTCGCGTCGCCGCTCGCGGCCTCCGTCTCACCCGCGAACGCCTGGATCGTGCCGTCGCCGCCGGCGGAGACGTTGCCGCTGCCCGACTGCACGTTGCCGGTGTCCGCGTCGCCGCCCGCGCCGCCGACCGCCGTCGCCTCGCCGCCGGTGGCCTCGTTGCCGCCCTGCTCGAGCTCGGCGTCGTTGTCCTGGATGACGCCGACGTCGCCGTCCTCGCCGTCGACGTCAGCCACGTTGAACGCGACCTGCACGCCGACGTTGGCCGCCGTCGCCTCCCCGCCGCTCGCGGTCGCGTTGCCACCGTTGCCGCCGGTCGCGTCGCCGCTCTCGGCCTCCGTCTCACCGCCGAAGGCCTGGATCGTGCCGTCGCCGCCGGCGTTCACGTTGCCGTTGGCGTTCTGCACGTTGCCGCTGTTCGCGTCGCCGCCGGCGCCGGCGATCGCGGTCGCGGCGCCGCCGCTGGCCTCGTTGCCGCCCTGCTCGAGCTCGGCGTCGTCGTCCTGGAAGAGGACGATGTCGCCGTCGTCCTCGGCCTCGACCTCGGCCTCGTTGGCCGCGACCTGCACGCCGACGTTGACCGCGTCCGCCTGGCCGCCGGTCGCGATGGCGCTGCCGCCGTCGCCGCCGGTCGCGTCGCCGCTCTCGGCCTCGGTGTCGCCGCCGAACAGCTGCCCCTCGCCGGTCTGGTTGCCGTTGCCGGACTGGAGGTTGCCGGTGTTGGCGTCGCCGCCGGCACCGCCGGTCGCCGTCGCGGCACCGCCCGTGGCCTCGTTGCCGCCCTGGGTCAGGGAGGCGTCGTTGTCCTGGATGACGCCGGCGTCGCCGTCGTCCTCGGCCTCGACGTCGTCGGCCTCGTTGCTCGTGACCTGCACGGCGACGTTGGCCGCCAGCGCGCCGCCGCCCGTGGCGGTGGCGTCGCCACCGTCGCCGCCGGTCGCGGCGCCGCTGGTCGCGGACGTGTCACCCGACTCGCCCGTCACCACGTTCGACGTGTCCGCCGCTCCGCCCGCCCCACCGGTTGCGGTCGCGGCGCCGCCGGTCGCCTCGTTGCCGCCCTGCTCGAGCTCGGCGTCGTTGTCCTGGGTGAGACCGGCGTCGCCGCCGTCCTCCGCCTCGACCTCGGCCTCGTTGGCCGCGATCTGCACTGCGACGTTCGCCGCCACGGCATCGCCACCGGTCGCTGTCGCGTCACCGCCGCCGGAACCGCCCTTCGCGCTCGCGTCGCCGCCGGTCGCCTCGTTGCCGCCCTGCTGCAGCGACGCGTCGTTGTCCTGGATGACGCCCGCGTCGCCGTCCTCGGCCTCCACGTCGTCGGCCTCGTTGAAGAGCACCTGCAGCGCGACGTTCCCCGCGACGGCGGTGCCGCCGGTGGCGATCGCGTTGCCGCCGCTGGAGCCGCCGGTCGCGGTCGCGTCGCCGCCGGTCGCCTCGTTGCCGCCCTGCTCGAGCTCGGCGTCGTTGTCCTGGACGAGGCCGGCGTCGCCGCCGTCCTCGGCCTCGACCTCGGCCTCGTTGGCCAGCACCTGAATCGCCAGGTTGCCGGCCAGCGCATCGCCGCCCGTTGCCGTCGCGTCACCGCCGCCGGAGCCGCCCTTGGCGGTCGCATCGCCGCCGGTCGCCTCGTTGCCGCCCTGCTGCAGCGACGCGTCGTTGTCCTGGATCGCGCCGGCGTCGCCGTCGTCCTCGGCCTCGACCTCGGCCTCGTTGGCCAGCACCTGAATCGCCAGGTTGCCGGCCAGCGCGTCGCCGCCGAGCGCCGTCGCGTCGCCGCCGCCGGCGCCGCCCGTCGCCGCGGCGTCGCCGCCCGTCGCCTCGTTGCCGCCCTGCTCCAGCGACGCGTCGTTGTCCTGCGTGACGCCGACATCGCCATCATCGGACTCGGCGTCGGCCACGTTCGCGAGCACCTGGATCGCCAGGTTGGCGGCCAGCGCGAGGCCGCCCAACGCCGTCGCGTCGCCACCCGCACCGCCGGCGTCAGCGCCGCTCGTGTCGCTCGTATCGCCGCCGAAGACGATCGGCTCATCGTCGTCGCCGGGCGCGGTCGCCCCGCCCGTGTTCGTCTGCGTGTTGGCGGTGCTGGCGGCGCCGCCCGCCCCGCCGGTCGCGTCCGCGTCGCCGCCGGTGGCCGTGTTGCCGCCCTGCTCCAGCGACGCGTCGTTGTCCTGGATCACGCCCAGGGTGCCGAAGAAGTCGTCGTCCGCCACGTTGACGAGCACCTGCGTCGCGAGATTGACCGCCACGGCGTCGCCGCCGACCGCCACCGCGAGCCCGCCGTCGCCGCCGGTGGCGTCGCCGCTCTCGGCCTCGGTGTCGCCGCCGAAGGCCATCGCGTGGCCGTCGCCCGAGGCCAGTGCCACGGCGTTGGCGGTGTTGGTCTGCGTGTTGGCGGTGTCCGCCGCTCCGCCGGCACCGCCGGTCGAGGTGGCCGCACCGCCGGTGGCCGTGTTGCCTTCCTGCTCGAGCTCGGCGTCGTTGGCCTGGATCGTGCCGCCGTCGCCGTCGCCCTCCTCGTCGTCGTCGTTGGCGAGCAGCTGACCGCTGAAGCCCGTCGCGTTGAACGCGACCGCCGTGCCACCGAACGCCGTGGCGGGACCGCCCGGGCCACCGGTGGCGTCGCCGCTCTCGGCCTCGGTCTCGCCGCCGAAGGCCATCGCGTGGCCCTCGCCGGACGCCGTCGCGGTGGCGTTGCCCGCGCCGATCTGCGTGTTGGCGGTGTTCGCGGCACCGCCCGCGCCGCCGGCGGCGGATGCGTCCCCGCCCGTCGCGTCGTTGGCGCCCTGGGTCAGGGATGCGTCGTTGCTCTGCGTCAGCGCGCTGGCGCCGTCGGTGTCGCCCGTGAAGAAGTTCAGCAGCGCCTGCTCGGTCGTGTTGCCCGCGACGGCCGGTCCGCCGTCCGCGTCGGCCGCGCCGCCGGCGCCGCCGGTCGCGTCGCCGCTCTCGGCCTCGGTGTCGCCGCCGAAGGCGGTCGCGTGACCGTCCGCGCCCGATGCCGTCGCTGCAGCGTGGCCGACGCCGGTCTGCGCGTTGGCGCTGTTCGCGGCGCCGCCGTTGCCGCCCGTCGCCGTCGCCTCGCCGCCGGTGGCGGTGTTGCCGGCCTGGTCGGCCGAGCCCTCGTTGCTCTGGATCCTCCCGGCGTCGTCGTCGCTCTCGGTGTCGGCGACGTTGACGGCCGTCTGCGCGGCCGCGTTGACCGCGACGGCGCCTCCGCCGGTGGCCGTGACGGGTCCGCCGGTGCCGCCGGTCGCGCTGCCGCTGTCGGCGTCGGCGTCGCCGCCGTTGGTGATCGCATGCCCGTCGGCGTCGACGGCGGCGGCGGTGTCCGGTCCGGCGGCCTGTGCCGCTGCGGGGGCCCAGCCGGCGGCGAAGATCAAAGCGCCGGTTGCGAGGTTTCGCTTCTTGCCCATGGTCCGATACCTGCCCCTGTTTGAAAATCCGCCGACGAGACCGTGTGCCGGGTATTCGCTGCCCCTCCGGCAGGACCTGTTCGCGAGCGGCGCTGCGCGCCGAACCACACACCGCCGCGCTCCCGGGCGCGACGGATGGTCCGGAGCTGACCCACCCCCCGAGCATCGCTCGGGAGATCCCGCCGCGAAGCGTACCGGTTCGCGGCGACGGATGGCGAGCGATTTCCCACCGCGTAACATCCGCCCGAGGCGGGCGCCGGCACGTCACGTTCAGGTGGGCAGCCGCGCCTCCTCCAGATCGAGATCGCGCTCGATCAGGCGCATCGTCTCCTGGGGCAGCCGGCCCTCGTTGCGCAGGTCGAGGATCGCGTCGCGCTCGACGCCGATCAGCTCGCGGCGCAGCTGGCTGTAGCGCTCGATCTTGTCCTGGGCGGCGGCCTGGGCGTTGCCGTGCGCCTCGCCGGCCTCGCCGCCGATGACCGTCATGCAACGCCGCCAGCGCGCGCGATACAGCTCGCGCATGCGGCGCAGGCGCTCCTCGCCGATGCGCTCCTCGCGCTCGAGCTCGTCGAGCCGGTCCAGCGCGGCCTGCGCCGCCTCCAGGCGCGCGATCGCCTCGTCGGGGCTCCACTCGCGGTCGCGCTCGATGTCCAGCAGGCGCAGCAGCGGCGCCAGCGTGAGCCCCTGCCCCACGAGCGTCACGGCGATGACGCCGACCGTGATGAAGATCAGCAGCTCGCGCTCGGCGATCTCGTCGGTCAGCGCCAGCGCCGCCGCCAGCGAGATCGCGCCGCGCATGCCCGACCAGCCGACGACGAGCCGCTCGCGCCAGTTCTCGCCCGGGTCGGCGCTGGCCGCCGCCGGCACGATGCGCGCCAGCAGCGGCGCCGCGGCGATCCAGGCCAGCCGCACGCCGATCACCACCGCGCTGACGATCGCCACGTCCACGAGCAGGGCGCCGGTCTCACCGGTCGCACGCACGCTGTCGAGCACCCCTTCGAACTGCAGCCCGAGCAGGACGAACAGCGTCGTGTTGAGGCCGAACACGAGCGCCTGCCAGAACGCGATCGCGCTCAGGCGCGTATCGGCGTCGAACATGTCGTGCGAGTGCCAGCCGAACCAGATGCCGGTGACGACCGTCGCCAGCACGCCGGAGACGCCGAGCTGCTCGGCGCCGATGTAGGACCCGTAGGCGAACAGCACGGACAGGAAGATCGCCAGCGGCACGTCGCTCAGGCGCCGTTGCAGGCGCTGCCCGATCCACCCGACCGCGAGGCCGATCGCCACGCCGCCGGCCGCCGCCACCACGAACTCCCAGGCCGCTTCGTCGAGCGCGAACGAGCCCGCCACGGCCGCGCCGACGGCGACGCGGTAGGCGACGAGCGCGGCCGCGTCGTTGAGCATCGCCTCGGCCTCGACGGCGAGCGAGACGCGCTCGGGCACGCCGAGGCGGCTGAACGTCGCCGCCGCCGAGACGGGATCGGTCGGCCCGAGGATCGCCCCGAGGATGAACGCCGCCGGCCAGCTCAGGCCGATCGCCTCGTGCGCGACGACCGCGACGGCGCACATCGTCACGAGCACGAGCGCGAACGTCAGCGAGATGAGCTGCACCGTCGCCGAGCGCAGCTCCTGCGGCGACGCGGCGAAGCCCGCCGAGTGCAGCAGCGGCGGCAGGAAGACGAGGAAGATCGCCTCCGGCGCGAGCTCGATGGCCGGCAGCCCGGGCACGAAGCCGATCGCCACGCCGCCGATGACGAGCACGATCGGGTAGGGGATCGCCACGAGATCGGCCAGCCGAACGAGCAACGCCGCGGCGAAGAGCACGGCGATGAGGAACTCGATGTCGCCCACGAGGGCCGGATTCTAGGTGTCTGTACGGCGCGAGGCCGGGATCGGCGCCCGCTACCGTCCCCCGCGATGCCCGCTCTGCTCGACCCGCCGCTCGGGCCCGCCGACCACGTCACGGGGCCCGCCGACGCCGCCTACGAGCTCGTGATGTACGGCGACTTCCAGTGCCCGTACTGCGTCGCCTCGATGTCGATCCTGCGGCGTGTGCGCGAGCGGCTCGACGGGCGTCTGCGCTTCGCCTTTCGCCACTTCCCGCTGCCCGCCCATCCCGATGCGGACCACGCCGCCCAGGCGGCCGAGGCGGCCGCCGCGCAGGATGCCTTCTGGCCGATGTACGAGGCGCTCTACGCCGCGCGCGGGCGCCTGTCGCTCGACGATCTCGCCGGCCACGCCGCGGCGATCGGGCTCGACGGGGAGCGGGTGCGCCGCGAGGTGCTCGCGGGCGCGCACGCCGAGCGGGTCGCGCGCGACGAGCGCAGCGCGCAGGCGGCGGGCATCACGGGGACGCCGGCGTTCTTCGTCAACGGCGTGCTGCACGACGGCAGCTTCGACGCGGGCTCGCTGGTCGACGCGCTCGCGGCGCCGGTCGCCTGACCGCGCGCCGCGGCCGGGGCCCGGGCCAGGGCCGGGCCGGAGCCGGGCCAGCGCCGGGGTGTCAGTAGCGGCGCGCGACGAACCGCATCATCACGCCGCCGTAGAGCATCACGAAGAGCCCGGTGGCGAGCATCAGCGGCGCGAGCGCGTCGACCGACGGCTGCCCGCCGGCCAGCGTCTCGAAGTGCTCGCGCTCGGCGACGAGCACGCGGATGAGGTCCTCGCGCAGGTAGGCGTCGAGCTCGGGCATCGTCCGCACGGGCGTGAGGCCGTCGAAGCGGGTCAGGTCCTCGGTGCCCGGGATCGCGTTCCAGCCGCGCGCGACGCCGGGCGCGGCCAGGAGCGCCTGCGTCAGGCGGGGCACGCGCGTGCGCAGCGCGGCGACGACCTTCGTGCGCGACGTGCGCAGCGCCTTGCGCAGGTAGGCCAGCAGCCGCGGGACCTCCTTGCCGACCTCCGTCAGCGGGATCGCGCTGAGCAGCGCGGTGGTGTGGGGCGCGCGGCGGCGCACCGCGCTGCGCACGTCGTCGGTCCGGCGGCCGGTGCGCTGCGCGACGAGGCGATACAGGCGCGGCGCCTCCCGCGCGGCGCCGCCGAGCGGGGTCATGAGCGGGTCGCCGAACGCGATCGCCTCGTGGATCGTGTCGGCGCCGTTGGCCGTGCCGCGCACGCGGTCGCGCTCGAAGACCGGCTCGAAGGCCTCGACCGCCTCCTGCGCTCCGCCGAGGCGCGGGAAGTACTGCGCGGCCCCGACGATGACGATCAGCACGACGCCGGCGGCGACGACGACGCTCCAGGACAGCTTGCCCGGCGCCAGCTTGCGCGCACGCCGCACGCCGAGCAGGCCGAAGGCCAGCAGCCCGGCGCCGAAGGCGAGCAGCATGTACGGGATGTAGCCGATGCCGCCGGTCCCGGCGAGGTCCTGGAAGTTCTCGCGCTGGGCGACGGTCAGCGCGACGACGTCGTCGCGCAGGTACTTGCGCAGGCCCGGCAGCGTGCGCACGGGCTTGTCGCCGCGCAGGCGGGTCAGCCCGTCGATCCCCGGGACGTCGTACCAGCCCTCCGCGGTGTTCGCCAGCGCGGTCAGCGACTGCGAGATGCGCGGGAAGTCGCGCTCGAGGAGCGCCGCGAGCTCCTCCTCGGGCAGGCCCATGATCGTGGCGAGGTAGGCCGTCAGGCGCGGCACCTCGGCGGCGACGCCGTCGAGCGGCAGCGCCCGCATCAACGCCTCCGTGTGCGGGGCCTCGCGGCGCAGGATCTTGCGCACCTGGTCGGCCGACAGGCCGAGCTTGCGCTGCAGGTAGCCGACGAACTCCGCGACCTCCCGGCTGGCGCCGCCGCGCGCCGTCAGCAGCGGATCGACGACGTCGACGTACTGCGAGAGCGTGGACACCCCCGCCCGCGTGCCGTCGACGCGGGCGTCGGCGAAGGCGGGCTCCGTGGCGTCGACGACCTGCTGGCCGGAGCCCAGGCGCGGGATCAGCATCAGCGCGAACACGAGCGCGATGACGATGAGTCCGGCGAGCGCGACCCCGAACCAGGCGCGCGCGGCGCCGGTCGACAGCATCTCCTTCATGCGAACCGTTGCACTTCCCCAGGATCGACGGCGGGCGACGACGAGACCACCCTCACGAAGCGCGCGCGACCTTACACGGCCGTCGGCCCGGCTGCGACGAGCGCGAGCTTCTCGGCGCGGGTCAGGCGCTTGATGCGCGCCTCCGCGCGGCGCGCGGCGCCGCGGTCGGCCATCGGCTGAGCGAGCGCGAGCGACACCGGCAGGCGGCTGGCCGTGTAGCGGCTCCCGCGGCCGCTGCGATGGGCCGCCAGGCGGCGCTCGAGATCCGTCGTCCAGCCGCAGTACAGCGAGCCGTCGCGGCAGCGCAGCAGATAGACCCAGGCGCCCGTCATCGTCAGCGGGGTTCGACGCGTCACGCGCCGATCATGCCGCGCCCGCGGGCGGCGCGAAACTATGATCGCCGCGCCGATGCGCCATCCGCGAGCTCTCGTCACGATCGGCCTCGCAGCGATGGCGCTGCTCGTGTTATTCGTGGGGGCGACGACCGCGGCGGCTGCTGCGACCGCGACCGCGACCGCGCAGGCCAGCGATCCGCCGCTGGCGATCGGCCTGACCGAGACCGACCCGCGCCTGCTCGTCGCGGTCGGCCCGACGCGGGGCGTGGCGGCGAAGGTCGTCGCGCTCAAGCCGGCGTACGTGCGGGTGATCATCCCGTGGGAGCGGTTGCAGCCGCGCGCCGACCACAAGCCGAATTGGGACGCTCCGTTCGGCGGCTGTCCGCGGATCAACCCCGGCTGCCGCACGGAGCGCGGGATGCGCGGGCTGCTGAGCGCGATCAAGCAGCGCCAGGCCGAGGACGGCGGCTGGCGGATCCTCGCCGTGCCGTACTTCACGCCGCTGTGGGCGGTGGCCGGGCCGGCGATCGGCTGCCAGAAGCCCCGCAACCGCCACGCGCGCGCGCAGATGCCCCGCATCGCCGCCTACCGCCGCCTCCTGCGGGCGTTCAACGCGCTCGCCGACAAGGTCGGCGTGAAGGTCGACTTCATCTCGCCGTGGAACGAGCCCAACCACCCCGCCTTCCTGCAGCCGCAGCGCGCGCGTTGCGAGGTGAGCTCCAGGGCGGTCGCGCCGCAGGCTTACGCCCGGCTCGTGCGCGCGGCCGTCAAGGAGCTGCGCCACGAGCAGCGGATCGTGCTCGGCAGCCTGGCGGGCCTGGATCGGCCGCGGGTCTACGGCGCCGGCGTGGCGGAGTTCATCCGCGGGCTGCCGCGCGACGTCGCCTGCCTCGACGCGCCGTTCGCTCAGCACGCGTACATCGGCGTGCGCGCGCGCGACGGCCTCCCGCGGCCCGCCGGCGTCGCCGCCGCGGCGCGCCGCGAGCTGCTCGACGGGGCGATCGCCGCGCTGGACTCACACGGCTGCGGGCATCGCACGTCGCTGTGGATCGGCGAGACCGGCACGTTCGACCACCGCTGCGAGCCGATGTCGGCCGCGCTGCGCTCATGGGCGGTCAACGACCGCATCGCCGCGGCGTTCCAGTTCACCTTTCGCGAGTCGCGCGACTTCCCGGTCGGGCTCGTGAGCCCGTCGCTGTTGGACACGTACGGCTCCTACCGGGCGTGGCTCGCGTTCGCGGGGAGCCCGCGGGCGTTGCCCGCGAATCCCTGCTGAGCGGTGGCGGCGGACGGCGTTTGAGGTCTACGGCTCAGGGTGCGGCGAACGAGCATCGGCCCGCGTGCATCGAGCTGCGCGGCCGGATGGGGGCCGCACCCTTGCCCCGGCGCGTACCGGCTCGTGGCGCGCGCGAGACCGGCGGCGCCGCGAACCGATCGCTCGCGCGGCGCACGGCGTCCCGGATCGTCCCCTGACCACCGCGGGTCCCGTGGCCGCGGCCGGGGCGCGCAAAGTGCGCATATCGCACCTGGCGCGCCCCCGATCACGTCGGCGGTCGTCCGTCAGGTTCGATGACGACACGGGACCTGTCGCCAGCAGGACGAACCGCCGTGGCGCTGCCGAACCCCCGATCGCGCTCGGGCGGGCTCAGCTCACGACACGCGCACCGGAGATGGCTCAGGCCGGGTCAAAGGGCAGGCTCCAGCTCGCCACCGGCGAGCGGGAGGTCGATCCGCGCTGCATGACGCGCCGAGTGCGCATACCGCACCTTGCGCGTCACCCCCGCTCACCGCGAACCGCCGATGACGCGCCGAGTGCGGACGCCGCGCCGCGCACAGCACGACGAAGCCGGTGACCGTATGGCCATCTCCGGACCCCGGGCGCCGTCCCCCGTGCAACCCGCTCAGCAGGCGATCATCGCCCGCTCGAGCGCGATCGCGCCCGGCTGCGTCGCCGGGACCTCGGCGAAGCCCAGCCCGCGCCAGAACGCGAGCGCCGGCGCGTTGGCAGGCACGACCGCCACCCGCAGCGTCCGCGCGCCCGCCCTCGCCGCCTCGGCATCGATCGCCGCGACGACGCGCGCGCCGACACCGCGCCCGCGGGCGGTCGGCTCGAGCAGCAGCAGGCCGATCAGCCAGGTCCCCGCCGCCGGCCAGCCCCGGACCACGTCGACGATGCCGGCCAGCCCCGTCTCGTAGATGCCCAGCGTCAGCTTCGCGCGGCGCGGCGTGCCGGGCGGCAGCGCGTCCCAGACGTCGCGGGCCGCCGTCGGCTTCGGGCCCGAACCGGTCGCCAGCACGTAGTACTCGCGAGAGCGCTCCATCACCGCCTGGAGCGCGGGCAGCTCGCCCTCGGTCAGCTCGCGCAACTCCTCCACAAGCCAACCTCCCCCAGCCAGCGACCCGCGATAGACGACGCGCGGGTCAGGCCAGCTCGCGTGCCTCGCCGCGGCCGAAGTGCGACACGGGCGCGAGCTCCACCGGCGCGCTGTGCATCGCCCGCAGGCGCACCTCGCGCCACGACAGGCCCTCCTTGACGAGCGCCGGCGCGCCCATGACGATCGCCGTCGCGATCTCGACCGCCTGCAGGATGATCCCGAAGGCCAGCGCGTCCGCGTAGCCGACCCCGTAGGCCGCCAGCACGGCGACGCAGGCGGCCTGGAAGATGCCGACGTTCGACGGGGTCGCGGGCAGCACCGCCGTCACGTTGACCGCGAACAGCACCGCCGCGGCGCCGCCGAGGCCGGCCCGCTCGTCGAGCCCGAGCGCGACCAGCAGCACGTAGCACGACAGCCACTGCACGACCCACGCCGAGAGCTGCGCGAACGCGGCGATCCCGCCCAGCCGCGGCCGGCGGAACACCATCAGGCCCCCGCGCAGCTGCACGAGCGCGGCGCGCGCCTGGGTGATCAGCGCCGCGGCCCGCGCAAACCGCGAGGGCTTGCCGGAGCGCAGCAGCGCCGGCGCCAGCAGCAGCGTGGCGACGATCGCCAGCGGCGCCATCGCCACGACGAGCAGCGCCGTGTGGTGGGTGAACAGGTCGACGGTCGAGAACATCACGATCCCGAGCACGATCACCGCGAAGATGTTCAGCAGCGTCTGCGACACGATCGTCCCCAGTACGACCGGCAGGTGCTCGCGGGCGCTGCCCAGCCGCCGCGCCACCACGAACGCGCGCGACGGCTCGCCGAGCCGCGCCGGCAGCGTCGCGGACATGAGCACGCCGATGAACGTGCCCTGCAGCGCGTCGCGCAGCCGCACGCGGGCGCGCGGCAGCGCGGCCTGGAGGATCGCGTGCCAGGCGAACGCGCGCAGCACCATCGAGAGGCACATGAGGCCGAGGCCGAGCAGGACCCACGGCGGGGCGGCGTTCAGCAGCGCGTGGCCGATGCGGTCCGTGCCGATGCGCTGCAGCGCGATGACCGCCAGCGCGGCGGCGATGATGCCGACGGCGCCGATCGCCAGCCGCCGCGCCATCCGCGCGCCGGGCCGCGAGGCGTCCTTCGCCCCGGCCCCCGCGAGCGCGGGCTCGAGCGTCGGCAGCCGCTGCGCGCGCACCCGCTCGCCGTCGGCCGGCGCCAGGCCGAGCCGCGCCGGCACGCCCTGCGGCGCGACGGCATGCAGCGCGATCGCGTCCTCGTAGGCGCTCAAGACCTCCGCGGCGACGTTCGGCCAGGCGTAGCGCGGGGCGGACTGCGCCGCCGCCGCGGCCAGCGCGGCGCGGCGCGCCGGGTCCAGCGCCAGGTCGCGCAGCGCCTCGGCCAGCGCGGTCGGGTCGCCGCGCGGCACGAGCACGCCGTTGACGTCGTGGGAGACCACGTCGCGGTAGCCCGCCATGTCCGACGCGACGACCGGCGTGCCGGCGGCGAACGCCTCGGTCAGCACCATGCCGAAGCTCTCGCCGCCCAGCGACGGCGCGCAGAGCACGTCGGCCTGCGCGAGCACCTCGAGCTTCTCCGCGTCGCTGCACTTGCCGTGCGCGACGACGTCGCGCGTGTCGAGCATGAGCGGTGCGAGCTCCTCGTCGCTGACCCCGACGACGTGCAGCGACGCCGGGACGTGCTCGCGCAGCGCCTCGAAGGCGCGCAGCAGCACCGGCAGCCCCTTGCGCTCGACGGCCTGGCCGACGAAGGCGATCCGCAGCGGCCGGCCCTCGTGCACCGCCTCGGCGGGGCGCGCCGCGGGCGCCGGCGGCTCGGGCACGTCGACGCCGTTGGGAATCACCCGGTACGTGCCGCCGAAGAAGCGCCGGCCCGTCCACGCGGCCGCGTGCGAGACGGCGATCCGCACGTGCAGGCGGTTCAGCCGCCGCGTCGCGCCGAAGACGTTCGCCAGGTGGTTGGAGAAGACGTTCTCCGAGTAGCAGTGGAAGGTCGCGACGAGCGGCGCGTCCACGGTCATCAGCGAGTCCCAGCCGGGGATCGGCGCGACCGGCTCGTGCAGGTGCACGACGTCGTAGCCGCGCTCGAGCTCGCGGCGCAGCGCGACGAGCGTCGAGACCCCGTAGGCGACGTTGGAGACCGCGCCGTTGGAGGGAAAGCCGAGCGTGCGCCCGAGCGCCACGAGGTAGTCGGGCAGCGTGCGCTGCGACGGGCGCGCGCCGCGATGCAGGCGCAGCGCGAGGCGATCGTCCGGGTCGACCGGCGACAGCACGCGCACCTCGTGGCCCGCAGCCAGGTACTGCTCGGCCAGCGCCTCGATGTGGCGCGTCACTCCCCCTGGGTACGTCCACGAATACGGAGATACCAACGCGATCCGCATTCGCCGCATCCTACCCCGGCATCCCGGCGCGACCAAACCAAAGCTGTGAATGTTCTGTGCGGATGAGCGTCCTCACACGGTGGCGGCGGGCCGATCCTCCGCGGTCGCCAGCCGCGGGTCGCCGCGGACGTACGCCGTCGCGCACGCGAGCACGAAGACGCCGAAGGCCAGCAGCATCGGGCCCGAGTCGTTGGACAGCGCGCCGACGACCGACGCGGTCAGGCCGCCGATCAGCGTCGCCCGCCACGAGGGCGAGTCGGCCAGCGGGGCGAAGATCCGCTCGCGGTGGCGCACCGCGTAGACCGCGCCGAGCAGGGCGATCAGCGTGACGAACGGCATCGCGCCGGTCTTCAGCACGTTGAAGGCCAGCGTGTAGCGCCGCGTGACGACGTCCCACAGCGATCCGGCGCTGTCGGCCTGCAGGATCGTGCGCGTGAAGTGGCCGTTGCCGCCCGAGACGAGGTCCAGCGCGGCCAGCGCCACGATCGCCGCGACGGGCACGGCGGCCGCCAGCAGCAGCGTGCGCCGCGACGGCGGGCCGGGCAGCATCAGCACGGTGGCGGCCGCGATCCCCGCGCCGATCGTGATGACGCCGCCGACGTCCGCACCCAGCCGGCCCGAACCGACGAAGACGGCGAACACCGCGCCGCTCACTGCGACGATCGCCGCGCTGCGACGCGACGGCGCCTGGCCCCACAGCAGCGCCCCGAGACCGACGAGCAGCAGCAGCGTCAGCGTCGACTCGAGCTCGTTGCCCAGGCCGTAGAAGCGCACCCCCGAGCGCGGGTTGGCGCCCAGCAGCGAGCGGACGATGAGCTGCGAGCCGAACGCGAGGTCGACCGCGTAGGCGGCGATCGTGACCGCGGCGGGCACGGCCGGGCCGCGCGGCCAGCGCACGAACCGGTCGGTGAGCGCCGCGAGCGCGAAGCTGGCGCTGACCACGATCGCGACCTCGGTTCCGCGCGTCGGCGCCAGCCAGCCCGTGAACAGCAGCAGCAGCGGCACCCAGAGAAACGCGAGCGCACCGATCCGCAGACCGGCGCGCACGCCCCGGCGGTCGCGGGCGATGCCGAGCGCGAGGACGAGCGCCAGCCACGTGAACAGCATCGATCCGAGCGTCGCCATGCGGCGGCCGCTGACGACGCGCAGGCGGGCCTCGGTGTCCTTCAGCCCCGCCGCGTCGCGCACGCCCTCGGTGCGGATCTCCTGCCCGCGCACGCCGTCGGGCAGCGGGCGGCCGAGGTGGCGCAGGATCGTGACCGGGATGTCGATGCCCGCCACGACGCCCTCGAGGTGGGTCGTCGCCGACGTCAGCGAGCCGTTGCTGCCCAGCCCGGCGATGCCCATCGGCAGGAGCACGGGCACCGCCGCCCGCGGCGGCGCCTGCGTGACGACGAGCACGTCGCCGGGGCGGCGGTCGCGCAGCAGCGCGTCGAGCGCGGCGTCACCCTTGTCGGCGGTGGGCAGGCCGACCACCACGAGCCGGTGGCGCTCGAGCAGCGCGGCGGTGCGCTCGGCGAGCGTGCTGGCGGGACCCAGCGAGACGTCGGCGACGTCGCCCTGGCGATCGGCCGCCGCGACCGCCCCGATGTGGGTGCGCCCGGCGATGCCGGCGTAGGCCGCGCGGCCGGGGATCTGCCCGGCGAGCATGCCCGGGAGCACCTCCGCGGGGGGCGTCGCGGCGCGTTCGAGCGCCCGGCTCCAGCCGAAGATGAAGCCCGTCCCGTCGCCGCCGAGCACGAGCTCGAGGCTCGGAGGGGCCGGCGGGGTGTACACCGCGCGCGAGGTGCGCGAGCCCGCCGAGATGTCGAGCATCATCTGCGCCGCCGCGAAGCGCCCCTGCGTGGCGCTCACCAGGCCGAGCGCCAGCGCCGTGCGCTGGTCGAGGCGCTCGAGGACCGGCTTGGGGTTGTTGTCGCCGCCCGTCGGCAGGAACGCGAGCACGGCGCGGGCGTCACTCGCGCCGGTGGCCGCCCCCGCCTGCGCGGGCGGCGCGAGCGCGAGCGTGAGCACGGCCACGACGAGGACGAGGAGAGCCATCGGCCGGTCTATCCTCTCTGTCCGTGCCGCAGCGTCATATCGTCAAGTACACCTTCTTGAAGATGGATCCGGCCTGGCGCCGCCTCGACGCCGGCCTGCGCGAGGCCGGCAAGCGCGAGTTCGCGGCGGCCTGCGCGGACTTCGCCGACGGGCACCTGCTGCGGGCGTTCTCGACCATCGGCACGCGCGGTGACACCGACCTCATGGTGCTGACGCAGGCGCAGAACCTCGATCGTATCCACGAGTTCCACGTGGTCCTGGGTCAGAGCGGGCTCATGAAGTGGGCGACGATCCCCTATTCGTATCTGGCGATGACGAAGGTCTCGGAGTACTCCGAGGAGTCGCGCCTCGAAGTTCGCCCCGCCCATGCGAAGTACCTCTTCGTCTATCCGTTCGTCAAGACGCGCGCCTGGTACGCCCTCGATCCCGACGAGCGCTACCGGATCATGCAGGAGCACATCAAGCTCGGCCGCGAGTACCCGAGCATCGACCTGAACACGTCGTACTCCTTCGGGCTCGACGACCAGGAGTTCGTCGTCGCCTTCGAGACCGACGACCCCGGCTCGTTCCTCGACCTCGTCCAGCGCCTGCGCACGACCGAGTCCTCGTCCTTCACGCTGCGCGACACGCCGACCTTCACGTGCATCAGCACGTCAGTCGAGCGCGCGCTGTCGGCGCTCGACGGCGAGACGCTCGCCGTGGAGGCGTTGTGAGCCATGCATGAGGCACCCGGGGAGATCCGCGACATCACGGTCATCGGCGCCGGCCCGGTCGGCCTGTCGACGGCGTTCTGGGCGGGCATGCGCGAGGCCACGTCGCGGGTGGTCGACTCGCTGCCGCAGATCGGCGGCCAGCTGACGGCGCTGTATCCGGAGAAGTGGATCTTCGACGTGCCCGGTCACACGAAGGTGCTGGCCAAGGACCTCGTCGAGGAGCTGCGCCGCCAGGCGCTCGAGCAGTTCGACGTCCCGGTCCACCTCGAGACGACGATCGAGTCGATCGAATGGGAGGACGACCTCGTCGTCCTGAACACGAACAACCCCGACTACCCGCAGCTGCGCAGCCGCGCGGTGATCATCGCCGGCGGCCACGGCGCGTTCGAGCCCAAGAAGCTGCCCGGCTACGACATGACGCCCTGGGAGGGCCGCGGAGCGCACTACCTCGTCGGCTCCAAGAACGAGTTCGCCGGCAAGAAGGTGCTGATCATCGGCGGCGGCGACTCGGCCTGCGACTGGGTCATCAACCTCCTGCACACCGCCGATTCGCTCGCGCTGTGCCATCGCCGCGAGGGCTTCCGCGCCCACGAGCTGACCGTCAACCAGGTCATGACGGCCGCCGAGCAGGGCCACGTCGACCTGCACATCCCCTTCCAGGTGCGCGAGGTCATCGGCAACGGGGCGATCGAGCGCGTGCGCCTGTTCCATTCCGAGGACGAGTCGATCGAGATCGAGATCGAGATCGACGCGATCCTCCTGCAGCTCGGCTTCAAGACCGCCCTGGGTCCGTTGAAGCACTGGGGCCTGGAGATCTCCAAGGGCGCGCTGGTGGTCGATCAGGTCATGAAGACGAACCTGGAGAACGTCTGGGCGTGCGGCGACATCACGACGTTCGACGGCAAGCTCAAGCTCATCGCGACGGGCTTCGCCGAGGCCGCGGTCGCGGTCGCGCAGGCCGTGCGCTCATTCCGGCCGGAGATGAAGATCCAGCCGAAGTACTCGACGAACACCGGCGTTCCGGGCGGGAGCGGCGGCCAGCCGTAGCCGGTCGCCGGCTCACGCCTGTGGCGTGTTGTCCCCGAATCGCGGGTCAGAGCGCCACGCGCTCCAGCGTCGCGGTCACGGCGGGCGCGGCGCGCAGCGTCTGCAGGACCACGCAGTAGCGCTCGGTGAGCTTCAGCAGCGTGGCGAGCTGGTCGTCGCCGGCGGTCGGCGCGTCGAGCTCGACGCGCAGCCGGACGTCGGCGAAGCCGACCGGCGCGGCGCGGTCGACGCCGAGCGTGCCGCGGAAGTCGAGATCGCCCTCGGCGCTGATCGTGGCGCCGCGCACGTCGATCTCGAGCGCCGTCGCGACGGCCTTGAGCGTGACGCCGGCGCAGGCGACGAGCGCCTCCAGCAGCATGTCGCCCGAGCACAGCAGGCTGCCGTCGCCGCCGGTCGCCGGATGCAGTCCGGCCTTCGCGAGCGCGCGGCCGGTCTGGACGTTGCAGGCGAGGTCGTCGTCGAGCGTGCCGGTCGCGCTCAGCGTGACGAGCGCCGCCGCGGCGTCCTCGCGGTAGCGCGCCTTCAGCGGGGCCTGCACGGCGCGCAGCGCGTCGCGATCCATTTGGCGCACCGTAGCGCGGACTACGGCGCCGCGACGCCGGGCCCCAGGCCGCGCAGCAGGCGGGCGGCGATGCCGCGCAGCGTCTGCTTGCCGTACGCGTGGCTGCCGTTGTCCGCGGTCAGGATGGCGACCGAGATGCGCTGGCCAGCGGCGGTGAGCAGCGCGACCTGATGGTCGACGCGGCCGCTGCCCGTGGCCCACCCGCCCTTGAAGTACAGGCGCCAGCCGAGCGGCGCGACCGCGGCGATCCCCCAGCGCTGCGACGGCACGATCGTCTCCAGCAGCCCCATCGCGACGGCGCGGTGGCGGCGTGGCACAAGGCGATCGATCCGCTGCAGGAAGCGCGCCTGGTCAGATGCGGTGATGCGGCTCGTGCCCCAGACCGGCGCCCGCGCCGCGAACCGCCGCATCCCCGCGCGCCGGGCGAGCCGCTGCAGCCCGTCGACGCCGACGATCCCGAACAACCGGTTGGCGGGCGGGTCCTCCGAGCGACGGATCATGCGGTCCAGGCGCTCGAGCTCCGCTCGCGCGAGAGGGCGTGAGCGCACGTCGGACCGGCGCAGGTAGGCGACCAGCAGCATCGCCTTGAGGACGCTGGCCGACGGGAACCGGTCGGCGCCGTGCCAGTGCCAGGCGCGGGTCGGCGTGCGGACGGCGAACGCGATGCGGCCGCGTCGCCCGCGCGCGTACTGCCGCGCGGCGCCCATCGCGGGCGCCCACGGTGCGGCGATGCCCTGCGACGGCTGCTGCGATGGCGGCGGGGCGGCCGCCGCGTGCGCAGGCTCGCCGGCGGCGGCACCGAGGAGCAGCGCCCCAGTGAGCAGCGCCCCGCCGAAACGCCGCAGCCCGCGCCGCATGGCTCAGCGGTACGCGGCCTTCGGCGAGCGATCGTCCGACAGCGAGTCGCGCGAGCGCGTCACCAGCGCCTCGATCGCGTCGGCGAGGTGCACCCGGTCGATGTTGTAGTCGTCGCGCTGGACCCTGAGGCGATGCGCCTCGAGCAGGACGTCGGCGTGGGTGTGGCCCGCCGGTGGCTCGAACCGGTAGGAGGCGAGCTCGACGAGCAGCCCGAGCGGGTCCGTGAAGTAGATCGAGTCCATGAAGCCGCGGTCCTTGACGCCGCTGTGGGAGATCCCGCGCTCGTCGAGGCGCTCGACCGCCTGGGCGAACGTCGCCGCCGAGACCGCGAACGCGAGGTGGTGCACGCAGCCCGGGTCGGTCGGGGTCCGGCTCGGCTCGGGCTCGCGCTCGTCGTTGGTGAAGATCGTGATGAGCCGCCCGTCGCCGGGATCGAAGTACAGGTGGCTCTCCGACGGCCGGTCGAGGTTGGGCTGCTCGAAGACGAACGGCATCCCGAGCACGCCCTCCCAGAAGTCGATCGAGGTCTGCCGGTCGGCCCCGACGAGCGTGATGTGGTGGCAACCCTGGGTCTGGAGCTTGCGCATGCTGCGTAGGCTCCCACGCCGGGCGGGGGCGCGAAACCAGACCGCGAGCCGGGGGTTCGTCACCTTGTACGCGATATCCGCGTACAGCGTCACACACCCCCTGGCCGGTCGGTGGCGGACGGCGATCGGAGACCCCGCGCTCAGCGCACGTCGACGCGCGGGAAGGCCGCGGCGGGTCGTGCTGTACTAGCGTCGCGCCCGCCAGCCATGAGCGCGGATCGCACCCAGACCGGCCTTCAACTCGCCGCCGCGATGACCACCGCCCTGGAGGGCGGCGAGCTCGCGCGCGGCGCCGCGCTGGCCGACGACGCGGCCGCCGCCCTCCTCGCCGAGCAGGGCGAGCCGAACTTCGACGCGCCGAACATGCTGCGCCTGCGCGCCGACGCCCTGCTCACGCTGGGCGAGCACGCGGCCGCCGCGCACACGCTGGACCGGGCGGACGCGTTCGCCGCGGCGCTTCCCGCCGGTCAGCCGTTCGACCGGCTGCGCGTGCGGCTCGGCCGCCTGCGCGGCTTGGCCCTGCTCGACGCCGGCGACCGCCCCGCGGCGCGGGCGGTGCTCGACACCACGCTCGGGCTCTGCGAGCGAACCCTCGGCGCCGACGACGCCGAGGCCGGCGGGCTGCACAACATGCTCGGCATGGTCGGCAAGTTCATGGGCACCTTCGACGACGCCGCCGAGCACTACGCCCGCGCGCTGGCGATCTACACCCGCGCGGGCGGACCGCCCGGGGTCATCGCCACGCTGCACCACAACCTCGGCGGCCTGGCCCACAGCCGCGGCGACCTCGAGACCGCCGAGCGCGAGACGCGCCGGGCCCTGGAGCTGCACACGGACTCCCACGGCCCGGCCCACCCCGACACGGCGGCGGATCGCGGCCAGCTCGCGACCATCGTCGGGGAGCTCGGCCGCCACGCGGAGGCCGAGCGCGAGCTGCGGCGCACGGCCGACGACTACGCCGCGGCGTACGGCCCCGACCACGTCGAGGTGGCGATCGCCCAGACCGCGCTCGGCGCGGCGCTGCATCGCGCCGGCCGCCTCGACGAGGCCGACGCGGCCTACCGCGCGGGGCTCGCGGGACGCGAGCGCACGCAGGGAGAGGCGCACCCGCTGCTCGCCCCCACGCTGCTGAACCTGGCAGCCCTCTGCGAGCAGCGCGGCCACCGGTCGGAGGCGCGCGCGCTCGCGCAGCGCGCCGTGGACGTCCTCGACGGCGCGGTGACCGCCGACCATCCGCACCGCATCGCGGCCCAGCAGCGGCTCGCCCAGCTCAGCGCGGGCGAGCCCGCGAACTGATATGGACAGTCGGTTGTCAATGCGGGGTCGCTGATTTGGCGCGTTGGCGCTTGTTTGGTGAGTGTGGTCGGCTGGGTGGGTGGCGGTCGGGCAGGCTGTGCGCGACGCACGGTCAGACTGATATGCGCGGGTTGATTGCCGCAGGACCATGGATTCGTCGTGGGGAGCCGCTGTCTAGCATCGGGCGTGGCCAGCTCGCGTTGCGGGCGGGTTGCTCATAGTTCGGTCGCGGGTTCCCCGCGCGTTGCCGGGCCGCCACCGACCCAGCCGACGGGTTCTGTTGTCTTCGGTGCTGCAGTTTCACTCGGTGCGGGTGATCGCCCAGCAGAAGCCGGCGAGTTCGCGGGCGGCGGCGACGGCGACGATCGTGCGGCGCTTGGCGCGCTTCTCCAGGCGCGTCCAGGTGCGGTGCAGGCGCCGCTGGGCGCTCCAGGCGACTGCGACGGCCTCGGCGGGCTGGCCCTCCTTGGCGGTCGGTGAGCGCCTTGCCGACCGAGGGCCGCTTGCGGTAGTGCCAGGCGGCTTCGACCAAGAGCCGCCGGGCGTGCCCGGAGCCGGTCTTCGTGATCGCGCCGAGGCGGCGCGATTGGCCGGTCGTGCTCTCGCATGGCACGAGCCCGACGTAGCTCATCAGCTGCTCGGCGCGGGCGAAGCGTTCGAAGTCGCCGATCTCGGCGCACAGCCCGACTGCCGTCAGCGTGTCGATCCCGCGTAGGCAGCGCAGCTTCCCGGCCTGCACCGCCCACGGCGAGCTGGGCAGCAGCGCGGCGATGTCGCGCTCGAGCTGGTCGCGGCGATGGGCGAGCGCGTCGATCGCGCCCTGGGCGTCGAGCAGCGATCCGCAGCGGGAGCCGATCGCGGCGCTCGGCCGCCGCGCGTCGCCTGCGCCGCCGGCCAGCCCAACCGGACGGTCGCGAGCCAGTCGCGGTGGCGCTGGCTGCACGCCGGCCGGTCGTCGAAGCGGACGCCGTGGCGCAGCAGCAGCTTGCTGAGCCGGTGGCGGCAGCGCATCAGGTCGACGCGGACGGCCTCGCGCGCGCGGACGAGATCGCGCAGCGCCTCCTCTTCGCGACCGGGAACGCGGACGGCATGCAGCTTGCCGGCCAGCATCAGCCTGACCAGCAGCTCGGCGTCGCGGCGGTCGGTCCTGACACGATCACCGGACGCCCTGGGGATCTTGCTCGGCGCTGCGACGACGCACTGCACGCCGCGTCGATGCAGCTCGCGCGCGAGCCCGTACCCCGTAGGCCCGGCCTCGTAGGTCGCACGCACCGGGCGCGGCAACCCGGCGCACAACCCGGCCGCCTGCATCACGTCACCGGTCAGCGTGAAGAACCGCAACTCCCCGGTCGCGGCATCGAGCACCGCCGCCACGATCTTGGTGGCGTGCACGTCCAGACCGACGAGACTTCTCTAGCCTTCGTCAGGGCTGGTTTCTCCTATGCGATCGTGGGTCGCCGCGCGGGGTAGGAGCCGCGCGACACGAACGTCACCCTACGACCGTCGTGGGGGAACCGGCCCCTTCTACTGCTCGGGCCGGACGGACCGACAATCCATATGGTCTAGTCCACCCGGCCGGAAGTTCTGCGACGTTTTCCCGGATGCGCGGCCGTGATCTGACGGTCCCCGGTGACGCGACTTCGTGCTGGTGGCACGGGGGCGGGCGCCGGCGGCCGTCAGGCACGGATCGGGCGCCGGGAAACCCGCAGAACTTGCGGATGGGTGTACTAGACCGCCGAGCACTCCTCTTCGTCGGCAACCCGGAAGGACGAGCCGCAGCCACAGGCCGCGACGACGTTGGGGTTGTTGACCTGGAAGCCCGCGCCCTGCAGGGACTCGACGTAGTCGATGACCGAGCCGCGCACGTAGGGCAGGCTGGGCTTGTCGACATAGACCTTCAGGCCGGCGAACTCGAAGACCTCGTCGCCATCGCGCTGCTCGTCGAAGGCGAGGTTGTACTGGAAGCCCGAGCAGCCGCCGCCCTTGACGCCGACGCGCAGTCCCGCCTCAGCGACGTTGGCGCCCTGGCCTGCGAGGAACTCGTGGACCTTCTCTGCACCCTTGTCGGTGATCGTGATCATGTGCGCATCTCCCAGCGTCGTTTCAAGCGCATCCGCAATACTTCAGGAAGTGTAGCGGCCTCGGAGGCCATGCTGGACAACCTTTCCCGATCGCTACGCTTCGAGCATATGCCCAACGCAGACGAGGTCAGAAGCCGGATCGAGGCCGGGATTCCCGGCGCCGCGGCCGAGGTGCAGACACACGACGAGGTGCATTTCGACGTGGTCGTCCGCGCCGACGCCTTCACCGGCCTCTCGCGCGTGAAGCAGCACCGGCTCGTGATGGACATTTTCGCTGGCGAGCTCGGCGGCGCGATCCATGCCCTTGCCCTGAAGACGGAGGTTCCCACATGAGCGACAACGAGATTGGCACCCTGATCGCCCAGGCGATCGAGGAGAACGACACGATCCTCTTCATGAAGGGCTCGCCCGACGCGCCCGCCTGCGGCTTCTCGGCGCGCACCGTCGCGATGCTGCAGCAACTCGAGACGCCCTTCGCGGCCGTCGACATCCTGCCCGACCCGCGCATCCGCCAGGAGCTCTCGGCGATCTCCAACTGGCCGACGATCCCGCAGCTCTTCCACAAGGGCGAGCTGATCGGCGGCTGCGACATCGTCACCGAGATGTACGAGAACGGCGAGCTCGGCGAGGCGCTCGGCGCCCCGGCTCAGGCCGGCCCCGCGGAGGCGCCGGCCGGCGCCGGACCCGCGCCCGCCGCGCCGATGGGCATCGAGAACCGCCTCGGCTAGCGACGGTTCGGGCGGGTCCGCGGCTCGCGGATTCGCAGCTGCACCCGCGCCTCGCCGGTGATGCGCAGGCGCGGGTCCCGCAGCAGCTCGCGCTCCTCACCGCCGAGCAGCCCGACGACGCCGTCGTAGCGCCCGAGGGCGAGGAAGTCCGAGCGCAGCTCCGCCAGCGACTGCGGCCCGCCGGAGTCGCTGCCCTCCTCCTCCTCCTCGCCGAAGACGACGCTCAGGTTGCCGCCGCCCTCCTGGGTCGGATCGTTGCCCTGGTCGGCGGGCGTGCCGATCAGCCGCAGCGTGCGGCGGCCGGTCGGGGCGTCGAGCGGCACGCGCATGCGCACCGTGCGGGTCGAGCGCCGTCCGTTGCCGGTCTGGCGCAGCGCCAGGCGCACGGCGATGGTGCGGCCGCGCCGCGCGACGCCCGCTGCCCGCGCGCTGGTGATGAACGCCTGGCGCACACCGCGGCGCACGCGCACCCCGACCTCGATCGCCGTCGGGTGCAGCGTGCCGAAGCGATAGCTCTCGAGCACCGCCACGGCGGCGGCGACGTCGTTGGCGGCCGGGCCGGCGAGCGCGTTCTGGCTCATGCCGTCGATCGAGTAGGAGTTGCAGACGCGCAGCGGCTTGCGCAGCTCTCGCAGCGTCGCCTTCACGCACAGCTCGCCGGTCTGGCGCGCGGGGGCGCCGTCGAGGATCGACTGCGCGGCCTCGGCCGTCGCCGCCGCGGCCGCGATGCTCAGCGCCGAGCCGCCGGTGGGCAGCCCGACGTCGCCCTCGTCGGCGATCTGCGTGACGGCGCTGCGCGCCCTCCCGGTGTCGAGGTCCTTGGCCGTGACGCGCAGCGGGAAGCTCGGCGGCAGCGCTCCGAGCCGCCCGACGACGCCGTTGAGCCCGTCGGACGTGATCGTGCCGATGTCGTTGCCCGGCGAGCCGAGCTTGTACGTCGCCACCTCGGGCACCGCGATCGGGTTGTTGATGACCGTGTGGACCCACGCGTCCTGCAGGAACAGCGAGCGCCGGCCGGCGCCGTCCATCTCATGCCCGAAGATCCAGACGTCGGAGCCGTCGGCGTAGGCGACGGTGCCGATCGCGCCGAGGGCGATGTCGCCCGCCGTCAGCCCGACGGAGACCGAGGACCCCGGCACGAGCTGCTGCGGCTCGAAGGCGGCGCGCGTGCCCGCCGGCGAGGCGATCAGCGTCCGGCCGGCCTTGCGGGCGGCGCGTACGAACGCCCGCGCGAGCGCGGGCCGCAGGCCGGCGAGGGTCAGCGGACCGGCCAGGCTGCGGGCGCCGATCACGTCCGAGCGCGTCGCGGCGGGCGGCAGCGCCGGCTGGGCGAGGATCGCCTCGATCGGCGTCGCCAGCCCCGTGAGGCCGCCGTACTCGCCGACGGTCTCGGAGATCGCGCCGATGTTGCGCTCGACGCCGTCGGCGCCGGTGCAGAGGACCGGCGAGCCGGAGAAGCCGGGCCCGAGGCCGGTCCGCTCGATCGCCGGGCCGGACACGCGCACGATGATGCGCGCCGCGCCGCCCCGGCCGCGGTCGACGACGTCGACGACCTCGACGCCGAACGGCGCGATCTCCAGGCCCCGCACGACGCTGAGGCCGGTGCACTGCATGCCGGGCCGGACGTCGGCCAGCGGCAGGATCGGAGGCGCCGCGCGCGCAGCGGCCGGCGCCACGAGCGCGGCCGCGAGGGCGGCGAGAAGCAGGCGGCGCATCGACGGGCCACGCTAGCAGCCAACCTCGGCCCGGTTGCGACCCGTGGACGCGTGGCCTACTGACGTCGATTGCATCTAGCATCGGCCCATGGCCACGGGAGAATCGACCATGACGCCGGCGCTGACCTGGGACGGACGCAGCCTGCGCCTGCTCGACCAGACGCTGCTGCCGGGCGAGGAAACCTGGATCGATCTCGCGGGCGCCGCCGACACGGCCGCCGCGATCGCGCGCCTGGCGGTGCGGGGCGCGCCGAACATCGGCATCGCCGCGGCCTACGGGCTGGCGATGCAGATCGCGCAGGCACCCGAGGACGGCGAGCTGCGCGCCGCCGCCACCGTCCTGCGCGACGCGCGGCCCACCGCGGTGAACCTCGCCTGGGCGGTCGATCGCGTGCAGGCCGCCGCGCTCGCCGCGGCGCCCGGCCACCGCGCCGATGCCGCCCGCGCCGAGGCCGAGGCGATCCACGCCGGCGAGGACGCCGCCAGCGCCGCGATCGCGCTGCTGGGCGCCGACCTGCTCGCCGGCTCGCGGCGGATCCTCACGCACTGCAACACGGGAGCGCTCGCGTGCGGGGGCACGGGCTCGGCGCTCGCCGTCGCCATCGAGCTGGCCCAGCGCGGCGACATCACCGTGCTGGCCTGCGAGACGCGGCCGCTGCTGCAGGGCGCGCGCCTGACGATCTGGGAGCTGCGCCGCGCCGGGATCGACCACGAGCTGCTCGTCGACGGCGCCGCCGCGGGGCTCATCCGCCGCGGCGAGATCGACGCCGTGATCGTCGGCTGCGACCGCGTCGCCGCCAACGGCGACGTCGCCAACAAGGTCGGCACCTACGCCCACGCGCTGGCCGCACGCGCGGGCGGGATCCCGTTCATCGTCGCGGGCCCGACCTCGACGATCGACGCGTCGATCGCCAGCGGCGAGGAGATCGTCATCGAGGAGCGCGACATGGACGAGGTGCGCCATGCCGGCGGCGCGCTGCTCACCGGCGCCGACACGCCGTGTCGCAACCCCGCCTTCGACGTGACCCCCGCGGAGCTCGTGACGGCGCTCGTGACCGAGCGCGGGATCGCCTCGCCGGTCACGCGGGAGTCCGTGCTGGCGCTCACCGCCGCCGCGGTGCCGGCCGAGCGGGGCTGAGGCGCCACAGCGTGCGTGTCGCGCGTTCCACGACGACGCGTGACGTCGTCATCGAGGAGTGCGACGACCCGTCGCCCGGACCCGGCGAGGTCGTCTGCCGCGTGCTGGCCTGCGGCGTCTGCGGCTCGGACGTCAGCGACGGCTACGTCGCCCGCAAGCTGCCCGCGGTGCTCGGCCACGAGGTCGTCGGCGAGGTGCTGCGGGTCGGCGAAGACGTCGCGGGAACCGCCGTCGGCGACCGCGTCGTCGTGCACCATCACGCGCCGTGCGGCCACTGCCGGCGCTGCCGGCGCGGGCACGAGACGCTCTGCGACCAGTTTCGCTCGACGGCGCTGGATCCCGGCGGCTTCGCCGAGCAGGTCCGCGTCGAGGCGGCGCTCGTGCCCGAGCTGCTGGCGCTCGGCGCGCTCGATCCGCTGACCGGCACGTTCGTCGAGCCGCTCGGCTGCGTTCTGCGCGCGCTCGATCGCACGCGGCTGGGCGCGGACGACGAGCTGCTCGTGGTGGGCGCGGGATCCAACGGCCTGCTGGCGATCGCCGCCGCCCGCGCGCGCGGCGTGCGGCGCGTCTGGGTCCGCGAGCCGCGCGAGGATCGCCGCCGGCTGGCGGAGGCGTGGGGCGCCACGACCCACGCCGACGAGCCGGTCGACGTCGCGTTCCTGACGACCGCCGACGAGGCGGCGCTCACCGGCGCCGCCGCGGCGCTCGGCGCGGGCGGCGTGCTGTGCCTGTACGCCACGACGAAGGCCGGCGCCCCGCTCGGCGTCGACGGCGAGCAGCTCTTCCTGCGCGAGCTGACGATCTGCTCGAGCTGGTCGGCCGGCCCGCGCGACATGCGCGCCGCCTACGACCTCCTCGCGAGCGGCGCGATCGACCCGCGGGCGCTCGTCACGCACCGTCTCGGCCTCGACGAGACGGCGCGCGCGCTGGACCTGCAGCGCCGCGGCGAGGCGATCAAGGTGGTGGTCGTGCCGTGAGGGCCGCGCTGCTGCACGGCCCCGGCGACCTGCGCGTCGAGGAGATCGCCGAGCCCGCGGGCGAGGTGGTCGTGACCGTCGAGGCCGCGACCTCCTGCGCGACCGACGTCAAGTGCCTGCGCTACGGCCATCGCATCCTCGGCCCCTACCCCGCGCGCTTCGGCCACGAGACCGTCGGCGTCCGCGAGGACACCGGCGCGCGCGTCCTCGTCGGCGACTCCGTCGCCTGCGGCGCCTGCGCGCAATGCGTGGCCGGGCGCACGCAGCTCTGCGAGCGGATGACCTGGGTGCTCGGCGGCTTCGCGGAGCGGATCGCCGCGCCGGCCCGCGCGCTGCATGCCGTGCCCGCGGGCCTGGCGGCGGCGGGCGCCGCGATCGCCGAGCCGCTCGCCGCCGCGGTCCACGCCGTCGCGCGGGCGGGCGAGGCGGCCCGCCCGGGTGCCCGCGCCGCCGTCCTGGGCGGCGGGACGATGGGGCTCATGCTCGCGCGGCTGCTGCACCTGGCGGGCTGCGACGTGACGCTCGCCGATCGCCACGACGAGCGCCGCGCGCAGGCGGCCGCCCTCGGTGCGAACGCCGTGGCCGCGCTCGCGCCGGGCGCCCACGAGCTCGTCATGGAGGCGGTCGGGCGCCCGGAGGCCTGGCGCACCGCGATCGACGCCGCCGCGCCCGGGGCCACCGTCGTGCTCGTCGGCGGCTGCCCCGCGGGCAGCGACGTCACGCTGCCGTCGGGTCCGCTGCACTACGCCGAGCTCGACGTGCGCGGCGCGTTTCACCACACGCCGGCCGAGGTCGATCACGCCCTGATGCTGCTCGCCGAGGGCGAGGTCGACTGGCGCGCCCTGGCCGGGCCTGCGATCGGCCTCGACGAGCTCGGCGCGGCGCTGCTGCGCCCGAGCACGGGCGAGGCGCGCAAGCTCGTCGTGGACCCGCGTCGCTAGCCGGGTCTCGCAGGAACGCGGGCCCCACCAGCGGGTGCCTCTCGCGACGCCGCCAGCCGACCCACTCACCTGCCGCCGCTGATGGCCGTCGCGATCGTCACCGACAGCACGCACTACCTGCCGCGCGACCTCGTCGCGCAGCTCGGCCTGCATGAGGTGTCGCTCTACGTCAAGCTCGGCGAGAGCCTGCGGCGCGAGAGCGACATGACCGACCTGCCCGCCTTCTGGGAGCAGATGCGGACGGGCTCGGCGCTGCCCACGACGTCGCAGCCGTCGATCGGCGACTTCCTGGCCTGCTTCGAGCCGCTGCTCCAAGACGGCCGCGACATCGTCTCGATCCACCTCTCGGCCGGCATCTCCGGGACGTACGACTCGGCGCTGCAGGCGCGCGCGCAGCTCCTCGAGCGCGGGTGGGAGGACGGGCGCATCGAGGTGCTCGACTCGCGCACGGTGTGCGGCGGCACCGGCCTCATGCTGCTCGCCGCCGCCGCGTGGGCCCGCGCCGGCGCGAGCCTGCCGGAGGTGGCCGCGCACGCCACCGCCGCGCGCGAGCACCTGCGGATCTGGTTCGTGCTCGACACGCTGGAGTACCTGCCCCGCGGCGGCCGCTCAGCGGCGCGCAGGCCTGGATCGGCGGCGCGCTGAAGATCAAGCCGATCCTCTCGCTGAAGTCCACGATCGAGCCGGTCGAGCGCGTGCGCAGCGCGGGCCGCGGGCCGCGCCTTCGAGCGCATGGTCGAGTACATGCGCACGCTGCACGCCGACGGGTCCGATGCGTGGTGCGTGCAGCACATCCAGGCGCCCGCCGAGGCGCAGCGGCTCGTGGAGCGCGGGACCGAGATCTTCGGCTGCGCGCCGCGCTTCGTCGGTGAGGTCGGCCCGGTGATCGGCGCGCACGCCGGGCCCGGGATGATCGGCGTCGGCGGGCTGCCGGCCGCCGCGCTGCGCTGACGCCGAGCCGCGCGCGCCGCGCTCCGACCCGGCTCAGGCCGGCTTGGGCTTGGGCTTGGGCTTCGGGCGGCGCGACGATGGTGGCGTTGCCGGCGGTGGCGGCGGCGGAGGCGCAGGCGGCGGCGGGTCCGGGGGCGGGAGATCCGGGGGCGGAACGTCGGCGGGCAGGATGACGCTGCCCGACACGGTGGTCCGGTTGGCGAAGTACTCCTTGAGGACGATCTGCAGCGCGGCGGCGATCGGGATCGCGACGAGCGCGCCGACGACCCCGAGCACCGACGAGCCCGCGAGGATCGCCACGATGACGGCCAGCGGCGGCACGTTGACCGTGCGCTTGAAGATGAACGGCTGCAGGACGTTGTTCTCGACCTGCTGATAGAAGATGAGAAACGCCCCGTAGATCAGCGTCGTGGTCGGGAAGTCGTTGAACAGCGTGACGAGCAGGATGATCACGCCGCCGATCGTCGCGCCGATCAGGGGGATCAGGCCGAAGAACGACATCAGCACCGCCAGCGGGACGGCGAACGGGACGCCGAGCACGGACAGGACGATGAACGTGAGGATCCCGTTGATCGAGGTGATCGTGAGCGCGCCCGCGACGTAGCCCGACGTCGACTTGTAGATGCGCTCGGCGACGTCGCGCAGGCGCTCCTCGCGGTGGCAGCCGAAGCGCGTGATGAAGAAGTTCGCGATGCGCTTGCCGTCGAGCAGCAGGAAGAACGTCATCGTGAGAATCGTCAGCAGCTGGAAGGCGGCGTTGACGACGCCCGTGGCGATGCTCTGCAGCGCGCCCGCGGCGTCGCCGATCTTGTCGGGGAGCTTGTTGGCCTCCTCCTGCAGCTTCGTCGTGATGTCGTACTTGTCGTCGAAGTCGCGGATCGTCTTGCTGTCGCGCAGGTCGGTGACGTAGCCCGGGATGTCCTGCGACAGGTCCGTCGCGCCGTTGACCACCGGCGGCACGATCAGCGACAGCACGCCGCCGAACACGAAGAGGATCATCAGGTAGACGACGAGGATCGCCCCCGCCCGCGGCAGCCCGCGGCGGGCGAAGAAGTCGACGGCCGGGCCGAGCGCGACGGCGAGGAAGACGGCGATCCCCAGCAGCAGCAGCGTGCTGCGCACCTGCACGAGCAGATACAGCAGGGCCGAGAGCGCCGCGACGGTGAACAGGATGCGCGCGATCTGGCGCGTGGTCAGGGCGTCCCAGACGGACACCCCGCGGAATCTAGGGTGCGCCTCGGACGGCGCCGCGACGCGACCGCGCGCCGGGCCGATCGGCGCGGCGACGCGCTCGCAGCGGCCGAACGATCCGCGTTAGCGCTTGCGGCGCAACAGCCCGCCGAAGGCGGCGATCCCGCCGCCGATGACGAACCCGGCGACCGCCGCGCCGATCGCGGCGTTCTTCTGGTTCTTGCGCAGCTGGCCGCGCCAGTCGGTGAGCACCGCGACCTCCGCGTGCAGGCGCTCCATCGACGTGCCGAGCTCCTTGCGGTTGGCCTCGATCGAAGCCCGGATCTGCTCAGGCGTGCGCGCCGGCACTAGTGGTCCCTCCGGTGAGCAGGAACCACTACGGCTTCTTCTTACGCATGAAGGTCCGCTTGATCTTGCCCGCCTCGTCGATCGCCATCGTCGGCACCGGCGGCGCGCCGCCCTTGAAGAACTTCGCGGCGAGGTAGCCGGCGAAGCCGCCCGCGAGGAACAGCAGGGCGGCAACGACGAAGAAGCCCCAGAAGAACGACAGGTTGTTGCCGGTCGGCAGCAGATACCACGCCAGCCAGGCCATCCCGTGCAGGAGGAACAGCAGGCCGATCGAGACGAAGAACCCGGCGGCAAGCCCGATGACGATCCCGCGCAGCAGCTTGGTGACCTTCTCGGTGACCTCGGCCTTGGCGAGCTCGATCTCCTCGCGGACGAGCAGCGAGGCGCGCTCGCTGATCTCCTGGACCGTCTGGGCCAGGTCGTGTGTGGGGCTCTCAGTGGCCAAGGCGCCGCAGGATCATGGCGGTCAGCAGGCCGCCGACGAATGCTGCCGCCACGACGAGCTCGGGACGCTCGTCGGCGAGCTCGCGCATCGGCTCCTGCCAGGACGGGCTCGGACCGACCCCGTGGCTCGCCGCGTGACCCGAGGCGAATGCCTGGCCGCTGTCGCCGAGCGTGGTCACCGGCGCGAGACCGGGACCGGGCGTGACGACCGAGACCGGCTGCTCGGCCACCGGGAACGGCATCGGTGCCGGCTCGTGCTGGTGGACCGTGAGCGTCTCGGGCGGCTCGTCGGCCGGGACCTCGTAGGCCACGCCCTCGACGACGGGCTCGGCATGCACGACCGGCAGCTCCTCGGCGGGCGCGCCGGGCGCCTCCTGCTCGGCCACCGGCGGCGGGCTCTCCGGGACCGGCGCGAGCTCCGGCGGCGCCGGCTCTGCGGGTGGGTAGCCGACCGCTGGGGCGGGCGCACTGGTGGGGGCGTCGCTGTCGCCGCGCTTGCCGAACTTCATTCGGGCGGGTCTTCCCCGTAGATGCGCCGCCAAATCATCGCGGCGGCCTTGCTCGTGGCGATCGAGGCGAGCGCCCCGAGACCGGCCAGCAGGCCGGACCAGATAAGGCGCTTGGCCATTTCGTTCGTGGGCATCGCATGCATCCTCTCAGACGGCGCGGGCGGAACTGCGCTCGGGTCGAGCATCCAGCCCGCCGCAGATCGTCTCGACGATGAACGCCTTCGCCTCGTCGAACTCGGACTCCCCGTGCGCCAGCGTGTCGAAGATCCAGCCGGTCAGGACCTGCTCGATCGCGCCGTAGAAGGCGAGCGCGGCGAAGGCCGGGGTCACGGCGGCTCTGAACGAGCCGTCGGCCTGCGCCTTTGCGACGATGTCGGCGATGAGCGCGTAGGCCTCGCGGATCTTCGCCAGGTGCGTGCGGCCGAAGGAGTTCGCCGCCCGCGTGACCTCGACGATGATGACCTTCATGAGGTCCGGGTCGTGGCGGTAGGACTCGATGATGAACGAGGCGATCGCGTGCAGCTTCTCGCGCGGCGCCAGCGGCTGGGCGTCGATCTCGGCGATGACCTCGAGCAGGACGTTCCAGCGCTCGAGGAACAGCGTGTCGAGCACCTCGTCCTTGGAGCGGAAGTAGTGGTAGACGAGGCCGTACGCGACGTTCGCCTCGTCGGCGATGTCCGAGACGCGGCAGGCGTGGAAGCCGCGCGTGGCGAACGCCACGACGGCGGCGTCGAGGATCATCCGGCGCTTGTCGAGCTGGGCCGGCTTGGCGGGCCCCGGCCCCGGCCCCGGCCCCGGCCCCGGCCCCGGCTCGGCGCGGCCGCGCGGGGCCGCCATCAGGCGGGTACCTCGGCGGGCCAGCGGTAGGCGCCGGGGCGCCGGTTGGCCAGCGCGGGCAGCTCGCGGCGGATGCGCGCCTGCGCCTCCAGATCGGCATCGGCGACGATGTGGCACTCGCGGTCGGGCGCGTGCGCGAGCACGATGCCCCACGGGTCGACGATCATCGAGCGCCCGCCCGAGCGAAGGCCCGGCTCGTGCACGCCGATCTGGTTGGCGGCGACGACGAACGCCTGGTCCTCGATCGCGCGCGCGCGCAGCAGGATCTCCCAGTGATCGCGCGTCGTCGGCACGGTGAACGCGGACGGCACGGTGAACACGCGCGCGCCGCGGATCGCGAGGATCCGGTACAGCTCGGGGAACCGCACGTCGTAGCAGATGCTCAGGCCCAGCTCGACGCCGCCCGCGGTGGGGCTGACGACGAGCTCCTCGCCGGGCGCCTCGTGCTCGGACTCGTGGTAGACGGTGCCGTCGACGACGACGTCGAACATGTGCACCTTGCGGTAGGCCGCCTGCACCTCGCCGTCGGGCCCGATGTGCACCGACGTGTTGCGCAGCCGATCCTCGCCGGCGATCCGCTCGGAGATCGAGCCCGCCACGAGCTCGATGCCCAGCTCGCGCGCGACCGCGCGCGCCCAGCCGATCGCCGGGCCGTCGATCGCCTGCGCGCCGGCGCGAAGCGCGGCGCCGCGTCCCAGCGCGCTCCATTTCTCGGGCAGGACGACGAGCTGCGCGCCGTCTGCAGCCGCCGCGCGCGTGAGCCGGTCGGCGCGTTCGAGGTTCGCGTCGAAGTCGGCGGTGGAGGTCAGCTGGACGGCGGCGACGCGCATGCGCTCTCTCTTGAATGGAGTCGGATTGACTGGTCAGTCAACCGCTCGGATGCTACCCAGACACGCTCCCGCCTCGTGCACGGAGATCGTCACCCGGCCGGCGCCGGACCACCGGATTGGGGGCGGTGGCCTTCAGATCGTCGGTGCGAGCCACTATGGTCAGCCGATCGGCACCTTTGCGGGGTCCCTGCTCGCGGTCGGACACGTGTTTGCGGGGTCCGGGTGATGGAACACCACAACGCACGCTGGGCAGCAGGTGTTACAACCAGCCGGACCCAACCTCAGGGGAGGACCGTATGAAGCTTCGACCGCCCAGCCCGGCGCTCGCCGTCTCGATCGTGGCAGTTGTCGTCGCCTGCACCGGCAGCGCTGTCGCGGCCACCGTGATCACCGGCCAGCAGATCCGCAACGGCACCGTCAGCGGCGCCGACATCAAGGACGGCAGCCTGCTCTCCAAGGAGCTCTCGCAGGGGACGCAGAACCTCATCCGCAAGGGCTCGGCGGGTCTCACCGCGCACGAGGCGATCCGCAAGGCCGGCCCCGAGGGCGTCCCGGCCAACGTCATCACGCGCGTCGCCACGCTCACCGTCCCGGCGGGCGCGTACGCCATCTCGGCGAACATGGTCATGACGGCGAACGCCGGCAAGACCGATCCGCTCGAGGCCCTGCTCGGCGCCAACGGCTCGCTCGGCGGCACCTGCACGCTCGACGCGGGCGGACCGACGCACTCGTCGACCGGCACGATCATCGTCAACGATCGCCAGACGCCGACGACGCTGTCGATGCAGCTGACCCGCACGGTCGGCGCGCCGACGGACTTCTCCCTGAACTGCTCGGCCAACGCGCCGTGGCGTGCCTCGGAGACGTCGATCATCGCGACGAAGGTCAACAGCGTCACGCTGACGGAGGTCACCGGCTGAGCTGAGGAACGGCGCTGCCCTGCCGCCCTCGGCTCCGTCCGTCAGGAGGGGTCGAGGCGGCAGACGCGGGCCGCCCCCTGCGCCTGGATGACGTAGGCGGCCGGCGCGGCGTCGGGCAGCGGGTGCAGCTCGATCGCGCGGCCGGCCGGGATCGGCAGCACGCCGACCATCACCCAGTCCGTGCCGAAGCGCCGCGCACGGACGGTCATCGGCTTCGCCGGACCCGCCTCCACGCGCACGCCCTGCGGCGGCACCGCGTTGCCCGCCGGCGCCACGCACGGGCGGGTCCCGCGCGGGCTCGCGGCGGTCGCGACCGCGCCGCCGGGGCGCAGCTGCAAGCCGCCCGCGCGCACGAGCGTGTCGTCGGCGAAGGACCGCACGTCGGGCGGCGACCGCCGGATCTGCGCGACGCTGTAGCCGGGGTCGCCGCGCAGGTCGTCGAGCGTGTGAAACCACGGTCCGGCCTCCAGGAACGGCGCGGCCAGCGGGGCGATCTCGAGCGTCGGCGCCACGCGCTCGCGCCCGAGCAGCTCGACGGCGCCGAGCGACGCGCGCACGCGATCGGAGCGCTGCAGGAACAGCGTGCGCCCGTCGCGCAGGGCCTCCGAGCCGCCGTCGGCCTTGCCGAACGAGACCCAGGCGAGCAGCAGCACGACGAACGGCACCCAGCCGCGGATCTTCCAGCCGCGCGCGGCCTCGACGAGCATGAGCAGCATGAAGACCACGCCGACGGTCAGGTAGCGCGACGACGACGGCGGCGCGATGTCGTGGCGCGAGACGGCGGTCAGCCCGTAGAACGACAGCAGGATGACGGCGAGCGCGGCCAGCCGGACGCGTCCCGCGCGGTCGACTCGGAAGGCGCGGTATGCGAGCACCACGAGCATGAGGACCAGCATCTGCTGGCCGGGCTCGATCTGGCGCTCGCCGATGATCGCGCCGGCCGCGTGGTTGGCCGCCGTCCACGCCCACAGCGCGCTGAGCGACAGCTCCTCGAAGGCCGCGCGGTTCGTGCCGTAGGCGACGTACCAGACGAGGTACAGCGCGAACGGGGCGGCGACGACCCAGAGGCGGCCCCGCCCCTCCTTCGTCAGCGCGAGCTGCACCCCGATGCCCAGCAGCACCGGGATCCCCAGGCCCGACGAGGCGAGCGCGACCACCATGAGCGCCGCCAGCGCACGGTCGGCGCCCGGCGTGCGCGGCCGGTCGAGCACCGCGAACGCCGCCACCCCGGCGACGATCGAGAGCATCTGCGCCATCTGGCCCGGGATGAGGAAGTTCTCGTAGGCGAAGCCCGACAGCAGCGCGAACGCCGCGACGCCGAGCGCCACGCCGGCCCCGACGCGGCGCCGCGCGATGTCGAAGAGCAGCCAGCCGAGGGTGAGCTGCAGCGCGACGAGCGGGACCATCATCAGCGCGAAGGCGTCCAGGCCACCGAGCTTCAGGAGCGGCAGGAAGAGCAGGAAGAACAGCAGCGTCAGGTGCTCGTTGTGGGGCTCCAGCAGCGACGGCGCCCCGGGACCGCGACGTTGCGTCACGACCGTCCACTCGTCGAGGTTGAACGTCAGCCCGCGCGTGAGCCAGAACATCGTCACGGCGGTGCCCGCGAGCAGGATCGCCAGGCCGATCCACCACAGCCGGCCGGTGGCCGGGTCGGTAAGGCGCGCCTGCGCGGGCGCGACGTCTGACGCGGGTTGCGTGGTCGCGCTCACTCTCGGCGGGCACCGTAGCGCAGGGTGCGGGCCGGACCCGTCACCATCGGGGCCGATGGCGCTGCCGATCTTCACCGAGCGACTCATGCTGCGCCCCTACGAGACCGACGACCTCGACCAGCTGCACGCCGTGCTCTACAGCGACGTCAGCTCCATGCGGCTGCTCGGCGGCCCGCGCGACCTGGCGGGGACGCGCTTCGCGCTGGAGCGCTCGATGACCCAGCAGGACATCACCGGGTTCTCGTTCTGGCCGGTGATCGAGCGCGAGAGCGGGCTGCTCGTCGGCGAGGCCGGGCTCTTCCCACTGTCGCCCGACGGACCCGACGTCGCGCTCGGCTACGCGTTCGGCGCGCGCTGGTGGGGGCGCGGCTACGCCACCGAGGCGTCGCGCGGCGTCCTCGAGGAGGCCTTCGGCCCGCTGGACATGGATCGCCTCGTGGCGATCACGCGCGAGGCGAACCTCGGCTCGCGCCACGTGCTCGAGAAGCTCGGCTTCCGGATGGAGGGCGTGCGCCATGTGTGGGGCGCCGAGCAGCTGTTCTTCGTGCTCGACCGCGACTTCGCGCGCTGGCCCGCTCCCGTGTGACGCCTCACCTCGCCGCGTTGGGATGGCGATCGGCACCGACTCGTTCCCGGGTCGAAGGCTGCGGGCCTGGTTGTACGCGCAGGCGTCGACTCATACGCTTACGTTAATGCCGTCCATGCACACCGACCGACGCGCGGGAAACACCGGCCGCGTCGTGCGAGCCGCGATCCTCGTGCTGGCGCTGATCCCGCTCGCGGCGGGGTTGTGGGCGATGATCGACTCGCGCTCGTTCTATCTCGAGGCCGCGACGTTCCCGCCGTACAACCCCCACCTGTTACATGACATCGGAGCGTTTCAGATCGGTCTCGGCGTGTGCCTCGCGGCGAGCCTCGTCTACGCGGACGCGCTCCTCGTCGTGCTCGCGGGCAACGCCGCGGCGAACGTCATGCACTTCGTCGCACACGTGGCCGACCGCGACCAGGGCGGCCACGCGAGCGACCCGGTCACCTTCGGGGTGGTGGCCGCGCTGTTCGTGGCGCTCGCCGCGGTCCGGTGGCGGGCGCTCGGGCCGCAGCCGCGGCGCGCCGACCTGTGAGTGTGCACCAGCGTCGCCGTGCACTGGACGAATGTATGACGGTGAAGCGACGGCTGTTTCGGGGAGGGCGTTCAGGGTAGGTCGTGAGGGACGCGTCGACGGCGCCTCAGCGTTCGTCGACTGCGTAGTAGTTGCTTCTCCTATCGCTTCGTGCTGAGACCGGTCCGGCGCGCATCCTAAGAAAGCGATGTGTGTCTCATGGGTCTTCCCCTCCTCGGCGGTTTCGTCGACTCGGTCATCGGCATCCTCACCGGCACGGCCTACGGCATCCTCCCGCAGCTGCTCGCGCTGCTTCCCGGCTGAGCCAGCCACAGCGGCGAGCGATGCCGCCGAGCCCCGGGCGGCCCATCGACATGGGCGGCCCGGGTTCGGCCGGCGCGCCGCGCGACGCACCGACGCTGCCGGTGCGTTCGCGCGAGCGCCCGGCACCGGACTCAGGGGAACGTCAGCGTTCCGCTGTAGCGCCCGTGGACGTCCCCGCCGCGGGTCGCCGCACCGAACGCCTCGAGGTGCCCGGACGCATTGGCGTAGCGGCCGGTGCCGCCGGTGACCCGGCAGATCCAGCCCTCCTCGAAATCGCCGCCGGGGGTCACGTTGAGCACGAAGCTCTCCCGGCAGAGCAGGTCGCCGCGCCGAGCGTGGATGACGATGTCGGCGACGCCCATCGCCACGCCGGGCTCAGCCGTCGGCGCGAAGCTCGTCGCGACCGCCGTCGCCGGCCCCCGCAGGCTCCCGGTGAACGTGGCGTTGGCGCACAGATCGATCGGCGACGGACAGTCCGGGCCGCCAAACGCCGCCCCGGAGGTGAAGCTGCCCCGCACCTTCCGGTCGCTGCTGCCCCCGCCCGCCAGTGCGACCGCGCTCACCGAGGTCGCGGCGATCGTCGCTGCCATCACGGCAGCGATCTTCCACTTCTGCTTCGTGTGATCGAGCATCACAGCTCCTTCGTCGTTGGCCGGCCCAAGCATCTCCGACCGACCTCGCAGCTGCACCGAAATTGCGCCGGCCCGATGTGCGCCTCCTCGCTCAGGCGCTACCGTGGCGGGGCGCCATGCCACAGCCCGCCGCCACGGGCGAGTGCCCTCCCCTCGCACCCTCCGAGTGCCACGTCTGGTGGGCGACCATCGCCGACAGCGGCCCGCACCTGGAGGCGCTGCTGTCGGCGCCGGAGCAGCAGCGCTGGCGCGCGTTCTTCCAGACCGACGACCGCCGCCGGTTTCTCACGGGCGCCGCCGTGCTGCGCCTGGCGGCGGCGGCCTGCCTGGCCGTTGCTCCTGCGCAGCTGCGGGTGGACCGGCGCTGCCGGCGGTGCGCGGCGCAGCACGGCAAGCCGCGGCTGCCCGACCATGCCGAGCTCGACGTGAGCGTCTCGCACACCGGCGACCACGTCGTGGTGGCCCTGGCACGCGGGCCCCGGATCGGCGTGGACGTCGAGCGGATCCGCGACATCGACGTCGACCAGCTGGCGCGGTCCGCGTTCGCCGGCGACGAGGCCGCCGAGCTCGCCGCGCTGCCCGCCGGCGACCGCACCGAGGCGTTCTATCGCCTGTGGACGCGCAAGGAGAGCATCGTCAAGGCGCTCGGCGTCGGCATCACCAACGACTTCGCCCGGGCCTCGGCGAGCACCAGCGGCGCCGAGCTGCACGAGCTGACGTGCGCCCCGGGCTACGTCGCCGCGCTGGCGACCCTCGGTCGCTGCGACCGCATCACCGTGCTCGACGCCGCGGCGCTGCTGCATGAGGCGACGGGCTGACGCGCACTCCGCGTCGAGCCGCCGGGCAGCCACCCGATGCCCGCCGCCACTCGTCGCAGATGGCTAGCGCAACGTGAGCCGCGTGCCGCCGGCGCAGCCTCACCGATCGCCACGCGCGGACCGCGAACGCCGGCGCAGTGCGTTTGAGCGCGTCCAGCCCGGCGTTGACGGGCGCGGTCCCCGTCACGATCTCCCCGGCCCCCGTCGAGAACCTGGCCGAGCCGCCCGGGGGTTGCGTGGGAGCGCCTTGATCGTGACCCGGACCTCCACCCCAGGGTCAGCAGAATGATGACGGCGCGTTCGACGTCAACCCAACCTTTTACTATGAAATCCATCGAAGGATCGATCGAATTGCGAGGAACGGGCGGACGCCATCAGAGGTACAGGACGGCCTCACTCGCCTCCATCGCGCTGAGCGTTCCGCGGCGCGCCGTGCGTGTCCCCGCGATGGCCCCGGCCCTCCGCTCATGACCGAAGCCGCGCGCCTCGCGTCACCTCGACTTCGACGCACCCGACGCGGCCAGCGCGGCCGGCGGGGCTGACCCCGGCTACGGCACGGGACGCGCCGAGGCGAGCACGAGCGGCGCGGGCAGCGGGTCGCCGGCCAGCAGCGCGGCGAGCTGGCGCGCTGCCGCGATCGTCAATCCGCCGGAGATCTGCGCGCCGGTGCGCGGGTCGATGCCCCCGGGGTTCATACGGAAGTCGACCGCGGGCACCGACACCAGCATGTCGTCGAGGACGATCGCGAAGTGCTGGTTGGCGGCGCCATCGCTGCGCTGCCCGGCGCTGCGGCTGCCGCGGTCGGCGAGCTCGCGGGTCAGCTCTTGCCACGGCGCGCGACCAGCGGCCGTGAACTCGAACCTCACGACCGGTTCGCCGGTCGCGCCGGGACCCTCGTCGTGGCGCTGCTCGGGGTTGACGATCTGCGCGCCGCGCAGCGCGACGTCGTCGCGCAGCACGTACCAGGCGCCGGCGGAGGCGCCGGTGTTGAGCCCCACCGCGTCCACGATGACCGTGTCCGGCTTGACCTCGTACACCCGCGCCCGATCGCCGACGCCGCCCGGCACCGCGGCGAGCGCGGCGGAGCGCGTGGCCGCGCCCTGCAGCGGCGCGGTCGACTGCGGGAAGACCTGCCGCGTGTTGGGATCGGCGGCGTAGAAGACGCTGCCGGCGCGGGAGTTGTCGGCCTCGACCGTGGCCGGACGCCGCGCCGCGCGCCGCAGCGCGTCGTACAGCGACAGCGCGCTGCTGTGGCCCGCCTCCGGGCCGCCGGTCACGCTCGGGTCGCCGGGCGCGGGCGCGCCGTCGGGCCCGATCACGTTCGCCTCCCAGTCGTAGATCGCGAGCCTGCCGACGCCGAACAGGCCGGCGCTGCCGGCGCGCTCGCTGAGTCGTGCCGCGCGCGGCACGTCGACGGTGAGCGTGCCGCCGGCGGCGGCGGCGGCGACGCGGTGATCGACCTCCACGCGGGCGAGGCGCGCGCAGAGGATGCGCCGCCCCTCTGCCACCTGGGCGGGCGTCGCGTCGGCCATCCGGAACGTCAGGCGCGTCGCCGGCTTCTCGAACGCGGCGCCGGGACGTGCACAGCTCGGGCCGGACGCGCGCTCGTCGCCACCGCAGCCCGCGACCACGAGCGCGATCGCGATCACGCCGGCGAGCACCGCGGCGGGCAGGCGGCGATGCGCGGTCGGGGCGGTCATCGTGCCCTCGTGCGTGGCAGGTCCGGGCACGCGACGCTCGCGCCGCGCCGCCCCACCGCCGCGAAGAGTGTGGAGCGCGGGGGCGCTCAGGAGATTCGCGGCGCCGATCCAGCCCATGGCGCGGGCTGGTGACGGCGAGGGCGTCAGGTACCGGGACCTGCTCTCGTGAACGGCCGGCGCGGCGGTGTCGGCGGGCATGATCTGGCTCTCCTTGGGGGTGCGTGCGCGGGATGAGCCCGTGCACTCAGACGAGGATCGCCACCGCCGGCGGCGAGCGTAAGGCCCGCGAACCGGCTTCACCGCGACATCGCGCCGACGCGCGCAGGACGCGATCTCGGACCGCCGCCGGGAGGACGTCGGCTCGATCGCGCCGCGGTCCTCCGGGTGACGGTCGGCAGCATCGCGAGGTGGTCGGGCACGGCGTCGGCGACGGTGGCCGGCGCCTCCATGCTGGCCATGTGGCCGATCGTCGGCAGATCATGACGCTGGACGTTCGGCATCCGGCGGCCGGCCTCGTCCGCAACCCGGGTGATGTCGGAGTGGTCCAGTTCCCCGCGGATGATCAGCGTGGGCGCGGCGATGTCCTCGAGGCGGTCGATGGCCCGGCGCTCGATCTGGGTGCCCGGCGCCGTCCGGTGGGGCTGATGCCATCGCGGCCGTCAAGGCTCGCGAGCAGGCGGGCCTGCGCGACACCCCCGGCAACCTGACGGCCGGCGATCTCGATGCCTGTCTGCGCGTGCTCGACGCGCTGACCGTGCGGATGAACCACGCCAGCGGACCGCGCGACAACGACTGCTCAGGTGACATCGACACATAGAGCGCCGATGTGGACACTTCGACTTTCGGCCTGGACCGCGTTGTGTTCACCGTGTCCTTGACCCGGCCTGGCGGCATTTCGCGTCGGCCAGCCGGACGCCGGTCGCTCACCGGCGCGCCTCGTGCGAACACCCTCAAAATATCGTCGGCGGTGAGTCTTGACGCCCCCATAGCACGTATGTGCGCTCGCCCGTGACCAGAGTTGGTCACCTGACACGGCAGGGAGCAGAGTGCGGACCGGTGACACGCCGCGGCCATCTCGTCGCGGGGTTGTCCGATGGTGTGCCATGAGCTGGTAACGGTGATCGACGTCCTATGCACCGCAGCATCGCGACTCGGAGGCGCGCCATGTCGAAAGCCACCATGCTCGTCCTGTCCACCCTCGCCGCCCGCGCGATGGGCTACGCCGTCGCGCCGTCGCCCCACGCCGCGACCGGGACGCGCCCGGCGTCCGGCGGCCAGACGCTGTACGCGGGGTGCAGCAACGCCGGCGCGCCGTCCACGACGACGAAGTCCGGCGCCACCGGGTGCTGGAAGGACACGGGGAGGGCCAGTACGTCCAGTTCAACCGATCGATCCAGGGTTGCGCCCCGATCGGCACACCCGGCGTACCCCCCGACGGTGGCGCTGCGAACGCTTGGATCGTCTCCACGACCTGGCAGAGGGGCGCCGCGCAGCAGGCGCATGTCTCGACCCGCAGCCACACCGGCGGCCTAGAGCCGCATGGGTTCTTCTTGGTTGTGCACTGCTAGCCAGCTTCGCCGCGCCCAGCATCAAGCCACCGCCGCGACCGGCCGGGGCCCTCGGCCGCGACGCGGTGGCCGCCCGCACTGACCTGACCGGCTTCGCGAGCGATCCCAGTCGCCGCTGACGGTTGGCGCCGAACCTGGTGCCCGACGGTGAACATGTCAACCCTCTGCCGTGGAGTTGACCTCGACTCGTCATGCGGGTGATGTTCACTGCTGGGCAGCCGGCCGAGTTACCGGTTAAGCGAGGATCGCCCCCGCCGCTCTGGAACACACGAGGGGGATCGATGAGGATTGTGCACCACGTGCCGCGCGCGCCGCGGTGCACCCGGTTGGCGCGAGGCCCCGGTAGCCCGAGGCATGTCGCGTACCCCCACCCGCACCACGCGCCGGCCCCTCCGTCCCCGGCCGGCCCGGCGACATGTTCGTCAACCGCGTCAGCTATAGCGGCAAGCTGCTCGACTACATGCGCCTGACCGGCTTCGGCCGCGGGGCCGCGATGGGCCTTACGGCAACCCGCCGTACGCGCTGTACGCTGCGGCGACCTTTCCATCCGCACCAAGGAAGGACGACTCGCGTGAGCGCAGAAGGCAACCTGAAGACCGTGAGAACGATTTACGACGCGTTCGGGCGTGGCGACGTGGCCACGATCCTCGACGCCGTCACCGATGACGTCGACTGGAGCTCTGCCGCCGCGTCACGCACGGCGCCGTGGTACGGACAGCGCGTCGGCAAGGACGCGGTGACCGACTACTTCAAGTCGATCGGTGAGTCGATCGAGGTTCTCGACTTCACGCAGCTGAGCTTCGCGGCCAACGACACCGAGGTGATGGTGCTCAACGAGTTCCGCATGCGGTCGCGCAGAAACCGCAAGGAGGCGACCATGCACCTGCACCACTACTGGCGCTTTCGCGACGGCAAGGTCGAGTACTGGCGCGGATCGGAGGACACCGAGCAGACGGCGACCATGCTCACGCGGTAGACCGGACGGTGGCTCGTCGTCTGGCTGCCGTCGCACCCCGCGGCCGACCACGCAAGCGCCGCCAGGCCGCGACATCGATCGCCCTCTACCGGCGCGACCTCACCGACCAGCCACACCCGCATCCCCTCGCGGTCACGCCGACGCTCTTCGGCCAAGGGCGATCAGCACGAGCCCGAGCACCACGACGACGACGGCGGCCAGCAGCACGAGCTTGACGCGGAGGTCATCGCCGAGGAGCGATGTCGTTGCGACGAGTGCACCCACCGCCAGGCCCCCACCGATCATCAGGACCGAGGTCTCCAGGCGCGGCCGGCAGCGACGCTGCCACAGGTGGACCACCACGAGCAGCGCAACGGCAACCACCAGGCCCGCCCAGGCCGCGCCGGTTCCGACCGTGAAGGCGGCGATCACCACGGCGGCGGCGGCGAGCAGCGCGGTCAGCCATCCGGCTCGCACACACCATCGGTCCGGCCCCCTGAGCTTCGGCGACCCGTCGGTCCCGAGCGGCGAGGGTACGACGACATCAGGGTCGACACCCAGGGCACGGACGCGGTCGGCGAGCTGGCCGAGCCAGCGCTGGAAGATCGGCTGCCACCGGTCCTCCGAGGGCCGCACCGCGGCCACGTGGCGCGCGACGGCGAGCGTGTTCGCGTCGTCGTCGACGATCTCCTCGGCGTGCGCGACCCGCACCATCAGCTCGAACGCGCCGACGACGCGCCGACTGGGCCTGACCTGGCGGAGCACGACGCGGAAGACCTGGCCCCAGCGCAGGTCGGCTGGCAGCCGCAGCGTGACCAGGCCGGCCAGGCCTGCGGGCGCGAACGGCGGGAGCGGTATGTAGCTGACATCGCCAACCCGGCAGCGAACGGTGTGTTCGTCGACCCGCTCGAGTCGGTCGGGACCCACGCGAAGGGCGGCGAGCTCGACGAGCACGTCGGCGCTCAGCTGCGGGAAGAAGAACTCCGCCTCGGTGTCCCGTGGTAGATCGCCCCACACGATCATGAGCTCGTCCGAGCCCGTGACCGGGAGCTCACGCCGCTTGGGCCCCTGCCCGAGCACAGCGGCGGTCGCGAGCGCGAACGGCGCGGGCTGGAGTGGGGGCTTGAGCTCGAACGGGTGCTGGACCGTTCGCGAGGCGGGGTCGCTCCCGGGGTTCGTCGAGTAGACGATCGCCAGGTTGCGCTGCGCGAGCTTGTCGCTGCTCGCGGGCGAGTCGCCTTCGAGCACCAGCGGGTTGGCGGAACTGGGGTTGAAGTGGATCTCCGCGACCAGGCACTGATGGCGCGCGTTGATCAGCGTGGCGATGCTCTGCAACCCCGAGCTGTAGGGCCCGTCCGGGCCGCCCGGATGCCAGGGGTAACGCGGGACGGTGTTGTTGAAGTCCAGCCAGCAGCCGAAGAACGACGTCGATTCACTCCCGCCGGTCGCGAGCAGGGTGCGCGTATTCGGCGGGTCGGTCTGGTCGGACAGGCGCTGGAAGGAGGTGTCGACCCGC